>CAVYUE010000011.1:0-83158 GCA_963771625.1 uncultured Acidobacteriaceae bacterium
TTAGCCCGCGGCCTTCGCGTTCTCGATGTTCATGAAGAGGAAGCGGGCGGCGTTCCAGATCTTGTTGGCGAAGGCGCGGTAGCCTTCGGTGCGGGCTTCGGAGAAGGCGATGTCGGTGCCGGGGGAGGCCATCGATGCGAGGGTGAAGCGGACGGCGTCGGTGCCGAAGCGCTCGATGATGTCGATGGGGTTGATGACGTTGCCCTTGGTCTTGGACATCTTCTGGCGGTCGGCGTCGCGGACCAGGCCGTGGATGTAGACCTCGCGGAAGGGGACGGCGTCGGCGAGGGTGCGGTGGCTGCCGTCGGGCATGGGGACGTCGAGCATGAAGTGAGTGCCGAGCATGACCATGCGGGCGACCCAGAAGAAGAGGATGTCGAAGCCGGTGACAAGGAGGTCGGTGGGGTAGAAGGTGGCTAGGTCGGGCGTGAGGTCCGGCATGCCGGTGTCGGGGTCGGGGTTGGGCCAGCCGAAGACGGTGAAGGGAAGCAGGCCGGAGGAGAACCAGGTGTCGAGGACGTCGGTCTCCTGCGTGATGTCGGCTGAGTTGCAGTTGCCGCATGTGGTCGGCGTTGTGCGTGAGACGGTGATGCCTGCGCAGGCTTGGCAGTGCCACGCGGGGATGCGATGGCCCCACCAGAGCTGGCGGGAGATGCACCAGTCGTAGATGTTCTTCATCCACTCGTCGTAGGTTTTGCGGTACTGGTCGGGCGTGAACTTGATGTGGCCCTGGGCGACGGCTGCGATGGCTTTGGCCGCGATGCTGTCGCCGCCGGTGTTGGGCGTTTTGTTGACGGCGAGGAACCACTGCTGGGAGAGGCGCGGCTCGATGACGACGCCGGTGCGCTGCGAGAGGCCGATGGCGTTGGTGTGGTCTTTGATCTCGACGAGGAGGTTCTGCGCGGTGAGGTCTGCGATGATTCGTTCGCGTGCTTCGTAGCGGTCGAGGCCGTGGTAGGGCGAGCCGGGGAGGAGGACGTGGGCGGTCTCGTCGAGGATGGTGAGGTTCGGCAGGTTGTGGCGCTGGCCGATGGCGAAGTCGTTGGCGTCGTGCGCGGGCGTGACCTTGACGGCGCCGGTGCCGAACTCGGGTTTGGCCCAGTCGTCGGCGAGGATGGGGATCTCGCGTGCTGGACTACCGTTGATCTCGCTTAGTGGTAAGCGGACTAGTTTTCCTTGAAGGTGCTAGGTAGCGCTCGTCGGTGGGGTTTACGGCTACGGCTACGTCGCCGAGCATGGTCTCGGGGCGCGTGGTGGCGATGACGATGGAGCCGCTGCCGTCGGCTAGTGGGTAGCGGATGTGGTAGAGCTTGCCGACGCGCTCTTCGTGCTCGACCTCGAGGTCGGAGACGGCGGTCTGGATGCTGGGGTCCCAGTTGACGATGTAGGCGCCGCGGTAGATGAGGCCCTGCTCGTAGAGGCGGACGAAGGCCTCGTTGACGGCGGGGGAGAGGCGGTCGTCCATGGTGAAGTACTCGCGGGACCAGTCGACGCTGGCGCCGAGGCGCTTCATCTGGTCGAGGATGGCTCCGCCGTAGACCTCGCGCCAGGCCCAGACCTTTTCGACGAAGGCTGCGCGGCCGAGATCCTTGCGATTTTTGCCTTCTTCTTTGAGTTGGCGCTCGACCATCATCTGGGTGGCGATGCCGGCGTGGTCGGTGCCGGGGACCCAGAGGGAGGTTTCGCCGCGCATGCGGTGCCAGCGAGTGAGGATGTCCATCTCGGCCTGGTTGAGCATGTGGCCCATGTGGAGACGGCCGGTGACGTTGGGCGGGGGCAGAAGAATGGTGAACTTCTTTGCAGCGTCGTGCGTAGTTTCGGGTGTCGGAACGTCAAACAGATGTTCCTTGACCCAGTACTCGGCCCAGCGTTGTTCAATAACTGACGGATCGTATGCTTTTGGAAGTTCCTGGCTCATCGGTATGTTAAGGTTAGCATCCACCGAGCTTTGCGCGTGGCCTTGGGCTGAGTGCAAGTTGGTTTAGGGCGGTTCGCCTTCACGGAAAGCCTGCCCCGCCGTACACTAATCCACGAGGTCTTCCATGCGTAGACTGCTCCTGGCTGTTGCCCTGCTGATACCCGCTGTAACCCTGGCCTTCGCGAACTCCTCACAGGATCGCGTTGGGGTTGGGATTGATATTGTGGTCGCCGATGGCGAGTCCGCCGGCGATATCGCTTGCGCCTTCTGTACGGTGCGCGTTCATGGCGATGTAAGGGGCGATATTGCTACCTTCCTGGGAACGATAACGGTGGATGCCGACCGTAATATTGCGGGCGATGTTGCTTCGCTGGGCGGAGATCTGGTGATGGGTCATGACGCCTCGGTTGGTGGAGATGTGGCCATTGCCGCGGGGGAGACGAGGCTTGCCACGGGTGCTGCGATTCGGGGTGAGCAGACAGTGATGCCGGGACGCATCTGGCTGCTGCTGCCGTTCGCTCCGCTGATAATTCTTGTCGGGGTGATCTGGTTGATCGTTTACGTTGTCCGGCGTAACCGGTATCAGTTTCCGGCATATCCTGGGGGCCGCGGGTTCTAGCGTGGCTGTTTACTGAGCAGATGGCGGATTCTGAAGTTTGGGAACCTGCCTGCTGCCTTCTGCGTATCAACGGATGCATGCTTTTATCTTTGGGGGAACCTTGCCTACCCACGCGCTCCGCAGCTTATTTTTTACAGTCGTGCTCGCCTCGGCCGCGTTAGGCCAGTCGCCGGGCAATCGGACCTATTTCGGTGAGGATATCTACGTTGCGTCGGGTCAGCAGGTGCATAACGCGACCTGCATCTTCTGCTCGGTACAGGTGGAGGGCGACCTGACGGGGCATGTGCTGGTGTTGTTCGGCAGCCTCAACCTGAGTGGGCGCGTGGAAGGCGGCGCTACCGTCATCGGCGGCAATGCTGTTGTGGATTCGCAGGCGAGAGTCGGCGGGGACACCATTGTGTTGGGCGGAAATGCGGTCTATGAGACGGATGAGTCGCTGTCGGGAAGTGCATATGTAGTGGGCGGGCATCTCTCGCATGTCACGGCAGCGCATGGCCAGGGCGGTGCGCACCCACGCATCTCTCTGAGTCCAATGTTTTCCATTTTGCTGGGTATTCTAGCTCTGATTTTGCTCTCTGCAATCCTGTTTGGGCCGCGTGTTCGCCGCCGCGTCGTTGTCAATCAATCTTCCTGACTGCACACTGCTCCAGCGAGCAACAAAAAGAGGATGAAGCCAATGGCCTCATCCTCTTTTTTGGAGTGCTCAGGTGTTTAGAACGGGTTCAGCTTGGACAGGCCCTTCTTCTTCTTGTGCTTGCTGTCTGACTCTTCGCTCTTGTCGAAGGCTGGCTTTCCGTTCTTTCCGTTGGCGTTTCCGGTCTGCGCGGCGGCCTGCGTGCCAGGTGTGATGTCGTTGACGGCGTTCGGAGCGTCGGCGGCCTTTTCAACGGCGGGAAGTGTTCCCGCGTTAGGAGTAGGCCCGACGGCTTTGAGACCGCCGTTGTCCGCGGCCGGGGTTGCCGTCGCTGGAGCTGCTGCGGGGGCTGTTGTGGGAGGTGCTGTTGCCGCGGGGGACGCTGTTGCTCCGGGTGTGATGATCTCGACGCCACCGATGCCTGTGCCTGTTGCCGCTGGGGTGCTCGGTGCAGTGTTGGTCATGACAGCAGCTCCGGTGGAGTCGCCGGCCCCTGCGGCGGGAACGTCCTGGAATTGGAGCGGTGCGGCCGGCGTTGCAGGGGCTGGCGCTGCGGCTTCAGCGGCCGGAGCAGCAGCATCAGCTGCCGGCTTCGGGTTCAGGGTAGTGGAATCGACGGCGGGGGCGTTGGGATTCATCGCGCCTTTGAAGTCCGCCAGAATCTTGGTTGTGATGTGTGGTGCGATGGTCGGCGTGGGGTCGGCCAGCGTGGGTTCGCCATCACGGGCTGCCATGACGACGTCCGGCTGATGAAGGATCAGGAGACGGGCCCGGTCCTGAAGGCGATACTGCCTGCGGCTGTTTTCGAGTGCGACGCTGGCTGCAACCTGCTCCGGCGTGGGCGTAGGAATGGGAACACCCATGGCATCGAGTCGGTCGCGCGCGTCTTCAACGTGCGGTGAGGCGGAGTGTTCGAGGACGACCTTTTCGTAGGCGGCAATCGCTTGATCGTCGTAGATCTTTTCGAGTCTTGCCTTGCCCGCTTCGGGGAGCTTCATGGTGCGAACGTAGCGTGCCTCAGATTCATAGGCGTCGCCGAGGCCGACCAGTACATCGTCCATGTGGCTGTATTGCGGATAGGTGTCGACGACGGTCTGGTAGCGGGCGATGGTCGCGGGATAGTTGTTATGCGTGCCGTAGAAGGCGGCGATCGAGGCTTCGCGCGTGGCCATGACCTCCTGCACCTCGCGCAGACGCTGCTTGGCTTGCGGCACCAGCGTCGATTCGGGGAACTGCTGGAGCATCAGGCGGTACTCTTCTTCGGCGTGAGTGGCCTTGGCGTAGTCGCGGTCGGGCTTGTCCATCTGGCGGAAGTAGATGTCGCCGACGCGCATCTGGGCCTCGGCGGCCTCGGGCGCGTTGGGGAAGAAGGTGATGAAGTCCTTGTACTCCTGCTCGGCCTGGGTGAGAGCTGCGGTGCCGCCCTCTTTGTACCAGCTGTCGGCGATGGCGAGCTTGGCCTTCATCTGATATTGCGAGTCGGGATAGGTGTTGAGGAGGGTCTGGAGATCGAGACGGGCGACATCGAAGTGTCCGCGCTTGGTGGCGTCGATGGCCTTGTCGTAGAGGACCTTATCCGGGAGCTTGTCGCTCGGCTTGTCGACCGCCTTCATCGTCTTTTCTTTGCGGTACTCTTTTTTGGTGTCTTTGGACTGGACGACCTTGTCCTTCTTGGCGTCGGGTGTTGCGGAGAGGGTCACGCTCTGTTGCTGCTGCCCGTTGGCGTCGGTCGTGGTCTGCGAGGAGCCCGTGACTTGCGCTATCGCGCTGACGGATCCGATCAAGAGACTTGCGATTGCCATTCCTGCTAACGCGCTGGCCCGGACACTAGGAAAAAAAGAACGCTTGTTCATCCGCTATAGACCCCATCCGCCTCGCGCAAAATGGCGCTCAGGCTGTGTTTATTCTAATCGTTCCTACGCGACTTGTGCCGGGATAGCTGCTCGCGCCAGTTTAAGAAATTCCTGGGCGTTCTGCTCCGTTTTGCCGGGGCTGAAGATGGCGGAGCCGGCGACGAGCATATCCGCTCCTGCTTCGACGACCTGAGAGACGGTATCGTGAGCGACGCCGCCGTCGACTTCGATGCGGAAGTTGAGTCCCATCTCTTCGCGAAGTTCGGTGAGGTGGGCGATTTTGTCGAGGGCCAGGGGCAGGAACTTCTGGCCGCCGAAGCCGGGATTGACGCTCATGACGAGGACATAGTGCAGCATGGGAAGGACTTCGATGAGGGTGTCGACGGGGGTGGCGGGGTTGATGACGACGCCGGGGAGCAAACCGTGCTGGACGATGTGCTGGAGCGTGCGATGGAGGTGGCGGCAGACCTCCTGGTGGACGCTCATCATGTCGGCGCCAGCTTCTGCGAAGGCCTGGATGAAGTCGTCGGGGTTTTCCACCATCATGTGGCAGTCGAGGGGGAGCCTGGTGACGGGGCGGAGGGCCTTGACGACGGGAGGGCCGAAGGTGATGTTGGGAACGAAGTGGCCGTCCATGATGTCGACGTGGAGGATGGTGGCGCCGCCGCGCTCGGCGGCTGCGACCTCGTCTGCGAGGTGGGCGAAGTCTGCGGCGAGGATGGAGGCTGCCAGTTCGATCACGTGAATAAACTCCTGCAGACCAGTTTACAGCGCAGATGGCGAGTTTTTCTTAGGCTGTAGCGGTTGGCAGTTATTGTATGCTTGCCGATTATTGCGGGTGGAGGTCTTTATGCCGAGGATGGCTCGTAGGGTGTGCGGCTTCGTTCTCGTTCTTAGCGTTTTAGCGGCTACGGACTGGCGTGCCAGGGCTTGTACGCGGGCTGTCTACCTGGGGCCGGACGGCGAGGTGATTACCTCTCGCTCGATGGATTGGAAGGTGGATGTAGGGACGAATCTGTGGATACTGCCTCGCGGGATGGAGCGGAATGGGGAGGTGGGAGCGCAGTCGTTGAAGTGGAGATCGAAGTACGGAAGCGTCGTGGCGACGGGGTATGACATTTCGACGACGGATGGGATGAATGAGAAGGGTATGGTGGCGAATCTGCTGTGGCTGGAGGAGTCGGAGTATCCGAAGCCGGTTGCAGGAAAGCCAGGGATGGCGATCTCACTGTGGGCACAGTGGGTGCTGGATAACTTCTCTACGGTGGCAGAGGCTGTGGATGCGCTGGAGCACGAGCCGTTTACGTTGGTGACCGCGAATGTGCCGGGTGAGAAGAGACTCGCGACGCTGCATCTGTCGATGTCGGATGCGACGGGTGACAGCGCCATTGTGGAGTACATCGACGGGAAGCAGACGATTCATCATGACCGCAAGTATCAAGTGATGACGAACTCACCCGCGTTTGATCAGCAGCTGGCGCTGGATACGTACTGGAAGGGGATTGGCGGAACGGTGATGCTGCCGGGAACGAACCGTGCGGCGGACAGGTTTGCGCGGGCTTCGTTCTACATCAATGCGATTCCGCAGGGAGAGACTCCGGACATGACGGTTGCGAGCGTGTTCAGCGTGATTCGGAATGTTTCGGTGCCGTACGGGCTTACGACGCCGGACCAGCCGAATATCTCGTCTACGAGATGGAGAACGGTGGCGGATCAGAAGAGGCTGATTTATTTTTTTGAATCTGCGGTGACGCCGAATACGTTTTGGGTGAACTTTAAGGACATTGATTTTTCTGCTGAGACCGGGAAGGTGGAGAAGCTTGATCTGGGGAAGGACCAGAGCCACGTCTATGCCGGGAATGCTGTGAAGGATTTTGTGGTGAGCAAGCCGTTTAAGTTTCTTGGGGTCTAAAGTGCCAGCTTTGTGGGAGACGCGGTGATGCTTCGAAGGGGTTTCAATTTAAATGCGGAATACACCCGGGCGTAAAGAAGCCCGCCGGTTGCTGGCGGGCCTTCTCTTTATTCACCTTCAGGATTAGTGATGACCACCACCACCACCGCCGCCGTGACTTTCACCACCACCGCTATGGCCGCCTCCTCCACCGTGGTATCCGCCCTGGACTCCAGGTTGATGTTCGCCTTCTGAGGCATGGTTTGCGTTGCCTACATGGCCCTGGCCGTCGCGTGCTTCGTTTCCGTGGAAGTGGTTGAAGGGCTGATCGCCATGCTCGGGCACCGGTCCAACATAGCCGTGGCGCGGATCGTATCGGTTGTCGACGTGACCGTAATAGCCGTGGTTGCCGTGATACCAGGGGCCAGCTCCGATGAATAAGCCGCCGCTACCAAACCAGTCCGGGCCGTAGTAACCGTAGGGAGCACAAGAGTAAGGAGAGTAGTCGAAGTATCCATAAGGGCATACCGGCGCTATACCGATGTTGACTGAGATCTGTGCAGGTGCCGTGGACCCTGCGCCCATCAGCGCAAGGGTGATAGCGGAAAAAACAATAGATTTTATGGGGGTGATTGGATGCCTGATTTCTTGCAGCTATGTAACAGTTCTGATGCCATAAAGCTCAGGACGAGTTGTGTGATGGGCTTGAAGATTTCAAAGCAGAGCACTGCTGGCCGACTTCGTGGTCGTACTCGATTGAATGTTTGGCTAATACCGTTAGCGGTTCTTAGGTAGCACGGGGACGACTCGTTCGACGTCGGGGCGGCCTTCGTGGAGGATCTTTGTTTTGATCTCTTTGGCGGCGGATTTGGCTGCGTCGCGTTGGGTTTCGGCCATGGGTTTGGGGTCACCGATGGCGATGCGGGCTGCACCGCGCAGGATCTTACGGATGGGCCATACGCCCTTCTCGCCAGCGTCTTCGTTGGGGAAGAAGATCTCGCCGTTGCGCTGCTTTTCGGGGCGGTAGTACCAGCGACGGAGGAGCGAGAGGTGGTCGCTTAGCAAGGCTAGATCGCTGGAAGGCTCGATTCTTTTTTCGAGTTGCGAGAGGACATGCGTGGCGCGAGTCTCGGGGGAGTTGGAGGCGGTGGGCTCGCCTTCGAGTGGGACAGCCTGCAGCATGAGCGGCTGCGCGAAGAGGGAGCTGCCGACGCTGGTCTGCTCTTTGACGGCGCGGACGCCAAGGGTGGAGAGGCGCTCGGGGCCAACGATGCAGCCGCCGTCGAGGAGGAATACGGCTGCCTCTTCTTTGTGGTCGTGTTCTTCGGCTGCGGTTTGTACGATGACGGCTCGCAGTTTTGGGATGGGGCGGACGATCCAGTCGGCGAGGGACTGTGCGGCTTTTACTTTTTGCCACTGCGCGTGAAGGGCCGCGGCTTTTTCGAACTGCATGCCGGAGGAGGCCTCTTCGCGCTCGAGGCCGATGGAGATGACCAAGCTTTCGCCGCGAGTGTCGAAGAATTTTTTTACGGCGGCGGTCTCGGCGGCGTACTCCTCTGGAGTGCAGGCTTGTTTGCAGGGCTCGATGCACTTCTTCATCTCGCCGTAGACGCAGCCGGGGTGCTCTGGATAAGGGGCGAGGTCTTCATAGCAGCGGCGAAGTTTGAAGAGATCGAGGACGGCGTCGCAGTAACGCTCGGCGGCGAGGCGCGAGGGAAAGGGGCCGTACATCTGCGCGAGGCCGCGCTTGGAGAGCTTGTTGGTGGAGTAGACGCGGGGGAATGCGTTCTCCGTGGTCATTCGGAGGAAGTATGGGGTGTGGAGCTTGAGGCGGCGGCGGGCTTCGATGTATCCGAAGTGCGCGGCGGTGGCCTGATAGAGGACGAGGGAGGATTCGAAGGCGGATCCAGTGACGCAGTACTCGATGCGCGCTACTTTTTCGCGAAGGTTGAGACGCTTGGATTGCGACTCGGGTGGATCGAGGAGGCGCCGCATGCGGCGGCGAAGGTCGGTGGTTTGCGTGAGGTAGGGTGCGTCTTCTTTGCGTGCGCCGCAGAGGGCGAAGACGCCGGGGAGTGCAGGGATGGTGCGGAGGATTTCGTCTGCCTGGGCCGGGGTGAAGTCTAGAACGTGATCGAAATGGAAGGTTGTTGCCACTTGGTGAATTGTAGTCGCGGTTAACTGATGGTGCGCTACAACTTAGGCTCCCGCGATCATCATGCCTTCGATGCGCATGGTGGGGGCGGCGCTGGCTCCGCGGAAGATTAGGTCGTTACCGATGGCGACGATGTTTTTGTACATGTCCTTGAGGTTGCCGGCGATGGTGATCTCTTCGACTGGGTAGGCGAGTTCGCCATTCTCGATCCAGAGGCCGCTGGCGCCCTGGGAGTAGTCGCCGGTGACGAGGTTGACGCCGAAGCCCATCGTTTCGGTGACGTAGAGACCACTTTTGATGTCACCGATAATTTGTTCGGGTGTGAGTGTGCCGGCTTCGAGGAAGAAGTTGCCCGCGCCGATGCCGGGGTTGCCGGCGAGTCCACGTGAGGCGTTGCCGGTGGACTTCATGTTGAGCTTGCGGGCGGTGTAGGTGTTCATCACGTAATTCTTGAGGATGCCGCGTTCGACGAGGACGGTGCGGCGGGTGGGGAGGCCTTCGCCGTCAAATGGCTTTGTGCCGAAGCCGCCAATGCCGTCGTGAATGATGGTGCCGTCGTCGACGACGGTGATGTTTTCGCCGGCGACCTGTTCGCCCAGCATGCCGCTGAAGAAGGAGGCGTTGCGGTAGATGGCGTCGCCGTTGGCTGCGTCGAAGATGTTGCCGATGATGGAGCGTGCGATCTCAGGTGAGAAGACGACTGGTGCCTTTTGGGTTTTGACCTGGCGTGCGCCGAGACGTTTGAGGGTGCGACGTGCGGCTTCCTGGCCGATCTCTTCGGGGTTCTCGAGTTTGGTGACGGTGCGGGAGTTGGAGAACCAGTAGTTGCGCTGCATGTTGCCCTTTTCGTCGTGGGCGATGGGCGCAGCGGAGAAGCCGCAGTAGCTGCGGCGGTACTCGCCGGTGAAGCCGCGGGAGTTCATAAGGATCTTGTGCGAGGTGGAGGTGTCGAAGTCGCCGCCGCCGGAGTTCTGGATACGCGTGTCGTATGCCATGGCTGCGGCTTCGGTGCGACGTGCGATCTCGATGCGCTCGGCGGGAGGCATCTCGTTCACGTCGTCGAAGTAGAGGTGCTGATCATCTTCGATCTTGCCGAACTCATGTGCTTCCGGAAGACCTACGAACGGATCTTCGCTTGTGATCTTCGCGAGGGTGATGGCTCCGTCGACGAGGCGTTGAATGCTGTCGCTGGAAAAATCGGAGGAGGAGGTGCTCGCTGTACGCTGGCCGATGAAGACGCGCAGTCCGACTGCGCGCGAGCCTGATTCTTTCAAGGTTTCGACTTGTCCCAATCGCACGAGTGCCGAGAACTCGTCGCCTTCGTAGACGACCGCTTCAGCATCGGTGGCTCCAGCCTTGAGGGCGTGGCTGAGGACATCGGAGGCAAGCTGGCGGAGGTTCGTGGTCGTCTGGATTGGCATGGTCTCTTCAGGATAATTGGTTTTGCGCTGAGTTTTCTGGCGCTGCGGCGAGATGGGTGGGCTGGGAGAATGGCTGATATGATGCCGGTGTTATTCACACAGGCTGAACCAGGAGATGCGAGTGTCAGAGTCGGGAAACGTGTCTGAGAACATTGCAGTCATTGCCAGGTTTTTGGAAGAGGTCATCAATCAGGGACGGTTGGAGCAGGCCGACGAACTGGTTGCGGCCGATTTTGTCGAGCTTGACCCACTTCCGGGTCAGCGGCAAGGGCGAGAGGGTTTGAAAGAGGTCATCGGGATGATGCGCGTCGCATTCCCTGATATCCATTGGATTGTGGACGAGACGGTGGCTAGTGGAGACAAGGTTGTCACTCGCTTCACATGGACTGGCACCCATCGAGGAACATTTCTCGGTGTTCCTGCTACGGGCAGGAGTGTCAGTGTCAAAGGCGTTGTCATCGACCGCCTGGCAGGGGGCAAGATGACAGACAGTCGAATCCTGATGGATAACTTGACGATGATGCAGCAGCTCGGGGTCATTCCAACGGCGTAGCCATGGGTGGATAACGCACGGATTACGGTGGTCCGTGCGTGGCGTATGCCTTTGAGACGATCGTTCGGGCGATGGTCTTAGCTGAAGCTGGGACTCAACGAACAGGAGATGCGGAGAGGCGAGGCTGACGGCCGTCTGTAGCTTTGAGGAAGTACATTCCGGCTGCGCAGTACTCGGAGTCGGTCTTCAGCTTGTGCTCGATGTGGGTTGCCGGGCCGTCTTCGGAGCGGCGTTTGAAGAGCTTGACTGCGCCACCGCAGCTCATGCAGCGGAACTCAGTGTCGTTGTCTTCAAGGGCGAGTTCGATGGCCTTGACCTTCCAGAACGGCTCGTAACCGCCGGTGGCTTTGACGCGGCGACGCTTTACTTCGCACTCGTAGAATTTTTCACGTTCGGCTGCCATAGGAGACCTCGGATAGGTGATGCGGTTGAATGGAGCCGTTAGGTCTTACTTTCAGGTGTCGTGCGCACAGGAGCCGAGGTGAAGTGGTGCAGAAAAACAAGGGACTACTCTACGGGGTGTTCCGAATGTCTGGGCTCGCGGCCGTCGGTCGCTTTTTTGAAGAGCATTCCGTTGGCGCAGTACTCCGAGTCGGCCGAGGACTTGTGTTCGACGTACGGCACGGTGCCGGTTTTGCCGTTGCGGCCGAGAAGTTTTACGACTCCGTAGCAGTCTTTGCAGCGAAATTCGGTGTCGTTGTCGACCAGTGCGACCGCAACCGGCTTGACCTTCCAGAACGGCTCGTAACCGCCGCCGGTTTTGACGCGGCGACGTTTTACTTCACACTCATACATCTTTTCGCGTTCGACTGCCATTATTGCCCCGTTCCCCCGACCGTCATGCGATCGAGCTTTACTGTGGGCATGCCTACGCCGACGGGCACACTCTGCCCGGCTTTGCCGCAGGTGCCAATGCCTTCGTCCAATGCGAGGTCATTTCCAACCATCGATACGTACTTCAATGCTTCAGGTCCATTGCCGATGAGAGTTGCACCCTTCACGGGCCGTGTTACTTTGCCGTCTTCGATCAGGTAAGCCTCGCTGGCGGAGAAGACGAACTTGCCGTTGGTGATGTCGACCTGACCACCGCCGAAGTTCACCGCATAGAGACCGCGCTTGACGCTCTTGATGATGTCTTCGGGCATGTCTTCACCGTTGAGCATGTAGGTGTTGGTCATGCGCGGCATGGGGATATGGTGGTAGCTCTCGCGGCGGCCACTGCCGGTGCTGGGCATGTTCATCAGGCGGCCGTTGAGCTTGTCGGTGAGGAAGCCCTTGAGGATTCCGTTCTCGATGAGGACGGTCTCCTGGGTCGGGTTGCCTTCGTCATCCATGTTGATGGAGCCGCGGCGGCCGGGCATGAGTCCGTTGTCGACGACGGTGACCTTGGGGCTTGCGACCTGTTGGCCGATGAGTCCGGCGAAGGCTGAGGTTTTTTTGCGATTGAAGTCGGCTTCGAGACCGTGACCGACGGCTTCGTGGAGAAGGACGCCGGGCCAGCCGGGGCCAAGGACGACGGGCATCTCACCGGCGGGAGCTTCGACAGCTCCGAGCTGGAGGATGGCTGTACGGGCGGCCTCGCGGGCGTGGTGCTCGGGAGATTTGTCGCCTTCGAAGAAGTCCATGGTGACGCGACCGCCGCCGCCGCTGGTGCCGCGAGCAGTGTTGACGCCGTCTTTGGCGATGACGAATACGTTCAGGCGAGCGAGGGGCTGGGTGTCGCTGGCGAAGGTGCCGTCGGATGCGGCGACCAGGATGCGGCGGAGCTCATCGTTGAAGCCGGCGCGGACCTGGGTGATGCGGGAGTCGTAGGCGCGGGCGGCTTTGTCGGCGCGCTGGATAAGGGCGAGCTTGGCGGCGATCTCGGCGTCGCTGGTTGCGCCGGCGACGGGGTAGAGCGAAGGGGTTTCGGTCTGGCGGAAGCCGCTCATCAGCTCTTTGGCTGGGCCGCTGGCGATCAGGGCTGCGGTTCGCGCTGCACGGAGGAGGCGATCGCTTGAGAGATCGTCGGTATAGGCGTAGCCGGTGCGCTCGCCGGAGACGACTCGGATGCCGCAGCCTACGCTGATGCCCTGACTTGCGGACTTGACCAGAGATTCGTCGATACCTAGTGAAGTTGAGGTAACTGACTCAAAATAAAGATCTGCGTACTCACCTCCCGCTGAAAGTGCTTCTCCAAGACAGCGTTCCATCAGGCGTTCTGACAGACCAAGTTTTTCGATGAAGTAGCGTTTGTGATCGGGAGCGGGTATGGTCATCTAGATTGATTCTAGGCTTCCCGGAGAGCCGCGGCAAATAGCACGATCGCGTGGGTGTGGGTGGAGCATGCCTTACGAGGCTTTCTGCTGGATCTTTTGTCGGGTTAACGTTGAGTGCAATCAGCGGCCGTGTGAGGGGTCTTGTGAGCTGGAAACGCTTAGATCCAAAGTGAATTTAGGAAGGTCGGGGGCGTAACAGTTGCCGTCGGGAGCATAGGTTTTGGCGCATGCTGCCGTGATCTCCTTACGGCGAGGAGACTGTGCGTACTGCCATGCTGTGATGTCCGGGGTGCCGCTGGTGGATAGCGACGGAGGCTGCATGGTGCAGCCGTTGGCGGGCGGGCAGGCATCCTGATAGACCCACATCGCGATCTCGTGAAGGTGTTGCGCTGCGACCTGCTCGCGAATGTCCTGGATGGTGGTGATGGTTTTGCCGGGGCCGTCGCCGACGGGTTGGCCGCTGGCATAGGCGCCGGGGAGATAGGACGAGTGAGCGACTGCCTCGGTCCATGCGAGCAGGTAGGCGGCCTGGTCGGCGGTCAGGCGGCCGCCCTCCTCCTGATCGAGAAAGATGATGGTGCGGACAGGGAAGTGTTCGCGTTTTGCTGCGGCTACGGCTTCGGCGGCGTCCTTGGTTCCGAGTGCTGCGGGTGTGATGCCGGTTCGCTTCGCTTTTTTGATCTCTGCTTCGAGGCGACCGTTTTCCAGCACGATGAAGCCAAAGCCGTTGCGCAGTAATGCGTCGCGCTTGCCTTGCCAGCTGTTGTGATCTTCGCCGGGTGGATTGTTGAGCCAGTATCCGGCGAAGGCGAAGTGTCGCCGCAATGCGGGCAGCGCTTCATCTCCGGGATAGTCGTTGTTATCGAAGCCAACATAACTATCGCCGGTTCCGTACGACTTTGTCGCAGCTGTTGGTGTGTTTTGCTGCGCACATAGAGTGGCGGCAAAAACAAACAATGCAGTGAGATGGATTGAAAACGTTCGGATCATAAAGCTTCTGGATCGTCGGAAGAATCTTCATAGAGGTTACACAATGGCATGTGCTAAGTTGCATGTTAGGTGTGAAGGAGTGGCGTATGGCCCTGAGTGATGTTGACCCGAGGTATCCCATTGGCGACTTTGAAGCGCCAGCAACCATCACGCCCGATGAGCGAACCGGAGCGATTGCGACCCTGGCTGAGTTGCCCGAGCAACTGCGCAATGCGGTCGATGGGTTGAGCTTTGGACAACTGAGCACACCGTATCGCGAGGGGGGCTGGACGCTGCGGCAGGTGGTACATCATGTCGCGGACAGCCACATGAATGCTGTTGTTCGAATTAAGCTAGCGCTCACCGAGGACTGGCCGACGGTCAAACCATACGACGAATCAGCCTGGGCGAACCTGCAGGACATGTCTGCACCCGTTGAGTGGTCGCTGGAGTTGATTGAAGCGCTCCACGCACGTTGGGTGATGTTGCTGCAGTCTCTTAACGAACAGCAGTGGTTGCGTGGGTACAACCATCCTGAAGATGGCCCGGTGTCGATTGAACTCGCGGCGCTGATCTATGCCTGGCACTCGCGTCATCATGTTGCGCACATTACACATCTGCGCGCCAAAGAAGGCTGGTAACGGCCACCGCATGCTAAATATTAAGATTGCTACCATTCCGAGCGAGATAGATCGTTGCTTTCCGGTGATACGACAGCTGCGTCCGATGCTGGTTGCGAGTGAGTTCGTGGGCCGCATTCAAACCCAACAAGCCGAAGGGTATCAACTGGCTTTTCTCGAAGTGGAGGATGCCATTGTTTCTGTCGCGGGCTTCCGGGTGCAGACGCTTTTGTGGAGCGGTAAGACACTTTATGTGGATGATCTGGTAACGGACGAAGCTGCTCGCTCGAAGGGCCACGGCGAGTCAATGCTGACCTGGCTGATCGCGCTGGCAAAGGAAGCGGGATGCACGACGTTCATGCTTGATTCGGGAACGCATCGGCATGAGGCGCATGCATTTTATTTCCGGCACGGTTTGCGGATCTCGGACTTCCATTTCAAGCTTGCTTTGTAGATTCCGCCGTTTTCCCCACTCCGCTGCAGATGCGTAAATGTGTTAAGGTTCGGCTATGCCGCCAAGAGCCTCCTCCGCGGAGCCCGTGCAGACGGTGGAAGAGATTTCGTCTGCACTTGAATCCTTTTTAGCTGAATCTCCCCGCGCCGTGGTGCTTGAAGATGGCAAGGTCCTCTTTGACATGCGCGAGGCAAAGTACAAGCTTGCGACCGAGCATGGGCGCTGCACGCTGCATCTCTGGGGGGAAGACCGCAACCTCGTTCGCCGAGTGAGTGGAACGGTCTTGCGCAATGGGGTCTTGCGGCTTAGTACACATCGCTTTGGGCAGACCAAACCACAGACGCTGGAACTTGTAACTGATCGTGATCGCCGAACGCCGTCTACGCGTGAGGCTACGCGAGTGAAGTATCTGCGTGTGCTGGAGAGGGTGCTGCTGCGCACTTTTCCGGAGTTCAAGACCGACGCCTTTCGAACTGCGATGGATCTGGAGAAGAGTTTTGGCCCGGCGTATGCGCGCGGGTCGCTGGTGCAGGGACAGAAGGCCTGGGCTGTGATCGCCGTGAATGAGGAGGAGACGCAGGCTACGGTGGATGGCATTCTGACGCTGGGGATCTTGTGGCTGCAGCACTGCCGAGAGTCAGGGGATGGGCGACGGGTCTATCAAGGGTTGAAGCTGATTGTGCCTCGTGGGATGGCGTTGCTGACGCTTTCGCGGATGGCGTGGCTCAATGCGAATGTTGCGCAATGGGAGTTGTGGGAGCTGGATCAGAAGTCGGAAGAGATGGAGCAGCGAGATGCTGCTGATCACGGAAATCTGACGACTCGGTTGATGCATGCTCCGAATGAGGAGGCAGCGCAGGTGCGATTCGCTGAATCGAGGCTGCGTGTGATGGCTCTTGTGCCTGAGGGAATGCGCGAGATCGTGGAACAGCGTCTCCGCAGTGGCACGGAGTTGGCGTTTCTGTTGCATGGTCTCGAATTTGCGCGCGTGCGGATGGGGTATGCGGGCAATTCGTTCAACAGCGCGCAGGAGATTACGTTTGGTGCGGGAGCGAATGAGACTCCGCTGAGCGCAGAGAATGAGGGTGATCTGCGTGAACTGGTGGCGAGGCTGTTTGCGCGGCGTATTGCAGGTGGTGACAAGCGTGATCCGCTCTACCGGATGCAGCCTGAGCGTTGGCTTGAGAGTGTGTTGCGGCGAGACGTGGAGCCGCTGGATGTGCGGCTCAATCCGAAGCATGTTTACACGCAGGTGCCTGCGTTTGCTGCCGCCGATCGTGGGATGTTGGACCTGCTTGGTGTGACCGATGATGGACGGTTGGCGGTTATTGAGTTGAAGGCGGATGAGGATCTGCATCTTGCGCTGCAGGGGCTTGATTACTGGGTTCGAGTGCGATGGCATCATCTGCAGAACCCGGATAACATGACCGGTTTGGGCGAGTTTCAGCGACATGGTTACTTCGGTGGGCTGCGGTTGTCGACTGAGCCTCCTCGGCTTTACCTTGTGGCGCCTGCGCTACGCATTCATCCTGCGACTGAGGTTGTGTTGCGGTATCTTTCTCCTCGTGTGGAGTGGACGCTGGTAGCGCTCGATGAACGCTGGCGGGCGAACGTGAAGGCGGTTTGGAGGAAGCGGAGCAGGGACTAGGATTGCTGTCTGTGTGGGAGGGTTCATGATTTTCCGAAATCTGTTGCCTGTTTGTGGCGTGTTGCTTTGATGCTTTACTGCGTGGTGCAGGCGAAGACAGTGACGCTCGGCGCCGCGGATAATCGAACGGATGTGTTTTTGAATCTGGGAGACACTCTGGTGGTGGAGCTGTCTTCCGGGCAGTCTGGTGTATTTCGATGGGTCTCTCATCTGCCAAAGTCTTCAACTTTGACCCGCTGGATGAAAATAATCTGCCCGCAGATAAGAGTTCTGGCGTGCCTTCGCAGATTACGAGGTTTCGATTCAATGCGGCGACTGTGGGTGATACAGCGTTGGTGTTTGGTTGGGAGACTGAGGTCAAGACGCCAGGTGCAGCTCCGCAGGATACGTCTGCGTATTCCGTGCGCGTGCATGTTGCTCTGGGATCTCCGCAGCTCGGGACGGCAGTCTTGTACGGAGTCTACACAGGAACGCTGCCGTGTGCGGACTGTAGTGGTTTGGAGACTGTGCTGAGGCTGTATGCGAAGGGAAAGTTCGAAACGACGTATGCGTTTTATGTTCGGACGCAGACTTATCGTGGAGCGCCACACGGGGATTTGGTGCTCTCTGATCGCGGGGAATGGGCGATGCTTCGCGGGGATGCAACCAATCCTGATGCGACGGTCTATCAACTCAATCCAGACGATGAGCGGCACTCCGACTCATGGCTAGTGAGGGACCAGGGTGCAGCTTTGGTGCAACTGGATCGTGAGCAGAAACCTATCGATTCGAAGATGAATTTGACGTTGCGGCGAGTGCCGTAATGCGTCATTCGCCCAGCGAGATGCCGGGCGAATGACGACTGGTTTTTGTTATGCGATCGGTGCGCTGACCTCGACAAGGACTCCGCCCGGTGCGGGGTGGTAGAAGCCAAAGGTTGGCGGCCCTCCTCGCTGAATGCGTTCGGGTGTTGGTGGCGTATAACCCGCTTCGATGATGCGTTGATGGGTCGCTCGGACGGTGGCCTCGTCTGCCACGACGAAACCGATGTGGAACATGGCGGGATAGCTGGTGCTGGCTGCATCTTTGCCGTGCATAAGGACGAGATAGAAGTCCTCGCCTTCTAGAACGGCGAATTTGTCACTGCCACGCCGTTCGGTGACTTTGAAGTCGAAGCATCGCTCGAAGAAGTTGGTGAGGCCAGGAGACGTCCGAGGTGGTCAGATTCATGTGATTGAGTTTCAACATGGGTTGCTCCTTGATTTGAGTTCGCATGGGCTGCGATCTATCAGGAGGAGCTTTGCTCTGCCGGATATTGTCCTGACCCATGCGTCGTCGGCGATGTGCGGGGCACACGCTGACTACGCCGTGGGTCTCATCGGTATTCCGGGAGGGATATCGAAGGACAAGGCTCCCTCAGGTGAGGGAGGGACCGGACTTACCAAACCGGCCCTGTCTATTTCGGCTCTGTTGATGAGATTAATCGCAGTTAGCGGAGGATGCAAAAAGTTGTTTGCCCAGCCATCAGTCGCAGTAGGCGGCGGCTGAGGCGAGCATCGTTTCGTCTACTTCGGCGACGGCATCTTCTCTATCGAGAGACATCTCGCGGTTTGCGAAGAAGCTTTCGATTGCGCCGAGGACTGCGTCGCCGTTCTTTGATTCGAAGATCTGCTTGCGGAGTGCGCCGCCGCCGGGGACACCGTGGGTGAACCAGCTGGCGAACTGCTTCATCTTGCCGACGCAGTCGCGGTGACGCTGTTCGCGTGCGACCTGGCCGGCGGCGGTGATGGCTTCGGCGCGGGCAGCTTCGGCTCGCTCTTCGATGGCGATCTCGTCGACCAGCATCTGGAAGTAGGTGCGGATCATGCGGTAGCGGTCCTGATCGGTGGGCTGATCGTAGGTGCCGACGCCGGTGGCTTCCTTCGACGCGGTGTACTGGGCGATCTGGCGGAAGATCCACGGATTTGACGGCGCGGTGCGGCCGATCATGACAGCGTCGCAGCCGGTGATGTCGACCATTGCGGCTGCGTCTTCTGGAGTGCGGATGTCTCCGTTGCCGATGACTGGAATCTTCACGGCGTCCTTGACGGCGGCGATGTACTCCCAGCGGGCCTGGCCGGTGTAGCCGTCTTCGCGGGTGCGGGCGTGCAGGGCCACGGCGTTGAGGCCGCAGTCTTCGGCCATCTTTGCGAGCTCGACGCAGACGATGTGTTTGTCGTTCCAGCCCATGCGGAACTTTACGGTGAAGGGAATCGTGACGGCGGCTCGAACGGTCTTGAAGATGGTTTCGATGAGCGGCAGGTCACGCAGCAGGCCGGAGCCTCCGTTGCACGCGACGACGCGTTTGGCCGGGCAGCCGAGGTTCAGGTCGACGAGATCGAAGCCGGCGTCCTGCACGATGCGGGCTGAGTCGGCGAGCGTTGCAGGGTTTGAGCCGAAGAGCTGCGCGGAGATGGGGTGCTCGTCGTCGTAGTAGGTGAGGTAGCGCTTGCGCTTGGTCTCGCGCATGCGGGAGAGGCCGTCGGCGGAGGTGAACTCCGTCATGATGAGGCCGCAGCCGGACTGCTGGTTCGATGTGGTGCTGTCCACGTCGGCCGTGCCGTCAGTCGTGCTTGTGAACTGGCTGGCGTTCTTGATGAAGCGGCGGAAGACTGTGTCGGTGACTCCGGCCATGGGGGCAAGCACCGTCGCAGGGGCGATCTTTACGTTGCCGATGGTGAAGCTGGCAGGCACGCGGGAGTGCTCGGGCATCGTGTGCTCGGCTGGATCGTCCCAACGCTTCTGCTCGAGGGTGTAACGCTTCTTCATGGCAATAGTGCTCGTGGCCTTACTTGTGACTAGTTTAGACAAAACAAAGGCCCCCGCGTGTGCGGAGGCCCTTGATGTGGTTTAGGCGTCCGCTTACTTCGCGGCAGTCTCGGCCTTGCCGGCGTCCGACTTGGCGAACTTGCGGCGGAAGCGCTCGACGCGACCTGCGGTATCGATCAGCTTCTGCTTGCCGGTGAAGAACGGGTGGCAGGCGGAGCAGATTTCGACGACGATGTCGCCCTTGTGCGTGGAGCGGGTCTCGAACGTGTTCCCGCAGGCGCACTTGACGTGGATATTGTCATACTTCGGGTGAATACCTTCTTTTGGCATGGTAACTAATCCTTTTCTCTGATCTCGATTGTGCCTGCCGGCTCGCGGATCGCTTGCAACGGAAGAGTTCACGTCACATCGAAGGGCCTGTCGCGCCGCCGCTTGCGCCTTATTTAAGAGCGCTCAAGCAGTTTCCTCAGTTTAACTCAGATTCGCACAGGGGGCAATTGGATTCAGATGCTGCCATACTGGAACGACGGCCATGAGTGAAGTTTGTACGATATGCGGTGGATCGGGTGTCCGAGTCCTTCAGGAAGACGGCAGGCAGTTTGCCAAAGACTGCGTTTGCCGGGTGCAGAAGCGAGCCGAGCGAATGCTGGGGCGCGCCCATATCCCGAAGCGGTACGAACACTGCTCTCTGGAAAGTTACGACACGGATCTTCCTTACTCCCATAAGTCTCAGGTACTTGCGCGGCTTACGGCGAAGAAGTTTATTGAAGGGTATCCCCTGGAGACCGGCGGAAGAGGCCTGCTGATCACCGGTTCAATTGGGGTAGGCAAAACGCATCTTGCGGTGGGCATTCTGCAGGCTCTGGTGGCCGAGCGTGGCGCAAAGGGGCTCTTCTTCGACTACCGAGACCTTTTGAAGCAGGTGCAGAACAGCTACAACAGCAAGGTCTCAGCGACCGAACTGGAGATTCTCGCTCCGGTCTTCGATGCTGAAGTTCTTGTGCTGGACGAGCTTGGAGCTTCCAAGCCGACGGACTGGGTGTGGGATACCGTCGCGCACATCCTGAACACCCGATACAACGATCGCCGCACCACGATCATTACGACGAACTATGCCAACGCGGGGCCGCTGGGGACAGAGAATGGCCCTCGTTCAGCGATGCGCGAGGAGACGCTGGGCGACCGTATCGGCGAACGTATGCGTTCCAGGTTGCAGGAGATGTGCGTTGTGGTTGAGATGCAGGGCGAAGACTTTCGCCAGAAGGTGAAGCGCGCAAGCTTTGCATAAACCGCATGCCGTGGCCGCAATCCTTCTTATAGCAGCGAGATGAGTAGAAGGAAACCCGCTGTGAGTGCAGCGAACTGGTACAGGCGATCGGCGGCAACCGGGATCACTGCTGCTTCAACTGCACCAGACGTCGGCAAGGCGGGTATCGGAGTTTCGTCCTGCTCGTTCATCTTCGGCCTCCCCTCTCAACGTCGTTTGAGTGCCTGCAACAGACTGATCTGTTGATCTATATCAACCTGACAACCTATAGATGTTTGTTAACGCGATAATGCACCAACAAGTTCTGCGCTTGTGATGAAAATTCCACGAAGTTTTCGCTGAGGACCCTGATCTGATTCCTTTTAGGACTTTGGGTGCGGTTTGGGTTGTCGTGGCGGGTATAAAATCTCGGCTTATGAGTGAACCGCACCGCCCACTTGATCCTTCGGCCGATCCATCTGTGAAACCTTCAATCTCTTCGGCCCCCGGCGAGAGCAATGTTCGCGAACCTGCGATGTTTTCGGCCAAGCCACCAGAGGGTGGGGGAACTCCCGTCGCGGCGTGGAGCGTGGCTGGGTTGGTGGTGGTGGCGGTCGTCCTTGGGCTGTTGTTCGCGACTCGCCACAAGGCTGACCCTCTATCCAACACGATTCAACCGCTGGCAGCTTATGCAGCCAATCTTTCGCTCTCGCAGCTTGCGATGAGCGAGTCCACCAGCCTCTCTGGCGGGAAGTCGACTTTTATAGACGGGCACATTCAAAATACCGGTGGCGAGACGGTCTCAGGGGTCACGGTACAGGTGCTCTTTCGCAATGATGAAGCCATGCCGCCACAGGTGGAGACGCTGCCGCTTTCTCTGATACGCACGCGGGAGCCGTATATCGATACCCAGTCTGTCAGTGCTTCCCCGCTGAAGCCGGGCGACGAACGGGACTTCCGACTTATCTTTGAGACCATTCCGGCGAACTGGAACATGCAGATGCCGGAGATTCACATTATTCGTGTCGAGAACAGGTGAGTGGACGGCTCTCCGACCGGGTAATAGTTACTCGGCGTTCCGGAACTTTTTGCGCGAGTTGGAGGTAATCTCCCTGTCCACTTAAGTTGTATGTCTCCCGTAAGTCACTTATTTGTAAATACTTAAAAATTTTCGAAGTTTGGCATCCTACCTGCTCTAGCAAGAGCATGTTGACGTCTGGAACACAGGCGCACCGAGAAGATAGGAGAGCAAACTAATGATGAAATCCGGAAATACTTTCGGCCTCCCAGCTTTACTTTTAGGTAGCGCATTGGGCATGTCAGCTTTTGCCCAGACGAGCGCACCCGCAGCGCAGACATCAGACCCGGCAGCCGCCAGCTCGACCTCAGGCTCAATGAATCCTGCTGATAATTCGACCTACGCGACCGGCAAGCCTCTTTCCGGTGATTCGAAGGAAGGTTTCTGGGGTCACATGAACCCCATGGCTCGCAAGAAGTGGGTAAAACGCCAGACCGATCCGATCAAGGGTCAGGTCAATGAACTCGATCAGCTTCAGGCGAAGAACGCAAACGACATTAAAGATGTGGACGCACGGTCACAGGCGGGCATCAAGAACGCGATGAATACGGCCAACACTGCCGATCAGCATGCGCAGGATGCAGCAAATCGTGCCAATGCCGCTAACACACTGGCAAGCAATGCGAGCAACCGTACGGATTCGTTAGGCAACACGGTAGGCAATCTGGATCAGTATCAGACTGTTTCACAGACGTCGGTAAAGTTCGCCTCGGGACGTACTTCTCTCGGGCCGACCGGTAAGTCTGACCTCGACGCTCTCGCAACCACGTTGGCGGGCGAAAAGGGCTACATCATTGAGGTACAGGGTTACAGCCGCGGCGGAGTACAGACTTCGCAGGCGATGGCTGATTCAGTCGCCCGCTACCTCGTCACCGAACACCAGGTTCCGGTTTATCGGATCTACAAGACGGGCCTCGGAAAAGATACCGCCAAGCCCACCGATGGTGAGCAGGCAATCGTAAACGGCGTACGCGTGACACTGCTCCATAATAGCCTTGCAACCATGGGCAGCAACTCAGCTTCTAACTCCACCGCTCCTAAAGCAGCTGCGTCAGGAGCAAGTGCACCACAAGAGGTGAATCAATAGCCCTCCCCCTAAGGGCGGTGATATCTACCGCCCGCAAGTTTGCCGAGATAGCGACCTAGAGCGCACTCGCAAAAACCTCTCCTAACCAGAGAGAACCAAGGCAGATTGGCCCCTCAATGAGGGGCCGCTTTTTTAACCCGACAGTTTTTGGAGTTGTTACGCCACAGAGTTGGCTACGGCGGCATGTACGGCGAGTAGTTGCTCCAGGACAGCCTTCAGCTTGTTCAGATGAAGTGCGTTGGCTCCATCAGACTTCGCCTCTGCTGGATTGTCGTGTACTTCAAGGAAAACTCCGTCTACGCCAGCAGCTACGGCTGCGCGGGTAAGCACAGGGATGAACTCGGGCTGGCCACCACTTACGCCATTTCCGGCAGAAGGGGTTTGGACGGAGTGCGTTCCGTCGAAGACAACAGGCGCGAAGCCACGCATGACCGGCAATGAGCGCATATCAACGACCAGATTGTTGTATCCGAAGCTGGCGCCGCGTTCAGTCAGCGAGACTCGGTCGTTGCCGCTCTCGCGGATCTTTTCGACGGCGTGCCGCATATCCCAAGGGGCCACGAACTGGCCCTTCTTCACGTTGATCGCGCCACCGGTCTGACGAGTCGCTTCGGCTGCAGCAATAAGCAAGTCTGTTTGGCGGCAGAGGAACGCAGGAATCTGCAATACATCGACGGCTTCGGCGACGACTGCGCAATCGACGGCGGTATGAACATCGGTCAAGACAGGCAGGCCGGTGCTGTCGCCGATCGAACGAAGGATGCGGCAGCCCTCAATTAGCCCTGGGCCGCGAAAGCTCTTGATCGAGGTTCGGTTGGCCTTGTCGTAGCTGGCTTTGAAGATGTAGGGAACGCCGAGATCCGAGGTGATGCGCTGGATTGAGTCGGCTAGCATGCGCGCATGGCTCTCGGACTCGAGGACGCAAGGGCCTGCAATGAGAAAGAGCTTGCCCCGGCCTACCGGGACTTGATGGGGAGTACTGCCGATGTCAAAGGAATGAGTCACGTCTTACATTTGACCATAGCTGCGACGTTACGGCGGGTCGCAGAATATGTACCTTACTTCTTTAGCGATCTGCCCAGGCCGGAGAGCACCAGCGTCATGAGCGAGAGCCCGCGACGGCTATCCTCGCTGGTCGCGCGTTTGGCGAGCTGCCACAGGCTGGGCGGCTTCTGCTCCTGCTGATGCTCTTTGGTCGCTTGTCCCATGACCTTTGAGAGCTGATCGAGCACCTCGGGATCGAGCTCGGTCAGGATCTTCGCCGCAGTCAGGAGGTTCCGGATTGCGGCGATGCCCTCGGGCTGTGCCGCATACTTCGACAACGTGGTAAAGATCGTATCTTTCGCTCCGATGGCTCCATGCAGCAGGTCCAGCAGACCCTTTTTGTGTGCTTCCTCAAGCACATCGTAGGCCAGTAGGAGAGCCTCGGCGTGTTCGGCTGGAGCTTTCTCCAGCTTGCGTACGAGATCGGCCTTGAAGTCGACGGTAATGGGTTTGAAGGCAATAGGCTTGGCCATGACAGCTCCTGAAGGCGGCGGTGAACTAAATGGTCGTGGAAGTGATCTGAACGAGCTTATCGGCTGGCGCTGTTCCGGGAAGATGGTAGTCCTTGCGCGCCCACTTGCGCTCGATCTCGAGGCCCGACTGCGGAGTGCGTGTGCCGTAACGGAAGTTTCTGCGCGGCAGCGGATTTTCTCCCTGCTCCGGCAGTACGGTCATGCTCACAGCCGTCTCCTTGAACGCAGGCGTGTGGGTCTGTCTGTCGGTGAAGCTGCTGGTCAGCCGGTTCACCGGCTCTTCCACCGAGTTCAGCGTCATGTAGAGCTGTTTACCCTTCACTCGATCCGAGACCAGCACCTGCACGCGCGCCTTGCCGTGCGGAGAGGTCACCTGTACATATCGGCCAGTCGTCACACCGCGCTCCGCTGCCAGCTCTGGCGAGACCTCGATCCAGCTATTCGGTGTGATCTCTTTGATGCCCGCCGTGCGGAAAGTCATACTGCCTTGCTCGAAGTGCTCCAACAGGCGGCCGTTGTTCAGGTGGAGATCGTAGACACTGCTCGTCTCCTCCGATGGCGGAATGTACTCGATCGGATAGAACCGCGCTTTTTTGTCGGGGAAGGGGAAGCCATCCGTGAACAACAGCGGCGAGTCCGTGCCGTCTGCATGGACTGGCCACTGCTGGCTATTGAAGCCTTCGAGCTTTTTGTAGCTTACTCCGGCGAACAATGGAGTCAGCCGTGCCACCTCGTCCATGATTTCGGATGGATGCGTGTAGTTCCAGTTACCGCCCATGCGGTTGGCGATGAGTTGAATGATCTCCCAGTCGGCTTTCGATTCGCCCAGCGGTTCCATCGCTTTGTTGATGCGCTGAATGCGGCGCTCCGTGCTGGTGAAGGTTCCATCTTTCTCTAGCGAAGCTGCGGCGGGTAATACCAGATCGGCATATCGGCAGGTTTCGGAGAAGTTGATGTCCTGCACGATGAGGAACTCAACCTTTTCCAACGCACTACCGACAAAGTTCGCATTCGAGTCCGAGGTGATCGTGTCCTCGCCTTTGATGTACAGCGACTTCAGCGAACCTTCAAGGATGGCGTCGATCATCTGGTGATTGTCTTTGCCGGTGGTGGTCGGCAGAGTAACGCCCCAGCCTGCTTCAAACTTTGCCCGAATCTCTGGGTCATCCACCTTCTGGTAGCCGGAAAATACGTTAGGCATCGAGCCGAAGTCGCTCGCGCCCTGCACATTATTATGCCCACGCAGCGGATAAGCTCCCGCACCGGGACGCATGTAGTTACCGCTGACCAACAGCAGGTTCGAAAGAGCGGTCGCCGTATCTGAACCGCCACAGTGCTGCGTCACACCCATTGCAAACAGGATGCAGGTGCCATCGGCCGCTGCAATCTCATGCGCTACTGTTGTCAATGTGGTCTCAGGAACGCCGGTGATCTTCTCGGCATACTCCAGCGTGAAGGATTCCAGAGATTTTTTGAACGCGTCGAAGTTGTTCACCCACTTGTTTATGAAGTCCATCTTCGCCAGCCCGCTATCGATGATGTACTTCGCCACCGCGCACATCCAAACGGCGTCGGTTGAAGGATTCGGTCGAAAGAAGATATCGGCGCGCTCCGCCATCTCATGCTTACGCAGGTCGGCGACGATCAACCGCTGTCCGCGGTGCTTATGCGACCGCTTCACCCGTGTAGCGAGTACAGGGTGGTTCTCCGCGGGATTCGCCCCGACAATTATTACCAGGCCGGCCTTCTCGATGTCAGCGATCGAACCTGAGTCACCGCCATAGCCTACCGTGCGCTGCAACCCAGCCGTGGCTGGATTCTGGCAGTAGCGGGCGCAGTTGTCGACATTGTTGGTACCGATTACTGCCCGCGCCAGCTTCTGCATCACAAAACTCTCTTCATTGGTGCACTTGGAGGAGGCGATAAATGCGAGTGCGTCCGGCCCATGCTCGTTCCTGATGCGCTTGAAGGTGTGCTCGATGATGTCGAGTGCCTCGGACCACTCGATCTCGCGGAAGGTCTCGCCATCACGCAGCAGCGGCTTCACAAGACGGTCGTCGGAGTTGATGTGCCCCCACGCAAACTTGCCCTTAACGCAGGTCGAGATACCATTGGCTGGCCCGTGCGTCGGTTCGATCTTGAGAATGTGACGCTCTTTGGTCCAGACCTCGAAGCTGCATCCAACCGCGCAATAGGTGCAGACGGTTTTGGTGCGTTTGGTGCGCTCGTTGCGCATCTCCGACTCCATCTCGGAGAGCGAAAGGATCGGTCCATATCCGATGGGCGGCTCGACTCCCTTCACCACGTCGATCATATTGTTCAGCGTCGCCGCAGGCAGGTCGGTCATATATCCTGCTTCGCCGAGCATCGTCTTTTCCATAAGCGCATTGCAGGGACAGACCGTCACGCAATGTCCGCAGGAGACGCAGCTCGAACCCTCAATTTTCATACCGCCGTCCCACAGCACGCGCGGGTGGTCGCTCTCCCAGTCGATCGACAGCGTCTCATTCACCTGTACGTTCTGGCACGACTCTACGCAGCGTCCGCACAGGATGCACTGGTCGGGGTCATAGCGGTAGAACGGGTTCGACATGTCCTTCTCGTAAGGCTTACGTCTGTACTCGCGTGACTGGTGTTTCACATCGAGTACGGCAGTCGTGTTGTGGATCGTACAGTTCTGATTGTTGTTGTCACAGACGGTGCAGTAGAGCATGTGGTTCTCGAGGATGCGATCGAAGGCTTCGCGCTGCGCGATATCAACGGTCTCGTTGGCTGTCTCGACTTTCATTCCACCGGCAACCCTGGTCGCACATGCGCGGACCAGTTCGCCATTGACCATCACCATGCATGTATCGCAGCTCTGGATTGGGCCCATTTGCTGGAGATAGCACACCTGAGGCACAGCCTTTTGCACGTTGACGGCTGTGCGGCTGTTCAGCAGGTCGATCAGCAGTTCGCCGGAGTGCCCAGGAACTTCCAACCCATCGATGGTCAACCGCGTATTCGGAGTGTGATCGGCGGGAGTATTCAGAAGCGACTTTGTGATAGCCATGGAACCTCGAAGATGCAGAGCAGAATAACAGTGTTCGCTGTGTTGAACTACTCCATCTGTTTCACATTACACCCAATCTGTATTGACAAATCTGTGACAGAAAAATGCATCCAATAGAGCCTTATCAGGCATCCAAAGACGTCCGGTGGAGGCCTTCAAAGCAGTCGGCGAATGAATTCGGCGACATGGGGAGGGCAAATCACTGCCGCAATCTACGGTCACTTCAGGTCATCCAGGATCTGGGCCGCAGCTCGTAATCCTGACCGCATCGCTGCGTGGACTGTTCCCCAGTGCCCGGTAATGTCGGTGTGCTCGCCTGCGAAGTAGAGTGTCTTTGCCACGGGCTCGGTCATCTGTCTGGAGGCGTCCAGCCCACCGGCTGCTACGTAGCTATATGCACCGCCGCTAAACGCATCGTGTTGCCAATCGTGCGTGTAACAGCCAAGCAATAATGCATGAACGTGATTCTGTTCCAGACCGAAGATCCTTGCGAGTGCGGCGCAGGCATGAAGGCCAAGCTCTTCCGGCCCCATCCGCGCCAGCGCCTTTGAACGTGGGCCTCCGGCCCATCCTGTGATGCTGTTGCTCGCCTCCGGATGCGGCGTCCACCACACGGGCGGCATCTCCGAAAACGAATACAGAAAGCTCATCTCACTAAGTTCTGGATGTGGTGACAGGGTCTTCCAGAATTGCTCTCGGAAGAGCAGTGTGAAGCGGCAAACCTGTCCCATACGCAGGCGGCCTGCTGCATTTAACACCAACTCGGGCTCAGGCGAAATGGCGACGCTCCCGCCTTGCAACACCGCCACCGGCAAAGTCACAACCGCTTTTTTAGCATGGAAGGTGTCGGCGTCTGTTGCGACCTCGGTCCGCCCGGCTTCCCACCGAATCTCCTTGACCGGCTCGCCCGTTCGTACTCTTCCACCATATTCGGTGATTCGCCGCTCCAGATACACAGGAAGCTGGTCGTACCCACCTCGTAGCCGGTAGATGCGGTCTCCATCGCTCGCGTCTTCGGCCTTCTGTTGTGCCCCGAGTGACGCTGCGCTTATGACGCGATAGTCTGCCGCGTTGAACCCCTCCACATAGCCGATTAGCCGACCCCGCTCTTCCTCGGGAATCTTCTCGCGATCTAGATATTCTTCGAAGGTGATGTCAGGTCCAATAAAGTGCTCCAGTTTTTCCAGCGGTTCAAATACGTCATCCATTTCGCTACCGCAACCGGCTAATTCGTCATCCTCGAAACATACCTGTGACCCACTGCGCTCATAGGTTTCGAGGTCGGCTTCATCGATCAGTGCCCAAAGCTCAGGCGGCCTGCCGTGAACGAACTCTGCGCCAAGCTCAATCGCCTCGCCTTCTACGTGCTGCGTCAGGATGCGTCCACCGACTCGCTCCCGCGCCTCCAGTACCAACACGCGCACGCCGGCCTCTGCCAACGCCCGCGCTGCCGTCAGGCCGGCCATTCCCGCGCCAACTACTACAACATCGTTTTCTTCACTTGCCATTCGCATTTAGATGCGCAGCCGGCGTATTGGCTGCCGCGTTACCTCAAGAAGCGATAGGAGGCGCACCAAACCGCTCCTGCACTACCGCCATTCCTTGCTCAGTCGTCGTTGCGAGTCCTTCCAACTGGGCGTCCTCCGCGGCCTCCAGCATCGTCTTGAACTCAGGCCCAGGACGATAACCCGCGGCGATCAAATCTCGCCCGGTTACCAGCAGCTTCGGTCGCATCGACTCGACTGGAGCAGTCTCATACTTCTCCTTCGCAAACTCGTACAGCTTCAGGTCGCAGTGCGCGGACATGCAATCCATCCAATGCAGGGCCAGGTGCTCGTCGAACTTTGGGAGGCGCAGGAATCGCTTCAGAGTCGATTCGCGCATCTGCAAGATATCGCCGAATCGCATGTGGTTCTTCACCAGTGCGACGATCTGCTCCGTGTCTTCATTCGAAAAACGGAGTCGCCCGAGAATCGTCTCGGCCATCCGGACCCCGACCTCGACGTGCCCATCGAATCGAATGCGGTCGCCTGGTTTTTTGGGATCGGGCGGTCGAAACGTTGCCGGCTTGCCAATGTCGTGCAGCAGGGCGCCCCATGCGAGAGTTGCAGGCACACCGGGTTTCAGCTTCTCCAGAAGCAACATCGTATGGACCCACACGTCCCCCTCCGGATGAAACTGCGGAGGCTGTTCAACGCCCTTCATCCGCAGAGGCCTCGGGCAGGACATACGTCAAGCAGCCCCGAAGTATCGAGCAACTCCATCGCTCTGCGCGCATGACCTTCGGTAACATCAGCGTGAGTTCATCGCGGATCCGCTCGCTGCTTACCTGGCCAATCTCCGAGGCTGTCGCGCGAATCGCCGCTAAGGTACGCGGCTCAATCTCAAACTCCAGCCGCGCCGCGAATCTCACGGCCCGCAGCATGCGCAGCTTATCTTCTGCAAACCGCAGCGCGGGCTCACCGATCGCCCGCACGATCCCCGCCTTCAAATCCTCGCGACCGCCGACGTAATCAAGCGTCGCAACTCCGGCATCCGCAGTTTCGTCATAGACCATCGGATCGAGCAGCATTCCATTGATCGTGAAGTCGCGTCGCAGCACGTCTTCTCGTGGATCAGTCGAAAACTTTACTGCATCGGGCCTTCTCCCATCGCTGTATGCGCCGTCATGGCGAAACGTCGCGACCTCAGTGGTGATCTCCACACCCGTCCGCAGCAGGCGAGCAAACCAAGCACCACGCCAAAGTGCGCCCCGACCGAGTAGGTCTTCTCAAACATCCCCATCACCACGTCAGGAGTCGCACTCGTTGCCACGTCGAAGTCCTGCGGTTCCAACCCCAAAAGGAGATCCCGCACACATCCACCTGCGAAGTAAGCCTGATGTCCGGTGGTCCGCAGCGCCACCACGATCTCTCGCGCTGCCAGGTATCTCGCGTTGTCCTTCCATTGGTTCATCGTCGCTGTCCCCTATGATAGAGAGATGCGCGAAAACAGCGGAACCGGTCGTGGCCAAGGTCTGATTCTCGGCATCGAAAGCTCCTGCGACGAGACCGCAGCCGCCGTTGTTCGCTCTGGCACGACTGCACTCTCGAACGTCGTCGCCTCGCAGATGTCGCTTCATGCCAATTATGGCGGGGTCGTCCCGGAACTCGCCTCCCGCGAACACTTGCGCAACATCGTCCCGGTTGTTCGCGAGGCAATGGCTCGCGCTAACGTCACCTTTGCCGATCTGGACGCCGTCGCCGTTACAGAAGGCCCGGGGCTTGCCGGTGCGCTTCTGGTCGGCATTACTTATGCGAAGGCGCTCACATTCGGCCTCGACAAACCGCTCATCGGCGTCAATCACCTGGAAGGCCATATCCACGCTGTTCTTATGGAGATACGCGAGCGCGCCGAAGCTCCTATGGAACTTCCTCTGCTCGCACTTGTGGTCTCAGGTGGCCACACTCACCTTTATCTCGCGCAGCAGCAGGGAACTAATGCTACCTGGACCTATCGTAACGTCGGCCGCACGGTAGACGATGCAGCCGGCGAAGCGTACGACAAGGTCGCCAAACTTCTCGGCCTTGGGTATCCCGGCGGTCCGTGGATCGACGCGCTCGCTCCTCACGGAAACCCTCGTGCTGTCCCCTTTACCTTCGGCGAAATTAAGCACCGCGCCCCCCGCGAAGGCGTCACGAATAAAAAAGCCCCATCGAGCACCGACGGTCCTCACTTCGACTTCTCTTTCAGCGGCATAAAGACAGCCGTCCTCCGCTATGTCGAGACCCATCATCTCCGCGAGAGCATCGAAGTTCGCCGCGCCGCCCTGGCTGCCGATCCGACGATCACGACAAGAAGTGAAGCTGTCGTCAAACTCTGCGACCAACAGACGCTGGACCTTATCGCCTCCTTTCAGTACGCGGTGGTCGGCAATCTTCTGCGCCAGACCTTTGCTGCCGCCGAATTCCTCGGCGCACGGAGCGTTGTCGTCTCTGGCGGAGTCGCCGCCAATAGCGAACTTCGCCGTCGCCTGCAGGCCGAAGCTGACCGTCACGGGCTGACTATCGCCTTTCCTTCGCTTGCGCTGTCGACCGACAACGCCGCCATGATCGCCGCTGCCGCCTGGCCGAAGCTGCTGGCCCAGAACTTCGCCGCGGAAGACCTCGGCGCCACTCCGCAACTCCGCCTGGGCCAGCCGTAAACCCATCGCCGACAAAGACTGTCCATATATCAGCTAAAATCATCAGGGAATTCCAAGTGAGAGCAGTCTGCACCGCGCCACGCGCCCGGCTGCGGCAGGACAGAGAGCACGTGGCAACGATCGAACTCTTCAACACACTGGGCGGAAAGATCGAAGCCCTCGTCCCCGTCGGCACACCAGCGCTACGAATGTACTGTTGCGGCCCCACCGTCTACGACTACGGGCACATAGGCAACTTCCGCACCTTCCTCCACGTCGATGTTCTTCGGCGCGTCGTACGCCAGCAGGGAATTCCCGTCGAACACGTGATGAACATCACCGACGTCGATGACAAGATCATTCGCAACGCCGGCGCAGCAGGTGTTCCGATCGCCCAGTACACCGAAAAGTTCGAGCGCGCCTTCTTCGAGGACCTCGACGCACTTGGCATCGAGCGGCCCGAGTATATCTCCCACGCCACAGCCTGTATTCCGGACATGGTTAGCCTCATTGAAAAGCTAGCCGCCAAAGACATCGCCTACCAAGCCGAGGACGGAAGCTGGTACTTCCGCATCGCGCGCTTTCCCGAGTACGGCAAGCTCTCCAAGAAAGACTTTGACGGCATCGAAGACGGAGCTCGCGTTGATATCGACGAGTACGAGAAAGATGCTGCCCGCGACTTTGCTCTTTGGAAGGCGGTAAAACCGGGCGAGCAGTCATGGGAGACTGCCCTCGGCACAGGCCGCCCCGGCTGGCACATCGAGTGCTCCGCGATGGCTACCAAGTTCCTGGGCGACGATATCGACCTTCATGCGGGCGGCGAAGACCTCATGTTCCCTCATCATGAGAACGAGATTGCCCAGTCTGAATCTGCCAGCGGCAAGCCCTTCGTTCGCCACTGGATGCATGTCCGCTTCTTGCTCGTCGAGGGCAAGAAGATGTCCAAGTCCGAGGGCAACTTCTACACTCTCCGTGACCTGCTGCTCAAAGGGTATCGCGCGTCTGCCATCCGCTTCCTGCTGATCTCCGTGCCTTACCGGCATCAGATGAACTTCACCTTTGACAGCCTGATCGAGTCCACCAACGCCATCGACCGTCTGCGCACCTTCCACCAACGAATGGTGAAGGGTGGCTTTCCGGAAGGCCTCGATCAAGACATTGCTGCCGCTACCGCTAAGGCCGAACGGGACTACACGGCAGCGCTCACCAACGATCTCAACACGGCCGAGGCGCGCGCGGCCATTTTTGATCTTGTTCGCGCTGCCAACTCTGCCGCCGACGCAGGCACCCTAGGTGCGGGTAACGCCACAGAGATCCTGAAGGTGCTTGCGCTCTTTGACGGAGTCTTCGCCGTCCTCGAAGACAAGGACGCGGCGATCACCCGTGCAGCGCTCGCCTGGGCCGAAGCTGAAGGACGCATCGACGAGGCCTCTCCTGAGCTCGTAGCTACCCTGTCCTTCTCCGACGCCGATATCGATGCCCTCGTCGCAGAACGCACCCAGGCTAAGAAGACTCGGAACTTCGCCCGCGCGGACGCGATTCGCAACGACCTTCTCGCGAAAGGCATCTTAATTGAAGACTCCAAAGATGGCGTCCGTTGGAAGAGAAAGTAGCGCGCTGGAAGCGCACATCAATGAACCTTACTTTCAAGCGTCGTACGGTTATCACAGCGTTCCTCGCCGCAAGCGTCTCGCTTATTGCCGTTGGCCAGACCCCGGCACCCAATACAACCGAGTGGGAAAACGAAGCTCTCAGCCTGCGCCTCTTCTACCCATCCGACTTGGTCAAAGCAGATCCTGCGAAGCTTATGCACGATGGCCGCATTTCCTTGTCAGGTGTGTCCGGCGCATCCGACCCCAAGCTTGCTGAGATGATCCGCTGCCTACGCCCAAAGCTTCTTCTTGAACTTCCCCCATCCGGCCCTGCTCAGACATCCACTGCGAATAGCGGCACGCAAGTGACCATCACGCCTGCGGTCACAGCGACGATTCTGCTCGCCGAGCTCGACGTTGACTGCCTGAACTCTGAGCAAGTCAACACCAGTACGACGCTCCTGCCCGACCTTGCCGAACTTGTCACCAAAGTTTCTGGCATGAAGTCGATCGTTCAGCCAGCCTGGTACAACGTAGGCTGGCAGAAGGTTCACATGGCCGCTGCTCAAGGCCAGCCCTCAGACTCAGCAAACTTGCCGTCGAACGGTCCGCCGCCGCTCTACACCATGGGCCTCTCCACCAACTGGAACAGTCATCTTCTTGTCTGGTACTTCTCTTCGAATAACATCGACACGCTGAATCGCATTACCAAGACGACGGTTCGCTTTGGCCGTGCCCAGGCCGCTCCGCTCTACCCAAATCCTATGGGCACGACGGCTCCGTAGCTTTATAACTCGCACCTTTTCATTTCACTGCTGAGGCCTATGACCAAAGATCTTCTCCCCATCGAAGCCATCGTCAAAAAGCTTAACCTGCCGGAAAAATACGTAGAGCGCCTCGGCCGCTATGGCGCCAAACTTACGCTAGACCTGCTGAACGACCCTGCCTTTCCGCCTCGCGGCAAGTTCATCCTGGTTACGGCGACTACCCCCACCCTCTCCGGTGAAGGAAAGACTGTCACCTCGATCGGTCTCGTTCAAGGGCTTGAAAAGATTGGTAAGAAGGCCATCATCACATCGCGGGAGCCGTCCCTCGGACCGGTCTTCGGCATGAAAGGCGGAGCCGCCGGTGGTGGCCGCTCGCAGGTTGAGCCTGCGGAAAAAATAAACCTCCACTTTCACGGCGACTTCCACGCGATCACCTCGGCGCACAACCTTCTTGCCGCGTTAATTGATTCGCATCTCTTTCATGGAAATGAGTTGGATCTCGATCCCCATGCCATTACATGGCCACGCACGCTCGACATGAACGACCGTGCTCTGCGCCACATCATCGTGCAGGCAGGCGGTAAACGCGACGGGGCCAATCGGCACACCGGCTTTCTCATCACCGCCGCCTCCGAGATCATGGCTATCATGACGCTGGCCGCAAGCAGGGAAGACCTTCGCGTGCGACTTGGCCGTATCGTCATTGGAGCAACCCGTTCGGGCGAGCCTGTTCTCGCGGAGGATCTCAAAGCCACCGGTCCCATGATGGCTCTGCTCGCGGAGGCCATACTACCCAATCTCGTCCAGACCACTGAAGGCACGCCCGCTCTGGTTCATTGCGGTCCGTTCGCCAACATCGCACATGGCACGAGCTCGGTTCTCTCGCAGCAGATGGGCTTGCGTCTGGCTGATTATGTCGTCAACGAGACTGGCTTCGCCTCCGACCTCGGCTTTGAAAAGTACATGGACATCGTGATGCCGTCGTCAGGTATCAAGCCGTCAGTAGCCGTGCTCGTCACCACGGTGCAGTCCGTTCGCAACCAGGGCGCGGGCGACCTCGAAGTCGGCTTCGCCAATCTGAAGAAACACATTGCCATTGTGCGTGGATTCAATCTTCCCGCGATCGTCGCGATCAACCGCTTCCCCAATGATACGGACGAAGAGCTACAGTTCCTCGAAAAATACTGCGAGGCTCAAGGCGCGGCCTTTGCTTTGTCGGAGGCCTTCAGCAAAGGTGGTGCGGGTGCGACGGCGCTCGCTGAAAAGGTAGTGAGCGTCATCGCCGCGAATCCGAATGTAGCGCCGACGAGCAGCTACTCCACCAGCGCATCGCCACTTGAAAAGATCACGGCCGTTGCGCAGAAGGTCTACGGTGCAGCCAATGTCGAACTCACGCCCCAAGCTGAAGAGAAGCTCGCTCGCTTCACTCAATGGGGCTACGGCAAGCTTCCCGTCTGCATCGCGAAGACGCAGTACTCGCTTACCGACGACCCCAAGCAGATGGGCGCTCCCACTGGCTGGACGCTTCACATATCCGATGTTGTCCTCTCTGCTGGCGCAGGTTTTCTCGTCGTTATCTCTGGCAGCATGATGCTGATGCCCGGCCTGCCCAAGGCCTCTCGTGCGATGGACATCGACGTCGATGCAGCCGGTGAGATCACGGGTATGTCATAGCCTGCGATTCTGTGCACGGCGTAGTCGGCTCACGGAATCCAGTTCGGCCCGATAAACTCTCTCAGTCTCTCGGGAGTAGCCCACGGCGCCGTACTCGAAAACCTTTTCACCCAAGCCGCACCCTCACCGATCTTCACACGATCCGGGGTGAACTCCGGCGACAGCGTATTCACCATCAGCGCGTAGCTCGCACCTTCGTGCAGCAGGAGCGCCTTCCAGCACCCTCCTGGCACCGCCACCACAGGCCGTTCTCCGGCAGCATAATTGAATCCCAGTGTGACCTTCTCCACCTGACCGTTTGGGTGAAAGATGAAGTAGTCCACCGGTCCGCCCTCGACCAGGATGTGGGTATCATCCGACGCCAGCCAATGCAGATAGTTGATCGGCTTGTCCCGCGTCAGCATGTAGTAGTTCTGGCTCTGCACCGCCAGCATTCTGCCGTCAACGTTCACCTTCTGCGCGGACACTCCGATTATTCCGAGGTATCCGGACTCCTTTGGCAACACGGTTAGCTTCAGCGTGCGGATCAGATCTTTCGCGCGAGCATCCGTAGCCGCTGGAGTCGCGGCTTGCACCACACTCATCGCCAGTAAGCATGTTCCAGCCAGCCAAAGTCGCTTCATGCCCGCCAGACTAGCAGACAGCGCCCCAACAACTAAACCTCTTGCCCTGCCGCGAGGTCCTTATCCACTATCGTTGTCGCGCCACTCTTCATCTTCGAGCTTGTTACCAGGAACACCGCTATGAGAATTGCCCCCATTCCGACGTACTCCACTGCGACAAAGTGCTCCTTCAACACGATCGCTCCGAGGATGACGGCGATGATCGGATTGATATACGCATACGTCGCCACCTTTGATACAGCAACGTTGTTGAGCAGGTAGATATATGCGCTGTACGTCAGAATCGAGCCGAACGTCACCAGGTAGAGAGTCGAAGCCCATGCTTGCATTCCCCACTTTGCACCGTGATAGCCGTTGGTTGCGACCATCATTAACACGTTGAACAGGCCGCCAAACAGCATCTCCCAACCCGCCGTCGCAAAACCGCTGATCCTGAACGTCGAGCGTCGCGAGACTATCGAAGCGCTCGTCCAGCATAGCGTTCCCACCAACGTCACTCCTGCGGCGATGATCTGTCGCGAGTCGCCGTTTAATCCCTCATGCAGTTTCGGCCACAGCAAGAAGACGAGCCCCGCGAATCCCACGCATACGCCGATCCACCCTCGCACCGGCAGCCCTTCGCCATTGGGCAGGACCATTTCGATGAGAGCGGCGTAGAGCGGGATCGAGGCCACCAGCAGCGATGCCAGGCCCGTTGGAATGTATTGCTCTGACCAGAGTACCGAGGTGTTCCCACACCCAATCATCAATATGCCGATGATTACCAGCCGTACAAGCTCACTTCTGCTCGGCCACATCTTCATGTGCAGCACAGCGGAAGCGGCCAGCATCACCACGCCTGCCAACAAAAATCGCGCACTGCCCAGCATGAACGGCGGAAGCACCTCCACGCCAAAACGCATCGCCAGGTAAGTCGATCCCCAGAAGAGGTAAACGCAGGCGAACGACAGCAGAATCCGCGTGCGGTTTGTGGGCGAATTTGCGTGCATTTCCTATGGTATCGCGGCTTTGGCTGCGGGCCGGCGACGCTTCACGAGGGCCGCCCGGTGCTACGATAAGGAGATGATGTTTCGTTCTGCGGCTTTATTTTCCCTTCTCCTCGTCTCTGCAGCGGCTCTCCCTCAAGCCACCGACTCATCGCAAGCTCCTTCCAACACCAACATGCCGAGCACCTTCCACGACAAGTTGCTGAACGTCACCTATTTTTATCCTGGCCGCTTCGTTCCAGATCCCTCCGTCAATGCTGAAAGCAGTTCAACTTCTGCTGACGGAAAGCCCAAGTGTGCCCATTCCAACTTCTTCGCTAATTCGAACGCGCCCACTGGCACCTCCTCGTTCGTCCTCTCCACTATCGACGGCACCTGTCCGAATGTCCTTCGCGGCGCGACTCAGCTTGGCCCCTTCATTCGGGAGCAGATTATCCGCCAACTGAAGCAGTACGGCGAGCCGACCGTCACCCAGGAGTCCACGAAATACACCATTGACGGCCACCCCGCTGCTATCGTCCTCGCCTCGGTGCCGATGCCTCAAACGCCGACCAACAAGCTCCCCACAACAACCTACGCCGCCAAGGCCTGCGTGCTCGGCAACATTCCGGAGAAGCCAAAGAAGAGGTCAGACCCAGTCGAACCGACCCGACACGTTCTCTGCTTCGACTTCACGACTCCGCACAGTGATCTGCTCACCCTCATGTTCGCCTTCAGTATGCAGTTCGACAACGACGCCCCTCAGCCAATGGTTCCGGGCAGCGTCATTCGATAGCCTGATAGCTTCAGACTTGTGTGTCGCAGCTTTAGGAGACGGTGATGCACTCTGAGATGGAGCCGACCCTCTCGACCGACCCGGCATTGCTTCTCATCCTTGAAGAGCTCAAGAGGCGCGAACCAATCTTCCATCGCCCCGAGTTCGGCACGACCAGAGCAGACTTTGAGGCCATGATGCACGCCGACTTCTGGGAGATCGGAGCCTCGGGCCGTCGATACTCCCGAGAGTATGTGCTGGCCGAACTTGAAAAACGTCACCAGCATCCTCGAAAAGAGGGTTGGGAGACGAGCGAGTTTCACTGCCGTCTCCTGGGACCTGATCTATATCTGCTTACCTACACACTGATTCAAGACGAGATACGCAAAACCCGTCGATTGACGATCTGGCAGCGCAGCCACGCAGGTTGGAAGATTGTGTTTCATCAGGGAACTGTCGTTAATGACGAGTGATTGTTGTTGTCACGGTGGGGTATACTCAGCGGCATACGCAGAGGCCCGATGAAACAGCCATTCGACGCAGCCCGGACGCACAGAATCCCAGGCTCACTGTGCCGCTCCAAACGGCATCAGATGCCGCGTCGGCACCTTCGTGTCCTGCCGAGCCTCACGCGACCTAGTCTCTTCGCCGGCGATTAGCGCTCCACCCCTCCAGCCGGCGAAGTCCTCGCCACAGCGTAAAAACCGTTCCCTCTGCATCGACAGAGTTTTGCCGTCCCTCATCCAGAAACTGACGGGTACTGCCAGCAAGAACGGTCCGACTCAATGCACCGCTGACCCAAGGAGAGATTCGCATGACGACGCTTACCGAAAAGACAATCGAAGACTTGAAGCAAAACTCAGCTCAAGGGCTCACCCAATCTGCTGGCGAAGCCCTCCGCTCGAAGAACTACGCCGAATTCGGCCCGAAGCTGAAGACCACGCTGCCCGGCCCCAACGCCCAGAAGATCGTTGCAGCCGATGACCGCCTCATCTCCCCGAGCTATACCCGTAGCTACCCGATGGTGGCCAAATCCGGCCGCGGCATCCGCGTCACTGACGTCGACGGTAATGAGTTCCTGGACTTCGCAGCCGGCATTGCCGTCAACTCTACTGGCCACTGTCACCCCGAAGTAGTGAAGGCCATTCAGGATCAGGCTGCCGAACTCATCCACATGTCCGGCACCGACTTCTACTACGAGAACATGACGACCTTCGCAGAGCGCCTCTCCGCTATAGCGCCTATGCCTGGGCCACACAAGTTTTACTATGGCAACTCCGGCGCCGAGGCAGTCGAGTGCGCCATGAAGCTCGCTCGCTACCATACGGGACGTCAGAACATCATCAGCTTCTTCGGGGCATTCCACGGCCGCACCATGGGCGCGTTGTCGCTTACGGGATCGAAGCCCCAGCAGAAACGCCGCTTTGCTCCCTTTGTTCCCGGCGTTCACCACATCCGCTACCCCTACGCCTATCGCGGTTGTAGCGGCGGCCCGCAGGCAGAGGAGGCATTCGCTCTCGGCTGCGCCCGCTACATCGAAGAGAAACTATTCAAGACCATTCTCCCGCCTGAAGAGGTTGCAGCGATCATCCTCGAACCCATCCAGGGCGAGGGTGGATACGTTGTCGCCCCGGATAACTTCCTGCAGGAGATCCGTCGCATCTGTGATCGCCACGGTATCCTGCTCATCGCCGATGAGGTTCAATCCGGCGCGGCGCGCACCGGCAAGTGGTGGGCGATTGAGCACTCCGGCGTGCAGCCTGACATCGTCTGCATCGCCAAAGGCATCGCGAGCGGAATGCCACTCGGTATCTGCATGGCGAAGGCCGACGTCATGAACTGGGTTCCCGGCTCTCACGCCAGCACCTTCGGAGGAAATCCCATCTGCATCGCCGCTGCGCTCGCCACGATGGACATACTCGAACGCGAAGGCCTGCAAAATGCAGCTACGGTTGGCGAAAAGATGCTCGAACGCCTCCGCCCCTGGGTCGCCAAACACCCCACCGTCGGCGACGTGCGCGGCCGTGGCCTCATGATCGGCGTCGAGATCGTGAAAGATCAGCAGTCCCGCACGCCCGTAGGTCCGATGCGTGACAAGATCGTAGACCTCGCCTTCGAGCGCGGCCTCTTGATTCTCGGCTGCGGCGAAACCACCATCCGCCTCTGCCCCCCACTCATCGTCAATGAGCATGAGGCAAACATCGCCCTCGACATTCTCGAGGAGTGCATTACTCTGGCTGCAAAGTAAATAAATCTAAAGGAAAGCGGGCTTCGACGATCTCCGTCGAAGCCCGCTCTTTTTGCAGTGTCGTGTTATGCACGCACCACATAACGCTCCGCAGCATGCTTCCGCGACAGATTCGGGCCTAGCGCAACACGAGCGGCGTTGAACTTCTCCCAATCCGCGACCTCAGGCAGCGCAGGAATCGTAACCAGCTCGCCGCTGTCGAACGCCGCCAGCGACGCATCGACCATGTCCTCCGAACTCATTACGATCTCAGACGGAAGATTCTGATGTCCGCCGATCCCCGCGCGGTCCCAGAACTCTGACGCCGTCGCACCTGGCAGCACTGCCTGCAACTGAATCCCCTTATTCCCGACCTCTTTATGCAGCGACTGTGTAAGGTTCAACACGTACGCCTTCGTCCCGCTGTAGACGCCGTTCAAAAGTTCGGGCGCCAGCGCCACGACCGACGAGATGTTGATAATCAAGCCTTGCTTTCTTTCAAGCAAGCCCGGAAGCACCGCCGAGGTCAGCCGAGTCAAAGCCGTCACATTCAACTCGATCATGTTCTCGAGGTCGTCAATGTTGGAGTCGACCAGAGATGCGGTCGCGCCGAATCCGGCATTATTTATTAGCCCGGTGATGGTAGCGTCCGAGCGCAGCCGCTCCTCCACCTTGCGCAGGTCATCCTTGTTCGTTAGGTCTGCCGGAAGGACGTCGATCTTGCGGCCTGTCTTCCGAGTCAGCGAACTGGCGATCTCATTCAACAATTTACCGTTGCGAGCCACCAGGATCAGGTCGTAACCCCGGTGCGCCATGCGATCCGCATAAACTGCGCCGATGCCTGTCGATGCACCAGTAACAAGAACAGTGCCTTTGGGTGAGGTACTTGAAGTCGTCATGAAAATTCCTCCGTGAAGCGAAATGTGTGAGTCGGAAAACTGACTCCAAACTTAGAGTAGACCGGTTGGTTACTAGATTCAAAAAAATATCGACTGCCGGATGCCAGAGCAACTCGTTCTAAATAATTGGTCGCGAACCGAGGATGAGAATCTGCACGAGCCTCTTTGCGCTTTGTGCCCAGTCTGGAGTGGACGCCACATTTGAGACCCCGACAAGAGCCCGGAGCAGGTCGAGTGGATCGAGGTCGCGACGAATGTCGCCACTTTCGATGGCTCGCCCTACCAATGAATTAATCGCTCCTTTGATCAGAGCCCCGGACGAATCAAATAGCTTGGAAGGTCCTCCAACACTTGTGTTCAGCGCAGGTGCGATGATCTGCTTGGCCGCGATGTAGTCGACGAAGAGCAGCATCCACGCTCGCAGAGCCTCAATAGGAGACAGCGTCTCGGCTAACTCCCGTTCTGCTGCCGCTAGCCTCTCTACCTCTGTGCGATAGACCGCCTCAAGAAGCGCCTCTCGCGTAGGAAAGTGGCGATAGAACGTGCCTGCGCCAATGCCCGCTTGTTTGGCAACGTCGTCCAGACTTATGTTCACGCCCGACCTGGTGAAGGCCTTCTTTGCGATCTCCAGAATGCGTTCGCGATTGCGCTGTGCATCAGCTCGCGGCTTCCGGGCGGCGGGTTGTGGAGACTTCTTAGCCATAGGTGACTTGCAAGCGGAGGGACTCTCCGTTTATTATTTCTTTTGTGGAGACACTCTCCGTTTTATCCGCATCGTGACGGCTAGTCAACAAGGGTTTGCTCACCCACAACAATGATAGTGAGCAGGAGGAAGAGAATGGCGAACGTAATTGCAAACGCATTTAGCGCAACTTCGTCGACAGAGGATGTTCTGTCGGGCATTGATCTGAGAGGTAAACGAGTTCTGGTTACGGGCGTTTCGGCCGGGATCGGCGTGGAGACGGCGCGGTCTCTTGCCGCCCATGGAGCGCAGGTTGTGGGTGCGGCGCGGGATCTCAACAAGGCTGAAGTGGCAACCGGCCAAGTGAAAAAGGACGCTGCGACTCATGGCGGAAGCTTCGAGCTTGTTGCGCTCGATCTTGCCGATCTGAAGAGCGTGCGTGCCTGCGCCGATGGACTGCTGAAGTCAGGTAAGTTCTTCGACGTCGTGATCGCAAACGCAGGAGTCATGGCTACTCCCTTCGGCCACACAGCAGACGGTTTTGAAACACAGTTCGGTACAAATCACCTGGGCCACTTTGTACTCGTCAACCGAATTGCGCCGCTTATGAGAGCTGGATCTCGGCTGATCAACCTTTCTTCTTCGGGACACCGCTTCTCCAACGTCGACCTCGATGATCCAAACTTTGAACGGACGCCCTATGAACCATTCGTAGCCTACGGCCGATCGAAGACAGCCAACATTCTCTTCGCTGTTGCCTTCGATCAGCGGCACCGGGAGCGTGGAGTACGCGCTGCGGCCGTGCATCCAGGAGGCATACAGACAGAGCTGGGCCGCCACATGGATCATGGTCATCTGGAAGCTATGATCGAGCAGATGAACAAGCAGCTTGCTGCAGAAGGTAAAGCGCCGTTCCAGTGGAAGACGATTCCTCAAGGAGCAGCAACTTCGGTGTGGGCGGGTTTCGTTGCTACGGCTGACGAGATTGGCGGCCGGTACTGCGAAAACTGCCACGTCGGCATGATCGTACGGGACGACGTGACCATCAGCGCCATCAGCGAAGGCGTGCGAGGCTATGCGCTGGATCCAAACAATGCTCAGGCTCTCTGGCAGAAGAGCGAAGAACTGGTTGGAGAGTCCTTCTAGCGAACGGGCAAAAGCAGCAGAGTCACTAATCTTAGACGAAGCTTTCTAACAGAGAAATTGCGCCGGGGCTGCCTTATGCAGTGTCAGCGCAAATTTTGTGTCTTCTCACGTCATATGACAGCTGCTGACGGTGATTGTCCGCTCCTCCAAGATAGCGCCACTTCCCGTTGCAGTCTCAATCGGCTTGCGGCAAGTTCTCGTACTGGATGATCTGATCTACCGTATAAGACTGCATATCGGCGCCCGCCGCCTGCGCCTTATACCAGTTGACCACCCAGTCCAACGCCACGCCAAGCTTAAGGTGCGTTGCCCAACCAAGGTCTGTTCGGGCGCGGCTGCTGTCGAGTTTCAGATAGCGAGCTTCATGGACCGAGGAATCTTCATCCAGAAACCATGAAGCGTCGCCACCCCAAGTCCTCGTCATACGTTCGGCGATCCAGCCTACAGGACGCGCGTCCTCTTCCGCTGGCCCAAAGTTGTAAGCCGACGCGTATCTCGACGCCTCTGAAGTAAGTAGCTTTTCAGCAAGCTTCAGATAGCCTTGCAGAGGTTCGAGTACATGTTGCCAGGGACGTATCGCATGAGGTCGGCGAATTGCCACCGGCTTCTCTGTCACCAGCCCTCGAACAAGGTCCGGGATCAGCCGGTCTGTCGACCAGTCGCCTCCGCCGATAACGTTGCCGGCGCGCGCGGTCGCAATTGCCACTCGATGTTCACTTATCTTATCAACTGGAAAATAAGATTGGCGGTAGGCGGCCGATACAATCTCCGCGCAAGCCTTAGAGCTAGAGTAAGGGTCATATCCGCCCAGAGGGTCAGTCTCGCGATACCCCCACACCCACTCTTTATTGTCATAGCACTTGTCCGTCGTGATCGAGACGACCGCGCGGACTGAAGGGGCCCGCCGCACAGCGTCCAACACCCTCGCTGTACCAATCACATTCGTCTCATATGTCATGATCGGATCCGCATAAGAAAGGCGGACCAGTGGCTGCGCGGCGAGGTGGAAGATGACCTCCGGCGCAAAACCCTTCAGCGCGCTCTCCAGAGCGGCGGCGTCGCGGATGTCGCCGCGAATATCTTCAACCTTACTACCGACGCCTGCCTCGCTGAAGAGATTTGGCGTCGTGTATGGATCCAGCGAGTAGCCTCGCACCTCTGCACCCAGATGAGCCAGCCATAGCGCCAGCCATCCCCCTTTGAAGCCCGTATGCCCGGTAAGAAACACACGCTTTCCGGCCCATATATTGGATTCGTGCAACATGATCATCCGCCTTACTCTATCGAATTCAATGTGTCTACCAGGTCTTCCAAGGAGCGTTCCCCTTTTGCCAGAGTTCCTCCAGGTGCTGTTTGTCGCGCAGTGTATCCATCGCCTGCCAGAAACCGCGATGGAAAAAAGCTTGCAGCTCGCCCATGGCCACCAGCGTCTCAATCGGCTCGCGTTCGAACATCTGCAGGTCATCCGTCACCGCGTCAATCGCAGAAGGGTTCAAAACGAAGAATCCACCATTGATCCACCCGCCTTCATCGGACGGCTTCTCCTGAAACGAATAGATCTGCGTCTCCTTCAGGCCGAGCGCGCCGAAGCGGGCCAGCGGTTGCACACTGGTGAGGCTCGCCAGTTTGCCATGCGCCCTATGAAAGGCGACTGAGGCAGTGATGTCAACGTCTGCAACGCCATCTCCATAGGTCATGCAGAACGGCTCATCCGGATCGAGGTGTTGGCGAATGCGACGAAGGCGTCCTCCTGTCCCCGTCGCCTCCCCAGTATCCACCAGTGTGATGCGCCATGGCTCTGCAACAGAGTTGTGTACCGTCATCCGATTCTCGGTCATGTCGAAGGTCACGTCGGAGGTGTGCAAAAAATAATTCGCAAAGTACTCCTTGATGACGTAGCCCTTGTAGCCGCAGCAGATAATGAAATCGTTGATGCCGTGATGCGAGTAAATTTTCAGAATGTGCCAGAGAATCGGCCGTCCGCCGATCTCGACCATGGGCTTCGGGCGAAGCGCCGTCTCCTCTGAGATGCGCGTGCCAAACCCTCCTGCCAGGATGACTGCTTTCATACTTTTCCTTGTGTTTGAATGGGAGTGAACCCTAAGTCTTTCAACGGCCAGACATCTGGAATCCAGATCCTATATTGCGTCAATCGTACTTCTCAAAAACTATCTCCTTCGGGCACTCCAGCCACGTCTTCAATGATTGTGAGAGGCTGCTTCTTCAACTGTTGATACATACGGCCAAGATACTCCCCAATAATGCCGAGCAGCATTGCATTGATGCTAATCGACGCGAGACTGAGTGCCGCCAGCGTCGCAAATCCAGCCGGCCATTGTGACCGGAAGATCAGCTTTGCTGACGTGTACCCAATAATCGAAATCAAGGTGATTACCGACACCGTCAATCCAAAATAAGTCGAGAGACGAAGTGGCACCACCGAGTGATTCAAAATACCGTCCATGGCCAGCGACACAAGCTTGGAAAATGGGAACTTGCTCTCTCCTCGAACCCTTGCATTGCGGCTGTACGGTATCCCCACTTGGTTGAAACCCATCGTAGCGATCGTTCCCCGCAGATAAGGTTGAGCGTCTTCGAAGCTCTTAAGCAGATCGATGACCCGCCTGCTGATCAGGCGAAAGTCACCTGCGTCGACAGGAATCTTTTCCTCACTCAGGCGATCGATCAGCCGATAAAAAACAATTCGTTGAAGATTCAGAACCCACGATTCCTGCCGCTTTATTCGGACGCCATAGACAACATCAGCCCCGAGCCGCCACTCCTCTAGAAAAGTAGGAATCAACTCTGGTGGATCCTGAAGATCGACATCCAATTGGATCGCGGCATCCCCTCGGGCGCGCGTGTAGCCGGTCATGATTGAGCGTTGGAAGCCGAAGTTTCGCGAGAAGCGGTATGCATGTACTCGGCTGTCTCGTTCCGCAAGTTCCCGCAGCAGCGGGAACGTTTGATCCGAACTGTGATTGTCGGTAAAGACAAATTCAAACCGGTACTCCCCCTCAAGCTTGTGTGTCTCAGCGCACACGGCATCGTAGAAAGGAAGTATGTTCGCCTCTTCGTTGAACACGGGGACGACGACGGAGATCAGCGGCTTGGAAGATAGCAAAATAGGTGTCTCTTTCTGATCTTAGCTTCATCGTTGCAGAGAGAAAGATATCGACGATGGCATCATAATCGATGCCATCAGTTTTTCTGGGGCGCTTTCTGCGAAGCCCTTTGCACTGACTCCCAGGTCCTGGCAAGTCCTTCGTCAAGAGAAATGGATGGTCTCCAGTCAAGCGCAGAAAAACTCCTCTCCGCCATTGGCTCGTATGCAAAGATCTCACCTGCCTTGTAGGGGAGCGCCCCATAGCGGATCAGATCGCCGCGGCCGCTGATACGCTCAATCCTCGCGAGACAATCCTTTACAGTCACTATCTCCCCCGACGCCAGGTTGAAGGACTTCCCATTGACCCCTTCCGCCTCAAGCGCACAAAGAATACCGTGCGCCACGTCCTCTACATGGATGAAGTCGCGTGTCTGCCTTCCCTCGGTCACAGCGACCTCTCGTCCTTCGACAAGCGCATGCATCACCTGCGGTATCAACATTCGAGGAGCCTGAAGCGGGCCATAGACCACCGAAGGTCGCAGCACGACTACAGGTAGATCGAACGCTCGGCTAAACATCCTGGCATAGCTCGTAATCGCAGCCTTACTCGCGCCGTAAGGCGAAGCAGGATCGGCGACCGTATCATCGTCAAACGGTCCACTACCTGGACCAAACTCTTCGCCCGAACCCATGAGGATTAGTCGCCTGATCTTCATCTCCGCACACGCCATCATCAAATCGAGCGAAGGAAGCAAGTTTATCTCCGTCGTCGATCGGACCGCCGCTGCGCTTCTATCTGTGGTCACCATCGCGTGCAGATGTAAGACAGAATCGGGCCTAGCAGATCGCACAGCTGCGACCATCTCGGCTGGTCGGTCAAACCAGATCATCTCGGTGGACTTGGCCGCCGAGTTTGGCCAGCGCGAGAGGCGACTCCTATCGGCGACCGCAATCACCGTCGCGTTCGCCGCCTGAAGCTGCTCCACAACGTGCGTGCCGAGAAACCCGGTTGCCCCCGTCACGACAACCCGACTCTTCCCAAACTCTACCCTTCGCAACTGCTTCTCCCCTAACCGTGATTCGGAACAATCCTCGTCCCCGAGTCAGTATCATCTTAGACGAACTGAAGTTAACCCAGACGGCTATACTTTTCGAAAGACACACCGGAGGCCCTCCCCTGACGCAATCCGACATACCTTCCCCAGCGCTTAACCAATCGAAGTGTCGCGTCGTATTCGGTCTTCTGACCATCTGGTTCGCTGTCTTCGGAACAATCATCCTCGCCCGTTCGATCCACTGGCCTTTGGTTCATGACGGCCCCATCCTGCTCTACATGGTCTTCCTCAGCGAACACGGCATGCGCCTGTATCGCGACATTGTAGAAGTGCAGTTTCCCGGATCTCTTCTCCTCTACAGCTTCGAACGCCACGTCTTCGGCACTAGTGATCTCGCCTTTCGTCTCTTTGATTTATGCGGTCTGGGTGTAGCACTTGTGTCGATGTTCATCATTACCCGCCGGCGCGGATACTGGTTCGCCGCTGTCTTCGGCTTTGCGTTCTTCCTTCTCGCACACACAGGCTCGTTCACATCGATCACTGACCTCGGCCAACGCGATTTTTTTATCGCCTGCCTGCTGGGCGTTGCCGTTGCCTGTCTCCTTGAATCGTTCAGCCGGCAACAACCATTTGTGGCCTTTGGCTTCGGATTTTGCGTAGCCTTGACATCAAGCATCAAACCGACGTCGGTCATCTTTTTCTTGATCTTCGTCCCTATCTTGGTACGCCTCCGCAAACACAAAATATCTATTCGTCCCTACTTGGGATACATATTCACTGGTACGGCATTGGCATGTGCAATTGTCGTATCTTACCTTCTGTATAAACAAGCGTTCGGAGCGTTCTTTCATCTTGAGCTGAAGCTACTCCCTCTCTATTCCACGATGGCACGCATGAGCTTCAGGGGAATGCTCCTTGTACTCAACACGCCTGGGCACCTACTGCTAGCCCTTGCCCTTGGCTCGCTGCTCCTGGTTGCACTTCAGCGCCGACAGCTGTACGACGACGTGCAACAGGTCCTGCTGGTCTCTGCTCTATTGGGAGCCGTCTCATTTTTTCTCCAACACAAAGGTGCCGTCTACCACCGTCTGCCCTTCGAATTTTTCTTCTTCCTCTGGGTTGGCTGGGTGCTCACTGCCACGGTCAAGGAAGGACCGCCCCTCAAGGGATGGGCAGCCATATCTTTGATCGCCCTCTCCGCGATCTATTATCCGCATCTCATGACCTCGCAGCACTACGATACTAGCGACCTAACGCAGATGCAGCAGGATCTCGCCAGCCTAGGCGCACTGGATAAGCCCGGCGATATGCAGTGTCTCGATATCATCGGCGGATGTCTAACGGCCGCCCTCCGAATGCAAATCGTCATGCCTACCGGCTACGTCAATGACTTCGTTTTTTTTCTCGACAGCCAGAACACTCGCGTTAATGAACTGCGGGAAGACTTTCTAACAAAGTTGGAGCATACAAACCCTCGCATTCTGCTGCTAACCAATGAACAATGGCCAGTCTCCGAGGTTCACGGCTACGACAAATTGAAAAACTGGCCGCAGTTTGTCGATTTTCTACAACAGAACTACGTCTTGTCGATCGAACGTGTAGGCACGCCGGCGGAACACGATCGTGGCTATCGTATCTACACCCGGAGAGACAATCCATGAGATCTGTCTCCAGCCAGATTGCGGCAAGTAAGTTTTTACTATTGATCGCTGTTGTGTTCTATGGATTCTGCTTCCTCCATCTGCGGGCTGACTTTCCCAACTACTCTCCATGGAATGACTGGTCAAAGATGACGGACGAGGGATGGTATGGTGGGGCCGCTGCCCAGCACCTCCTCTATGGGAAATGGTTCATCCCCGGCTCTTTTAATCCTGCCGTAGCGATGCCTGTATGGCCGCTCATGCTCAGAGCGTGGTTCAGTCTCGCAGGGATCAGCATGGTGTCGGCACGAGCGTTGATGCTTCTCGTCTATGGAGCGTCGCTTGGATTGCTCTTCCTTACATTGAGACAGCGCAATCCCAGTCAAGAGGTCAGCGCGATACTCCCTTCACTGGCCGTAGCGTTGATGGCGGTCAATCCATTCTGTTATGCCTTTGACCGCTTGGCGATTCTTGAGCCACTCATGGTCTTCTGGCTAATGCTTGGCGTTTGGCTCGCGGGACGGACGAGGTCCAAAGACATCACCAGCCAGGTGGGACTTGGAATAGTTCTTTGTCTCCTTGTGCTCACAAAGACAACCGGGCTCTTCCTGGCTCCCGCGTTACTATATCAGCTCGCCGCAACGGTCGGCTGGACAAAGCGAATATGGATCAGACCGATAGTTGTCGCTGTTGGAACTGCGCTTCTACTGTGGCTGATCTACTATGCCCTCGTTGTGCAACCACACATCGACGACTACCGGCTACTATTCACGGTCAATCGGGACCGTGTCCACCTCAGCATCGTGCCCAGGGTGGCCTTCAATACGCTGTGGAGCGGGATGTGGATTAACCGTGTGCTCTTTCCGGCTGCGTTTTTGGTGCTGCTTCTCTCCACAACCTGGCTCAGAGACCTTTGGCGATCGCCCCTATTCGGAAGTTCCGTAATCGCCATCGCGGGATATTTATTCTTCATCTGCTATCACAGCAATCTGCAACCCCGGTACTATCTTGTCGTAACCATGCCGGTCGTTATCGTTCTGCTGCTCGGTCTTGAATCCCTTTGGGCGAGGCAGCAGACCTTGGGCGCCCTGCTGGCGACGGTGATCGGATTGTCCATGATAACGATGGCCATCCAGACAGTGCGTTACGTCTCGCATCCGGAATACAGCTTCGCGCAAACCGCCGATGCAATCGCTAAGCTGATTCGTCAGGACTCTGAGGCGGAGCAGGATCTGCTTTCAAGCAGTGGAGCAGACATAACCCTTTTGACAGGCATTCCATCCTTGTCTCTAGAGTACAATTCGGCCGGTCTCGACGAAGTTCTCGACCGGTACAAGCCTGGATGGTATGCAGCATGGGAGGGATGGGATAACGAACGGACAAGCGCCATAAGGTCGCATTACAGTCTCCGCGAGATGGCGCGCTATACGGTCTTCGATGACCCGAAACGCCAAACGCTTGTCCTGTATCGAATACTGAGCCCGTAGAATTGGAAACTGCCGCACTGGACCTGGCCCTCGGCTACCTGGGTGCTCAGCCGCCGGATGCTGGGAAAGGTATTCTCACGTCCGTTGTGAAGCGCCGCATACAGCGATGGAATCTCTCGTAGAAGCAACGAGATAGGTAGTTATAACTTAACTCTACACAGACCGTCCGCATATTTAAACTGTTGATTGATTGGTGGACCTGATCGGGATCGAACCGATGACCTCTTCCATGCCATGGAAGCGCGCTCCCAGCTGCGCCACAGGCCCACTCTTAGGAAGGACTTTATCTATTCTGGCCGACACGGGGATATTAGTCAACGTCGGCGGGAACTTATAGCCTATGTTCCGGTGTCTAAAGGTAATAGAGTGAGCGAGCACTCGGCCGCCGGCGGCGTAGTTCTAACACCTTTGGAGCGTCGCGCGCTCGATAGTTGCATCGCGATTCATCACGTCGTAATGTAAAGGACACCCGATATGCAGGCGGGCACGATAGTGGGCAATTTAGCCAGCGCGATAGGCATTACAACCGAAGACGTAGCTCTCGTCGCCGACCTTAAGGCCGGCTCTGAGCAGGCGTTCGGTCTCCTGATCGCGCAATATCACCAGCCACTTTATTCGTTGATCGCTCGAAGCCTCAACGACCCCGCCGACGCGGCAGACATTACCCAGGAAGTCTTCATCAAGGTCTTTCGCAGCATTCGCGGCTTCCACGGCGAAGCCAGCCTGCGTACCTGGCTCTATCGCATCGCCCTGCACGAGGCCTCCAACCAGAGACGTTGGTGGTCGCGACACAAGAAGCAGGAGATCACCATCGACTCCTCGTTCGACGCCGATCCCGGGGCAGAAAATAATCAGCTTAGCCTTGCCGCAACGCTGGCCGACCGCGGCGATTCGCCCTTCGATCATGCCGCTCAGGCAGAAGTCCGTGAACGCGTCGAAGCAGCTCTCCGGCAACTGCCCGAGGTCTTCCGCACGGTCGTTATCCTGCGTGAGATTGAAGGCTTTGCCTACGAAGAGATCTCCGAGATCCTCAACGTGAATATCGGCACAGTCAAATCGCGGCTAACACGCGGACGTTCTGCACTTCGCGTGATACTGAGCGCCGACGGCGTGATTTCCTCACAGAACTCTGCGTCTTACGCAACCTCGCAGACATCCAAGGAGACGGTGACCCAATGACCTCTCAAGCGTGTCTGAAGTGCCGGTCTTCGTTCTCGGCCTATCTCGATGGCGATGTCAGCGGACAGCAGATGCAGAAGATCGCGAAGCATCTCGAGAGCTGCAATGACTGCACGCAGGAGTTTGCCGCGTGGCGTTCTATGCAGCAGTCACTCTCCGCTCTTGGCCCTGCAAAGGCCCCTGCTGATCTCGGTCTTGAAGTTGCGGCTCGCGATCTCGCATGAGCATTCCAAGCGTAAATCCAACTGGCTCGACACCGTATCGCTGAAGTGGGAGAACGCAGTCCGTCCAATGCTCCTGCAGGTATCGGCTGGTTTCGCCGGTGCGGTGGTGCTCGTCGGTGGTATCGCGCTTTTACTCGGAATGTTCGCCGCGCCAGAGCCTGTCATGGCAAACGACGAACCTCTCGGCGCTATGACTGCGCCTCATTACCTCTACTCCTCGGTAAATCCTAGTGCGATCGTCACCGACCGCGACTCGGTCATCGTCGTCGAAGCTTACGTGGACTCTCAAGGCAAGGTCTACGACTACAACCTCGTCTCCGGTCCTGAGAGTGCAGCTGTCCAGAACCAGATTGTGAATCAGCTTCTGACCAGCGTCTTTGAGCCTGCCAGCGTCTTCGGCGCCCCGGTACGCGGCCGCGTCGTACTCACCTTTTCCGGTATCTCTGTTCGCGGCTAAAGGAACCACCTAACCCTTACCCCAGCACAAAGGTAGAAGTCCATGCAGACTTCCAGTGATCTCCTCGCCTCCGCTTACAAATTCTTCAACGCGCGTGATATCGACTCCGTTCTGAAGACCATGCACAACGATGTCGATTGGCCCAACGGGATGGAAGGTGGCCGGGTCCACGGACACAGCGCAGTACGCGACTACTGGCTTCGTCAGTGGAGCCTCGTCGACCCGCATGTTGAGCCCGTGAGCTTTACTCCGGACGACTCTGGACGAACCGTCGTGCAAGTCCATCAAACGGTTCGCGATCTGGACGGCAAGGTCATCCTGGATCGTATCGTGCAGCACGTTTATCTCGTCGAGCATGGGCTCATCCGGAGTATGGAGATTCGCGACTCCGAGCCGTCCTGAACTGTGTCTGACCTGCCACAAAGTTGCCACCCCTCCCTCCGCTCCCATAAACTTCACGGGAGCGTCGAATCTATATCGTGTCTTTTCTCGCAAAACCGTTCTACCGTCGGCATCCAGCATTTTTCGCGCTGTGTCTCGCCTCATCTTTCTTTCTGAGCACCTTCGTCGTCAGCGCCAAGGCGCAATCGAGCTCATCGAGCAGCAGTTCTTCGGAAGGCCCGCCGGACGCTACTGTCTCAAAGGCGCCTCCTACCAAAGCCCCACCTCGAATCGCTCAGCCTGAAGCTGGCGGCTCCGCGATCACCCTTGAAACCAGCGAGCCACTCTTCTATCTCGCAGTGGCGCTAAACGAATGCGGCTACGACGCCGACCTCGCTGGCTCAAGCCCTGTGCGTCTTAAAATTCGAGACGAGATCAACGCTGAGGTTGCGGCGTCTGCCGAGGCCCGTACCAGCAGAGACGCGCTCTGCGGCTATGTCCGGCAGCACACCCTGACCGACGCCAGTCTCAACCTCGCACAGTACATCTCGCTCGCCCTCTACCTGTCACCTCCACCCAGCCTGACGCCCACTGTTGACGAGACGGAGCTGCCGCCCGACTCCACGCAGGTCGTCAACATTCTTCCCTTGCTTCGAACCTTTGCCGACGATGTCCACCTCCACGCCATCTGGGTCGAACATCGTCCTGAGTACGAAGAACTCGTCAAGCTCGTGCATGATCCCCTCACGAAGATGGTGCTGAACACCAACATCTATCTGCGCCTGCCGGTCAGCAGTTACGACGGCCGGCGCTTTCTCGTCTTGCTCGAGCCGATGCTCGCACCGTCGACGACCAACGCCCGCATCTACGCCAACGACTACATCGTTGCTACCTCACCTGCAGGCCAACCACTTGGCGCCGTCCACATGGACGACATCCGTCACATCTACCTCCACTACGAGGTCGAGCCGATGGTCTACTCTCGCGCCCAGGCTATGGAGCGCCTGCAGCCTCTGCTCAAAGGTGTCCAGGACGCGCCACTCGAGTACATCTATAAGACCGAGATTGTGCCTCTCATCACCGAATGCCTCATCAAGGCAATCGAAGCGCACACCATGGACGTCGGCCTTTCCAAGCCTGTGCGCCCCACCGGCGTGAAACAGCGTGTCGATCTCGAGCACTATGACGCTGAGGTCAGCGCATACGACCACCAGGCCGAGGCCGCTCGCCGCAAGGCCGTCGACCTCTCGATGCGTCAGGGTTGGGTTCTGGTTGAATACTTCTACGACCAGATCGCCCAGATGGAGAAGGACGCTGTCAGTCTGAAAGACGACATGGGTGAGATGGTCTACGGCATGGATGTGGATCGCCAGCGCCATCGCGCTCAGCAGATTGCCTTTCTTCCTTCCGGAAGCCACGATGTCCTCCGCCGCGCCCCCCAGCAACTGACCGGCCTGCAACTGGCTGAGGAGAAGATCTACAAAGGAGACCTCGCCGGCGCCTCCGAGATCGCCAACCAGACCCTCGCGGACCCCAACGGCGACCACGCCCAGGCCCATTACGTTCTGGCCCGCGTCAACCTGATGCAGCGCCAGCCCGGTGCCGCAATTGGCGACTTCCAGGAGGTTCTCGACTCATCGAAGGACCCGCGCACCCTCGCCTGGTCGCACATCTATCTTGGTCGTCTCTATGACATAAAGGACGACCGCAAAAAGGCGCTCGCGGAGTATCAGGCAGCCCTCACCGTTCGCGACGCGCAACCCGACACCAAGGCAGCCGCCGAAAAGGGCCTCAAAGAGCCCTTTACTGCACCTAAGATCGAACATGAAGACCCTGCCGACTCCGATGACGCACCCGTGGACCCTAGCGGCAAAGCCGAGAAAGACGCCTATCGTCCCCCACCCCCCCACTAACGTTCGACAGATGCGACTAACGGCCGCGACCCACAGCCGCATCTCTCCGGTAAAGTAGAGCGCAGGGGAGTTCCATGACGACGCGCCACAGAAAGTCCGGACGATCGCAGCCGAAGGACACTCCTGCGACGAATCTGTTCGATCATCACTTCGAACGTCCCGATCTGCTCACCTGGGCACTCACTCATCGTTCACTCGCCTACGAGACCAACCCCGATACGCTGCCGGATCCTGCCTCAGACAACGAGCAGCTCGAATTTGTCGGAGACGCTGTCCTCGGCCTCGCCGTCGCGGAGTCCCTCTTCCGCCGATTCCCGTCCTCCCGCGAAGGGGAACTCACCCGGCTCCGTTCCTCTCTCGTCAGCCGACGACACCTCGGCGAAGTCGCAGCTCGTATCGATCTCGGCTCCCTCCTACTCTTAGGCCGCGGCGAAGAGCAGAGTGGCGGCCGCACGAAGCCCGCGCTACTGGCCAACGCACTTGAAGCTGTAATCGCCGCACTCTACCTCGACGGTGGACTCAACGCCGCCCGCGCCTTCATCGAAAAGCACATCATTGAGCCCGCCCTGCCCAGCCTGAACCTCGCCATGCAAAGTGGCAACACCTTCAGTGGAGCTATCGGCGACCATAAATCAGCCCTGCAGGAGCACCTTCAAGCCACGGGTGCCGGTCAGCCTCACTACGTCCTCACCCACTCCAGCGGTCCCGACCATCAGAAGCGCTTCCGCGTCGAAGTCCGCGTCGAAGATAAATCCGGCGGCTCCCGCGCCCTCGCCGAATCCGAGGGCACCACCAAAAAACAAGCCCAGCAGGAGGCCGCTCGCCTCGCCTTCAATCGCTTGATATCAGAGGCCAGTATCACCTCCGACACACTCACCAATGGAGCCGGGGCTGTGGAGGTGACCGAATGACCCCACCAGTCGTCGCCTCCAACACGCCGCAGCCGACGGCAGAGAGCTCTCACGTTCAACATCCGGAACCGCCCCGGCCGCACCTCGCTCCCGGCCATCACCACCATCACTTCCATCACGAAAAGCCAAGCATCTTCGGCGCGCTACAATCCCTCCTTTACCTCATCGTGGTGGCGATCTTCATCATCACCTTCTGCATGCAGCCCTTCCGCATCCCGTCTGAATCCATGGAGTCCACCCTCCTCGTCGGCGACTTCCTCCTGGTCAACAAGCAGGCCACCGCCCCCGATGGCGCAGGCACTCTACTTCCCACTGCCGCCATCCATCGTGGCGACATCATCGTCTTCCACGACCCCGTCGACGCGACTCTCCACCTCGTCAAGCGCGTCATCGGCCTCCCCGGCGACCACCTTCGCCTCCACGGTGGCCTCGTCTACATCAACGGCCACGCGCTCACCGAGCCCTACGCCGTCTATCGCCCCAGCCCGCCTGACAACTTCCGCGACAACTTCCCCCGCTTCCAGAGCGCCGATCCCGAGATCGACTCCCGCTGGTGGATTCGCATGCGCTCCCTCATCGAAAACAACGAGCTCATCATCCCCACTGGCAACTACTTCGTCCTTGGCGACAACCGCAACGACAGCGAAGACAGTCGCTACTGGGGCTTTGTGCCTCGCGAGGCCATCGTCGGCAAACCCCTGGTCATTTACTTCTCCCTCCAGCAGCACGACGTCGACGACAACGACACCATTACCCAGCAGGCTACCGCACACCCCACCCGCGGTCACTCCAGCAAGATCGACTCGGTCGTCGACTTCGCCCGCTGGGGCCGCACCTTCCAGGTCGTTCGCTAATCCACCGCCAATTCCCCGCCAATTCACCCCCCAAACAGCGATACACTGAAGGTTGAGTTGTATCCGTGGAGACCTGTCTTGACCAATACGATGGAAACTGAAGCGAACGATCTCGAGGCTACTCAAAAGGAGCAGGCCGAAACACCATTGGAGTCCCTCGCCTCCATCTGTACCGTCCTCGCCATCGGTCTCTTCGTCATGACCTTCATCTTCCAGAACTTTGAGATTCCCTCCGCCTCCATGGTGCAGACCCTGCTCATCGGCGACCACGTTCTCGTCGACCGCATCTCTCTCGCGCCTCCCGCCAAGTGGGCTCCCTTCACCTTCTATCGCGACGTCCGCCGCGGCGACATCATCGTCTTCTTCAAACCCGGCGAGCCTGATCTCTTCCTCGTCAAACGCACCATCGGTATCCCTGGCGATCGCATTCACCTTCACAATGGTGTCGTCTACCTCAACGGTGTCGCGCAAAACGAGCCACAGGCCGGCATGCCTGTCTCGGACGGCGACCCCCAGCACGCATTCAACGCCTACCGCGATGACTTTCCCGCCGTCCCCCCGGACGAGTACAACGGAGTCACCGCCAGTTGGGCCTACGAACTCCCCAGTCACATCCAGGATGGCGACCTGGTCGTCCCTCCCGGCAAGGTCTTCGCCATGGGTGACAACCGCACCGAAAGCCTCGACGGCCGCTACTGGGGCTTCGTCCCCCGCGAGAACATCGTTGGCCGCCCTCTCTTCGTCTACTGGTCCTTCGAGACCCCCGCCGACCAGATCAACAAACAAAGCATCGGTGAGCGCCTTGGCTTCATGACTCACATCCTCATCCACATCTTCGACGAGACACGCTGGAAGCGCACCTTCCATCTCATCAAATAAGAGGTCATTCCGGCACGGCCAAATCACCGTGCCGGACAAATCTTCAAATGCAGGAAACAGATCCCACCTACGAGCAGACTGAGGCCTCGGCAGCAGACAGCGCCCCGGTCGTCAGCACCCACACGCTGCGCCGCCTCCTTTATCTGGCCTTCGCCGCCCTGGCGCTGCTCCTGCTGATCCTGCTGCCCCCGTACATCAGCGTCAACCGCTACCAGCGCCGCATCGCCACCAGCATCAGCGACAGCCTCGGTCGTCCCGTTCACCTGGACAGGGTTGTCCTCAACCTCCTCCCGCTCCCCGGCTTCACGCTCGAAAACTTCGTCGTCGACGAAGACCCCGCCTTCGGCTCCGAGCCTGTCATCCGCGCCAACTCCGTCCGCGCCACCCTCCGCCTTAGCTCTCTCTGGAGCCGCCGCGTCGAGTTCTCCACCATCAGCTTCACCGAACCCAGCGTCAATCTCGTCCACACCGCGACAGGGAAGTGGAACCTCGAAAGCATCCTCCTCCACGCCGCCCACGTCGCCGCCGCCCCCACCGACCAGAAAAAAGCTGGTCCCGCCCCACGCTTCCCCTACATCGAAGCGACCGGCGCGCGTCTCAACCTCAAACTCGACCACGAAAAGACCCCCATCTCGCTCACCGACGCCGACTTTGCGCTCTGGCTCCCCGACCCCCAGCAGTGGCACCTCCGGCTGACAGCCCATCCCGCACGCACAGACACCGACGTCTCCGACACCGGCACCCTCGAAGTCGAAGGCACCCTCGGTCGCGCCGCCTCGCTCGGCCAGGTCCCCATCAGCCTTCGCGGCGAATGGCGCAACGTTCCCCTCGGCGAAGGCAGCCGTGTTCTCCTTGGCCGCGACGCTGGACTACGCGGCGAAATGACCCTCACCGCCAACGCGCAGGGCACCGTCAGCAACAGCGCGGTCCAGGCCCGCCTCAGACTAACGGACGCCCGCCGCGCAGACTTCGTTCCCGCGCAGCCTCTCTCCGTAGACCTGCAGTGTCTCGGCAACGCAACCAGCGACTTTCACGCCTTCGAAAACCTTCACTGTAGCTGGCCGCCGGCAGGCTCCTCCGACGCTCCCATCCTCGCCCTCACAGGCACCCTTCCCGACATCCGCAACCTGAGCTCCGCGAACTTCCAGATCGGCACCCCCGGCCTCGGCGCTCCAACCCTCCTTCAGTGGCTGCGGATCGCCAGCGCCCGTATCCCTGTCGACATCACCGCAGCCGGTGCTCTCACTGGAAACCTCACCTACGCCCCATCTCCAAACGGTGCCCTCCCGCTGCAAGGCGAACTCCTCATCTCCAACGCGAGCCTGATCAATCCCCACGCCGGCCTCACATCCTTGGTCATCGGTGATGTTGCTCTGAGCTCATCCGCACCCGTCGTACCGGAGACCCATCACCCCAAAGGCCGCCACCCACTCGCGACACCAATCACCAATGGCTTCCTGCTCGCCCCTACTGAACTCGCGCTGGGCGGCAAAGATCCCGCAACTCTCGACGGCCACTTCGACGCTACCGGCTACACGCTGCACCTGACTGGCATGGCCTCGATCGCACGCCTGCAGGCCCTGGCCGCAGCGCTCCCTCAACTAGGCGATGGCCTCAACGAAGTCCTGCCAACCAACCGCGCCGCTGGTCCCTTCCGCATCGACCTCACCGCCACCCGGTACTGGGGCAAGCCACAAACCTGGACCGACACATCTCCCCGTCCCCCAGCTCCCCGCCATTAAAATCTGCCACGCGACCGCGTTTCCAGTGAGCTATCGTGCGCTTGAACAGAGCACTCTACCGGACAGCAGCCAATTCCATATCGTGGTCAGAGTCGGTCTCACTCGCGGCTAAAGAAGGCGTCGTCGGTATGCTCCCGTGGCTGTATTGTCTCGGCGAGCAGCCCATGACCCTTCTGAAGGCTTTACCGAAAGCACTTTCGGATTCATACCCGAGCGATGAGGCAATTACGGAGAGAGAGTCGTCCGTATTCGTTAACTTGTCGCCAGCAAGCAGCATTCGCCATCGTGTCAGATACTCCATCGGGGTCGCCCCAACCGTTTCTTTGAACCTCAGAGCAAAGATCGATCGCGACATCCCAACCCGCTCTGCCAGCTTCTGTAATGTCCATGGATGCCCGGGATCGTCGTGCATGCATGCGATCGCTACACTCATCTGTTTATCTGCCAGGGCGAAGAGCCAGCCGACGCCTCCTCTCGCTCCATCCGCCAGATGCAGTCGAAGAGCTTGAACGAGCATCACGTACGCGAGCTGCTGTGCGATCAGAGAGCCGCCCGGCTGCGGATCGCGCACCTCCTCTTTCATGCGTTCCAGCGACCAACGCATCGCCGCCTTATCCGACTCTTTCCGGATATGCACAATGGGTGGGAGAGAACTCAACAAGATGTCGGCGTGGCTCCCGGTGAGGGCGAAGTGCCCGCCAACGATATAGTGCTCTCTTCCTTCGTGAGATGCCGCAGCATCGCCGTTCTTCAACGCTTCAAGAAGCACGCGGTAGTCGACTGGCGTGAGGGACAGGTTCGTCGACAGGCTGAAGGGCCGCCCACGCGGCAAAAGGAAACAATCGCCAGCCATGAGCAGTACGGGCTCCGAAATGCCTTCCAAAGACAGCCAGCACTGGCCAGAGACCACGGCATAGCACTTGATGCCCTGATGCTTTGGAAACTGGATGGCCACATCGCCATCCACCGGGAACCCGCCCGCCGAATAGCTCTGGGGTTTAAGCAACGACAACACGTCTGACAGTGGATCCACGTAGCCTCCGGACGATCGAACCAAAAATGCGGACTATCGGTATAGATCGTACGCGCTAGGTGCCTCATCTGCTAGTCACAGGGGTGCGATGCGCGCCTCTCAGCAGCCAGCAAGACGACTACCAGGGGATAGAGAACAGGAAGAAGTGCCCTCAACTGAAGTTAAAGGAGATTTCAATCATGCGTATCTTTCTCACAGGCGCAACCGGCTTCATCGGTTCGGCCATTGTTCCGGAACTCATCAACGCGGGCCATCAGGTACTTGGACTAACTCGGTCGGAAGCAGGCGCCCAGTCTCTCATCGCCGCCGGAGCCGAAGTGCATCGAGGCAATCTCGAAGATCTGGATAGTCTTCGTAGTGGAGCGGCCAAATCGGACGGCGTAATCCACTGTGCCTTCGATCACGACTTTTCGAACTTCGTCGCCATCTGTGAGAAAGACCGAAAGGCCATCGAGGCGATGGGCGATGTGCTCGTCGGCTCCGATCGCCCCTTCGTCATCACCTCCGGGACGGGAATGGGAAACGCCGCGCCAGGTCAACTCGCAACCGAAGACCACTTCGATCGCAACCACCCGAATCCTCGTAAAGCTTCAGAGGTAGCAGGGGCTTCCGTGGCGGAGCGTGGTGTGAACGTGTCGGTGGTGCGTCTTCCGCAGGTCCACGACACGGTCAAGCAGGGCCTCATCACCTACGCGATCCAACTGGCTCGCGAGAAGGGAGTCTCGGCGTACATAGGTGAAGGACTCAATCGCTGGCCGGCGGCCCATGTTCTCGATGTCGCCCGTCTCTACAGGCTTGCGCTGGAGAAGAACGAAGCAGGCAGCAGGTACAACGCGGTCGCTGAAGAGGGAGTATCGATGCGCGAGATCGCTGAAGTCACTGGCCGAGGCTTGAAGTTGCCCGTTGTCAGCCTCTCTCCGGAGGAAGCGCCAGCTCATTTTGGCTGGCTCGCGATGTTCGCTGGTTTTGACATGCCAGCTTCAAGCGCGCAAACACAAGAGCGGCTAGGATGGCATCCGACTGGCCCAAAACTGATTGCCGACCTTGAACAGATGCGCTACTTCTAAACCGAAACAGACTGCGTACCAGCAGTGCTTTTGCTGGTGCGCGGTTGCACGAGAGAACTCCTTCAAAATGGCTGACAGCCGGAAGTACTATAGGTCAAGGAGTAGGGATCGTGACCACGCGTCTGCACAAGGTTCACACTCAACTCGGCCGAGCATCAGTCCAGATGTTTGCGGCTAACGAGCGCATGAACCAGATTCTTATCGAACACCTAGACCCTGCAGCGTGGAGAGCCAAGCCACCCGGCCAGGTCCGGACCATTGCGGCGATCTTCACACACATGCACAACGTCCGCTGTAAGTGGGTCAGGCTTACGGCTCCGCACCTGAAGGTTCCACTACAACTCAACCGCGCGCACTGTACGCCGCAGCAGGCTCGTGCAGGCTTGGCCGAGAGTGCCGCCCGCTGCTCGGAGATGCTGGCTGAAGCGCTCGGCGGTAGCGAGGGCCGTATCGAGAAATTTTGCAGAGACGGTTGGGCTCCATCCTGGCCGGTTGGGCCGGAGATGTTCTCTTACATGTTTGCTCACGAAGCCCATCATCGCGGGCAGGTGTGTATGCTCGCACATCAGCTCGGATTCCCATTCCCGCACGCGATAGCGGACGGTATCTGGAACTGGGAAAAGCTATGGAGAGAGTGTGGGTCGCCCGACGGCCCCGGCCACGATTCTTAGAGACGCAAAAGCCGCTCGAGCACCGATGGAGAGACGCAAAGAAATCTAATGTGCCTCAATATGTTTGGTGTGGATCATCGCCGTCATCTCCGGCACACTACCGTCGTTGACGATCACCTCACTCGGTGTGCCTTCAAACACCATTCGCGTAGAGGCACTCGAGCGACCAGCAATCCGCAGCCGCTGTGTCGAAGTTAGCGTGCCGGATCGCAGCGTCACCGGTACCTCGGCGGCCGCATCGCCATCGTTCTTGACCTCAATCGCCACGAGCCATCCAGCCCCTTTATTTCCGATCTTATCCAGCGGTCGAGGGGTCACGCTCGCGATGCTCAGATCTGGCAGCCCGCGGTCCCGATACACCCAGTCCTCAAAGAACCACGCCAGATCCCGCTTCGCACTGTGTTCCAGAACCTTCTGAAACTCCTTCGGATCATTATCTAACTTGTCGTTCCGGTAAGCCTGCAACGCCTGCTGCAACGCGGCGTCGCCAACAATCGACCGCAGCATCCACAGCACCGCCGCCGCCTTAGTCCGGTAGTAGACCTCGTCGCTGGCATGTATAAGACTCTGCCCATCACCAGCAGGAGCAGCGTTTGCCGGTAGTGCTGGCTCCGCAAGGGCCAATGTGTTTGCCTCCTGCTGAAGGTGCTGCACGGCAACCTCACGGCCTTGCGCCTGTTCAATCCACAACAGCGACATGAACTGCGCAACGCCCTCATCCAGCCATACATGCGACGAGCCGAACCACGCATGGCTCAACGAATGAGCCAGCGGCAACTCGAGTTCTTCGGGAGTCGAGGCGCGTATCGGCGCCACCAGCAAAGCATCATCTTCAAACGGCTGTCCGGCATGATCGAGGATATTGAGCATCCCCAACGGCCCCGTCCCCAGCCACTCTGTCAGTACCGGCTGCACCTTCGTGGCTGCCGCGCCGTAGTTCGGCAGCGCATCGTAATGGTCGGTCACCGCAGAGATCAGGCTGTTATCGGTCACGGTACCGGCCCGGTCGGTAATAAATAAACTCGGCGCACGAAACCCCAGCCGCCGCTGAGAAAACTCAGCCGTTGCCACACCGGGCGACTCAGCAACGGGCAGATTCTGATTCTCACTTACCTTCACCAACTGCTCGCGACGACCACAAAAGAACGCCGCATCCGGCGCATCGCCAACATATTCCACCGTCAGCCTCAGGTGCACCGTAGCATCCGCCTGCTGCAGCTTATTCTGCCCAACGCTCTGAAACAACTTCGCTCCATCGCCCAGAAACACCGGAGCCGCTGCCGTCGGATACCACAACACGTTGCCAAAGCCACGCATCGCAGTTCGTTCCGGTCCAGCTTGATCCCAGTCCGCTTCCGCAGCCTTATCCAAAGGCGCTCCGATGCGTTCCAACCGTTCAGCCGACAGCGTCACCTCGCCCGAATAAAAGCTGGTCAGGTCGAGACTCGCACCGGAAGCCAACGCCTGCGGCAAAGTAACCACGGCCTCCATGGCCTTGCCGGTATGATCGGCATCAGTATCGATGGTGTGCACTACAAACGGAAGCGGCAAAACACGACCTTCGCTCTGCACGCCGAAGCTCTCCCACTGCAGCGACGAGGAGATCTGAAACACCAGCCTTTTCAATGTCTCTTTTCCAGAGTTCTTCACCGTAAATCCTGCATGAACCGCCAGCCGCGACTCCGCGGGAATCAGATGAACATCCAAATCGTAAGCGGTGAAGGTGAGGGAAGCACGCTCCGCATCCGAAACCTCGACGTTAGCCTGCTCAGCCGCTGCCTTCGCCTTCTTCTCCACCTCTGGCGAATCCTGATTTCGGTTGAACAAGACCTTACCCTGCGGCGGAGTTTGATCCGTAGTCTGCGGCTCAACCTGAGCCGACGCGATAGAACTCACTAAAACTAAAGCCGCAAACAGAGCAAAGCGACCACGTACAAAACCTACTGCGATACTCTTCAAGATCCCAATCCCTTACGTTCTTTCACAGGCTTTCGTGCGGCCACTGGAGCCGCAGGTTGACGGCGTTGCCGCATCGCCTCAAACATCACAATCGCGCCCGCAACCGACACATTCAACGAGGAGACTTGGCCCGCCATTGGAATCCGCAGCAGATGATCACAGGTCTTCTTCACCAGGTCGTGCAATCCTGCGCCCTCGCGTCCCAACACCAGAACACAATCGCTTCTGAAGTCATATTCGGTGTAATCCGGCGTCCCGCGCTCATCCAGTCCAAGCACCCACACATGTTTCTGCTTCATCTGTTCGAGCGCCCGAACCAGGTTCGTCACACGAGCAATCCGTACATGCTCCGACGCTCCCGCCGAGGTCTTGGCGACCGTCGCCGTCACCGGAGCCGAACGCCGCTCCGGAAGAATCACGCCGTCGACGCCGGCACCATCCGCAGTCCTCAACAACGCCCCCAGATTATGCGGGTCCTCAACGCCATCAAGAGCCAGGAAGAACCTGTGTTCTCCCTCCTCCTTCGGAGTCAGCAAGTCTTCTATTCCCAGAAACTTACGCTCCCGTACCACCGCCAGCACGCCCTGATGCGCATCCGTCCGCGCCAGCCTGGTCAGCTGGTCCCGCGACTCCAGCGACACCCGAACCCCAGCCGCCCGACACAGCTCGATCAGCCGCTCCAGGCGCTCATCCCGGCGCTCCCGGGCGACACTCACATGGTCAAGCTGGCGCGAACCGGAACGGATGGCCTCCTCGACCGGATGGAGACCGTAAAGAACTTCCATCTCTCCAGTTTACCGCCCCGAACGTGAAGAAAAAACGACCAGGACTTAGAATGTATCTAGCGCTACCAGCGCTCTGCCGAGCGCCTTCCGAAACGTTTTCAAGGAAATCTCCTTTTTATGGACCAAGTCGGTAAAAAACGAGTCTTCTCCGCTCGAAAGAACGTCTCTAGCAGTGTGCCAATGGGATCCATCTCGCTCACAGCTTCGCTGGCGGCTCAGGTCCAAAGTGAAAATGCCGCGATTGCCCATGGATTGAAGAAGCAGAATCCCGAACTGCTGGATGAGCTGATCGAGCTCTATCAACACAGGCTCCTGCGATACCTGCTTTTTCTGACAGGAAAGCGCGAAGTTGCCGAAGACCTCTTTCAGGAGACGTGGATGCGGGTCTTGCTGCGGGGATCGCAGTACAACGGCAAGGCACGTTTTGACACCTGGCTCTTTACCATCGCTCGAAACCTGGTCATTGACCTTTCGAGAAAGCGCACGATGGCGAGTCTCGACGAGATGAGCGAGGGGGGAGAGGATGATCGCCCGTTTGAGATAGCGATGTCCGGCCCTTCTCCGCTTGAACAGTTTCAGTCTCGTGAAAATTGCGCTGAGGTCGGCGAGGTTCTGCTGAAGCTCGAATCGAACTACAGAGAGGTTCTGGTCCTTCGGTTTTATGAAGAGCTCTCGTTGGAAGAGATCGCTACCGTAACCAAGGCTCCCCTCTCGACAGTGAAGTCCAGACTATATCGCGGGCTCGCTGCCTTGAAGCCGGAGATGGAGCAGCTTCGCGCTTCACGTCCCGCTGCGGAGGCCGGGATATGAGCGATGCCTTCGAGAAGTCCTATTCGCATGATGATTCGCGCTCGTTCACGCGCGAGTCGTTCGCAGATTTGGATACGACGGCGCGAGCGTCGGTAGTGAATCGCACGCACCGCGTAGTGCGTGAAAGAGCAAAGACGATTGCCGCACGGCGGAGTCGCATTCGCAGCCTGTGGATTCCTGTGGCTGTTTGCTCTTCGCTGCTGGTGATCATCTGCACAGCCGTGTGGAGCGCCCTAGATGCCTATGACGTGACACCCACCGGCGTGCCTGATGCAAGCAATCAATTTTTAGTGCTCTGCTTATGGTTTTTTCCCGTGTCGATGGCGTTGTTAGCGGTAGTGTTGTTCCGCCGTGCTCGTAAGCGTGAGGTTGCCGGATGATCAGATTTTGGAATCAGGGATCAGATCGACCGCAGACCCCCGTGGCAGGGAGCGAGGACGAGATCAGCATGATACCGACTTGGTCGGTCGTGCTTGCAATCATCGTATTCGGCGCGGTGCAGTACCTCTTTCATGGCGTCCTCCCTCACCACAAGCATGAACTGTTGCCGATGCGGCTGTTGATGGGATATTCGTGGGGAACTGCATTCGCCAGCTATGTCCTGCTGGTCGGCTACGTCAGTCGAGACGTCCGGCGGCGGAGAATGCCCGCAGGACTCTGGATGCTGATCGTGGTGGTTCTGCCAGGTGGAATCGGGGCCGTCGTGTACTTCCTGTTGCGGCAACCGATGTTGATGCCCTGTCCCCACTGCAGCACCGAGATCACCTCGAGCGTCCACTACTGTCCGCAGTGCCAGTTTCAGCTCGCTCCCGTGTGCGGTCGATGCTACCGCGGCGTGCAGGTAACAGACGTGTACTGCACCCAGTGTGGACACGATCTCGCTGAGGATCATGCGCCAGCTCGCTTGCGCGTATATAGTGACTAGTTGCGAGCATGTCACTGACTGCACTCATCATCGATGACGAACCGTTGGCCCGGCAGGAGTTGCAATATCTCCTGGAGCGCGCCGGTGGTGTCGAAGTTCTGGCGCAGGGAACCAATGGGATTGAAGCGGTCGAGTTGATCCGCACGCACAAGCCTGACCTGGTCTTTCTCGACGTGCAGATGCCTGGTCTGGATGGGTTCGGTGTCCTGAAAAAACTTCTCGACCGCAAGGTGCCGATGCCCCAGGTCGTGTTTGCCACAGCGTTCAACCAATATGCGGTGCGCGCCTTCGAAGTGAATGCGATTGACTATCTGCTGAAGCCGTTCGACCGCAAGCGGGTGATGCAGACGATCGAGAAGGCTCAGGCGCGACTGGCTGCTCCGACAGAATCACCAAGCGACGCAAAGCTGGATGCTCTCCTGCGCCTCGTCGAGGAGCAGACGCACGCTCCGAAGGCCAACTCCGGCAAGGTAATCGTGCGCGCTCAGAGCCGTCTGCTGTTAGTCGACCAACGCGAGATCTGTTTCGCGTCGATCGAAGAGGGCACGATCAGCGTGGTAACTCGTGCGGTAGAGGGCCACTCGAACTGCCGGACCCTGGAGGAACTCATGGACCAGCTCGACCCAGAGACATTCTGGCGGGCGCATCGGTCTTATGTGGTCAACATCCAGCACATCCGAGAGGTAGTGCCGTGGTTCAAATCGAGTTACCAGTTGCGCATGGACGACGCGCAGAAGACCGAGATCCCAGTAAGCCGCTCGCAGACCAAACGTCTACGTGAGCTGTTCAATCTATAGCGAAACGCTCCCGGATATTTTTTCTTTCCAAGATCAAGAAGCGCCGAGATGCGGCTTTTTGAATAGTCCTCATCTCGGCGCGCGATTATTTTGCGGCAGTCTTGGGTTTGGATGCCGAGCCCTGCACGATTAGATCGTTGTCGACGCTGAAGGCTCCAGGAGCTGAGTTGGCCTGCATGCCGGCGATAGCCGAGTCCATCTCGTTCAACACGACTCCATAAAGGATAACGTTGCCCTTGTTCACGATGATGTGGATGCCGTGGAAGCCCATGGGTGGGGAGTTGGTGATGCCGCCAGCCTGCAGAGCGATCCCGGCTCCGGGTCCAATGGCGCGTCCAAGATTGCCCTGGTTGGCGTTGTACTTCCGCAGCGACGGCTGCGTGTAGATGCGGTTATAAACAGCGGCGCGGATGCGGTCGTCGTTAGGGGAGTACGGAAGAACTACGATCTCGTTATCGACATTTTCGACGCCCTGGATGCCCTTGACGGCGTTACCGGCGTCAGTCTTCAGGACGGGGCGGGAGGCATAGCCTTTCAGGACGATGGTCTTGCCCTGGATACCAAAGGTGATCCAGTCGAAGACGCCGTAGTTGGTGAGGCCGCTGACTTTCTTCTGGACATCTTTGACGATGCGGAGCGTATCTTCCTGCGACCAGGTTGGACCGGGTGTCGGGTCCTGGGCGATTACGGCTGGCACAGAGAGGGTTAGGACAAGAAGCACGGCAAAGGTTGGTAGTGTGCGTTGGGACAGACGGGACATGAGTTCTCCGTTTGCTGCAGGATTTGGTCTTCGGGCTGTAAGATACGCCAAGCCGGGGAGCGAGTCCAGAGACGGAGGCGGCCCAAATGTCATTTTTTCGTCACGCCGAAATCTTAAAGTCCTTATTGGCCATGACGATGGCGCGGATTGAAGTCGAAGATGTAAACGCCGCCCAGTGTGAAGGCTTTGGGGCTGATGCTGCCTGAGGCGACCGCGGGTGTGTCCCAGTGTTGGTACTGAAAGTCCGCCTTGATGGCCAGATTATGTGTGAGGTTGTAGTCCAGGCCGACGCCGGGGGAGTAGACCACCGTATTGGAGGTGATGTACTTGAGGTCGCCGAAGATGTATCCACCGTTGAGGTAGTCGATTCCACCGCGTCCGATGAGGAAGTCTGCATAAGGGTGAAGGCGTCCGAAGGGGAACTCAACTTTGGGGCCGAGGAGGAAGTTTTTCTGGCTGCTGATGGTGCCCCCATCAATCGGATAGGTCCCGCGAATCTCAAAGGCCGGTCGAAATAGACGGAAGTGGAGAACTGTGATGTCCGCTCCGGCCGTGATGCCGAGGTTCTTGCCGCCACTCAGATCAGTGAGGGTGCCGGTGCCTGCGACAAACGCAGAGAGCTGAAGCTGCTGTGTTGCGGTGGGGGTGCTTTGTGCGAGAGCACTCTCAGACACGAACGAGAGTGTTGAAAGCAGAGCCAGCCTTAGCAACGATTGTGTGAACTTCATTCGACCCTCGGACTTCTCCTATTAAGTTACCCCGAACTTACAGAGGAAGGCCCCGCCGGGTGCGCGGCGTCTCCATCGGATGAACAGAGCGTATTGCGCAGGGAATAAGCCAACCTTTGCATCAAAACTGTCATCTCAAAAAAGTTGCGGTCATCAGGGAATCACGATCGCGGGAGCGTCTCATGAAGAGACTTATCGGCCTGTTCGTCGTAATGCTTATTCTTTCGCTCCCTGCTTGGACGCAGCAACATGGTGGAGGTGGCCACAGTGGAAGTGCACCTCCTCCTCCAGTTCACGGTCCCGAACCGTTTCATGGCACACCGAACGCGGAGCCGAACCGAAACTTCCAGGACGCCCCCGGGCATCCCAATGCTCCGCATGTTCATGAGGATGGCAACTGGGTCGGACATGACTCCGGAGCCAAAGACGAACACTATCATCTGGACAATCCCTGGGAGCACGGGCATTTCAAGGGCGGCTTCGGCCCAAAGCATGTATGGCGTCTTGGTGGTGGCGGCCCGAGCCGATTCTACTTTGGCGGATTCTATTTTGGAGTAGCTCCATACGACCTGGCCTATTGCGATGGCTGGAACTGGGGCGGCGACGAGATCGTGCTCTACGAAGACCCTGACCATCCTGGCTGGTACCTGGCCTACAACGTGCGGCTAGGCACCTATGTGCATGTGCAATACTTTGGCTGATGAGACTATGGATGCGGCTCTTGGCTCGAGCTTTGATGGTGCTGATCGTTCTGCTCGGACTGTTGTATGTCGGCGACTGGATTGTGCTGCGGGTCCGCGTCTCGCACGGAACGGCGTATCGCGTCGTAACGGTTAATCAGTTTCTCGCCACTCCGCTGAAAGGGAACAAGGTCGAGTACGACTTGATGGGAACCGTGCCGGAGACATGCAGCCGGTCCATCTTCCCACAGCAGGGAAATCCAGCCTGCTGGTGGCTGGAGAAGCATACCGCGCAATGGGAGTAGTGGCTTCGTCCCGCAGGACCGAACGACTAGACCTCGAACAGCAATTGAATGATGTGTCTGGCGAGCTCGGCAGGCTCATGGAACTGTTTCGGGCTGTCGCCGAAGGCCTCCTTGATCGAGAGCGTGTCGTCGGAGTCGACGTGGAACTCGAAGTGGGCGGATTTGCGGTCGAGTGTCGGATCTCCGGCGATTCCAGGGCCTTTGGCGTAGTCGAGGACGATGACCGAATCGCGATGGGTAACGTCTGCGTCGAACCATGGAAATCGGCTGCGTGTGAGCTTAATCTCTGAAGGCCCATTGGTCTTGACGGTGGTGTCGGAGGAAGTGACGTCGCCTTGTAGCTGCCGCTTGATCTCGTTGACGTCCTCTTCAAGACAGAGTGCAAACGCCGTGAAAAACGGTCTGCCCTCAGCCGTGACGATGCCTGCCTTGTGCTGCGACCTGCCGTAGTCTTCTGCAGCTTCATGAGCTTTTTGTTTTATGTTCTGCGCAAGGTTCGCGATCCACTCTTTGTTCATGCTTGTGACAGCTCCCGGCATACGCTTGCATCGCTTCAAAGTACATGCGAGGCGCATGTGATTGGTTTGACGGCGAATTCGCACGAAAAGCCGCTTTGGCGAACTACAAAGCGACTTTTGGGTTGCGACTGGCGAACGGCGAGGAGTAGGATTCCGGCCATGCTTGGCGGACGGAGTTGGGAGAGCTGGATTGCGGAGTATTCGGAGAGCCATCAGCACCCGCTGAACAGGCTGACCCATACGTTCGGCATTCCGATCATCATGCTGTCGCTGCCGGTCCTGTTGGCCTCGACCTTATGGCACCGTCTGCTGTGGATTGGGGTTGGCCTCTTCTGCTTTGGATGGGCGCTACAGTTCCTTGGGCATGCAATTGAGGGCAAGCCACCGGAGTTTATGAAGGACTGGCGGTTTCTGCTGGTCGGCTCGCGGTGGTGGGCAGCGAAGATTCGCGGCAAGGCTTAGAGTTTTTCGCGGGGCGACACGTTGTTTCATCGCCATGAAACGCGAGGAAAGGACGGCGCCAGTCAGGACGAGGGCGCCGTCTCCTTATGTGCAGTTGTGCGAAAATCCAAGCGGCAATCAGGGAAGTTGAACCGCTATGGCCTCTCGCCTCTGAAATCTTATGAATGATTTAGTCCTTGGCATTTCCAGTACTGGACGTTCAGTTTACAATTGATTGAGTGGATTCTGATTTGCTATTCGCCTTTGGCGATATCGACTCAGGTTGCACGAGGAGTTGCGCCGGGACCATCTGCGCAACAAACCTATCTTTTTGTGGAGTCGGCGGATGCAACCACCGCAAGTGTCGAGTGTCGCAGAGAAGCCAAAAGCGCGTGGCAGACACCGCAGCCTTGAGGCAAAGGCAGCAATTCTAAAGGCGACTCTTCAATTGCTGGAGCGGAAGTCGCTCCGCAAGGTGACTGCAGATGCGATCGCCAAACGCGCTGGTGTCAGTAAAGCCACGATCTACAAGTGGTGGCCGAACAAGAACCTTGTAGCACTCGAAGCGTATTTAGAGGGTATGACGGCGCGAGTCCCAACCCCGGACACCGGATCTGCGGAGAAAGACTTTACCCTGCAATTGAAGTCTCTGACGGCCTTCTACACCTCACCCGCAGGAAGGCCTTTTTGTCAGTTTATTGCGGAGGGCCAGAATGACGCCGGTTTTTTAGCTCTGTTTCGTGAGCGCTTTTTGTATGCAAGGCGTGATGCCGCTCGCGTGATGTGGCGACGCGGCGTCGAACGCGGGGAGATTTGCGAGAAATTTGATAGCGAAATCGTTCTTGATCTGATCTACGGACCGACCATCTTCCGATTGCTCGCAGGCCACGGATCGCTCAATGACCCCGAGTCGGAGGCAATGGTAAGGGCAGCATTCGGCGGGCTGAGACGCTCAAACTACCACAGCGAAAAAAAAGAGAAGGCTAACGGGCATGGCTCGAAATGAGCGTTAGGGACATCTTTGAGTCCCGCGCGTCCTTACTATCATCAGATTTTCTAGACGCACGGTTTAGTTTCATCTTGTCAGCAACATGAGTCCACACAGCGCCTCCAATCGTCCAAGGTCTATCAGGAGACGCGTCAGCCAAAGGAGTTTTAATGTGGATCGTACGTCTCGCACTTAAGAGACCTTACACATTTGTCGTCTTGTCGTTGCTGCTCTTTATCATCGGACCCGTAGTGATGCTGCGGACACCGGTCGATATCTTTCCGAACATCGATATCCCAGTGGTCTCGGTGGTGTGGAACTATGCAGGGCTGTCCCCGGAGCAGCTTGCCGATCGAATCGTTCTGCCCTTCGAGCGCAACCTGACAACCACGGTCAACGATATCGAGCATACGGAGTCGCAGACGCTGAACGGCGTCTCGGTCGTAAAGGTCTTCTTTCGCCCGACCGTAAATATCTCTCAGGCAGTAGCGCAGGTCACGGCCATCGCCCAGACGGCGCTGCGCCAGTATCCACAGGGCACGACGCCGCCCCTTGTCATTCAATACAGCGCATCCAGCGTTCCAGTTCTGCAGTTGGGCCTCTCAGGCACAGGCTTAAGCGAGCAGCAGCTCAACGACTTCGGCACGAACTTCATCCGCACACAGCTCGCGACGGTGCAGGGTGCTTCCATGCCGTTCCCCTACGGCGGCAAGCAGCGCCAGGTGCAGGTTGACGTCGACACGCAGAAACTACAAGCCTATGGGCTCTCCGCCTCCGACATCGTCAATACAGTCTCCACGCAGAACATCATCTTGCCCGCCGGCGATATGAAGATCGGCCACATCGACTACCAGGTGGAGACCAACAGCGCACCGAGTTCGATCGCTGCACTCAACAATCTGCCGATCAAAACCATAAATGGTGCAACGGTCTACATCCGCGACATCGGCAACGTTCGCGACGGATTCCCACCTCAAACAAACATCGTTCGGGTGGACGGACAGCGCGCTTCGCTGATGACGATTCAAAAGACAGGCAACGCCTCGACATTGAGCATCATCGCGGACGTCCGCGCCCAGCTGCCACTGATTGCAGCTCAGCTACCACCTGCCCTGAAGATACAACCCATCGCCGATCAATCGGTCTTCGTTCGCGGTGCCATCAGCGGCGTTGTACGTGAAGCGCTCATAGCAGCCTGTCTCACAGCCGCAATGATTCTCATCTTTCTTGGCAGCTGGCGCTCGACGATCATCATCGCCGTCTCGATTCCGCTTTCAGTAATCTGCTCGCTTCTTATGTTGGCCGCGCTTGGCGAGACGATCAATATTATGACGCTCGGTGGACTGGCACTGGCGGTCGGTATCCTCGTCGACGACGCAACCGTCGAAATTGAAAACATCAATCGTAATCTCGAGGAAGGCAAGGAGGTCGAACAGGCAATTCTGGATGGAGCTGCGCAGATCGCGGTGCCGGCCTTCGTCTCGACGATCTCGATCTGCATCGTCTTTGTGCCGATGTTCTTTCTCGGCGGCGTTGCTCGTTATCTGTTCGTTCCTCTGGCAGAGGCAGTCGTCTTCGCCATGCTCGCTTCCTACTTCCTCTCGCGAACCATCGTTCCTACGATGGCGAAGTACCTCCTCAAGCCCCACAATGAAGATCAGGAACACCCGGCACGCGCCAGCCGAAACCCATTCGTTCGGTTTCAAGTCATCTTTGAGCGGTACTTCGAAAAACTTCGCAACTGGTACCGCGGCCTATTGAACTTCTGCCTGGAGTACCGGCTTGCATTCCTGTTTTCCATCGTTGCTTTCTGGATCGCCTCGCTTGTGCTCCTCTATCCGTGGCTCGGTCAGGACTTCTTCCCATCGGTCGACGGTGGCCAATTCAAGCTGCACGTCCGCGCGAAGACCGGCACCCGCATCGAAGACACGGCGCGGCTCTGCGATGAAATTGAAGGGGTGATTCGCGGAGTGGTTCCTCACGAAGAGCTCGGCACGATCATCGATAACATCGGTATTCCGTACTCGGGTCTCAATCTTTCCTACTCGAACTCGGCCCCGGTGGGCACAGCGGACGCGGATATTCTCGTCACGCTGGGCGAAAAGCATCGACCCACAGCCGAGTACACGCACGAACTGCGCGACAGGCTCACGCAGCAGTTCCCAGGCACGGAGTTCTACTATCTGCCGACCGACATGGTGAGCCAGATTCTGAACTTTGGACTACCGGCCCAGATCGACGTGCAGTTGGTCGGCCAGCAACTCCCACAGAATCGCGCTGTCGCAGAAAAGATGATGCAGCAGATCAGCCATATACCAGGAACGACCGACCTGCGAATTCAGCAGCCCTTCAATCTGCCGATCTGGACGATTGATGTGGACCGCACCCGCGCGCAGCAGGTGGGCTACAGCCAGCGCGACGTAGCCGTAAGTGTACTGACCAGCCTGAGTGGTAGCTTTCAGACCAACCCGACCTTCTATCTCAATCCACAGAATCACGTCAGCTACAGCGTCGCGGTGCAGACGCAGCAGTACAACGTGCAAACTCTGCAGCAACTGGAAAACTTTCCGATCGCAACAAATGGTTCGACGCAGCAGCCTCAGATTCTCGGCAATCTCGCGTCGATTCACAGAGGCTCTGAGCAGGGAACAGTGAGCCACTACAACGCCAGGCCCGTCATCGATATCTACGGCGCCGTCGAAGGCACCGACCTCGCAAGCGTATCAAACAAGATCGAGCAGATCGTAAAGGAAAGCAAAGGCAAGCTGCCTCGCGGAACCGAGATCTATGTGCGCGGGCAGATCCTGACGATGCACACCTCCTTTACCGGCCTGGTCTACGGCTTGTTGTTCTCGATCGTGCTGGTCTACGCGCTGATCGTGGTGAACTTTCAAAGCTGGCTTGATCCATTCATCATCATCGCAGCCCTGCCTGGAGCTCTGGCAGGAATCGTTTGGCTGCTGTTCCTCACCGGAACGCACATCAGCGTGCCCGCTCTGACCGGCGCAATCATGTGCGTGGGTGTCGCAACAGCAAACTCGATCCTCGTCGTCAGCTTCGCAAAGGAGCAGATGGAGTTAGGCCTGAACGCCACCGAGGCCGCGCTCTCGGCCGGCTTCACGCGTTTCCGCCCGGTCATCATGACGGCGTTGGCGATGATCATCGGCATGGTTCCGATGGCACTCGGGCTCGGCGACGGTGGCGAACAGAATGCCCCGCTCGGCCGCGCCGTCATTGGCGGTCTTTTGCTGGCGACCTTCGGCACCTTGACCTTTGTCCCGGTCTTCTTCTCCTTCATGCATCGCAACGATCGGCCCGTCGTGGAAGAGCTGGCAGACAACCAGGAAGAGGATCGCGTATGAGCGACGACAAACGAACAGAGCGCACAGCAAGCACCAGCGACAGCGAATTTGGAGAGAGCAAGATGAGCGCCAATGAGCAAAAGGCAGCAGGGAAAGATCAGGACGGAAGAAAAATGACAGCTCTGGCAGCCGAGCACGGCAACAATGATGGAAAGCATGAGCCGCAACAGGTCTCGCGCGGATCGCTGTTCACAGTGGTTGCGATCGTTTTAGTAGTAGCAATCGCCGTCGCGATCTTCGGCATCCTCGGACGCAAGCATGCCAGCGCCGAGCTTTCGAAGTATACGGAGAACACCGCTGCTCCACCCGTAACGCTTGAGCAGCCGGTCACGCAGAAGAGCGCCCGCGAGATCGTTCTGCCGGGCAACATCCAGGCGTTCACGCTTGCTCCTATCTATGCGCGTACTACCGGATATGTGAAGGCCTGGTATCACGACATCGGAACGCCTGTACGCAAAGGTGAGCTGCTGGCAGTGATCGAGACGCCAGAGCTTGATCAACAACTTGCGTCTGCGAAGGCAGATCTCGCAACGGCAAAGAGCAACGCCGGCATAGCGAAGGTCACGTCCGATCGTTACAAGGATCTCATCGGCCGTAACGCCGTCTCGCAGCAGGACACCGACACTGCGGCGCAGGCGTTGGAGGCACGGAATACCGAAGTCGCATCGGCCCAGGCCAATGTACAACGCCTTGAGGAGCTGGTCTCCTTCGAGCGAATCGTCGCGCCCTTCGACGGAGTCATTACTGCGCGCAATATCGACATCGGGCAGCTCATCTCCGCGACAGGAAGCACCACGACGGCTGGTGCAGGAACGATCACGGGCAACAAGGAGATCTTCGATATCTCCGCAGTCCGTACGCTCCGCGTGTTCATCAACGTGCCACAGATTTATTCGCCAGACGCGAAGAACGGCACGATCGCGAAGCTGACGCTACCGCAGTTTCCTGGGCGCACATTTGACGGCAAACTCGTGCGATCGTCGAATGCTGTCGACCCCGCAAGCCGAACGCTGCTTGCCGAAGTGGACGTCGACAATCGCTCGGGCGAACTGCTTCCGGGCAGCTACACCGAGGTTCACTTGAACGTATCGAGCGCCGCGCCCGCACTGATAGTGCCTGTAGGCGCGCTGATTCTGACGCCGGACGGTCTGCGTGTTGCCACTGTGGACTCAAGTCATCACGCTCACCTCGTGGCCGTAACTCCAGGCCGCGACTACGGCGCGACAGTCGAGGTTCTGGCTGGACTGAAGCCAGGGGAAGCTGTCGTCTCCAACCCGCCCGATTCATTGACCGACGGAGAAGAAGTGCGAGTCGTCACACCAAACGGACCCAATCAGGCAGCGGGGGCAAAGCGATGAGGGCTCGTAAACTTACAGTTTCAGGAGCGCTGTTGGGCGCGCTGGCGCTTAGCGGATGCAAGGTTGGGCCGAACTACAAAGTCCCAGCCATGCCCGCTCCTCCTGCATACACCGACAACGGCCACAACGGCGATTGGGCGACAGCAAAACCAGCCGACGGCGTCGACCGCGGTAATTGGTGGGCCGTCTTCCAGGACCCCGAGCTGAACAATCTTGAGCAGCGATGTGCGACGGCGAATCAGAACATCGCTGCTGCCCTTCACGCCTACGAGCAGGCGCACGATCTGGTTCGCGAGAACAGATCGTCGCTCTATCCCACGGTATCGATTGGCGCAGGCGCAAGCCGCAACGGCGCTTCGAGCAACGCACCCCTCAGAGCGGTCAACGGAGCAACGTCCTACTGGGACTTCTTGATCCCAGTGAGCATCGCGTGGGAGCCGGATCTGTGGGGTGGAGTCCGCAGACAGATTGAATCGAGCGCTGCCAACGCGCAGGCGACCTCGGCCGATCTCGCCAACACGCGGCTGAGTCTGCAGGGGCTGCTCGCCGTGACGTTCATTCAAGTGCGTGGAATCGACCTCCAGGCACAGCTTCTTCGCAGCACAATCGATGCTTACACGCAGGCACTCCAACTCACGGAGGATCGCCTGAAGGGTGGATTAAGCTCCGACAGCGACGTCCAGCAGGCCAAAGCTCAGTTGGAGGAGACTCGCGCGCAACTCATCGATCTTGGCGTGCAGCGTGAACAATTTGAACACGCGATCGCCGTCTTGATCGGCGAACCAGCTACTGGATTTCACATCGCCGAGCGCCCCATCACTGGGGATCCACCAAGTATCCCGACAGGCATTCCCTCCGAACTGCTCGAGCGCCGTCCTGACATCGCTGCCGCGGAACGTCGCGTCGCATCGGCCAACGCGCTGATTGGCGTTGCCAAGTCGGCGTACTACCCGTCCGTCTTTCTTGGGGCAGGTGGAGGCGTGCAGAGCTCGTCGATCAGCAATATCTTCAGCGCAAACAGCGCACAGTGGAACGCAGGGCCGTCGGTTAACGAAGTCATCTTCGACGCAGGTCGTAGAAGAGCCCAGATGGACTTTGCGATCGCGCAGCGAGAGCAGGCAACAGCGCTCTACCGGGAGCAGGTCCTATCTGCATTTCGCGATGTAGAGGATCAGCTCTCCGCGCTCCGAGTGCTCGAGCAGGAAGCCGTAGTGCAGGGAAGAGCCGTAGATGCGGCGAAGCTGAGCACGGAGCTTTCAACGCTTCGCTACAAACGCGGCCTGGCTCCTTATCTCGAAGTGTTAACGAACCAAACGATCGAGCTAAGCGATGAAAGAGCTGCGGCCTCTCTCGTATCGCGTCGAATTGTGGCCAGCGCGCAGTTGCAGATGGCACTTGGTGGTGGATGGAGTGCGACGCAGCTTCCACCTAACTAAGCGAAGACTCTATCAATGCATCTGCTAAGAACAAACGACGAGCGGGGCACTCCCGTTCGTCGTTTGCGTTGCACTCGTAATCGCCATATACCAGAGCGGAACCCCTAGACTGGCCACTTCCACTCGCGAATCTCCTTGCTGTCGATCCCGTTCTCGTGAGCATAGTTCACACTCTCGATAATCTTTCCCTTCAGCCACTCCTTCGTGTGCGCTGCCGTCATCTGCAGTCGCGGCACGCGGTCGATCACATCGATCGCCAGGTCGAATCGGTCGATCTGATTCAGAATCGCCAGTTCCAGCGGAGTGTTGATGTTGCCCTTCTCCTTGTATCCGCGAACGTGAAAGTTCTCATGGTTCGTCCGCTTGTATGTCAGCTTATGTACCAGCGAAGGATAAGCATGGAAGTTGAAGATCACCGGCTTATTCTTGGTGAACAAGCTGTCGAACTCCTTCTCCGACAGGCCATGTGGATGCTCCGTCTCCGGCATTAATCGAAACAGATCCACCACATTTACAAATCGAATCTTCAGGTCTTTGCACTTCTCTCGCAGAATCGCAACAGCCGCAAGTGCCTCCTCGGTCGGAATATCTCCCGCACAGGCCATCACAACGTCCGGCTCATCACCTGCGTCATTACTCGCGAAATCCCATATTCCGATTCCCTTTGTGCAATGTGTAATTGCATCGTCCATGTTGAGGTACTGCATATGCGGCGCCTTATCCGCAACGATCACATTCACGTAGTTTGAGCTGCGCAGGCAGTGATCCCCAACGCTCAGCAGGCAGTTTGCATCCGGTGGCAGATATATCCGTGTCACTTCAGGGCTCTTGTTCGTCACGACATCAAGGAAGCCGGGGTCCTGATGCGTAAATCCGTTGTGGTCTTGCCGCCACACCAGCGACGTGATCAGCAGATTGATCGAAGAGATCGGCGCTCTCCATCGCAGCTCGAGCTTGCTCTTCTCCAGCCACTTCGCATGCTGGTTGAACATCGAATCAATGATGTGCACAAACGATTCGTAGGTAGAAAAGAACCCATGCCTTCCCGTCAGCACATAGCCTTCAAACCATCCTTCGAGCGTGTGCTCGCTGAGGATCTCCATCACACGGCCATCGCGCGCCAGGTCGCCACCATCCGCATCTTCCGGAAGCAGTTTCGCCATCCACGTCTTCCCGCTCGCTTCATAGATCGCCTGCAGTTTATTCGAAGCCGTCTCATCCGGCCCGAACACACGGAAGCTCGTCATGTTCTTGCGCATTGCATCGCGCAGAAAATGTGCCAGCACATCGGTTGGGGAGACCTCAATCTGTCCCGGCTTCTCTACCTTCACCGCATAGTCGCGAAAGTCCGGCAGCTCCATCGGCTTGCGCAACAGCCCGCCATTGGCATGTGGATTAGCAGTAATTCTCCGTTGACCAACCGGCGCCATCTCTCTCAGCTCAGCGATCAGCTTGCCTGATTTATCAAACAGCTCCTCAGGCTTGTAACTGCGCATCCATTTTTCCACCAGCTTCAAATGCTTCGGATTCGTCACCGGATCGAGAATCGGCATCTGGTGCGCACGCCATGATCCCTCCAGCTTGTGTCCATCAATCTCCTTCGGGCACGTCCACCCCTTCGGCGATCGCAGAATAATCATCGGCCATCGCGGCCGCTCTGGCTCCGTCCCCGCTGGCGCGCTTCGTGCTTTCTGCTGGATCGCGCGAATCTCTTTTACGCAATCCTCCATCACCTTCGCCATCAGTTGATGCATCGTTGCAGGGTCCTCACCTTCGACGACGTAAGGCGTCCACCCATACCCTTTAAACATCCACTCCAGCTCCTCCGGCGAGATACGCGCCAGCACTGTAGGGTTTGCTATTTTGTAACCGTTCAGGTGCAGTATTGGCAGCACCGCTCCATCGCGTACTGGATTCAGAAATTTATTCGAGTGCCATGACGTCGCCATCGGCCCCGTCTCTGCCTCGCCGTCTCCCACCACCACCGTTACGATCAAGTCAGGATTATCGAAAGCCGCACCAAATCCATGCGACAAGCTATACCCAAGCTCACCGCCTTCATGGATCGAGCCCGGCGTCTCTGGCGTACAGTGGCTCCCAATCCCACCCGGAAATGAAAACTGCTTGAAGAACTTCTGCATCCCCACAATGTCTTCGCTCTTATCCGGATACACCTCCGAATAAACGCCTTCCAGATAGCTGTTCGACAAAGTCGCCGGCGCCCCGTGGCCAGGCCCCGAAAGATAGATGAGATCCAGATCGTACTTTTTGATCAGCCGATTCAAATGCACCCACGCAAACGTCTGTCCAGGATCCGACCCCCAATGCCCCAGCAACCGGTTCTTGATGTGCTCCGGCTTCAGCGGCTCACGCAGCAGCGGATTCGCCCGCAGAGTACAACATCCCCACGCAAAGGTAGTTGCAAGCCCGCCAGTAAGCGTCGATCTTGCGTAACTCCTCAGCCCCCAAAGGCTGTGCACTCTGATTTTTTGTATCCGGTAATTTCGTAGTCTTCGTAGCTGCGCTGGTCATAGAAAATTCCTCCGTACAAGATCAAAGATGCATCTGTGTTGAAGCTCCAAACCTACTCAACCGATCGAGCCATGCGCTCCACATGCACGGCGATCATCCAATCCTCTTTCGCTGGAACGACGAGAACCGCCGTTACTGAGTCTGATGCACTTACCTGCCGCAATGCATCGCTCTTGGCACCGTTCAACTCAGAATTAATCGAAATACCCATACCTTCCAATCCATTCAGAATCTCCTCCCGCGACTTCACATCATGCTCCCCAATGCCCCCGGCAAACACCACCGCATCCACGCCTCCCATCAGCGCAACGAATCCCCCCACCGCCTTCTTCACGCTTCTCGTAAATATCTCTGCCGCCAGCTTTGCCCGCGCATCGCCCTTTGCAACTGCATCCCGAACCGCCTTCATGTCGTTTGGCATCCCCGAAAGTGCCACCATGCCCGCATCATGATTCAGCATCTTCTCCAACGCCCCCACCTGGTCTCCCTGCATCTGCCGCAGCAGATAAAGCACCAACCCAGGGTCAAGATCTCCCGGCCGCGTCCCCATCACAACACCACCCGTAGGCGTCAGCCCCATCGTCGTATCGATCGACTTCCCATCCATCACTGCCGTAACGCTGCACCCGCTTCCTAGATGTGCAATCACCATCCGCTTTGGAAAAGGAATCGTTTTTTCACTCTGTAGCTGCCGCACAATCGACTCGCAGCTCAGCCCATGAAATCCGTATCGCCGCACCCCTTGCTCGCGATACTTCACCGGCACCGGATACGTCGTAGCCGCCTCCGGCATCGTCTGGTGAAACACCGTGTCGAAACACGCATAGTGCTTCACGTCCGGAAACTTCAACATCATGTCTTTGATGACTTCAATCACCGCAGGATCATGCAGCGGCGCAAATACCACCGCCTCCTCCAGATCCTTCAACACCGCATCGGTAATCCGTTGATGCCGATCCAGCTTCGCCCCCGGATGCACCACGCGATATCCGACTGCCTCGACCTTTGGCAGTCCAGGCCCACTCACGGCATTGACCACCACACCGATCGCCTCCACCGGCGTCGTAGCCTTTACCTCCGCCCGTCCCCCACTTAAATCTCGCCCATCCGCATCGCGAAACTTGAACGCCGCCTTCTCTCCGCCAATACCCGAGACCTCACCCTCAAACAGCGACCGAGGCTCACCCTCTCCTGCTTCAAACAGAGAAAACTTGATCGACGAAGATCCGCTATTGATAACAAGTATGTGCACCGCACCCCTGTCTCGTACCGCAGTCTTCCTACGTTACACCCCGGCTTACCACCACCCCATGAATTCCCTGCAAACACACCTGCGAACCTACGAGCCTCCTGAATGATCACTAACTGACCGACAGTTATCTCGCAGTCGCGACGGCATCTCCACCCCAACTCGCGCCTGAGTCACCCAAAAGGCTTACACCACCAACCGCGCAAAATTCCCTCTACCCATCTAAACTCAACACATGTGTGGAATTGTTGGTTACATCGGTCCTCAGTCTGTCGTCCCCGTCATCATTGAAGGCCTTCGCCGCCTCGAGTACCGCGGCTACGACTCCGCCGGCATCGCCGTAGCCGGAGGCCCCGAAGGCCTCGCCCTCCGCCGCGCCCCCGGCAAGCTCCGCAACCTCGAAACCGTCATCGCCGAATCCCCCCTCGACGGCACCTTCGGCATCGGCCACACCCGCTGGGCCACCCACGGCCGCCCCACCGAAGAGAACGCCCACCCCCACCGCGACGGCTCCGGCACCCTCGTCGTCGTCCACAACGGCATCGTCGAAAACTATCTCGCCCTCAAGAACGCCCTCATCGCCAAGGGCCACAAGTTCGTCTCCGAGACCGACACCGAGATCATCGCCCACCTCATCGAAGACGAGCTCAACCTCGCCGCTGGGGCCAAGCGCAACGGCCTCCAGACGGAAGCCGAAGCCAACACCGCCGAAGCCGTCCTGACCCTCCCCCAAAAGACCACAAAGCCGGCCATCCCCCTCGAAGAAGCCGTCCGCCGCGCCGTCAAGCGCATCACCGGAGCCTTCGCCATCGGTGTCCTCTCCGCGCACGAGCCCAACAAGCTCGTCGCCGCCCGCATGGGCCCGCCCGCCGTCATCGGCATCGGCGACGGCGAGTTCTTCCTCGCCTCCGACGTCCCCGGCATCCTCCACCACACCCGCAACATCCACTTCCTCGCCGACGGCGAAGTCGCCATCCTCACCCAGCAAGGCGTCACCCTCACCGACTTCGACGCCAACCCCCTCCCCCTCAAAGTCCAGCGCATCACCTGGGACCCCATCCAGGCCGAAAAGGCCGGCTACAAGCACTTCATGCTCAAGGAGATCAACGAGCAGCCCCGCGCCATCCGCGACACCACCCTCGGCCGCGTCTCCCTCGACACCGGCAAAGTCTTCCTCGAAGCCATGCAGATCACCGACGAAGACCTCCGCAACGCCAGCCAGATCACCATCGCCGCCTGCGGCACCAGCTGGCACGCAGGCCTCGCCGGCAAGTTCATGATCGAGCGCCTCGCCCGCCTCCCCGTCGAAGTCGACTACGCCAGCGAGTACCGCTACCGCGACCCCATCGCCGACCCCCGCGCCATCGGCCTCCTCATCACCCAGTCCGGCGAAACCGCCGACACCCTCGCCGCCCAGGCCGAGCTCGCCGCCAAAGGCTCCAAAACCCTCGCCATCTGCAACGTCGTCGGCGCCGCCATCACCCGCAAAGCCCAGGGCACCCTCACCACCAACGCCGGCCCCGAGATCGGCGTCGCCTCCACCAAGGCCTTCACCGCCCAGCTCACCGCCCTCTTCGTCCTCGCCCTCCACCTCGCGCAGGTTCGCGGCACCATCTCCGACGCCGAATCCCTCCACCTCGTCGACGAGCTCTCC
>CAVYUE010000012.1:0-66179 GCA_963771625.1 uncultured Acidobacteriaceae bacterium
TGCCCCATATCTCGATTCTGAGATGTGGGCATTTCGCGAAAAGCGCAAACTCTTCGACCGCATCACAAATGACGCAGACCCTAATCCAGATCGTCGACGTCGCCGTCGCCGACGCCTACCGCCGCGGCGGCCCCACCTCGTCTGCCGCCCCGGCTGCTCCCAATGCTGCATCGGCGTCTTCCCCATCGCCCACCAGGACGCCGCCCGCCTCCGCGAAGGCCTCGCCATCCTCGACCCAACCGACCCACCACGCGCCGCACGCATCCACGCACGCGTAGCCGAATCCCTCACCCGCCTCGACCCCTGGTTCCCCGGCGACCTCACCACCGGCATCCTCGCCGAAGACCACGAAGCGGCCATCCTCTTCGAAGAGTTCGCCAACGACGAACCCTGCCCCGTCCTCGACCTCGACCACCGGCACCTGCGACCTCTACGACCACCGCCCCATCCTCTGCCGCACCTTCGGCCCACCCATGCGCAGCGAAGGCGACAACGGCGAAGACAACCTCGCCACCTGCGAGCTCTGCTTCATCCACGCCACCACCGAAGAGATCGCCGCCTGCGAACTCGACCCCACCCTCCCCGCCCAGGAAGCCGCCTCAAACACAGCCTTCAACGCCGCCCACCACCTCCACGGCGAAACCCTCGCCCCATATCTCGACTCTGAGATGTGGGCATTCGCGCAAAGCGCGGACCCCTTCCACGAAAGCCAGATGACGCAAACCCTGATCCAAATCGTAGACACCGCAGTAGCCGACGCCTACCGTCGCGGCGGCCACCACCTCGTCTGCCACCCAGGCTGCTCGCAATGCTGCATCGGCGTTTTCCCTATCGCCCACGAAGACGGAGCCCGCCTTCAGGAAGGCCTCGCCATCCTCGAAACAACCGACCCACAACGCGCCGCACGCATCCACGCAAGAGTAGCCGACTCCCTCACCCGCCTCGACCCATGGTTCCCCGGCGAACTCACCACCGGCATCCTCAACGAAGACCACGAAGCCGCCATCCTCTTCGAAGAGTTCGCCAACGACGAACCCTGCCCCGTCCTCGACCTCACCACCGGCACCTGCGATCTCTACGAACACCGCCCCATCCTCTGCCGCACCTTCGGCCCACCCATGCGCAGCGAAGGCGACAACGGCGAAGTCAACCTCGCCACCTGCGAGCTCTGCTTCATCCACGCCACCACCGAAGAGATCACCGCCTGCGAACTCGACCCCACCATCCCGACGCAGGAAGAAGCCAGCAACGAAGCCTTCAACACCGCCCACAACCTCCACGGCCAAACCCTCATCGCCTACGCCCTCCGCCCCGCACGTCATCCATAACTACGACTGTGTGGTAAACATGGAGAACTTTACTGTCCTCGGTGTCTAACCTTTTATGACCATCAGAAGCTGGGCTGTACGCATTGTCCTCTTTGCTGGCGGACTGTTCTTATCCTTGGTCCTCATCGCATTTCTGGCAGTGCAGATTCAACTGATAATATCGCGCTGGCGAGCCGAGCGGCTGTCCGCAGATATGCATCAGATTCGCCTCTACCAGAGCACATGGGCCGATGCGCAGCGCCTTATGCACCGCTGGGGAGCGTGGGGCCACTACGACGGCAGCTGCACGGCTGAAAGTTGCCAATACTCAATCCGCATGGGCATCATCAGGTATTCCAACCCCGATGCTCCCAAACGTGCATGGGTGGATTGGATCTCTGCGCACGACCGACTCAATCTCTACGAATGGCTCAGCGGCCGCGACGTAGCATTCTTTGCTTCCTTCACAGTTCATGACGGCACCATCTGGAGAACAGGTAGCGGCATCGGTGTCACCGTTCCTACGAAAAGGATCCGAAGGGAAAACGATTGGCCCTGGACTCTCTCTATCAGCGCCGAGAGCCGCCAGCGACTTCATCGGACAATAGAAGACCCGTTCAGCTACATGTATTCCGCGGACGAACTTGCTCAACACCCGTACTACAAGGTAGGAGCGCCGAGTGGTTGCATGATCCTTTGCCAGATGGAGATTGTCTACTATTCAACCCATACTCCACCAGCCGAGATCGAGCGCCTGACGTCATACAACTTCTCCTGCTTTACCCAACTCATCGCGTGCTCACACATTCAAGATCTATTACCTGTATCCAAAGAGTGGCACCTCTACGACGATCCATACTCATCCAGCCCCACTGTGCCGATACCACCTCCAATGCCCACATCCAGCTACGTGATGCCTACCCCGCCTCCCTGCAGCAAGATTCCTGTTTGGGCGCACGCACGGGACGTCCGATATGCTTTAGCCGTCGAAGTCCTCCCAACGACTGCCGATGATCAGAAGTTCGATCCCCGGATGGCAAAGGTCCGGGTCGTCACCTCTCTCAAGGAGCCTGCTCACTGGCTCCCCGGCGCTACCGTACGTGCATATCCCTACGGGAACGGAGACATCCCGCCTGAAGAAGGCCAGGAGCTGGTTCCCGGAAAACGGTTCGTCGTGTTTCCAGTCGGCAACGACGAAAGGCACGACATCCTTACAAAAGACTCGTCAATCAAACTCGACCGATGCGGTGTGATGGAAGATACTCCCGAAATACGTCGCGATCTGGAGAAAGGATTTGCGCAGAACGACACACTGCTCTAGCGCCAACTCAGTACATTTTCGTGTCAAGCCCCAAAACGCTTCCCCCGAGCGAGCATGTCCGCCCAAACATTTACGAACAAAGCGTTTACGTCGCAAAAATTAACTCACGAAACTTGGCGTATGAGTTAATCCCAATCCACTAGACTTAAAACAGACTAGAAAGAGAACGGCCCAGCCAAAGCTGGGCCTTCCTCTTGCAGAAAACTTCTCTACCGTAACCTCTTTACTGAGAGACATTTACCAATAACTCGTTTATTAAGAAGTATTTACCCGTAACCCCTTTATTAATTGATATTTACAAAGAGCAATTTCGCTATCTGCAGCAATGATTGGACTTAGAACCACCACCCCCCCGGGGGGTACCCCAAAACGATGGCGTGTTCGTATCGGAGATAATCAACCGTGCCTCAAGCAAGCAACATCACGTTAGCCGTCACCGGAGCCAGCGGCAGCATCTACGCCGCCGAGATCCTCCGCGCCCTCGCCACCGACGAGCGCGTAACCAAGATCAACTTCGTAGCCTCCGACAGCGCCCTCCGCGTCTTCGCCGAAGAGCTGAACCTGAGCGGCCGCAACGACCTCGCCGAAAAACTCCTCGGCGGGCCCTGCGCCAAGCTCCAGCAACACACCGAAACCGACATCGGCGCCAACATCGCCAGCGGCAGCTACCCCACCGACGCCATGATCGTCCTTCCCTGCTCCATGGGCACCCTCGCCGCCATCGCCAACGGCCTCGCCTCCAACCTCATCCAGCGCGCCGCCGACGTCTGCCTCAAAGAAAACCGCCCCCTCATCCTCTGCATCCGCGAGACCCCCTTCAATCGCATCCACATCCGCAACATGCAGCTGGCCTCAGACGCCGGAGCCACCATCTTCCCCGCCATCCCCACCCTCTACAACCACCCGCAAAGCACGCAAGAGATGGCTCGCAACTTCGTCAATCGAGTCCTAGCCCACATCGGCCTGCCCCAACCCGGCGCCTACCAGTGGCAACCCGACTAGAAACTCGGCCAACAACACAAAGTATAAAGGTCACGAAGTGACCGCACCACGCGCAGTGGGCCCGTCCGGCAGGACACTCCTACAAGCCTGCGGGAATCATCCTCTCCCCACCACGCATCGGAGGCTCAGCCCGCAAAAACTCCACCGTACTCTCAATAACCGGCACGGAACACTCCGCCGGTGCCAGATGCCCACATCCTTCGACAATGTTCAGCACCGACTGCGGCACACTTCGATGAATCGTCTCACCCGAAGCCAGCGGAATCAGCTCATCCTGCGCTCCCCAGACGATCAGCATCGGCTGCGAGATGTTATGCAACCGAAAATCCAGCAGATCCCGCCCGTTGATCATCGAAGCAGTACTACGATTCACCACCCACGCATTCGCCTGCAGCTTCCGCACCATGGCCTCTGCGGCAAAATCCGGCACACTCCGCGGATTCGGCGTAAGCATCGCAATCAGCCTTCTCACACCGGCAGGATCGCTCGGAGTAAACAACTCCGGCCCAAACGTCGCCGGAAAATAGACCCCCGCACTGTCGTACACAATCAGCCGATCCACCATCTCCGGATGATCCAGCGCCAGCTTCATCACCACCCATCCACCCATCGACCATCCACCCACATCCGCCCGCGGAACATGCATCACCTGCATGAACTGAGCAACCGTCTGCTCCTGCAGCGAGATCGAGTAACTCACGTCCGGCTTCTGCGACCGCCCATAGCCCAACAGGTCCGGCACATAGACATGAAACCCCTTCGCCGCCAGCGCCGGAATCATGTGCCCCCAATCCTCGCCCCTGCGCCCCCAGCCCATGCACCAACACCAGAGGCGTACCACCCCCACCCTGCGGTCCCGCCTCAAAGTAATGAAGCCTGTACCCACCCACATCGACGTAGTCGCTCTTCACCCCGTCACGCCACAGATGAAATCGCGTGTGCTGATCCGCCACCCAAAGCGGATATCGATAAAAGATCAACCCAGCCGCAACAACCACGAGCAAAAGAAAAGCCAGAACGCGCAGCGCAAGCTTCATAGCTTCATCATCTCCACGTTACAGCTTCAGCGACTTGCCAAACTCTTCTCCAAACACCGTATGTCCAATGTCGAATCGCCCGCCATCGAACTTATCCGGCCCTTTCGCATGGCCAATCGCAAGCAGCGCAACCACCCAATAGCTCAGCGGAAGCCGCAGCACCTCATGTACCTTGTCCTGCTCGAACCCCTCCATCGGCGCGGTGTCATAACCCATCACCTCCGCCATGAGTAACATGTGCGTAAACGCCAGCATCACTTGCTTGTTCAACCATCCCTGCATCTGCCCACTGCTGAAGCTCGACATGTAGTTCGGAACACTACTCTGTGCCTGCGCCGCATAGCTCTCCGGCATCCCACCCTTCCTGCCCTTATCCAGCACCAGATCCAGGTCCTTTCGCCACCCATCCGCATCACCACACGCCACGATCACAGCAGACGCCTCCTCCACCTTGCCCTGGTTATAGCTCGCCGCCCGCAGCTTCTTCTTCTGCTCCGCCGACTGAACCACTACAAAACGCCATGGCTGCAAGTTATACCCGCTGGGCGCATGCAGCCCCGCATCCAGAATCTGTCGCAGATCTTCCGCAGGAATTGGCGCCCCATCAAAGCTCGGTGTCGCTCGACGTTCCTGAATTGCCTGACTCAGTGTCTTATTGATCTTTGTCATGGTTCTCTTTTCTCATCTATTCAATAGAGTGCCAGTTTCGACTCTGGGAGTGAGTCTTCGTTCCATTGCCTTATCGTCCTGCGGAAACGATTCTCAAGATAGCATTACCCGATCAAACTCTCATCAGAAGATCAAAACGCTGCTGGCACTAGTGAATCTCGCTCATCGCCTGCTCCGTGACAAACGGATTCTGACCTGGCACCTCGGCAAAGATCCATACTCCATGAAACGGCTTCTTGCATCTCCGGATACGCTGCAAGCAACGCCACCATCGCATCTGTATTACGTTTACGCGCCGCTGCCGGATCGCCGATCTGATCTACCTTGAGATGCGCCGTCAAGTCGATCTTTTCCTTCGCCAAAGAATCATCCACTCCTAGCGCAGTAAAGTGATACTCCACACCATCTGGTCCCTTCACCACCAAAGGCGCCTCCGCGCTCACGCCCTCCGACAAAGCCGGCGGCGCTGCAGCCGTCTCCTCGGTCTTCAGTTTTTCGAGATGCGTGCTTTGGATGAAGTTCGTCGGCCGCAGCAGGCTCTCGGCCTGCTGGTAGTAAAGCCATGCATTCCAACGCTCATTATGAGCCGACATCGTCCGCGCCTGCGTCCAGTACCATAGTCCATCATGGCCTGCCGCCAACAGCGGCTTTGGATAAAACCCTGCCATCTGCCACTGTCCTTGATCCTGACGTAACAGAAACGACAACCGCCACGGCGAGCTACCGTCCGGCACGTCCACAATCACAAATCCATACCGGCCAGGTGCCAGCCCGGGAATGAGAAAATCCGCCTCAGCAACAGACTTGTTCAGCGAACAAAAAAACTGTGCGTCCGGCGCTGCACCATTCGCGCCACGCTTCAACTGTGTTCCATCCAGTAAATAAACCTGTTCTACCTTCAGCGTGCCGCCCTTCACCCGCGCAGCTGTTGTACCAACCACCTCGCCAATGCCGCCGAAGTCCTTGGCGTATTCGGACACAGTCGCCGCACGTAGTCCACTCACATCATTCGCCTGAACCTTCGCCGCCAGATCACGCGCCGCCACCGCCAAAGCGTCCCGGTCTACTGGCGTCATCTGCGACTGTGTTGTACACACCTCAGCTCGACTCATCCCCACGACAAGCAACCCCACCGCCAGCAACCCGATCCTGAGTCTCTTCATAATCTAGCCCGCCACGGCCTCTGGTCCCGCCCAACAACTGCAAGCAGGACTCTTCGAAGGCCACTGCCAGTCTAGTACAAACCTCCGCACTAAGCGGATCTAACGACCCGCCTCAATCGCCCGCCAGATCACGCAGATACCAGCCTCACCATTTCCGCGATAAACTGGTCTGGTCAGCGTGCCCAGGTTACCTTCCTCGGCCACGACACGTCCTACAACCACATGCAAAGCCCCGCGCCAATCCGATTCCTTATCGCCGCAGGCTTTACGCTCTCGACATTACTTGCAGCGCAATCAACCCCGGTTCCTCAGGCCAAACCGGGCGCAGGAGTTCAAGTCGCATCAACTCTCCCCGCGACACCGCCCACCACCGCGCCGGATATTCCTCTTACGCCGTCACAGCGACCGCCACAGCACGCCCAGGTAACCTACGCGAACGACATCCTCACCGTCTCTGCAGACAACTCCAGCCTTAACCAAATTCTCCGTCAGATCTGCAGCATTACAGGAGTCAAGATCACTGGTGGTGTCACCGATGAGCGTGTCTTCGGCCAGTACGGACCCGCGCCTCTCTCACAAATCCTGGCCGAGCTGCTCGATGGCACCGGCAGCAACATTCTTCTTACTCATCAAGACGGCTCCGCTTCTGCCGAACTCATCCTGACGCCGCGTCAGGGTGGCGCAACTCCCCCCAATCCAAACGCAGCCGCCTTTGACGAACCCTCCGAACAGCAGGAGCCTGCTCCCGAGCCTGAACAACCTGCCGCAGCGCTACCTCCAGGCAGCAGGACCACCGTTCCAATAGCTCCAGCGCCCTCGTCAACCGGAACAACGCCCACCGACGCCTCCCAACCCGACTCTCCCAATGGAGTCAAGACGCCGCAGCAGATCTACGAGCAGCTGCAACGCATGCGTCAGCAGCAACAGCAGACCCAGACCCCGCCCTAATAAATCTTCAGTTTAGCAACTAGACGCAACAGCTATTCGGTCCCACCGGACGAAAGCCTAGCCTTTGAGTACTTGTGCCGTAGTTGAAACACGCCGGGCTACATTCCCTGCCACCTGCCGGGCATGCATCTGAAAGATCCCAAACATTGCAATACAAACTCCGTAGGCCACCAGAACACCCACCGCTAACGAAGCCAACACTGCACAGACCAACATAATCGACGAATTCACACCCACTCCTAAATTCACAAGTCGCTGGACAACTTCGCCCGCGATCAGACATTCACGCCGTGGCTATTGTTACAAACCTTTGGGCTATTACAATGACTCGAAAGTTGAGTCTATTGCTCATTCGGATACGCTTTTCCCCTTACGGGGTTGCCTCGGTCAAAACCGCCTACCGCACCCCATCCAATCCTTCCCCCTCGAAATGCCGTATTCTAGAGACTTGGCCGAACACCGCCTTCTATCTCTCATGGGCATAACACACATCACCGTCCGCGGCGCTCGACAGCACAATCTCCGCAATGTCGACGTCAGCATTCCGCGCAACACCCTCACCGTGGTCACCGGCCTCTCCGGCTCCGGAAAATCCTCCCTCGCCTTCGACACCATCTACGCCGAAGGCCAACGCCGCTACGTAGAAACCTTATCGGCCTACGCGAGACAATTCTTAGACCAGATGGAGCGCCCCGACGTCGACGCCATCGACGGCCTCTCCCCCGCCATCTCCATCGAGCAAAAAACCACCAGCCGCAGCCCCCGCTCCACCGTCGGCACCATCACCGAGATCTACGACTACCTCCGCCTCCTCTACGCCAGCGTAGGCCAGCCCCACTGCCCCAACTGCCACCGCCCCATCACCCGCCAGTCCGCCGAGCAGATCGTCGAACGCATCGCCGCCCTCTCTCCCGGCGAGCGCATCACCGTCTACGCCCCCATCGTCCGTGGCCGCAAAGGCGAGTTCCGCGAAGAGCTCGAAGCCCTCGACCAGCAAGGCTTCCGCGCCCGCATCGACGGCGAGATGACCGAACTCACCGAAGGCATGCGCCTCGAAAAGCGCAAGAACCACACCATCGAAGCCGTCGTCGACCGCATCATCCTCAAGCCGCTCCCCTCCGACAACACCAACCGCCGGCCTAACGCCAACGTCGCCCCCAAATACGACACCCGCCGCCTCGAAACCAGCGTCACCAAAGCCCTGCAAATGGCCAACGGCCTCGTCCTCATCGCCATCCACGGCATGGACGAGACCCTCTACTCCTCCTCCATGGCCTGCCCCGACTGCGGCATCAACGTCCCCCGCCTCGAGCCCCGCAGCTTCTCCTTCAACTCCAACTACGGCGCCTGCCCCAACTGCCACGGCCTCGGCAGCATCTACGACTTCGACCCCGCCAAGACCATCACCGACTGGTCCAAGCCCCTCCTCGACGGCGCCATGGGCCCCGGCAGCGGCTCCGCCTACCTCCTCCGCCTCATCAAGCTCTTCGCCGAAAAATACAAGATCGACATCAAGCGGCCCTTCGAAGACCTCACCACCGAGCAGCAAAACCTCTTCCTCTACGGCCCACCCCGCTCCGAAGCCGGCCGCACCGGCTTCCACGGCATCTTCGACTACCTCCGCTCCAACCTCGAAGACACCAAATCCGAGGGCTACCGCGAGTACATGATGCAGTACATGTCCGCGACCCTCTGCCCCGTCTGCAAAGGCCGCCGCCTCCGCCCCGAATCCCTCGCCGTCACCGTCAACGGCGCATCCATCGCCGACTTCACCGCCCTCCCCCTCGAGCGCGCCCTCACCGCCGCCCGCAACATGAACTTCGTCGGCCGCGACCGCATCATCGCCGACCGCCTCCAGCGCGAGATCATCGAGCGCCTCGAATTCCTCAACGCCGTCGGCCTCGGCTACCTCGCGCTCGACCGCAGCGCCGCCACACTCTCCGGCGGCGAAGGCCAGCGCATCCGCCTCGCCACCCAGATCGGCTCCAAACTCCGCGGCGTCCTCTACGTCCTCGACGAGCCCTCCATCGGCCTCCACCAGCGCGACAACCAGCGCCTCATCAACGCCCTCGAAGACCTCCGCGACCTCGGCAACACCGTCCTCGTCGTCGAGCACGACGAAGACACCATCCGCAAAGCCGACTACGTCCTCGACCTCGGCCCCGGCGCAGGAAAAAACGGCGGCTATCCTCATCGCCGACGGCACCCCGCAACAAATCATGGACAACCCAGCGTCCATCACCGGCCAGTACCTCGCCGGCAAAATCGAAATCGTAGCCCGCGCCGAACCACGCGAACTCACCGGCAACTGGGTCACCGTCGAAGACGCCCACTCCCACAACCTGCAAAACGTCACCGCCCACTTCCCTCTCGGCGTCATGACCGTCATCACCGGCGTCAGCGGCAGCGGCAAATCCACCCTCGTCAACGACATCCTCTACCGCTCCCTCGCCAAAGAACTCTACGGCTCCCGCGAAGAGCCCGGCCAGCACGGCAAAGTCATCGGCATCGATCAGCTCGACAAAGTAATCCAAATCGACCAGTCCCCGATCGGCCGCACCCCGCGCAGCAATCCTGCAACCTACACCGGCGTCTTCACCGCCATCCGCGACCTCTTCGCCATGCTCCCCGAGTCCCGCGAGCGCGGCTACAAGCCCGGCCGCTTCTCCTTCAACGTGCAAGGCGGACGCTGCGAAGCCTGCCAGGGCGAAGGCCAGCGCCGCATCGAGATGAACTTCCTGCCCGACGTCTACGTCCTCTGCGAAGTATGTAACGGACGTCGTTACAATCAGGAAACCCTCTCCGTAAAGTTCAACGGCTACTCCATCGCCGACCTCCTCGACCTCCCCATCGCCGACGCGGTCCCCATCCTCAAAGACATCCCCACCGTCAACATCAAACTCCAAACCCTCGTCGACGTAGGCCTCGGCTACATCCACCTCGGCCAATCCGCCACCACCCTCTCCGGCGGCGAAGCCCAGCGCATGAAGCTCGCCCGCGAGCTCTCCAAGCGCCAGACCGGCCGCACCCTCTACCTCCTCGACGAGCCCACCACCGGCCTCCACTTCGACGACGTCCGCAAGCTCCTCGAAGTCCTCCACCGCCTCACCGACCTCGGCAACACCGTCATCATCATCGAGCACAACCTCGACATCATCCGCAACGCCGACTACATCCTCGACATGGGCCCCGAGGGCGGCGAAGGCGGCGGCCGCATCATCGCCCACGGCACGCCCGAGCAGATCGCCACCGTCGCCGCCTCCCACACCGGCAGCTTCCTCGCCCGCTACTACGCCTCCCACGCCTCCAACTTCGCCAGCCGCAACGGCACCAGCCACGCCGGGCCTCAGCCCCTCAGCATCGCCGCTGCCCCCGACAAAAAGAAGGAGTCGCGTGGCAAGTTCATCGCGCCCGAAAAGAAAACCGGCATGGCCAAAGCCAGTGCCACCAGGCCCGAAGAAAGATCTGCACCAAAAGCCACAAAAAAGTCCACAATAGGCAAAGCATCTTCACCGAAAGATTCTGGAAGTAAGAAAGCATCCGCCAAAAAGCCGACTCGGCGCACGAAAAAAGCATGAGCGATCTCACTCCGAACCCCGCCAACTTACAAACTCGAAGCCAGCAGGACGTTCCCGCGGTCCATGTCATCCTCCCAGAGGGCGAAGCCATCCTTCAGCCCCCCATGGACAACACCCCCAACTCCCTCCCGGACGAGCCGCCTACCCGAATCCCCAACCTCGGACACGCGCTCCTCTTCCTCGCCATCGCGGGATTCATCCTCTTCCTCACCCAACTCATTCCGTTCGGCCTCGCGCACGCCACTGTTGCTGCAGCAAAGGCCTCCATCTCGCCCAAGCTTCTCATCGCCTCCGAAGCCGTCAGTTACATCCTCACCCTTACCGTCTCCTGGTTCTTGTTCCCTCTTCTCTGGAAGCGCTCCTTCCCCATCGGAATCGAAGCCAACCCCGACGCCGCCCGCCGCAACGCGCTCAGACTCATTCCCATCGGCCTCGTCCTCTCTTTTGCCGTCCAGGCCATATCCACCCTGATCTCCATGCCCAAAGAGATCCCCATGGACGACTTCTTCCGCACCCCATCCGACGTCTGGCTCGTCACCATCTTCGGCATCTTCCTCGCACCACTCTTCGAAGAAGTCCTCTTCCGCGGTTTTCTCCTCCCCGCCTTCGCCATCGCCTATGACTGGCTCTCGCTCCCCCGTACCCCCGCCGCCCGCGAACTCTGGCATTCCACAAACAAAATCACCCTGCCCGGCCTCATCTTCTCGTCCGTTCTCACCAGCATCCTCTTCGCCGCGCTACATGGCCAGCAAACAGCATTTACTTGGCCCGTTCTGCTCCTCCTCTTTTGTGTCTCGCTCATCCTCAGCGCAGTCCGCATCCGCCTCCGCTCAGTCATGGCATCGACTCTCATCCACGCCAGCTACAACTTCACCATCTTCCTCACCGCCTTCATCGCCACCGGCGGCTACCGCCACCTCGACAAGCTCTCCCACTAAGACAGCCTCCCGAGGCTTCCAGCGTCTCGCAATTTCCCAAAGCAATAAGAACCGCCGATACTGCCACTAGCTTCTAAAGCAATAGACCTAACTAATCGTCATCCTCAACGACTATGCCGTCATCCCTGAGCGATTATGTCGTCATCCTGCGCGCAGCGAAGGATCCCCTGTAGTTGCTGTTGCAGTTGCCCGCACTTTTGTTGTCATTCCGCAGCGAAGCGAAGGAAGCTGCGTTTGTCCTCAGCTTGGCTGTAACTGTTCATCCAGTTTCGTAACCATCCCGCCCCTTGAAAAAGAATCCATTAAAAAACATCAGCAAATTTGCATGTCAAGCCCCCAAATGCAAAATCCCCGCGCCAATGGTGCATAATCCGTTGGCGTATGAGCTTCACCCGACCAGTTACACTAGAAAATAGGAGACAAAAATTGTCCTTCCCGTGAAACCGGTTGGCCCTTTTCCACTAACGTCTTTGTTATGACGAATTTGGTTGCAAGTCTTTTATTATGACGATTTTGCGTGGGTACATTCTACGTAAACTGTTGATTCGATGCAATTTACGCGCAGGTAGTAGGGGGGGACCCCTCGCGCTGGAGACGATAAGAACCATGCCGACCGACAATAAAACCGCCCTCCTCAACCTCATCGCAACTCACTCCTTCAAACTAGGTGACTTCACCCTCGCCAGCGGCCAGAAGTCCGACTACTACATCGACTGCCGCATCACCACCTTGCACGCTGAAGGCGGCCGCCTCTCCGGCTTGGTCCTCTACGACCTCATCCGCGACCACATCCCCAATCCTGAAAAGATCGAAGCCGTAGGCGGCCTCACCATGGGCGCCGACCCGCTCGTCTCCAACGTCGCCAGCGCCAGCGCCTGGGCCCTCGCCGACCACACCGAGATCCTCGAACTCTCCAGCGTCCTCCAATTCGGTGACGAAGACCCCGGCCCGCCACCCAGCCTGATCCACGGCTTCCTCGTTCGCAAAGCAGAAAAGACTCACGGCACCGGCCGCCGCATCGAAGGCTTCCTGAAGCCTGGCGCTTCGGTCGTCATCGTCGACGACGTCTGCACTACCGGTGGCTCTACCATCACCGCCATCGAAGCCACGCGCGAAGCCGGCATGATCGTCGCGGGAGTGCTCTGTCTGGTCGACCGCGAACAAGGTGGCCGCGCCTACATCGAAGCCACCATCCCCGGCGTCCCCTTCCTCTCCGTCTTCACAGCCTCCGATGTCCGCGCCGCCCATATCGCTCAACAAAAATCAAAATGAGCGCCTCCGAGCAACAGTCGAAGGCGCTCACCTTTCTCCGCATCTCGATCGGCATCTTCTTCCTCATCTTCGCTGAGTACAAGCTGACCAGTACGAAGTTCATCTGGGGCGGCATGGCAACATACATCGGTCAATTCATCGACCAGGGCTGCTATCCCTTCATGCGACCCTTCCTTCAAAAGCTCATCCTCCCTCACGCTGTCATCTTCGGCTCAATAGTTAGCATGTCCGAACTATTCATAGCGATCAGCCTCATCACTGGCATCCTGGTCCGATGGGCCAGCCTCGGAGGTCTGACCATGATGCTTCTTTTCCTCTTCTCTTCGAACTATCCCGGGCCGCAAGCTCCTCTCTGGCAGTTCTTCGGCGCCTCCCTCGAACACTCGATCCTAGCCCTCTGCTTCATCGCCTTGATGATCGGTCCCTCCAACCGCCACTTGGCTCTCCTTCGCCGAAACCGTAAAACTCTGCACAACTCCCAATACCCGTCACTTTAATAACCCTCCATTTAAACGATTAGGACGCCGACAAGACATTCTTTATTTTCTTGACTGAGCCATGTCGTCGCTGGTAGCGTTCGTTCGCTCTTCAAACAATAAAAAGTTTGGGCCTGAATTTGTCGCATCTTCGGAGGTTCCACGTGATCTCGCTCAAAGCGCTAAGAAACATCATCCCGCTTCTCATCCTCACTCTGTCGCCTTCACTCTTTGCTCAGGCAGTGAATGCAACGCTGCTTGGCACGATCACAGACGCGAGTGGCGCAACTGTATCCGGCGCAAAGGTCACAGTGACAGATACAGCCACCGGAGCAACTCACGAATCGATAACCAACGAGAGCGGCAACTACACTCTCCCCGATCTTCCGCCTGGAACCTACAGCATTACTACCGAAGCAAACGGGTTCAAAAAGGACACTCACCAGAACATCGACCTTCTCGTCAACACCTCCACCCGTGTTGACGTCGATCTCGTCCCGGGCAGTCTCTCCGAAACCGTCCTCGTCACCGCAGCGCCCGCTCTGCTTCAGACCGATCGCGCCGACATCTCGACCACACTTGAACAGCACCAGATCGCCAACCTTCCCCTTAGTAGTGGGAACAGCTTCCAGTCCTTACTCAATACCGTTCCCGGCATGTCACCCGTCGTCTTCAACAACTCGCAGTTCTTTAACGCCAACAACGATCTCTCTGTCAACGCGAACGGGCAATCCTCCTATGTGAATCTGTACCAGATTGAAGGTATCGATGACGACCAGCGCACCGGCATTCACATCATTCTCGTTCCCCCTGCAGCCTCGATCCAGAACGTAGACATCACGACAAACAACTTCGAAGCAGAGTTCGGCCGTGCGGTCGGCACCGTAGTCAACCTGACCCTCAAGTCAGGAACGAACCAGTTCCATGGATCTGTCTTTCAGAACATGGAGAACAACGGAGTCAATGCTCGCAACTACTTCGCCAGTGGCCCCAACGGACGCCTCGTCTACAACTACACCGGCGCTTCGATCGGCGGTCCGATTATCAAAAATAAACTCTTCTTCTTCGGCGATTTCCTGCGCACCTCTGATCACGAGTCGTCCACCGTAACCACGACGATCCCCTACTACAACGTTACGAACGGAAACATCAACTTAAGTGGCTACAGCGGCCAGGTCTACGATCCGAAGACTGGAGATGTAGCGGATTGTCAGGGCGGCCCAACACCTGCTAACTGCGGCAAGGGTCGTACGCCGTTCGCTGGAAACCTCATCCCCTTAAGCCGAGTTATGACTCCTGAGAACGACAGCAATATTGGGTTGACCGTCCTACAGGATCTAGACGCCATCGCGAGAAACCCACAGCAAAATCTTGCTTCAGCAGCCTACATTCGTGGAGCTACCTCCAATAACTTTCAGCAGAACTCCCCCTTCCATAAAGATGCCATTAGCTACGACATCAAGGGAGACTGGACGATCACTCAAAAGGACCACCTGAGTGGCCGTTTCAGTCACCAGCAAATTAATACCTTCCAGGCACCTCTATTCGGATCCTTCTACGGAGGCCCCACCGGTGGAGGCTTCGAAGCGACCGGAACAGCAACCGCTTACAGCACCGGCGGCAACTACGATCACGTCTTTTCGCCAACCTTGTTTACCGAAGCGCGTGTCGGTGTAGCCCACCTACGTAACTCAGCAGAACAGTCAGATTTTGGATCGACAGACGCCAAGACCCTCGGTATCCCAGGCACGAATCTGAGTTCAATTGACAGCGGACAAGTCGCCTTTCAAGTGAGTAACTTTGCAGGCAACGGCGAGAATGGCACAGGGAATCCGCTCATCGGTTACTCCCAATCGCTGCCGTGGCTACGCGCAGAGTCAAACATCGACTTCGCGAACAACTGGACGAAGATCATCGGCAATCATGCACTGAAGGCAGGCGCCGACATCCGCCGTATTCGAGACGACCTTCTGCAAGGAAACATCAACGCAGCTGCCGGAACTTTTTATTTCAGTGAAAACCAGACCTCGGCCCCAGGCGCTGCGACCAAGGGACAGGCTAACGATATCGCCAGCATCCTCTTCGACACTCCGTACCAGGTCGGCCAGGACACCAACAGTACGTTCCCATGTTACCGGCAAACATGGCTCTTTTTCTTTGTCTCCGACAAGTGGCAAGCCACATCCAAGCTAACCGTGGACGTCGGTCTACGCTATGAGCTTTATCCGCCCGCCACACCGCGCGTGGCCGGAGGCTTCTCGGAATACAACCCAGCGACTAATCAGTTGATTATCGCCGGCATAGCCGGAAATCCTTCCAACATCGGCATGAAAACCGACTACAACAACTTCGCTCCAAGGCTCGGAGCGTCCTACCGCGCGACGGAGTCAACTGTACTTCGAGCCGGTTTCGGAGTTAGTTACGTCCCCTTCGTGGATAACTCCTACGCCTACAACTACCCCATCAAGACGAGCACGGACTATACGAACGTGCCCACATATGGTGCCGCGGTTCTCTCCTCATCTAATCCCGCGGCAGTCAACTTCGTAAGCGGTATTCCTCCTACCCCTCCAGTTCCTATCTCGGCCAATGGAACGATTACAGCAACGGGAAACACCTTTCTCAACAGTCTCGGTAACCTCTATATTCCCCTCAACTTCAAGAATGCCTACGTCTCCTCCTGGAACGTGGCTATTGAGCAGGCCCTATCCAATAACACCTCCTTTCAAATCGCCTATGTCGCCAACCACGGCACACGAATTGATGTCGCGCAGAACATCAATGTACCCAGCGTCTACGGGCAAAGCGGAACATTTGATCCTCTCAACATAGCCTTCGGCAAGACTGCTTCCGTAACACAATTTTTTATGGGTTTTTCTACCAACTACCAGTCATTGCAAGCGCAACTCAATCGCCGCTTTAACAAAGGGCTCGCCTTTAGCACTGCGATCACATGGGGCAAGGCGCAAAACTATCAGACAGGCGCTCAGGATGGAGCTCTGCTCTTCTATAACGACTTCCGCCGCAACTACACCGTCGCAGACTTCGATCGCGGGCTCAACTTCGAGCAGACCCTCACATGGGACCTGCCGGCTGGACGTGGTCACCGTTACTTCAACTCAGGCGTCGGCGCGTTCGTACTGGGAGGATGGCGGACATCTGTCATCTTGTCTGCGCTCTCTGGCCTGCCATTTACCCTCACAACCACGAGTGCAACGCCAGGAACAACCCAAACCGTCGATCAGATTGCGCCCTACCACGTTCTTCATAACGTCAGCCGAGCGGCCAACACACAGTGGTTCGATCCGACAAGCTTCAGCATCACCAGACTCGCTGGTTGCGTATCCCCTGGTCCTTGCTTAGTCGGCAATACGCAACGCAATCAATTCCGCGGTCCGGGCTACTTCTCGGACAACCTATCACTCTTCAAAACCTTCGCCATCTTCCGCGAGGCAGCGCTTGAAGTTCGCGCCGATGCCTTCAACCTCACCAACACTCCCGCATTCGGTCTGCCTGGGACAACCTTCGGTTCCGGTTCGTTTGGCAAAATCACCTCCACCCTGGGCAGTGGCGTTGGCAATGTCAATGGCGTCGGTGGTCCACGCGTCCTACAGGCGTCCGCCAAGATAACTTTCTAACAAAGCCTGGCATATTCCGATGCGCCCATCTCACAATCCGAGGAGGGCGCATCGTTCGCAGTTCCCGAGCAACACAAGTTGTGAGACGAAGAATCGTCTTTCTGTACACCTAGCACGTCAAACGTGCAGAGAAGAAAAGAGGAGTTCCACATGAAGGATATTTCCAGGCGACTGTTCGTAGGAGGTGCGGCGGCTACAGTTGCCTCACTCTCTTTGCCTATTCGCGCGTGGGCCGCAGGTTCGCCGTTCAAGATCGCCGTCATCTCCGACGAAATCTCCCAGGATTTCGATCACGCTTGTTCCGTGATAGCGAATGACTTCGGTCTGCATTACGTCGAACTTCGAGAGATATGGAGCAAAAATCTCCAGGCCGCCTCAGATGCCGAGATTGCAGAAGCACAGAAAATCCTTGCCAAATACAACCTGCAGGTCACCGACATCGCAAGTCCCCTCTTCAAAGTCGATTGGCCCGGTGCTCCCAAGTCACAGTACGGCTCCAAAGAAGACATGCATGGCGCCGCCGAGGTCGCCTACAAGCAGCAGGATGAGGTTCTAGCCCGCAGCATCTCGCTGGCCAAGCAGTTCAAGACCGACAAGATTCGCTGCTTCGACTTCTGGCGACTCGATGATGTAGCTCCCTATCGCGCGGCCATTAACGAAAAACTTCGCGCCACAGCAGAGGTCGTCGGCCAACAGGGCCTTCTTCTCCTCATTGAAAACGAGTTCGCCTGCAATACCGCGACTGGCCGCGAAGCCGCCAAAACACTCGCCGCCGTACAGTCTCCACACTTCGCACTTAATTGGGATCCGGGAAATGCAGTCATGCGCGGCGAACTCGACGCCTTCCCCGCCGGATGGGATGCGTTGCCGAAAAATCGCATCCACCATTGCCACTGCAAGAACGCTATCAAAGACGCCTCAGGCAAGATCGTATGGTCTCCAGTCGACAAAGGCTACGTCGACTGGACGGCCCAGTTCCGGGCTCTCAAACAGGCCGGCTTCCATGACGCCGTCAGCCTCGAAACCCACTGGCGCGGCGGTGGCACGCCGGAAGCCTCCACACGAACCAGTTGGGAAGGCATGAAGCAGGCCCTCATAAACTCAGGGACTTTCTAGCTATAGCGAATGACCGGAAACTCTCGAGACTTTGACTCCCCTATAGTGCGCTCTTTCACTAACAAAAAACAAAGCGAACCTCGACCTGCTTCCCACAAATTTTGAAGGAGAGAAAATGATTACCAGACGTGAGTTTCTTGACACATTTGCAGTAGGAGCTGCAGGTCTTGCCGTTGGATCTACGGCGAAGAGTTACGCTCAAATACTTGGCTCCAACGATCGCGTAAACTTCGCCGTCATCGGTCTCAACTCCCGCGCGTACGCCCACCTATCGGCGCTCAAAGCAAACAAGGACACCGCGCAAATCACCTACGTCTGCGATGTCGAAAGCGACATCCTCAAAAAGTTTGCAGGCAACGTTCAGAAGGAGATGGGTTACGCTCCTGCGACCGAAAAAGACTTTCGCCATGTTCTGCAGCAGAAGAACGTCGACGCCATCACGATCGCAACCCCTGATCACTGGCACACCCCAATGGCCATCGCCGCACTCCAGGCTGGCAAGCACGTCTACGTTGAAAAGCCATGCAGCCACAATCCCGCCGAGGGCGCGCTCCTTGTCGAGGCGCAGCAGAAGTATCAAAAGCTGGTGCAGATGGGCACGCAGCAACGATCCTCTCCTCACACCATCGAAATTGTAGACAAGATCCACAACGGCCTCATCGGCAGGGCGTACTTCGCAAAAGCCTGGTACAGCAACATCAGAAAATCAATGGGTACCGGCAAAGAAGTACCCGTTCCACCCCAACTCGATTGGGACCTATGGCAGGGGCCTGTGCCCCGCAGACCCTACAAGGACAACATACAGCCCTACAACTGGCATTGGCTTAGGATCTACGGCACCGGCGAGACGCTCAACAACGGCACGCATGAGGTCGACGTTTGCCGCTGGGCGCTCGGAGTCGACTTTCCTAACCGCATCACCTCAACAGGTGGTCGCTACCAGTTCAAAGACGATTGGCAGTTCTATGACACACTCGTCACCAGCTTCGGCTACGAAGACAAGATGATCACCTGGGAAGGCAAGAGCTGCAACGGCATGAAGTACTACAACCGCGACCGCGGATCGACCATCATGGGAACCACAGGTGCAGTACTCGTCGATCGCGACGGCTACGAAATCTACGACCTCAAGGGCAACAAGACCAGCGAGTTCAAGACAGGCAAAGAGACCTCTTCCTCGGATCTCACCGGTCGAGATTCTATGACCGACCTCCACTTCGCGAACTTCATCGCAGGCATCCGCAAAGGTGAAAAACTCAACGCGCCCGTATCAATAGGAAACGTCGCGGTTACCATGCTTCAACTCTCCAACGTCGCGTGGGAGGTAAACCGTGAACTGCAACTCGACACGCAAAATGGGAAAGTCCTGCATGACGCAGACGCGATGAAGTTGTGGGGCCGCGAATACGAAAAAGGTTGGGCACCGCACATCTAGCGTTCACTCGTGCATTCTGCAGACGCTTTCCGAGCAATCATCACTGCGACTATCGGCCAGGGCTGGCTTACTAAAGCAGTCCCAAGGGCAATAACTCTTAATCAAGAAAGTTCGAGCCACGATACCTCATGAAAAATACACTGACCCGTCGCAACTTTGTTCAATCTGGCGCACTCCTTGCAGCCGCGTGCGCCACATCGAGTGGTCTTCCATTACTGGCGCAGCAGCCATCACAGGCAACTGGAGCTCCATCGCCCATCCAGCTAGGTCTGGCCAGCTACACCTTCCGCAACTTTAGCCGCGCTCAGATGATCGGCTTCATGAAGCAACTCAACGTCACCGATCTAAACGTAAAGGACACGAAAGATCATCTCCCAATGGACCCGTCCGAAGAGGCCAAAGCGCTAGCGGACTACGCGGCTGCAGGCATCAAGGTCCACGCCGCCGGAACCATCTACCTCTCAAAAGATGATGACGCCGATATTCGCAGCAAGTTCGAATACTGCAAACGAGCTGGCATCTCGGTGATCGTCGCAGGCGATCCCACACCCGAATCCCTTCCTCACGTCGAAAAATTCGTGAAGGAGTATGACATCCGCATCGCAATCCACAACCACGGACCGGAGGATAAATTGTGGCATTCTCCGCTCGACATCTTGAAGGCAGTGCAGAATATGGATCCGCGCATTGGATGCTGCATCGACGTCGGCCATACCGTTCGCGCCGGAACAGATGTAGTTCAGGCCATCCACGAAGCAGGTCCACGGTTGTTCGACGTCCACATGAAAGACCTGACGAACTTCCAAAGTAAGGAAAGTCAGGTTGCTGTTGGAGACGGCATCATGCCCGTACGCGGGATCTTCGAAGCACTTATCAAAATCAACTACAAAGGCTTTGTCGACCTGGAGTACGAGGTCCATGCTGACGATCCAATGCCTGGCGTTATCAGCAGCTTCGCTTACATGCGCGGCGTTTTAGCGGGCATGGGATATCTAAGCCACGGCTAGTCTGTCTGGTCGCTTTCGCGGTCCCTACAATTCGGTGATGACTATCCTAGATAAGAAGCTGTACCGACGGACCGCCCGTTGGTACAGCTCACTTCTTCGGCCCAAAACCTACGGGAAGTAGTATCTTTGGAACTGCAAGAACCGTCGCCTGTTCAGCGATTACTAGCGACGATGAAGGTCATCTGCTGACGCTACCCGGAGGAGTTTGATGTCAAGGCCTTCAAGACCCAAGAAGACGGCTCGTTCGAGAAAATACAACCCACTTGTGTGGGCATTCGTAGCTTTATTCATTATTGTTGTGGCCGGCGTTACCATTCTGAAGCTCTCTCAGACCGGAACCGCTTCCGCAGCCTCCGCATTACCTTCAATGACCCCGCCCGCGATTGCGGCGCCAGCACCACCCGCGATGGTCCCGACGACCGGGGTAGTATTTGCCCCTACCATTCCCAATAAAACGGTGCCACAGGGCAAAGCCCAGGTAGGCATGGCATGGATACCCGGCGGCGAATTTTCTATGGGCGCACAAAACCCTCCGGACATGGAACACGACCATGTTGGCATGAAAGCTACCGAAGACTCCCGCCCAGTACACCGCGTTTATGTTGACGGATTCTGGATGGATAAGACTGATGTCACCAACGCGGAGTTTTCAAAATTCGTCGCAGCAACCAACTACATCACCGAGGCCGAGCGCACACCGAAAGCTGAAGACTTTCCGGGAGCCCCGCCCGAAAACCTCGTAGCTGGCGCTGTCGTCTTCTCACCGCCCGATCAAGCGGTCCCGCTGAATGACCAGTTGCAATGGTGGAGCTACGTCAAAGGCGCGAATTGGCGGCATCCGAACGGCCCCAACAGCGACATCAAGGGCAAAGAGAATTACCCGGTCGTCGACGTCTCCTACGACGACGCTCGCGCGTATGCAAAATGGGCGGGCAAGCGTCTTCCCACTGAAGCGGAGTGGGAGTTTGCGGCCCGCGGTGGCCTCACCGGCAAGCCTTATGTTTGGGGCGACTCCTTCCGTCTCAACGGTAAATACATGGCAAACACCTTCCAGGGTCACTTTCCCAATAAGAACACCAGCGACGATGGATTTAACGCAACCTCGCCGGTTACGAAGTTCCCTCCCAACGGCTACGGCCTCTATGACATGGCCGGCAACGTCTGGCAGTGGACCTCCGACTGGTATCGCCCGGACTACTACCGACAATTAGCTGCCTCAGGCACTGTAACCCGCAACCCAACCGGCCCCAACGACTCTTTCGACCCTGCGGAACGAGGCGTAGTCAAGCGAGTCATGCGCGGCGGATCCTACCTCTGCACGGATCAGTATTGCTCTAGATATATGGTAGGAACTCGCGGCAAAGGCGAGGCTTCGACAGGCACTAACCACCTCGGCTTCCGCTGCGTAAAACCAGCGCCACATTCGTAGCGAACGCAAGTCGACGAAGATACTAACGTTCTGCATCAGCGTTAGTATCTTCATCGCACGTTGGTTCGCCGTCGCAGTCGACTGCATACAAAGCAATCAATCAAGAATCCTGAAACGCAATACAAAGCCGCCTCAGCATTGGCAGAGAATCTAACGCTGAGCCTCTACTTCAGAGAGCCGTCTCATTCGCTTACTATTTCTTCAAGGCGAGAGGGGGGCCGCTAATGCGCTTCCCTATAAGGTCGACATCTACCTCAACGCGGTCCGCGATCTTGATGAAAGGAATTCCACTATTCATTCCATAGTCTTTGCGGTCAAAGGCCATTGTTCCTTTGATTGTGCCGCTGCCTGTTCCCACGCCGGAGACGGTCAATGTCAGGGTCTCTGGTTTAGAAACTCCGCGTATGGTGAACGTCCCTGGCACATCAAAGGTATTCGGACCGGTCTGAATAATCTTCGTTGATTTGAATGTGATCAACGGATTCTGCGAAGCGTCAAAGAAGTCTTTCCCTTTCAGCTTGTCATCTTTCATGCCGCTACCCGTATTTACGGAAGCTGCCTGAATCTTGATATCCAGCACACCTGTCGTTACCTCCGGCGATGTAAACGTCAGTGTGGCATCCCACTTGTTGAAGTTGCCTTCAATAGCGACCGAGGCCTTCACGGAAAACTTTATTGTGCTTTGTACCGGTGTAATTTCGAAAACAGGAACTTGCGCCTGGCTTATCGGCGCCAATAAGGCGGCGGCAAGAAAGGGCAGAATTGCCAGATATCTCGTCTTCATAAACTTTTACCTTTCTTGATCCCGGTGAGCTTCGGGGTGTGTGAGGCCGCATAACGCTGGGAGCAGCGCCTTAAAAACTCTGGGCACTGAAACATACTAGGAATCAATCACCGGAAAAGACACTAGCAAAAGTGCCAGAATCCCACTCGAATATTGTCGGCACTGTCTTCAGCCAGGCAATTTCAACGCAGGCTTACCGGTGCGACGCAGCAAAAGCGTTGGTGTAGATAAACTGCGAGCCAATAATCAGAAGCCAGACCCATAGCGCGAAGCGTAGTGGACGTTTAGGAATCCATCGCGCAGCCATAGTTCCAAGGACAACTCCAGCCAATCCCCCGATGATTAGGTGTTGCAAAAGACTCGAGCTGGTGCCATGGAAGAAACCGTGGGCTCCGCTACCGATGACCGAAAGCAGAAAACCAAAGACGATGTCCGTTCCTACAACCTGAACCGGGGTAAGTGAGGTAAGGCTAAGAAGAGCGGCGCTCCCGAGAGCTCCGGCTCCGGCGGAGGAAAAGCCAACTTCTGCGCCGACTGGAAACATCAGGAACGGGAGCCAGCGGCTGCGGTCGGTACGCGGAATATCGGCGCGCGCGGGACGAAACGAAAAAGCTATCTGCCAAAGAGCAGTGAAGACCAGGACACCACCGAGCAGGCCATTGAGTAGAAGCTGCGGCCCGTGGATGTCGAGATGTCGTAACACAAGAGAGCCGATCAGAACACCCGGCAGTCCGCCAAGCAACATAAAGCCGAGAACTCGCCATGCCACCTGTCGGCGAGCGATCTGCGAAGGAACAAGGACAAGCTTCACCGCGGCGGAGAACATGAGCCCGGTCGCAACAGCCTCCGGAGCGGGCACGCCGAGGAAGAGAATAAGCAGCGGCGTGGTGATAGTGCCTGCGCCTACGCCAGTAAGAGCAATGAAGACGGCGATGATAAATCCTATGGAATATTCCATGCGTCTCTTTCCCGAACGACGAGCAGCAAGTTCAGCTCGTTGGCGCTGCCTGAATATGAATGCCGCACTCGACCTTGCGACCAGCCCAGCGACCGGAACGCGGATCATCTGGATCGCTGGGAACGGAGGTGCACGGCTCACACCCAATGCTGGAATACCCAAGCTCGTACAAAGAGAGCAAGGGAATCTCATAGTGAGCGCACGACTTCCAAACTTCTTTCGTGGTCCAATCGGCGAAAGGGCTCAGCTTGCGGACGGTCTCGCCTGTAGGAAGTGTGAAGTCTGCAATTTCTTCAAGAGCCGCACGGCTTCGCGCCTGTTCGCGGCGCAACCCTGTCAGCCAAACTTTATAACTGGCTACTGCAGCAAAGAGCGGCTCAACCTTCCGCAATCCGCAACAGCGATCAGGAGCAGTTTGGTGAAGTAGGCCATGCTCTTCCTCCTGCTCGGCGACACTACGGGTAGGCAGGAGGTTGATGAGGTTCAACTTCCAGTCGTTGGCGATGCGGTCGCGGTATGCGTAGGTCTCGGCGAAGTGGTAGCCCGTATCGAGAAACAACACTGGAATATTGGGACGAAGACCCCGGGCAAGATGCAGAAGAAGAACGTCCTCAGCCTGGAAACTGCAGGTAAGGCACACATCGTTTTCTCCGGGTGCGGCTGCGAGCTCCCGTTCGAGAAGACTGCGCACGTGAGTGAGCTTAGACTCGAGAGCGGGTTCGAGGCTCGCGAGCGGAATGAGTGAACCTGTTGCGATTTCATGCACACTTTGTCCAGAAGGATCGTCGATTATCTGCGAACGGTTCATCGCTTGCTTTCTCCATGCAGAATGTTGTGATCTTCAAGAATCCGTAGGAGCTCATTGACATCAACGGTTACGATCGCCTGTTGATCATTGAGTGTGACCGTCTGCGTGTCAGACTGGCTCTGAGTGATCACAAGCACTCCGGCGGAAGTCAGGGCTGCAAGTGTATCGCGAGGTACGGATGAGAGTCGGACGACGAAAGCATTGCGTGAAAAGAGAGCCCGCTCTACAGAGTCAGCAAAGAATTTGCTTCCGGCGATGTGGAGGTGCGCACCCTGATGATGCCACCGAGCGGTACGTTCTATTACTGAGACAGGCTCCGTTGAATCGATGGCAAAATCGACAGAGCAGTCGCGAATCATGCCGGCAGCTACTGTAGCGTTAGTGACTGGATCGATCAGGACAAAGCTACCGGTAGTGCGATTGGTCGAATAGGCATCGACAGTGAGCGGCAGCACCGATGCAATCTCGACCAGCCCAATGCCGTTCAGAATAAGAGTTGTGGCCGGATGTCGTTCCAACGTAGCCACGTCAAGACGATGTAGAACTGAGGTGACCTGCGCTTGAACGCTTCTGCTGGTGTGCTTTAGAAAATAGCGGCGCCCCAGGTCGAGAGGCTGCTCGTCCATCCAGACCAATGAAGCAGTAAAACGTTCCGCTGTAACGGCAGGAGATTCGGGAGTGACTACCAGATCGCCGCGGCTGATGTCCAATTCATCTGTAAGAGTAAGAGTTACAGATTGTGGAGCAAAAGCCTCTGGAAGATCTCCATCAAAAGTAACGATGCTACTGACTCGGCTTGTACGACGCGAAGGCAGAACCATGATGGCGTCGCCAGGCCGAATGGTGCCAGCGGCTATTTGTCCCGCAAAACCACGAAAGTTCTGATTCGGTCGGAGAACTCGCTGCACCACAAATCGAAATGGATCCGCCCTGCCAGCCTCTGCTGCAGGCACGGACTCGAGCAGTTCGAGCAGCGAAGGCCCCGCGTACCACGGCATCGCAGCCGTTCGGCGAACAACGTTATCACCTTCTAGTGCACTAACAGGGATGAAGTACAGATGAGGTGGCCGAAGCTCTCCGAGTTGATTGAAAAAAGTTGTAAAGTCCTCATGAATGGCATTAAAGACTTGCTCATCGTAGTTGATCAAGTCCATTTTATTAACCGCAATCACAATATGACGCACACCGAGAAGCGCCGTAATGTAGGCATGACGACGGGATTGTATGAGAACACCTTTGCGCGCATCGACCAGCACGATGGCAAGCGACGCTGTACTCGCCCCGGTAGCCATGTTACGGGTGTACTGCTCGTGGCCCGGAGTATCAGCGATGATGAACTTGCGCTTGCTCGTAGAAAAATAACGATACGCAACATCTATGGTGATTCCCTGCTCGCGTTCAGCCCGCAGTCCATCCGTTAGAAGCGCAAGATCCAGCACGCCCGCACCGGTTGTACCCTTCCCTTCGATAGAACGAACCTGGTCATCGTAGACACTCTGCGTATCGTAGAGTAGGCGGCCGATCAGTGTGGATTTACCATCGTCAACGGAGCCGGCAGTCGAGAACCGTAGCAGATCACGATTCTGCTCCTCTGCGAGAAAGCCCGACAAAGAAAAGCCAGCCGGTTCGACTTCGATTGCGCTATCTACTGTGGGCATTTAGAAGTACCCCTCACGCTTCTTGAGTTCCATGGAGCCTTCTTGATCGTGATCAATCACGCGATTCGCGCGTTCGGAAGAACGAAATGAAACAAGTTCGGCAATAATTTTCGGAAGAGTATCTGCGTCAGACCTGATCGCGCCGGTACAAGGACTGCAACCAAGCGAACGCAGCCGGGAGCGAACCACCTGTGGCTGCTCGCCGGCGCGAGCAACGAAACTTTGCTCGATCGGGAGTAGAGCATCACCGCGCACATACATTGGGCGTTCCTTTGCAAAATAAAGATCAACGATCGGAATATCTTCTTGAAGGATGTACTGCCAGACATCCATTTCGGTCCAGTTGGAGAGAGGAAAGACACGGATCGATTCACCTGGATGAATGCGGGAGTTATAGATATTCCAAAGCTCCGGCCGTTGATTTTTTGGATCCCACTGGCCGGCCTTGTCGCGAAAAGAATAAATGCGCTCCTTCGCCCGCGACTTTTCTTCATCGCGACGAGCCCCGCCGAAAGCTGCGGTAAAACCATAGTGCGCGAGACCATCAAGCAGCGCCTGCGTCTTCAAAAGACCGCAGCAGCGCTTTGTATCAAGCGTGATGGGATTGGTCCCTGCGGCAATGGCCGGTTCATTGCGCCAAACCAGGAGTTTAGCTCCAACCTCGGCAGCCATACGATCGCGAAACTCGATCATCTCCTGAAATTTGAAACCGGTATCGATATGCAGAAGCGGAAACGGAATAGCCGCCGGATAAAAAGCCTTCTGCGCCAGACGCAACATCACAGAAGAATCTTTGCCAATGGAGTAGAGCATGACAGGACGCTCGAACTCCGACGCAACCTCGCGCAAGATATGAATGCTCTCGGCTTCGAGAAGCTGCAGATGCGTGAGTACTGCGGATGCTGCCATGGAAACTCCCTGGAAAGATTCGACTATGTGACATCTCACCAATACGGCTGAGGATGTTGATTTAAGTTATGGAAGAATAATTAGCGTAAGACTGGACACGCCTGCTCGACGTCGCACGGACAACAACAACGGAGTTGGCGGTTGATACGCATTTCTCATATGAGTCTAACAAGCGATGGAGCCTCAGGCAAGACGTACACATAAAGCGTACGTAATGAGCGCCTAGACTGAGTATGCTTTCACGAGGTCTTGATCGAGCTGTAAGCATTCGAATTAGCCAGAAACACGTCACTGGTTATGGAACTCTCAACCCAAACCTAGAACAAAAACTTTAGTCCCAGTTGAATCTGCCGGCTGGTGGCGGCCGCCGTAACGACACCAGCGGTCGGACTTTGAACCGCAGCTGCAGTTTGATTAGCAGTACTTCCCTGCGTCGGGCCAGATGTGTAGACAACCTCGTTCGGGGTTTGCAAGTTCGTATGATTGAGTACGTTAAAAAACTCTGCCCGAAACTGGAGACGCGTCTTCTCGCTAATCTGCGTAGCCTTAACAAGCGATAGATCCCAGTCAGCGTAGCCGGGACCAGTGAGTGTGTCACGCCCCAGGTTGCCGATAGTGCCGTAAATAGGTGCAGAGAAAGCAGTCGGATTGAAAAACTGCGCAGCGCGAGCAGCGGTACTGCCTCGTGTATAGAGACTCCCAGTGAACGTAGGATTCACATTCGGTCGAACAGGATTACGTGTGTCCCCCGAGCCGGTTGGGTTATACCCAAGCTGAGGACTGAATGGGAATCCGCTCTGAAGACTTGCGATCGTGCTTAGGCTCCAGCCCGAGACAACTCGATCCACAACCGGCGATGCGGACGAGAAAAGTGCATGCCCCCGACCTATAGGCAACTGATACGTGCCATTGATGGCAACCAGATTGCGAACGTCTGTTGCCGCCGGCCCATAATCAAGGCCTGGATTACCTGGATAGGAAACGAAGGCTGGAGTATTTGCCGAAACGCTCGTATTCCACGCTGAGCCGTTATCGAGATTGCGGGCAAAGGTGTAGTTGACACGAAACTGCAGACCATGTGAAACATTGCGGCGAACGTCGACCTCGAGAGCGTTGTAGTTGCTCGACCCACCCGACACCCATGACGTTGTATTAGCGACCTGCGGATTGGCCTTGACGGTAGTGGGGAAATAAATGGTTCCCGTCGAGGTTCCCGCCGGGCATCCGCTATCCGGCGAGCAGATAACGGACGCGGGTTCGTTCTGGTCTTCGGAGAGGATCTGATGGTATCCATGCGAGCCAACATAGGCAACGGTCAGCGAAGTTGCATTATCGAGTTGCTGTTCAATCCGAAGCGTATAAGACAGAACGGTCGGAGTCGAAATATCAGTTTGAATATTCGAGGGCGATATCAGGCCCTGCGGTCCGCTTGTTGGACTTGAAATAGGCACGTTCGAATAGGAAAGCGTTGTATTGAAAGGGGCCGCTTGATCGAGACGATAGTCGAGATTATCGAGAAGCGAGTGGTGCAGCCCAAAGGCGCCGCGTAGGCTGGTTTTACCGTCACCAAAGACATTCCACGCAAATCCCACACGAGGCTCCGGCAAAAATGTTGCACGATTGTCCGTAAGCGCAGATCCGCCAGTCGACGGTGTGCTGTTGATGATGCCGTTGGTAAACCCATAGCGGGAGGCCCGATCATGAGCCTCGTTCCAGCCATTCGTGGATTCAAAGCGAATGCCGGCGCGAAGTTCAAGCGTGGGTAGAATCTGCCAGGTATCCTCAAGGTAGCCAGCACCCATGAAGTTCACCCAGTTGAGCGGCGTAGGCACTGGAACCACCGTGAAGGTCTTCACTGTCCCCTGAAGAAAAGTCGTTAGCGAGGCGAAGGATGCCTGTCCATATTGATTCTGGGCTAGGTTGTCGTTCGATTGCAGATGCTGTAGCCATACTCCGGCCTCGAGTTGGTGATGACCGCGCGAGTAGAAGACGTGATCGTCCAGGGTGTAGAGATTCCGACTAGTCGCATTGTTTGATCCTACGTTCGCGCCAGCGCCTGTAATCTGCGAGGAACCGTTTGAAGCTGTCGAACCAGCGATGACGATAGCACCAGTGGGCTTACCTGCGATGAACCCCGGAGTCTCCGCCTGGATTGAATCGGGAATGCTTCCGAGAAAGTAGAAGCTGGCACGCGAAAATCCAATACGTGCCGTATTGAGAAGATGTGCCGAGAACACATGCTGCTCCTGAACGCTGACAACCTGCTCACGAAGAGATTCATCGATTAGCGAAAATGGATTCTGTGTTGGCGTATTTGCTGTTGAATCATCAACCGTATAGACACCAAATAAAAGATCACGTGAGCTGAGATTGGCGTCGAATCGTGCTGTACCAAAGTCCTCACGAATGTGCTGTGTCGGACTTGAAAAAGACTCAGCAATGCCAGTTGGGTTGCCATTGGCATCTAATAACTCAGGACCGTTCTGTGCAGGCCACAAATTAAACAATGGTCCGACGCCTGGAGCAACCCCGTAATTTTTGCGCGGTCCGCCGGGGTTGGCAGGGTTGGGTAGAAACCCTTCGCGAGCTTGTGTATCTGGAACAAGGGTCACATCAGTGATGCCCAGATTCTGACGGTACCCCTCATAGTTACTAAAGAGGAAAAACCGATTTTGACGCAGCGGGCCGCCCAAAGAAACGCCATAGTTGTTACGCTGAAACTCAGGGATGCGAGCTTGATCAAAGTAGTTCCTCGCATCGAAGAAGGAGTTGCGAAGAAACTCATACGCTGAGCCATGAACTGTATTTGTGCCCGACGCAGTAACAATTGAAATCTGTGCGCCCTGCCTTTTTCCGTAACTGGAAGAGTACGTATCGCTGACGGCATTGAACTCGCGAACCGCATCGACACCTAACAGCTGCCCGCTGGTTCCACCCGGCGTGACGTTGATCAAGGAAGCCCCCGTGTACTCCACACCATTGAGCAGATAGAGATTGTCCTGCGGGCGCCGTCCAGAGATCGCGAACATATTACCTACAGAGGAGTTCGAAGTTCCGACCGATCCGCTGCGCTGGGCAGTGTAGTTGACGGTTGCAGGATTGAGAGTAAGCAGCTGATCGTACGAGCGGCCATTCAAAGGGAGATCTTTGACCTGGCGTTCGTCCACCAATCCGGAAACTTGCTGAGTAGACAAGTTGACCGACGGAGGTGTGTCCGTGACCGTTATCTGCTCCGAAACATTGCCAGGATGCAGTGTGATATCAACACGAGTCGCCTGCCCCACGGTGATCGAGACACCCTTGCGTGTTTGAGGAGCAAAACCATCGTTTGTCACGGAGATCGTATACACACCAATCGGTATCGACGGCGCTGCGTATGCTCCAGCGGTGTCTGAGATAAGGTGCCGCTCTCCTCCGGTTTCTTGGTTTCGAATTGTGACGTTAGCGCCCGATACAGCCGCTCCTCCTGTATCCAGGACGATGCCACTTATCGTGCCCCCAACTACCTGCGCGTTTGCGAAGACTGCAGAAAGTGCAACAAATGTAAGAGTAAAAATCTGACGAAGCATATAGAGACCTCCAGCGGGAGAAGCACAGAGCACATGTCACATGCGTAGTAGTAGATTTGTGTTGTAAGAGGGGAAAAATTAGCGACGACAACAACGCAGCAGGCTTCCGGGGATGGAAGCCGCGATGTCCGCATAGCAGGAGAGCGTTGAAATTGTTGAAGTCATGTAATCCTCAAACACAGCTATCAATCGCTGGGTAGATACATACTGAAATTTTAGAAGGGACTAACGCCGCGAAGGCTGAGGGTGCAGACCTGCTTCACAACAACAACAGTTGGCGAAGGTATTGTGGAAGGTCAGCAACATAATGTGAATATTAGCACAGCCTGCTTTCTAACCGAATCACGCCCATAAGACGAGCCACCGTCCTGGGTCAGTCAGTTACATCCCTGCATCGATAAACGAGAAAGATGAAACCTTAGCTCCAAAGCTTACTTACTTGCCGCCATCTGTTCTAAAGCCCTACAAATAAGGCCGCCCATCGCGACACCTGCTCTGCATAAACCCCTGTCAACGTATCACGGCTTCTCTCGAGCACGGCAAACTGCACTGCAAAGTTGCCGATCGTTGAACTCTCCGCTGCTCCGCGAAACACCTCAAGCCCGGTGGCCTCCTGCGTTAGCCGATTTAGAAAATCATTCTGACTCGCGCCGCCAACGACGAACAGCCGCTTTAAGTTTTTGCCACTATGAAAACCAACACGGTCGAGCACCTTCGCATACTGAGCCGCCAGACTATGAAAGATCAGGCTTGCAAACGCAGGAGCATTCTCCGCGTTCTCATCCAACGCATCAAATCCTTTCCGAACGCGCTGAGCATTGATCCGTTGCGGCATCCGCCCCGCCAGCAAAAGCTCCGCGTCATCCACATCCAGCAGTCCTTGTGGTTTCGTCGCCTTCTCCGCCGCCGCCACCAACTCCGGCACTGTCCACTCTCGTCCCTCAGCCGTCCAATGATCGATACATTGCCGGATCAGCCACATTCCATTCACATTTTTATGAAAACAAGTCCGGTCTCCGACCGCGCTGAGATTGGTAAAGTTCTCTTCCGCGGCGACCTTCCCGTTACGAGGCTGCTCCAGCACTGTCCCCACCAGCGACCAGGTTCCCGAGCTGATATAAGCCCAATCATCTCCCGTCGCCGGAATCCCCGCAATCGCCGACGCAGTATCGTGACACGCAGGCGCAATCAAGACTGTGTCGCGAAACGCCTCCAAACCCGCCAACGCGCCGCTTAGTCTCCCAACCTCCGTCCCTGGAGGAACCAGCTTTGGAGCACAAGCCAGATCGAGCTGCGCAGCACGAAAAATCTCTCGACACCACTGTCGGTCATTAAGCTCCACCATCTGCGTGTGTGTCGCATTCGTCAGCTCAGCCACACGCGCTCCACCCCATCTTGAGAGCACATACTCAGGCAGATTCAACCACTGACTTCCTTCAGGCAATCCATTGAGCGTATCCGCGTAAAGCTGATAGAGCGTATTAATACGCAACAACTGCACGCCCGTCAGCTTCCGCAGCCTATCCGGGCTGATCTTTCGATGCAGCGACCGCTCCGCCTTGATAGTCCGCTCATCCCGATAGCAGAACGGATCAGCCAGCGCTCTTCCGTCCGCATCTACCCGCACATAATCTACTGCCCAACCATCCACCGCAATTGAGCGCACCCCCTCATTCGCGATCGCCGCGCACTGCCGAAGCCCATGGTCGAGCCCAGCCTCAATCATCTCCAGGTCCCACCGGAGCCCGCCATCCTTCTCACGCGGAGCATTCGCGAACCGGTGCACCAACGTGATCGTCGGTTTCCCAGCCACCCATCGCAGCAGCGAGACCCGGCAACTCTCCGCCCCCAGATCCACCGCAATCGAAGCCCGCTTATCCTGCGGAACAAGCGCCATATCTGGCGTCCGTTTCATCGCGCGCCTCTCCCGTCCGTACCTCGTCTACCGCAGGTAAGCCTCTGTCAAACCACCATCTACCGGAATCAAATGTCCTGTCGTGCACCGAGCCAGCGGCCCGGCAAGAAATAGAATCGCCTGCGCGCAATCCTTCGGATCGATCGGCTGATGCGTCAATGTCCGCGTGGCATAAAACTGCGCCAGCTCATTCCGCAATCCGTCATCGGTATCCGTCTCTTCAAACGGCAGCTTGTACTTCTTCAGCGAAGCGATCACGCGGTCGCGCGGAAACATCGTGGACCCCTTCACCACTGTGGCAGGGCTGATCCCATTCACCCGAACCTTAGGCGACAAAGAAACCGCCAGCTCTCGCACCAGATGACTCAGCGCGGCTTTACTCACGTCATAAGCCTCGCTGCCACGTTTCGCGACAACGGCATTCGCAGAGCTCGTCAGCACTACACTGGCATCAATTCCCTGCTCTGCGAAGATCTTCGCCGCCTCATCGGTCAACAGATAGTTCGCCGTAACGTTGACCTCCAGCGTCAACGCCCACTGCGCATCGCTGATCACACCATCCGGCGACGAAGGAAACAGCGCGGCAGTGTTGATCAGAATATCGATTCCGCCAAACTGCTTGATCGTCGCTTCCAGCGCCGACTTGATCGCCTGACGATCTCGAATATCGATGCTGATCCAACTGACCGCTTCTTTCCCGGCGATCGCCTTCACCTCTTCCGCAACCGCCTCCGCGCCCTTCACGTCGCGGTCCGCGACAATGACATGCGCTCCGCGCTCCGCCGCCAGCAAAGCGACCTCTCTCCCAATCCCGCTCCCCCCGCCAACAATCAGCGCGACCCGCCGGCTTAGCTCCTTCTCTGGAGGTTGCCGACGAATCTTCGCCTCCTCTAGCTTCCAATATTCAATCCGAAAAGCCTCGCTCGGCGGCAGCGCGACATAGTTCGCGTGCACCGTAAACTGATCAGCCGAAGCAGCCGGCCCGGCCTGAGGAATATCCTTGCAATCGACGCCGGCCCCCAACGCTCCAGCACCCTGCATTACCCCAATCGCATTGATATAAAACTCGCCTGTTATCCGCGACTCGGTCTTATTCTTGCCGAAGCTGAACATACCCACTCCCGGCACCAGCACCACCGTCGGACTTGCATCGCGCACCGCAGGCGAATCCGGCAGCGCATGCTTCTTGTAATACTCCGCATACTCAGCGCGATACGTCTCCAGTGAAGTCTCAATCAGCTCCTTCAACTCCGACGGACTCCCCGCCGGATTCCACTTGATGAACATCGGGCGAATCTTCGTCCGGATAAAGTGATCCGGACAACTCGTCCCCAGGTGCGCCAAGCTTCTCCGCCTGCGCAGAGTTCACAAACTCCAGCACCTGCGGCAGATCGCTGAAGCTCCCAATCCATCGCTGCTTCCGCGACACAACACCACGTAGATAAGGCATCGTCTGCAGCGCAATCGCAGCACGATCCTCACGACTCTTCACCTGCCCGCCGCCAAAGTGCTTATGCCCCGCAGTCGCCCCATGCCTTTCAATGAACTGCCCCAGCTGATCGATGATCGTAATCGTATTGAGATAGCTCTCACGCTGCGTATCTCCCCACGTAAACAGCCCATGACCGCCAAGAACAACGCCATCGCACCCCGGCGTCTGCTCGACGATCTTCTTCAGCATCATCCCCAGCTCAAACCCAGGTCTCTGCCACGGCAACCACGCCAGCTTGTGGCCAAACTCCTTGTTGAACTCCTCCATCTTGATCTTTCCGTTCGCCGAGGCCGCCAGTGCGATCCCCCAGTCCGGATGTAGATGGTCTACATGCGCAAACGGTAGAAACCCATGCAGCGGCGTATCAATCGAAGCCGCAACGGGGTTGTTCCCGAACGTACACAGTGGATACATATCCACCATCTCGTCTTCTAGATCTACCCCGCGATAAGCCTTCTCCAGCGCGAGCAGCTTCTCCATATAGAGCGTCGCAAATCCCGCCCGCTTGATGCTCCCCAGGTCGCCCCCGCTACCCTTCACCCACAAAATCTGTTTCGTCTTTCCATCCAGCGGATCGACCTGCTCCAGCTTCGAGCTCGTATTTCCCCCACCAAAGTTCGTGATCCGCAGATCTGAACCCAGAAGATTCGATCTGTACCTCAGCAGCTCCGGTGCATCCAGCTTCGCCGCTACTGCCTCATCCCAACGATCTTCCAGAAACCGCAGACCACTCTGTGCTCTCATGTATCAACCTCTGTCGTCGGCCAAATCCGGCCCCGACCATCATTCCACACAACATACCAATACAGCAACTATTTCTAATGTGAAAAATGCTAGATCAAGATCAGTTGTCTTGCAGGTGTTTTTGGTCAAACCGTTAGCCTAGCGACTCCCGCGTCACCATCTTATGAGCCACATAGTTATACGGCGGAACCGTCTGTCCCCGAAGTAGCGAGAGACCTAGATGAATCAAACTCGGCCCATACGAACTCGCCTCATGGGAAACAGATCCAATCAGAGGTGACTTATCCTTCCGCATCTCCTGCATCGCCTCGGCAATGCAATCCTGGCCTACAATCGCAACGTGCTTCTCACGCTTCTGCTCCCGCACTGCATCGACAGCTCCCAGCGCACTTGAGTCTGTCGCCGCAGCAATCAGGATATGTTTGTCCTTCGGATGCCTCTGCAGAAAGTCCGACACCAGCTTCTTACTCCGGTCACGCATACCCCGGCCATCGATTCGCACAAACACCTCGACCGGCAGCTCAGGATGACCACTTCGCACCCCCTCGAACGCTCCCGTGGTCCGGCTCTGCACCAGCTGCCCGGCCTCTGGCAGATCCAGACCAATCACCCAGTCCACCTTCTTATCCCAATTCGCCGTCGCATACGCCGCAAGCGTCTCCCCAGCTTCAATGCCAACCCTGTAGTTATCCACTCCAAAATAAGTCGCATGTGGATGCGGAATATCGATCGCAATCAAAGGTATCTTCGCTCCAGCGATCTTGTCCCCGATCATCGGTGCAACCTCCTGCTCCACCTGAAACTCGATCACAAGATCGACCTTGCTACTGACAAACTCCTCCGCATTCTTCAGCGCAGTCGCCGCATCATAACGGTTGTCCAGTATCAGCAGATCAACCCCAACCGCCGCAGCCGCGTCCTTCAAACTCTCTGTCACCTCGACGGAAAATGGCATATCAGCGCTCTGCCCACCAAAACCGAACCGCATCTTCTTCGGTCGCGTCACCTGCCGATACAAGCCATCTGGCGATTGCGATAGATATCCACGATGCACAAACGTCTTCAACACCCGATACACGGTCGTCTTCGAGATGCGCGTCTGTCGATGGATAGCCTCCAGCGTCATCGGCTGGTTATCCGCCTGCAGCAGTTCCAAGATATCCAGCGCCTTCGACAACACCGGAATCAGATACAGTCGTTTCGTCGTCTTGCGTAACGCCATAGTCTCCCGCCGAGGAGCGAGCACTCAGCCGCTCCATTATGCGACAAGCACGCCGAGTTTCGTTAATGGAATTACAAAGATCCGAAAAACAGACACCTCAGCCGGTGACTTCGATGCTTCTTACGCCAATTGCATTGATTCCTGATTGAGAACAGCAACGCTCAGGTCATCACGCGTAGCTGGAAACACGACCCGCATTTTTACTCGCTCGCTCCCGGGAGATCTTCTCTACATACCCACTCTCCGCCAGTGCCTTCAAAGGCTCTGCCGGCAACCCGCGAGCGGCTCTCCACTGCTGCACCAGCGGCCGCACATCCTGCCAGAACGCACTACGGAAGCACTCCTCCGCCTCCACCAGTCTGCAATCCTGCTGCAACTCAGCAAGCCTGGCTCGATCGACCAGCGCCGCCTTCGCATACAGCTCCTGCGCCGTCGCGACCGTCTGCACCATCGCCTCCATCTTGCCCTTCAGGTTATGGCTCTGATCGATCATGAACGCAACCCCCGAACGCTCCTCCGCACTCACGCTCAAAATCTCATGGAAGATCCGAAACACCTGGTACGGATCGATCGACCCCAACGTCAGGTCATCATCGGCATACTTGCGATCATTGAAATGGAATCCCCCCAGTTGCCCAACATGCAGCAACCACGCCACGATCTGCTCGATGTTCGTCCCTTGGTAATGATGCCCCGTATCCACCAACACCTTAGCCTTAGGCCCACACCGCCGAGCCAACTCCAGCGCCATCCCCCAGTCCGCAATATCCGTATGATAAAAAGCCGGCTCAAACGGCTTGTACTCCACCAGCATCCGCTGGTCTTCTCCCAGCGCTGCATGCGTCGCGCCCAGCACCTCCTCCATCCACCCAATCCGCTTACGAATACTCTGCGTCCCCGGATAGTTCGACCCATCCGCGATCCACAACGAAACATCCTTCGATCCCAGCGCCCGCCCAATCTCCACCGAATCCAGCAGATGCGCCAACGCATTCCCACGGATCTCCGCACTCGGATTCGCAATCGACCCATACTTATACTCCGCATCCTGAAACAGATTCGGATTGATTGATCCCGACTTCACGCCATACTTCTTCTCGAGCGCTTGAATTGCTGGAACATCCGCTTTCCCACCCGGCAGATCCCAAAGCACATGCAGCGCGACTGTCGGACTGGCCCCCGTCAACGCATTCACCTGCGCCGCGTCGCTAAACTTCTCCTCAATCGTAGTCGCCGCCCCAGCCTGAACGAACTTCCCAAACCGCGTCCCGGTGTTGGCGAATCCCCAGGAAGGAACCTCGATCCGAAAGCCATCCAGCGCACTCCACACCTTTTGCGCGTCTTGCTCTGCCGCACCTGCACCGTTGATTCCCATCGCTCGATTCCTTCCAATCGCTCAAGTTTTACAAAGCAGAAATATACTCTCTATTGAAACATGAGCAGATTGCGCCTTTCCGCTGCCATTGTCAAAAGGTTTTTTTCGAGGCCCTACTGAATCAGAATCACATCCAGAAAACGTGGCCCATGCACTCCCTTGATCCTCGTCATCTCGATATCTGCCGTCGCTGAAGGCCCGGAAACGAACGTAGTCGCCAAAGCAGCCGTCGCCTGTAACCGCTCCATGGCCTCAGGCACCGTCTCCACAACATCGTCCACCTGCACCAGGCAAAGATGATAGTCCGGCACCAGCGTCACCGCTCGCCTTCCCTGCCCCGCTACATTCTGCAACACCACCGTGCCCGTCTCTGCAATCGCCACTGTTGCCCCAGTCATCACGCCATCAAATCCATCCAACTCAGCAGCCGACAACCCCTCATCCACAACAAACTCAATCCCACCCACCAACCACTCAGGCCTCAACCCCGCCGGCACCACCATCCTCTTCACACCGCGCTCAGCCAACATCCCCGCCACGCTCCGCGCCACGTCCTCACCCGTCGTACGAACCACCGTCGCGTCATAATCCCGCAGGCGATCCTCAAGCAACTCCAGCACCAACTCACGCGCTCTCGTTCCCCGCCGCCGATACTCCCGCGCAACCCCATCCCACTCAGCTCTCGCCGCAGCTCCATCCGCAACCCCGCCGTTAGCCGCCATGATCCGCCGCAGCACCTCGATCCGAGCCGAATCCGTACTCACATCAGCGCCCATTCGTTCCCCTCTTCTCCCACCAATCCCGAAACGTCTCCTTAGGCATCTCCTGCAGGTCCCTCACCTGTGTCCATCCGCCCAGCAGCCCCGGTAGCCACCCAATCCATCCGTCGCCCTGCCCATCCTTGCGCACCAGCGGCCCCTCCGCCACACGTCCGAGCCGCTGAGCCGCCCTGAACCTCCGCTCACTGCGAAAGACCATCGCCATCGCCTTCATCGCGCCGGCTTCTACATCAAAAAAACCAGCGACACCAGCCGTATTCTGCTTCACAACTTTATTCCGCAGATGAATCAACACCTCCGGAATATTGATCTTCACCGGACACACTTCATAACAAGCCCCGCACAACGACGAAGCATACGGCAGCGACTGCGCATGTTGCATCTCCTGCAACTGCGGCGTCAGAATTGCTCCAATCGGACCCGCATATACGCTCCCATACGCATGTCCTCCCGTCTGCCGATACACCGGGCAAGCATTTTGACACGCGCCACAGCGAATGCAGTTCAACGTCTGTCGTCCTTCTTCATCCGCCAGAATCTCCGTACGCGCATTGTCCATCAGTACGACATGAAACACGCGAGGACCATCGTCTTCATGCACCCCAGTCCAAACCGAGGTGTAAGGATTCATCCGCTCACCTGTAGCCGACCGCGGCAGCAACTGCAGCAGCACCTCCAGATCCTGATACCTCGGAATGACCTTATCAATCCCGGCAACAGTGATCAGTGTCTCCGGCAGTGTAAGGCACATCCTCCCATTTCCTTCACTCTCCACCACGCAGACGCCGCCTGTCTCCGCAATCAAAAAATTCGCCCCACTCACTCCTGTCTTCACGCGCAGAAACTTCTCCCGCAAAAACATACGCGCCGCATCCGCCAGATCCTGCGGTCTCTCACCCAGCTCCGGCAGGTTCATCTTCCTCTGAAAGATCTCGCGAATCTGCTGCCGATTCTTATGCAGTGCGGGCACCACAATATGCGACGGACGATCCTCCCCCAGCTGAATAATCAACTCCGCCAGGTCGGTCTCGAACGGATGAATCCCCGCCGCCTCCAACGCAGAATTCAACTGAATCTCTTCCGTCGTCATCGACTTGATCTTGATAACCTCATCCGACCCCGAAGCCTTCACCAGCCGAACGATAATCTGTCGCGCCTCCTCCGCATCCCGAGCCCAATGCACTACACCACCCGCTCGCGCACAGTTCGCCTCAAACTCCTCCAGATAAAAATCCAGATGCTTCATCGTGTGCTGGCGAATCTGTTTTCCCGCCTCACGTAGCTGCTGCCAGTCCGGCATCTCACCCACCACGCGAGCCCGTTTCGCCTGAATCACATCCGTAGCATGCCGCACATTCTTTCGCAGCTGCGTATCCCCCAACATCGCTTTCGCCGCCATCGGAAACGTAGGCGCCGTCCTCGGATCCAACCCCGCTCCACTCACAGCACACCCTCATCCCCAGCCAGAATCTCCGCCAGATGCACCGTCTTCACGCCCGTCCTCTGCCGATGCAGCGCCCCCTGAATATGCATCAGGCAGCTGTTATCGCAAGCCGTACAAGCCTCAGCCTTCGTATTCAAAACCGCAGTCGTCTTCTCCGCCAGCATCGCGCTCGAAACCTCGGCGTTCTTCACTGCAAACGTCCCACCAAACCCGCAACACTGCTCCAGCCCCTGCAACTCAACCAGATCAATCCCCCGCACCGCCTTCAACAACCGCATCGGCCCATCGCCCAACACCAGATTCCTCAACCCATGGCAACTCGCGTGATACGTCACCCGATGCGGATAGTAAGCCCCCACATCCTCCAAGCCCCAGCCGCTTCGTCAAAAACTCCGAAAACTCAAACACCTTCGGCAGCAACTCCTCCACCTGCCGCTGCAGCTCTTTATCCTTCAGAGCCAAAGCCATCTTCGGATAATGATCCCGCATCATCGCCACACACGACGACGAAGGCACCACCACCGCCTCCGCCCCTTTGAACTGCGTCCACAAACCGCTCCAGCAGCGGCATCGCCTCCGCCTGATACCCGGTGTTGTAGTGCATCTGCCCACAACAGGTCTGTCCTGCTGGAAACTCCACCGAATGCCCCAGCCGCTCCAGCACCCGCACCACGGCCTTGCCCGTCTCAGGAAACAGCGTGTCGTTATAGCAGGTGATAAACAGCGAAACTCGCAGACCAACCTCCTACAAGATCGCAATCCAGAAACAAAATTCAATAGAGAGTATATTTCCCCAACGCAACTCGCGTCAGGTACGATAGTACCCGCTCACAAGAAGCACCACCATCATTCACCAGAACGAGGCTACGTGGGACCGAATCCTTTCATCGGCGTCATCTTTCACTGGATCGGCGGCTTCGCCTCCGCCACCAACTTCATCCCCTTCCGCGGCATCAAGCGCTGGTCATGGGAGATCTACTGGCTCATCCAGGGCTTCGCCGCATGGATCGTCGCGCCCATCGTCCTCGCCGGCCTCCTCGTCCCGAATCTCTTCAGCATCCTCCGCGCCGCGCCCGCCATCCAGCATCCACTACGCCATCTTCTGGGGCATCCTCTGGGGAGCAGGCGGCCTCACCTTCGGCCTCGCCATCCGCTACCTCGGCATCGCCCTCGGATACGCCATCGCCCTCGGCCTCTGCACCGCCTTCGGCACCCTCATCCCGCCCATCTACGACGGCTCCATCCACGTCATCATCCACGAGACCTCCGGCCAGATCATCCTCGCCGGCATCCTCCTCTGCCTCATCGCCGTAGCCGTCAACGGCGCCGCTGGCCTCTCGAAAGAAAAAGAAGTCACCCCCGAAGAAAAGGCCGAAGCAGGCGAAACCGACTACAACTTCGGCAAAGGCCTCGCCGTCGCCATCTTCGCCGGCATCATGAGCTCCTTCTTCGCCTTCGGCCTCAAAGCCGGAGCCCCCATCGGCGCCCTCGCCAAGACCGAACTCCTCGCCCACAACCGCCTCGACCTCTGGCAGAACCTCCCCGTCCTCATCGTCGTTCTCTGGGGAGGCTTCCTCACCAACTTCGTCTGGTCCGCCATCCTCATCCTCAAGAACGGCTCCATCAAACAGTTCGCCGGCCAGCCCGGCCTCAACCCCATGCGCGCCTCCCACTCCTCAGGCATGACGCTGGTCGACTTCGACCCACTCGACCCCTCCACCTACGATCACCTCGCCCCCAAAACCCTCATCTCCAACTACATCTTCGCCTCGCTCGCCGGCGTCATCTGGTACTTCCAGTTCTTCTTCTACTCCATGGGCCAGACCAAGATGGGCAAGTACGACTTCTCCAGCTGGACCCTCCACATGGCCAGCATCATCATCTTCGCGACACTATGGGGACTCTTCCTCAAGGAATGGCGCGGTACCAGTCGCCGTACCCAGACTCTCGTCGCCCTCGGCCTCTTCCTTCTCATCAGCTCCACTATCGTCGTTGGCTACGGCAACTATCTCAAAGCCAATGAAGCCCCCACCACCATCACCAGCCGATGACAACGTCGACGCATCAACATACTAGACATCTGCTTAAGTTGTCGCTTTGATCGGCGGCCCAAGAAACTCCACACCCCACGCGGCGCCATAAGCATTCAGCACCGGCTGCTCCGGACGTCCCGCTGCCATAACCTCGCCAAGTCCAACGAAGAACTTCATCGCATCCATCGCCGGCAGCATCATCACAAGCTGTCGTGACGGACTCGCACTCAAATTTGTAAACGTATGAGCCACGCCACCCGGCACGCTGACAACATCTCCCGCCGCAGCACGAAACCTCTTCCCATCCACCTCATAGAGATATTCACCCTCCATCACACGAAACACCTCCGCTTCAGTGTGACGATGCAGCGGCGGTCCAAAGCCCGGCGCATTCACCGTTTCGAACAAAGTCAGCGCATCGCCTGTTGCATCGTGTGGCAAACGCACCGCAAGCTCAAGCCCGATCGCAGGAATCTTCACCATCGAAAGTTCGTCGGTGGTGGAATGAAAAAACTGAAACGGCATACACACCTCATCTCAATCACTATCTATCAATGGCCACGCGATCACACTGCAATGGCACTCATTTATCCGTATCCTCGAACGCAAACTTACCTAGCGAAAAGGGCCGCGAGGTTGTCGGCTTGCTATCCAGCGGATTCGAAGGATAAGGATCGAGTGTCCCTGTAGGAAATCCCCAGATCTTCCCGCTCCGCAGATCCACAACGACCTTCCCATAGACCTGCCCCGTCCCATCCGGATAACGAAGCATCTGCACACCTGGCTCAATATAAAACGCATGCGCAGAGGAAGACTGAGCCAGCGCAGGAACCGGATCGACATAAGGCCTCACCGCAATCGCAATCAACGCAATCGCAATAACGAACAGAAGAAAGTTTGTTAACGCATCTTTTCTCATCTGGCACCCATTCAAAAATTTGACATCAACTCCGGAACTTCTTTCCTGAAGCAAAATCAGCCACGGGGTTAATAATCCCATTTTGGGCGTACGCATAGACCAGCATCTGCAAATACCCGCAAATAATCCTCTCTCTGCTAAACCGCATCACAGCACAGTCGATGAGAACTCCATGTTTTCCAAAAAACCCATTTTCTCAGATGGAAAGCTCTGCCCCCTCTGCAACACGGAGTCGATCCATCGATCTCATCGTCGCGGCACCAAGGACTGGTTCTTCAACCTCCTCGCTCTCCGCCCCGTTCGTTGCATCTGCTGCTGCCAGCGCTTCTATGCCCCGCGAGCAGCCTACGGACCCCATATTCGCCCACATATCGGCCCAACTCGTCTAAACTAGAAGGGACATGATTCCTACCCTCGAATGGCTCCCAACCGGCGTTAACTTCCTCGATCAAACCAAGCTACCCCTAGAGGAGACCTACGTCCTCGCCACCGACTACAAGCAGGTCGCCACCGTCATCCGCGACATGATCGTCCGCGGAGCCCCCGCCATCGGTGTCTCTGCCGCCATGGGCGTCGCCATCGGCATCGACCGCAGCCCCGCGACCACCCTCCCGGCCCTCACCGCCGAAGTAGCCATCATCGCGAAGACCCTCGCCGAGACCCGTCCCACTGCCGTCAACCTCTTCTGGGGCATCGACGAGATCCGCAACCTCTACAACGAGCTCGCCGCCAAAAACACACCCATCCCCGAAATCAAATCTGCCGTCGTCGCCAAAGCCCGCCGCATGTACGACGAGGACATCGCCGCCTGCAAACAAATGGGCGCACACGGCGCATCGCTCCTCCCGCTCGAAGGCACCGTCCTCACCCACTGCAACGCCGGCGCCCTCGCCACTTGCGGCTACGGTACTGCCCTCGGCGTCATCCGCGCCGCCATCGAGCACGGCCACAAAATCGACGTCTTCGCCGACGAAACCCGTCCCTTCCTCCAGGGTGCCCGCCTCACCGCATGGGAGCTCATGAAGGACAACATCCCCACCACCGTCCTCTGCGACAACATGGCCGCCGCCCTTATGGGTCAGGGCCGCATCCAGGCCGTAATCGTCGGGGCTGACCGCATCGCCGCCAACGGCGACGTCGCCAACAAGATCGGCACCTACGGCGTCTCCATCCTCGCTAAAGAACACAACATCCCCTTCTACGTCGCCGCCCCCTGGTCCACCCTCGACCTCGCAACCGCCACGGCGACCGCATCCCCATCGAACAGCGCGCCGCCACCGAAGTCACCCACTCCAACGGCAAGCAGATGACCCCCCACGGCGTCGCCATCGAAAACCCCGCCTTCGACGTCACCCCCGCCAAGTACGTCACCGCCATCATCACCGAGCGCGGCGTCCTCCGCGCCCCCTACAACGAATCCATCCGCGCCATGGCCCAACAGACCGAGCCGGAATTCGCCACCACCTAACAATCAATCCATCCAATCAGGCCCCTCCGCATCGACCTGCCGAACGCGTAGGGGCCAAATTCACATCATCGTTGTCACGATCAAAAAACTCCCTCCTCCATCTGCACCCGCCGCAACCGCATCTTCCGCAAACTGGCCCCAAACCAGCAGGGCACTTATCCTGAGTGATAGCGTCCTCCGTGAAACATTCCATCTTCAACCCGCATCATCGATCCCTGATACGCGGTAACGTCCTCGTCCTGGCCAGCCTTGGCATAGCTCTCTTACTCTCCGACTTCCCCCACAACCGCGCCACCCCACTGCTCATCCTCCCCGTCATCGCCGCCATCGCCGGCACCATCGACACTATCCGCTGCATGCAGCCTCGCTGGAGCTTCTACCACGGTGGTGTCCTCCTCTGCATCTACATGGACCTCATGGCCCTCTGCATGATCCTCTTCTTTCTCCTCTATCCCTACGCCCGCTGGATCGCCTCCTCCCAATAGCGCAGCGCTCTCAGGAGATGCAGCAGATAAGGCCATATTCACCTCATCAACCGATTACACGACGGTCTCAAACTCCCTGCGATATACTCGCCGAACCGGCAAGAGCACCGAACTGTTTCACTACGACGAAACCTTCTAGGAGATTGACCTCATGTTCAAAGGATTCCGCGACTTCATCCTGCGTGGCAATGTGATCGATCTGGCCGTCGCTGTCATCATTGGAGCTGCGTTCACCGCCATCGTGACCTCGCTGACAGAAAAGATCATCAATCCGCTCCTGGGGGCCGTCATCGGCAAACCCAACTTCGGCTATCTCGTCGGCCACATCAACGGAGGCGAGGTCCGCTACGGCGACTTCCTCACCGCCATCGTCAACTTCCTTCTCATCGCTGCCGTCGTCTACTTCTTCCTCGTCATCCCGACCCAATATCTTCTGAAGAAATTCAATCGCCCGCCGCCGTCACGCCACCAGCCACTAAGCCCTGCCCGCAGTGCCTTGGCGATATCCCCATCGCAGCAACCCGCTGCAAGTTCTGCACCCAGCCCGTCTAATTCCGTTCATAAAAACAACGAACCCGGCGAGTGTTCATCTTCGCCGGGTTCGTTTCTAACCGCCGATCACGCGCCAATACGCTTGCGTTCCAGATTAGGTAGAAATCCCGTCAACAACCCAATCGCGGGCAGATAGGCGCACACCTTATAGACGTAGATAACGCTCGTCGCGTCCGCCAGCTTACCCAGCACAGCCGCTCCAATCCCGCCCATTCCAAACGCAAATCCAAAGAACAGCCCCGAGATCATTCCGACTCGTCCCGGCACCAGCTCCTGCGCATAAACCAGAATCGCCGAGAAGGCCGACGCGATAACAAACCCGATCACGACACTCAACACCCCGGTCCAGAAAAGATTCGCATACGGCAGCATCAACGTAAACGGCAGCACCCCAAGGATCGAGCACCAGATCACGACCTTGCGCCCCACCCGATCGCCAACCGGACCGCCAATCAAAGTCCCCGCCGCAACGGCACCCAGAAAAATAAACAGGTGAATCTGCGAGCTCCGCACCGAAACGTGAAACCGGTCCATCAGGTAAAACGTGTAATAAACCGTCAGGCTAGCCAGATAAAAATACTTCGAAAACACCAGCGCCACCAGCACCGCAATCGCAGAGATAACCTTCTTCCGCGGCAACGGAACTCCGTCATCTTCATGCTTGACAGGCCGTTTTTGCAGATGTTCCAGCCGTTCCTTGTACCACCCACTCACCCAGAACAACACCACGATTCCCAGCAGCGCCGCAATGGAAAACCATCCCACTCCACGCTCACCTCGCGGAAGCACAATGTACGCCGCCAGCAACGGACCAATCGCCGAACCCGTATTGCCGCCCACCTGGAAGAAGGACTGCGCCATCCCATGCTGACCACCGGACGCCATACGCGCCACCCGCGAAGACTCCGGATGAAACACCGCCGACCCCACACCAATCAGCGAAGCAGCAATCAACAGCATCGGAAAGTTTGACGCCACCGCCACCAAAATCAGCCCCGCCAGAGTCACCGTCATCCCGACCGGCAGCGAATAAGGCATCGGTCTGCGATCCGTATAGTTCCCGATGAACGGTTGCAGCAGAGACGCCGTAATCTGATACGTCAGAGTAATCAGCCCAATCTGGCCGAAATCCAGCTTGAACGAACTCTTCAGGATCGGATAGATCGACGGCAGCAGAGACTGAACCATATCGTTCAGCAGATGGCAGAAGCTCACCGCCGTCAGCACCCGAAACAGCACACCTTCTTCTGCGGCAGGCGATAAAGTTTTAGTCTTTGAAATCGTCTGGAGAGCCACTCTTCACCTTAGCCTTCAATCTCAATGGTAGTAGAAATTCCCCCGCGGCCCGGCAAACATAAAAAGAACGAATCGCCTCATCGCCCTTCTGAATGGGTCCCCGCCACTCTCGAATTTCCCCACATCTCGCATGCTTGCGATACCCTACCTCATATACCAGCTCAATCGACTGAGGCCATTTCTTGACCCATCTCCGCACCGTAGCCTGCCTGCTTCCCCTCGCCGCCATCACCCTCGCGCAATCCCCCGCTCCGCAGGTCTTCGGCTACCGCGACTTCTCCCAGCAGGCGAAGTGGGACAAAGCCTTCATGGCCATCCCTGACGCAAAGCTCGCCGGCGAACATCTCAAAACCCTTACCGCCGCCCCCCACTGGGCTAGCTCACCCGAGGACTACGCCACCGCCGTCTACGTCGCCGACAAATTCAAAGCCGCCGGCCTCCACACCGACATCGTCCCCTACAAAGTCCTCCTCAACAAGCCCATCAAGATCGTCATCGAAGCCTTCGACGCCGCACGGCAACAAGCTCATGTCCGGACCCTACTCCCGAACACGTCGATCCCAACAAGTTCGGCGGCGATCCCTTCCAGGACGATCCCCGCATCCTCCCCGCCTTCAACGGCTCCTCCCCCTCCGGCGACATCACCGCCGAAGTCGTCTACGCCAACTACGGCACTCTCGCCGACTTCCAACAACTCGCCAAACTCGGCATCAGCGTCAAAGACAAGATCGTCATCGTCCGCTACGGCGAAAACTTCCGCGGCATCAAGACCTACATCGCCCAGCAGTACGGTGCCAAGGGCGTCCTCATCTACTCCGACCCCGCCGACGACGGCTACTTCCGCGGCGACATGTACCCCAAGGGTCCTTGGCGTCCCGAGTCCGCCGTCCAGCGCGGCTCCATCCAATTCCTTCCCATCTATCCCGGCGATCCCGACAACCCCGGGCGTAGCCTCCACTGCCGAACTCTCCGACTCCAAGCGTATCCCGCAAGACAAGCTGCAAAACAATCAGGCCATCATCCCCACCAATCCCCTCTCGTATAAAGACGCCGCCCCCATCCTCAAAGCACTCGGCGGCGCTGAATCTCCTCGCGAATGGCAGGGCGCTCTTCCCTTCACCTATCACCTCGGCGCAGGCGGCAACCACACCAACGCCAGCAAAGTCACCGTCCACATGCACCTCGAGCAGGACATCGCCCTCCGCACCATCTGGGACGTCGTCGGCACCATCGACGGAACCGACCCCGCCCAAAAGGACAACTGGGTCGTAGCCGGAAACCATCGCGACGCCTGGGTCTACGGCGCCGTCGACCCCAACTCCGGCACCGCCGCCATGCTCGAAACCGTTCACGGCCTCGGCGACCTCCTCAAACAGGGATGGAAGCCGGCACGCCGCATCGTCATCTGCAGCTGGGACGCCGAAGAAGAGGGCCTCATCGGTTCAACCGAGTGGGCCGAGCAGCACGAGACCCCTCTCGCTCACGCCGTCGCCTACTTCAACACCGACGTCGGCGTAGCCGGACCCAACTTCGACGCCGCCGCCGTCCCCTCCCTCAAGCAGTTCGTCCGCGAGGTCACCAAGGAAGTCCCCAGTCCCAAAGGCGGCACCGTATACGACCAGTGGAAGGCCGACCAGGCAGCGCCCAGCAACACACGCCGCCGCCATCCTCCGCAGAAGCGACAGACTCAGAGGTCCGCATCGGCACCCTCGGCTCCGGCTCCGACTACACCCCCTTCATCCAGCACCTCGGCGTCCCCTCCACCGACATCGGCTCCGAAGGTCCCTACGGCGTCTACCACTCCGTATTCGACAACTACAACTGGTTCATTAAGTTCGCCGATCCCACCTTCGTCTACGAGCAGCAGCAGGCCCGCGTCTTCGGCCTCGAAATCCTCCATATGGCCGACGCCGAAGTCCTCCCCTACGACTACCAGCTCTACGGCAAAGAGATCGTAGGCTATCTCGAAGCCGCCCAAAAACTAGCTACAACCAAAGCCCTCACCCTCGACTTCGCCCCCGCCCTCGCCGCAGCCCATCGCTTCGCCGCCGCCGGCACCGCAATCCGCACCACCCAGTCGAATCCGCCCTCAAACCCCACAAGCCTCAACGAGGCCTTGCGCGCCGCCGAGCAGGCCCTTCTCAACCCTGCCGGCCTGCCCAAACGCTCCTGGTATCGCCACACCATCTACGCCCCCGGAGAGTTCACCGGCTACGCCGCCGTCGTCATCCCCGGAGTCAACGAAGGCATCGACGCCCCCGATGCCCCCCGCGCGCAATCTCAACTCACCGCCCTCACCGAGGCCCTCAACCGCTCCGCCGCCATCCTCGAGGCCGCCGCGAAGTAGCCACACAAATCACCATGAAAACACCACGCTAGGGACACAAACACCAGCGTCGGTACCACAGGTGCGGCTCAGGAGGGGTGTTCCCGAAGGATCTATCCCACCTTAGTGGTAGTTCGCCAAGCCTATGGGGGATGTCCCCATTTAGTCACCTGAACCATGATTACTCCCAGACGGTATAAGCCGCCCAAAGGAGACTCCCCAATGGTCCACGATCTTGTTTTAGCTTTGGTATTTCTCGCTATGATCATCGCGCCAGCACTTCTTGCAATGCGAGCTGACAAAGAGGGAAACGACACGCTATAGATTGACTGCCGCACTGGGACCCTCCGGGGCATGTTGCTGCCAGCCCAAAACCACCCGCATTCTCCATCGAATCGCGGGCATGGCCTCCAACTTCAGTGCTCCGTTCGAAGATCTCGTCGAACCCAGCCCTGAGCCACCCTCTCAGATCCTCCTCGCGGCCCTCTCCGCACCCATCGCAACAGACTCGCTCCCCCCTGCGAGCCAACCCAACATAAGACCCTCCCCTAACTACAAGGGCCGCTCCCAATTGGGATGCGGCCCTTGCCCTGTGTTTCCTATCTGGTTTGTTACCGAACCTAGCCCCGCAGCGCCATCTGCTCCGTAACAATCTGCGTCAGGTCCTGCTTGTGCAAGCCATGCTCCTTCGCGTTGAACTCATCCACCTTGCTTGACCAGTTCATGCTGCAGAACTTCGGCCCGCACATGCTGCAGAATGCTGCTTCCTTGTAGTAATCATCCGGAAGCGTCTCATCATGCATTCCGCGAGCAGTCTCAGGGTCCAGCGACAACGCAAACTGCTTATCCCAATCGAACGTGTACCGCGCATGCGAGATCGCATCATCCCGGTCCCTTGCACCCGGCCGATGGCGAGCTACATCCGCCGCATGAGCCGCAATCTTGTAAGCGATAATCCCGTCCTTCACATCCTTCTCGTTAGGCAGTCCCAGATGCTCCTTCGGAGTCACGTAGCAAAGCATCGCCGCACCATGCCACCCGATCATGGCCGCGCCAATCGCACTCGTAATGTGGTCATACCCCGGCGCAATATCGGTCACGAGAGGCCCCAGCACATAGAACGGAGCCCCATCGCACAGCTCCACTTCCTTATCCACCTGCAGCTTGATCTGGTCCATCGGAATATGCCCCGGTCCCTCGATCATCACCTGCACATCACTCTTCCACGCATGCCGCGTTAACTCACCCAGCGTCTTCAACTCGGCAAACTGAGCCTCGTCGCTCGCATCCGCCAAACATCCCGGCCGCAGTCCATCACCCAGCGAATAGCTCACGTCGTACTTCGCCATGATCTTGGTGATCCGATCAAAATTCTCGTACAGAAAGTTCTGCTTGTGCTTCGAGGTCATCCACTGCGCCAGAATCGCGCCACCCCGGCTCACAATTCCGGTGATCCTCTTCGCCACCAGCGGCACATACTCAATCAGCACACCCGCATGGATCGTAAAGTAGTCCACACCCTGCTGCGCCTGCTCCTCAATCACCTCAAGGTAAAGATCAATATTCAGATCCTCAACCCGCTTCACCCGGCTTAGCGCCTCATACAGCGGCACCGTCCCAATCGGCACCGGCGAATGCCGCAGAATCTGCTCCCGAATCATCGGAATATCGCCTCCCGTGGACAGATCCATCACCGTATCTGCACCAAAATGCACCGCCGTGTGCAGTTTTCGCAACTCCTCATCCACATTCGACACCAGCGCCGAGTTCCCGATATTCGCATTGATCTTGCACAGCGACTCCACCCCAATCGCCATCGGCTCCAGCTCAACATGGTTGATATTCGCAGGGATAATCATCGTCCCCTTCGCCACCTCGCTCCGCACCAGCTCCGCCGCAATCTTCTCCCGCTGAGCGACATACGCCATCTCCTCGGTAATCATCCCCTTGCGCGCAAAGTGCATCTGCGACATATTCGTATCGCCGGTTCGCGCCGCATCGGCCTTCCGCTTTACGATCCACTCCGCACGTCCCGTCGGCACCTTGTAGTCATTGCCATGCGTGTGCGCCCCACTGCCGTTGCCGTTCGAAGCTGCGCCGTTTCCGTTTTCGCTCATGATCTCCCCTGCCTTTGCTGCCACCTTATCGAGTAAGTATACGATGCAACCGCAAAGAAGAAGTGGCATCCCCTCCAACGTCTTCTTCCAAACCACACATGCGGCAGCGCTTTCTGCCACATCCTGTCAGTCAATCTCGCAACGCTCACAACCCCCTTAAGTACCCGCGTCAAATCGACAGTTTTGCACACTTCTTTTCAGCCAACCATCTCCCCGCCACCGCATCCTACCCAACAGAACGAGTACGACCGTGAGCACACCGGCTTGAACGTTCGCCGCTCTCACAATCACGCATTTCGCACCACGGCGTCATGCACGCCGGCGAGATTACTCGCGAAAAATCAAAGGAGAACTCCCCACAATGAAATTATTTTCAGAGAACATCGAAGACCTCCGTACCCTCTACATCGCAAACCTCAAGAAGGCGCTCGACATGGAGCAGAAGATCACCAAGGCCCTTCCCACCATGATCGAGAAGTCAACCGATCCCCAGCTCGCCACAGCCTTCCGCAACCACCTCACCGAAACGCAGGGCCACGTTGCCAAGGTTGAAACCATCCTCCGCGCAGCCACCGGCGACGCCAGCACCTCCACCTGCAAAGCCATCTCCGCGCTAGTCACAGAAGCCGAAGACAACATCAAGGACGCCTCCGACCTCAGTATCCGCGATATCACCCTCATCGCCTCGGCCCAGCAGGTCGAGCACCACGAGATTGCCGTCTACGGCACCCTTCGCACCTGGGCTGAACTCCTCGGCGACGACGAAGCAGCGGACCTCCTTGAGAGCATCCTCGACGAAGAGAAGAACGCCGACGAACTACTCTCCACCATCTCCGACAGCGTCAACACAACCGGAGTCGTAACCCAAGCCGCCTTCACCGGCACCACCGTCTAACCAACCAATCGAGTACTCACTCCACAAGGTGGAGACCTCGCCTCAAGGGTCTCCACCTCATTTTTTTAATCGCGTGCAAACACCAACTCCCACGTCTGCCCCACCAGATCTTTCCCAAAGCTGTGATGCTTCTCTTCTTTCACCAGCCGAAATCCAGCTCGCTCATAGATGCGATGAGCGCCGGTCAAAATGTCTGTGTCCATAGCTCCATCCGCCTGTACCCGGCTTCTTTCGCAAAACGAACACACTCCCTCACCAAAGCATCTCCCACAACCCTTCCCCGCGCACTCGAATCCACAAACAGCAACCGAAGCTTCGCCGCATCCGCCTCACTCGGATGCTTCACCAGAAAGACGTGTCCCACACGCTGACCGCCGATCTCGGCAATCCAACAGCACTCCCTTCGCGGATCGAAGTTCGCAGCAAACTCATCCACAATCCGCCGCACCAGCGCTTCGAACGTCTCATCCCATCCGTACTGCTCGGCATAGCCTAGACCCTCCTGCTGCACCACCCAGTCCATATCATCCGCGCGATGAGTACGCAAAACATAGGACCCAGAGCTGCCATCCCTCTTCACCAAACTCCCTCCCCTGCCAGTCCTCTCAATCATCGCAAACATATGCGAGGGCGCCTCCTTGATGAAAGCCCCGCAAGACAGTCACCTCGCCATAACCGAGTATGGGCTATGGAATCGAAAAGACCACCCGCGGCTTCCCTGCCGCTTTCCGCCACGCCTCCTCAACCTCGGAGAGCGGCACGACCGTGGTTGCGATCTTCAAGCCTGCCGGCTGTACTGCCTCAAAGACGCTCCTGATCGCCTGCAGCAGAGTGGGCAGAGGAACACTCTTCACTCCACTCCCCATCAATACGATCGCCGAAGACCGAAGTGCCGCACCCGGCAGCTCGATGTTTGCCTCACCGCTTGCTTCGCCAACGTGAACGAAGCGAACAGCCCTGCCATCCTCAACAGTCTTAGCGATTGCGACAATGATCGCCTTCGCACTCTCGCCCCACAAATAATCGATGACAACGTCGATTCCCGAAGCAAATGTCTGCTTCAGCGCATCTTCATAATCCTTTGATCCCGATGGATGTAGCATGCCGAGCGAGAAAGGAATGACAACATCAGCTCCAAGCCGCCGTACCTCTTCCAGCTCTTCCGCGTTGCGGCCTGTCGCGATTACTTTGCCTGCCCCTAAGTGCTTCGCCAGTTGCACAGCAACTCTTCCGGCAGTTCCCATTGCCCCATTTACCAGAACCGTTTCACCGCCCATAAGGCGAGCGCGCTCCACCAGCGCAGCCCACGCAGACATGCCCGGGTTGGCGATTGCAGCTGCCGTGATGTCATCCAGCGAGCTAGGCAATTCCACACACTGTTCAGGACGCACGAGACAAAACTCCGCGAGAGCTCCGAACGGAGCCTTCGGCAACGCGAAATAGACTCTCCGCCCATCCTGCGTTAGGCCGACGCCATCTACTCCGGCAACTGCAGGAAAGTCGCCGTCTGAACTGTAGTGCGAGCCCGAAGCTCGCGACTTTGAGAATTGACTCAGGGCAGACGCTCGTACCGAAATAAGTTCCTCGCCTCCCTTTGCAATGGGCGTATCGAAATCGCCATAGACGGGCGTCTTGCCCGCTCCCGCGACTATTGCTGCTTTCATGACATCTCCGTTTCGCCTCTAGCCGAGCTGAGACATAAATTAATTGAACATCGTTAGATAAATTCTAACAGCGTTAGACTCAGACCTGTCAAACCTTGTATTCTTTGTTCATGAAGATCAACCGGGACATGGTGACTCGGGCAGGACTGAAGCTGCTGAACGAGGACGGGCTGGAGCAACTGACCCTTCGCCGCTTAGGCATAGAACTCAACGTGCAGGCAGCGACAATCTATTGGCACTTCAAGAGCAAGGAGGAGTTGCTCGATGAGATGGCGACTACGGTCCTTGCAGAGGGCGCCGCCAATCTCATCCCTCAAAGGAATTCATCCGACTGGAAGGTATGGGCCTCCACCTTCGGTGAAGGTCTGCGGAAGACGCTTCTGGCATACCGTGACGGCGCCCGCATGGTCGGCGGAACAAGGCTCACCAACACGGAACACCTGAAGACGACCGAAAGAATAGGAGCTCAGATAGTCGCATCCGGCTTTTCCGTGCGAGCTGCAGTTGTTCTACTCAGCACTATTTACAACTACACGCTCAGCTTCGTCACGGAGGAACAGGCCGTTTTCCCAACCCCGGGCGAGCGCTCTCCCCATTACTCGATTGAAGAACGAAATGAACGGCTCGACCCTGCAGTCTTCCCATTTCATCGACAGGCATCTTCGATTCTGTTCGATCGCTACGATCGGCGCTTTCGAGAGGGTCTGAAACTAATCCTCCAAGGCGCAAAGCCAGAGCACCCGTGAGCAGGCGAAGATAGGTGGAAAAACCCCTTAGACGTGGCTAGCGGTAACCTTGCCAAAGATGCGGCAGTAGTTTCCGCCGCCGACTTTACCGATATCGTCAGGCGTGAAGCCCTGAAGCAGCATCTCGCCGACAACCGCGTGGAAAAATCCTCCCGTCAGGTCAGGCCAAGCCTCATTCGTGCCTTGGCCTCCACGCGACGAGAGCAGATCTGTGTCGGTACCGATACCGACATGGCCGATTCCTACCGCGTCCACCATCGCCTTGATGTTTTCGACAAATTCTTTAGGCGAGTCTGCCAGTTTCGTCCACACGCCGATCACGCCGCCGGCGTCGGCCACGACCTTCGCGTGTTCTTTGCTAATCAAGTGTGGCTTCATCATCTCCGCCATCCTGGGATTCGCACCTGTTCGGCTGTCGAGGCCCGTGTGCGACACAAGGATCGGCTGCGTGGCCACCTTCAATGCACCCAATATCGTCTCAGGACTGGCATGAGCGAGGTCCACCACGATTCCCAATCGATTGCACTCCGTCACGACCTCTCCACCAAAAGCCGTCAAACCACCAAGGTGAGCGGGAGAGGTGATCACGTCGCCCAACGGCGACACCAAGTCGTCTCGCATGTGAAGCAGTTGCAAGTGCCGGACACCACGTTTGTATACCTCTCCCACTCGGTCCAGATGCCCCTCAATGAACTGTGCCCCTTCAACCGTCTGGACGATCGTAGGCTGACCATGATCGTGTGCCGCCTGCAGGTCTTTCAGATTCAGCGCACGGCGGATGTGTCCCTTTTCCAACTGCGCGTCGATCGCCGTGAGCCAGCGCAGGAAGTTGTCTCGCGCATCGCCTGGCTTGTTATTTTGCGCGAAATCCAGCACGAAGCTTGTACAGACAGCAGTAAGCCCTGACCGTTTGAGTTCTTCCGCCAGAAAAAGCTCCGGTCCCTGTTGGGGCTCCCCTGGTCGCGGCGGCCCTGGGTGCGGTTCCGTGCCCGCGGGATAGACGTGGTTGTGCATGTCGATTCCAATGGTTGCGGACATGACCTGCAAAACACGTGGATCAACCGCGTCAGCTGCCGCATTTAGCCATGACGGGCCGAGCAGCGCACCGGCTGCCGTCGCCAGAAATTCTCTTCGCGAAACACTGGAACTTTTCAACATATCGCTCATGTTAGATGAATGCGATGGTGCAGACGTGGCGGCAAAGCTCTCATCTTCATTACCATTACCGAATCGAAGTCTCGCGGATCAAGAATGGGATCACCCAAAGGCAACTGATGTCGATTGGCTAACGGTGCATTAGAAGAGAAGTTGGTCGTAAGATGGTGCGCATGCGAAAGGTGACAGCAGCAGCAAAGTCGTCCCGCACACCATCACTTCCAAGCGAAGCAGTAGAAACTTACATGGCCGGCATCCCTGAGCCCTCGCGATCTCGTCTTCGCCAACTCCGCGAAACCATTCGAGCAGCCGTTCCCGAAGCCGCTTTTGAAGTGATCTCCTACGGGGTTCCTGCCTTTGCGCTACAGAAACCTTTCTTTGGCTACGCCGCTTTCAAAAAGCACCTCAGCGTGTTGCCCTTCAGCGGCTCGTTGTTTGATAGCTTCGCGGAAGAACTCGAAGGTTACTCTCACACAAAGAGCAGCCTTCACCTACCGTTCGACAAGCCATTGCCAACGGCTCTGATCCAACGTCTGGTTCATGCTCGTGTTGCGACGCTTTCTGGCAAGTGTCCGTCAAAGTCTAGCCACCTCACCTAACACTCCCACGCAAAATCCTTGTCAACCCCCGAATTCGCTGAAACCCGCGCCCAGCAAGGGTTTTGCCGTGGCGTATTCCCCCACCCTAATGACATAAAATAGTGATTGTGGATAAGCCTTACCGGGAGCTTACGCAAATCGGCCAAGATATCACGCAACTACAACAAAACAAGTATTTTAGCCGTAAGTCTTTTGAACAGAATATTTTACAGGTACACCATATCTGCAAGCCACTCATTCTGAAACACTTGCGTACAGAATACTCCGGGTGGAGGAGGGGGGTACCCCCCGAGGCCGCGCTACCCAAATCGCAATCGGGAACGTAGACTGAAAGACGGAACGACATGGCAAACGCAACTCAAAAAAGCCCGATCAAGATCATCGCCGCAGCCGTAATCATCCTTGCCACGGTCGCGTATCTCTCCTTCACCGGAGGCCGCGACAATAAGAGCTACTACGTCACCATCGGCGAGCTCCAGGGCATGGGTAATAAGGCCTACGTACGACATCTTCGCGTAGCCGGCAACGTCGCGCCCGGCAGCATCCACCGCGTCGGGACCAACGCCACCTTCGATCTCATCGAGCAGGGCCGCAAACTTTCGGTCGCCTATCAAGGCTCCGAACCACCTCCCGACACCTTCAAGGATGACGCTCAGGCCCTCGCCGTCGGAACCTACGGCCACGACGGTGTCTTTCACGCCACGCAGCTTCAGGCCAAATGCGCCTCCAAATACGCTCCGGCAACACCCACCGCAACGCCAACCACCACCGCCACAGCACTACCCGCCACCCACTAACCCGCCGCGCACAAAAAAATATGACGCAGACGGCAGAGACAACTCGCAGTAGCTCAATTCCAGCCGCTGCTCTGACAAACTGCGTCTCGCTCGACTCCGTCTCTAAGATCTATGGCAGCTTCGCTGCCCTCCGAAACATCACCACCAGCTTCTGCGCAGGCTCCTGCACCGTCATCCTTGGCGAAAACGGCGCCGGGAAATCGACCCTCCTACGAATCATCGCAGGCCTCATCACACCCACTCGCGGCAACGTCAAAGTCTTCTCCGAAACCCCGCACCACCAGCGCCGTCGCATGGCTTACATGAGCCACTCACCCATGCTCTACGACGAGCTAACCGCCATCGAGAACCTCAACTACTTCTCCTCTCTGCACCGCGAGGGCGGCTGCGCTTGCGTCGGCAACCCCGAGATGGCCCTCCGCGCCGTCGGCCTCGACCCTAAACTCAACCGGCCCGTCGGCCAATACTCCCAGGGCATGCGCCAACGCACATCCCTCGCCCGAGTGCTCCAGACCGACCCCGAACTCCTACTCCTCGACGAGCCCTTCTCCAACCTCGACGCCGCCTCCGCCCGCCACATGGTTGAACTTCTCGCCGACTTCCGCACCTGGCCCGTAGCCCCCGTCAATGGAGTAGCCGGGCACCGCACTATCCTCCTCACCACGCACCAGTCCGCCCTCGCTGAACCCCTCGCAGACCGTACCCTGACCATGCGCAACGGCCAGATCATAGACGCGTCACCTGAGGCGGCGGGGTAACAACGTGAAGACCGCTCCTCCAGCCAAGACAAACGCCGCCCGCCTCCTCGACAACCTCGGCATCCCCTATGAACTCCGCGCCTACGAGGTTGATCCAGACGACCTCACCGCCATCTCAGTCGCCCGCAAGATAGGCCTCCCCCCCGAACAGGTCTTCAAAACCCTCCTCGCCCACACCAACACCGGCGAACACGTCTTCGCCGTCATACCCGGCGACTCAGAACTCGATCTCAAGAAACTAGCCCACGCCGCTGGCGCGAAAAAAGCCGAACTAGCCTCACTCAAAGAAGTCGAGCCGCTCACCGGCTACATCCGCGGCGGAGTCACCGTCATGGGCGCGAAGAAACCCTTCCCTGCTTACGCCGACGAGACCATCGAACTCTTCGATCAAATCTCCATCTCCGCCGGGCAGCGTGGCCTTCAGCTCATCCTCGCCCCATCCGACTATCTCCGCGCCGCCGACGCTACCTTGGCCGACCTCATCAAAGGTCCCGCCCAGGCATGAAGTACCTCATCCACGTACTCGACCACCTCCGCAAAGACCTCCGCCTCGAGTGGCGCTCCCGCGACTCCATCAACGGAATGCTCTTCTTCGCTCTCCTGGTCGTCGTTGTCTTCGGCCTCGCCTTCGACCCCACCAGCTACCCCACAGTGACGCGCCAGATCTCCGGCGGCATCCTTTGGGTCGCACTGCTCTTTGCCTCCATCACCGCACTCAACCAATCCTGGGCCCGCGAGCAGCGTAACAACGTCCTCGAAGCCCAACGAATGGCACCCTCCCCCGCCTCAGCCCTCTTTCTCGGCAAAGCCATCGCCAACATGCTCTTCGTCCTGGTGGTCGAAGCGGTCCTGGCCCCAATCTTCATCGTCTTCTTCAACCTCCACGCCCTGGGCAATATCTGGCTTCTCCTCCTTATTCTTCCATTGGGCACATGGGCTCTGGTCGTCAACGGAACCTTCTTCGCCGCCCTTGGCCTCCGCGCTCGCAACCGCGAACTGCTCCTCCCCCTCCTCCTCCTCCCTATATCTCTCCCTGCAATCCTCGCGATGGTCCAGGCCACTACTGGAGTCCTGACCGCTGAACTTGACCCCATCCAAATCAATACTTGGATCAAGCAGCTCGCCGGCTACGACATCATCTTCACAACGGTCTGTATCCTGCTCTTTGAAACTGTGCTCAACGCCGAATAACCGCATTCGCGATAAACTAAAAGACATGGAGCAGCGCACCCCTACTCTCCGAAACGTCGCCTGGCTCTGGTTCGGGATCAGTGTCGCTGTGCTCGTTGTCGGCTTCCGACAGGCTATCTTCCTCGTCCCAACAGACGCAGCGCAGGGAAACGTCGGACGCATCTTCTACTATCACGTTCCGATCGCGATGTTGAGTCTGATCTTCCCCTACATCAACTTCGCAGCCTCACTCTTCTATCTCTACTGGCGCCGCCGTGAACCACTCAAGGCCCTGACCGCCGATGCTCTCGCCCTCAGCACTGCCGAAGTCACGGTCGTCTACTCCAGCATCTGCCTCCTTACCGGAATGCTCTGGGGCCGCGCCACATGGGGAATCTGGTGGACCTGGGACCCTCGCCTCACCAGCATGCTTCTGCTCTGGCTCCTCTATGTTAGCTACCTGATGCTGCGTCGCTTCTCCTCCACCGGCCAAAGCCACACTCTGGCCGCGGTGCTCTCAGTATTTGCCGCGGTCGATGTCCCCATTGTCTACATGTCAATCCGGTGGTGGCGCACCCAACACCCCGCTCCTGTCTTCGGTGGCGGCCCGGACTCAGGGGTGGACCCATCGATGCTCCCCGCCTTCTTCTGGAACCTCGCCGGATGGTCGTTGTGGGGCATCTGCATTGTCCTCTTCCGCTTCTCGTTGGAGCGCCGTCGCCAGCTAGCCGAACAAGAAGCAGCTTTGCAAGCCATTGAAGCCTCCCTGGAGATTCCGCAATGACATGGCACTCTTTCTTTGACCTCAGCACCATGCAACACAGGCATCTGCTCTTCACCTACGTTGCTGTGATTGCGATCCAAGGCGGCTACTTCTGCTGGATCGCCTGGAATTGGTTCCACATTCGGAGTACACGCCGTTAGAAGTTGATGAAGCATAGTCGCACTGGATTTTTCAAATTAAGAACTCGCATGACGCGATCGATCAATCGTTGTCGCATAGCTCCAAGTAAGCACAACCCATCTCAAAGTTCTGAAGCAATGTTCTAAATTGATTGCGACATCACCTTAACTTGCCGCCCCCGTGCCGCCTAGATAGACTCCGAACAGTGCCCACGTCTCACCACCGTCTTCTTATTGTTGCCGCTTTGGCCACTGCCGCGCTCTTGGCCGGCGTCTCTGGTTGCCGTCGCAGCAGCTTCCCCGATGTTCCCTCCGGGTATCGGGAGTATGCCTACATCAGCAATGGCGGTTCCAACACGGTCACGATCCTTGATCTCGTCTATCTGCGTCAGGACAGGACCCTTCAAGTGGGCACCAATCCGAGCGGTTTGGCTGTAAATTCGCTTCGCAACGAGGTATACGTCGCTAACAGCCAATCCGGCACGGTCTCGGTAATCGATGCGAATGCGAATCGTGTCGTCGCCACGATCTCTGTCCATCACCAACCGAGCTTCATCACAATAGACCCCACCGGTCATCGCGCTTATGTTGTTAACTCCGCCTCCAACAGTGTCAGCGTCATCGATCTCGATCGCCGTCGCGAGATTGCTGCCGCAGGTACTGGCGAACAGCCCACTGTCGCTCGCCTCTCACCCGATGGCCGCAGTCTTGTTGTCAGCAATCACGGCAGTAGCAGTGTTTCCATCTTCGACGTAACTCCATACAACACCACTGGCTCAGCAACCCCGTCAACAGTACGTCTTCGTTCGACCTTCTCAGCCTGTCCAGGCGCAACCGACGTTGCGATATTGCCAGACTCCTCGAAGGCTTTTGTTGCCTGTTCTGCAGGGCACCAGGTAATGGCACTCAACCTTGCAGCAGCTCAAGGTTCGTGGGCAGCGAAGCAGAATCCTTCGCTCACTACCGATCACATGTTGGTGCTTCTCGATGTCGGGAAAACTCCGGTCCATCTTGCAATGAAGCCAGATGGCGGAGAGATCTTCGTCTCAAACTCAGGCTCAGACAGCGTCTCCGAGATCTCCACCTGGACCAATGAAGTTGGCGGGACTTACACCATAGGCAGCAAGCCTGTAAATGGAATCGTGAGTCATGACAACAGCATGCTGTGGGTGTCGAACTCTGGTGCGGACTCGATTGGGCTTTACAGTATTGACGATGGAAAGCTTGCTGGGAGCGTGCGTACAGGCTCGGGGCCGGGTGCGCTTGCCTTTTCCGCAGATGAGCACCTTCTCCTCGCCGCGGACACGCATTCTGGCGATGTCGCGGTTATACGGACGCAAGGAAAGCAGGGGCCGGCGCTGTTTACGATCCTTCCCGCGGGCAGCTCACCCAACGCCATCGTGGTTAAAGCTATTCGGGGCAAGTAGTATCTAGCCGATTTTTTTTTGACATGCTGAGTCACTCGATTTTTGCCGTGTTTGCTGGCATTTTTGAGAGGGGTCTTAGAAAATGAGGCGCATTTGCGTGGTGTTTTGATGGTGAAAACGTGGTGGAATGCATGGTGAAAGATGGAAATTTCATGCGCTTATTTTGACGACCAAAAACACGCCACGCTTTTCAACTATTTTTTCAGATCTGCCGCGCGAGTACCAAAGTGATGTCGTCCGGCTGCTCGTCGGCGCCAATCCAGGCGTCTAACGCCTGCATTACCTGGCTGGAAATCACATGCAGGGGTTGATCTCGGTAGCGAGCCACAACCTCCATCATTCGCTCTTCACCGAACTCGCCGAAGTCGTTCTCAGGCTCGGTGACACCATCTGAATAAGCAACCATGATGTCACCCGGCTGCATCTTGAACCGATCTTCGTCGTAGTGCATGCCGTCCATCAGGCCTACTACCGTTCCACCCTTGTCCAGTCTGCGAATGCTGCCGTCTCTGCTTAGAACAAGGGGCGGCAACTGTCCAGCATTGGAGTAGGTCAGCATGGCCGAGGCCGCGTCGTAGTGGGCGAGGAACAGGGTCGCATACTTTTCCGGCTGTGTGCTTCGGTAGAGGTGACGATTCAGCAGGGAAAGAATGCGCCCGGGCGATTGGAACAGTTCATCGAAGTCGCCACCGCGAGCCTCTCGACTGGCCATCAGTCCAGCCACGCTCGATTCGCTGTAGACAAGCTCTTCGCTGGCGAAGCGGTAGGCGCGCACAGCGGAGTGTAGCGTCGCCATCAGCAGGGCGGCAGAGATTCCCTTCCCGCTAATATCGCCGATGGCAATGCCAACCCCTGTCTCCCGCCGGTTCACCATGCCCGCATGCGCCTCTTCGTGGAAGACGAGAAAGTCGTAGTAGTCGCCGCTGACTGAGCGAGCCGGGCGACAGACTCCGTGCAGTTCGAGAGTGTCCAAGCCCTGCGCGTGGAGCGGGAAAAGATTGGCCTGGACCTCTTGCGCGATGGAGATCTCATTCTGCAGACGCTCCTTCTCTTTTTGCTCTTCGAGGAGCCTCTTGAGCGATCCCGCCATCGTGTTGAACGACCGGCTCAACTCCGCCAGCTGATCTGTACGCTGGACCCCGATGCGGTAGTCGAGATCGCCGCGGTCGATGTGCTGGGTTGCGCTGTAGAGATCCGCCACCGATGCGGTGATCGTGCGGCTTAGCCGGATCGCCATCCACAGCGCCAACAGCTCGATGATCGCGAAGACGATGCAGAGCACCACGATAGCGATGCGCAGCACGTTCGTAACAATTCCACTGAGCGACGCACCGAATAACTGGTTGTACAGCAGCGAAGGACGCGATTCGACCGCGAAGAAGACGCTGTCCGGTCTGCCCGTATCCCAGTCGGTGATCGGCAAGGTCGAGGTGAAGCTGACAGGCAAGTCCGCAACGTTGACTGCTGGCGGCTCCGTCCCGCCGACGATCCACGACCGGTTTGTGACCTTCGGGCTCTTCTCTGCTGCTCGCGGTTGAGTGGCGTTCGATACAGGTCCGTTCTGCTTCGGAGCAGCCGCTGCCAGGCTGCGCTGGTCGGCTTCGGCTGCTGAGCTACCCTCCCGTGCTTCGTTGGAGGAGTTTCCTGCTCGCACCGGCAGGAGACTGGCATGGCCTAAACCTTCGGCAACGATCGTTAGCACTGCGCCATCGACGGGCAGGCTCGACATCAGGCTAAATATCTTTCCGTCCTTCCATTTCTGCTGTTGAACGGCGACGAGGTATAGCTCATTGCCATCGAGAACCATTCCTGAGTAGTGATCTCCACTTAGTTCCGTGGCCCAGGGAGGCAATCCAAACGGAGTTTTGCCGTGTTGGCCCGAATCAAATTTGACCGGTACTCCATTCACGAACGCCTGCATCTCCCGATGCAGCCTCATTCTCGGCAGCTCCGACGCGATGGATCGCTCGGTGTCCGCGATAACGCCTGTGGAGGCGTCGACTGAACCAGGAGACAAGTGTTCGAGATCCTGCGCGATCCGTTCCGCACGGTGTTCGTTCTCGATACTCATCTGACCGAGTTCAGCTTGAAGTCGCGAGTCGGCCAGATGGATAGAGAACTGACCGGCAGCAATATAAGCCACCACGGATACAAGCGTCACAAACAAGACGACCGGGGCAAGGCCAATTAGTAGATAAGTTAGTACAAGCTTGTTGCGGAGACTCCAGAGCATGTGCTTCCGCACGAGCTGCCAGATCAACGGCCCCGCTACGGCGACCAGAGCAAGGCCGACAAAGAACTGCATGATGCCAAGAAAAGTCCCAAATCCTCCGGGAATCCAATGTCGCACGAACAGAACAACGAACCACACCCCAAGCCAAAATGCAGCTCCTGCCAATCCTGTCGGGATCCGTCTCCTCCACCATGAGAGCTCGGGCGACCGGTCAGGGCTAATCGGATTTTGCATCGTTTGCCGCCTCCCGCTCTGCCTGACGAGCCAGCCTCAAGGTATACCGCGTTGCTGAGAAATGCGCTCCGGCTAGGAGCAGCAGACCGGAGAGAAAGGCCCACATCATAAGCCCTACCGAAATATAAAACGGACCGTATACGGACTGGAAGTCCAGCCATGGAAGCGCCTTAATATAGAGAACCTTCGCTGCCTGCCAGAGCAGGCCGATCACAATGGCAGTCGGCAGAACCGCGCGCGCCGGAACCTTTCTATAGGGCAAAACCCAATAGATCAGGAAAAAGATCAAAATGCCGGCGAGTCCCGCGCTCAACCGTAGGAAACCGTAAGAGACAAAGTGAAAGACAGCATTTTCGGTGTGTCCGAAGAATACCCAGGAAAGAATCGTCTGCTGGCTGGCAGTGGATGCGACCGAACCCATCGCGAGGACGCCGACCGCAAACGCCAGCCCCAGCGACACCGCCTGATTGTGAAGATAACTGCGATTTTGCCGGACGCCCCAGACGCGGTTCAGGGCGACCTCCAGAGGCAGAAATACTCCTGTCGAAGTCACAAGCAGCATGACAAGAGAAAAGAGCTGGGTTCCCTTATGAGGGTGGGCGAGCAACTGCATATTGCGCATGACGAAGTCCTGCCCGACGGGCAGAAGATTCTTCATCATGTCGCCCACGACTTCCTCCATTGAGCGCGAATGGAAGACACTGCGGCTGAGCGTCAGCAGCAGCACGATAAATGGAAAGAGCGACAGGATGATATTGGCTGCAACGCTGAACGCGTAGGTGTGCACCTCGGTACGCGCCATGTACCGGGCAAGCGCGACGATCTGCGCCGATAGACCATAGCCGGTGACGACCGGAGCAACGTCTTCCATTGGCTTGGGCGGCAGCTCTGACTGATCGGTCATGGTGGCGGCGGGCTCTGCGTATTTATCGGGAAGGATGGAGGGCATAGGAGCGTTCGGAGCGGATTGCAAGACCGCCATTGTTCACTCCGATGCTAGCAGAGGAGCTTGCCTTTGCATGCCACCATAAACCGGGGTTCTCTACTCACCGCTGATTTCGGACGCATTGGACTGACCATCGGGTCTCTGGATGCGTCTTAGTGCCCATTCGGCGGACTCGGCCAATGCGGGATCTTCCGCCCCAGTCCACTGCTTTAGTTGGTCGACGAATCGCTCTTCCCCACTATTTCCCATCGCGATCGCGACATTGCGATGAAGTCGCTTGCGTCGGGTTCGCTCCACCGGCGAGCCCTTAAACCATCGCTTGAACTCCGCAGCGTCCATTCCGGCCAACCACTCCAGTGCAGGATTGATCAATTGCCTTCGCGCCAGCATCCCTTCGTTCGAAGCGACCGGCGCACGTCGGTTCCAGGGGCAAACGTCCTGGCAGATATCGCACCCGAAGACTTGTCGCCCCATCGGCTCGCGCAGCTCTTCCGCGATAGTTCCCTTCTTCTCGATCGTCAGGTAGGCAATGCAGCGAGAGGCATCCATCTCGCGCGGGGCGACCAGAGCATCCGTCGGGCACGCATCGATGCAGCGCGTGCAACTTCCACAGCGGTCGGCCGCGATGTGACGTGCGGCATCGAACACCACCGGCAGTGAAGTAACGATCACACCAAGCAGCAACCAGGAGCCAAGCGTCTGGTCGATGACGCAGGTATTTTTGCCAATCCAGCCTATCCCGGCCTTAGCCGCCGCGGTCCGCTCGACCAGCGGACCGGTATCAACGTAACAGCGCGTCTCGCAGGCGAATTGTTCGTGCAACATCGTCTCCATTTTGCGTAACCGGCCGAGTAACTCCTCGTGGTAGTCCGTGGGGACGAGTTCATCAGCATCGGTTCCTTCAGCGCGTCCGCTCCAGGCATAGCGGGCGATCCAGCCAGTGTCCGAGGAAGCATTGTCGATCGAGAGCGGCCCGAGAGCGTTGTAGTTCAGAGCGCAGACGATGACCGATTGCGCCCAGGGCATCGCGATCTGCACCTCGCTGCGCAGCAGTACCCCTTGCTCGTTGCGGCGTTTGAGATACTCCATTTCGCCTGCCCTGCCGGCGGAGACCCAGGAGGTGAAGCGCTCCGCATCGACCCGGCCTTCGCCATCCTCTGAGTTTTGAGTAGCGACAGGCGCCACCCCGGCGGTGTCAAAGCCAGACGCTACGGCCAACTCACGCAGCCACAACTCATGCTCGGGCGTCCAGTGTCCAGTCTGCAAATTCCCTACCCCGCAGCCGAGGCTTATCTATCGGCAAGGTTAAGGATAAATCCGCAGGCGCGTTGGAGCCGCAATGCGCTCTCCTGAGATAAAATAGAAGAACGCGGAGAGGTGGCAGAGCCCGGTTGAATGCACCTGACTCGAAATCAGACATAGGCGTAAGTCTATCGGGGGTTCGAATCCCTCCCTCTCCGCCA
>CAVYUE010000013.1:0-249293 GCA_963771625.1 uncultured Acidobacteriaceae bacterium
GCGCTTCTCGGAAGGTGCACTGTTCAGTTTCTCAGTTGACGCAAAATCGCCAATGCACTCATCGAGCACTGATAAGTCCCGATCAATAAGCTCGTGTTTGCGGATGCAGTGAACCTGAAGGGCGGTTCCGGGTATCAATAATGGAAGTGCTTTATCCAGGTCGATCAGACTGCTCACTGTGTGAGTGGTGTCTTTTCTTTTGAAAATTGAGTGGATTTCCAGCGATCGCCGCGTTGTGTGATGTAGTGCCTTACAACGTAACCCCATGGGATCAGCGGAATGAAGATGACGACCATGAGGCAGGCCTGAATATCAGCAGCAGCGGTTGCGTTGATCTGGTGCGAGGACCAGAGGGGCAGAGCGAAGGCAAAAAGGTAGATCGTCTTCCAGATCAATTCGAAGAGCAGCAGGGGGATCATCTGCACCGGATAGCGTAAACCGAGTACAGCCGTGAGACCGAGACCAGCGAGTAGAGAGAGCTGAATGCCGTGCTCGATGGCGAAGTCCGGCGTGTGATGGATTACAGATGGCCACATGAAGATGCCGAGGCCGGCAGCGAGGATCAGATAGCAGAGACGCAGGGTGTAAAGCCGGACAAGTGAAAGCTCGTGCATGGCAGCACCTCTGTTGTTTGAGAATCTACGGTCGATCATACGGCTTGGGCGGAGCGCTGCGACGGATGTTGCGCTGGGTTTTAGAGAGGAGAGATTGCCTGATGGTTGAAGCGCTGGTCAGTGCGTCGCTGGCGTGCCGTCGGACCAGTGGTCGACAACTATCATGAAGACGGTCATCCGGTCTTCGGGGACATTGCCTGCAATCACTGGCACGCCCGGAAGATTGGCGTCCCAACTCTTAGCCGAGTCGCCCGGGACGTACCACATCATGTGCGGATGCCAGTGCGTGTCACTGTCGCTCAGATACTGCTGCTTTGACATCATGTAGCACATCGCATTTGGGTCCAGCGTCGGCAGTTCTTTGTTCTCCATTGCTGCTTTGAGCGTCTGCGCGATTTCCATCTTTGTCTTTCCTGCCAGCATCAGTTTGGTCTTCAGCAGGACGATGGGCAGATAGGTCTTCGCGGCTGGCGCATTCAAACAATGAGGGGCACTTACTTTGGGATTCCAGAACTCCGCATCGTCTGTGGACTTGGCCCACGATCGCTCCACCAAACAGACAAAGCCATTTCCGCCCTTCACTGCTGTTACGTATCCGTCCTTCGTGAGGACCAGCACCTCCGCTCCGTCCGAAATAGATGCAGGGGCGGCACTGCGAGCGAGCTCTATCTCTGAAGCCTTCTCCGGGATGAGGTATTGGCTGAGAGGAGCTGCGGCCGGATATCGAGCCGACGATGTCTGTGCTGGTAACTGCCGGGTCGCGGTGGGTAAGGCAACCGTCACAAAGCATCCGAAAGCGGCAAGACTAATCAACATCTTCGGCATGGAATTCTCCAGTCCACGTATTCTGCGCTTCTGGTCTGCGCATACTGGCTCCGGTATCGCCACACAGCTACGGTGCCGATAGTAGAGCACAGAACTACATCGATGAGCGCCTCATGGTTTCTTAGATCGGTGCTCGAATTTAAGTACGGACGCTTGAGCACTGTGCACGCCTACAAGACAGAGACTTTCGCGGATAGTGCCAGGACGATTGGCGCGATTTGCCGTTACTATGGCGCGTCTTGCCGGGTGAGGGCCAGGTGACGCTTTTAGTCTTGAAAAAACTGGACGGGCACATGCTTCGCCATACGCGAAGCAATCGGACTCTCACGGGTTGGTCAAAGGACGGAAAAGTATGAAGACGTTTATGCAGCTTTTAGCAGCTGGTTTCGCCTTGATTTCTATTCCGGCGTTCTCCAGAATGTGAAGCTTGGGAAGGTGGCGCTCGGAATGACCGAGGCTGATGTCAGGGAGGCATTGGCACCGGCAGGCATGGAGTATGTGCAACAGGCTTCGAGCTACCCGGAGTTGCAGTACCTGGTAGCCGCGAAGGCCGACGAGTCGTATGCGTTTACCTTTCTTGACGGGCGAGTGGTCGCATACTCCATCGTGCACATCCTACCGGCCGCGAATCAGCCTGCGGTAAAGACGGCCGGCGGTGATGCAGACCCCGTCTCCTCTGTCTCGCTGCAGGTTCTGAACATGAAGGCCATGACCGCATTTGCGGCGAAGCATTCGCAACCACTGCGGTAGGATGCTGCAAACGTGCGAGTAAGTGTGAAGAGTGCAACACAAACGGCGGTAGGTGAAAGGATCGCGAATGACGAATGTGATCGTTGTACTTGGAGCCGGATCGATCGGGCAAGCTATTGTGCGGCGGGTGAGTGCAGGTAAACAGGTGTTGCTGGCTGATCTGCGCCCGGAGAACGCCGATGCGGCAGCGAAGACGCTGAGTGATGCGGGTTTCAACGTGACTACCGCAACGGTCGATGTGTCATCGCGCGCGTCGGTGAAAGCTCTCGTTGAAACGGCTAAGGCCCTCGGCGAGGTCTCTGGTGTGATTCATGCGGCTGGCGTTTCTCCTTCTCAAGCGACGCCAGAGGTCATCCTCAAGGTGGATCTTTATGGAACCGCGCTCGTGCTGGAGGAGTTCGGCAACGTGATCGCGCGCGGGGGCGCTGGCATCGTGATCGCTTCCCAGTCTGGTCACCGCTTGCCGCCACTGTCGGTCGAGCAGAATGCGGCTCTCGCAACGACGCCGGTGGAGGAGCTGCTCGCTCTGCCGATGCTTCAGCCTGATCAGGTGAGGGACTCTCTTCACGCCTACCAGCTTTCAAAACGCGGGAACTCGTTGCGAGTGATGGCGGAGGCCGTGCGTTGGGGGAAGCGCTGTGCGCGGGTGAACACCATCAGCCCCGGAATTATCATCACTCCGCTGGCGAACGATGAACTGAAAGGGCCGCGCGGCCCGGGCTACCGGCGCATGATGGAGATTTCGGCGGCTGGACGAGCGGGAACTCCGGATGAGGTAGGGACCGTCGGTGCACTGCTGATGGGCTCGGACGGTGCGTTTATCACGGGCAGCGACTTCCTGATGGATGGCGGAGTAACAGCGGCTTATTGGTTTGGTGAACTCGCTCCAAAATGAGATCGCTGGAATCTTTCTAGAACTTCAATCCATGCGCGCGGTGAGGCTGCACGGGTTGAGCTTCGAGTGTGTCTAGGGAGCGCTGTGGCCGTTGCAGTGGAGGACGCCGAGGTAGGCGATCCAAGGGCCGACTGCTTCGCGGTACTGGTGGGCCATGACGCGGGAGAGTTGATGCAGGTGGGTGAGGTCATGGGTCGCCCAGGTGGCGAGGAGCTGGGAGAGTGTAACGGGGCCGAAGACCGGGTGGATGCCGCGGCGGTTGAAGTCTTCAGGCTGGAGGTTGAGGGCGTGGAGCGCGGTCAGGTTTTCGTGGCGGAGGTGGACGAAGTCGTCGAGGAGCTGGTCGAGGGATTTGGGCTGGGTTTCATCGGATTGAGATTCGCGTGATTGGGCGAAGCGGTCGAAGGTGCGGAGTGGTTGCGATTCGCCGTGTTCGAGGATGATGCGGACGCGGGCCATCCAGTCGGTGCGCTCGCCGTGAATGAGGTGGCCGACGATGGTGTATGGGCTCCAGGTGTCTGGGCCTTCGTTGCCGAGAGTCCAGAGGTCGGGTAGTCCGCGGAGGAGGGCGTTGAGGGTTGCGGGGGTGCGGGAGAGAAGGGCGGTCGCGTCGGAGAGGCTGAGTTGGGCGGGGCTTGCCATGCGAACCATAATGCATGGGTGTTGGTTTGGAACTCAAGTGCGAGCTGGCTTGATATCTGGTGGATTCTGGCGGCTACTTCGCTTCGCGTGGCTACGGGACGAGCTTTGGGGTGGCGCGGACGGCGCAGATGATCTCGTAGGCGATGGTGTGGGCGAGGTGGGCGTGGTCGTTGGCGGTGATGCCGTCGCCGAGTACGACGACTTCGTCGCCGAGGGCGATGTCTTTGAGGTGGGTGACGTCAATGATGGTGAGGTTCATGGAGACGCGGCCGATGTAGGGGGCTCGCTGGCCATGGATGATGGCCCAGCCGCCGGGGCGGGTGTTGGAGGCGGAGAGCTCGCGGCGGAGTCCATCCGCATATCCAATGGGGAGGAGGGCGAGATGCATGGGGCGGTCGGCGGCGAAGATGCCGTTGTAGCCGACGGTGTCGCCTGGGTGGATGGTGCGGAGGCCGATGATGCGGGTCTTCCAGGTCATGACGGGTTGGAGGGCCTGTTCGACCTCTGGCTGCGGGATTTTTGTGCTGGGATTGGCGGCTTCGATGGGGAGGCAGTAGCCGTAGAGGGCGATGCCGGGGCGCACCATCGAGCGGGCACCTACGGTTGCGGCAAGGGCACGGAGCCAGGAGAGGTTTTCTTCGGTGCCCTGGTTGTCGACGGTGGAGGAGTTGCCGGCGTGGACCCAGGCGGGGCGGAGGCCTGAGGCGGCGACCTGGGCGATGGCCTGCTCGAAGCGCTGGCGCTGGTCTAGCGTCTGGGGGGAGTTGACGACTTCGGCGGAGGCGAAGTGGGTGAAGACGCCGTCGAGTTGGAGGGTCTTGTGGGAGTTGAGTGATTGCAGGAAGGCGGCGAGTTCGTCGCCGGGGACGGCTCCCTGACGGGCCATGCCGGTGTCGATTTCGAGGTGGATTGGGAACGGACCGGCGCCTGCGCGGGCGGCTGCGTCGGCGAGCCATTGGAGCTGCTCCTGCTGCCAGACGACGGGGGTGAGCTGGTGCTGGAGGAGTTGGTCTGCGTCTTCGGGGAGCGGGCCGGACATGACGAGGATGCGAGGCTGGTGGGTGGGCTCGATGCCGGCGGCGGTGAGGGCTTTGCGGACGCAGGCGCCTTCGGGGGCGTCGGTGACGCCGAGCCACTCGGCACCGGCACGGACCAGAGCCGGGGCGCAGATGCTGGCTCCGTGGCCGTAGGCGTTGGCTTTGACGACGGCAAGTACCGCGATGTCAGCGCCGGATGCCTTTTTGAGCAGCCCGTAGTTGCCGGAAAGGCGCTTCTCTGAGATCTCCACCCAACTCTTCACAATGACTATCCTATCTTCGTGACGGCTGAGGGCAGATAGCCAGTGCAATACCCCCGATTCCCCAAGACACCCTGAGTGTGATACAAAGCCACGTCCGAAGAAAGTACACACGCTGCGAGTCCCACCGGGGTTCGCGACGTTTCCAAGGGGTTCGTCCGTCGCCATGAAAATGAATACTCGTTCAGTCCTGCTGTACTCCAGCCTCACCGCCGCTTTTGGCCTTTTGCTCGCTGGTTGTAATCCTGGTCAGACGCCAACAGAACTGATGCAGTCGTACAAGACCCAACAGGGGCTGAACGCGGGGAACTTCTCCAACACGATCTTTCTGGGCGACTCTCTGACAGCGGGGTTTCAGAGCGGATCGCTTCTGGATACGACGCAGATTCATGGGTGGGCTCCGGTGCTGGCGGGGCAGGCGGGCTTCAATATCATTCAGCCGCTGATTGCCTACCCTGGGGCTCCGAATGTGCTGCAGCTGGTGTCTATCTCGCCGCTGGTGATTACGGCGGCGCCGGGGACGACGACGGGGCGGGACAACTTTGCGACGCAGCCGACGGACCTTGCGGTGCCGGGGGCGCTGCTGAACGATGTGATGAATACGGTTCCTCTGGCGAATCCTGCGCCCGGTCAGCAGCAGATCAATCAGCTTGTGCTGGGATTTCCGGGGTTGGGGTATGGGCAGGCTTATAGCCAGTCGACGTTTGCGGTGAAGGCACAGCCGACGACGATCTTTCTGTGGATCGGCAATAACGATGCGCTGGTCGCGGATGAGACTGGTATGCCGAGCAGCATGACGTCGGTGGCGAACTTTACGACGCAGTACCAGGCGCTGATTACGCAGCTGACGACGATGACGCCGGCGAACCTGGTGATTGCGAACATTCCGGATGTGACGAAGGTGCCTTATCTGACTCCTGCGGCGGAGGTGCTGGGTGAGGTTTCAGAGGAGACGGGATTACCGACTGCGGTGCTGAGTCAGGTGTTGGGGATTGTGCCGGGGGACTTGGTGAATCCGACGGGGACGGCGGAGATTCCGTTGATTCTGACGGGACAGCAGCAGGGGCCGATCAGCGACTCCGGAGTACTTTCGGCAGCGGAGGTGGTGACGGTGCAGTCGCAGGTGACGGCGTTCAACCAGGTGATTGCCGCGCAGGCGCAGGCGGCGCACGCTACGCTGGTGGATATCAATGCGCTGTTCAATCAGCTTTACGCCACGGGTCTCACGATCAATGGCTATACGGGCACGGCGGCGTTTCTTGGAGGATTCTTTGCGCTGGATGGGATTCATCCGACCAATACCGGGTATGCGCAGATTGCCAATACGTTCATTGACGCGATGAATGCGCAGATCAAGACGAAGATTCCTGATGTCGCGCTGGGGCCGGTTGCGGCGGCTGATCCGTACTGGCCGCCGAACATTGTGCCGGTTGGGACGGGGGCTGACGCGCGGCCACGGATTATTCCGGCGAATGCGGGAAAGGCCGTCGACGCTTTGTTCCTGAAGAAGAAGTAAGGGCGATTTGTGATTCGGTGCGGCGGCTGGATTAGTAGCCGCCGGAGTCTCCGTGCTGGAGGTTTTCGAAGCGGGTGTAGTCGGCGAGATAGGCGAGCTGGATGCTGCCGGTGGGGCCGTTACGCTGCTTGGCGATGATGATCTCGGCCTTGCCCTTGAGGTCTTCGTTCTCGCGGTCGTAGTACTCTTCGCGGTGGATGAAGCAGACGACGTCGGCGTCCTGCTCGATGGAGCCGGATTCGCGGAGGTCGCTGAGGAGGGGTTTTTTGTCGCCGCCGCGCTGCTCGCTGGCACGGGAGAGCTGCGAGAGGGCGACTACGGGAACCTTCATCTCCTTGGCGAGGGCTTTGAGGCCGCGGGAGATTGCGGAGACCTCTTGCGTGCGGTTTTCGAAGCCTTTTTGCGCGCCAGCGGAGCCGGTCATGAGCTGGAGGTAGTCGATGACGATGAGGTCGAGGGCGCCGTGCTGCTGCTTGAGGCGACGGGCTTTGGCGCGCATCTCGGCGAGGGTGATGCCGGGGGTGTCGTCGATGAACATCTTCGACTCCATGAGGCGCTCGAGGCCGTTGATGAGCTTGGCGCGGTCTTCGCGCATGAGCATGCCGGTCTGGATGGCCTTGGAGTTTACGAGAGCTTGCGAGGCGAGCATACGGCGGAGGAGGCTGGCCTTCGACATTTCGAGCGAGAAGACGGCGACGACTTTGCCACCGCGAACGGCTGCGTTTTCGGCGATGTTGATGGCCCAGGCAGTTTTGCCCATGGAAGGACGCGCGGCGATGATGGTGAGCTCGGACTCCTGAAGGCCGCTGGTCATGCGGTCGAACTCGATGTAGTGGGTGGCGAGGCCGGTGACTTCGCGGCCCTGCTCGTAGAGGGCGTCGATGGATCCGAAGGAGTCTTTGACGATGGCGGTGATGTCGGAGAAGCCGCCGGTGACTGCGTGCTCGGAGATCTCGGTGAGGCGGGTGGTGACCTGGTTGAGGACGTCGAGGGCTTCGCGGCTCTGGTCGGAGGCCTCGATCATGCCCATGTCGCAGACGGTGAGGAGCTGACGCATGAGGCTCTTGTCGCGGACGATGCGGACGTAGCTTTCGATGCTGAGTTTGCGGGGCAGGCCTTCGCTGAGGGAGGCGAGATAGGGGAGGCCGCCGACGGAGTCGAGCTCTTTTTTCTTGCTGAGGTAGTCGGTGACGGTGACGATGTCGACCGCGTGACCGACCTCGACGAGGTTCAGCATCGCGTCGTAGATCTTGCGATGTGAGTCGAGCGCGAAGTCGTCGGTCTTGAGGAGCATGGTCGCGTCGATGATGGCGACGGGCTCAACGAGCATGGCGCCGAGGATGGTCATCTCGGCGTGGACGGATGCCGGGCGTTCCTGCTCTCCGACGATGTGGGGGTATGTGGCCATGAAGTTCTAAGGTATCGGACACCGCTGTGCGTCCCTGTGGAACCTGTGTATATCGTGCGGCATCCTGAATCTCTTTTGTTTAACTTTACTCCGGTGCCTGGTGCGCGCACGTGGCCGCATGCACAGGCTGTAATCGTTGTAGGCTTAGGCAAGGAAATCAGTTAGCGGAAATCTCAGACGAGCGGGGAATCAAGATGGGTTCTGAAAAAGTTTTGACCATTCCAGAGGTTGCGCAGCGGGATAAAGCTTCGTTTGAGGTGCTGCGGGTCTGGATCGCCGAGAAGGGTCAACATGTGAGCATCCGCAGCGGGGCGTGGGAGGATCCGTTTGCATGGGGGATTGTACTGGCCGATCTTGCGCGACATATTGCGCTGGCGCATCAGCTGCAGAACAAAGATACGGACCCCGAAGCCTTCCTGAATCGATTGCTGGAAGGCTTCGAGGCCGAGATTGATAACCCGACCGATGAGCCTGAGGGCGAGGTTACGCAGTAGCGCTGGCCGCTGCGTTATTTGTGTTTGTAGTCCTGAAAGAGATCAGGAAACTGCTGTTGAAGGGCGGCCATCTTGGGGACGTCGCAGACCTGGATGTAGGGGTTGTTCGGGTTCTTCTCGGCGTAGTCCTGGTGGTAGTCTTCGCCGTCGTAGAAGGCTTTTAGCGGTACAACCTGCGTGACGATCGGCTTGGGAAAGACATGGGCGGCATCGAGTTGGGCGATGTAGGCCTTGGCGATCTTTTCCTGCTCCGGAGTGTTGTAAAAGATGACCGAGCGGTATGAGGTTCCGACGTCGGGGCCCTGACGATTGAGCTGGGTGGGGTCGTGGACGACGGAGAAGAAGATGCGTAACAGCGTGCCGTAGCTTACCTTTTCGGGATTGAAGACGATCTTGACGGACTCGGCGTGGTCGGTTCTCTCGGAGGAGACCTGATCGTAGGTTGCGGTCGCGGCGGTGCCGCCAGAGTAGCCGGCCGTGGTGGCGGTGACGCCCTTTACGCGTTGAAATACGGTCTGCACGCCCCAGAAACATCCACCGGCGAAGACGGCTGTTTCGTGGGTGGCGGACGGATGCTGCTCGTCCAATGTTGGAGCCGGGATCGGCTCTCTTCTCTCTGCGCCCATTACTGTTCCCATAACTGCCCTCCTGCCACCAATAAACAACATAACGGCAACTACGATGACACCTAGTACGATCAGCCCTGTCTTAAGTCCCGTCATTTCCGTTCTCTGTGCCTCTGAGGATTGGACGCGAAAACGGCCCAATGGATACATTGCAGCGCTCAGGCTTGTTGAAGAGGCTAAAACGCTCGTTTTGCAGCGGCTAGGCTACTCGGGCTCGTCCCTGTATCTCGATGTAAACGTGGATCAGGCTGACTGCGGCGGGGGTGACGCCGGCGATGCGGCTGGCCTGGCCGAGCGTGAGGGGGCGCACACGGGCGAGGATCTCCTTCATCTCGCTGGAGAGGCCGCTGACGGAGGAGTAGTCGAACCATGCGGGGATGGCTTTTTTTTCGGCCTTTCGCATCTTCTCCATTGAGCGGCGCTGCTGGTCGAGATAGCCGGAGTATTTGATCTCGGTTTCGACTGTCTTCATCTCGTTGCGGACCCAGGCGGGTAGCTTTGTGCCGTTTGCCGAGGAGGCGGAGTCCATCGCGGAGACCCAACCGGCGAGTACTGCGTCGGCGCTCGCGAGGCGGTCGCGGAGAACGGGGGCGACGTCTTCGACGGGGACTTCGGGGCGCTTCAGAAGCTGCGCGAATGTCTGGCCGCTTACTCCGGCGGCGTCGCCGTCTAGTTTTTCCAGCAGCGTAGCCGGCAACTCGTCGGTGCGGATGCGTGCTGTTGCCAACAGAGTTTCGAATGCTGCGGCACGGGCCTGTTTTGCTTCGTAGTCCGCCCAGGCTTGGTCGTCGATGAGGCCGAGGCGACGGCCGTGCGGAGTGAGGCGAGTGTCGGCGTTGTCGATGCGGAGGTGGAGACGGAACTCGGCGCGCGAGGTGAACATGCGGTAGGGTTCGTTGGTGCCTTTGCTGATGAGGTCGTCGATGAGGATGCCGGTGTAGGCTTCGGTGCGATCGAGCGTGAAGCCTTCCTCGCCGCGTACGGCAAGCGCTGCGTTGATGCCGGCCATGAGGCCCTGGCAGGCGGCCTCTTCGTAGCCGCTGGTGCCGTTGATCTGGCCAGCGAGATAGAGGCCGGCGAATGACTTTACACGGAGGGTGCGATCGAGTTCGGTTGGGTCGATGGCGTCGTACTCGATGGCGTAGCCGGGCCGCAGCATCTCGGCTTTTTCGAGGCCGGGGATGGAGTGCACCATTGCGGCCTGAATCTCCATCGGGAGGCTGGTGCTCATGCCGTTGATATAGACCTCGTGGGTGTTGAGGCCCTCGGGCTCGAGGAAGAACTGGTGCCGCGATTTTTCCGGGAAGCGGACGATCTTGTCTTCGATGGAGGGGCAGTAGCGCGGGCCGATGGCTTCGATCTGTCCGGTGTACATGGGCGAACGATGCACGTTTTCGCGAATCAGGCGCAGCGTCTCCGGCGTGGTGTGGGCGATGTGGCACATGATCTGCCGCAACGGAATTTCTTTTGTGCGAAAGCTGAATGGTGTTGGATCTTCGTCGCCGGGCTGCTCCTGAAACTGACTCCAGTCGATGGTGCGTCCATCGAGGCGAGGTGGGGTTCCGGTCTTGAGGCGGCACTCGCGCAGGCCAAGGCGCTTGAGGCTTTCGCCGAGGAGCACGCTTGCAGGTTCACCGCTGCGTCCGGCGGTGTACTGCTTCTCGCCGCAGTGGATGAGGCCGTTGAGGAAGGTGCCGGTGGTTACAATGGTCGCGGCTGCGTGGATGGTGCGGCCGTCGCGTAGCTTCAGGCCGCGAACGACTCGGTTCACGCCGAGCTGCTGGCTCGATGGGTCGTTCTCTTCAACGATGAGGTCGATGACTTCGGCCTGCTTGATGAAGAGATTCTTTTGGCCTTCGAGGACCTCGCGCATCTTTACGCGGTAGAGCGCTTTGTCGCATTGTGCGCGCGGCGACCACACGGCCGGGCCGCGCGAGGTGTTGAGCAGACGGAATTGGATGCCGGTTGCGTCGGCGACTTCGCCCATAACTCCGCCGAGCGCGTCGACTTCGCGCACGAGATGGCCTTTGGCGATGCCGCCAATTGCGGGGTTGCAGCTCATCTGCGCGATGAGATCGAGATTCAACGTGAAGATGGCTGTGCGCAGGCCCATGCGTGCGGCTGCCATCGCTGCTTCGCAACCAGCGTGACCTGCGCCAACTACAACCACGTCGTATTGTTCTGTGAATGCCATTTTGCCTAACGGGAGAGGAACAATCTGAAGATCGCCCTCTCTATTGATTTTAGCTGGGTTTCTCGCTATGGCGTAGTAGCAGTGGGATTTCTACTGAAGAGTGGCGGCGGCGCTTGCCTGTTGTTGGCGAGAGGAGATGAGGCGGATGCGTGCCTGTTCGAGGAGCGCCCAGTCCTGACGAAACTCTTCCATCGTCTCGCGCATGTGGTTCTTTGCACGGAGCGCGAAGCCGACGCGGCCAAGCATCAGTTGAAAGGTAAGGGCGGGATCGGACTCGGCGGCTAACACGTTTCTGCTGCTGATGCCGATTTGACGTGTTGAGCCGTCGCTCTCGATCATGAGCCACGGATTGCCATCTGCATCAACTGTAACGGCGGCGGTATCAAATTGCTTCTGGAAGAGACGTTTATGGCCTAACGAGAGCTCTTGCGCCTCGTCCGAAGTCTGGAGCATTGCAAAGCGCTGCCGGTAGTCGGCCCACTCCTGCGGGAGACCCATTACGGCTGCACGACTTTCGTCGGCCTGGTCCTGTAGGTATGACGCCTGTACGTTGTCGTCATCTTCTTTCGCTGCTTTTGCTGCGGTCTCAAGCTCGATCGTCGAGGATGAGGGGTGGTGTGAGAACTCCTTGTAGAGGCCAAAGCGGCCAGTGAGGAAGTAGGCGACGAAGAAGGATCCCGCTACCTCGTGGTCACCGATTAGCGCTGCGGCGATCAAATATTTTTTCATGTGGATGCCGGTCTCAGTGCCGCTTTGCGCGAGGCCGCTGCGTGGCAGGTCGCCTGGTTGTTGAGCGAAGTGCGCGCTGTAGAAACCGAGCTCCGGACGCTTTAGCGCCCAGTGAGTGAAAGAGCGAGCAGCTGCCTTTGGCGCCATCATCCCAAGATCGTTGGGGAAATCGCGGTGGACCGAGTGCGGGAAGATCAGGTTGATCAGGGAGCGGGTAAAGATCGCGCAGTTATTGGTGATTCCGTTGTAGTGATTTACGTTGGGGCCACTGTTAAGCCAGTCGACGGCAGCCTGATCCTGCGCATGTGTGGTTTGCACGGCGAAGATGAAGACGTCGCGAACTGACAGTGACGCCAACGATGTCGCGCCAGAAGCTGTGAGGGAGTTCGGGACAGTGTCCCTGAGCACACACGGACTGAAGGTAGCCTTCGCGAGCATGTACCTCGAGCGCTTCTTTGACGGGTAGTGATGCATAAAGGAGGCGGTCGCCGGGTGTCAGCGATCCTTGCAGGTAAAGACTGAGGGGGACGAGATTCCACGCGTAGGGTTGTGTCTCGCGAAAGTTGGGATACGTTGTGACGACTGAGCCTTGTTCGCCGGGTTCGCAGAGGCGCGCACGTATGGGGGATTCGGCACAGACGCCTGAGAGATATACGAGGGAGTGTCCTGCGTGTGTGAACTGCGAAGCTCCCACACCGGTGGGGTCGGCCAGCACAACTCCAACGTCAGCCCTGGCGACGAGGCCGCAGATCGTTAAGGTCGTGAACGCGAGAGCAGCGCGGCTCGTCCAATGCAGTAGATATCTCAGAAGCGCCTCTCAGAGACCCGTTCCGCACAGCCTGAATAAAACGGGACCGATTGATCGTGTTGATCGTCGAAAGACCAGGCAGCTTGCGCCTGAGTTCGCCTTCTTGCGCTATCGTACCAACTCCACTTGCAAGGTCCATGGTGTGGCGACACGAATTGCCGCGTGTTTCAGCACAAATCAATCGGAAATACCCGCAAGTATCTTTACAATCACCGCATGACCCTACGACATGTCATCCTTGCTGCGATTTTGATCGGCACTTCTGTCTTCGCCTCCGTAGACGCAAATGCGCAGCAATCTGCGATTTCGGCCGACCCTGCGCCGGATAAGGTCAATCCAGCTGGTTTCGCGACCTTTCAGATTCCCAGTCATGGCGCCATGTTGAACGCTCTTGCGTATATTGCGTCTGGAGCGGGGCCGCATCCCGTTGTCGTGCTGCTTCATGGCTTTCCGGGCAATGAGAAGAATCTCGATCTGGCACAGGCTATTCGCCGCGACGGTTGGGACGTCGTCTACTTCGACTATCGGGGCTCGTGGGGTTCGCCTGGCAACTTTTCGTTCACGCACTCCATTGAAGATACGCAAGCTGCAATCGCATATCTTCGTGACGCGGCCAACGCGAAGAAGCTACGCTCTGACCCCGGTTATATTGTGCTGATCGGGCATAGCATGGGCGGCTTCATGGCGCGGTATGTTGCGGCGCAGGATCCGGCGATCAAGGCGGTTGGATTGATCTCTGCAGCAGATATGGGGGTGGATCGTGTGCAGTCGCTGAAACCTGGCGAGGAGAAGATGGCTATTGCCGGTCTTGCAAGCCACCTTGCAGCGGAGGGGATGGCGCCGCTCGCAGGGTGCACGCCGGAGAGCCTTGCCAAAGAGGTTGTGGCGAATGCTGCTGCATGGAACATCGTCGCGCTTGCTCCGAAGCTTGCGACGCGGCCGATGCTGGTCATTACTTCTGATGATGGTCTCGCCCCTTCGAACGCGGCCTTTGTTGATGCACTCCACAATGCGGGCAATGACGAGGTCACGGCGATCCACATGGCGACGGACCACTCCTACTCTGACGAGCGCATCGCTTTGGAAAAAGCTGTGCTTGATGGCCTCGACTATCTTCAACAGCACAAGTAACACGGGAGACACAAAAGCGGAGTCGATGCGTATTAAACTGCTGTCAGCTTCGTCGCATCTAACGATGAAGGGATGGAGCAACCTTGAATCGACTCGCTTTTAGCACGGCTATATTCGTTGCACCGCGTTCGGAGCCGCTGTCGCTCGCGTTGTTTCACTTCCGTCACGGCTGGTTCTTCGCAATCTTTCTGTTCTGCTCTGCAATCGTGCTTGCCAACGTGGTGCACTACGTTTTGTTTCGTGTGCTGCGCCGCAGAGAAGAAGAGAGCAAGAGCTTCGGTTGGGGATTGCAGCGCTATCTCGGGAATCCGGCTCGCGCCATCTTCTTCCTCACCTGTTTGTTTCTCGTTCTTCCTGCAATTCCGGGACTGCCTGAGAAGATTGAAGACGTCATTCGCCAGGGATTAATCATGGCGGTGGTTGTTGCGCTCGGCTGGTTCGCAATTGGTTGCATCTACGTGCTGCAGGCCGTTATGCTGCGGCGCTATGACCTAAACGCAGAGAACAACATCCAGGCACGTCGCGTCCATACGCAGTTCCAGCTCTTCCGGCGCATGCTCATCGGCTTCGTGGTCGTGGTCGACATCGGCGCTCTGCTCTGGACCTTCAACGATCCAAGGATCTGGCACTACGGTTCGGGGTTGCTCGCGTCTGCCGGCATTGCTTCGCTGATTCTTGCGACGGCGGCAAAGTCTACCGCAGCAAACTTTCTCGCTGGATTGCAGATTGCTTTTACTGAGCCGATCCGCATCGATGACGTCGTTGTAATACAGGGTGAGTGGGGGCGGATTGAAGAGATCAACTCGGCGTATGTCGTGGTCAAGATCTGGGATCTGCGGCGGCTCATTGTCCCGTTGAGCTACTTCATTGAAAACTCATTCCAGAATTGGACGCGCGAGTCCTCCGACATTATGGGAACGGCTTTTCTGTATGTGGACTACTCGATTCCGGTGGAGGATCTGCGCAAACAGCTTGAGGCGATTGTTCATCCGTCGCCGCTTTGGAATAAACAGGTGTGCGGACTTCAGGTTACAAATCTGACGGATCGCTCGATGGAGCTGCGGTGTCTGGTGAGCTCGCGCAACTCCAGTGAGAACTTCGACCTGCGCTGTCTCGTTCGCGAAAAGATGACTGAGTGGATTCAGCAGAACTATCCCGACGCGTTCCCGACCACCCGCTTCGCGTCTCGTTCTGACCGCTCCTCGGAGGAGACTGGAGACCCGGGTTTTACGCAGCATCCTGCCCAGCAACCAGACCTTCGCCAGTTGCGCTAAACTGGCTACCCATCGAGGGCCGCATGCTGAATCAAAATAAGATTATTGCCTTTATCCCTACCAAAGACGCTGGCCAGGCTCGCAGCTTTTACGAGGGCCTGCTCGGCCTGCGCTTCGTCAGCGACGACACATTTGCGATTGTGATGGACGCCAACGGAATCATGGTCCGCATCGTTCGCGTCGGCGACTTTACGCCTGCACCTTTCACGATCCTCGGTTGGGAGGTGAGCGACATCCATCAGAGCGTTGCCGAGCTCACCGCAAAGGGCTTGAAGTTCACACGGTATCCGTACTTTGAGCAGAGCCCCGATGGCGTGTGGAGCGCTCCGGGAGGAGCCAAGGTGGCGTGGTTTGCCGACCCTGACGGCAATACGCTTTCGCTTTCGCAGCACTAGCCTCAGTCGAATGTGGGAAGGTGTTGCATATCGGCCGCGGGAACCATCTCGAGATCACCGCCTGCCTTGATCCACGCTTTCATGCCGCCGGTGATCACGTGCGTGCTGCAGTTTTCCTGCTTCAGCATGTAAGCCACACGCACGCTGGTGGTGTCGCGAAGGCAACTGCAATAGAGATAGACTTCGCACTCCGGCACCATAAACTCCCGCAGCGCAACCAGCTCTTCCTTCAGGCGGTTCGGCTCTACGCGAATTGAGTTTTTGATGCGCTGCATGCCAGGGTCGTAGTAGCCGTGACTGCGAACGTCCGCGATGATCACGAGCTTGTCGGGGGTCGATTGTTGCAGTCGCTCATACAGGCTGTCTGCGGAGATTCGGTCGATCTCTTTGTATCGTCGTGCGCGCGCCGTGAAGATGATCAGGGCCAGTGTGTATCCGAAGCCCATCAACATTGCAAGAAAGAGCACCGCATGACTTGCTTGAACGATCCATCCGGCAATCTCACGGATGAATCTGCTGAAGAGATAGCCCGTTAGCAGCCATGTTGAGCAGTAGATCCACACACCGAGCGCATCGAGGCGAAAGAACCGCCAGAACCGCATATTCAGCGTCCCGGCGAGAGGAGCAGCCATGGCGCCGAGCCCGGGAATAAACTTTGCAAAGAGCAGCGTCTTCTGGCCGCGGCGGTAGAAGTATCCTGCCGAAGAGAAGATGCACTGCTCCGGGTTAATCGACATGCGGCACATCCCGGAGAGCAGCCACCAGCCGGTATGTCGTCCGCCGAAGTAGAGCAGCGTGTCGCCAACGACCGCCCCGAGCCACGCTACCGGAAAGACAATCGCCAGCCGAAGCCCGTGTTGCGACGCTGCGCCCGCAGCCAGGAGAGTGATCGACATCGGCAACGGCAGGCCTACTGCGGCGAGAAACATTACCAGAGCCGTCACTGCGTATCCGTGGTGCGCTATGACATCGATCAGGCCCATTTACTCCCTTCTCCTATGGCTACTTCGTTGTACGACGCAGGTTACGCCAACCTACCGCACAAGCAAATACAACCTTAGAACTCGATTCGGACCCCTAACTGCACTTGCCGCTCCGGTGATTGACCCGTCGATGCTGCCGTGAAGGTTCCAAAGGGCTGCACGTTTAGCCCTTCCGACGCGACTGTCGCTGCGTTTTGAAAGACCAGGGGGGTAACCCCGTTGGTCTCTGTGCCTGCGAGGTAGGCGCGCTGCATGATTGCGGAGTAGTTCACGCGGTTCGTCAGGTTGAAGACCTCTGCCGTGCCGCGTACCTTCATGCTCTCCGACACCAGCACCGCTCTGGTGACACGGAGGTCGATTCGTCCTGTGTCGGGTAGCCGCAGGGTGTTTCTGCCTACTGTTGGCAGATAGACGGCTCCGCCTGAACCGTTGATGCTCTCGTGGCCGCCTGTGAGGCGGGTTCCGCCGAAGATGTCCAGGCTATAGGGCTTGCCGCTGGTCTCGGTGAAGATTGGAGCGACCGACCATCCGTTTGCGGCGGCGCGAAGCCAGTGCTGCTCGATTGAAAATGCCGGCGCCCACACTGCGCTCATTACTACTTTGTGGGGAAAGTTCAATGCCGACAGGCCTTTGTCGTACCGCACGTCGAATGGGTCGAACTGTGCGTTGGTTCGCGGGGTCGCGCTAGCGCTCTGGTCGAAGTCAATGGCTTTGGCCCAGGTCCAGCTCGCGCGAAACTCGAGGCCTCCGCGGCTGCGACGACGTGCTTCGAGTGCCAACGCGTTGTAGGTCGCATTGGCATTGGAGATGATGTCGGTAACTGGGCCGAAGTTTGGATTTACTCGTTGCGCATAGAAAGGGACTACGAAGGTCTCGCCGTCGCGAACTCCCACGGCGCCGGTGCCACCTTGAAGTTGAAACAACTTCGTCGCAGCGCTGGGGGCGATGTTGATGTCGACGGAGTTCGGAAGCTGGCGGTCGAGGTTGAGTAGATAGGTTGCACTGGCAATCGTGCCTCCGCCTATCTCGCGTTCGATGGTGAAGCTGCCTTGCTGGACTGCGGGAAGGCGGAATCTGCGGTCGAAGACCATCGCGGAGGTTGTCTTCGTTACGGCCGCAGGTGGCGTGGTGGTGTACGCGCAGGCATAGCCGAAGCCCTGGTTTGCTACCTGCGGACAATTTGTAACCGTTGTGGGTAAGATAAGCACGCTGGTTGAGGAGGAGGGCAATGCGGTGTTGAGCAGCGCGCTGCGTATTGTCGCGCCCGGCAGTCGCCCGTAGAACAGGCCGTACCCGATGCGGACTACTCCGCGGCCTGAGCCGAACGGCTCCCATGACATACCGGCTCGTGGTCCGAAGTTATTGCGGTCTTCGGGAAACACGTTTGTCGCGCCTGTGTTGCCGAATGCTTCGTCCAACTCCAAGTTTGGCTGCTGCGGTAGCGGCGAGAGTTCATACTCATAGCGCAAGCCAAGATTCACGGTGAGTCCGGGCCTCACCCGCCAGTCGTCCTGCACAAACCCTGCCCACTCCTGGGTGTTGAAGGTGACGGCCTGTTGCCCGAAGCTCTGAGTAAAGGAGCGGAAGCAGAAGTCATGCACCGCTGCGGTGATCGATGGGCAGCCACCGTTCGGATAGGCGTTCACGTTGAAGGTGTAATCAGTGATCCAGTCCACGAGGCCGCCGGCATGACCCGAGGTGGTTCCGCTGTCGTAGTGAAAGGCTCCCTGTATATTGCTGAGGCCTACGATATTGTCGTGGACAAGACTGAGATCGGCGCCGATTTGAAGCTGATGACGACCCTGCACCCACGTCAAGAGATCAGCCAGCTGAACCTTGTTTTCGTCGGGGTACGCCGTGTGGCCAAGAGAGTTCGACGTGCCGAATGTGAATCCGTCCGGACCGATCGCGATCTCGGGAGCAAATCCTCCAACTGACACGGCCGGCTCTTGCGGGAGTGGCGGGGGAGCCTGTTCTGACTGAAGATCGCGGCCATACTGGAGGCGCAGCTCATGGCTCAGCTTCGGGGATGCTTGCCACGTCCATCGTCCGAGCAAAGAATCGACCGTGACGTAGCTACTACCCATACTTGCGGTGCCAAGATCTACTACGGGCGAAGTTCGCACACCAGATGGTGAACTTGAACGCGCACGATCGTACTGAACGCTTACGCGGTGGTGCTCTGCGGCCTGCCAGTCTACCTTGCCGAAGTTGATCGTCTGGTCCTGTCGCCTCGCCACTGTTCCTGTGAGGCTTTCGAGGTAGTTCAGTGCCGCATTCACCTTCTCGGTCGTGACGCCACGGTTGCCGAGTAGCGCCTTCTGCGTTGGCGTCAGTGCGTAGAAGTTCGGGTCGGCAGGTGTGGAGATGGCCGGAAACGAACGGATTTGCTGGTCGTAGGCGTAGAAGTAGAAGAGCTTGTCCGGGATTACCGCACCGCCCAGGCTTCCTCCGAACTGCTGCCTCAGGTCGTGAGGTTTGATGGCCTCGCTCGTAGTCACGCCATCGACGTAGTTGGTTGCGATTGAAAAAGGGTTGGTCGCGCCGAGCGCGCTCGAACGTAGCAGGTAAAAACCTGTTCCGTGCAGGTTGTTGGTGCCGCTCTTTGAGACGGTTGTGATGATTCCGCCCGCTGCGTGCCCGTAGAGTGCGGAGTAGTTTTGGCCGCTCACGCGAAACTCTCGCACCGCCTCCTGGGAGAATGTGTAGGCTGCTCCGGCGTGCCGTCCGTAGCCTCCACCACCGTCGACGTTTCCGGCGCTGACGCGGCCATAGGAACCTGTTTCGGCTGCGTCTTCAATCTCTGCGGCGCTTTGTGCACCTGTACCGCGTGGCACGGCGCCGTAGCTTTGGTCATCGTCGCCTCCATCGATGCGGCTGCTGTTCTGAGTCGAGGCCACGCCACGAAAGCTCAGCAAGCCGTTGCCTTCGGGGTCGGCGTTGACCGTTGGCGTCAGCAATGCAAATGTCTGCCATCGGCGGCCGTTGACGGGTATGAGTTCGATCTCATCGGGCGTGATCACACTTGCCGTGGCTGCCGATGCTACTTCATCGACGCTCACAGTTGCCGGAGCTTCGGGGGTGGCTGTCACGCTTACCGAGGATAGGACACCACCCACCTTCAACCGGGCTTCCACTGAGGTCATGCCGCCGACCTCTACGACGACCGGCTCCAGCGTCAGGCTGGCGAATCGCTCGTACTCCACCGTAACGCGGTAGTCTCCGGCGGGCAGGTGTGCCGCCACAAACTCGCCTTTGCTTTCTGTGATTGCCTCGGTGGCCAGGCCGTTCGCCAGATTTTGCACCTGCACGACAGCGCCGACCAGCGCCGCACCACTTGCATCGACGACGAAGCCGCTGACCGCTCCATCGACCGCCGTCTGCCCCTGAGCGCGCAACTCTACGATTGCAGCAACACAGCACCACAACAAGCAGGCCCAGAGAAACTTTCTCGCGCACGCGCCAGACTTCGCGCGCTTCAAACAGAACGACATGCACTCTCCGCGGATTTGTACCGCTCTACACCGCGACCAAGGGAAGATCTAAAAAGTACGCTTGCTACACCCATGACAGTCCGGGCAAAGCATCTCAGGTACAAGGTCTTCAGAGATAAGAAGACACTATTGAGATTAGCCGCAGACCGGCAGATTAAGAAACCCACTTCAGTGTTAACCGAAAAGAGGGCGACAACCAAAGCCGCCGCCCCTCTCGTTGTTTTTGTGGATCGCTAGTCGCTAGAAGGACAAGCGGACGGAGAGCTCCAGTTGACGCGTCGCAAAAAGTAGCCGCTTCGACGGCTCAACAGCGCTGCTAACGACGGCGCGCCTCCCTCCGGTACACTGGAAGTTGCATGTTTATTGATGAAGCACGAATTCGAATCAAGGCCGGAGACGGCGGCAACGGCTGTATGGCGTTCCGTCGCGAAAAGTTCGTCCCCAAGGGCGGCCCCTCGGGCGGCGACGGCGGCCATGGCGGCGACGTCCTGATGTCCTCCTCGCTGAGCCACAACACCCTGGTCCACTTCCGCTATAACCCCGAGCATAAGGCGCAGCGAGGCGGCCACGGTCTCGGCTCCAACTGCTCTGGTTACGCTGGTGAGAGCACCACGCTCAAAGTTCCTGTCGGCACGCTGCTTTATGACGACGCTACCGGCGAGTTGATTCATGACTTTGCGCGCCCGAACGAGACCATCGTTATCGCCAAGGGCGGACGTGGCGGCCGCGGCAATCAGCACTTCGCTACCAGCACGCATCAGGCTCCGCGCGAACATGAACTTGGCCGCGCTGGTGAAGAGCGCGCCTACCGGCTTGAGCTACGTCTGCTCGCTGATGCCGGTCTCGTGGGCTATCCCAATGTCGGTAAATCGACGCTGATTTCGCGCCTTTCCGCCGCCAAGCCGAAGATCGCGAACTACGCCTTCACGACGCTTGAGCCAAATCTTGGAGTCGTCCAGGTTGGCGAGTACCCTCATACCGAATCTTTCACGGTCGCGGATCTGCCGGGGTTGATTGAAGGGGCGCATCTTGGGGCGGGGCTCGGTATTCAATTTCTGAAGCACATTGAGCGCACTAGCGTCATCGTGCACCTTGTTGATGTGTCTGATTCGAGTGACCGTCTTGACCCGGTTACTGATTACAAGGTGATCACTGAGGAGCTGAAGAGCTTCGATCCTGCGCTGGCTGCCAAGCCGACGATTCTTGTGGCCGCTAAGGCAGACGTGGCGAATCCTGACAAGCTGAAAAAGCTGACGGCGATGGCGAAGCGGCGCAAGCTGCCCTTCTTCGCGATCTCCGCCGTTACTGGTGAGGGGATTGAGCCGCTGAAGTTTGCTATTGCCGAGATGGTCGCGACACATAGGCCTATCGAGCTTGAACCCGAGACGGTGGCTCCGGCGAAGATCAGGCCGAATTATCCGCCTCCGCCCAACTCTGCCAAGGGTCGCGCCTAGCTCGCAAGGAAGAGTGCTTGCTATTTGGGATGCGAGACGAGTAGGGTTTAACGGGACCCAGGAAGCTGCTGGGACAGGTGGTATCCAGCCAAAGTCGGGCTAGTAAGGCCGATGCGCGGCGGAACTGCACTGGAGATGATGATGAGTTTGACTACGTTCTCTGCGGAACGAGATGTCGCGCGGGTTGGGCGTGATACCGCTTCCCTGGCCAAAGTAACTGTTCCCTCCTTACTTGAGAAGAAGCTGTTGCGGCAGCCGATTACTGCTGTGACCGCGTACGACTATGCGAGCGCCCGGTTAGTCGACGACGCTGGGTTGGATGTACTTCTGGTGGGTGACTCGCTCGCCATGGTGATGCAGGGGCAGGAGAATACGCTTGCGATCACGATGGACGAGATGTTGCTGTACACGCGTGGCGTGCGGCGAGCCGTTCGGCGGGCGCTGCTGGTTGCGGACATGCCGTTCGGCAGCTATCAGACCAATAAGCGCGAAGGTGTCGCGAATGCCGTGCGGTTTGTGAAGGAGGCCGGCGCGGAAGCTGTGAAGCTGGAAGGCGGCCGCGAACGGAAGGAGCTGATCCGCCGGATCGTGGGAGCGGAGATTCCGGTGATGGGGCATCTTGGGTTGACTCCGCAGAGCGTGCATCGCATGGGCGGTTACAAGGTGCAGGGCAAGACGATGGAGGCGATCGACGAGTTGAGGACGGATGCGCTTGCGCTTCAGGAGGCGGGCTGTTTTGCGATTGTGCTGGAAGGCGTGCCTCGGGAGTTGGCGAAGATCGTGACTGATGAGCTGCAGATTCCAACGATCGGGATTGGTGCTGGACCAGATTGCGATGGACAGATTCTGGTGCTGCACGACATGATGACGATGACCTTTTCGGCTCCGGCCAAATTTGTGAGGCGGTATGCAGATGTGGCGGGAGTGATGCGAGAGGCTCTGGGAGACTATCGCAGGGATGTCGAAGCGAGAACGTTTCCGTCGGATGCGGAGAGCTACCATCTCTCTCGAGAGATGCGGGAGTTGATGGGCGAGGCATCCGAGGTGGTGGGGTAGGAGAACGCTTCTCATTGCGCGAGGGAGTTGACATCTTTCTTGGTGGTGTTGGCAGCGCGGGTTCTCATGCTTGATCCAAAACAATAGATAGCGCTCGCGGTGCGGGTGAGAGGAGTTCGCTGTATGCGGATCGTGACGAAAGTTGCGGAGATGCAAAGTGTGTGTCGTACGTATCGGTCGAACGGAGTTGTGTTGGGGTTTGTGCCGACGATGGGAGCGCTCCATGAGGGCCATCTTTCGCTGGTGCGTCGAGCGCGAGCTGATTGCGGCGTGGTGGTGGCTTCGATCTTTGTGAACCCGCTGCAGTTTGGGCCCAGCGAAGACTTCGCCAAGTACCCGCGAACGTTTGAACAAGACTGCAGGTTGCTGGAGGCAGAGGGCGTAGAAGTCTTGTTCGCTCCTGATGCTGCTGAGATGTATCCGAAGGGAGCAGTGACGACGGTTACAGTGTCTGGCGTGGGAGATCGATTGGATGGTGCGTCACGGCCGGGTCACTTTACTGGCGTAGCGACGGTGGTGGCTAAGCTGTTTCACGTTGTTGCTCCTGAGCGTGCGTACTTTGGACAGAAGGACGCAGCGCAGCTTGCAGTGTTGCGGCAGATGGTGCGCGATTTGAATTTTGACCTGGAGATTGTCGGGTGCGCAATTGTGCGGGACGCGGATGGGCTTGCTCTTAGCAGCAGAAACAAATATCTCGGTGATGTGGAGCGGGAGCGTGCGCTGGTTTTACATCGAGCGTTGCGGCAGATCGAACGGATGATCGCAGGCGGGGAGCGGCAGACGGCGAAGTTGGTGGAGAGCGGGATGGAAGTCCTGAAGACTGTTGAGGGAGTGCGGGTGGACTACCTTGCGATCGTGGATGCGAATACGCTGCTTCCGGTGACCTCCGTTGAAACAGGCTCACTCGTAGCGGTGGCGGCGTATGTGGGTGCAACACGCTTGATCGATAACTTTCTCGTGGCGTAATTCTTTGTATCTCGGGTGACGATAGTTGGGTGGAGGGGACTCTGACCTTGTTTAGTGTCCCAGTCGTTTTGCCAACCAGGACGCCCGATATGAATGCAAAGATTAGGCCAATCGATGCCATAGAAACCCCTCTTAGGGGAATAACACCGAAGTACTATGTGTCACCGAGAATAGGGAGTGTATTGCTTTCCTGCTTTAGTAACATCGGTTGCAACCAATGTTGGTAACGATACGGTGATTCCGGCATCTCATGAAGAGCAACTGCTAACAAAGCAAGTAAAGACATATTTCGGAGAGAAGCAACTTCAAAATGCCGAGCACTTCCATCCATGAACTTGCGATTGGAGAGATAGAGCGGCTTTCGCGAAAGGGTTTTCAGCGACTGGCGCTACCGGAGCCCCTTGAGAGCGGCTTTGAGCAGTCAACGCTCTCTCAACGCACGGCACGTCTTTGGATTGAGGGCCTGATTGCGATCGGCTTCTTCAATATTTATGTCATCGTGGATCACTTTATTCGTGGTGGAACCTCCTGGCTTCCATTACAAATTCGCCTGTGCCTCGTTACGCCAGTCGCTCTGCTAGTAAACGTGAGCATGCGCTGGAGCCCTAACAAGATCTACCGCGAAGCAAGTATTGCTCTGGCGAGCTGCCTAATAGGAGCGACTCACCTCTATCTTGAGAGCAATAGGGATGCTGCTTCGTCTGCCTATGCTCAAGTTGGCTTGATTGTTGCTGTGATCTTCGTCACGGTCGTGATGCGGTTGCATTTTCTTTATGCTCTTAGCGCCTCCGCCGTTTTGCTGGCAAGCGACCTCATCTTCATCCATCACGACCACTTTCTAAGCCCCTCGCAGAAGTTACTTGGAATCACGTTGGCGATCTGCGCTATTTTCATGACCGTGATTGCGAATTACAGCATCAGCCGCGACGAGCGTGTGGGATACCTGATGCGTCTGCGCAGCGAGATTCAGAGTAGAGAACTATCGTTTTTGAATGTGGAACTGCAGCGGATCTCTTCCATCGACAGCCTGACGGGATTGGCCAACCGGCACTCCTATGAGTTGCAGTTTGCAAAGCTTTGGCGAGAGGCGGTTGATTCCGAATCCTGCATCTCAGCCATCGTGATTGATATCGACCATTTCAAGAATACGAATGACACGCGTGGGCACTTGTACGGTGATCGTGTGTTGGTTCGCGTAGCTTCGCTGCTGCTGCAGAGCCTGCGCTGCAAGGATGATTTTGCGGCGAGATTTGGCGGCGAGGAGTTCGTCGTTCTGCTTCCTGGAGCGACGCGCGAAGGTGCGATGATGGTTGCCGAACGCATCCGCAAACTTGTCGAGATGGCGGGATCGCCCGCGCTGCCGGAACCAGGCATTCATCCTCGACTGTCAACGGTCAGTTGCGGGGTGGCCTCCTGCTACCCGACGGATGACGACAGCCAGGAAGATCTGCTGGATGCTGCTGATAAAGCGCTCTATCAGGCGAAGGCGGGTGGACGTAACCAGGTCTGCTGGGGCGAGTTGGGGAAGACGTCGAGAAAGCGGCCTTCCGCAGAGAAGCGAACGGTACAGTATCTCGTTCCCGATGCTGAGTCGTGGGTCCCGGTGGATTGAGTTCCACGCTTTCTTTCAAACAAAAGCTCACGATCGGCTGATCGCATGGGGACGCAGATGTACTTCTACTTTCCTATGCAGAACTTACTGAAGATCAGATTTAAGATGTCGTCGCTTGCTGTGCTGCCGGTGAGGGCGTCGAGAGAGTTCAGTGCTTCGTAGAGGTCGAGGAGGAGCATCTCGTGCGGGATGATTTTGGTCGCGGCCAGTTTTGCTCGGGTGAGAGCAGCTGCAGCCGACACTACCGACTGCTGCTGGCGCAGGTTCGTCAGGAGTGCCGTTTCTACGTTTGGTGCCTGCTTCGTCACGATAGATAGGATGGCGCGGCGAAGTTCGGGAATGCCTGTTCCGGTTAGAGCGGAAGTTGCTATCGAAGGGTGAGTTGAGCGCATTTGCTGCGCTGCGTGGGCGATGTCTTGCTTGTTGACGACGATCAGGAGAGGACGGTCGGCGAGGGTGGCGATGGCTGTGTGATCTTCCTCGTGAAGTGGCTGGGTGGCGTCGAGGACGAGGAGGACTACGTCGGCTTCTGCCATGGCCTCTCGGGATTTGGTGATGCCGATTGATTCGGCTTCATCGGTGGAGTGGCGGAGGCCGGCGGTGTCGATGAGTTCGACGGGGATGCCTTCGAAGGAGACGCGTTCGGTGACGAGGTCGCGGGTGGTGCCGGGTGTGGCGGTGACGATGGCGCGGTCGCGCTGAACTAAACGGTTGAAGAGAGAAGACTTGCCGGCGTTGGGGCGGCCGACGATGGCGAGGGTGAAGCCGTCGCGGACGATGCGGCCGTAGGCGAAGGTTTGCTCGAGGGCGATGAGGGGGGCTTGAATTGCCGCGATTTGTGAGGTGATCTCGGATTCGGGGAGGAGGTCGATGTCGTCTTCGGCGAAGTCGATGCCGGCTTCTAGGGCGGCGATGAGGGCTATAAGTTGTTGTTTTATAGGGGTTATCTGGCGCGAGAGGGAGCCGCCTAGCTGTTGGGCGGCGATGCGGGCCTGGTGGAGGGTGGTGGATTCGATGAGGTCGTGGACGGCTTCGGCCTGGGTGAGGTCGAGGCGGCCGGAGAGGAAGGCGCGTTGGGTGAACTCGCCCGGTTCGGCGAGGCGGGCACCGGAGGTGATGCATTGGCGGAGGAGGTGGTCGAGCAGGACGGGGGAGCCGTGGGCGGCGATCTCTACGATGTCTTCGGAGGTGTAGGAGTGGGGTGCGGCGAAGTAGGTGACGACGGCTTCGTCGAGGGTTTCTCCTGTGGTATCAAGGATTTCGGCGAAGCGGGCTTGGGCGGGGGCGAGGGGGTGGCGGAGTTTGAGGAGGGGTTCGGCGATGGCTCGGGAGGCGGGGCCGGAGAGGCGGACGATGCCGATGCCGCCACGGCCGGGTGGGGTGGAGATGGCGACGATGGTTTCTTCGGTGCTGTTTTTGGCGTCGGTCACTTGGATTTCTTTATGTTAGCGGTGAAAAAAATTGGGGATGGAGAGTTGTGGTGTTTTATTGGGGTTTTTGCAAAAAGTGGGGTGCAGAACGTGGTGTTTTGGATGGTGAACTGTGGTGAGTTTGTGGTGTTTTGTATGGCTGGAGGTGCGCTTAAATTGGCTGCGAAAAATGTGACAGGTTTTTGGGATTTATTTTGGTGGTCGGACACGGGCGAAATGCGGGGTCTCTCCACTACGCAACAGACGTGAGATTGTCTGTTGCTTCGGTCGAGATGCGCTCCTTTGGGGGTGGTGTGAAGGACGAGCAAAAGCAAAGACAAGGGGGCACGACGGGTTTGACACGATAACGCGGGGAACGACGTTGGTTCGGCGGTGGAACTGGGTCGGGCTAGCGGATGGCGGCCATGGCGGCGCGGAAGAGGGTTTCGAAGTCGTGGGCGACGGCGGGGTCTTTGGTGATGGCGGTTTCGATGGCCTTCTGGGCGATGGGGCGAGGGTAGCCGAGGTTGACGAGGGCGGAGAGGGCGTCGTCGCCGGCGGGGCCGTGGTGCGGGCCACCTGCTGAAGTTGGGATGGTTACGGCGAGGTCGTCGAGTTTGTCTTTGAGTTCGAGGACGACGCGTTCGGCGGTCTTTTTGCCGATGCCGGGGATGCGGGTGAGGGTGGCGTGGTCGCCGGAGCGGATGGCGGTGACGAGGCGGCTGGCGTCGATGCCGCTGAGGACCGTGATGGCGAGCTTGGGGCCGATGCCGGAGATGGTGAGGAGCTTTTCGAAGAGGCGTTTCTCCTGAGTCTCGGAGAAGCCGAAGAGGGCGATCTGGTCTTCGCGGACGTGGGTGTGGATGTAGAGGGAGGCTTCGGCGTTTTCGGCGGGGAGTGCGGAGAAGGTGGCGACGCTGATGGTGACGTCGTAGCCCACGCCGGCGCACTCGACGATGGCCTGGTTCGGGGTTTTGGAGAGGAGGCGTCCGCGTAGGTGGGCGATCATGCTTGGGTGATTGTAGCTTGTTCGAGATGGGCTTTCGTTTGGGCTTAGAGAGAGTGCATTAGCATGGATGGCTATGACGACTTTGTTGCGACGCGTTGCGATGCTGTGTCTGCCGCTGGTTTCTTTGCTGCTCGTGTCGGCTTCGGCTGGGGCGCAGCATAAGGGTGAGCCGGATAAGTTTGATTTTTATCTGCTGAATCTTTCGTGGTCGCCGGAGTTTTGTTCGATTCAGGGGACAAGTCCGCAGTGCGCTGCGCATCCGGGGTTTGTGGTGCATGGGTTGTGGCCGCAGAATAACGACGGTTCGTATCCGGTGTTCTGCAGCAGGCGGCGGGGGCCGTCACATCCTGAGGAGAATCTCGACATTACACCGGACGCTTCGCTGCTGGCGCATGAGTGGAGCAAGCATGGGACCTGCACGACGCTGAAGCCGGATGAGTTCTTTGCGCTGGAGCACCAGGCGTTTCATTCGGTAGAGGTTCCGAAGTTGTTTACGAGTCTTGATCACGAGGTTCTGTTGAAGCCGGTGGAGATTCTCGACCTCTTCGCGAAGGCGAATCCATCGTTTCCAAAGGGCAGTATCGTTTTGAGTTGCGGAAACAATCGTCTGACGGCGATTGAGGTTTGTATGGCGAAGGATGGTCTGCAGCCGATCGCTTGCCAAGGGCTGAGGGAGTGTCACGCTCAGGTGGTTCGCATTACGCCGCCTGCGACGAAGTAGCGCAGTGAGTGGATGCGGTTGACGCGTCAACAGAGTAGTTGCCGAAAACCTCGTTTTTCGTGCGGTGGCAGTAGCCGAGTCGGATGATAGCCTTTGGAGGTGCCCGAAACCGAGTCCGTTGGTGCTCTCTATCCGATCTTTGTACGCGAAGGCCGAAGCCGGAAGCGTTATAAGGCCGGTTATATGAATCGGCAGGGACAAACGGTCGTTCCTGCAATTTACGATCACGCCTACCCTTTCCGAAATGGCTTAGCTACGGTTCAGAAAGACAAGCTCTGGGGTGTAATCAAGTCCAGCGGGGAACTTATCATTGCGCCGTTCTCCGGTATATCCATTGACTTCACGGAGGGGCTCGCAGAGTTTGAGTCGAAGACGCGGTGGGGAGTCATCGACACCTCGGGATGTGTGGTCGTGCCCGCTCGCTGGGATAGCATCGGATATTTTAGTGGTGGTATGGCCTATGTTCGATCGGGCGATCTTTACGGATACATCGATAGGCTGGGCAATGTGGTCATTCCGCCCTTCTTTGAGGAAGCCCGAAGCTTCTCTGAAGGATTGGCGGCTGTGAAGCTGAACGGAAAGTGGGGCTACATTATGCCCAGCGGTGAATCCGCTATCCCCAATCAGTTTGTCTGTAGGCGAGGAATGGCAGGGCCGTTTAGGCAGGGATTAGCGCGCGTTGCTCAGAACGATAAATGGGGCTACATCAACCGCGAAGGTGAATTCGCAATAGAGCCACGCTTCGATATGGCCTTAGAGTTCTCCGAGGGCTTGGGCATTGTCGAACTGAACAAACGCCAAGGTTACGTGAACCGCGATGGCGACTTAGTTATTCCTCCCAAGTTTTTGTCTGCGCACGCGTTCTCCGAAGGGCTTGCCGCAGTCGATCCCGGCCCGGGGGAACCCCACAAGTCCATCTCTGACGCATATTCCAAGGGCTTTATTCTTCCCGACGGCACTTTTCCATTTGCTCCTCGGTTCTTTGGAGTGGGCAAATTTCGTAGAGGTCTCAGCCTCGTCGAGACTGAAAAGGAGCTTGCCTACATTGACCGAGCCGGTAACGTGGTCTGGTCAAGTGGTTACGTCGATATAGGTTTTCTCGATCCCGTGAACTTGCTGCCTCCGGAGCCAATGGAAGCGTCAGCGCTATAAAGGTCCGCAAAGTCGGGTTTTGACTAAGTTCACTTGGCGAACACGGCCAGCGAGCCGAACTTGGCGAAAACCTCGTTTTGCGGGAGAACAATTTCCGGCGGTCCGATTGAAATCAGAAGCATCTTGATAACCTGAAGTGTTTCATTCGGATCCAGGCTGACGGAGAGCGATAGAAATGCTTTCGTCCGTTATCAGTAACGCTTATAGTGCCCAAATGCGCCTTATTCTGATCGCCGCAGCGTTGTTCGCTTCTGCGAGCGCTTCGTCACAACTATCCACTCCGATACGACACGTCCATTCCGGCACCGCTACAGTGCACTATTTGAACCCGCCCGGGGTTGTGCTCGACCTCCATTTAGCTTCCGGCCATCTTGACCGCATCCCACTCACCTATGACCAAACGGGACAGCAACGCCGAGGTGCCATTTGGACGGCAAAACTGGTCTACGAAAGCCCGCAGCATTTCATTATCTTCACCGACACCTTTGCTTCCAATGCGAACATCCAGGGCGAATGTGGCGCCAGCGACGGAGAGCGTTTTTTACATGTTGTTTCGTTGACCCAGCCCGTGCACGAAACGGTTTCCATCATCCTGGACAGCTGTTGGCGAGACGTCAACGCTATGAAGGCTACTCCCGCTTACGACGCCCAAAGCCGAACCCTCACCATCGGTGTAGTCAACGACTCCGACAAGGAAGTGACGATCAAATATCAGCTGGATGAGGATGGCCGGGTACAGCAGCATTCGTAACATTTCTGTCGTGAGCGGCTGTACATTCGAAAGCTTTGGCCTACAGATTCCTGCAAAGTCGGGTTTTGACTAAGTTCACTTGGCGAACACGGCCAGCGAGCCGAACTTGGCGAAAACGCCGTTTTGCGTGCAGGCCGTTCACTCCTTCGGCATCCCCTCATTGTGGTAGCCAGCAATGACGCAGCCATCATCCCAACGAAGAGTCTGAAACTGCCACCGCAACCTTGGAGTGGGCATCACCTGGTCGAGATCAAGCAATTCCTCACACATCCTCGCCAGCCGGATGCTTGTTCTCGCCGTTCCCTTGCTGGAGATGACGGTGATGTCGAACGAATCATGACCGTCGGTCCGCTTCTGCCATGGAACGAGCGGCGCGACAGTCCTTGAATCTTCCCAGCCAAGCTGCGACTGTTCGAGCTTTGTGATCAGCGTTCGCATTTCAGACGCTGATATCCAAGTCTCTACCCCTCTCGAAGCTGGACCATGTTCGACAGACACAGTGTGCAATTTCCTATCACTCCCACTCGTCACGTAGAAGTTCATCGGCTCACGCCAGTGACTTTCCATGTCTCCAAACCAGAAGAAGCTGACGGCCGTGTGTTGATCTACGGGAGAGCTGAGCAAGGTGCTCTGTTTGGGTGCCTGCGCTATGCATCCAGCGACAGTCAAGCAAACCACAGGGATACAACTACGGATTCTTCCCCACGGAATGTTGAGGTAGAGCATACTTTGTTAGACACCGCGCCACTGGCCTCTGTTCCGGTGTCCTGTGAAATTGTAGATTCAGCAATTAGCGGTCGATGGAGCTGAGCTTTCGCTGCTGTTGATAGATGTACATCGCTGTTCCAGAGGCCCAGAGCAGCGCGAAGATGCTACCAACAACGCGAGGGAGTACCGGCCCGCCCCGCAGCCACCCTAAGGCGAAACAGAAGACGAGCAAAGTGATGAACCAGCGGGCCAAACAGATCCGCCGGGTTAGCACCCGCCGCTCCCGAACTCTAGTCTCAACTTCCATTGCGCCAATTCTACCGGCTGAATTTCGGGTGAACATCCCGCAAAGTCGGGTTATCGGCAACTTCGATCTCGTCATTGCGGATAACCCCGTTTCGGGAAATAGCTCTGAGACAATAGGGCTTTCCCTACTGACAAACTACAGATAGACTCGCCGAGGACAAAATTGTTCGCTCATCCCCGGGGAGTTCTTCGTACGATGCGCTTTTCTGGTTTGCTTTGTTTCCCTGCTTTGACCATATCTTTCTTCCTTATTTCTTTTTGCGCCATCGCTGCTGCCCAGAGCCCCGTCACCGTCTCGCTCACGCTCAATTCTCCCACCCAGGCCGCTGCCACCCCCACCACTGCCACGGTCACTGTCGCCGACTCAGCCGGTCCCATTCGCTTCGGCACGGTCGATATTCTTGACGGCACCCAGAAAGTTCAGACCCTCCAGCTCGTTAGCACCTCCGGGGCCGGCTTCGCGCCGGGGACAGCCATTCTGCGCCACATCTTTGCGCCCGGAAGCCACCAACTCACCGCTGCCTTTCACGCCACCACCGCGGACGCCGCCGCCAACAGTTCCCCCGTCGCCCTCACCGTTACCCCCGGGACCTACACCTCCACCAGCGCCCTTCGCTACGCCCAGACGATCGACTTCTCCGTCAACGGCGACTACAACGCGCTCGCGGACGTCGTGGTCGCCGACTTCAACAACGACGGCATCCCCGACATCGCCAGCGTGCAAGGCTACCCCAATGCCCTGGTCGTCTCGCTCGCCGACAAACCCGGCCATTTCCTTCCCCCCACCAACTTGCCGATTACGTCCAACAACGACAGCACCTTCATCCGCGTGCTCGCCGCCGATCTCGACGCCGACGGTCTTGTCGATCTCATCGTTACAGGGGGAGGCGACAACTATACCGTCTTCTTCCGTAACAATCCCGCGGCTCCCGGCACCTTTCTTGCGCCAACCGAGCTCATCCCTGACAAAGGAACTCCCATCGTGATCGCAGACTTCAATCACGACGGCCTGCCCGACATAGCCTACATCCAGGGAAATGCACTCTCCACCAGTCCCAGCAATATCACCGTTGCCCTTAACCAGCAGTCCGCACCCGGCACCTTCCCCTTGCGCGTCACCAGTTCATCGTTCTCCGGCTACGACGTCGTTGATCTCAAAACCGCAGACATGAACGGCGACGGCTTTCCGGATCTTGTCGTGCGTTGCGCGCCATCGTATAACGGCAACACGCCGCCAAGCGACGACACCTGGGAGTCTCTCGTCTTCCTGGCTGACCCAGCCCACCCCGGGCAGTTTCTCGCTCCTGCCGTTTTTACCCCTCCCGCTACGATGAATAGCATCGCGGTGCAGGATCTCAATCACGACGGCCTTCCCGACATCGTGGTCTCAGGTAAAGGTAGCTACTTCTCCGTATACCTTGGAGATCCCGCCCATCCCGGCCAGTCACTCGCGCCCCAGAACACCACAGCCCCCGGGAACCTGACCTACCTCTACACCGTAGCCGTTGGAGACGTCGACGGGGACGGGATTCCCGATGTCATCGCCACCGATGAGGGAAACACGTTCCTCATCTTTCCGGGCAAAGGCGACGGCACTTTCCTCGCGCCCACTACGTTGCTCGAAGGACTCACGGCCCCCGCCTGGGGAAACTCTGCAACCGTCCTCGCCGACCTCGATGGCGACGGTCTCAACGACCTCGTTACCACCGAGTACGACCAGAACAGCGCCCAGATTTTCCTGCACAACACCCAGGTAATTGCTCCAACGCTGCAGACAGCCACTGACCTTACCGCCTCCCAGTCGGGTAACATCCAGTCCGGTATTCCGATCACATTCACCGTTACGGAAACAGCCTCCAGCGGTCAGCCCGTCGGCTCGGTCGATCTCCTCGATTTCGTCGGCTTTCCACCCTATCAGGTCATCGCTACCCTGCCGCTCGTGGCCGGGACCGCGACCTTCACCACGAGCTCCCTCGCTGCCGGCGTTCACGGACCCGTCGCCGTCTTCCACGGTGACTCTCTCTATGCTCCCAGCCAGTCCGCAGGTCCGGTTCTGAATATCCTCCCAAGCCAATCGACAACCATGCAGCTGACAGTCACCCCCAATCCTGCCACATTCGGCCAGGCGGTCACGCTGCGCGCGACCCTGACTGGAAGCTATGGAACGCCGGTCGGCTCCGTCACGTTTATCGATTCGGGCAAGAACATCGCCACCGTGACACTGGTCAACGGTGTCGCCTCGTTCACCACCTCCACTCTTGCAGTGGGGTCTCACACCATCCAGGTCAGCTACCCCGGCAATTACGAAGGGCAATCGGAGACTTCCGCGCCGACCACGCTCACCATCACCGGCGCCCCCGACTTTTCCCTGTCGCTATCCTCCACCACTGCTACCGTCACCCACGGCTCCGCCGCCAGCACCACCATCTCCCTTACGCCCCTCAATGGCTTCTCGGCTGCGACCTCCCTTACCTGCACGGGTGCACCCACCAACTCCACGTGCTCGATTTCTTCCCCTAGCGTCACCTCTGCCGGTGCCGCCGCCACCGCCGCCCTCACCCTCCAGACCAGCGTCCAGTCCGCATCTCTGACATCCGGTCGGTCTCCCTTGGATCCCGGCGCGTCCACCCCAATCGTCGCTGGAACCCTGCCCCTCGGTCTACTCGCTCTCCTCTCCGCCCGCCGTCGCAGAGTTGGCCGCGCCACCGCAAGGCCGCGCTCCCTCATTTGCGGAGGCTCGCTCTTTCTCGCCGTCAGCCTCCTTGCCAGCCTGGTCTCTGTCGTCGCCTGCGGAGGTTCCAGCGGCGGTGGCGGGTCCGCCGGTCCCCAAACCCTCTACCCCACCGCCGGAACCTACCCCCTCACCGTCACCGCTACTAGCGGCGCAACTATCCACACCACTACATTCACCGTTACCATCCAATAGATTCCTGATTAGATTCCTGATCCCCAGGCCTGAAAAGTCTCGTTTCAGGCAAGTTCGATTGGCTCAGGCCCGCCTCTTCATAAGTCTACGAACTGGTAATTCGCACACTAACTCCTCCTCGAAGAATCGGGATACACTTGAAGCCCTAGACGGAGAGTGCAACTTATCCGGGCAGGTAAGCGGCTCTGTTCCATAAGCTCTCCAGTGTCTATTTCGCAAGCGACGGAGCACCTAAATGAGTAATCGCATGAGTGTTTTATCGCGTCGACTTGGGCGCTTCGCGGGCGGCTTCTCATTTGCAACCGTCGCGTTCTTCTCAATCGGGTTGTATGTCGATGCGAACACAAAAGGCCAAGTGGTATTCCTCTTCGCTAGCGTTGTTTTGGTGTGCCTCTTCGCCAGCTTCTTTTTGTGGCTGGCGCACGGCTTCGCGTGGGCGATGATCCCAGAGAAGCCTGCAGAGGAGAAGAGGCCTGCGGAGGCACTGAAACCTGCGGATCAGCTGAAGCATGCGGAGCCGATGAAACCAGCAGAGATGGTGAGACCTGCAGAGGAGAAGAGGCCTGCAGAGGTGGTGAGACCTGCAGAGGCGGTGAAACCTCCGGAGGCAAAGAGGCCAGAGGAGGCGAAGAGGCCTGCGGAGGCGATGAAAGCTGCGGAGGAGAAGGTGATCGACTCAGAGGATCCTCCCGACGCGAAATACACCATCACCGGAAAGCGCGTCTACTGACCCTGGAGAGCTTGTCAAACTTGACGGGCAAACAGGAAGGAATCCCGTAGTGCCCGTGAAGTCGGGTTATCGGCGACTTCGATCTCGTCATTGCGGATAACGTTGTTTTTCGGGAGGTTCGTTCTTCAGGAGCCTCCCCCTCGCCCGGAGATCCGGTCAACAAAGATGAAGAGCGCGTTAGGATTGTGCAGCCTGCATTCCTGGAGATCACACATGCGTCCGAACACTGAGGGAATCCTGGAGTCTTCGCTTTATGTAATCGACGTAGCCCGTTCTGTCTCGTTTTATAAGAAGATCTTCGGGTTTGAAGTTATTAGCGATTTCGGAGAGCGCGGCTGCGCGATGAAGGCTGGGAGCCGCCAGGTTTTGTTGCTGTTCAAGAAGGGCGGTTCGCGCGACATAGTATCGCCGCACGACGGCGATGGGGAGCTTCACCTTGCGTTCGCGATCGCCGCCGACGAATTGAAAAGCTGGGAGGCGTGGCTGGCAGAAAACGAGATTGCTGTGGAAGAGACGCGGACCTGGGAGCTCGGTGGTCACAGCCTTTATTTCCGAGATCCGGACCGGCACCTCCTTGAGGTTGCTACACCCGGAGTCTGGTCAATTTATTGATGCTGTTGCGTTCCTGATGCTGTCGCGCTGTTCGGACTACAGCTAGCCATAACCGTGACGGAAGTGTGTTCGATCTACTTTGTCGGCGGGAAGGCGATTGGCGGCGTTTTCGGCAACTTCTTTCGTGGCTGGAGTTCGCGACGATCGAACGCGGCTCGGCAGTCCTGAAAGGACCGAACCTTCTTTGCCACCCAGAGCCAGAGCGGTGCGACGTTGTCGAGCATCTCGGACCCTACGGCTGTGATGGTGTATTCAACGCGGGGCGGGACCTCGGCGAAGACCTCGCGAGTTACGAGCCCGTCGCGCTCGAGTCCGCGGAGCGTCTTCGTCAGGGACTTCTGGCTGATGCCTTCGATCTGATCCATGATGCGGGAGAAGCGCATGGGCTGACCGAACTGGGCGATCACGCTCATGGTCCAGAGCGACCACTTGTCGGAGATGCGGGAGACCATTTCACGTGTGAGCACATCTTCGGCTTCGGTCAGGGTCTCGCAGAAATCCTTGATGTCTTCCCAGCTAAATTTTGATTCCTTCGCGGATTTCTTCATTAGTTACCTCCAGGTATGTACGGAAAGAAAAGGTGCCTTATTGCTAAAGGATACTATTGGGCTAATACTAGACCCATGAAGACGAAATGGACTACAGCGAATATTCCCTCGCAGGTTGGGCGCAGGGTTGTGATTACTGGTTCTAACAGCGGCATCGGGTTTGAGACAGCGATTGCGCTGGCCCGCATGGGCGCCGAGCTGATTCTGCCCGCGAGGACGCAGGCCAAAGCCGACAGTACAGCTGCGCGTATTTTGGAGCAGGTTCCGAACGCACAGCTTCACGGGGAGATACTCGACCTCGCCGTGCAGGCTTCCGTCCATGCTTTCGCGGACCGCGTGATGGAACGATTTCCCGGGCAGTCGCTCGACCTGCTGATCAACAACGCGGGCGTAATGGCGCTGCCGACGCGTGAAGTAACTGGGGATGGATTTGAGCGTCAGTTTGCGACGAACTATCTTGGGCCGTTTGCCTTGACGATGCTGCTGCTGCCAGCAATCAAGCAGGTGGCGGGCTCGCGCGTTGTGACGGTGTCGAGTTCGGCAAGTAACCAAGGCAAGATTGAGTTCGATAATCTGCAGAGCGAGCGCGTCTATAAGCCGATGTTTCAGGCGTATGCGCAATCCAAGCTGGCCGACCTCATCTTTTCGCAGGAGTTGCAACGGCGGTTGAAGGCCGTCGGGTCGCCCGTTCTCAGCACAGCCGCACATCCTGGATACGCGGTTACAAATCTTCAGGCGGATCATCTTCCGACGGGATTGAAGATACTGATAACAACGATGAAGCCTTTCCTGTCGCAAGACGCGGCGCACGGGGCTCTGCCAACGTTGTATGCCGCGGTTGCCGCAGAGGCAGTGGCTGGCGGCTATTACGGCCCGGATGGTTTCGCGGAGCTGAAGGGGTATCCGACTGCTGTGGCGGTTCCGAAGAGTGCGCTGGACGATACAGTTGCGAAGCGGCTTTGGCTAGAATCTGAGCGTATGACGGGTGTGAAATTCGGGGTGCTCTCCAATGTTGCGTAGAGAGGGATACAAAGCAGAGTCTCACTGACGAAGTTGGGTTTTCGGAAGCTGAACGCTCCTATGGACAGAGTGCCCCAGCTAGGAGGCGTGCGTGGAGGCGTAATTGATTCCAAGAGCAACCAAAACGACGAGAATGTTGGCCAAGAGTACGACAACGAGAACGTGACACGTGGCACGAAGTTTTGTGACGTTGAGGGTGGATGAAAACCAGATGACCTCGACTGCTACGTACCAGCAGAGGGCTACGAGAAAGATCAGGATACCTGCAATCACAAACGGCACTTTCTTGAACTCAAGAAGTAGTCCCGCAGTAGAAGCAACGAGCGCAAATGGTGCGGCAATAAAACATTGACCATAGAACAGTGGACGCAACGTCACCCGGTCGATGCGCTTGCCCTGATGCCTTAGCAGATCAACAGCCATTAGCACAGGAAAGATGCTGAAGATCACCCCGCGGAACAGTAGCAGATCGGTATCTTTCGAGAGAAGGCTTGAGAGTTTTATCTGTGGCTGAATCAGCTTACCTAGCAGATACGCAATCAGTAGCGTGATGAGGAGAAAGATAGGGGGATTGAACGTGTCCGTGTACTGTGCGTCATCAGGCTCAAGAAGCTCACGGTCCGAGTAACGCAGCATCTCTACAGGGTACAAAATCGACCGAATCAAAGTTATTGGGTAAAAGATGATCCAACCGACAACCTCATACAGGAAGTCGTCGAGGGATTTGAGCAACTTCATGAAGTCCATGCAGAGATCCAGTTTGGTCTGAGTTGCCCTCGACTTTACCAGATCTGCCTAAATCGATGAGATGGCTGACTCCTTGACCGCATCGTTCGTCAAAATATCGAAGGTCTTCTCGCGAACTTTGCGGCCCCATGCGGCCTGTACTGAATTACGCTTCCGTTTGCACGTTCGTGCTGGCTGTTATCTTTTCGTCTTTGCCGGAGGCGGTGGGACTTTCCTGCGGTTGGCCCTGAAGGATGCGGTTGACGACGACAAAGAAATAGCCCATGGACAAGCTGCACATGAGGATGCCGACGAGGCCTTCGACGGGCGCGAGGAGCCGGAAGGGCTTCGCTAGTACGACATCGCCATAGCCGACGGTCGTGTAGGTGACTCCGGAGAAGTAGAAGGCTGCTTCGGCGTCGGGGAGGTAGCCGCGCCAGAGATAGAAGAGTGCCCAGAGGGCGATCTCCGCGACGTGTAGCAGGAACAGCCACCAGACGACGCGCAGGAGAGTCCTCCTGATGGCGAAAGGAGTCGTTGGCGGATGGGCACGCGCCCTCGTTGAATAGCGCAGCAGCGAGGAGATGCCTGCAGCGTGCATCCAGATTGTGCCGGCTGCTAGAAAAAACGCGGCGAGGAAGATAGAGAGCATTTCTTATTCTGGCATCCCGGGTTTTCAAAGGCATCCTGCCCGAACGCGGAGCCCTGAAAAGTACGGCTCGCTCCCGAAAGTCGGTTTTCGGCAACTTCGATTCTCAGTTCGCGCTAACAGGTGTAGTCATTGAATGCGCGGGAAGAGAAATCAGTCCTCATGAAATACGTTTTTATTAGCTCATCAGCTAGGCAAAAAGGGATCGCTGGGAGTTCGTCTTTCAGTGGGCTTGTTGGCATGATGGCCCACATCTGACCGAACCACCACAACAGGTGTGGCCCATCTTCGCGGATGTTTACAACACCATCCTTGCACCTACGCTCATTCGTCTGCCCCCTTTGGGGTATTTAATACTGAAGCGATAAGCGTAATGTGTTTCCTGAGAGTTCGGATTTGATTGGTCATTCCTGTGTGCTGTCCTGCATCGGTAGCGGGACACAGATCAGCTAAGACCAAGGGGGCAGCATGATTACGTTGGCTATGGGAGTTCTGATTACCGTAATTGTTCTCGTTGGTTTTGGTTTCCTCTCGACCGCCTCGAACGCGTGGTTCTTCAAATACAGGAAACCACACGATACCTTGCCCTCTATCGACAAGAACCATTGATATTGCGCGTCAATATGCTGGGCCCTTATCTGCGCGGCCCTTCCCAGGTCGTGCTATTAGGCTCCCAAAAACAAAACCGTGTGCGGCCCTTTAGCGCATCGGAGGTATGAGAGGCCAGCCCTGAAGAGCTTGCTGTCCACCTTCTGGAGAGAGATGGCTTGCATCCACGTAGTAGGAGCTTTCGCCGTGGCGATAGAAGCACCTTTGGTCAACGAGGCACAGCTGGTTCCTTAGCTCCCAGTATGTGACGCCGGGGAATGAGAGAGCAGTCTCCACTACTATTTGTCGTACTTGCCGGGTCAGCTCCGAGTCGTCTTCGGGAGTATCACTCCCTGCGTCCACCGGCTGCTGAGCCGCGCCCAAAAAGGCAACCAACTTCCGCCGCAGGGGAATCTGGCTGGTGCGAATACGCCAGGTGGGATCGGTCAGAAAACGAGGGACATCGCCGAAGACGACGACCTGTTTGCCGGCGGACTGGAGCGATTCGATTGTCCTGCGCAAAGAGTTCGTCAATATACGAAGACTGAGTTGCTCATCCGCCGGGAAGACCGGTTTTTGACCATCTTCGACCAGCTCGTCCTTCTGTACCGGATCAAGTCCGGCTGACCAGGATGCCTCGATTGCGACGATCTTTACGTCGGGACTTCGTATGAGTGTCTGGAGCACGCCGTTGTTGAACGAGATGCAACCCTGGAGGTCGTTGGACTGTGAAGGATCGTAGCGCGCGGCTCCTAACTGTGGCGGGCACATGATCCTCGTGTACTCCTGCATGACATAGCCATGACGGGCGACCACATCTCTCAAAGCAGGAGACAGGGCGGCGGCATGACTGTCACCCCAAAGAGCAAGTTTGGGCGCCGAGGATTGAGCGGCGCTGCAGAACTTCGTGATCCGAGGCTTGGTTTCGTCGCCATGAGCGAGACATGGGTCTTGTTCAAATTTCAACTTGTCGACGTCCATTGCGTTCAGCATCGGATAGCGTTGCTCAAGGCCGCCACTTTTAAAGATCAGTCCACTCACGAGGAGCAACGCCGCGCTTACCATACAGTAACGGAGCAACAATGTACCTGGAGCGCTTCGTGAGGCTCGGAAGGGCCTCTCGATGACGTAATAGCTGAGCACCGCAAGAGCGAACGCTCCAGTGACAGCACTTAATCCCCAGCTGAGCGGCAACGGGCCTTCGTGCAAGATGCGCAGGATGGCGAGGATCGGCCAATGCCAGAGATACCAGGAGTAGGAGACAGTACCGATAAACACCAGAGCACGCAGAGAAAGCAGACTGCGGTTGACCCAGCTTCCTCTGGAGGCGATCAGCAATGCGGAGCCCGCCACAGAGGGTAGAGTTGCCGGCCCTGGAAATGGAGTGTCCGGTCCGACAAAGTGGAATGAAACCAGGATCATGCCGAGTCCAATCCAGCCGGCGAGATTCGCTCTGGTTCCACGCTCAGCCAACGGCAGTTTGCGAGCTTTCGACTCTACGATGGCCAGAGCAACGCCCACTCCTAACTCCCACGCTCTCGAGTGGAGTAGATAGAAGTTGGCGATAGGCTGCCGTGTGGATTCGATCCACGCAATGGCGAACGAGATGACGCTGACAAGGACGATAAGCTGTAGCGCGAGGCGACGACGGAGTCGCGACAAAAGTACCATCATCAGCGGGATCAATAGGTAGAACTGTTCTTCTACTGCGAGGGACCACGTCATCAGCAGGGGATTCTGATTTGCGTCGGGGGTGAAGTATCCGAGTCTCCTCCAGAAGAGGAAGTTGGAAGAGGAAAGTATCGTAGCGATGCTGTAGCTTGCGAGACGACGCAGTTCGAAGGGTGAAAACAGGACGACCGAAACGAGCAGAAGCGCAATAAGGACGGCATAGAGCGCCGGAAGGATTCGTTTTGCCCGGCGGTAGTAGAAAGTTCGATAGCTAAATGTTCCCCGCTCGAGTTCGGAATGGATATGTCCGCCGATGAGGTAGCCGGAGATTACAAAAAAAACATCGACTCCAGTGAATCCGCCGGAGATTCCGGACACTCCTGCGTGAAAGAGAACGACGGAAAGGATGGCGACAGAGCGCAGACCATCGATGTCGGAGCGGTAGTCGCGCTCACCTGGGTGCTTCATCGGGGCAATAGACCGTCCGCTCTCACTGTCATCGATGCGAACCTCCTCTGCGACACCGAGTGGCGAGAATTCTATCAGTCCTTGCACTTCTGCTTATTGGACGATGGGGTTCGAATCGGTCGAAATTGTAACTGAGGTAGAGCGATCACGTTGTGTGTCAGAGGTTAGCTGCCAAGTCGGTTGTGTTGAACCAGCTGATGGTGACACCCTTTTGATTGAAGTCGTCCATTAGTTTCAATTGCCGCCAGCTTTTGAGTTGCGCCGATTCATAACATCGGTGATGTTGTAAGGCTGACTTGAAGTTAGCAGGATGATTTGGTCAAAGTGAGTCTGCAGATGGAGACGAATAGCGGCTGTGAGACCAGCTGTGAGAACATCTGCGAGGTAGGGAAAAGGCAGGGTTTTGTATGGCTGCGGGACGGATAAAAGTTACGGTGGGGGTTTGCGGGGGGATTGCGGCTTATAAGTCGGTGGAGCTGGTGCGGCTGCTGCAGGATGCCGGATATGATCCGCATGTCGTGATGACGAAGGCTGCGGAGGAGTTTGTAAGGCCGCTGACATTTGCGGCGATCTCGGGCCATAAGGTGATAACGACGCTGTGGGGTGAGGAGGCGGGGACGGGTTCGGAGGATGACGGCTCGGGCGAGCACAGCAGTGTGGAGCATATTCAGGAGGCTCAGTCGACGAGGCTGCTGGTAGTGGCTCCGGCGACGGCGAATATGCTGGCGAAGTTTGCGCATGGGCTGGCGGATGATTTTTTGTCGACGATGTTTCTGGCGACGACGGCTCCGGTGATTGTGGCTCCGGCGATGAATGTGAATATGTGGGAGCATCCGGCGACGCAGGCAAATGTTGCGATGCTAAGGGCGCGCGGGGTGAAGGTGATTGAGCCGGGGAGTGGGTATCTGGCTTGTGGGATGGTTGGTGGGGGACGATTGGCGGAGCCGGCGACGATTGCGGGCGTGGTTGCGGCTACGCTGGCGGAGAGTTCTGCTGCGGGTTCGGATTTCGTGGGGGAGACGGTGCTGGTGACCGCGGGAGGGACGCGGGAGGCGGTTGATCCGGTGCGGTTCATCGGGAATCGGTCGAGCGGGAGGATGGGGTATGCGGTGGCTGAGGCGGCGCGAGGGCGCGGGGCACGGGTGATTCTGATCAGTGCACCTACGGGGCTGGCTTGTCCGGCGGGGGTTGAGATGGTGCATGTCGTGAGTGCGGAGGAGATGCGCTCGGCGGTGATGGAGCGGTTGGGGGAGGCGACTGTCGTGGTGATGGCGGCGGCGGTGAGTGATTATCGCTTGAGGAACGTGGCGGCGCAGAAGATGAAGCGGGAGGCGGCGCAGGCTGTCGTGCTGGAGCTTGAGGCGACTGCGGACATTCTGAGTGAGGTGGTGGCGCGGCGTGGGAAGGGGACGCTCGTGGTGGGATTTGCTGCGGAGACTGAGAATGCGGTGGAGAATGGGCGCGGCAAACTGGAACGTAAAGGTGTGGATGCTGTAGTGGTGAACGATGTTTCTGCGGAGGGGATCGGGTTCGATTCGGAGCAGAATGCCGGGAGCTTCCTGACGAAAGATGGGGCGGTGGAGTTTCCGGTGATGAGCAAGGCCGCGATGGCTGACCGGATTCTGGATGAGGTGATGAGGCTGCGGGGTTGAGGCTGTGGTGGCGGTTGGGGCCAAGTCTTGCAGCTTTGATCGGCACAATTACGGCCTGTCGCTGCACTGTGGCCGCTTGAACTAGTAAACTAACGGCACATGAGTTTCCGCAAAGCAGTTTTCCTTCTTGCCGCCCTTGCCGTAGCCACGATCGCCTCCGCACACGCGCAAGTTGGCGTTTATGGGATGTTCACCGTCGATGATCTGAGCAATATTCGGTCGTCACCTCTGCCGCTGCCTCCCAATTCGACGGACCCCGCCTTTGACCGGTCCAATTCGGTTGACCCGTTGGGAGGGACTGGTGGTGTGTACTACGACTTCAAGAAGACAGCCCATGTAACGCTGGGTGCAGACGTGCGTGGAAGCATTATGACGACCAAGCGTGGGGCCTATGAGAACTTCAATGGGCCGGGCGCGCGTATCTATTCAGTGCTGGGCGGTGTTCGCGGCACCTTCCATACCCCGGTCAAGGTGCTGAAGCCCTATCTTCAGGGGTCGCTTGGACTCGGGCGCAGCGACTACGGGTTGTTTGTTTACATGCCACCCTCACCTAACCCTGTGCCAACCAAGATGTACAGCAACTTCGAGTGGGAGGCGCTGGCTGGGCTGGACGTTAAACTGCTGCCGATCCTGGACTATCGGGTGATCGAGCTGGGCTACGGCGGACTGGATCCCTTCGGGACGTACAGCCACAACTACCCCATCAAGCAGATCAGCATGGGCTTTGTGTTTCACCTTCCCTACTAGGGCGATGGTCAGCGTACGTGCATTGGTGGCTCTGCTTGCTGGGACTTTGTGCGACTTGCACACTGACAGCCCGGCGCGGTTACGAGAGAATGCTCCATGCGCGTAGCCCTCTTCGGTGGGAGCTTCGATCCACCACATCACGGACATATCGCGATCGCAAAGGCCGCGGCAGATGTGTTTGAGCTGGGCAGCGTACTGTTTGCGCCGACGGGTTATCAGCCGCTGAAGCCGGAGGGGGCCTCGGCTTCGTTCGAGGATCGGCTCGCGATGGTGGAGCTTGTTTGCACGGAAGACCAGCGGTTTGCGGCCTCGAATCTGGACTCTCCCCGGCCTGATGGCCTGCCGAACTACACCGTTGAAACTCTGAGCAGGCTGAAGGAGATGATGCCGGAGGCGAAGCTCTACAACCTGGTGGGAGCGGATAGTTTTCTCGATCTGCCGCGCTGGCGGTTGCCGGAGCGCCTGCTGGAGCTTGCTGAGTGGATTGTGGTGAGCCGGCCCGGGTTTCCGATTGGGGATCTCTCTGAGCTTGGCCTGACTCCGAATCAGAGGGGACGCATCCATCTGCTCCAGACTGTGCATGAAGATGTAGCGGCGACGGATCTGCGGGAGCGGCTGGAGGCGGGCGATCCTTGTGCCGACCTGCTGCCGGCGTCGGTTTCCGCTTATATTCAGGCGCACCGGCTTTATCACCAGGGCAATCTCAGATCTCCGTGAAATCGCTTGCCGAGCCGCTAGAATAGCGTCTGGTTTGCGAAACTTTCGTGAGCCTGACTGATGTGTTTTCCCGGTAGATACAACCGGTCATCTGCATCTCACTCCCTATGACAGAACTATCGACACTGCCGGCGCTTCCTACGTTTCGCGATCCTGCGGGGAGCGTCGAGGTGAGGGCTGACGGAGCGTATCGCAGCATTCACCCACCGTTTGACGTAGAGATTCTTGAGTTTCTTGCGCTGCCGTTCGCGTCTGAGCTGGTGGCGCAGGGACGGCTCGTTGCGAGCGACGTGGTGTCGTCGGCTGCGGGCGAGACGCTGGTGCTTCGGCATCCGCGAGTCTCGTTTCCGTCGTATCCGTGGGAGTGGGCGCCGGGGCTGTGGCTGGCGGCGGCGGAGCTTACGCTGACGTTGTGCAGCGACCTCGTCGAACGAGGCTGGCTTTTGAAGGATGCGACGCCGCTGAATGTGCTGTTTGAAGGCACGCGGCCGATCTTTGTCGATGTTCTGTCGATTCAGCGGGCGGATCCGCATCAACCGATCTGGCTTGCGTATGGGCAGTTTGTCCGCACCTTTCTGCTGCCGATGCTGGCGCATGCGCGGTTGGGATGGCCTCTGCAGGTTTCGCTGACTCGCCGCGATGGGTATGAGCCGGAGGAACTGTATCCGTCGCTCTCGTGGATGGCGCGGTTGCAGCAGCCGGCGCTGTCGGCGGTTACGCTGCCGTCGCTACTTGCAAGTTCGAAGAAGATTCAGGCGGGCGGGATTGCTTCGCGTTCGGTTGAAGATCCGGAGCTGGCGAAGCAGATTCTGCTGAAGACGCTGAGGGGTTTGTTGTCTCAGATGCGCAAGGTCACGCCGGCGCATCGCTCGTCTACATGGTCTGACTACGCTGAGACCGCGACGCACTACAGCGATGAGGATCATGCGAGGAAGCGGGCCTTCGTCACGAAAGCGTTGGTGAGTTCGAGGCCCGTTCGTGTGCTCGATGTTGGTTGCAATACGGGGGTGTACTCGAATCTGGCGGCTGACGCAGGGGCCGAGGTGGTGTCGATCGATACGGACCTGCAGGCGGTCGATCGGCTTTGTGCCAGTTTGAAGGGGAGCGGTAAAAACATTCTGCCGCTGTGCGTTGATCTGGCTCGTCCTACGCCTGCTGCCGGCTGGGAGAATCGGGAGAATGCATCGTTCCTGAGCCGCTGTGATGGGCACTTCGATACGGTGATGATGCTGGCCGTGCTGCACCATCTTTTGCTGCGGAATCAGATCCCGATGGACCGTATTGCCGCACTGTGCAGCAGCCTGACGACGCGAAACCTGATCCTTGAGTGGGTGCCGGCGACCGATCCGAAGTTTCAGGAGCTGTTGCGCGGGCGCGATGCGATCTACGAGCACATCACCGAAGCGGCGTTCCGAGAGGCCTTTGCGCGGCACTTTGTCGTGTGCGACGAGTTGGTGCTGGCGAATGGGCGCACGATGCTCCACCTGCGAAGGAAATAGGGCGAACTGCGGGCAGCTACGCCGGTTCGGTTGTTGCGCCAGGGCTGTAAATACTGGCTTCTGGGGCCACAACCCGCTACCATGGAACTCCAAGGAGTCTCATGGCCTCAATTGAAAGCAACCAGCTGTTGCTCGCGGCAGCCGCCGCCTGCGAAGACAAAAAAGCTGAAGATATCCGCATTCTCGCGCTCGATCCGGCCGAGAGCGGCCTCACCGACTACTTCCTGATCTGCAATGGAACGAACGAACGTCAGAACGTCGCGATAACCGATGAGATTGAGATCCGCCTGAAGCGCGAGTTCGGGGTGTATCCAAACTCGGTTGAGGGACGCCGCCAGGGTGAGTGGATCCTGATGGATTACGTCGATTTCATCGTGCATGTGTTCTCTGCCGAGAAGCGTGCGTTCTATGGTCTGGAACGGTTGCGGAAGTCTGCGACGACGATCAGCATTGCGGACCTTGACGCCGAGGTGCGGGCACGGATTGACGAGACTCGTGCGAAGTCTCCAAAGAAAGCTGCGCCTGCGGTGAAGGCTGCGCCAGCCAAAACAGCGGCGAAGAAAGCTCCAGCGAAGAAAGCTGCGGTGAAGAAGAGTGCGGTTAAGACGGTCTCGGCGGCGAAGAAAGCTCCCGCGAAGACGGTGAAGAAGGCTTCGAAGACGAGCAAGAAGTAGTTGAGAGCAAACTGAGAGTATGAGGCTGGCTCTTACTGCGATTGCGCCGCGTCGTTCGAAGGATGAGGCTACCGAACGATTGCTGGCCGATTACATTGAGCGGGCGGGTCGTTATATGCCTTGCGAGTCGCAGGTCTTTGTGTCAGAGGCAGCGCTGCTGGAATGGTTGGACCGCCAGGCTGGGCGATCGCCTGCTTATGCGATTTTGCTCGATAGCCGCGGTCAGCAGTCCACCTCTGAGGAGATCGCGGCTCTGGTTGGACGTCTTCGCGATGAGAGTACGCAGCGCGTTGTGTTCGCTGTCGGTCCGGCGGATGGGTGGTCTGCGGCTGCGCGGAAGCGTGCCAATCTACTATTGTCGCTGGGCCGGATTACGCTGCCGCATCAACTGGCTCGGGTGGTAGTGGCCGAGCAGGTGTACCGGGCTTTGACCATTCTGGCTGGTCATCCGTACCACTCGGGCCACTAAGGGCGGGATCTAGTCGTCGATGCGGGCGTCTTTGCCACGGCGGGGCTTTGCGGAGGTGGTCTCGGCGACGCATTTTTCCGATACTCGCTGGGGATTGGAGCACTTTCCTGCTGCCGCGCGGGTGAAGGCGCGGTAGAGCCTGTCAACGTCGACCTGCCCTTTGCGTCCCTGCGCCTCGAGGGCGGCGTGCATGGCGGAAAGCAGCTCCGACCTGAGTTCGTGGAACACCTTGTCTATGTAGATGTACGGCAATCAGCCCTCCGCGGCGCGCTTGTCAAACGATACATGGGGCGATACATGACGCGGGACGGTACCTCTCTGGTGACATCACTTTGTGCCATATCGTTTGACCTCCGACCTAAATATTGACCTACCGTGGTATGCGCAAAAAGTGGCACCGTCCATCCCACAATGGTCCGCCGAAAGTGCGGTTCAAGTACTGATTTCACTAGGGAAAGGGGCGTTCTGGGCCTAACCTGTGACTGCGCACCTTTGCGCCTAAGGAGCCTCATCCCATGAAGAAGTCAATCCGTAATCTTGCGCTCGTATCAGCCCTCCTCGTTTCCTCTGCTGCACCTATGTTTGCGAATGTGATGGGCACTGATCCCCATCCCCAGGCAATCGGTATCTCCCTTGGCGCGTACCTCAGCATTATTCTCACTGTCGCCGGGCGGTAAAATCGGCGAAGATACTCCTGCGAGGCAGGAATGAATTTAACTGTGCTGGACAATATTTTTTGGGCGGCGGGCTTTGTCGGTCACGCCGCCCTACTCCTTGTCCTGCTCACTCGCAATCGATGGCGTCAGTTTCCTGTATTTACATGCCTGATTGCATTTCATGCTTTGGTTACCATTGCGCTGTTTCTCACCTTCCGGTACGGGACACGCCATACCTACGCTGTCATTTACTGGTGCAACGTGGCCGTGGACTTCCTGCTCCAGGTGGCGCTGATCTTTGAGATCGCGCGGGTTGTTCTGCGTCCCACTGGGACGTGGGTGCATGACGCTCGCTCGTCGTTCATCGTTGCCGGGGCAGGAGGTGCGGCAGTCGCGTTTGTGCTCTGCCTGATGGTGAAGCCGCTGATGCCTTCGGCCCTCAGTATCTGGGAGATACGCGGGAACCTGTTTACGGCTTTGCTGGCTTGCGAACTCTTTTTGGCGATGCTTTATACCTCTAATCGGCTGGGACTGGAGTGGCGCAACCACGTGATGGGACTCGCGCAAGGCCTTACGTTGTGGGCATTTGGCTCGGTTGCCGGCGATCTGGCGCACATTATTTATGGCTGGTCGCAAGATTTTGTGATTTTTGATCACTTTTTGTCGTTGCTTTATCTCGGAACCCTCGTATATTGGATCGTCACGTTCTGGCGGCCAGAACCCGCTCGGGCGCCGTTATCGTCTGAAATGAAGGATTATCTGTTTGCGCTTCACAGCCGGGTGCAATACGATCTAGAGAAAGTAACTCGAAGCCGCAATTCTACGTAACCCCTATGGCCACTGTAGTAATGCTCGCGCTCGTTACCATCCTGCTTGGTGCCGCACTTCTGCATTCGTATATATCTGCGAATCGGCTGGCGCGTTGCAGTTGGGAAGAGCTTTTGGGGAAGCTACATCACATTGAGTCGGCCGGTATCGCGACTGTGGCTATGAATCATCTGGCACCGACAAAAGATCAGCTTGAGCTTCAGCCTGAGGTGATGTGGAATCTTCTGGGTGGCCTGGAGGGTCTGCAGCGCATGCGTGAAAATGGGCGCATCCTGATCGCGCTGGCCGCGTATGTGGAACGCTGGAACTATGAAGAGGGCGTCATCATCGCCGAGCGTATGCGTCGCGATGGACTACAACTGCGGCGGTCAGTGACACGGATCATGCTGGAGACGTTCCTCGGTATGAAGCAGGTACGAATTCCCTTCTACATGCTCGAAGCAGCCTCTTCGTACTACCTCATGCGACAGCGGCTTCTGGCGTTGTACCAGACCAATCACGCCGGTCTGTACCCTCGTCTCGCTGAGATCCTCTAGACCCAATACTGCTGCTACTGTGTTGACGACTCGACGCGCAGATTCAGCTCAATCGTTACAATGATCAGGTACTGGTTGAGAGGACACGCACAGCAATGAGTTGGTTCAAGCGCGAAGACAACGAGATCGTCAACGATTCGGAGAAGACGGTTCGCACCGAAGGCTTGTGGATTCGTTGTCCTGATTGCGGCAAGATCCTTTTTAAGGCGGAGCTTGAGGCCAACCAGCAGGTTTGCCCGCATTGCGGACATCACTTTCGCATCGACGCTCGGACGCGGATCGATAATCTTCTGGAGCCTGGATACGAGCTCGTGGATCTGGAACTTCGCTCGACCGATCCGCTGCAGTTCACCGACCTGAAACCCTATAAGCGACGGCTCGCAGAGGCTCAGCAGAAGACGGGGCTGAACGACGCGATCGTCAATGCCATCGGGATGCTGGGGCCGCACAATGTGGTGCTGAGCGTGATGGAGTACGGGTTTATCGGGGGGAGCATGGGTTCGGTGGTGGGCGAGACGATCGCCCGGGCTGTCGACCGGTCGCTTGCTACGCGTCATCCGCTGGTGATTGTCTCGGCATCGGGTGGAGCGCGGATGATGGAGGGGATTGCTTCGCTGATGCAGCTGGCGAAGGTGTCGGCTGGGCTTGCTCGGATGGATGACGCGAAGATTCCTTACATCTCGGTGATGACCGACCCAACTACTGGTGGCGTTACGGCGAGCTTCGCCATGCTGGGTGATCTGAATATTGCCGAGCCTGGGGCGCTGATTGGTTTTGCCGGGCCGCGGGTGATTGAACAGACGATTCGGCAGAAGCTTCCGGAGGGGTTCCAGCGTTCGGAGTTTCTTCTTGAGCACGGCTTCCTGGACGCGATCGTTCCGCGCAAAGAGATGAAGCAGTATATTTCGCAGACGCTGAGTTGGATGACGGCCTGAGTTTCAGGCGTTCTCCTGTTTTCGAAGTTTGCGTTGATAGCTAAATTGCGTGCGATTGAGATGTCGCTACACTGGAGATGCATGCAGTCGGCTACTCCATCGCGCACCGCCTTACGCGTGGCTCTTCGACGAGCGGCGCATCAGTTGTATGACGCGAAGCCGCTTGTGCTGGATGATCCGATTGCGGTGCCGATTCTGGGCGATACGTATGCAGAGGATCTTCGTCGCACTCCCACGCGGCCTGACCGGCCATTCTCCGTTTCGCTCCGCGCTTTTCTGGTTGCGCGAAGTCGATACGCCGAAGACGCGCTTGCTCGTGCTGTTGCGGAGGGCGTAACTCAATACGTTTTGCTTGGGGCGGGGCTTGATACGTTCGCGCATCGTAACCCCTACCCGAAGCTTCGGGTCTTCGAGGTCGACCACCCTGCCACACAAGAGTGGAAGCGGGGTCTGATTGAAACGAATGCTCTCTCTCTCCCAGAAAACCTGGTCTATACGCCGGTGGACTTCGAGTGCCAGTCGCTACCTGAGCAGCTTCTAGAGGCCGGATTCGACACTAAGGCTCCTGCGTTTTTTGCGTGGCTCGGCGTTGTGCCCTATCTGACGCTCGATGCCTTTCGTGCGACGATCGCCTTCATTGCGTCTCAGTCCGCTGGCAGTGGCTTAGTACTCGACTACTGCCAACCGCGCTCCGCTCTGCCGTTCTTCGAACAACTCGCCTATGACTCTCTCGCTTCGCGCGTTCAGCAGGCCGGCGAACCCTTTCAGCTCTTCTTCACGCCGCCTAAGATCGCAGCCGAGCTTGGCAGCTTCTACAACCTCGAAGACCTTGGATCCCACGAGATCAACATGCGCTATTTAGCCGATCGGACGGACTCGCTTAAAGTTCTCGGTAGCGCCGGACGCTTACTCAGCGCGTGGCTTTGATAGTCTTCGCAGATGTTTGTCGAAGGCCGTTACGTGGGCGATGATGTCTTTATAAAACGTACGAGGAGCGCACGATCGCATGACTAAAACGAAGAAGGTGGTTCATCGTTGCTCGTGGGCTGAGAACGATCCGTTGATGCAGGCGTATCACGATGAGGAATGGGGCGTGCCGGAGCGCGATGGCCGCGTGCTTTGGGAGGCGCTGATGCTGGATGGTTTTCAGGCTGGGCTTTCGTGGATCACGGTCCTGCGCAAGCGCGAGGCTTTTCGTAAGGCGTTTCGCGGCTTCGATCCGAAGAAGGTAGCGCGGATGGGCGAGGCGGACATTGAGCGGCTGCTGCAGAATGAAGGCATCATTCGTTCGCGCGCGAAGATTGAAGCGACCATCAATGGGGCCAAGATTTATATGGCGATGGCCGATGCTGGTGAAGACTTTTCCGAGTACATCTGGGGCATGGCGGGTAATAAGCCGATTCAGAATCACGGGCCGATTCCGGCGAAGACTCCGCTGTCGGAGGAGATCTCCGCGGCGCTGAAGAAGCGTGGGTTTAAGTTCGTTGGACCGGTGATTGTTTATGCGTGGATGCAGGCGGTGGGGATTGTTAATGATCACAGCCCGGATTGTTTTCGTCGTAAGGCGGTTTAAGGTGATTCTCCTTATGGTGTAGAGACTGCAAACGCAGATTCCCTTCGGGAATGACAAACCGAAAGCAACTTTGCGCCAACTGCGGCGTTGCTTCAGAGACAAAAGCAAAGCCCCCTCTTGATGGAGGGGGCTTTTGTTTCTGCTTCGTAGCTGCTGTTTACTTCGCGGGGGGAACTGAGTTGGGGTAGATATCCGGGATGGGGGCGCTCATCTGCTTTTCCAGCTCTGGATGCGGGAAGGGCTTGCGCGGCATCATGGCCTCGCGCTCGCTGGTGTTGTAGAGGAAGATCGCCTCGACGACGGCGGCCTGCTCGAGGTCGAGCGCGTGCAGACGGTCGTAGGTGTCCATGTCGGAGTGGTGGGTGCGGGTGTCGTAGTCCATGGGGTCCTGAATGTACTGGAAGCCGGGGAGGCCGACGGCGTCGAAGGAGAGGTGGTCGGTGCCACCGGTGTTGCGGTAGGAGATGGTGGTGACGCCGAGGTCGGCGAGAGGCGCGATCCACTGTTTGAAGATGGGACCGATGGCCCAGTTCTCCTGCGTGTAGACGCCGCGCACTTTGCCGGTGCCGTTGTCGAGGTTGTAGTAGGCGTCGAGGGTCTCCCACTCTTTGGTGGTGGTTAGAGGGCCGTGCTGGCGGAGGAAGGACGGCACGCTTGCGGGCTCGGGTACCTTGGGCTCGGCGAAGGTGCCGAAGTGCTGCTTGACGTATCCTTGCGAGCCGAAGAGGCCCTGCTCTTCGCCGGACCAGAGCGCGATGCGGATGGTGCGCTTGGGCTTGACGCCGAGGGCCTTGAGGATGCGCACGGCCTCCATGGCGACGATGGAGCCTGCGCCGTTGTCGGTGGCGCCGGTGCCGGAGATCCAGCTGTCGAGGTGGCCGCCGACCATGACGACCTGATCTTTCAGTTTGGGATCGGTGCCGGGGATCTCGGCGACGGTGTCGAAGCCGTGCTCGTGGTCGCCGGTGAACTTGGTTTCGATGTTGACCTCGAGGGTGACGGGGACGTGGTTCTCGACCAGGCGCGCGAGGCGGTTGTAGTGCTCGATCATCATGACGGCGTTGGGGATGGTGACTGCGTTTTCCTTCTTCTGCGCGTCGCGGGCGAGGTTGGCGCCGTTGTCGTCGAAGATGATGCCGGTGCCGCCGCCGTCTTCGCTGTCGCGGCTTGGCGTCAGGACGGCGAGGGCGCCTTCTTCGGACATCATCTTGAGCGCGGCCTTGCGGAGCTCGGCGAGCTTCATGCGGTCGGCGAGGAACTTTGCGAACTCGGGTGAGCCTGGAGTGAAGCGCCCACCGCGTGACTCGTAGGTCTCCATCTCCTTCAACTCTTCGTCGGTATAGCGGGTGAAGAGGGGCTTGGTAATGTCCGGTGTGGTACGCATGGCTCCGAGCAGAACGATCTTGCCCTTGAGAGTGCCCTTGTACTTTTCGAGATCGCTCATCTCCTGGAGGTTCATGTAGACGACTTCGCCGGAGACGGGTCCGCTTGTCGCTGGGGACCACGGCGCAGCCTGCGCCCAGAGGGGTTCGGGATCGGGTGAGACCATCCGGACCCAGGTGTTGATCTGCTGCCAGCCCATGCCGAACTCGCCCCAGTCTTCGAGGTGGGCGTTCTCGAGGCCGATCTTTGGTGAGGGTGTCGCGTGTCCATGCGTTGGCCTTCGCCATATTTGGAGAGCCGGTCAGTCGCGGTCCGATTCCGTCGGCCAGTGCGCCTCCAAACTCCATGACGTGGGAGTGCCTGAGGCCTTCTTCGCGAATGCGCGCATACATCGTGAGGTCGATGTTTTCGGTCGCCGGCTGCGGGCCGTAGTAGGAGGGCGTTTCGGCCGCAACATCTTTGGTTTTTTTGTCGGCGGAGTGGGCGGGCACTGCGAGGCTTGCGATTGCGGCGGTACAGCAGCCCCAACGCGCAAGGGCACGAACGAATGACATACTAGGTGGTCCTCCGGGAGTTGTGATGATGCGAAGAATAGCAGATATCACGGGCGCTGGTCCGGTTTCAGGCCTGTTCCAGCTCGGCCCGGATCACGCGGGTCTCAGGCTTTGCGGAGCTTGCGGCGAGTCCAGAGCGTGCCCAGATAGGCGAGAGTGATTACGAGAACCAGGATTCCGATTGGGAGGCCGAAGCGGGTGTAGGTGAGGGCGAAGTCGACTGCGTGGTGGGTGGCGGTGTTGTAGAAGAGGATGCCCACGATGGCGCAGAAGGTCGCTGCGAAGAACGCCGCAAAGCCAAGCGCAAAGCTCATCAGCAGGCTGGTGAAGAGGCCCAGATCGCCTAAGGGCACGCCAAATAAATATCCCGCGCCGAAGGTTCGGGGAGAGCCTGTGGTTCCGTTCTGCGATGCTTGCGCCATACCAGTAGAATACTGCTTTATGGCAGAAGGCGTTCATAGCGGAGTAGTTCAGGCGGCGCAGGTGATCCGCGAGGCAGCGGTGCGTCAAGCGCCAAACGGCATCAAGTACGCGGCGTTCGGCGATAACACCCTTGATGACAAAGACCTTGAACGCATGGTGCAGGCGGTGCCGATTGCAGTGGCCGGAGTGTTGAGTCGCAAGACGTATTACTTTGTGCCGCTGGCTATGAGCGAGGCTCGGGGCAGCGAAGCCACCTTGGTAGCGCAGGCTTACACGCCGGAGCTGGGCGACCAGGCGATATGCCACCGCAACGTGAATCTCGAGAACATCGAAGGTGTTTTTATCTCAACACGGTTGCTGGGCGACCGCTTCGCGTTGGCGTTCGAGTTCTTCATCAATGTGGGGCATGCCTTCGTTGATGTTCTCGGCGTCCCCGATGCATTTGAGCAGCTGGCCTGGGGTCAGGCGCTCTCCGATGTGCGCGGCGAGACCAGCCAGGATGCGTGGGAGAGCCGAAATCTCGCGATTGCGCCCAATGCAAAGGCAGAGAAGATTGATGGAAAGCCGGTGATCGACGAGAAGGCGAAGACGAACTTTCTCGAGTCTGCGTTTTCTGATGCGGTGGCAATCTATCTGCTTTCGCTGTCGGTTGACTTCGACTATTCGGAGCTGCGGGAGCGGGAGTATCCGCTGCTGGCTCCGCTGGCGTTGGCTGATCGGCTGCGCCTTGTGGCTAAACTGTTTCCGCCAAACCCAAGTTACGAGTTTTCGATCCGCTATCGTCGGCGGGCTTAGTCGGGCTTGCAACCAGCAGCCGATGGAGTCATCCAATACGTAGGAGCTACCAGATGCCTGCGATTAGAACGTGCAAGAGTTGTGGCCAGAAGAACCGTGTTGCCTCGAACCACCTGGCCGATACCGGCAAGTGCGGCGCTTGCAAGATACCGCTCCCCGCGTTGGACGAGCCAATGCAGGTTGACGCGGCTTTGTTCGATGAGATTGTCCAAAGCTCGCGTGTGCCGGTTCTTGTTGATTTCTGGGCTGACTGGTGCGGGCCGTGTCATGCGGCTGCGCCTGAGGTTGCGCGCACTGCAAAGGACATGGCGGGTAATGCTCTGGTTCTCAAAGTCGACACCGACAAAAACCAGCAGCTGGCCGCGAGGTTCAATGTGCGGGGCATCCCCAACTTTGCCGTCTTTGCTGGCGGAAAGCTGGTGAAACAGCAGGCTGGGGTGGTGGGCCACGATGTGATGGAAGGGTGGCTGCGATCTGCCACGCCAACTCCTTCCGCTTGAGTGTGCTGGGCTATCGCAGGGCGTGGTGAAGGCCCAGAGATCCAAGCAGGCCGAATGTCTGCAAGAGCCAGACGATCACGGCGATGATGACCACCACCCGGATAATCTGTTTGATTGTTCCGTCCATCGGGATTAGCCCGATCAAGTACAACAGCAGACCAATCACAATCAGAGTTACGATGACGCTGATCAGCGTAGGGGTAAGCATAGGTCTTCTTCCTCTTTCTAAAGATCTAAAGAGTGTGATGCGGGAAGAGCTCTGCTTTTGGTATGGCTGACTGAAATTTAGATAGATATTTCGGATCTGATGGCAGGGGTGAGGCTTCTTCGTCGATTACTTGATGCATGTGCTGGCTGAATTACCAGTCGCGGCTGTGGTGAGGGATGCGCCCGCAATCTCCCTCAGTCAGGTAGCAGCGGAGCAGGCCGCAGACGACGGCGAACCCAGCACCGATGATCATGAAGAGGACGCCTGTTGTGATCTTGCCTGCGAAGTAGGGAAAGAGGAAGACCACAACACCCGCGTACATCAGAATTGTCAGCACGATTCGTGTGATGCTCTTCGTCATGTCTTTACCCTCCCTCGTGCAGTCGGCTTTGTAGATCGCGGACTGCGCAGTTTCCGGTTTGACTCGCGCTGTCCGGGAAAATGATCCTTGACGGGCTGCGAAAGCCTTCCAGTTAGGGCACATCGTACTCCCAACAAGCTGTTTTCAGCCATAGTTTTCGCAGCGCTTCGTTGGGAAGTGCAACGATCTTGCAGATGTGATCGTTGTAGCGGGAGGGGTTTTGGAGCGGTGATTCGAGGCGTTGAAAGATCGACCCTGTTAGCTGGTGACGATGCCCATGGCCAGAACTGCACCTAGAACAGCACTTACATCCTCTACGAGAGCTACGGGCCAGTCCTTGGATTTCAGACGGAGGACGAGCTCCCGACGAATGAGGAACCCGGCGAAGGCTCCTACTAAAGCACCGCCGACACACAAGATGACGCCCTCTATTCCCGATCCGTTCAGGCCGGCCGCGACGATCGCGCCTACCAGACCGGCGAAGACGAGGCGTGCAATCAATGGACCGGGTGCGGTGCGGTCCGGGGTCTTGGGCAGTTTGTCCACGATATATTCGCCTATTGCCAGGACGGTGAAGACGATGGCGGTGATGAGCTTCCCAGCCCAGAACGCCCAGGTGTCATCAACCGACAGATCGCCCGCATAGGCAAACCAGCAGAGGACCGCCATGGCAGTCAGGGTTCGCATCCCCGTCACCAGGCCGAGAAGGGGGATGGCGATCAGCCAGGTCATCATCTCCAAAGCCATCGGATCCTCTTTCGTTGAAAAGATCTACCGGAGATTCAGGCATCCGAGATTATGCCAACAAGGTACACGTCGGCAGATCAAACGAGAAGTGGCACTCGCTGACTTTATTGGTTCCATCGAAGCGCCGAGTGGAGTTTATTCCTGGCGAAGCCAGCCGTACAAGGGGAACTTCTCGGCCATCTCCGTGACATGGCCGTGAATCTGCTGGAGTTTTGCGGCGTCGGTGCGGTGCTCGAGGGCTTGTGCGATCCAGCCTGCGATGACGCGCATCTCCGGCTCCTTCATGCCGCGGGTGGTGAGGGCGGGAGTGCCGATGCGGATGCCGCTGGGCTTCATGGGGGGATTGGTGTCGTATGGGATGGCGTTCTTGTTGACGGTGATTCCTGCCTCGCCTAGCGCGTGCTCGGCTTCGGAGCCAAGGATTCCCTTCTGGAATACGTCGATCAGCATGAGGTGGGTGTCGGTTCCGCCGGAGATGATGCGGTAGCCCTGGGCGGCGACTGCTTCGGCGAGCGCCTTTGCGTTGGATACGACCTGCTTGGCGTAGCCGGCAAACTCTGGCGTGAGGGCCTCTTTGAAGGCAACTGCTTTGGCAGCAACGATGTGCATGAGCGGACCGCCCTGTTGGCCAGGAAAGACGCTACGATCGACACCGGCGGCGAACTCCTGATTGCAGAGGATGAGGCCGCTGCGGGGGCCGCGGAGGGTTTTGTGGGTGGTTGTGGTGACGATGTGGGCGTGAGGTACGGGCGAAGGGTGGACGCCGCCAGCGACGAGGCCGGCGAAGTGGGCCATGTCTACCATGAGGTGGGCGCCGACCTTGTCGGCGATGGCGCGCATGCGGGCGAAGTCGAACTGGCGCGGGTAGGCGCTGCCTCCACCTACGATTACCTTGGGTTTTTCGCGTCCTGCGAGGGCTTCGAGCTCGTCGTAGTCAATGGTTTCGGTGTCTTTGCGGACCTGATAGCCGACGATTCTGTAGAGTTTGCCTGAAAAATTGAGCTTGTGGCCGTGGGTGAGGTGGCCGCCGTGGGCGAGATCGAGGCCCAGGATGCAGTCGCCGGGCGAGAGAAGCGTCATGTAGGCAGCGGCGTTGGCTTGTGAGCCGGAGTGGGGCTGGACGTTGACGTGTTCGGCGCCGAAGAGCTGTTTGGCGCGGTCGCGGGCCAGGTTTTCGACGACGTCAGCGTACTCGCAGCCGCCGTAGTAGCGCTTTCCGGGGTAGCCCTCTGCGTATTTGTTGGTGAAAACGGTGCCTGCGGCTTCGAGGACCGCGCGGCTGACGAAGTTTTCGGAGGCGATCATCTCGAGGCCTTCGTGCTGGCGCTTTACTTCGTTTTCAATCTGCTGGGCGATTTCGGGGTCGGAGGTGGCCAGCGGAGCGTTCAAATCGATGGGCATAGCGTTATTTTATGTCACGTTTTTGCGTGTTTTTTTCTGGATGGAATTTGGGGTGGGATTTTGTGGTTTTGTGGGCGTTTTTGAGGGGTGTTTTGGAAAAAGGGTGGGTTTTGGTGTGGTAATTTGCTGGTGAGTTTGTGGTGGATTGCGTGGCTGATGTGGTGGTTTGGCAGCCACTAATTCGGAGTCGAACGATGCGCCAGGTTTTGCAACTTTATTTTTGGGCTGACGGCGAAAGGTCACCGGTTGATTCAAAGGTTTGAAGTAATTGATTTCGATTCCGAACATAAACTTTTGCGGCGGGCATCCATTCGGAGGCTGCAGGCGTTCTTATATACAGCAGATGTAGAAGCAAACAGAACTTGAAAGGATCACCTTATGCAGACCTTATATGTGGCGCTTGTTTTTTCGATGATGGTGATTCTTCCAGTTCTTGTCGCCAAGTGGGGCGGATCTCCGAACCATGACCACTTCCAGTCCTTCGGCAACAGACATCAGTAGTTCACCAGCATTCAGAGTTTTGAAAAGCCACGGATAGTTCTCGTGGCTTTTGTCTGCGCGTTTATTGGTTAGACATACCAGTAACCATCACATCTGCCAGGCGCTTCGCGTTCTTTTTCCATTGCGGGTCGGGGTAGATGGTAGCCGTGCCGACAAGCGCACGAAGCAGGTCGGAAGGTTCGACAGAGCCGACTATCTTCTCCGACTTTATCGCTTTCTGCACAAGCATAGCCACGATTTGTCCCATATGGACGTCAGTCGTCTGCGCTATCAGATCAGCGTCACCGTGTCTGACCTGTAGGGTCTCGGCCAAAAGCCGTTTTGATGCTAAGTAGTCGATGAAGAGGTGTAGCCAACGTCTGAGAGCTTCTGTTGGACCGTGACGCTTTATCAACTTTGCAGCTTCCGCCGCGAGTCGATTGACCTCGTTGCGGTACACCTCCTGGACGAGAGCCTCCCTCGTAGGAAAATGCCGGTATAGAGTTCCAATGCCGACTCCGGCTGTTCGAGCGATCTCCTCTAATCTGACGCCAGAACCTTTCTCGTTAAACGCCTGTTTTGCGACGTTCAGTAAGAGCTCGTAGTTCCGGGCTGCGTCAGCGCGGGGTTCTCGCACCTCCTTCATCTTCTTTTCAGCCATCAGCTTCCTCTTCTTGCTAAACGGAGGACACTCCGGTAAAGTATCCGGAGTGTCCTCCGCTTTATATAAATGTATCGCAACTCAAGATGATGACGTCTTGCTAAGCCAATCGGGAGATCAGTCTATGTCCACAACTATCACTCGCCGCGCCGTTCTGGCTGGCGCCACAGCCATCGCGGGGGGAGCAGCCATCGCGAAATCGTATGGCGCAGTGTTTCCGAGCACTACAAAGTCTTTTCCGACAGGCTTTCTCTGGGGAGTTTCCACCGCTGGACACCAGATCGAGGGAAACGATACCGCGTCCGATTATTGGGTGATGGAAAACGTAAAACCGACTCTCTTTCGAGAGAGATCCGGTGATGCATGTGACAGCTATCATCGCTTCGAAGAAGATATTGCGCTAATACGGTCCTTTGGACTAGGTGCTTACCGCTTTTCAATTGAGTGGTCCCGGATTGAACCCAACAAAGGCCACTTCTCGATTGCGGAAATGGATTACTACAAACGAGTCATTGAAGCGTGCCATCGCAATGGTGTCCGGCCTGCGGTCACGTTTCATCATAATGTCAGCCCCGCCTGGTTTGCCGGCGAAGGTGGCTGGACAAACCCCGAGTCACCGAAGCTGTTTGCTCGGTATTGTGACTACGTGGCCAAGTCCGTGTCGGCAGACATCGATATGGCGTTCACGATCAATGAGCCTGATGTGAATGGCGTTGTAAAGTGGATGCCCGGAGTGGCGCAGATGATGAAACAAATGATGTCAGGGGGACAGTTTCCTTTATCACAGATGAATGCAGCGGCGGCTAAAGCAATCGGTTCCAACCAGTTCTCCGCTCTTCTCTTTGCCCCGAATGAAGTCGTCACGCCCAACCTTATTGAGGCACATCATCAAGGGTTTGCTGCCATTAAGGCTTCCCGAAGCACCTTGCCAGTGGGTGTTCCGCTTTCCGTATTTGAATACAGAGCCGTTGGCGAAAATAGCCAGGCCGATGTGGCGAACAGGGATGTACTCGGCCCGTGGCTCGAAGCCGGAAAGCGCTCAGGAGACTTTATTGGCGTACAGAATTACGGTGTGGTCCATGTTGATTCGACAGGCCCGATTACGCCCAAGGATCACAAAGGAACCAACCCTTTTGAAACAGATCCGGCTTCTCTCGGAGCCACCGTTCGGTACGTTCATAAAATGACCGGCAAACCCATCGTCGTCTCTGAGAACGGAATGGACACAACAGATGACCAGGAAAGAATTCGTTACATCGATCAGGCTTTGGGTGGCATGCAGTCTGCAATCGCAGATGGCGTCCCGGTGCAGGGATACTTCCACTGGTCGTTGCTGGACAACTTCGAATGGATGTCTGGATTCGGTCCCAAGTTTGGCTTGGTTGCGGTCGATCGTGAAACCTTCAAGCGCACACCGAAACCGAGTGCACGCCACCTTGGCGATATAGCCAAGAAGAACTCACTGTAACGCACACCACCATCAGTCATTAGTAAAAGGCGAGGCGCAAGAACGTCTCCATCGGTGCCAAACCCCTTCAACTTCTCGGCCCAAGATCGGAGCGTTCGAGCTAGGCGAGACACAAAGCGGCGCTTCGCGAAAAAAATGTGATGCCACGATTCGTTCTGTTGAATCGAAGCAGTGCTGGACTGACGGGATGAACAGATTCTCGCGTCAGGGCACCACATGGGCCAGGTTGGTCGGGCAATCGATACCAAGGTATGGGCGATACTTTTGTCCAATAGATTCGCGTCAACGATGCTGGCTTAATGACAGAGATGGAACGCGGCCCGTTGCATCGTTGACGCAGACCCGCCAAGCCGCCGCGTCGCGTGCCAGACCTTTGCGTAAGCGGAAGGGAGGCTACAAGCCGTGTCCACATCGCCAACTCTCAGTGCGCTTAACTCGGATAGCGAGATGTGGCCGATCCTTACGGACGTAGAGATAGGTCGTGCGCGGCCGTACGGACGGGTGCGACAGGCGGAGCTCGGCGAGGTTCTGTATCGACCGGGAGAGGTGGGCAGGCCGTGCTTCATACTCTTATCGGCCACGCTCGAGATCGTTCAGCCAAGTATCCACGGCGAACAGCTGATCACGCATTTGATTCCGGGAATGTTCACCGGCGAGGCGGGCTCGATCGCGGGACAGCGAACTGTCGTGCAGGCCCGCGTTATAGAAGCAGGTGAGATTCTGGAGCTTCGGCCCGAAGAGCTGCGCGCTCTTGTGGGGCGCGATGCAGGTCTCGGCGAGGTCCTGTTGCACGCGTTCATGTTGCGCAGGATCATGCTCGTGACCAAGCAGCTGGGCAATGTCGCAGTCATTGGCTCACGGCACTCTGCAGACACGCTGCGCATTCGAGAGTTTCTGAGTCGAAATGGTCATCCTTACACTTATGTCGATCTAGATCTGGACGATACTGCACGAAACCTGCTCGACCGCTTTGCAATCTCCGTCTCCGAGATCCCAATCGTGATCGGCAATGGGACGATGGTTTTGCGCAATCCGTCCACGTCACAGCTGGCGGATCATCTTGGGCTGAACGACAACATCCACAGCGGTCTGTTGCACGATGTGGTTATTGTGGGCGCTGGCCCGGCAGGCCTCGCAGCAGCGGTGTACGCGGCCTCAGAGGGGCTGGATATTCTGCTGGTTGAAAGCCACGCAGCCGGGGGCCAGGCCGGTTCGAGTTCGAGGATAGAGAATTATCTGGGATTTCCAACCGGGGTCTCCGGTCAGGAGCTTGCGACGAGCGCCACCAGACAGGCGCAGAGGTTTGGGGCGAAGATGGCGCTGGCACGCGCGATTGTTCAGCTTCGGAGCCAACGGCGGCCGTACGAGCTCGTGATGAAAGATGGGACTGTCTTCTTCGCACGAACCATCGTGATTGCGACGGGCGCCTGCTACAACAAGCCAACCGGAGTTCCTGTGGACCGCTTCGCGGGTCGCGGTGTCCATTTTGGTGCGACCTACATTGAGGCTCAGTTGTGTGAGGGCGAAGAGGTGATTGTGGTGGGTGGCGGCAACTCAGCTGGTCAAGCCGCTGTCTTCCTTTCGAAGACAGCACGCAAGGTGTACATGCTTGTGAGGGCGGCTGGTCTGGACGAATCGATGTCGCGGTATCTGATTCAACGCATCGCAGGAAATCCGTGTATCGAGCTGCTTTGCAACTCGGAACTCTGCGGTCTTGAGGGCGAGAGCGATCTGGAAGAAGTGTGTTGGACCAATAAGAAGACCGGGCAGGTGAGTTCGGTGCGAACCAATCACCTCTTCATCATGACGGGCGCCTCTCCGAACACTGAATGGTTGCGGGGCAGTGTGGCGCTGGATGAGAAGGGCTTTATCCTCACCGGGCGCGATCTGCCGCTGGCGATCGATCCAGATAGAAATCCTCCCTGGCCGCTGTCGCGTCCGCCTTACATATTGGAGAGCAGCCTGCCGGGAGTTTTTGCTGTCGGCGATGTGCGCGCTGGAAGCGTCAAGAGGGTGGCGTCGGCTGTGGGCGAAGGAGCGACTTCCGTGAGTCTGGTGCATCGAGCTCTCGCGGAGCTTTAGGGGACTTGAGAGAAGGAGTAAAGGACATGCAGATTACGGCGGAGCAAGCAGAGCGCGTCTTGAAGGCTTCCGTACTGAAGGCACGCGAACTCGAAGTTTCAGTTTGCGTCGCAATTCTTGATTCGGGAGGGCACTTGAAGACATTTCATCGCATGGATGGAGCATGGCTTGGAGTGATCGATGTGGCGATTAAGAAGGCGAAGACATCGGCCCTGTTCGAGATGGAGACGCAGGTGCTTGATAACTACAGCAAAGCAGGGGCAGATGCGCACGGAATTGAGGTCAGCAATGGACTGCTCATAACGTTTGCCGGGGGGATTCCACTTAGAGACGGCGATGGACGGGTGATCGGCAGCATCGGCGTGTCCGGGGGGCAGGTGGCTCAAGATTATGCAATTGCGCAAAGCGGTGAATCAGCATTGAAAGCCTAACTAAAAGACAGGAGAGGTGACTCACATGCAGGAGATATTGATCACGGGAGCAGGTTCGGGATTTGGTGAAGGGACCGCTCTTGGACTGGCGGAAAAAGGGTACAACGTAATCGCTGCTGTTCAGACCTGGCCACAAGTGACTGCTCTGCGGGAAAAGGCTGGCTCGCTCGGCCTGAAGACGCTAAGCGTTGAGAAGCTTGACCTGCTGGACCCTTACGATGTCGCACACGTGCTGAAGTTGAAGTTCGACATCCTGTTCAACAACGCTGGTATCGGTGAGGGGGGACCTATGTCTGAGATTCCCGTCGAGCTGGTGCGGAAGAACTTTGAGACAAACGTCTTCGCGGCTTTGGATTTTACGCAGCGCGTGGTGAGGAATTGGATAGCCACAGGCGTTCGTGGAAAGGTGGTATTCACCTCTTCCGTCGTTGGATTACTCACGGTCCCGCCGATTCCTGCATATGCCGCGAGCAAGCATGCGGTGCAATCGATCGCTGAAGCGATGTACGAGGAGCTGAAGCCGTTTGGAATTCAGGTTCAAACGATCAATCCGGGACCGTACCTTACCGGTTTCAACGAGACGGTGGTGGAAGCGGGTCTGCGTTGGATGAGCGATGACGTGAACTTTATCAAGCGCGACAACTTCAAGAAGGTCGTCGATGGGCTGCTTGGGAAGCCAGAGGGAAGGCTCGATCCAAAGGACATGATCGCGAGGATGGTTGAAGTGATTCCTTCTCGCGAGGGGAAGTTCCTCAACATCTTTCCACCTTCGTCGGAGGACTGGGTGAAGAGTTACCAGCAGCAGCTTTTCGATCGCACGATCTGACGCGCAAGGGCGATTTTCACCCATTGGGTGGGATTCATAGCGGCGGTGCCGACCCTCTTACTGTCTTACTGGATGAGGGATGTGGAGGTGAGGAGCGCCGTGGTGCGTGCCTGCGTCTTTACGAGTGCCGACTTCAGAAGTAATCCCGCTCGGGATGGGATGCAGACGCAGATCGAGTTATCGGTGGCTCCGGCACGCCGGGGTTGGGAACCGATGGCTACGATGACGAGAAAGATAGCTACGAAGATGGCGAAACGCCGCATGGGACGATCGCCTGATGGACGATACGGAGGTTGTGTCATGGGATGACCCTCTGAGGGAATATACGGAAGGTGCGCCCTGGAAGTTCCGTGAAACGTCAGAGAAGGCACCGAGGCAAAGTGCCATGACGCTAACCTATTCAGAATCAGGCGATCCAGCGTTGTGAGGTTGAATGGGCAGTCCCCTGTAGCCTTCCGCCGAATTGCATTGAAGCTGCCCATCCGATAGATTTGGGTCTTCATTTTCTCTTCATTTTGAGGTGCGTTGAATGTGCCCTAACCGTCGGTCGGCAGCTTTCGTACTTGGATTCTTTCTCCTCCTAACGGCTTCCGTGCACGCGCAGTGGGTTATGGCTGCGCACGCAGCAAAGAATCAGATCAATCGCATGACCCAGCGGTCAGCCAACGGAGGCTTCGACGTTGCTACCGTCGTGCTTGATGCCGATCCGAGCAAGGTTTATGACAAGACCGTCGAGCTATTGAAGACTCACCCTGAAGTGACGATTACCAAAGAGGACAAACAAACGGGCACCATCGAGATTCAAAAAGGAAAGCAGGTACTCGGCTTTCAGATAAACGCGTTGGCGGATAAAGTTACGCAGATGATTGTGGCGTCCAGTGTAGGCAAATCAAAAGAGCCCGATCAGACATCCACGGTGGTCCAGTCCATTATCAAGGTGTGCGGGGAGTTCAGCATTACATGCATCGTTCAACCTAACTAAACCCCTGTTCGGTTTTTTATCGAGCGCCTGCTGTGGCGTGGGTTTCGAGGGCTGAGGTGGTTTTTGTCTGGGCTAGGCGCTTGAAGGATTTGTAGACGAAGGAGCCGAGGTACCAGCCGTCGATGTATTTGTAGGGGGTTTCGCCTGTGGTGTAGTGGCCGCAGGGGAGGACCCTGGAGATGTAGTCGATTTTGAGGGCGTCGAAGTTGGTGAGGACGTCGAGGGAGTATTTGAGCGGGAAGGTGAGGTCGTAGGTGGCGTGGACGACCAGAACTCGCTTGCGGGTGGCGGCGAAGCGATCCATGTAGGACATGGGGCTGACGATGGAGAAGATCTGACGGACCTGGTCCTGGTCGAGGCCCGCCTGCTCGAATGCGGCGCGGATGTGGCGGGTGCTTTGGCCGGTCCAGACGACGTCGCCGAACCAAGTTGAAGCGTGGTTGAAGGCGCAGATCTGGATGCGCGGGTCGAAGGCGGCGGCGATGAAGGCGTAGCAACTGCCGAGGCTGGTGCCGAGGACTCCGAAGTGTTCGTAGCCTTGGGATTCGAGCCAGTCGATGGAGCTGCGGATGTCGACGACGGCCTGACGGCAGGCTTCGGTGGTGCGACCGACGTTGGCGCTGACGGCGTAGTCGGAGCGCTCGAGCTCGGCGGGGCGGCGGATGTCGTGGTAGGGCTTGGAGAGGCGGAGGCAGGAGATGCCGAAGCTGTTGAAGAGGGTGCAGAGGGCGTTGTGGCTGAATGCGTCGGCGTTCCATTGAGGCATGACGATCATGGCCTGTTTGGGCTTGCCCTTCTGGGTTTCGGGGTGGGCGGGGTACCAGCGGGCGTTGACGGTGTCGTTTTCGGGGTAGCGGGTGCGGACGGGTGAGGTGAAGCGGAGGAATTCGGCCTCTTCGAGTTCGCCGGTCTCGGCCTGACGCTTGATCTCGGCGTCTTCCTGGAGGGTTTCGGGGCGGACGTTGGTGGGGAAGAGCTGGGGGTGGCGGCGTTCGAGGCGGAAGTCGGTGGGGGTGGTGTAGCCGAAGAACTCGTCGGCGCGGGCGACGATGTCGGCGTTGACGGCGATCATGCGCTCGTAGTCGTCGGCGGCGGGCGCGTGGGATGCGGCGGCGAGAGGGCTGAAGTCCTGGAGCCAGTCGAAGCCCCACTCGAGGGGGCGGACGATGCGGTTGGTGTCGCGTGTGGTGAGAGCGGTCTCCCAGCGGTACATCCACTTTGCGTAAAGCCTAGAGAGCATTCATCCAGTTTATCAAGTGAGGGGAGGTGACGGGTTGTGGGTTGGATATTGCCCAGGGTTTCGCTGCGATTTAATGGCTCTTTATAAGGACAGATGGAATTCATCTTTCTTCACTTGCCGAGTCAACCTTTTGGTTGATGTTGCATTCGGAGGCTGGGCGTAGGATGTTGCTTCAATGGAACAACATCGGCAGCTGGGGCTGGCGGCGACGATCGCTGTTGTAACGGGCGAGTCGATCGCGCTTGGGATCTTCCTGACGCCTGCTGCGATGGCGAAGTCGCTGGGATCGCCGCTGCTGCTGACTGCGGTGTGGTGCGGGATGGGTTTGATCGCGATGTGCGGGGCGATCTGTTATTCGGAGCTGGCTGTGCGGTTTCCGCATGCCGGTGGCGAGTACGTGTACCTGCGCGAAGGGTATGGCCCTCGGGTCGCTTTTCTTTATGGCTGGATGTCGGCGGCTGTTATGGATCCGGGCCTCGCCGCGGCGCTTGCCGTGGGTGTCACACCATATGTTCTGTCGTTGTTCGGCATGACGCCGCAGGTTCGGTTGTGGATTCCGGCGCTCATCCTCGTGACGTTGGCGTTGCTGAACTATGTGGGTACGCGGCTGAGCCGGCGAGTGATGGTGGTGGCAAACCTGCTGAAGATTGCCGTGCTTGTTTGTCTTGTGGGTTGGGCATGGATTTCGGGCCATGCAACCACGGCCAACCTGATGCCGCTGACGGTGCGTCGCAGCGGATCGGAACCCATCTTTGCGGCCATTGCTGGAGCGACCGTGAGTGCGTTCTTCAGCTTCGGTGGATGGTGGGAGGCCGGCAAGGTTGCGGGTGAGGTACGCAATCCGCGGCGGACTCTTCCACTGGCCTTTACGTTGGGCGTGGTGATCGTAACGGCGGTCTACCTGCTGGTAAGCTTTGCGTTCCTCTCGGTTGTGCCGGTGGAACGCATTGTTTCGAACACGGCTTTTGTAGCGCAGTTCGGCGAGGCACTCTTCGGCAGTGTGGGCGGCAAGGTCCTCTCAGCGTGCGTGCTGCTCTCCGTGCTTGGGGGCTTGATGGCGCTTACGATGGCGGCGCCGCGGGTCTACTATGCGATGGCGAAGGATGGCGCTTTTTTTTCGGCCTTCGGGCGACTGCATCCACGCTTTGGGACGCCGGCGAACGCAGTTTTACTGCAGACAGGGCTGGCCCTGCTGGTTCTCTGCTTTGGGGCGTTCGATCGCATTCTCTCTTTCATCATCTTCTCGGCGATCTGTTTTCTTGCGCTGTCTGCTGCGTCACTGTTCCGGCTGAAAGAGCCTGTGGCGCGTTGGTGGTACCCTGCTGCTCCCATAGTTTTTCTTGTTGGGTGTGGCGTAATCAATCTTCTGATCCTCATGCATGATCCCATTCCTGCTCTGCTGGGTTTGGTTATCGTTTTGTGCGGAGATCCTATCCGGCGCTTTTTCTTCTCGGGGCGTCACGTCGCTGTGGAAGCTGTCACAGAACAATCTCTTATCTGAAAGGAACTCTACGATGCCACACATTCAACTACCTGAAGGTCTACCCGGCATTCGCGGCGCGATGGCCTTTCGGCCCGAGACCGCACGGCCACTTAATGATCTGGTGGAGATACTGCTTCACGGACCTAACTCGCTGACGGCGGGAGAACGCGAGCTGATTGCGACGTATGTCTCGTCGGAGAATGATTGTTACTACTGCCAGACGATTCATGGCGCGATTGCGGCCGCGAGCCTGGGTGATAATGAAGCCGTCGTGAAGAAGGTGAAGGTCGACTTTGAAAATGCCGAGATCTCCGAGAAGCTGAAGGCGCTGCTTGTTATCGCGGGACAGGTACAGAAGGGCGGCAAACAGGTCACGACCGAGGCGGTGGCGCGGGCTCGCAGTCAGGGAGCGACCGATGTTGAGATTCATGACACGGTGCTGATCGCAGCGGCGTTCTGCATGTTCAATCGCTATGTCGATGGGCTTGCGACGACCCAACCACGCGATGAAGAGATGTATCGCGAGCGAGGCAAGCGTGTCGCACGCGACGGATACGTTACTGTGAGCAAGGAATATCTCCCTGCTGAAACAGCTGTCTGAAGACAACACCAACCAGTTTTGAGGGACAAATTACATGCCACATATAAATCTTCCTGAAGGCCTGCCGGGTATCAGCAGCGGCTTTGCCTTTCGACCCGAGACAGCGAAGCCGATGCGCGAACTGGCGCACACTCTACTTCATGGACCCAGCACTCTGACGCCGGGAGAACGTGAACTGATCGCAACGTATGTGTCGAGTCAAAACGACTGCTTCTTTTGCCAGACGAGCCACGGCGCTGCGGCGGCCGCGCATCTGGGCGAGAGGTCTGGCCTCGTTGAAGAGGTGAAGCGCGACTTTCTTCACTCGGGTGTCTCGGATAAGCTGAAGGCGCTGCTCGTCATTGCCGGACAGGTGCAGCAGGGAGGCAAGGCTGTTTCGTCGGAGGCGGTGGAGAAGGCGCGGCTACAGGGGGCGACGGATCTTGAGATTCACGACACGGTACTGATTGCCGCTGCGTTCTGCATGTATAACCGTTATGTCGATGGCCTTGGTACATGGCAGCCGACTGACCCAGCTATGTATTCCAGCATGGGTGAGCATCTCGCTACTCACGGCTACCTTACGCCGTCAACTTCAGCCGCTGCATTGGAGACCACAAAATGATCGCAGTATCGCGCAAGCTTCTCGCAGCAACGTTTCTGACCGCGACATGTTTTGCAATGGCGGCGGATCTTGGTAAGGACGTCAATGTTTCAGGCTGGGTGATTGACTCAGCGTGCGCCTACACCAAGGGTCTCGATAAGCCGATTGGTGTCGCTTGCGCCAAGGCGTGCGCGAAGAATGGCTCGCCGCTGGTGATTCTCGGGGATGATGGCACGATCTTTCTGCCGATCGATGACAAGACGCCCTCTTCTTCGCAGAACTCGAAGCTGGTGCCCTTCGCGGGCGAACGAGTCACGGTGACTGGAAAAGACTATGTTCGCAACGGTTCGCATGGGCTGGTGATCGAGAAGATCTCCAAGTAACTGCATCACAATGCGCCTCTCGATCCTGAGCGGCAGGAGTGGAGAGCCGACTCAGTAAGTGAGTCGGCTCTCTTCCTGTTGCTTCAGGTTTGGTCTGCGGATGGAGCTTCGTTGACTTAGGCGTTTGTGCCGCCATCGACTGTGAGGTTCGCTCCGGTGATGTAGGAGGCCTCCGGCCCTGCGACGAAGGCAACCAGAGCGGCTACGTCATCCACGTGGCCGTAGCGGCCAAGCGCGGTATTGGCGATCTGCGGCGTCGCCCAATCGCCCGCGGCTGGGTTCAAGTCTGTGTCGATTGGGCCGGGCTGCACATTGTTGACCGTGATGCCGCGGCTTCCGACCTCTCTGGACAAGCCCTGGGTGAACATCTTTACGGCACCCTTTGTGGCTGAGTAGGCGGCCAGTCCGGGCGTCATCATACGCTCGCCAACGCAGGAGCCGATCATGATGATGCGACCACCATCCTTGATGTGTTTGAGGGCCGCCTGCGTCGCGATGAGTACGCCGCGAACATTGATGTTGAGGACTTGATCGAGCTCCTCCAGCGTGGCCTCCTCAAATGCTTTCGGAATGGCTGTGCCGGCGTTGTTCACTAGGATGTCGAGGCCGCCGAAGGTCGAGACCGTTTTTTCGACCGCTGCTTTGATCGCGTCGGCGTTGACGGAGTCTGCCTGGATTGCGATGGCTTTACCGCCCTTTGCTTCGATGGCCTTGACGACGGCGGAGGCCGAGGTGGCGTCCTTCGCGTAGGTGATGGCTACCTGTGCTCCATCGGCGGCCAGGCGCTTTGCGATTGCCGCGCCAATACCCCGCGAACCGCCGGTAACGAGTGCTACTTTCTTAGCTAAGTTAGACATGAATCTCCTTTTTATTTGTATGAATCGTGACTCTTGATCCACTGGCTGCGATCTTGCTGGGATCTGTCAGACCCATATCTGATGAACGGTCGGTGCGATCAGATCTGGTGGGTTTGCGGAATGAGATCCATTCCAGATAGGAATGGGTGCAATAAAAAATGAAGCCTGGTTCTGGGATTTGTACACATGGCGGTGGTCATTCTTCGTGCCAACTTCGTGCCAAAAGAAAGAAGCGAGTTCTGCTCGAGCAAAATAGAATCCATTCCATAGAGGAATAGGGAGGGTGTGTGGACAGATTTGAGGCGATGCAGATTTTCGTCCGGGTAGTCGAAAAGGGGAGCTTCTCGGCTGTCGCGAAGGAGCGAGGAATCGGTCAACCTGCGGTCAGCAAACAGGTGTCTGCGCTTGAAGAGGAGCTCGGGACAGAGCTTGTGCACCGCACATCCCGCTCAATCGCGATGACGGAGGCTGGCCGTGATTTCTACGACTCGGCGCTGCGGATTCTGGATGACTACGAAAACGCAACGTCACGCATTGGGCGAGGCCAGACGTCGCCGAAGGGGCTGATCCGCGTCACGGTTCCTCCTACGTTTGCGCGCCTTCACATGGTGTCTAAGCTGGCAGGATTCTTTGCTGCGTATCCTGACATGTCGATTGAGATGGGCGCGCAGAGCGCAAACACGATCATCGAAGACGGCTTCGATCTTGCGATCCATTCCGGGGATCTGCCCGACTCGTCTCTGATTGCGCGAAGGTTCGCTCAGACGATGATTATTCTTGTTGCGACGCCACAGTATCTCGCACGGTATGGTGCGCCGGAGACGCCGGAGGACATTAGTCGCTTTCGGTCTGTGGTGTCGGTCGAACGAGGCTCGGTGCAACCGTGGTGCTTCGGCTCGGGAAAGGATGTAAAGTGCATCGTTCCCAAGGGAGTGTTTCGAACCAGCGATATCGAACAGATGCGGATGGGGGTTCTGGAGCACCTGGGGATAGCGCAGGCGCCTGCGTGGCTGTTCGCGGCGGAGCTCAGGGAAGGAACTGTTCTTCGGCTGCTGACGCCGTTTGAGCGAACGATCCCTATTCTTGCGGTGCGGCCTGCAAGCCGCAGGTTGTCCACTAAAGTTCGCGTCTTCATCGAACACCTGGAGAAGACTTTTGCGCTCTGCTCGCAGTTCAACCCACGACCCGATCCATCGTAGAAACGCGGTAGAGGTTATGCGCGTCGGCTGAGATGGATCGAATTTCGAGTAGCGCTATTGGATTCTTTAACGGGCGCTTGCGCGCGATTGCAGCGTTTGATGTCTGCGCAGGCGCAACCTAAATAGACGGTTGCGAGAATACATACGGAGATGATGGCTGCAAGGACGTCGATTGACATAGTTCCTCCAGAGACTCTTCGCAGGCAGCGTTTATCACTGCCCTTAATCTGTAAAGCGGAAAGAGTGGAGTTTTCGTGCCAATGTGGAGCGGTTTTATTCACCTCCTGGTCGTCGATTTTGCTGTCCATCGTACACGTTGTTCAAACTGGCTCGTCGCTGCGTTGTTCGTGTTTAGCAGATGCGTCATCAATGTGATTTGGATCGGATTGGCTGGAAGCGAACGGAGTAGCCGAGGCCGATGGAGTTGTTGGGAGTTGCGGCGGAGAGGCCAAAGGTCCAGTGGAAGTCGAGCTGCTGATGTGGAGAGAGTTTGTAGGAGGAGCCGAAGTCGATCGACTGCTGCGGGCCTCCGCGTTGGGGAAATGCGCCGGAGTATTCGACGTAGGCGTCCCAGGCTTGAGTGAGCTGGCGGTCGAAGTAGATGCTGGACTGGCCTGTGAGGTTTCGGCGCGGTCCTTCTGTTGGCCACATCAGAGAGAACATTCCAGCAACCGTCCAATTTTTCGATAGCGAATGCGACCAGGGGAGTTGAACGGTGGGATCGTAGCCGTGGCTCGATATTGCGTTCGCTCCTGTGGGGAGGCTGACGAAGGGGATGATGGAGAGACTGAATCCGCCTCGTGTGGGCCCAAGCTGCTGTTTGAAACCTACGCTGAGATCGCCGAATCCGTTGGTGAAGCCGGATGCGGTGTCGTCATTATGGAAGTAATCCGGGACTGTGAGACGAAGTTCAGCCTTGTGTGGGATTCCGAATCGCACAGAGGTCTCGGGGAGATCGAAGGTTCTTTGACCTGCGTTGCCGGTCGATTGAAATCCGTTTTCAAATTGCAGGCTTCCACAGGGGACGACGATGCTTGAACTGGTGACCGAGGGCCGATCTGTGGCGATCGTACTTTGCGGATCGGTGACGCATGTCTGAGCTTTCGCGTGCAGTGCGAGGGTTCCCACGATGATGGTGAGGGATAGCACAGACGCAAGCAGCCGCATGCAAAGGATCATAACCGGAGATTGCAGTGCTCCTGCTCGCGGGGCCGGGATTCATTGAGGTGCTGAAGCATCGAATGGGAGCTGCGAAGCCACTCCATGGCTTGTTTTATTTTTCCGCAGCAATCAAGGGCGAGCTTCATAAACAATGTTGAAGGGAGTTTCCGCGGCTCTCCGGAAACGGGTGAAGCCGGCGGAGGTAACTACGTCTCGGATGCGCGCTTCACCGGATTGCGCGCCTAAGCACAGTCCGACCTCCTGTGATCGAGAACAGGGCGTGCAGAGCAAGGTTGAAAACGAGTAGTACACACGGCCTACGGGGTTCAGGTTGTCTTTCAAATCGTCGTTCGCAAAGGGTTCTACGATCATCCATGTGCCGTCCTTTTTCAACGATTTGAGGACGTGGGCGGCAGCTCCCACGGGATCGCCCATATCGTGCAAGCAGTCGAAGACCGCGACGAAGTCGTAGTCCTTTCCCGGATAGTCTTTGGCTGTGCTTACTTCGAAGGTGACCGAATCGGCAGTTCCCTGGCGCTTCGCAGAGTCTCTTGCTCCTGCAATGGATTGGTCGTGAGAGTCGAATCCGACGAAGTGGGATTTGGGAAATGCTTTCGCCATCAAGATGGTGGACGCACCCTTTCCGCAGCCGACATCGGCGACTTTTGCACCTGCTTCGAGCTTCTGCTGCACTCCATCGAGCGAGGGGATCCAGGAACTCACGAGATTGGCGGCGTAGCCCGGGCGGAAGAACTTTTCGCACCCGTGAAATACGCCTTCATTGTGCTCGTGCCAGCCCATTCCTGCTCCTGAGCGAAACGATTCGGTGATGCGTGGGACGGCTGCGAGCGAGCCTAACGCCAACTCGAATGCACCGGGAAGGTAGGCGGGGCTATCTTCGTTCGCGAGCGTAAACGCCTGCTCCTCAGTGAGGCTGAATTTACGTGTCTTCTCGTCGTAGGTGACATAGCCGCCGGCTGCCTGTGAGCTGAGCCATTCGCGAATGTAGCGTTCATCGGTCGAGGTTTTGGCCGCAAGTTCTGTGGAGGTCATGGGCTCAACGGAAAGTGCTTTATAAAGCCCGAGCTTATCTCCGATGACGACCATCCCGGCATGTACGGCGGCTCCGAGATCTCCTACGAAGCGACCAACAAAGTTGTTGAGCTTATCCATATCGATTGCCATAGGTGCGCTCCTTTTTAGATAGGGGCCCGATGTTGATGGAATCAGTTGGGCCCCAATATTAGCGGAATCAGTCAAAAAAGTCGCCACGTGGGTTTGGCTGTTGCAGTGATTGCAGATGCATTGCGCTCAGCCGGTAAGTGGCACTTTGTATTTGTGAGGAAAATCTTCCAATTGAGGATGATTCTTTGATCGGGTACGCATCTAAGGATTTCAGGAGGGCAGGGATGAACGTGGCGGCGATCTGTGCTGTAGCGCTTTGCGTTTTGATTCTGGGGTGGGTCGTAGTGAGACGCCTTAGTGCGAAGCGCGAGATAGAAGCAAAGAGCATTGAGCCTGAAGCGTTGTTCAAGCTTCTAGAAGCGAAACAGATTCTGCTCTACGACGTGCGCCAGCCGTTGGATTTTCTTGCGCATCCGGAGATTATTCCGGGGGCTATGAGGATTCCGCCGAAGGAGATTGCAGAACAGACTGCGTCGTTTTCTCGCGACCAGAACTCTGTGATTTATTGCACGGGCGGCGATGACGAGACCAGCCAGATGATTTTAGGGAAGGCGCGCGCGTTGAATTTTACGCGAGTGAAGATGCTGAGGGGAGGACTGGCAGCATGGAAGGAAAAGGGGTATCCAGTGGAGGCTTACACAGAAGCGTTTCGTCTGGATACGGTGACCTAGTAAATCAACTAGTGCTTGTGCGCTAGTGGTAGAACTGAGTTAGATTTTTCGATTTTCGATTTGGTCACTGTGTCGAGCTGTCGAGGATAGGTTTTCGAGCAGACGACCATGTAAGAACCATTGGCCTCAGAGACTCCCACTCTGACAGGTAATTTGGAAGTCCCAGAGGTTCCATGAACTATAACCTGGCATTGCCATTTTATGAGCAGGCACGCGCGCATCCAGAAAATCTCGCATTGCGCGTTTCGGGCAGAGACTACTCGTATGGGGAGCTGGCTTCACTTATAGGTGGCGCAGCATCGGCCCTGGGTGATGTAAGAAAAGTTGTTGTGCTCGCGTCGCGAACACTGGGCACGTATGTTGGGGTTCTGGCGGCTTGTTGGAGCGGCGCTGCGTATATCCCTCTCAGTCCGACGAAGCTTCCGGATGAGAGGCTCGCGCTGATTCTGAAGATGCTCCAGCCTGACGCGCTGGTCGTCGACGCTGCGGGACTTGCTCGCCTGACTCCCGCACTCCGGGCTATTGCGCCCCCGGTGATTCTTGATCTTTCCGGTGAGCTTGACTCACTGCCTGAAGATAAAGTGTCCGCTCCAGTTGTCCGCGGCGCACGCGATCTCGCCTACTTGATCTTTACGTCGGGCACGACCGGAGTTCCTAAAGGGGTTGAGATCACCTTGGGAAGCGTGGCTCAGTTTCTGGAGGCGATGCGTCTTCGTATCGAGCCTGTCGCGTCCGATCGGATTTCGCAGACTTCCGAGCTTTCTTTCGATGTGAGCGTCTTCGAGATGTTCATCGCATGGGGTAGCGGCGCTTCTGTGTTCGTTCTACCTTCGAGCCAACTGATGTCGCCGTCGCGTTTCATCATGGATCACGCCTTGACGATATGGTCGTCGGTGCCGTCCATCGCTGCGTTCATGCGCGGAATAAAGATGCTGAAGCCTGGAATTTTTCCTTCGCTTCGTTACAGCGTCTTTTGCGGGGAAGCGTTGCCATACCCTTTGGCTGAAGCGTGGCAAGCGGCTGCTCCTAACAGCGTTGTCGAGAATCTCTACGGTCCGACAGAAGCGACGGTCTATTGCGTGGGTGCGACGGCCGGCCCGGATTTCCCGCCGACACCAAAGCTCAATCTGGTTCCGAGCGGATTTCCGCTGCCTGGAGTGGAGGTTGCGGTCGTTGACGAGTCGCTCAAATTTTTACAAGCCGGAGAGGTTGGCCAACTCGCCATCTCTGGTGGCCAGCTTGCGAAGGGGTATTACAACGAGCCGGAGCTGACTCGGCAGCGCTTTCCTACGATCGGGGGAAAGAGATGGTATCTCACGGGCGACCTGACTCGGCAGGACGAGCGCGGGGCGTTCCACCACCTTGGCCGGATGGATCGGCAGATCAAGATTTTGGGGCAGCGTGTTGAGCTTGAAGAGATTGAAGCTCATCTTCGCTCGATCTCTGACTCTGACAATGTGGCGGTGGTGGCGTGGCCGATTGAGGATGGCCTGGTTCAGGGTGTTGTTGGGTTCACGAGCGGCGTGTACATTCTTCCTGAAAAACTGCTCGATTCGCTTCGACGCAGGCTGCCTTCGTACATGGTGCCGCGCCGCATCCTTCAGCTTGATGGACTTCCGATCAATTCAAGCGGAAAGATCGACCGCAAGGCGCTTAGCCATTACTTGAACGAGTCTCCAACGCTGCTGTCTGAAGATACTGCCTGACCGTCAGCGTCCGGTAGTGCTCATAGGCCGCCGACCGTCGCTGGTGGGAGCGACGGTGGGTTGAAGATCTAAGAAAAAGATGACCGTGCGCTGTAAGTTTTGCTAGTGGCTGTAAAAAGGCGACGCAGCTAAACTACCGACGCAGACAGGGATCTCACCACCTTGTGGGTCTCTTATCTCTTGTTTTGAGAACCGCCCGGCATCTTGCCCGCGAGAGGAGTAGAAGATGAATCGCTTCGGTAGTTTTATCTCGTGGGGCGGCAGGGCGGCGGTTGATTTCCTCGTCGCGATATCTGGAGCGGCCGGTGCACGAGCATCGCTGATCAGCATGAAGAGTGACTGGAAACGACTTTCCCTCTTCGATGAGTAACGAGTGGATTCACTGTAGGTATTTCGCAGAGTATTGCGGCCTGGAGAATAAACCCCAGAACTTCGCCGGCCATAAGTACTGGCGAACTGCTGTTTTGAGGAGGAAGTACATGGGTTGCATAGCAGTGGCGAAGCAGAGTATCTCCCTCGGATTGAGTGTCGTTCTTGTCTTCACGCTTGGCCCTGGCGTTGGTACCGGCATGGCTTATCAGACCACGGAGCCTGCGACTGGCACGACGGCTGCGAGTTATCCGGGACAAGGTGCGCCGTCAACTGCGGACGAGTTGCAGGCTCTGGTGGCGCCGATCGCTCTCTATCCGGATGCGCTGGTGGCGCAGATTTTGAGTGCGGCGACGTTTCCTGATCAAGTGGCTATCGCGAACTATTGGGTGCAGCAGAACAAGACGCTTACGGGAACCGCACTGACGACGGCGGTTGATAAACAGACGTGGGACCCAAGTGTTAAGGCGCTGACCCAGTTTCCGTCTGTGCTGAACAATATGGCGCAGAATCTCTCGTGGACCTCGCAACTGGGTGAGGCTTATCACACGCAACAGGCTGACGTGATGACGGCGATACAGACGTTGCGGGCGAAGGCAAAGGCCGCGGGCAATCTGAAGTCGGGCTCGCAGATCACAGTGGTGCAGCAGACGCCGCAGACCATCGTGATTCAGCCGACGAACCCGCAGATTGTGTATGTGCCGCAGTACAATCCCACGGTTATTTATGGGACTCCTTATGTGGTTCCGAGCTATACCACTGCAGATGTAGTGGCCGCTGGGGTTATGACCTTCGGGCTCGGATTGGCAGTCGGAGCGATGATGAGCAGCGGGTGGGGATACAGCAGTTGGAGCTGCAACTGGTACGGTGGGGCGGCTTATTATCACGGCGGAGCTTACTACGGAAATACCGCCTGGCATGGTGGCTACTACGGAACCAGTGGAGGTGCGTATGGTCCGTACGGGAGCGCGCACTATAGCTCTGGCTATAACCCTTCGACGGGGACTTATGCGCGTGGGGCTTCGACTTCGACTGCGTATGGGACACAAAAGGTAGGGCAGGCTTATAACCCGTACACCGGTGCGTACGGCGCGACGCATCAGGGTTCGAACGCGTACTCAAGCTGGGGGAGTTCGACGGCCTCGAAGAATGGCACGACTGTGGACTCGCAGCATTACTCGGACGCAAATGGAACTGTTGGGACGGCCGAGAGCTCGAATGGCAACAGGTACGCGACGGCAAATGGCAACGCCTATAAGAACACCGGAAGCGGGTGGCAGAGTGCGGGGGGCTCCAACTCCGATGCTGCGCACGGCTGGGGAGGCAGCAGCGGATATTCGGGAGCACAGTCTCACAGCGACAGCTCGTCTGCGTTTAGCGGGTGGGGCAGCCACTCGGACGGCTCTGGTGGTGGATGGGGTTCGCGCTCGTCAAGTTCGCGCGGATGGGGAAGTTTCGGCGGCGGCGGCGGTGGCGGATGGGGCGGCAGAGGCGGTGGCGGTGGTTTTGGCGGCAGACGGTAGTGGACGCGTTTGAAGACCGGGAACAGAGGAATGACATCCATCGGAGGATCAGAATGTTTTACTTAGTCCGTAGTCGCGCCGGTTCAGCGTGGTCTCTTTTGTCTCTGACTCTGGGTTTCGGCTTGCTGCTTTCTGTGACAGCGTGCAAGAAGCAGGAGCAGACTGCGCCGGCGGAGGCCGCGCCTAAAGCCTTTGCTTCGCCCCAAGCCGCAGGGGATGCGTTGGCGGATGCGGCGAAGTCGCAGAATACGGATGCGGTTCTGGCAATCTTCGGGCCGGGCTCGTCGGACGTCATCTCCTCTGGCGATCCTGCTGAAGACAAGGCGCAGCTCAATGGATTTGCGCAGGCGTACCAGGTGATGAATCGATGGCGGAAGATGACCGATGGCAGCAACTTGTTGCTGGTCGGCGCCGACAACCAGGTGTTTCCGATACCGCTGACGAAGAACTCTGCGGGCGAATGGTACTTCAATGTGCCGGCTGGGAAGAAAGAGATTCTGGCACGGCGCGTCGGGCGAGATGAGATTGCTGCCATCTATGTTTGCGGAGCACTGGCGCAGTCGCAGGCGGAGTACTTCTCGCAAAAACATGGTGGCGTGAAGCAGTATGCGCAGAAGCTGATCAGCGATCCGGGACAACAGAACGGCTTGTATTGGGATTCTCCGCAGGGCGCTCCGCGAAGCCCGCTTGGACCGCTGGTCGCGTTCGCTTCAGAGGAAGGAATCTCCATCAAGCCGGATGTCGCCAAGCCATACTATGGCTATTTTTACCGGCGTCTGGATAATCAAGGCCCCAATGCGAAGGGCGGCGCGAAGTCCTACGTCGTCAACGGAAAGATGACCGGTGGATTCGCCTACCTTGCGTACCCGGCGAAGTATGGCGACACGGGTATCAAGACTTTCCTGATCGACCAGGACCAGGTGGTGTTCGAGAAGGATCTTGGCAAAGATACGGCTGATGCGGCGAAGGCGATCACCGGATTCAATCCTGATAGCACCTGGACTGAGTTGCAATAGCGGTTGGCTGATCGGCAATCGTGGATCTTCCGAATCCGCGCGTGCTGTTGTACATGCGGGTCTGGATGGGATCTCAACGACCAGCCATGCTCTTGGAGTTCTGCGCTGGGGAGCGGAGGCGGTGGAATTGACGAATGTCCGCGCATAGCAGATACAGAGCTGCAAAGATGGAAACTGTAGTGATGGCTACAAAGATGTCGATTAGCATGACCTTCCTCCTTCTGCAGGCGAGTGGTTACAGCTGCCTTCACCTTATAAAGCGGAAAGGCCTGACGATTAGTGCCATCGCGCAGCAAGGCTGTAAGGGAGCGGAGATATTTGATATCGCTACGTGCGCTTAGTGGCTGCGTCGCTACGGCTCCTGCATTGGGGGAGCACATTTAGATTCAGTGGGAAAGCTTGCTGTTCTTTCCGGCACAGAAAAGTTGGGGTTCTGTCCTGAAGTGCACACACAGGTTGCACTCCGGCGTGACATGCTTGAATGTTGAAGGCCATCCATCGTGTTGGTAAGTGAGTGATTCTGCTTTCGATAATTTTTAATTGACAAAGACGCTCGAAGCAGCAAATCATTTTTGAATTAAGTCGTACGGAGAGTTGCCTGGTGCCAGAAAGTCCGACTCCATTCAACGCCACCGCGTTTCTTGCGCAAGCTGGACTGGGGAAGACCATCGTGCGTTTTCGCAAGGGTGCGAAGATCTTTTCCCAGGGCGATAGTGGATCCAGCATCTTCTACATCCAACAGGGCAAGGCACGACTTACCGTGGTGTCGCAGGTCGGCAAACAGGTTACGCTGGCGATTCTGAATGCCGGCGACTTTGTAGGCCAAGAGTGTCTTCCTGCGGAACACAAGCTCCACATCGCTTCTGCCACGGCTCTCACCGAATGTGTCCTACTGCGCATCGGCCGCACCGAGATGATTCGCGTTCTTCACGATGAACGAATCATGTCGGAGTTCTTTGTTGCGTATCTGCTTGAGCGCACGAGCCGGATTCAGGATGACCTGATCGACCAGCTCTTCAACTCCACTGAGAAGCGGCTCGCGCGGGCTCTGCTGAACATGGCAAACTTCGGCAAAGCAAGCGAGCCGGAGACGAATATTCCGAAGATCAGCCAGGAGGCGCTCGCGTCGATCATCGGGACCACGCGTTCTCGCGTCAACCTGTTCATGAATCGATTCCGAAAGGCTGGATACATCGAATACAACGGTCAGATCAAGGTCAACCGATCTTTGCTGAACGTTCTGTTGCATGACGCGGACCCCTCAATTCGCGACAAAGCGGGCGTAAAGGCGGGGCAAGCAGATGAGATAACTGCTAAAACCGCAAAGGCAAAGAAATAGTTGCCGGTGTAATTAAACGGACAGTCAGCCTGAATTCAAGGTGCAATGCTTAAGAGGTTGGAGACCGGGCCATGTCTTCAAATAGGAGACAACCGTGCTAGACGACAAGCTATCGGTACTTCTTGTTGACGATAATTTTTTGATTTTGAAAGCCTATACTGCCCTGCTTCAATCGATCGGGTACACCGTTCAGGCGGCCGGAAATGGTGTGGAAGCACTTCAATCGCTGCGTGAACATATACCCGATCTGATTGTTTCCGATCTTGATATGCCGGTGATGTCCGGTTTTGAACTACTCTCGATCGTTCGCCGCCGTTTCCCTTCCATCCAGGTCGTAGCGATGAGCGGCGCCTTTGAAGAGAGCAGCATTCCTGCTGGATTGTGCGCGGATGCCTTTTATCCGAAGGGCAAAAATAGCCCGGCGGTCCTGCTCGACATCCTCACGGAACTTATGACCCGGGAGCGAGCGGAGAGTCCTCGCACGGGCGAATCTGTACCTCCGTTTTGGACGGCGAAGATTCCCTATGGCGAGCCTGATGGCTTTTCTATCCTTCTGGCTTGCCCTGAGTGCTTTCGGTCTTTTCCCAACGGGTTCATCGAAGCGAACCCACTGTTAGTGCAGAAAACAAAGTGCATCTACTGTGGCGGGCATATCAACTACTCTGTCATCGACACACCAATCACTCATTTTCCCTTCGCTCTGAAGGTTCCAATTCTGGTGCAATGAGGTTCCGTTATTACGCAAGATTCCGTTCTGCCGTAGCCGGTTGATGCCGTAGGTTAGAAAGGACGATATGTACGAGACAAAGAAATGCCCGACCGAAGAGATTCTGATCGACCTCGTTGAAGATGCGCTGGTCAAATTGGATCGCTCAAAAGAGCGTCCAGTGCGCCATTTGAATGAGGCACATATGGGGCTGATTACCGCGAGGGCTCTCTGGGATCAGCATAAGGTGGCGTGTCCGGTTTGTAGCCAGCAGTTGGTGCACTGAGCAGATATCAACTTCGGCTTCGACTGAGGACAGGCGCTCCGGGTGTTTCATGCCCCGGTGGAACCTTCCGGCTGCCTAAAATCTGGGGGAATAATGCGTGGCGTGAAAGTGGAAAACTTTTTCCACTTTTTTGCTGTTCGTGGGGACTTTGGGGCATCAGAACAGGGGAAGCACGAACTTGCTTCCGTGTTGAAAACAAAGAATGACGGGCGTTTTCGCGACAACGGCACCCAACGTGCAACTGTGCAAGATGTAGCACACACACTGCGAATCTGAAGGGAGGCAACATATGGCAGCGATCACACTTTTTACATGCCTGTGCGGAGTACAGAAGAAAACTAGCAACCACTGGGTGCTGGCCAAGGTTACGTCGCGTGGCATTACGTTTATGCCGTGGGATACCGAGCTCGCGATGAGCCGAGACATCGTGATTCTTTGCGGAGAAGGTTGCGCGGCGGCGATGTTGAGCCGTTCGTTGGGCGACTGGAAGAAACCGGCGGCAAGCGTTACTGGAATTGAACTTGAGTTGGCGGAGTTGGCGGTGGCTTAGAAGCAGCGGACTGCTCCGGTCCCTTACGGGATGCCCCGGTCTGCGTACGATCCATGCAGACTTGGGCGCGGCGACCGATGGACTGGACGTCCTGAAGTTCGAATGCTGCTGAGCGCGATGCGCAGCGCTCGCAACGATTGATCCTGGCAAGTGAGTTTGGCAAGACTTTTCTCCGATCATTTTTCTGTGGTGCTATGGCAAACGAGTTTTTCGCGATGACGAGAGGCTCGCTGGAGTTGTGCGCCTGTCGCTCGAGCGGGAACACTGGACGTTGCGCTGAGGCTTGGGTACCCTTCAGGGCATAGATACCGGGGGATAACGATGAGTGAAGATGCGAAGGGGGATTCGTCAGATCCTCGTGTGACAGAGCCGCGAGTTACAGACCCGCGGGTTACGTTTGCAACGGAGCGGACGGAGATGGCAGCGTTGCGGGTTGGGCTGGCGATTGACCGGACGACGTTGGCATGGATTCGAACGACGCTGTCGATGTCGAGTTTCGGGTTGGGGATGATCGGTTTCTTTCGCACGCTTCGCGAACACAATGAGACGCCTGAGAGTATTCGGCTGCACGAAGGGGCGATTCACTTTGGTGTGGTGCTGGTGGTTTTGGGAGTTGTTGCTACGGTACTGGTGGCGATTTCGCACCGGTCGATGCTTCGGAAGCTGCGCGGGGGAGAGACTCCTGAGCTGGTTGGGTGGCCGCTGAGTATTACCGTCTCGCTGCTGCTGGCGCTGCTTGCCGTGGGTGGGCTGTGGGTTGTGTTCAGCAAGTAAGAACTACGGCCGCGGCTCAGGCGGGACGTGGGTGACGCTCTCGACGATGACGCCTTCTGTTTCGAAGTGGGTGACGCGGTGATTGGTGGTGTGGCCCATGAAGATCGCCTTCTTGAGAAGGGTGATGAGGGGGCGTGAGGTCTCGGGGAACCAGCGGTCGGAGGATTGATCCCAGTCGACGGCGAGGTTGTAGGTGGCGTCGCATTTGGGGCAGGTGAGAGGCGTTTCCAGCCAGCGGTGGAAGGATCCGGTGGTGAGTTTGCGAACGGGGTCGGTGCCGGACCGAATGGCTGCTATGCGGAGATTCATCGCTGAGAACAGCGTAGCATTCGTGGCTGTGTGAGTTGCGTTTCGATGCGTCAGGGGCGTCTGGGCCAGGTGGGCAGGATGGCGGTGTTTTGCGCGGCGATGAAGCTCCACTGCTCGCCTTGTTTGAGAGCGACGTACTTCATACGTGATCTGAGAACTCCGGGAGCGGTGGGCGCGATACCGGGAGCGAGGACGTTGAAGCCTGTGAGATCGTATTCGGTCTCGATGACGGCGACGTTAGGAGCTGGTTCGGTGATTTTGCGGATCCTGATCCTGAGGTGACTGCCTTTGTAGGGTCCACCCAGAATGAAGACGTGTTGGCGGGCAATTTCTTCGCGGCCCTGAAAGACGTCGCCCTGGACGTTTACATAGTCCGCGCCATCGGTGAAGGCGGAGGCCCAAGCAAGGCCGTCTCCGGCGTTCCAGGCTGCTTCCTGCTGGCGGATGATCTGCTCGAAGGCGGTGCCGGAGTCGGGCATTCGGGCTCCTTTGTAGAGGGTGAGGTTTCTGCGTTGCCTGCGGAGTCCAGCGTACACCAGGTATTTCGTTTCGATCGAATTGACGGTGGATTGGGTGACTTGCAAATGCAAGTACAACGGCAACGGCTACGGCTACAACAAGGGCAACGACAACAACAACGACAACGACAACGACAACGACAAACGCAGATTCCCTTCGGGAATGACAAACCAAAAAGGAAAGCGACTCTACACCAACTGCGTCGTTGCTCTAGAGTTCGGAGAAGACGAGGCAGACGCGGCCGACGATGTAGTCGGCGGGGGTTTCGTGGGTGGCGAGGGGCAGGAGCTGGACGGGGAAGTCGCGGGAGTAGGGGCGGAGGATGAGGCGGCCCTCGTCGAAGTCGACGAAGCGGAGGAGGAGGGCGACGCCGCAACGGACGGCGTAGAGCGTGGGTTGATGAGCGCGATAGGGAGCGAGAGAGTTGTAGTGGCGGTCCAGGACGGCGATGGCGCCGGGAGAGAGAAGCGGGTCCATGGCGGCGGACTGCTGGGTGTCGGCGCGGATGGCGAGGAAGCGCTGCCAGTGGGCGTGGCGGGTGGAGGGACGGGCGCGGTTGTCGTGGAGACGGGAGGCCGAGACCTGGATGGTCTCTATGATGGAGGAGGGGGAGATGCGAGCGTCGTCCATGGCGGCGGAGGGGGAGACGACGGGGATGATCTCGATGGGATCGCTGGTCTGGACCGGAGGGGGCGCGGCGGTGGCAGCCAGGTCGAGGGGAAGGATCTGATCGATGGAGAGGTTCTGGGAGGCGAGGACGCGGTCGAGGCCTTCGAGGGAGAGGGAACGTTTCTGGTTGAGGAAGTTTGAGATGTGCGCCTGTTGAAAACCTGCCTGGTGCGCGATACGACTGCCGGTGAGGATGCCTCGTTCGATACGCCGAAGGAGTTCAAGCCGGAGGAGTTCGTGGAGGTCTTGAAAGTTCATAAGAAAGGGCTTCCGTGGCGAACCATATCATTTGACAAGGCGAATATAAAACGAAGTATTCGCCTGATGCAATAACTTCATTGGCCTATCGTACTGCTAATGGGGGATATACGCGGATAGTTTGCCTGAGGAAAGATTCACGTTGACAGTACTTTTGTCGAAAGCTATAACCTTGAGACTTTCCATTTTGGGAAACAGAGCTGTAAAGGAGCCGCAACGTTGTTTGAAAGGACAAGAGAGCAACTTCAGTCTGGAACCAGGGTGGATGGGATGTAGGGTGGATTCAATTTTTTCCCAAGGTACTACAAGCGCACTGAACAACGACAGATGAATGCTGACGCGTGATCGACAGAGCCACAGAGCTTTGCGACAGGCGGGATGCGTTCCATAGCAACTCAGGCAGGCCCGCTCGACCATTGAAAAAATCGAGGCTTGCCGGGGGAGAACCTCGCTTTGAAAGGGAACAAAGTGAACTACTTGCGCATGGACTTGAAGGTATGTGAAGGGTGTGGAGCGCTTTGGCTCCGCATGGGAGTAGACGGTGTGTACTGCCGGGGATGCGCCGGACGACTGGCTGAGTTTCCGGCACCTCGAGGTAAGCATGCGGGCGGTCCGAAACGTCGCCGGGTGCGGACAACGGGATGCACAGCGGCGGCAGGAGTGGCTGGAGGTGCACGATGAGTGCAGCTTTGGTGATTCTGCCGGTAGTTTGGGCCACGGCTGCGCCTTCGCGTTTGAAGACGCTGCCTGAGGTTGTTGAGCAGAAGAAGACGGCACCGGAGTTGGCGTTCTACCGGAAGTACACGGAAGGACTGCTGCGCCGGTACGTGAAGCTGTCGATGGAGGCGGGAAGAGCGCCTTCGTTGCTGGGCCGGGAGATGTTTCGCGGAAAGGTGACTAACTATCGCGTGCATAGCTTCGAAGACGTGGTGATCTTCGTGCACGACGTTGAAACCTGTCTGAAAAAGCTCGACGAAGGACAACAACATCTGGTGAGACGGATTGCCTTGCAGGAGTTCACGCAGGCTGAGACGTCGAGCTTGCTGGGGTTGAGCCTGAGGACGGTGCATCGGCGGTATGCGGATGCGCTGGATGAGCTGACGGAGATCTTCCTGGAACGGAAACTGCTTGAGCCTTCGAAAGCTTGTCAAGAAGCCGGAACTATCCTCTAACTCGTAACGCCCTTGTTTCACTTGTTGTTATTTCTGTCTTGAGGTTGGCGTATGAGTTATGCGCCAACTACTATTCTGGAAAGGTAATCAAGATCAACGGGAGAGCGCCTGGTGGCTGCTCTCCCGTTTTGCTTTTGTAAAGGGCATGACTACTACGTTGCTATTGGCCTGGGCCACCATACTTCACTGCACCGAAGCTTGTGTGGTTGAGGATGTCGTAGTAGTTGATGAAGGTGGCGCCTACACTTTGCTGATCGCGGTAGAAGCATACCCATGCTTTCGCGTCGACATCGCACAAGGTCGACATCGTCGCTGACGTCGGCTTGGTAGGGAATTCTCCGTTGCCCATCTGAATCTTGGGCGGAATGCCATTGCTCGATTCGACTTCGCCATACCATTGAATGAGCGTGGACTGGGTGTAGGCACCGTCCCACTCTGTGTCTGGGATGGAGCCTAGCCACTGGTCGTTGAACCATCCCCACCATGCGCTGCGAAAGTGAACCCAACCGATGTACACGTTTTGGCCTACGAGCTTACTGAGATCCATGTTTGGAAAGTAAGTGCTGCTGTACTGATTCCACTTGCAGGGGGTAGTGCCGCCCGCGTAGCAGGATGTGTTCTGGTCCCAGTTGATCCAGTGAAAGACAAAGAGATGAGGATGAGTGTCGCCAAACTGGTCCGGCGAAACACTCCATCCCATCTCGACATCGTCACCGTTTGACGGGCCGCCTTGAACGGCTATCTGGCCGATCGAGTGTGCTCCGCTGTCGCCGGAGTTGTCGACGACCGGCTGTTCGATCGTATATGTCATGCCGCCACCGTCGTCTGTGCGCGTCTCTGCTGCGCTGCCGTAGTAGTAACAGCCGCCGAAGGAACTAACGCCGTTGCAGGGTGGGTCGCCAGAGCCATCCATCGGCTTGGGCGCTTCTCCTGTGGGTCTTCCGTCGCGCTTCCAGTAGACCTGGTCGAAGGGCAGCAACAGACTTCTGCGGATGAATTCGCCCGACAACGGCCGCGACGGACCAGGCTGCGAGTAGGGACCGATGAGGGGATTTCCTTTAGGGAAGCGCATGTGACTCGGGACTCGGGGGACTTCAGGAACTTCTCCTTCGGAGCATACGGGTTTGAGTTGTGGCGATTTCCGATACTCCTGCTCGTGACCACCCTCGGCGCGCGGGAAAGGGAGTGCCTCGCGAGGTGGCTCGAGGCCAGCGATGCGCTTCACGCACTTGACGGATTTCTCGGTGGGTTCCTGCGCTATGCAGAAAGAAGCACTGACCGCTGTACCAGCGACCGCGAACAAAAATATTGTGACTGGTGAAATGAAAGACTCGCGTAGTTTCATGAGCGGCCTCATTCGGTGGAGAGATAGGATTCTCCGCTTCTGTTGCCGGTGACGTCAAACGGGTCTGCTACAGGTAAGCGGGGCCTGACTCGATTTCTTTTCGGGTGGATCGTCGGCTCTGCAAAAAGTTGTCAAGAGGCAAAGAGTGACTTGCAGGGTCTAAGTTGTTGTCTTGATAGCGATTATTTCTTGTCTATAGTTGGCGTATTAGTTATAGGCCAACTGCTATTCTTGAATAGTAGTAAAGAAATGAGACGGGAGAGCGCCTGATGGCTGCTCTCCCGTTTGCTTTTGGGAGGAGACCAGGTGGAACGGAAGCGGGTGGCAGGTCGGTTTGTGCGTCAGGGGTTGGATGGGGCCGGCGGAACCCAGTCGACGGAGAGCAAGGTTTCGGCGGCTGCGAGTCCGCGGCCGGGAAACTGCAGGACGTTCACGCGAGCGAGGGTGGCGGAGGCGTTGCCGGATATCGTAGGCAAATTTGTTGAAGAGGCCAAGAAAGGCAGCATTGCGCACGCGAAGTTGCTGGCCAGTCTCGGTGGGTTGGACAAGGGCGAGATAACTGAGCGAAAGAAGCGGCGAGGAAAGAGCGTCGTGGGGCGGCTGCTTGAGAGTCTGGCGAAACAACAGCCGGAGTAGGTGAGAGAAGTTCCTGGGTGGTTGGGTGTTGTCCTGTGTGGTTGCAGGAGAGCGTGGTGGCGTTTCGCGGACAGGCTGGTTGAAAAACAATGCGACCGTGCTTGTGCGCGGGGCGAGGGTAGATGTGCGTGTGTTGAGTTCACAAATACAGGAGGTGCAATGGGACATGCGGAGGGGCTTCATCGGCGAAGTGCTGGGCTTGCTGGATTACCAGAACATACGAACGGTTTGCGAGGTGCGGCAGGTTTGCAGATGCGGGCGATGGCGGTGGAGTTTCCGGTGGTGCATGGGCATCCGAACCGGTTGCCGTTTGAAGGTGTGCTGACGCTGGTGGATGTGGCGAGCGACAAGGCTCCGAGCGGAGCGCGCGGGCATCGGGTGGTGCTGACGCGAGCTGCGGCGGAGGCGGCGCTGCCGAGCCTGCTGGGGATGGCGGTCGATTACAAGGCGGGTTGGGATGGGCATGATGCGCGGCAGAAGTGCGGCATCATTACCGCGGCCGAGGTGGACGGGCAGAGGCTGACGGTGGCGGGTTATCTGTTTGCGCGTGACTTTCCGGAGATGGAGGCGAAGATCCAAGGATGCAGAGGGCTGCGATGGGGATGAGCTATGAGCTGGCGGATGCGCATGTGGCGGATATGCGGGCGCAGGTGTGGACGCTGACGCGAGCGACGTTTACTGGGGCGGCGATTCTGCTGCGGGAGAAGGCGGCTTACCGGGGTACGAGCTTTCGGGTGAAGCGACGCGGTGACGGCGGCACGACGCGGTGGCGGTGGCTCGGTAGTTGGTTTGTTAGTGCAGACGGCAATGACGAGGAGAAATGGAATGAGTTTTGTGAGTGTTATGGAGACGATCGGTAAGGGATTTGCAAAGGGGCTGAAGTGGGCGGTGGAGTATGCGGTTCCGGTGGAGAAGCTGGTGGGGCTGTTGTTTCCGGCGGCGGCTCCGGTTGCGAACGAGGTGGCGGATGCGACGTCGCTGATCCAGAATGCGGTGCTGCTGGTGGAGCAGAAGTATGCGGCTGCCGGCGTGCAGAACGGCACCGGAGCGCAGAAGCTGGCGGAGGTAATGCTGCTGACGGAGCAGGTCGGTGACTGCGCTGTTGGCAAAGGCGGGGATCGCGGCGGACAGTACTTACATTTCGAACCTGGTCTCTGCGGTGGTGGCGATTCTGAATGTGCAGAATGGTCAGGGCTCTGCGAGCACGACAGTCGCGGCGGCTTAGACGAGATTCAGTGGGTGGACTGATTGATGGAAGAGAGAGGCGAGGGAGCATGGAGATGGAAATAGAGATGAGAGACGAACTGGGAAGCACGGTTGAGCGTCTGGCTGCGGCGGCTGGTCTGCTGGAGCAGGCAGTGGAGCGGCTGGCCACGGCAGAATGACTTTGCTTTGGATGCCGAAGCTTCGATTGGCCGGATTGTCGCGACGGTCGAACGACAACGCGAGGCGGAGCTGGAGGAGAAGCTGGCTGCGGCCGAGGCTCAGATTGCGGAGCTGAAGGCTGCGGCAGCTTCTGTGCCTGCCGATGTTAACATGGCCGGAAGACTCTGCCTGCGTCCATGGTGAACCTGTTGGCGAAGCAGGGCGTACGGTGGATACGATGAGGCCGGTGCCTGGATGCGGCGCTTGATGAGCCTGAGCGTGGAGCAGCGGATCGCGGTGAAGGCCAGTTGATGCGGGCGGGTTTGCTGGGTTGATGTTGACGGAAAGAGATGCAACAGCAAGTGCGTGCTGCGCGCACGGCGCGATCTGCCATCGAGGCTGACGCGCCTTCGGCGCCGGTAATGAGTTCTTAATGGCGCGGCTTCGGCTGCGCCTTTTTATTTTGAAAGGGAAAAGATGAACGCGAAGTTTACTGAGATTCATGCGGCAGCGGATTACATTGGGCCTGGCGCGATTGAAGTTCCGCTGTACCAGACGGAGATTCGGACTGGTGCGGCGCCGCGGCATCTTCGGGCAGAGGATCAAGCAGGTTCCGGCGACGGGCCATCCTTCACGCTACTTTGAAGAGACTGCGATTCCGTCGCCTGCGGCTACGTCGGGCTTTGTGGATCCGCGCAATATCGTGGCGCCGCTGGTGAGCCCGACGCGTGTGGAGCGCAGCGTTCCGCTGAAGGCGCTGGTGGCGCAGATCAACTACAACCTGTTCGACATGGAGCTGGGCCAGCAGCAGAGCCAGTTTGCGTATCTGCAGGCGAAGGATCTGGCCGATACCGTGGACGGCGTTCTGCGGACGCATGACGTGGCGCTTGTGGAACGGCACCGATACCAGCTTGAGCTCGCCGACGACGGCGCAGTATTTTGGCGCGGCGGCACAGATTGCCGCGGGCGGCAATACGGTGACGATCGGCACGAGCGCGAGCATTGTGGACGGCTTCAAGTCGACGATTGCGCAGATGGTTTCGAACAGCTCGTTTGGCGTGCGGCCGACGGCGATCTATGCGAATCCGGTGCTGCTGGATCTGATCGATCGCGAGATGAAGACCGAGTTCAACGTGGTGCTGAACACGAAGGAGATCGCAGGCCGGCTTTACGGTGAAGACGCTGTCGACGCAGGCGGGCGATATTCCGCTGATTCCGGAGTGGACGCTGAGCTATACCGGCACGCCGGGTTCGGGGTCGGCGGTGCTGCCGGCTTACATCGTGACGGAGGACCTGATCGAGTACCACTGGCTGAGCGATCCGAATCCGCGGATCTTCCAGCTTGGCGTTCCGGGTTCGCTGGCTTCGCAGTATGTGGTGGTGAAGTTTGGCGGCGTGGTGGTGAAGGGCGCGAGCTATGCGCACTACCAGGTGCTGGTCGACCGCTAGGTTTGTTCGGTTGAAGCTGAAGCCGAGTAGTGAGGGCCAAGGCTAATGCGTGGTGGTTGCACATTGCGATCATAGCTGGCTGATTGCAGGGACCGGTGGTTTTGTGCCGGTCCCTGTTGCTTTTGTGAGAGGAGGATGCGATGGGGTATTTGTTGCCGACGGAGTATGTGCAGTATGGGCTGACGGCGGAGACGACGGATGACTGGGTGACGATGGCGTCGGCGCTGATGGAGGCGCATTGCCGGCGGCCGAGTCTGCTGGTGACGCAGTATGTGGAGCGGATGCGGTTGACGGCCGGCGCGCAGACGGTGCGGTTGAGCTATCGTCCGCTGGCTGCGGCAGTGGGTGCAGTCTGCGCTGGTGGGGGTGCGGGTGCGGTATGGACGGCCGCGACGAGGGGAGATGCCGGATCCGTTTCGCGAGCAGGTGGCGAGGGCGTTTGGTTTGCCGGGAAGCTGGAGTGCGCTGGATGTGACGACTGTGGACGTGAATGTGACGACGGCGGAGCTGACATTTCCGGTGAACTTTCTGGGGCTGGACTACAACGAGGTTGAGGTGACGTATACGGCGGGGTTGGCGACGGTTCCAGATGCGGTGAAGGTGGCGTGCGCGCAGATTGTGAAGAATGCGCAGGCGACACCGGCGATGAATGTGAAGTCGAGCAAGATGGACACGCTGCAGATGCAGTACTTCAGCGGGTCGCTGATTGATCGCGCAGGTGCAGATGCTGCTGAAGCCCTATGTGGCGGAGAGGCTGGGGTGAGGCGATGGGGGAGTTGCGGGATGCGTCGATCCGAGCGCAGCGGGCGGCGGATGTGTTGCTGCGGTGCGGTGGAGGACGGGCAGTGTTGCTGCGACTGCCAGCGCCGGCGAGTGCAGGCGATACGACCGAGCAACTGGGGCTGGCGGTGCCGGCGTTTCAGGATGTGGAGCTGGGGCCGGTGGTTTTTCGCAAGGCGCGGGCAACGATGGCCGATGGCAAGGCAGCGAAGAGTGAGTTGATGGTTTCGGCGACGGCGGTGAATGCGCTGGTGGGATCGCTGGGGTATTCGGCTGCGAATGTGTTGTTTGCCACGGCGTTTGGGGTGCTGGTCGATGAGGTGCTGATGGAGATTGAGTCGGCTACCGAGTCGGAGGTGGGTGGCGCGCCTATGTGTACCGGCTGGTTTTGCGTGTTCCGCTGGCGCTAGTGCTGTAGTCGCGACGTAAATGTTACTGGAAAGGTCACATATACATGCAGAATGCGAAAGATACGTTTTATGTGACGCTGCGGGATCGGCTTGCAGCGGTGAATCCGGCACGGACGATGGTGCTGCGAGGTGTGACGCGGCCCGGCGTGCTGGTCGAGGAGAACGAGCTGACTTCTGCGAGTGTGCCGGTGGATGCGTTTTGCCTGCAGTGGACGGGGATGAGCGTGGATGCGCAGGGCGCGTTACCGCTGGTGACGATGGTGTGCGAGATTCGGTATGCGACGGATGGTGACGCCGGCAACGGAGGAATGGATCGAGGGCGGCTGATGGCGGGGATGGATGCGGAGCTGGTGGCGGCGGTGAGTGCGTCTCCGCAGAACACGAGGAAGATGAACTATGCGGCGCGGCGGGCGGGTCGGGCTTGCCGCCTGTTGCGATGGCGACGAATGTGTTCTGGGGCGATGTGGCTTTTGGAGCTGCGGTGGCGAATGGAGAGCGGCTGGAGCGGGTGGCGACGGTTGAGGTATTCAGCTACCAGGAAGCGGGTGAGTTGTGAGTACGACTGCGACTGCGGTTGGTTTGGTGGGGGCGGTCGCTCCCGTGACGCGGCGGGTGCGAGCTTACTTTGCGCCGGTGAATCGGGCGGCCGGAGTGCCGACGGTGTTCGATGCGGCGCAGATGGGGGCGTTTGCGTTGGGTGCACCGCCGGCGCCGTGGGTGGATCTGGGATGGTGCTCGGGTTTTGCGCGGAAGAGTGCGACGAAGATTGGAGCGCTGACGACAGGGGCGCCGGCGGTGGTGCAGAGCCAGGTGGGGACGCAGGTGGAGGCGACGGTGCAGCTCGAGTTTGAGAGCTGGGGGAAGCTGCAGTTGGCGCTGGCGGCTGGGTCGCAGCAGATGAATTTGCTGCAGACCGCGAATGGAGCGGCGGCGAATGGGAGTGGCGGTTTGGCGGCCACGGCGACTCAGCTGCTGGCCGGGTCTACGGCGACTTCCTTGAATGTGGGGGCGACGGCGGCGGCACAGTTCCAGGTGGGAGACCTGGTCGCCGTTGATGAGGATTACGTGGCGCAGGTGGGGTTTGTGGGGAGTGGTGTGAGTGCGGCTTATGTGAGTTCACCCGCTTCGGTGGGGAACGACATGAACTACATTCGCCGGGTGACGTTGAATGTGGGGCGGGTGGTTGGGATCGTTGGTGGGGTGTTGCAGTTGGGTGGTGCGCTGCTGGCGGGGGCTCCGCCGTCCGGGATGCAGGTGAGTCCGCTGGTAGGTTTTGTGGATCGCGAGGGTGGCGGGTTTTTCCAGGAGTGGTCGGGGCTGTTTGTGATGGATGGGGAGCAGGGTGATCGGGTGATCTATCACTATCCGCGGCTGCAGGCGATGCAGGGTTCGGCTGAGATGGTGGAGGCGCTGGCAGGGCCGCTTGAACGGGTGAAGCTGGCTGGGGCGTTTCGCGCGCTGCCGGTGAAGGATGCGAATGACGGCGAGACGGTTTTGTGTTTCCGCAGTTATCTGCCGGGGGCGATGCGAGCGGTTTGAAGTTTGATGGCCGCGTTGGACTGGGATTCAAAAGAGAGAAGCGAGTGCCGGCAGTTCGCAGGCGTGGGGCTCTGCGTGCTTTGCGGAACGAGTGGGAACGGAGCGAGGAGAAAACGATGCATTGGAAGCCTAAAGGATGGACGCTGATCGGAATGGTGCTGCTTGCTATTCCGGGGGCGATGACAGTGATGAAGATGGCTGCTGCGATGCAGACCGTATCGACTGGAGCAATTGCTACTACGCAGGTTACAGATACGGTCTATCGCGGCGATGGCACAGCGGCGACAGGGACGGTGATTGTAAGCTGGCAGGCATTTACGACTGTGAGCGGAGAGTCGGTGCCGAGTGGGACGACATCTGCTGCGATTACTGCGGGTGCTCTTAGTCTTCAGCTGGTTCCGAATGCTGGATCGACGCCGATGGGGACCTACTACACAGCGGTGTATCACCTGGATGATGGGACTGTGAGCCGGGAGTACTGGGTGGTTCCGGTGAGCCAGGTTCCGGTGCAGGTGAGCGCGATCGAAAGTACGGTGCTGCCGACGTCGGTTGCGATGCAGACGGTGAGCAAGAGCTATGTGGACACGGCGATTGCTGCGGCGGTGACGGGGCATCCTCTGGAAGTTCCAATCCTTATGTTGAGAAGACAGGGGACACGATGACTGGGCCGCTAGTGCTGCCGGGAGATCCGACAACTGCTAATCAGGCTGCGGACAAGCACTACGTTGATGTGAATGTCGCTGGTGTGACGGCCGGGATAGGGCAAAAGGTTTCGCTGCTGCCCGCAACTTCTCAGGTGGTTGCGCAGCCGGTAGGTACTCAGTTGCAGGTGAACAATCTGAATGGTGAGGAGTATGCGAGCCAATATGTGAGCGGGCTAGGGAGCAATGGCATCGCGAATGCCGTGACAAGTTCGGACTGCGCGAGCGGTTGCGACGTAAAGGTGGACCGCAGCTACACGATACCTGAGAACTACCTGTCAACGGCCTGGAACAGCGGTAGCGGCATTACGGGCGGTACCCATGTTGAGGACGACCGGAATGGGCAGCGGCGCGACGTCTACATGAATCCCACGTCTTCTCTGCAGAATGGAGAGGATGCAGGGCAGGTGGTTGATGTGAGCTCGACACGGAGCTCGGCGTCAGAGGTAGCGGCGGGTGGATCGAGCGATCCTGCTTCCTATGCACTCTTGATCAAACATCAAGGCCTGACGGGTGGGTCGAACCTCTTCCCTGCGTCGCAGGAGAGCGTGCCCTATTTCAAGACCAACTACAACGCGATGAATGTGACGGGCACCTACAACACGATGGGTCAGCACATATTGGATTCGCAGTCGATCAACTGCTATGGGGTCGGAGACTGTTTGATTGGGTCGCAGTTCATGACCACTTCGGGTGGTTTCCGGGATGAGGCTGATGAAGGAGCACATCCGTTCGATCTGCAGTTTACGGAAGATTTCAATGTGTTTCAGGGATCGTGCAGCGTGGGCTGTACACCGGGATCTACCGTGGTGACGGTTGCGGTGACTTCTGGTGGCGGGACTGAGGGCGAGGGACGATACCTGATCGACAAGAGTCCGGCGAAGATCATTACGAGCGGGACTTTGACGGGTGGAACGGGCCAGGTGAGTGGAGTTCCTGGGCCAGGTGCAAGCTTCAGCGGGACAAACTTTCCGGTGAGTGTGTTTCTTGCTACGGCGCAGTTGATTCCTTCGCAGGCAAAGAATGTTGCTCCGGGAACGGTGACAGTCGCGATTGCGACAAGTGGTGTGACTGCCGGCTTCGCGACGAATACGGCTGCAGTGCCAGGGCCGAGCGGCGTTGCATGCGTTGCGGACACGCCTGTCAATACTCTCCCTCATAACTACGAGATGGCGAATTACTCCGTAGTGGATGGTACGCATCTGCAGATGACTTTGAACAAGCCACACCGTGCAGGGGCGACGATTGCATTTGGCGGACTGTGCGGGTACGGACTGGAGCAGACGGTAGATACGGTTGGTTCGATCCGCCAGGTATTTCCGGTGATTGGCTCTTACTCTTCGACTGGACTTTACTATGCGGGTGGGTTGACTGCGATTGTGGGCGTGCAGTCGAACACCAGTGCGTTTCTTAACATGACAGCGCAGATTGCTGCGATCGCGCGAAATAACGGGTCGGTTACGGTTACGACGGCCGGGTCGCTGCCAGTAGATGTGAATGGATTGACCATGAACATCTCGGGTGTTGCAGACCAGAGTTATAACGGCAGCTTTGTGGTGACTTCAACTGCATCGAATACTCTAACGTACTCGCAGACAGGCGCGAACAGCACAAGCTCAGGCGGTACTGTCGCCAAGCTGACGGGTGGGTATGTGTTGTATCCGATGGCGGAGGTGCTGGGTGTCTTCGATGCTGCGACGCAGCGCGTCGACGGTCAGTTGACGCTGGCGCCGAATACGGTGGCCTGGGCTGCGAACGATGCGGTGGAGGAGCCACATTATTATCAGCAGTCGGTTGCGGCAGATAGTGCCTTGATTGGACAGATCACTCCGCGACCAACGATCTCGCAGACAGCGGGCCTTCAGTACGAGGAGAACGTCGGACCAGGCGTGACCGGATGGACGATCTCGAATCTTACGGCGGCGGCGAATTATTTTGGCAACGGAGGAACGCATTCTGTACCTTTCGCTGCGTACGCGTCACATGGGGTGTGGCAGCGAACGATGGATCTAGTGGCAGGCCAACAGAGCGTGTTCTCGGTCCACTGTAATTCGCGTAGCTGCGGTCGTTGGAACTCAGGCTATGACCTGTTTGAGTTGGACGGCAGTGCGAGTGTGGATACGGTTAACTATCAGCCGACGACAAGTACGTTGCAGATGAATATGCGAGGGGTTGGATATCAGTTCAGTCCGCAGGGATTTACGGCTGGGACGATTAATGCCTTGACAGTGAATGCAACGACTATCAACGGAGCGGTGGGTGCTGCGCAGCTTCCGCTGTTTGGAGCTTCGGGCAGCGGCCATGCGCGTGGTGTGGTGCCTGATCCTGGGGCTGCGGCAGGGGCGACGCGTTATCTGCGAGAGGATGGAACGTGGTCGGTTCCGGCGAGCACTGGTGGATCGGGTGGTCAGTCTGTGGGGACAGGTGTGTCCGGGGCAACGACTCCAATTCCGGGAGCGACGGCGGACTATGACTTCCTCGATGGTTCGGGCACGGTTCTGACCGATATCAGCGGCAACGGCAACAATGGGACGCTAGGGAGCGGAGCGCTTACACCGACGTGGAGCGCGGCAGGACTTAACTTTACGGGGCAACAGCAGGTCGCGCTGCCTGCGTCGCTCAACAGTTCGAACACATTTATCTTCGGTGTTTATCTTCAGCCGTTGACGACAGTGCAGCCTGCAAATTCTTTCCCGATGCTGATGGGCTCCAGCCTCGCAGGAAGCGGACTGAATATTCTCTACGACAAGGCAGAGGGAGCGGTTCCTGATCAGGATACGTACATACTCGCGCCGACCATAGCCGGGGCCGGATCGAATGATGTCTTTACGGCAGCGGAGAACTTGGTGTCGGGCTTCCATGTACTGACGTATGTGCTGGGGTCGCAGGCGACGGGCGTCCGTGATGTCATCTACATCGATGGAGTGCGGGCGACTGCTGCCTTCAATTTTTTCTCTTCGGGCCTTCAGACTTCGGGGAACCTGATTCTCGGCTCCAGCAATGTCGGGATCTACGGGACGTCGGGACTTAATGGAACGATGTATCGTTTCGCGGCGTTTCCGGGCGCCAACATGACCGACAGCCAGATTCTGCGGATCAGCGAGCAGATTACGCATGATGTTGCTAATCGCGGCGTGGCTGTAAAGCCTGTACCGACTCCGATGGCAACTCCGGTGTTGCAGTGCCTTGGCGACTCGATTACGGCAGGGCTCGGAGTTTCGACGCCATTCTGTTCGCTCCTGAGCCTTACAAATCAGCCGGCCTATAACATTATGAACTGGGGGATTCCTGGAGTTCGCATTCAGGCGATGGACGCTTCGGAGAAGAATCGCGCTGCGCCTTTGTGCAGCTCAGATCAGGGGCCGAGTGCTGCAATTGTCTTTGCCGGTACAAATGATTTTCTGAGTTCGGCGCAGACGGCATCTTCTGTCATGGCTAATCTCGGTGGTGAGATTCAGACGCTGAAGACGGCGGGCTGTCGAGTGTTTGTCGGCACGATGTTGTCTCGGACGGGCAATGATGGAGCGGGAGCAGCGTACGACTCGGTGAAGGATGCCTACGATGCTTTGATTCTGACGTCGGCAAAGTCCTATGGCGCGGATGCGGTGATCGATTTCGCCGCGAACCCGCTGTTGGGTGCCGATGGAGCGAATGGCAACGCGACCAACTTCCAGAGTGATGGAATTCATCCGACACAGGCCGGGCAACAGCTGCTGGCAGATGCCGCCAGCAATACGCTTAACTATTACTTCGGCTTCAATCAGTTGAATCCGAACGTCATTACGGCGGCGAGCTACACGATGCTTGCGGAGGATGGATATATTACTTCGAATCCGACGGCGAATCAGACGCTGACTCTTCCCGACTGTACGGGGCCCAGTGGGGCGACTTATACGGTGTCGAATATTCAGTCGGCCTTCACGGTTGGAGTCGTTCCAGGAAGCTCCTCGCAGCTTATCAACGGGCTTCCTGTGGGAACGCCTGTATCGATTCCGCCGAATGGCTCGGTCATCTTCCGGGATGTACCGAATGCTAAGACAGTGTCCGGTTGCCACTGGGAGAAGTAGCTGGTGAACGTGGGTGCAGCCTCGTCTGGATGGGGTGGGGCTGCGCCTGCGGTCTTGCTGGGTGAGGGTGGGGATGAGCGAGACTACGAACGATTTGGAGGAGCTGTTGGGTCTCGGCCGGTTGATGGAGACGCGGCCGGCTCATTTGGGTAGAGCGGTTGAGGGGTTGTTGAAGGTTCGGGATAGGGAGGGTGTGGAGAGGCCGCTGCGGGCGAATGCGGTGCAGAGGGCGTTTGAAGAGAGGCGCGGGCGACAGAATATTGTGCTGAAGGCTCGGCAGATGGGGATGACGACGTGGGTGGCGGGGCGATTTTTTCTGAAGACGATTACGGCTCGCGGTGTGATGACGGTGCAGGTGGCGCAGACGAGAGAGGCGGCGGAGGGGATCTTTCGGATGGTGCAGCGGTTCTGGGAGTGTCTGCCGGAGGAGCTGCGCGAAGGGCCGCTGCGGCGGAGCCGGGCGAACGTAGGGCAGATGTGTTTTCCGGAGCTGGATAGCGAGTTTCGCGTGGTGAGTGCGGCGGATGAAAATGCGGGGCGGGGGTTGACGATGCAGAATCTGCACTGCAGCGAGGTGAGCCGATGGCCGGGAGATGCGGCGGCGACGCTGGCGGGGTTGCGGGCGGCGCTGGCTCCGGGCGGCGAGATGGTGATGGAGTCCACGCCGAACGGGGCGTATGGGTGCTTCTACGAGGAGTGGGGACGGGCGTGCGGCGCACGGGACGTGGTGCGGCATTTCTTTCCCTGGTGGATGGAGGAGGCTTATGTTGGCGCTGCGGATGTTGGGGATTGCACGGACGATGAGCAGCGGTTGGTGCTGAGCGCATGGGTTGACGGCGGGGCAGATTGGGTTTCGACGAGGGCTGGAGGCGAGCTATCGGGGGCTGCGGGCGCAGGAGTTTGCGGAGGATGCGGAGAGCTGCTTCAAGGCGACTGGGGAGTGCTGCTTCGAGGTGGGGGCGTGGAGGCGCGGCTGGCTGAGGTGGGAGAGCCGGTGGAGACGCGGCGGGGTGGGGCGCTGCAGGTCTGGCTGCCGCCGGTTGCCGGCAAGGAGTACCTGGTTGCGGTGGATACGGCCGGCGGTGGGGCTGGATGGCGACTTTGCTGCGGTGCAGGTGATCGAGCTGAGAGCGGGCTGCAGTGCGCGGAGCTGCAGCAGAGGCTGGGGGCGCTGGAGCTGGCGAGGGTGGCGGCGGAGCTGGCGCGGGAGTATGGCGGGGCGCTGATTGCGGTGGAGCGGAACAACCATGGAGCTGGGGTGCTGGCTTACCTGGATAGCGTGGAGCAGTATGCGCGGGTGTATGAGCAGGACGGAGTCGCGGGATGGCTGACGACGGCGGGGTCGAAGCCGGGGATGGTGAGCCGGATGGGGGCTTTGCTGGTGGAGTCGCCGTGGATGTTTTTTAGTAGGAGACTGCTGGGGGAGTGCAGGACGTTTGTGACGATGGCGGGGGGCAGGATGGGAGCGGCGAATGGAGCGCATGATGATTGCCTGATGGCGATGGCGGTGGGGCAGGCGGTTCGGGCGGAGATGGCTGGCGGGTCGACGACTCGGCGTGTAGGTGGAGTGGCGTGCGGATGACGTATTCTGTTGATGCGAGGTGTGCGGCTTGGCGGTGCTGGCGGTGCAGGCGATCCGGAGGATGCGGGGCGGGGCGCAGAGCCAGCTGATGCTGGGGGCGGATGGGAAGCTGTGGGTGGTGAAGTTTCAGAACAATCCGCAGGATCTGCGGGTGCTGGCGAACGAGTTGATCGCGACCGGCTGGCGGCAGGCGGTGGGGTTGACGGTGCCGGCGAGCGATGTGGTCGAGGTGACGGAATGGCTGGTGTCGAATACGCTGGAGATGTTTGTGGAGCTGGCCGCGGGGCAGAGACAGCGGTATACGGCGGGGCTGCAGTTTGGGTCGCAGTTTGTGGGTGGGTTGATGCCGGGGCAGGTGGTGGACTATCTGCCGGAGCAGCAGCTGGATGAGGTGAGGAACCTGGCGGAGTTCGCCGGGATGCTGTGCATCGATAAGTGGGCGGGAAACTGCAATGGGCGGCAGGCGGTGTTCGAGAGGAAGCCTCGGGAGAAGAAGTACCGGGCGACGTTTATCGATCAGGGATTTTGCTTCAATGCGGGAGAGTGGACGTTTCCGGATTCGCCGCTGCGCGGGGTGTACCAGCGCAACAGGTGTACGCGCGGGTGACGGGGTGGGAGAGCTTTGAACCGTGGCTGAGCCGGGTTGAGGCGATGGAGGCGGGGACGCTGTGGGAGATCGCGGAGGCGGTGCCGCCGGAGTGGTATGGCGGGGATACGGCCGTGATCGAGCGGTTGATGGAACAGATGTTGAGGCGGCGGTCGCGGGTGAGGGAGTTGATCGGGGAGTTTCGGGATTCGAATCGCGAGCCATTCCCGATGTGGGCGTCGGGGAAGAAAATTGTAGTGCCGAGACAGTTTGCTGATGTAAGTGGAGTGGGAAAATTTGTAATGTGAGGAATGGCGTTTGGCTGAAGGCACCAATGAGGAGTTAGAGTTCATGAATGAGAGTTGATGGCTAGCGGTACTGAGAGGGATGTTTGGCGGAGCGGGTCCAATGCGAGTTCTTCCTGATTCGGTATGTGCCGGATGTGGTGAAGGGCGAGTTTGCGAATATCGGGGTTCTGCTGCGGGAGGCGGGGCGGCGGCGATAGCGCGGTGGTGCGTTTTACGCGGGACTGGACGCGGGTCAGATGCATGGACGCTGATGCGGATATCGGTCTGCTGGAGGCGCTGGAGGGAGAGATCGGGGCGCGGCTGCGGACGGTGGGGAGGGACGCTCCGGGAATCAAGCCGGTGATGGAGATGCTCGAGGACACGCTGGCGAACTCGGTGCAGATGACCGAGGTGCGGGCGTGCCTGGCGGAGAGTCTTCCGGCGGAGATTGAGCAGTTGATGAAGATGTATGTCGAGCCGCTGAAGGTGAAGACGGAGCGGAAGAGAACAGGGCGTGCGGCGATTGCGGGGGCGATGCGAACGGAGTTTGAGCGGGCTGGGGTGTGGGGGCTGATGCGGAAGAGGATCGCGGCGTCGCTGTATACGCGGGCGGGCGATCCGATGAAGATTGATTGTGGATACAGGCCGAATGGGGTGATTCGGATGTTCCAGGCGGTATCGCTGGAGGGGGATGTGGAGGCGGCGAAGGGGTTGGCTTATTCGGCTCCGCAGTTGCGTGGAGGGCGTGCAGAGGGTGGAGGCGGCACGGCTCGAGTTGACCGCGGTTGTGGAGCCGTTGCGGGCGGTCTCGGATACGGAGGACGAGGCGATGGAGCGATATCGGTTTGGCGTGGAGGCGATGGAGCGGCAGGAGATTCGGGTGGTGACGCTGAACGATCTAGCGCGGGTGGCAGAGACGGCGCGGGTTGAGTTGAGGGTTTGAGAACGGACTAGTTCAGCCTCATACCAGCTCTTTTTATTGAGCACACGTCCTTGTCGCGCTGATGCGGAAGGAACAAACAGAGGCAACGACGAAATACAGGGATCCTTCGCTACGCTCAGGATGACGGGCGCGGTGCCAGGGAAAAATTCGAGACAGGAAGGCATGGCCATGGGCTGTGCCTTTTTCTTTTGTACCAGACACGGAAAGAGAGAGGGGTCGCATGGGCGTTCGAACAATGGTGAAGGATGTTTGGCAGCGGTGGGCGGGGATTGAGGCGGCGGCTGGGGACGCGACGATGGGGGAGAGAAAGACTGCGATGCTGCCTTCGATCCTGAGTCCCTATAGGCCGATTGGGAGGGCGGGACAGAGTGCTCTGCCAAAGCCGACCGCTGCGAATCTGCGGAAGTTTGCCGAGACTCCGGTGGTGCGGAGGGCGATCAATGTCGTGAAGGACAAGATCGCGAGCATGGACTGGCAGGTGAAGGTGAGGCGCGGCTACTCGGGCGTGACGGTGGAGGACGCGGAGGCACGGATGAAGATTCTGCGACAGTGTCTCGAGGAGCCGAATGCATCGGACAGCTTTCGGGTGCTGTGGGAGCAGGTGCTCGAGGATCTGCTGGTGGGAGGTTTTGGTGCGGTGGAGATGGAGGCAACGGGTGATCCTGAGCGGCCGTTTCATCTTTGGGCTGTGGATGGAGCCACGATCCAGATCGATGGGAAGTGGGATGGAGATCCGAACAAACCGCGATATGCGCAGGCGACCGGACAGATTGGGAAGGATGCGGTGGTACCTCTACTCGATGACGACCTGATGTATGTGCGGCTGAATCCGCGCTCGTATACGCCGTTTGGGCTGGGCCGGCTGGAGGTCGCGTTCGAGACGGTAAACCAGTTTTTGAGCGCGAATCGGTATGCAGGGAAGCTTGCCAGCAATTCAGTGGCGCAGTATGCGATCTGGTTGAACGACGCTACTCCCGAGGAGCACGACCGGCTGATTCGGTGGTGGCAGGATGAGATTGAAGGGACAGGGCGGGTTCCGTTTTTGAGCTGTGAGCAGAAGCCTGAGGTGATTCAGTTCGCCGGTGGGACGGACGCCGATCTGCGGCTGCAATGGCAGGAGGCTTTGATTCGCATGATTGCGAATGCGTTCGATCTGCCGCCGATGATGCTTGGCCTTGAGAGCGATGTGAATCAGTCGACTGCGGGCGAGATGGCCGATGAGGCGTTTCAGAGCGCGATTGTTCCTGTGGCGAAGCTGCTGGCGGAGCACATTACGCGCGACCTGTTTGCGAAGAAGCTCGGGTGGCGCGAGTTCGAGTTCTGCTTCAACGACCTGGAGAGCAGAGACGAGATGCAGGAGCTGCAGATCCAGACGACGCTGCTGCAGGCGGGAGTGCTGACGGTGGATGAGGTGCGAGCGATGCGGGGGTTGGGCCCGATTGAAGCGGCGGTGACGCGGTGAAGGTGACCATCGACAATCTGGACGGGGTAGGCGCGGTGGACTATAGCGCTGCGTTATGCCCCGATGGGCCGTTGAAGATCTCACGCACGTTGAATGCTCCGTCGGTGTGCAGCGGTTTGTTGGATGTGAGCGATGCTGCGGTTGCTGTGCCGGTGCGGCGTGGCCGGGTTGTTGTAAGTGCAGCGAACGGTACGGTGTTGTTTACCGGGTATATCGCAACGGACCCAGAGGCTGTGTACGCAGGCACCGGTCTGAAGGGGCCCGTGTATCGATATGCGTTCAGCGCTGTCAGCGATGAGTGGCTTCTTGATAAGCAGGCAGTTCCGCTGAGCGGAGCCGGGCTGGCGCAGAGTGGAGGGCAATTGCTGACGATCTTGACCAATCGTGTGGATGCTGGACTGTTCACGACAGCGGGTGTGATGAATGGTTTGTCGGTCGGCGTGTTTGAACCGGCTCAGACAGCAAGTTGGTCAGAGAATGCAGGCGGCGTCGCGAGCGCAACTTATGCTGCTTATCGCGTGCTGGACGGTGCGGTGGGGCTGCAGCCAGCGGGGACGGTTACTCATGCGTTGAGCGATGGCGACGGGACCTTACAGGTAATGGCATTGAAGACTACCGCTGCGAAGGAGCTTGCCAATGATGTAACGGTGAGCGGAGAGATGGAGCCAACGGCGTATGTCACGGAGACGTTTGCGGGCGATGGGACGACAACGGTGTTTCAACTGTCTGAGGATCCTTTTCGTCCTAAGAAGACGGCGAACTCCGCGCAGTTTTTGACGGACAGCTTCAACGAGGCAGTGCTGGATACGCAGATCTGGCAGGTCAACGATGCGGGGGCGCATCTTGGTTTGAGCGCGGCCGGACTGACGATGACGGGAGGCAATGGATTCGACGGGCAGACGACGCTGACGGCGATCGACCAAGCTGGAGTTGGGCGGGACGCTGGTGATTGAGGCTGGAAGTCTGCAGCTGAGTGGGGCAAGCGCGGGCGTGGTGTGCGGGCTGTACGCAGGGACGACGCAGAGCGCGAACTGCTTTGTGGGCTACAACGTGCGGCAGAGTGGTGGTGCGACCGTGGTGGTTCCGTTTGTGAATGGCGCCGAGGTTGGGACGGTGTTCACGATGCTGCAGGGGCATACATACACGCTGCGGATTCGGCTGCATTGTGTGGAGATGCAGCGAGTGTTGCAGAGCTACTACGCTATGGTGGATGGCGCGGTGCAGGCGTTTGGCGGGGGGCTGGTGACGGCACCGATGAGTGTGGTGTTTGAGCTGCAGGATTTAGGCGCGGCTTCAAATACACCGACTACGGTGCTCTACGACGGAAGCGTGGTGAACTCGCCGGCTACCTGCAGCTTTGTGGCGGTGAATAGCGTTCAGCTATTTGGGTCGATGGGCTACTGCAGGGTGACACAGACGGGTTCGGCATGGGTAGTGAGCACGCCGCCGAGTGGCGTCACGATGACACGACTGATTGGAGTTAACGGCGAGGGCGTTGACTGCACCGTATCTGCAACAGGAAAAGTTACTTTTTTTGCAGGACGAGTCCCGGTTGCCGGCGAACTTGTAACAGTAAAGTATCGTATGGAGCAGAGAGCTGTAGCTCGACTGGAAGATTCAGCGAGTGTCGCGGCGGAGGCGGCGGGGGGAATGCCTGGGACAGCCCAGTGGCTGGGAAAGGTGCTGAAGCCTGCGGCGCGGAGTTCGGTGGACTGCGAGAGTGCGGCGCTGGCGGTGCTTAGTTTTTCGGCTAGCCGTGCGGCTGCGGTCGCGGGCACGTATGACGCTGTGAATCCGGCGGATGTGTGGCCAGGAGACGTGTTGGCTGTGACGAGCAACGGGCAAACGATGAGTGTTGTCGTACGGCGCGTCGAGATCGTTGATGGGATGGGGTGTCCGGAGATGCTGACGTACCGCATGGCGTTTGCGAACGACTGGGCCGAGGGTTTGGGGATGACGCTGTCTGAAGCGATTGCCGCAGATGCGTTGCTGCCAGAGACAGCGTTGCAGGCGCCGGGCAATGTGCTTGCGAACCTCCAGCAACTGCAGGTTGTGAGCGCGACTGGGACCGCGCTGCAGGTGGATTCAGGAATGGCTCCGCCTGCTGGTGGCGGGTTTGAGGTGAGGAGACGGGATGGGGATTTTGGATCGGGGGTTGATCAGGATCTGGTGCTGCGTAGTCCGGTGCGAAGCTTCTCGATTCCACGCGAAGGACAGATAGAGCATTACTACGTGCGAATGTATGACGGGTCTACCCCGCCTCTGTATTCGCGATTTTCAAGTGCAGTGTTTACAGATTTGCCGGTGAGTGAGTAACGGGCGGAAGGAGGAGAGGATGACAGAGTTCGAAGGGCAGGTATTAGCGGATTTGCGTGTGCTGAAGAGCCAGATGGAGCATTTGCTCGGGATTGGACAGCCGGGACGGTTGACGCAACTGGAGGATCGGGTTGACCAGCATGAACGAAGCGTGCAGAGGATGAAGGGTCTTTTAGGCGCGGGCGGTGCAGTGATGGCCGTGTTTCATCTGGCGATTGATTACTTTCGGCGGTAGATAGGATTCGAGGAGAAGACATGAATTTTTTGAAGGTGTTTTTGCGGGGGATTGCATTGCTCCCGGGAGTCGTTCAGGGTACGGAAGCACTCTTTGGCGCGGAGAGCGGGGAGCAGAAGAAGGCAGCTGCGGTGGAGATCGTTGGGGCAGCGATTAACGTGGCAGACGCTGTGACGATGAAGCAAATCGCCGATTCGGACAAGTTTAGCGAGGGTTTGAGCATGACGATCGACGGGGTGGTGATGTGCCTGAACGCGAGTCTGTGGGCGAAGCGTTCGTAGCGCAGATGCGGCGCGGCGTGCATGGGAAACCGTATAATCGGGCCATGAACGCCGAGCTGCAGGGCAGTGTTTTTGTTGGAGTTGTGATGGGGAGCCGCAATGATTATGCGGTGATGCGAGGCGCCGTCGAAGTACTGAAAGAGTTTGGCGTGGCGCATGAGGTGCGAGTGGTTTCGGCGCACAGGACTCCCGATCTTTTGTTTGAGTATGCGGACGCTGCGGTTGGGCGTGGGCTGCGGGTGATTATCGCGGGTGCCGGAGGTGCGGCACATCTGCCGGGCATGATTGCGGCGAAGACTGTGGTGCCAGTGCTGGGTGTGCCGATACCGGCGACGGCACTGCAGGGGTTAGATTCTCTGCTGAGTATTGTGCAGATGCCGAAGGGAATCCCTGTTGGCACGCTGGCGATTGGATCGTCTGGTGCAGTAAACGCGGGGCTGCTGGCTGTCGCTATGTTGGCGACAACGGATAAGAGCCTGCAAGAGAAGTTAGTGGCCTGGCGGGCGGCGCGGCGAGATGAGGTTTTGGCGCAGACGGTTGGCGAAGATGAGGTTGACGCGTGAGTTCTGCCTCTTCTATAGCGAAGCCGATTTTGCCAGGTGCGACGATTGGGATCTTTGGCGGCGGCCAGTTAGGGCGAATGACGGCCATGGCGGCCAGGGGTATGGGGTATCGGATTCTGGTGCTTGATCCTGACCCAGCCTGTCCGGCGCGATTTGTCGTGGACGGATGCATCGAGGCTGGGTGGGACGACTCGCGCGAAGCTGCCAACCTTGCGCGTGGCTGCGATGTTGTCACGCTGGAGATTGAGCAGATATCGCCGGCAAGTATGGAGGCCGCTGCAAACTACGCTCCCGTGCGGCCCGGCGGGGCGATGTTGGCGGTGATCCAGGACAGGATTGAACAAAAGGACTGGCTTCGGCGCAATGGATTTCCCGTGGGAGAGTATCGCGCGGTGCGGTCGCTGGATGAGCTGCGCGATGCGGTGAAGGCTTTGGGTGGCAAGTGCTTCTGCAAGAGCGCTACGGGCGGATACGATGGGCGCGGTCAGGGTAAAGTCGGCTTTGCCGCGGGTGTGGCTGTTGAGGATGAGGTTCGTGGCGCCTGGGAGGCGTTGGGCGAACGTGCTGGTGTGGCCGAGAAGGCAGTCGATCTGGCAAAGGAGATCTCTGTGCTGGTCGCGCGGGCTCCGAACGGCGAGGTGAGGGTTTATCCTGCGGCTTTAAATCATCATGAGCAGCAGATTCTGGCGTGGAGCGTGATTCCGGCTCCGCTTTCAGACGAGGTTGGGGCTGAGGCGCGGAAGATAGCGGAAGAGATTGCGGATACTTTTCAGCTTGAAGGTATCCTCGCTGTCGAGATGTTCTGCACCACCGACGGGAAGCTGCTGGTGAATGAATTGGCCCCGCGACCGCACAACAGCTACCACGCGAGCGAACGTGGATGCGTGACGAGTCAATTCGAGCAGCTGGTTCGCGCGGTGTGCGATCTTCCGCTTGGCGACGTGGATATTGTGCAGCCTGCGGCGATTGTGAATCTTTTAGGCGATGTGTGGCTTGACGCTGACGGCAATGCGAAGGAGCCTGCTTTCGATGCGGCTTTGGCTGTGCCGGGAGTCCGGCTGCATCTGTACGAGAAACACAAGCCGCGGAGGGGGCGGAAGATGGGGCATCTGTCGGCGGTGGGGGCGACGGCGGATGAGGCGGTTGAGTTGGTCTTGAGGGCGAAGGCTTTGTTGTAGAACGGGCAAAAGAAGAGCGGCAGGCTTGGTTCAAGTCTGCCGCTCTTTTTTAGGCTCGAGTCGCTTAGCCGATGTCTTCGGACCAGTTCTCGAGGTAGGCCTTGAAGTCCGACATGAACTTGCCTGCGTCGGCGCCATCGACGATGCGGTGATCGAAGCCGAGCGTGAAGCGTTGGATCGAACGGATGGCGATGGAGTCGTTGCCGTCTTTGTCCGTGATGACTTCGGCTTCCTTGTTGAGACCGCCGATGCCGAGGATCGCGCTCTGCGGCTGGTTGATGATGGGAGTGCCGAACTGCTCGCCGAAGATTCCGGAGTTGGTGAGGGTGAATGTGCCTCCGGAGATCTCGTCTGGAGCGAGCTTCTTGTTCCGCGCGCGATCCGCCACATCGACGATGCCGCGTGCGATGCCGAGGAAGTTCTTCTCCTCGGTCTGCTTCAGGACGGGAACGATGAGGCCCCAGTCGAGTGCTACGGCGATGCCGATGTTGATGTTCTTGTTGTAGCGGATGGCGTCGCCTTCGACGGATCCGTTGACTACGGGATGTTTACGCAGAGCCACGATCGCCGCGCGTGTGATGAAGGGCATGTACGTCAGCTTGACGCCGTTGCGCTGCTCGTACTTGGACTTCTCTTTCTCGCGGAGCTTGACGATCCGAGTCATATCCACTTTGAAGACAGTGTGGACGTGCGGGCTGGTGCGCTTGGACTCGACCATGCGCTGCGCGATGATGGAGCGCATCTTCGTCATGGGAACGAGTTCGCCCGGCTGCGGTTGAGGCGCCGCGGGCTTTGCGGCCGCCGGTGCAGGAGCAGAGGCTGCAGGAGCGGCTGCGACAGGCTTTGGACCCTGTTCGAGATGGCTAACGATGTCGGTCTTGGTGATGCGGCCGGATGCTCCTGTGCCCGGGACCTGCGAGAGATCGACGTTGTTGTCTTTCGCGATCTTGCGTACCAGCGGTGAGGAGCGGACACGGTCGCCTGTTGCGGCTGAAGCAGAAGGTGCTGGGGCAGCGGCTGGTGCCGAGGCAGATGCAGTTGCTGCTGGCGCAGGTGCGGCAGCAGGGGCTGCTGATTTGCCAGCGGCTCCGCCGATCACGGCGACGACCGTGTTGATGGTGACTGTGGCACCCTCCTGAACCTTGATCTCGGAGAGCACGCCGGCGATGGGCGAAGGAATCTCCGCGTCCACCTTGTCGGTCGAGATCTCGAAGATGGGCTCGTCGCGCTGGACGGTGTCCCCTACCTTCTTGAGCCACTTGGTGATAGTGCCTTCGGTGATGGACTCGCCCATCTGGGGCATCAAGACTTCGGTGCCGGGTCCTGCTGCTGCGCTGGAGGCGGCAGGCGGATTTCCCTGAACTGCGGGTGGCGCATCAGCTGCAGCGGGTGTGACTGTGTCGGCTGCAGGGGCAGCGGCCGTTTCAGCCTTTGCCGGAGCGGCGGGAGCGGCAGAACCTGATCCCGACTCGTCGATGCTGCAGACAACAGTATTGATCTGGACGGTGGTGCCCTCTGCGATCTTGATCTCTTTCAACGTGCCAGCGGCGGGCGAAGGAATCTCCGCATCGACCTTGTCGGTCGAGATCTCAAACAGTGGTTCGTCACGCTGAATGGCGTCGCCCGGCTTTTTGAGCCATTTGGTGATGGTGCCTTCGGTGATGGATTCGCCCATCTGGGGCATAACTACGTCGGTCGGCATGAATATCTCTTCTCCCCTGAGTTCAGGTACGGCATACAGGCATGGACGGCTCAGCCCGCCTCATGTCTGCCCATTCGTTGATCGGGCGTGCGCAAATGGGATTATACGGCGGCAGGCCGCTAACTGGCTTCACGGTGCGGTTAGCGAACAACAGCCGAAAGTCTGTGTGAGCGTTACGCATGGGCGGCGAGCAACTGATCCACCGACTCGCACCAGAGCATCTGGCGCTCGAAGACCCGGCCAAAGTTTCGCGCTGCTGAGTTGAGTGCTGACTCCATCGTGGGCTGACGATCCGCGTCGGCCTCAAGCTCCAGGCTAGTCACCTGACGATCGGTGATGCCGCAGGGGATGATCCACTCAAAGTCCCGCAGATCCGTAGTTACGTTCAGCGCAAATCCGTGCGAGGTGACCCCCTGCGAGACATGAACACCTATCGCCGCGATCTTTTTCTCCCGGACGCTGCCGCCGGCCATCGTCCAAACGCCGGTGAGCTTGCAGATGCGCTGGGTCATCACGCCGAAGTCGCCGCACGTGCGGATCAGGGCTTCTTCCAGGAGCCGCACGTAGTCGACCGGGCCCAGAAACGGGCCTTTTTTGCCTGGCAGTTCGCCTCGGAGATCGATGATGGGGTAGCCGACCAGCTGCCCGGGCCATGGTAGGTCACGTCGCCGCCGCGGTTGACCTCGTGCATCTCGACTCCGCGCTGCGCTAAAAGCTCGTCGCTTGCGAGAACGTTCGACCGATGCGCATTGCGGCCAAGTGTAAGAACCGGCGGGTGCTCGAGCATCAGCAGCGTGTCGCCGATAAGATTCTGCTTCCGCGCCGCGACGACCTGCTGCTGAATCGCAAGCGCTTCAGCGTAGGGGACGCGACCGAGATGGATCAGATTGATGTGCATGTACAGCTTCGTTCCTTGCTACGACACCAAGTGGACAGAAAACAGCCGAGCCTGGTGGCCCGGCCGTAGTCTCATTTGTTCAAAACGTTAGACGTTGATCGGCATGCCTTCGACGCTCGAGAAGCCATCGAGCAGAGCTTCGGCTACCGTCGGGTGTGCGTGGATGGTGAACATCATCTCCTCGATCGTCGCCTCTAGCTCGATGGCGGTGACGGCCTCTGCGATGATCTCGGTTGCAGTCGTTCCGATGATGTGCACGCCAAGAATCTCGCCGTGCTTGGCATCTGCAACGACCTTGACGAAGCCGTCATGCGCATCGAGAATCGTCGCTTTCGAGTTGCCGACGAACGGGAACTTCCCGACCTTGACCTGGAAGCCCTTCTCTTTGGCCTGCGCTTCGGTAAGGCCGACGCTGGCGATCTGGGGGTCGCAGTACGTGCAACCCGGAATGCGTGTGCGATTCACTGGTTTGGCGTATTTGCCTGCAATTCTGGCCGCAACCACCAGCCCCGCCATGCTGCCAACGTGCGCCAACTGCGGCAGGCCAGCAACGATGTCGCCGATCGCATAGATGCCCGGTTCGGTCGTCTCCATCCACTCATTGGTCACGATAAACCCGCGATCCGGCGTGATTTTTACCTTGTCCAGGCCGACATCGTAGGTTCGCGGTGCACGACCAACCGCAACCAGGACCTTTTCGGCCTGCTTGGTGTCGCCGGTGCCGTCGGCTTTTGTAAAGTGAACCAGCACTCCATCCTTATTCTTTTCGAACTTGTCGACCTTCGCTCCGAGGTGCACATCGATTCCGCGCTTCTTGAAGAGGCGCAGCAACTCTTTGCCGATGTCCTCATCCTCAGCCGGCACCATACGCGGAAGCGCTTCTAGAATCGTCACCTCAGCGCCGAAGCTCTTGAAGATGGAGGCGAACTCAACCCCCACCGCGCCTGACCCCACGACGACCAGCGACTTCGGAGCCTCGTCGATCTTCAGAATCTCGTAGTTCGTCAGAATGGTTGTGTCAGCGGTATAGCCAGGCAGCATGCGCGCATCCGAGCCGGTCGCCAGAACAACCTTCTTCGCTTTAATCGTGTCTGTTTTGCCATCGGCGGTCTTCACCTCGACGGTGTGGATGCCGTCCTTCGCGGGACCAGTCAGGCGGCCGTAGCCCTTGATGGCATTGATCTTGTTCTTCTTCATCAAGAAATCAAGACCCTTGGTGTGCCGCGTAATTACGTCGTCTTTCCGTGCCAGCACGCCCTTCCAGTTCAGCTTGGGCGGCGCGACTTCGATGCCGTAACGGTCGGCATGTTTCAAGTGATCCCACAACTCAGCCGAGAACAGCATCGACTTGGTCGGAATGCAACCCCAGAGCAGGCACGTTCCGCCCAGCCGGTCGTTTGCGTCGATCAAAGCTGCCTTCAGTCCATACTGCGACGCGCGAATCGCGCAGGTATATCCGGCGGGCCCGCCGCCAAGCACTACTACGTCATAGATCGTATCTGCCAAGGGAACACTCCATTCAGGTAAACCAACACCCACCATCTTATTCGATTCCTTATCTACTTTTTAGATTCCGCCCCTCCGGAATGCTCCTTTGCCCTTGACATCTGCTGCATAATAGAGGCTGTGGGAATTCTGTGGAGAATCAATGGTTAGCGATGTAGCAGAGCTCACCCGGACGCTTCGCAAGCCAACCTCGGCAGGCAATGGCCAGGGTTTCGGCGCGGAACTGCGCACCGGTCTGCGTTCCAGACTCCGCGAGGTCAGCGAACAGATCAAGGCAGACCTCAATAAGACCGGAAGATCCATCTTTACCGATGAGAACGGCAACCGCTACCTCATCGAGCGCGAGCCGGGCACGCCTTGATTGCACTCGTTGCCGGATTCCTTCTGGTGGCGTACCTGTTGGCTCCCGGCGCAATCTACCGGCTCACCTTCTCCTTCTACATCTCCAGCAAGCGGTTCCAGCGCACCCGCACGGAAGAGATCGTCTTCTCGGTCCTGGTCACGCTTATTCCCTTTCTGCTCACGTGGATACTGCTGCTGCATACACCTCTGGGCAGCTACCCGGCGATTCACGGCGCAATCGGTAAACGCGAGGCCTATAGCGCCATCCTCTCTTCACTTGTGTCCGACACCTCCCACGGCTCACCAACTTTAATCTCTGCCTACCTTCGCGCCACCGCCGAGCAAGCCCGTTTCATCGGCCTCCTATGGTTTCTTTGCGCAGTCGAAGGCTGGATCACCGGTCGCGTCATCCGCAGCTATGGCGACTACCCCGACGGCTCGTTCCTTCGCGCCTTCTGCGACCGCTTTCTACTCAAGAATGTCTCCGAGTGGCAGGTTCTATTCACCACACTCTCCCTGCGCTCCGACGACCCCCGAACGGTTGTCGAGATCGACGCCCTCTCCACCCTCAACGTGCTTTATCGTGGCCGTCTCGTGAACTGGTTCACCGACCAGGACGGCAAACTCGAAGGCGTCTTCCTCGTCAACGCCCAGCGCTTCCGCCGCGACCAGATCGCCCGTGACCGCGCCGCCAATATCCTGAAAGACAGCGAGGAGTACTGGAAGCCGGTCCCCGGCTCAAACCTCTACCTGGCAGCCAGCAGTCTTGCAAACTACAACATTCGCTACGTGGAGCCAAGCGACATCGACTTCGTCGAGCAGGAGCTTGGCGAGGGCATCGTCATAACCCCTCTCCCGCCTGATGGCGAACTCCACGGATCGCAATCCCAGCAAAGCCGCTCCTCAGTGGAAGACGATCAATAGAATTTTTCGCCTTGAAGAGATCGAGGTACATCATCGTGATGCAGCGAAGAAGCTTTGCCACCCTCCGACTTTTACTCCTGTTCTGCCTGATCGTTCCCGCGGCGGTGGCCTTCGCTCAATCGACACCAGCTTCGAAGGTGATCATCGACACCGACATTGGTGACGACATCGACGACGTCTTCGCCGTTGATCTTGCGCTCGTCAGTCCGGAGATCAACGTCATCGGCATCTCCGCCGCGTGGGGTGACACCGTGCTGCGAGCCCGCATGCTGGATCGCCTGACCTGCGAGCTGGGACGCACCGACATCCCGGTTCAAGCCGGACCGGCCACCACATCCAAAACCACCTTCTCTCAAAAACCTTGGGCCGAGCAGGGGATCGCACGCACTCACGGCGACGCCGTCACATTTCTTCTCGATCAGATCAGACAGCATCCCGGCGAGATCACTCTCCTCGCTCTGGGGCCGCTCACCAACATCGGCGCAGCTATCGATCGCGATCCCGACACCTTCCGCAAGCTGAAGCGTGTGGTGATGATGGGCGGCTCAATCTACCGCGGCTACGACGACCTCGGCTACACCACTCCCCACGGACCCGACGCCGAGTACAACATCGCCATGAACCCCATCGCCGCTCAAAAGCTCTTTCGTTCAGGCGTCCCCATCTTCATGATGCCGCTGGACTCCACGCAGCTCAAATTCGACGAGACCAAGCGGACGCTCCTCACGACGATCAGCACGCCGATGACCGACAGCCTGCAGATTCTCACCGCTGAGTGGCAGCGTGCGGCCAGCCAGACAACGCCCACGATGTTCGACGCCGTCGCCGTCGCATACGCCATCGAACCCGCTACCTGCCCAGTGACTCCACTCCGCATACAAGTGGACGACAAGGGATTTACGCGCGTTGAACCCGGCACTCCGAACGCACAGGTGTGCCTGCAACCGGAGGGAGACGCCTTCTTCAAGCTGCTGTTACCGCGCCTGCTCAATCAAAAGCTGGCCGGGAAGCAGGCCTGCACCGCGCTGAGCAAGCAGTAGTCCCGGCATACGCGGCATCGCTCGACAACTACCAGAGTTATCCCAGCACTTTCGCCGCATCCTTCGCAAAGTACGTCACGATAAAGTCCGCGCCAGCGCGCCGAATCGACAGCAGCGACTCCATCATCGCCCGCTCCGGCTCAAGCCATCCGCGCTCAAACGCTGCATGCAGCATCGAGTACTCGCCGGAAACCTGATAGGCCCCCATCGGCAAGTCGTACCGCTCTCTCGCCGCGCGAATCACATCCAGGTACGGCATCGCGGGCTTCATCAGCAACATATCCGCACCCTCTGCGATGTCCTGATCGATCTCGCGCATCGCCTCGCGCAGATTCGCGCCATCCATCTGGTAGCTCCGCCGATCGCCAAACTGTGGAGCAGAGTCCGCCGCCTCGCGGAACGGCCCATAGAACGCCGACGCAAACTTCGATGCATAACTCATCACTGGAATCTGTTCGTGTCCCCCCGCGTCGAGAGTTTCACGGATCGCCTCCACACGGCCATCCATCATGTCGGATGGTGCCACGATATCGGCGCCAGCCTTGGCGAGCGACGCCGCTGTCTTCGCGAGCAGCACAACACTCGAGTCATTCTCAATCTCATAGTGATCGCCATCGCGCGCAACCACTCCGCAGTGCCCATGCGAGGTGTACTCACACAGACAGACATCCGCAATCGTCACCAGCGAATCCAACCCGCGATTCCTCTTGATCGTCCGCAACGCCTGTTGCACGATTCCATCGTCTGCCCACGCGCCCGTCGCCTGCTCATCCTTCTCCGCCGGCAGGCCGAACAACAACAACCCGCCGACTCCAAGCGAGACGCACGCCTCAGCTTCCTTCACAGCCTCATCGATCGACAGGTTGAAGACCCCGGGCATCGAACTGATCTCTTTGCGGATCCCTTCGCCGGGACAGATAAACAGCGGATAGATCAGTGCTCCGGGGTGAAGATGGGTCTCTCGAACCAGCGACCGCATCGCCTCGGTTCGGCGCAGACGGCGCAAACGCGTAGCAGGAAAGTTCATACCACCAGTTTACGTCCAGCCTCAGCTTCGGTCGGCGATCGCGTCATACTCAAGGCCCGAGGCTCCAGGAGCGAGCACCCAGAGGGTATAGATTCCAAGCGCGGTGCCGAGAAGCGGCTTGAACAACGTCAGGATCCCAACGATGACCGCAAGCGTCCTGCCCCACGGTCTGCGTGTCAGCAGACTGTAGCCAACCAACACGGCCAACGCCGCCATAGCGACTGTATATACGGCGATAAACGGCAGCAGCGCGCCCATCCAGGCCGGCCCGAAACCCCCGTGGTAGTGGTTATTGAAAGGCCAGTCGGCCCCAAATCCGCGCATCGTAAACATCCGGAGGGCAAACATCCCGACGAGGCCGCCCAGGATCCGATAGCCCGCAAAGACACACCACAGAATGCCCAGGGTCTGCAGATGACGCTGCACCCGGTTCATGTACATCGGCACGGCAGGTGGCGGATACGCCGCATACATCGGTTGTGCCGCAACAACTTGTGCCCCGCACTTCGTGCAGAAATGAACACCATCTGCGACGGGAGCTCCACATGCATGACAGACCATCTCACACCTCCAACAACCAAGGGCGCCGGCCCTGCGCTCTCATTGCTACGCATGGGTTCGGTGATCAGTTCCCTGCGAGGGTACGATAAAAGAAGTGAATGCACCAGATCTATTGCCGATCATCCCCTCCCCGCTGCGTGAATCAAGCGCAGTTGCGCTCGAGTGGGCCCGCCTCCGCGACTTCGTCGCCGCGCGCACCTTTTCTCCGCTGGGCCGCGCCTGGGTGCTCGCGCTTGAACCCTGCGCGGACCTTGCCTGGATCGATCAGCAGCAGCAACGCACCGCCGAGTTGCGCGCCATGCTCACCCGCGGCGGCAGCTTCGAGTTCCGCGGACTCTTCGATCCCACTACGCTCCTCGACAAAGCCCGCATCGAAGGCGCCGCCCTTGAATCTACAGAGATTCGCGACCTCCTCACCGTGGTCGAACGCGTCGCAGCATGGCGCAACCTCGTCGATCCTCCCTCCAACGGAACCCGCTACGAGTGGCCCAGCATCGCCTCTCTCTCCGCGCCATTGCTTGACCACGACCTCGCCCCTCTCCTCCGTCTTCTGCGCGGCAAGATAGAGCCCGACGGCAGCCTCAACGACGACGCCTCCCCCGAACTTCGCCGCATCCGCCGCGCTATGGAGCGCCAACACCGCGCCATCGAGGCCAGCCTTCGCAAATCGCTCCAAAGCCTCAGCGAAGGAGGCAGCACCCAGGAAGATCTCATCACCATCCGCGGCGAGCGCTTCGTCATCCCCGTCAAATCAGAGTTCAAGCGCAAAGTTCCTGGTGTCATCCACGGGTCGTCCTCATCCGGGCAAACTGTCTTCGTAGAACCCCTCGAGACCATCGAACAGAACAACGAGCTCGTTCGTCTCCTCGATGAAGAACAGTCAGAGATTCACCGCATCCTCGTCGCCATGACAGCCGCACTTGGCCAGCAAGCCGTCGCCATCCACCTCGGCTCCTGCATCCTCGCCGAAGTTGAGTCGCACGCCGCCCGCGCACGCTTCGCCGAAGCTCTCAACTGCGTCCGCCCCACCTTCACGCATGAACTCTCACTTACAGCAGCGCGCCACCCTCTGCTCGAAATCCGCATGCGAGCCTCTGCGCTGGCAGATGGCACCGAGCCAAAGACGCCGGTCCCACTGACCATCATCCTTCCTCGGGACGCGAAGCAGCTCATCATCAGCGGCCCGAACACCGGCGGCAAGACCGTCTCTCTCAAAACCCTTGGCCTGCTGTCACTCATGGCCCAGGCAGGAATTCCCGTACCAGCAGAAGAGGCCAACCTTCCTCTCTTCACCAATGTTTACGCTGACATCGGCGACGCGCAATCGATCGAGCGCGATCTCTCCAGCTTTTCAGCTCACGTCGTCAATCTTGACCGCATCTCTCGCGAAGCTACCGCCGACTCTCTCGTCCTGCTCGACGAACTCGGCTCTGCGACCGACCCCGAAGAGGGAGCAGCCCTCGCAGTCGCCATCGCAACTCACTTCCTCGCGCTCAACGCCTGGTGCTGCATCACCACACATCTCACCTCGCTCAAGGTCTACGCTGCCAACCACGCTGGAGTCCTCAACGCCGCCGTTGGCTTCGACCAGCAGACCCTCACGCCCACCTACGAACTTCGCCTTGGCGTCCCGGGAGCCTCAGCCGGCCTCAACATCGCCGAGCGCCTTGGCCTGCGCCCCGACATCATCGCCGCCGCCCGCGCGCAGATGACCACGCAGACCGCAGATATTGGTGCCTTCCTCGATCAGCTTCACGACCAACTCACGGCCGCCAGCCTTGAACGCGAGACCATGCAGCTGCGCGAACGCGAGCTCTCTCGCGAAAAAGCCCGCGTCGAAGTCGAGGGCCGCGTCGAGCAGAAAGCCCGCACGAAAGAGCTCGAAGCCAAACTCAACTCTCTCCTCGAAGACTTCGCCTACCAGCTCCGCGAGACCGTCAAGTCCATCGACGACAAAGCCCTTGCCAAAAAGATCTCGCGCGACTCCGACCTCCGCATGGCCACCCTGCGCCGCGAGTTCTCCGAGCAGTTCAACTCCACCGTCGTCGCCCATACCAACCGCGCCGACAAGAACGATCCCGCCGCGCAGCCGCATATTCCCAAGGGCATCAAGGTCGGCGATCTGGTCAAACTGAAATCCCTCGGCCGCCAGGCAAGAGTAGACCGCGTCATCGACGCCAAAAACTTCGAAGTCTCGATGGGACCGATGAAGATGCGCGCTGCCATCGACGATATCGCCGAGGTCGAATCGATAAAAGTTGTCACGCCCCTCGAAGCGGCCCGCAAACGCGGCGGCATCACCGTTGCCACGGTCAACAACGACACCGACTACATGACCTCCGAGATCAACGTCATTGGCCGCACCGCCGATGAGGCCCAGACCGAAGTCGAGCGCTTCCTCGATCGCGCCTTCCTCGCCGGCCTGCCGCGCATCCGCATCGTTCACGGTACTGGCATGGGTGTTCTGCGCCGCACACTTCGCGAATATCTCCGCAACCACCCCCACGTCACCACCGTCACAGAACCGCCGCAAAACCAGGGTGGACAAGGCGCAACCGAGGTGGAACTTCGGCAGTGACTACACCATGACCGAACCCATGCGTGGAGCGCGGGAATCCGCGGCCATCTTCCAAATATCCCATAAAAAGTTGATGACGCTGATCGCAAGTACGACCTTGAAACCCACGTTGATCGACCAGTTGATGTTCGCGAGTGAGTCCGCACTCATACTACCCAGGGAAGCCGACGGTACGAAGTAAGAGCGTGCCTGCACCAGCACTACGAGGCCAAGAATTCCCAGCGCCTTCGTTGCGAGGTTCAGCCCCTTGCGCCATCGTGCCATGCCAGGGAACAGTGTCATCACCTTCAATGGAATCGCAGCCACCATTAGAGCCACAATCTGCCAGTAGAAGATGTGCCACTCCGGCGTAATGCCAATCGGAAGACCTCGCAGATACGGTGCACCCGGCCCAAGCAGTAGATACGGCTGATGAGGAATCGCCAGTAGAAACGCAATCGCAAGCAGACTGACGATCAGATCCGCTATACCGCCCACAAGCGATGGCTGCTTGTCGGCATGAGTCAACTCTGGCAGTTCCATGGGGTCCCACTTATCGGAGACTTGAATCCGCGGAAACAGTCTTCCCTGGCCATACTCGAAGATGCAGAAGCCCAGTGTCATCACCGCCCAGAAGATGAGCAGCACGCTCGGAAAGTGCCCGATCGCAGCCCTAATGCTGTAGTTGTCGTCCCCACCCTTGCCGATCATCACAGCGGCCTGCGATGCAACGTATAACAACGCCACCAATGGAAGGCTCTTCTTGAGCGTGATCCAGTAGATCGGGAACAGTCCCGGGCCAATCAGGTACTGCTGCGGCAGATACCGCGCTGCCACCAGCACTGGCCGTCCGTGCTCTGCAAGCACTGCAGCCACTTCGGAGTTGTTCAGCGGCCGCCCTAGCTCCTCTTCGCGGCCCTCCATCTGTGCCAGCAGATTTGCTCGCAACTCCGCCAGCGTATCTTCCTTCCCCTTCGCCGGAAGGTACTGCCCTACAGCCTGCAGATATCGGTTGAGAAGATCCATGACCTACCTCGCTCTCTTATCCTTCAGAATTTTGTGTAGTGACTCGTTGATGCCGTTCCACTCCGCCAACAGCTGTCCGAGAACTGCCTCTCCATCGGCCGACAGACGATAAAACCGCTTGTTTCGCTTGTCTTCCTCGCGCCATTCGCTGAGAAGCAGCCCCTGTGTCTCCAGCCGTCGCAGCAGCGGATACAGCGTGCTCTCCTCGATCGCAAGTCCTTCATCCGCGAGTGCTTTGCGCAGCGTATAGCCGTAATGCTCAACGCGAAGCTGCGCCAGCACGGCCAGAATCAAACAGCCCCGCCGCAACTCCAGCCGGAGCGAATCAAACATGTCGTTTTGGACTGTCGAACTCATACTGTACCTAACACACTGTATGACACATAGTGTGTGTTGTCAAGTAGTCATTCGATTTTTCCTCACTATTCAGCAAAAAGCCCAGCACCAATGCCGGGCCTTCTCTTGATTTCACCGACAGCTTCAGTTCAGGCGGCGGCGATACGCTGCAGTAGGTTGTTCTGTTCTTTCTGGGATTCGGCGCCGATCGTAAAGGCATCCAGGACACCTGTGCCGAGCGCGTACCGGATCGCCTCGGCCGGACGGTCGCGCAGATCTCCCTGACCAAGAATCTTCATGCCGACGATCCCCTTTCCCTGCGCACGCATCTGCTTGATCACGCTGATTACGGTATCGGGGTCTGCATCCATGTGGGAGCCAATCGGGTTGAGACGCACAAGATCAATATCAACCCAGGGAGAAGCCGCTGCCGCGCGTAGCGCCTCGATGCTATGGCATGACACTCCGTGAGCGCGGATGACGCCCTTCTGCTTAGCTTCGGAGAGAACATCCATGGCGCCACGATAGCGCGTCGTCCAATCTCCTTCGGTGACGCAATGAATAAGAACGATATCGATATGGTCGACGCCAAGCTCTTTCCTGAAGCGGTCGAGGTCGGCACGAACGCCCGCAGCATCACGCGTATCGGTCTTCGTAAGGACGGTGACCTTGTCGCGCGGGAGCTGCTTGAGCGCCGCGGCAACATAGGGGTGGCTGCCGTAGGAGTCCGCAGAATCAAAGAACCGCAGGCCGTTCTCGTGGTAGCCGTTCAGGAGTAGGTTCGTCAGCGGAGAGGTACCAAGCCGCGTCTGGTTGGAGCCACCAGCAAACCCTATTGTGCCAGTACCCATTGCCAGACGGCTTGTACGAATGCCAGTGTGGCCCAGTACAACTTCATCCTGAGCACTGAACTTCTGGGGCAACGGATCCGGATCAATCAGCGCGCCCCGAGCGACGGCATTTGTGGCGAGAAAAGCAGCGCCCAGCGTACGGGCCGATCGGCGAAGGAAGTCTCTCCTCAGCATGGCGCGGTCTCCTTGCCGATACCATACGCCGAGCTGCTCTGAAGGAAAAGTCGCCTCCGTATCAGAACGCAATCGAAAGAGGTTATCTCAAATTCGCATCGGCATCAGGATGTAGCGATACTTCACATCCTCATTCGCATCTTCAGGACGCATCTGGCCGGCACTCTGTGCGTCTTTGAACTCCAGCCGCACCTCGCCGGTGTTGCCAATCGCCTTCAGGAAGTCGATCAGGTACTGGCTGTTGAACCCGACCACCAGCGGATCGTAGTTATACGGAGTCTCGATCGTGTCCTCTGACTCACCCGCGTCCGTGCTCGAAGAAGATAGCTTCAGCTCGTTCTGCTCCAGTCGGATCTTGATCGCACCACTCCGCTCGTCGGCAAACTGTGCCACGCGCAGAATGCAGCCCATCAGATCTTCAGAGCGCACGATGACGAACTTGTTGTTGTCCCGCGGCAGAACCGCCTCGTAGTTGGGAAACTGCCCAGTCAGCTTGCGGCTGGTCAACACCCGTCCACCGACTCTGAAAAACAGCGTCTGGTCGTCATCACCAAACTCCAGCGTCTCGGCATCCGTTGCACCCAGCAGGGAAGAAAGCTCGCTCAGCGCTTTGCGCGGAATCAACGTCTTCTTCTCGCCCGATACTCCATCCAGCGTCTCACCCAGCTTCTCGATGTGCGCCAGCCGATGTCCGTCAGTCGCAACCATCGCCATACTCTCCGCCTTCAGCACCAGCAGAGCGCCGTTCAGCGTATAGCGCGACTCTTCGTTCGAGATGGCAAAGATCGTCTTCGAAACCATGTTCTTCAGCGAAGCCACCGAGATCTTGACTGACCCAGTGGTTGGAAACGCCGGAACCTGCGGAAAGTTCGCACGTGCCATTCCGACCATCTTCGTATTCGACCGGCCCGCCCGAATCTGCACCCAATGGTTGTCCATCAGCTTGATCGAGATCTCGCCCTCGGGCAGCAGTTTGATGTAGTCATACAGTTTGCGCGCTGGAATCGTGCATGCGCCCGCCTTCTTCACCTTGGCCGCGCAGCTTGTTCGCAGGCTCTGGTCCAGGTCCGTCGCAGTGATGGTCAACCGGTCGCCGCCTTCGCCCTGAGTCGCCTCAAACAGGAAGTTCGAGAGGATCGGAATCGTCGTCTTTCGCTCAACCACGCTCTGTGCAGCGGTCAATTCTCGCAGCAACTCGGCGCGAGAGACCGTGATCTCGAGGTTGCCGGTTGGGGCTGGCGCTGCGTTCGTCTCGGTCGGCAAAGTCATCTCGGGCTCCTGGGTTGCACTCGTCACGGTCGGTATCTCCGGGGGATCAATTGGTTGTCGCTGGCCAAACTGTACACCGAATCCAACCTTCGATGCATCTTGGCTACTCGACGCCTGCTTGATTCTAGGGGTGAACCTGCCTCCAGCGCGATAGATTTCTTTGTGGAAACCAGGGTCGCTTGTGTGCGATGCCGACACCTTCACAAACCTCTCCCCAACGGCGCTACTGCTTCTAAGAAACAAGAGAAAAGAAGATAAATACCAGTAGCAGTAGTCGTTCCCACTTGAAAAGTGGATATCTCTCCCATCTCACTCATTCGTATAAATTTAGTCCCTTGTCTCGTTTTAGAAAATCGGCCGCCGCAACATGCACAGTTAGGAATATCGGACCCCTACTGCAGCTCAACCGTCCTCTTATCCCACTTCTTCACAGCCAACCCTCACGGCTTATGAGAAGACACAGAACGAATCGTGGGAATATTCACCAAACAAAACATAATCATCAAGTTAGCCCAACCACTTTTTTCACACCCTCGTCTTACCTCAGAGGATAACCAGTCCCAACAGTAAAGGAGTCCTGATGAAGGTCGCTATCTTCGGTGCCAGCGGAGCCACAGGAAAACTCCTCACCCAACGGAGCCTCGCCGCCGGATACGAGGTCACTGTCCTCCTTCGCAAGCCCGAAAACTTCCCCATGCGCGACCGCGTCCACGTCGTCCAGGGCAGCGCGTTCGAATCTGCGCCAGTTCGTCAGACTATCGAAGGGGCCGACGTGGTCCTCTCAGCGCTCGGTGCAAACTCCCTCAAGAAGGAAGACGTCCTTGAGCGGGCCGTTCCGCAGATCATTGACGCCATGCAGCAGACAGCCACCCAGGCCAAGCCCGTCCGTCGCATCATCGTACTGGGCTCAGCCGGCGCCCTCCCAGACTCACTCGACAAGCAGCCCACCTGGCGCCGCTGGATCGTTCAGAACCTCGTCTACAACACCTTCCTGAAGTATCCCGTCGCCTCCCAGATCTCGCAGTGGAGCAATATCTCACGCAGCAATCTCGACTGGACCATGGTGATGCCTCCCATGCTGACCAACACCCCAGCCCACGGGAAGTACCGTATTGACGGGGATGCCCTTCCGCCCAACGGCAGCCGCATCTCTCGCGAAGACGTAGCCGACTTCATGATGCAGCAGATCGCCAGCCCGCAATGGATTCGCAAGGGCGTCTACATCACCTGGTAAATAAGCGTCTGAAAAGTCGTTGCCAAACGAAAGAGAGCCGCAATGATGCTGAAGCTTCAAAAGATACTCCAGGCGTCGGCCTTTACCGCCTCGCTCCTGATCCCTCCAGCACTCGCCATCAGTCAGGCTCCCGTAAAAGATCTCAACGCCAACTTTGTCGGCAAGTGGACAGGCCAACTCGAATACCGCGACTTTCAGAGCAACGCCCAGGTCTTCCTCCCCACCTGGCTCACCATCACTGAAAGTGCAGACCAGAAGACCCTCCAGTTCAACTATGTCTACGACGACGGTCCCACCAAGACCGTTCGCGAACTCACCACAGTCACCCTCGATCCCGCCACCTCGAAGATCACCTTTACCTCCGACCGCGATAAATCCTCCGACACCTACGCCCTTCAAGGCCTCGACGAGTTTGCGAAGCTAGGCCGCGGCACGCTCATCCTCACAGGTCCCGGCAAAGAGAACGACAAGCCGGTAGACGTTCGTATCACCGTCACCCTGCGCCGCAACCTCTACACCTATCGCAAGGAGACGCGGCGACAGGGCGAAGACTTCAAGTTCCGCGACGCCTACACCTTCACGCGCGCAGAGCCGCCATCGACGCCCTAAGCATCGCGGCCCTCAAGGCACTAATTGTTCATTGCAGTCTGCGCCGACCCCGCCACCTTTACCGCATGCGCCACATCCGTCCTCTGGCTGTTCTTGCCGAAGTCAGTCTGTCGTGCTGCCGCCGTGTAGTACGCCCGCGCCTCCTCCGGCTTCTTCGCCTCTTCCGCAGCCATGCCGGCGCTCAGCAGCCCATTCAGCCGGTTCGGGCTAAGCTTCAGCGCCATCTTGTACTCCACTAGCGCCTCCTCCGATTTGTTCTCCATCGTAAGCAGATCGCCCAGCATCTCCCGCGCCGGAATGTCCACCTCACCCTGTCCCAACTTGTCCTGCTGGTCGGCGGCCTTGCGCATCGCCGACACAGCCACGTCCGGCTTGTTCTCCGCGTAAGCCTGCCACGCCACGATCTCGTTCCTCTGCACCTCCATCGAGCTGACGCGTCCAGCATATGGAGACCTCTTCAGCGCCTCAACTCCCTTGTCAAACTCCGCCAGCGCCGAAGCCGCCAGCTTCGCATCCTTCAGATGTCCCGCCGCAACGCCCTGACCCCAGTACGTGTCGAACTTCAGATACTCCTTCGAACCCGGTGCGGGGGTCTCCGCGGCCAGCGTCTTCCAGTCGTGCATCTCGATGCCGTATACCGCTCGCACCTCGTTATCCAGACGGTTGCCTCCGTGCTTCATATCATCCATGGTCGGCATCGCCTCCATACGCGCTCCAACGGAACGCATGTTGAACGTCAGCTCCTTGGCCTTCTTATCCTGTCCCACCTGCAGGTAGGCATAGATCAGGAACTCCTGCGCATGCATCTGGTGCGCCGCCCCGGGTTGTCCCGCGGCCTCCGCCTTCTCTGATGCCTTCACCGAAGCCAGGTTCGAATCGATATCCTCCTGCCACATCCCCAGCCGCGCAAAGATGTGCCCCGGCATATGCAGCGCATGGGCCGACGCAGGCGCAATCTTCGCGTACTCCCGCGCCGCCTGCAGACCCTCCGGCGCCAGCGCTGGCGTGTCGCACGTGTGGATGATGTAGTGCGCCAGCCCCGGATGATCCGGATGCGCCTCAAACAGCGGAATCAAAATCGCCAGTGCCTCGTGCTCATGGGTCAGCGATGTATCCGTTGGCGGAGTCGCCGCCAGAATCGCCAGCGCGTCAAAGGCCGCGCCCTCCACATCGGCTGGATACGCAGCATGCAACGCATTCATCTTCGCCTCGTACGCATCCGCACGCTGCTGAAACGTCGCATCCTTCGGCTCGAAGAACGCACTCAAAGCCCCTATGTACGCTTGCTCCCGCGCCGTCACCACTGCGGGTGGCGCAGCTAACCTGCGAGCCTCTGCCATCTCCTCTGCCCCTGTCTTCAATGCTGCAGGTTCCGGCTCTCCCCACAACTCCTGGTACTTCGTCATCGCCACGCCCCAATGCGCCATCGCGCACGTCGGGTCATCCTTTGCGATCGCACGAAACTGCATCTCCGCCCCGGTATATCCAAACGAGTGCAGCATCGCCACGCCATGCTCCATTGGCCCCTGTGACCGCGCCGCGCACGAGGTCGGGAACGAAACCCGCCCAAGCTTCTCGTCCATTCCTGGAGCGTCGTCATCATGGTGATGGTGGTGCTCGGCCGGCATATCCGGCATCGATTGGGCATTGGCGATACCAGCCGGCATTAAGGCAGCGCACACTGCGCCGCATAGAGTTCCAAGGAGAAGAAGGGTCTTTCGCATGCTCCACAGGCTATGCTTCTCGACTCAAACTCCGCAACCGCAATTGCTCTCTGCCGGCTCCGTTAACCGGAATCTCTCTCCTCGCAGTAAAGTAGCTCTGTCCCTCAAAGGAGTTCATGTGAAGCAAGTCAAGCGCACGATCATCGCTGTTCTCGCCCTCGGCAGCATTGCAGCAATCGCCCAGACCCCAGCCCCTGCCGCTCCCGCAACGCCTGCTCCACTCGTAGGCTCGATTGCTGGGCACCCCGGCTGGCCCGTCGCTAAGCCGGAAGACGTGAAGTCTCCTGAGGCCATTCTTGCCGCTGTTTACAACGTTATCTCTGGCCCTAAGGGGCAGGCACGTGACTGGGATCGCATGCGGTCGCTCTTCATCCCGGATGCACGGCTCATCCCAGCCAGGGAGACCACCGCGGGCCATGCGGATGCTGTGATTCTTACGATTGACGGCTATATCGCGCGCAGCAATGGCCGTATGACGAGCGCTGGATTCTTTGAGCGCTCGATTCACAACGATATCGAGCAATATGGCAATATCGTGCAGATCTGGAGCACCTATGAGTCTCGTCACAACGCTGACGACGCCACTCCTTTTGCCCGCGGCATCAACAGTTTCCAGCTTCTCAAGGATGGCGACCGCTACTGGGTGGTCAACATCTTCTGGGATGCCGAGTCGCCGACGAAACCGATTCCCGAAAAATATCTACCTAAATAGCCAATTTTTTTGGCGCTGGTGAAGTGTGCGTTTTTGCAGGGGTATTTGCGAAAAACGGTGTCCAAAACGTGGTGTTTTCGTGGTCAGTTTGTGGTGATTTGCGTGGTAAACGTGGTGGCTTAGCACCACGTTTACCAGCGACAAAAAATACGCCACATTTCGCAACTTTATTTTTGGCTAAGGCTTCGTAGCGAGAACCAACGGCGAAGGCCCTGGCGCTTCGAGCAACCGCGCGTTCGTGAAGCCCGCATCCTTCAACCACTCACGGATCTCTTCGAACGAGAAGGTATCTCCCTCGTCGGTGTTCACGAGCATGTTCGCGGCAAAGAAGAGAGAGCCGACCGGGCCGGTTCGATCTTCGTTCACCAGAAACTCGGCAATAGCGATGGTCCCGCCCGGTGCGAGCGCGTCGAACACTTTACGTAGCAGATTTCTGCTTCTCGCCTCGCCTTCGCTGTGCAGGATGTGGCCCAGCGTTGCAACGGTATGACCCTTGCCGAAGTCGGCCGAGTCAAGATCGCCTGCGATATATGTGAACCGGTCAGACAGTCCAAATCGGGCCACCGTCTTCTTCGTCGCGGGCAGCACGTCAATCCAATCCACCGCTGTTACGGTGACCTTGTCCGAGCTTTGAGCGAGCGCGATACCCCATACGCCAGAGCCTGCCGCGAGATCCAACACGCGCACCGGTGTCGCTGAGTTGTTCAACGCAAGATTCTTCGCAAGCACCTGCGCTGACGGATAGCTCGTAGGAAATATATCCACAACAAACTGTTGAAAGAAATCGCTCCCTGCACCCTCCTGATTGACCGCCGCCGTGGGCTTGCCTGTCTGGACGACTTCGTTCAGGCGAAGCCACTTCGGAATCAACTGCGCGCTCGCATGCTTCAGAATGCCGCCCTGAAAGCTGGGCTTGGTGCTGACGAGAAACGCGTCGCTCTCCGGCGTCAACGCGTACCGTTCACCGTCTTTCGCAAGGAAGTTCAAACCGACCAGCGCGTTCATGACGGTTCGCAGCCCGCGCTCGGACGCTCCCGTTGCCGCCGCAGTCTCCTTCACCGTCTTCGGCCCGGCATCCAGCACATCGAAGATGCGATGGTGTATTGCAGTTTCCAGCAGAAGGGTGGGTACATATCCCCAGGTAAACTGCATGATTCGTTCCGGCGTCACGGTCGTGCTCGTACTCATGATTTGTCCTTTTGAATGTTGAGTTTTGGGATGTTCGTATGAAGTCGCAATTGTAGACCAGAGCGAGACACTCTATTTGCGCGGTCCGTTAGGGAAAAAAGCGGACAGCGATTTTGGTCTCTCGATGAAACAGAACGTTCTAGGTTTTGGCCGGTTGCGTCTGCTTCGTTTCCGGAACAGCTGCCCACAGAAGGCTGAACGCAATCGCAGCAATTGCAGCGAGACCGAGAAACGAAGCGGAGAAACCAAATCGGTGCGCCAACACGCCGCCAAGTGCATTGCTGAGTGCAGCGCCTAATCCAACCGCTGTTCCCAGTGCACCCTGCGCCATATTGAAGCGTCCTGTCTTCCGCATCAGATCCGACACGACCAAGATCGACACCACCACGAAGATTGCGTTCGCTACTCCGTCAAGCACCTGTATCCCAATCAGCGCCCATGTGGCGTGCGTCAGGGTATACAGCACTCCACGCACAGGGAGAACGCCAAACCCTATCAGCAGCAGCGGCTTCCTTCCATGCACACTCGCCATCTTTCCTATCCAGCCAGCGCTGCATGCGATCACAACCTGCGTGACGATGATGCAGGCCGACATGAATGGAGCGCTCATCTTCGCGCTTCCTCGGGCCAGCATCTCGCCCAGCTCCGGCAGCATCGCGGCGTTTGCGAGATGAAAGAGGAACGCGCATGCAAGAAATATTGTGAATGTCCGGTCGAGAAACAGAGCTCTCCACCATGGTTCGGGATGATCTTCCTTGGCTCTCTCACCTCTCGCGCGCTCATTGTCGATCTCCGCAGGATCGATTCTGCGAAGCACAAGCAGCGCAGGCACAGATAAAAGAGCCGCCACGAAAAAGATGCTCCTGACGCCGAGCAGATAGCTCACAGCCGCAAGCAGCAGAGCTGTCGCAACGTTTCCTGCCGAGTTGTAACTTTGGTTTTTGCCGAACTGGCGATCAAATAACTTCGGCCCAACCATCCCGAGTGTGATCGCGGCCAAAGCCGGCAGCAGGACTGCCCCTGCCGCACCAATCAGTGTCTGCGCCACTGCAACTTGTGACCAGTGCGTACCCGTGGTGAGCAGCGCAGCCCCTGCCGCCAAAAGTCCGACCGCTCCAGCGATCAGTCCCCGCTTACTTTTGCTGGCGTCAATCAGAGCCCCGGCAAACGGTCCCGCAGAGACAGTGACCAGGCCACCAAGGGTCAGTGCAAAACCGATATCGCTAGGATTCCAATGACTCGCAGCGAGATAGGCTGCCAGAAATGGACCGAGCCCAGTTTGAATGTCGGCTACGAGAAAGTTCAGCCACTGGAGAGCAGGCACGCTCTTCGCACTGGAGTCATTCGCTACTTCCGTCTGGCTCACAGTACTCAAGCGAAGCACCTCAGTGAGAGAGATGCATCCGCCCCAGTTTGATTTGCCTAGCTCAACGTCTCCATCAACTTATTGATGGTGCGGTTGAGATCCTTGTCCGCCCGGCGCTGCTCATCGATCTTCGAGATCGAGTGCATCACGGTGGTATGGTGCTTGCCGCCGAACTGACGACCGATCTCGGGAAGGGAAGCCTCGGTCAACTGCTTGGCGAGGAACATTGCAATCTGCCGCGGTACGACGATCTGTCGTGAGTTGTTCTTCTGCTTCAACTCTGCGACGCGCATGCCGAACTGCTCGGCGACGGTGCGCTGGATGGTCTCGATGGTGATCTTGCGGACCTGCGTGTCGATGAACTGCTTGAGGCACTGCTGGGTTACCGCGAGGGTGATCTCTACGCCGTGCATGCTGCACCATGCGATGAGGCGCACGAGTGCACCTTCGAGTTCGCGCACGTTGGTGCGGACGTTCGAGGCGATGAACATGGCGACGTCGGTGGGGAGCTGCGTCTGTTCGCTCTCTGCCTTCTTCTGCAGAATCGCGACCTTGGTCTCCAGATCCGGTGGTTGAATGTCGGCGATCAGATCCCCACTCGAAGCGCGAGCGCAGACGATCTTCAAAGTCGGCGAGCTCTTTCGGAGGACGGTCGCTCGCGATGACGATCTGCTTCATGCTCTCGTGGAGCGTGTTGAAGGTATGGAAGAACTCCTCCTGCGTGCGCTCCTTGCCGGCGAGAAACTGAATGTCGTCGATCAGCAGGACGTCGACGTTGCGGAACTTGTCGCGGAAGCCGGTCATCTTGTCGTAGCGGACCGAGTTGATCATCTCGTTGGTGAACTTCTCGCCGCTGACGTAGCTGATGGAAGCATGCGGCTGTCGGCGCTTCACGTCGTGACCGATCGCATGCATCAGGTGGGTCTTGCCCATTCCAACGCCGCCATAGAGGAACAGCGGGTTGTAGGCCTTCGAGGGCCGTTCTGCGACGGCCTGTGCTGCAGCGGTCGCGAACTGATTCCCACTCCCAATCACGAACGCATCGAACTGATACCGCGGATTCAACTGCGATGCTGCGCTCCAGTCGAAGCGTGCCTGCTCCGGCGTCGGCTGCACGACACTGTTGGAACCCATCGCTCCACTCAGCCGTCCCTGCCGAGGCGCACTCTGACTGTGACTTGGCACGGGCGCAAAGCCGCCGTCCTCGCGGACCTTTGGGACACGCGGATCCTGTTCCGGCGTTGTAAACGTCACCGCTTCGACATCCAGCCCGAGGTTATCGATGGCCTCCTGGATCAGGTCGGCATAGCGGTCGCCAATATGTTGGAAGTCAGTCGAGGGGATCCGAACAAAAAGCTTCTTGCCCTCAAGATGTGAGAACCGAGTCGGCTTGAGCCACGTCTCGTACGACTGGCGGTTGATCTTCTTCTCAAGGGCAGCCAGAATACGGACCCAATAATTCAATACGGCGGTGGCCGTCGGAACGAATGACATTCTCTAGTTTCCTTGTCTTGTTTCCTGTTCCAAACCAGACCGTGGCACTTCGTACAGTCGCGCAGCCTCGCGCGATCAAATAGCAAATAGGAGTCCACTCCTGCCCTTGCAGACAAGTGGAGACGATCCTGTGTTGCCAGAATTCTCTCCGCTGGGCACCCATCACATATCAGGTTGCGGAGAGGAGTAGTTCAACGTAAAGCAGAGTGCGGAACGGCTGGGCGTGCAGAAAAACGTCTTGCGAATCGGGTTCGATAGTAGCACGGAAAAGAGAGCCATTTTCACGGTCTCTTATCAAAAAAAACAAGTTGCACCATAACCAGTGAAGAACAGAAAATCAGGCACGCTAAAGCGAAAAAAAGCAGTGGTGGTCGCGTCATTCTTACGCACTGACCCCTGCCGTATGATACGGGTATTGCAGGACACCTACGAGCAGGCGCCACCCAACTTACGCAACGGCGGTCTTGCGCTCTATAACACTTAAGAATCTCGGTGTTCGGTGCAATGTGGGCCGATCCCCCTGTGAAAATCCGGTCCAATCGGGTATACTCAGAGATTGTTGCAACAGCCTAAAAGTTTGAGCAGGTGTTCTACCCTGCGCAGGAGTTTTTTGTCATGCCGAAGCGTACCTTTCAACCCAACCGCCGCCACCGCGCCAAGACTCACGGCTTCCTTACCCGCATGAAGACCAAGGCAGGTGCCGCAGTGCTCAGCCGCCGTCGCGCGAAGGGCCGTCACAAGATCGCCGTCAGCGCAGGCTTCCGCGACTAGTTCGTCCGTATTGCGTCCGGAACTTAGCGGATGCGAATCAGCCCAACAGATCTTATGAAATAAAGACAGGCCATTGAGGCGGGGTAATTCTCGCTTCAATGGCCTGCGTCTTTTTGCTGGCGGTTTCTTATCTTCCACATTCAAAACATGATTTTCGGGCGGGCGTGTATCTCACCTAACTCCATGTCTACCGGGACTAACAAATCGGTTTGGATGGGCAACCAACGTTGAAACTGAGGCCTCCTATTGCATGTCGGCACTGCGAAACGCACGAAGAGCGTTGGCCGGCAAAGGAGATGTATCGATATGGCACAGAATATGAACCCTCCGAACCAAGGCAATCAAAATAGTCCGTCTCATGGCAGCAACCAGGGAGGAAACACCGGAACGCAGAATAAGCCCGGCCAGGGCACGTCCGTGAAAGATAACTCTCAGACCGGTAATAAGAAATAAGGAAGCTCCTTCAAACTTAGGTGAAGGAAGAAGTTGAGTTTGAGCGTGAAAACGCCCAATGAAAGCCCGCCGGGCTAGGCGGGCTTTTGTTCGTCTGTGGCGGCGAACGCGGTGTCTCAAACTCTCGCCAGCAACCTGTACCATGGAGAGAGCACGCAATATCGCCTGCAGCGGCTTCTATGACCCCCACCCCCAACTCGATCTTTCGTCTACGTAAACACGCGGACTACCAACGCGTTTACAAGGCGAGCCGCAAGCAGTTTGGGAAGCAGATGAGCTACTTTTTTACGCTGCGCCCACTGCTGGGACCAGACGGCAAAGCACTTCGCGACGTCGACGCCACCAGACCACGCGTGGGACTCACCGTTGGCAAGGTGATGGGTAAGGCGGTCGACCGCAATCGCATCAAGCGCCGCATGCGCGAGGCTGTCCGCAACAATCTTTCCGCGCTTAACTCTCCCGTCGACGTGATTCTTCACCCACGCCGCAGCGTCATCGATCTCGACTTCCCAACGCTCGAGCGCGAGGTTGCCACTGTGTTTCGCGCCATCCAAAAGGCCGCAGGCAAGCAGAACGAAGGCCCACACAGAAGCGGCTCAGCCAGATCGAGCCAGGATCGGGCGGTAGTTCCGGCGATCTCTTCAGAATCAAAATGAGCGACCCTCAGCCCAGCCTCGCAGTCCGGATGGCCTACGGCCTCTACAAATCAGTCTTGTCCCCGATCCTCCATGCCTTCAGTCCCAGCCAGTGCCTCTACCTGCCCACCTGCTCGGAGTACGCCTACGTCGCCCTTGTCCGATTCGGTGTCTTCAAAGGTTCATGGCTTGCGCTTCGCCGCGTCGCCCGCTGCCATCCCTTTGCTAAAGGCGGCCTGGATCCAGTTCCCGAACCGGTCGCCTCGCGAAACTCCGGTTCGACCCCATCCGTCCCCATTCCCACAGACCATTTACCATAGAGCTAGCGTCTCTGAGACCACTCAGACGTCAGCGAAAGTCAGCAAAGAATAGGAAGTCTCTTTTGGCAGAGTTCAAGAACCCCAATCAACAGGGCGGCGGCGACAACAAATCGCTCGTCGTCATGATGCTCGTCCTGGTCACCGTCTTCTTTGGCCTGCAGTACTTCCGCGCCAAGAACAACCCCCAGACTGCATCGCCTAACGCCACGCAGAGCACGCCATCGGGTTCACCGACCGCCGCGCAGCCGGGGACTCCCGCCGTAACGAGCTCCCCCGTCGCCTCCTCTGCCCCTTCGGCTGCTGCGTCTTCCGTGCCAACCGTTCAGGCTCCCGCCGAGTCCACGACCGTCGTTGAGAACGAGCTCTACCGCATTACCTTTACCAATCGCGGTGGTCAGGTTTCGAGCTGGATCCTCAAGCAGTACAAAGACAGCGACGGTAAACCGCTCAACATCATCCACACCGACGCGGCCCAGAAGTTCGGTTATCCACTCTCGCTCTACACCTACGACGCCGCGCTCACGACCAGCCTCAGCCAGGCGCTGTATGTTCCCTCGGCCACTGGCAATCTAGCAGCGCCTGCGAGCCTCACCTTCAACTACTCTGACGGCGCCACGCAGGTCCGTAAGACCTTCTCCTTCGATGAGACCTACGTTCTCCATGCGGACGTGCAGGTCACACGCAATGGCGCTCCGGTTCGTGCCCTCATCAACTGGCCCGGCGGCTTCGGCGATCAGGACAACGCCTCAGCCTATGCCGGTGCGCAGCTCGATATCGCGCGCCACTCCAAAGAGGAGCACCTCGCCGCAAAGAAGGTCTCCGGCGGCGAAACCCTCAACGGACCCTTTGACTGGGCCGGCACCAGCGATAACTACTTCGCTGCGATCTTCCTGCCTGACTCGCCCGACACTTCGACTATCGCTACCCTCCACAATCAGCTCGACGTGGCCAAGACCATCCGCCGTACCGGCCTCGGCGCAGGCGCACCAGCCAAGGGGGCCATCGAGGTTCCGATCCTCGGAGCGGCGCTCGGCGATACCAGCGGCCGCACCCAGACCCGCGTCTATGTTGGACCTAAGGCCGTGAACGTCCTCCGCGGAATCCACGCAACCGGCAACACTATCTCGCTCGAGCCGCTGCTCGACTTCGGCTTCTTCGGCCCCATCGGCAAATACCTCTTCCTCGCGCTCCAGTTCATACACGGACACGTTGTCTCCGGCTGGCCCGGCGCGTGGGGATGGTCGATCGTCCTGCTCACCGTCCTGATCAATCTGCTCATCCTTCCTCTCCGCGTTAAAACCATGCAGAGCGGTCTCAAGATGCAGCGTATCCAGCCCCAGATGGACGCGATCAAGGAGCGTTACAAAAAGTACAAAGCGACTGATCCGAAGCGCAACGAGATGAACATCGAGATCATGAAGCTGCAGAAGGACAACGGCGTCAACATGTTTGGCGGTTGTATCCCCACACTGATCCAGATGCCGCTCCTCTTCGCCTTCTTCAGCATGCTTCCTAAGGTCGTCGAGCTCCGCCAGTCCCATTGGTTCTGGCTTCCCGACCTCTCCAGCGCCGACCCGTACCACATTCTTCCGATCATCATGATCGTCAGCCAGTTCCTGGTGCAGTTCTACACGCCATCCCCGGGTGTCGATCCTCAGCAGCAGAAGATGATGGCCTTCATGATGCCCGCCGTCTCCGGTTACATGACGTGGAACTACGCCTCCGGCCTGGCTCTCTACTGGACGATTGGTAATCTCATCAGCATTGTTCAGCAGTCGGTCATGAACCGCACCAGCATTGGCCGTGAGATGCGCGAGATCGCCGCCAAGCGAGCCCGCCGCAAGGCCGGAACTCCCGCGACCATTTCGGGAAAACGATAGTTTCCCGGCCTTGGAACTTTCAGGCAGGCTCACGCGTCAACGTATCCAGTAATTTTGTATAGTCAAAGAAACAAGGCAGAAAATGCAGCATATTCAAAAATGAAGAACCCTTTCGATAACCAGGGCCAGGCAGAAAAAAAGATCACGGACTACCTGAAGGTTCTAACGGACACAGGTGGTCTCGATTTAGAGTTTGAAATCCTTGCCTGCAACGGCCAAGTGCAACCCAACACTGACGGTTCAGTCGGTGGGGCAGTCCAGTCTGATCTACCAACCTCCGACCCCGCACCTTGTATCAAGGTCGAATTCAGCGGCCCCGATACACCCCTTCTATTGGCTCGCAACGGTGAACTTCTACATGCCATCGAGCACGTCGCCGCCAAGATCCTTCGTCTCGAGCCCGAGGACCACGACCTCGTCTCCTTCGATGCCCAGGGCTTCAAAGCCAATCGCGACCGCGAACTTCACCTGACAGCCGATGCCGCAATCCAGACGGTTCGCAATACCGGCCGACCCTACTCTTTCCCTCCGATGACCTCGCGGGAGCGCCGCATGTTGCATCTGGCTCTGGCGAAGTCGGGTCTCCCGACAGCCTCGTCAGGCGAAGTACCTCGCCGCTTCGTCGTTCTCTATCCCGAAGGCTTTGAGCCTGCGCAACCTGCAGCGCCGTCCTCGGAAGACCGCACCCGCGCCATCCGCAACAGCTTCCGCCGCCGCTACTAGACCTCATCCATTGCACGCATGGAAGTTGAAAATCAGGGGTCTTCGAAGTACTTCGCCTTATGCGACGGGAGAACTGTTCCTTAATCTGCGCCGCAGGGAGGCCACAACCAGGACCATTCCTGTGCCCAGCAGGGTGATGCCACCGGGTTCGGGAACTGTAGTCGGAGCTGTAGTTGTTGTCATGCTTAGAGTTCCAAAGCCACTAAAGAGAGCCCCGTCGCCGCCGAAGCCGCCAGTGAAAGTACCCGTGGACGTCCAGTCGTCCCCCCATGGGGCCGATGTAAAGGTAAAGGTTTGTTCGTCCCCGTATGAATACCAGGGGTAGTAGGGTTCGAGGCCGCCCTGATCTCCGGAATAGGAACCACCGGTGATTGTGGCCGTGAAGGTCGGGGCATCCGTGTCGATAGACATATTCATAATGCCGCCCACGAACGTCCCAGACCAACTGACGCCGCAAGGGTAAGAGCTGCAGCCGGGGTTCAGCGTGCCATCCGTCACGGGGCTGGAGAAAAAGAACGCTTCGTGTGAGCCATCTGCGCCGAAACCATAAAAAAACACGGGGCCGGCGCTCTCATCCTGATTAGCACCACCATAGCCATACGGGCCTGCGTCCCAGGTTCCCGTATATTCGCTTACGATGTCAGCATGCGCACGCTGAGCTCCCCAGGTACTGCCAAGGATCGCGATAAACAGAAGCAGGACCATCGACCGAAGCTGCTGTAGTTTTTTCATAAGAAGTCGGGCTCCCTGTGGAGGTGCCGAGTATAGGCTCCCCGGGCCACCAAGTAAAACAATATGTGTGACTCCTCGCTGGGAAGGTTGGGTTACGCCTCGGCCTTTTGATTGATGTGGTCGACTGCGGAAGCGGTGGTGGCGACAGGAGTTTTGCGGCGGAGGACGGCAGCGGAGATGAGCGTAATGATGAGGCCGACGGGCAGCGGCTCCATGAAGGTATAGGCCATGTTGACCAAGGGGTTCTGGTAGAGCTGCTGAGAGTGCTGTATGGCAGCGACCTTCGCGGCGGTCGTGGCGGGGTCAAGTCCTAAGGACTGAACCTTGTGAATCTGCGCGGCGAAGTAGCCGTCCATGAAGTGGGGTATGAAGTTGAAGTAGATGATCTCCCACGTGGCGACGTAGAAGACGGTGGTGATGAGGGTAATCAGGATGCCGCAGGCGAAGGCGCGGCCGAAGGAGATTTGGCCTGCGAGCTTGTTGTCGCGATAGCTGCGGATGCCGAAGTAGACGAGCAGGAACGACGCTACCATGTTGGCGTAGCCAAGAATCAGGCTGTGGCCGGAGCCGATCTTGTCGGCGAGAAGAACCGAGCCGTCCATCAGGACGGAGATGATGACGCCGGCGATGAGGCCAAAGGTGAGGACGGTTTTCTTCATGTGAGGCTCCTGAATATGAGGGGATGCGAGTGAGGATGGAGTCACGATGCAGTGTTACGGGGCCTGATGTCGTCATCCTTTCGTATGATTTTGCAGGAATAGAGCGGAAATCATGCTTTCGGGTGACGCGGTCGGGTTTTGCGTGACGGGGTCAGGGCAGCAGGCCGAGTTCTTTGCCGCGCAGGACGGCCTGGGTGCGGCGGGCGGCTCCGAGCTTGTCGAAGGCGCGGGCACAGTGTGTCTTGACCGTGTTTTCGGAGACGAAGAGCTGCGTGGCGATCTCGCGATTGCTGAAGCCGCGGGCCACAAGGGTGAGGATTTCGAGCTCCCGCGCCGTGATGCCGAGGGTCTGCTGTTGGGCCGCATTGGGAGCGAACGGTTCGAGTGCCGGGGCTTCGGCTGGCACAAGCACCTCCCTCACCACGACCGTTTCGCGGATGGTTTCGCGACCGCGCGTGATGCGGAGGCCGAGCCAGATGCCAAAGGTCGCGAAGAGGATGGCGACGAGTCCGCTGTAGAGCTCGACCGAGTGCTCGATGATGACGAAGCGGTATTCGGTGTATTGAAGGACGGCGATGAGGAGGCCGCCGACGAGACCGAAGATGAGGACGTGGCGCTTCATGATGGGGTTGTGAAGAAGTATATCCTCGCCTACCACCGACTCCGCTCACGCCTCAAGGCTCTGGAAAAATACTCCATGAAAAGTGCCCGCTCAGATGAAAGTGAATAACAGGCTTTAGCTCTGCGAACCCCGCAGTAAGCCTGACTCGTCCCAGCCACCCGCTTCTGTGTCTTGATGAGGCACCGCTATCGTCGCCACCGACCGACCGTCCAGATACTGGTGCCACTCCTCGGACTCCGACACCCGCTTCAGTAACGCATTGCGTTCCGCCAGAAATGCTGCAAGGTGTCGGCGCAGAAACGTCTTTGTGGCAAGCCTTCCCAGGATCCCCCATGGCGCGGAAAATCGAATCTCATCCCGCATACGGGTGCCGTCGTTCATGGCCGCGAAGTAGTGGTCATGCTCGAAGTGCTTGAAATGACCTGAAACCATGATGTCCCGAAAGTGAGAGCAAGGCCGCAGTATCTCGATTCTGCTGGTGTGTTTTAGCTTGAGCCCAAAGTGCCGCCCTTGGAACGTCACCGTCTCTCCCTTACCGATCAGCCCGGACGTGACGCCGGCGACGGCTTTTTCTCGTGAGGAGTGTGCCGACGCAGTATGGAGATCCACACTCAAACTAAGCAGGAAGCATCGCTCTACCGGCGCATCAATCCAGGTCGCTGATCGAACCCTCTCCATGGGACGTCACCGGTTAATTGCTCAGGGCATAGCGCAATGCAATTAACACTACGCCAGTAACAATATCTTGCCTACTCCGCCTTTTTCCGCTGCAGCCTGTGCCTCCCCGGCCTCAGATAAAGGAACCATCCGGTCGATTGGAACCTTAAACTTGCCCGCCACCACATCTTTCGCCATAGCCTCAAGCTTCGGCGAGTCCGGCTCAGCTCGAACGGACTCGATTCTCACGGTGGGATGCAGCTTCCCATTTCCCGGCCCGCCGAGAACCGAAGCGAAGACTCCGCCCGGCTTTACCTTGCCCATAAGCTTCTCCGCGGTCTCGCCACCCACCGTGTCGGCCACGGCATCCACAAATCCGAGCTTCTCCATCGCTGCTGCATCATCCAGTGCCAGTACTTCATCTGCCCCGAGCGCCTCCGCGTCCTTCAGCTGCGACTTCCTGACACCTGCAATGACCACGGCGCCGGCCTTCTTCGCGGTCCAAACAGCAGATCTCCCCACACCACCAACCGCTCCAGTCACCAGCACCGTCTGCCCAGACTGAATCTTCGTTCCTCGTGTAATGAGCTGCTCTCCGGTCAACGTCACCAAAGGCAGCGCCGCCGCCTCCACCAGATCCAGCTTCTCCGGCACGCGGGCAAGGTCCTTCGCCTTCACCACCACCAGCTCCGCGTAGGCCTTTTCGGTAAACGCCATCACTCGATCTCCGGCGGCAAATCCTTTCACCCCTTCGCCCACCTCTCGCACAATCCCGGAGATATCTCTCCCGATAATTGCCGGAAGCTGCAACGGAAAACGCGCCTTTGCCTCTCCGCTTCGCATCTTGTAGTCGATTGGATTCACACTGCTGGCTGTCACTCGAACCAGCACCTCGCCCCTGCCGGCCACGGGATCAGGAGCGGTCTCATACTTCAACTTGTCCGGCCCACCATACTCATGCAGAACGACAGCGTTCATAGCCACACCTCATGGTGTGAGATGCAAAGATGCGCACGTCCGCCGACTCTGCCTGTCAGATGCCGTTAAAGAATTTCTCTGGTGCGCAATCTAACGGGATGCAGTTTTCGTAGTCGATCGCGCGTTCTCCGGCACATATCGCCGCCACTCGTTGCTCTCCGCCACACGCTTCAGCAGGCGCATCCGCCGCCGTAGCAGCCGCGAGATGTGTGGCACCAGCACAAAACGCCCCACCAGATCCCCAAACCAGCCGAACGGCATCGTAAATCGCAGCTTGTCGTTCAATACCGTGCGTCCATCCATGTAGTAGAGATGGTGGTCGTGCTGAAATTTCCGGAACCGGCCGCGCCCCATCGTGTCCTGAAAGAACACAGGCCGCTCAAATTTAGTAATCAGGCTCTCATGCATCTGCGGAAAGCCGAACTTCCATCCGGCCCACAACAGTCTGTCACCATCCTCAATCAAGCCGCTGGTCTTGCCTTCGATCGGTTTCATCCCCAGTGTTCGTCCCACTAGCTCGATATTGGTCGAGAGCAAAAAGCACCGCTCGATCGGAGCATTAATATGAACGCTGTCGCTAATCGTAAACATGGAACTCCCGTAGAAAAAATTCTACCGTTCTCTTAGCCACGCACTCAATCGAAAAGTCACATGCGTGCACCGACCCACTAAGGTAGTGCTTTCTTACGGTTGCATCAAGGTTCTTTTCAGTTTGATGCAGCTTCGAATCGTACACAGATGTCAAGCAAATCCACGCTCCGCCTCGGCCTTCTGATGGCAGCTATGGCAAACCAGCTGTGTATTCCTTGAAGTATACCCATCGATCGCCCGAAACCGGTCCAACTCCGCTCCTCGCTCCGGCAACGCCTCCTGGCATAACGCGCACAGTCCATGTTGACTCTTTCGCTTCGCGTCCTTCAACTTGCGTCGCTGCGTCGGCGTCCCGCGCTCATCGAACTCCAGCCGCTTCAGGATGTAGCGTCGCATCTGAAACAACCGCTCGCGGTCCTCGCCGACGACCGCAGCGATCCTTCCGCGCAGCTCCTCGAGAATCGCAATCGCCGCTGCCCGGTCTTCGTCAGAGAGCGAAGCCATCGTCAAACCTCACACGCAAACCTCAGAGTGCAACGCCCTTCGAAGCCACCAACCCCTTCGCCCTCTCGATAAAGTCGACGAGTGAAACGCTTCCCTCATCGCCCTTGCCTCGCGTTCTCACGCTCACGGCCTCGGTCGCCGCTTCCTTATCTCCCATCACCAGCACAAACGGTATCTTCTGCAGCGTGAACTCGCGAATCTTGGCGTTCATCTTCTCATTCCGCACATCGAGTTCCACGCGGAACCCTGCGGCTTCCAGCTTCGCCTTCACTCCTGCGGCGTACTCTATGTGCTTCTCTGAGATCGGCACGATCCCAATCTGCACCGGGGCCAGCCACAGCGGAAACGCTCCGGCGTAGTGCTCGATCAACACCCCAAAGAACCGCTCCACCGAGCCAAACAACGCGCGATGCACCATCACCGGCTGATGCAGCTCTCCATCCTCGCCCTTGTACTCCAGCTCGAACCGCGCCGGCAGATTGAAGTCGAACTGCACCGTCGAGAGCTGCCACATACGCCCCAGCACATCCACCAGTTTGATATCGATCTTCGGTCCGTAGAACGCAGCCTCGCCGGGAATCGTCTTGAACGGAATTCCTTTACGATCGAGCGCAGACTTCAGCGAACTGATCGCCATGTTCCAATGCTCTTCGCTTCCCGTGTAACTCTTCCGATCGTTCGGGTCCCACGTCGAAAGCTCGACCTTGAACTCTTCAAACCCGAACGTCTTCAGCACGCTCTGCGCAAAGTCGATGCACGCGACCACCTCATCTTCAATCTGCGATGGCGTGCAGAAGATATGCGCATCATCCTGTGTAAAGCCGCGCACACGCAACAGTCCATGCATCGTGCCGCTGCGCTCGTATCGGTACACATTTCCAAGCTCCGCATACCGCACCGGCAGATCGCGATAACTGCGCGGCGAGTTCTTGTAGATCAAGATATGTCCGGGACAGTTCATCGGCTTCAGCCTGTACTCCGCGTCATCCAGCTCCATCGGCGGATACATATTCTGCGAATAGAACCCCTCATGTCCCGAGATCTTCCACAGCTCCCGGCGCATGATGTGTGGCGTGTAAACCATATCGTAACCACGTCGGATACATTCTTCGCGCATCCAGTCTTCCATCGTCTTGCGAATCAGGCCGCCCTTCGGATGCCAGAAGATCAGACCCGATCCTGCGACCTCCTGAATGGAGAACAGATCAAGCTGCTTGCCCAGCACACGATGATCGCGCGCCTTGATCTCCTCCAGCCGCTTGAAGTGGGCGTCCAGATCCTTGCCATTGAAGAACGCAGTCCCGTAGATCCGCTGCAGCTGCTGATTCTTCTCATCGCCCAGCCAATACGCCCCGGCAACCGACGTCACCTTAAACGCCTTCACTCGCCCCGTCGAAGGCACATGCGGCCCTCGACAGAAGTCCACGAACTTGCCATTGCGGTAGAGCGAGATCTCATCCCCCGGCTGCGTAAACTTCTCGATGAAGTGGACCTTCATGAACTCGCCCTGCTCCGCGTAGTCCTTCAGGCCCATCTCGCGCGACTCCTCCTCGCGGATAAACTTCTCATCGCGCGCGACAACCTCAGCCATTCGCGTCTCGATCGCAGCGAGATCCTCATCGCTGAACGGCGTCTCACGATAGACGTCGTAGAAGAACCCGGCATCCGTCGCCGGCCCATGCCCGAGCTTCGTCTCCGGAAACAGCTCCAGAATCGCCGTCGCCATGACATGTGCCGCCGAGTGCCGCACTACTTTAAGAGCAGCCTCATCGCTCTCCTTCAACAGTTCCAGCGCAACATCCTCCGTCAGCGGAGCCGCAAGGTCCACCAACCGCTCGCCACCCTCCGCGCCGCCATACATTGCGGCCTCTGATGTCTCATCAGTCGTAGTCGTCCCAACAGCCACAGGCGTCAGCGGACGTATCCGCGCCACCACCACTGCTGCAGCCAGCCGCGGCGAGATGCTCATCGCCACATCGTGCGCTGTCGTACCGCGCGGAACCTCGCGCACTGAACCATCCGGAAGCTGAATCTTGATCATCTGCTCGCTCACATCTTCAAGAATAGATGGTTGCTGCAAATCGCGTCGAGGCACCGCCCCGAAGCGGACCCCTGACCTGGTAACCATCAGTTATGGCGGCAGCATTACCACGGAACCATACCGTTGCCACGACCGTGCTATAGCTCTGCCGTTCGGCCCGGGCTACTGTAACGGTGTTCGTAGCTGTCCAGTAGAGTTCGGGCAAAAAGCTCGCAGGACGACAACCCATGCAGGTCTTACTCAGAAGATCAGAGTTCCGCCAAGACATACACTGTACCGTTTGCGGTCAAGGTTTCCGCCTTTATTGGGAGCTCAGCTCCTCTCCCGAACGCGCCACCATGCGCTCCATCGTTCTCGGCGAGCTCCGAGACCACCACTCCCGCGAGCAAGGTGGTGACAAAACCGCCGCCGCACACCCCTTTGATCTGTTTCGTTTGCCCACCTGGATAGCGTCGCCTCAGTTCTCTCGTGCAGAACGGCTCGCCGGCCCCACAAACGTTCGTCATACCTCCTCCAAGGTCGTCTACATCTCCGAATATTCGAAGAGGTAGCGGGCTCATCGTTTGTGGGCGGGCGAGAACTCTTCACCGTAAATTCGTCTACCCGTGCATCAAAGCCATCTTCGCCACATCTATATGGACAGTGGCCGCGTCTCATCGCGGCCGATCCAAAAAGATCGAGGCTACAAAATGGCGACACTCCTAAAGATCGACGTCAGCCCCCGCGGCGACTACTCCATCTCCCGCAAACTCGGTAACCACTTCGCGACCGAGTGGCAGTCCAACCACGTCGGCGGCGAGATCGTCACGCGCGACCTGGCAACCACCAAGATCCCCTACGTCGACCTTCCGTGGATCGCCGGCGCCTTCAGCGCTCCTGATCAGCACACCGCCGAGCACAAAGCCGCCCTCAAGATCTCCGACGAGCTTATCGGCGAGCTGCTCGCCGCGGACGAAGTCGTCATCTCCACCCCCATGTACAACTTCAACGTTCCGGCCGTCCTCAAGGCCTGGATCGACCACATCGTCCGCCTCAACAAGACCTTTGCCTTTGGCCCAGAGGGCCTCAAGGGCCTCGCAGCCGGTAAGAAGGTCACCGTCATCATCGCCAGCGGCAGCGAGTACACCGCAGGGTCGCCGCTCGAGTCCTACAACCTCGAAGGCCCCTACTTCCGCGTCGTCTTCGGCTTCATCGGCATTACCGACCTCACCATCGTCCATGCCGGCGGCACGAATGCTGTCAGCCAGGGTCAGATCACCGATTCGGTCTTCATCGAGAAGTTCATCCACGAGGTCGATCTGGCAGCCGCCAAGTAGTCCTCAAGAGCAGCAAATAGCAACGACCGGCGGGCAGCCATACAACTGCCCGCCGTCTTTCGTCACCCAATCTAAGGTTCCTCCGAAGCCGGAGCGCCTTGTGACGACCTTGATCTCATCGACTCGAAACGAAGACGTACCTGCCCAGCCCTTCGCTGCTCTCCTTGGGTTCGTCCTGGTCTGCTACGCCGTCGCTGCGGTGGGTGCCCTGGCAACCGTGCCCGCCATTCCCACCTGGTACGCCGCGCTCGCCAAGCCCAGCTTCAACCCGCCCAACTGGATCTTCGCGCCTGTATGGACGACTCTCTACGGCCTCATGGCCATCGCTGCCTGGCTCGTCTGGCGTACCCCCAAAGCCGGCCCGCACGCTGCCTCTCGTATCGCCGGGCTCAACCTCTTCAGCGTCCAGCTCCTGCTCAACGCCCTCTGGACCCCGGTCTTCTTCCACTATCATCAGCTTCTTTCGGCCCTGGTGGTCATTCTGTGCCTCGTGGTTGCTATCACGCTCACCATACTGCGTTTCTGGAAGGTGGATCGCTTCGCCGCCGCTCTGATGCTCCCCTATCTGGCCTGGGTCACCTTTGCCACGGCACTCAACTACCAGATCTATCGCCTCAACTAGCTGATTCCAGGCAAAAAGGAAGGACCGCACCTTACCGGGTAGCGGTCCTGTTCTTTGATACGGCTATGGTTATGTTACTTATGCAATTTCCGGTACGCTCTTCATCGTTCGTTCTTCAGGCATATGCTTCTTTAGCCAAACATTGGCTCTCCACCGTCCGACAAATGGGGCGGTAGCAATCATTCCAAATGCAACACCTAATGCGATATGCATAAACATCTCCTTTTCTCCCCAAAGGCCTTATTGAACCTTCCAGGGGTGAACCCGGCAGTAACTTGCAAACTTGCAAAGAATTGCATGTTGCAACTGTTGATTCCCCACTATCCCCCCGCCGAACCTCGCTCGACATCCCACCTTCGTGTTATCGGCTGGTCCTTCGTGTTAGAGCAGTTGAAACTCAATCCACCCCTGGTAACCCCTGCCCCCTGGACCAACGTAATCGCCTAAAATAGCGGCATGTCCTACGCTGCAGCGGTCGACAATCTCTACGCACTTGGCCACGAACTCGCGCCCTCCGCTCCAGACGCGCCCCGGCGCAAATTCGACCTCGCTCACATGCGCGTTCTCGCCTCCGCCCTTGGTAACCCGCAGAGCACCTTCCCCTCAGTGCTCATCGCCGGAACCAACGGCAAAGGCTCTACCGCCGCAACCCTTGCCAGCATCCTTACCGCCGCTGGCTACCGCACCGGTCTCTACACCTCGCCTCATCTCTTCCGGGTTAACGAGCGCATCCAGATCGACGGCGTCCAGATTCCAGACGAAGACTTCGCCCGCCTCTACTTCCAGGTCGACGAAACTGCCCGCCGCTTGGTCGAATCCGCCGACCTCCCGCATCCCCCCAGCTTCTTTGAGGTACTCACCGCGGTGGCCTTCCTCCACTTCGCCGGAAAAGATGTCCCAGAAGTGGCGGCGAGTGACTCCGCCGACCGCCCCGTAGACATCGCCATCCTCGAAGTGGGCCTCGGTGGCCGGCTCGACGCCACCAACATCGTTGAGCCGCTGCTGTCGATCCTCACCGACATCGCCCTCGACCACCAGGACTACCTTGGCAACACCATCACCGAGATCACCCGCGAAAAGGCCGGCATCCTGCGCCAAAACGGCACCCTTATCACACTCCCCCAGCACCCCGAGGCGAATCAGGCCATCGGCGAAGCTGCCGCAACCCTCAATCTTCGCGCTATCAACGCCGCCAACTACATCCCCCACACGCCAGCCAGAACGCAACACGAAAACCATCATCTCGACGCCGTTCCGTCTCCGCAGCCGCTTCCTCCCAATCACTACAGCGTCACGGTCGCAGGCGAATCACTCGAGGTCGACTCTCCGCTCTCCGGCCATCACCAGCGGCGCAATATTGCCCTCGCAATTGCCGCCGCAGTGGAGTTACGCAACCAAACTAGTTACAAATCAGACCAAAATTCACCTAAAAGTAACCATGAAGGTTACAAAATACCCAATACAGCTATCGAAGCAGGCATCCGCAACACTCAGTGGCCCGGCCGTCTCGAACTCTTTACCTTCCCCGCAGGCCCACAACTCCTGGTCGACGTAGCCCACAACCCCGCCGGAGTCTGGACCCTGCGCGCAGCGATCGCCCAGCTCCCCGAATCGCGCCCCCGCACGCTTCTCTTCAGCTGTCTCCGCGATAAAGATCTCCAGGAGATGGCCCAGATCCTCTTTCCCCTCTTCGATTCGTCCTCTGGCGACCCGGAACGCAGCAAAGACCACATCCTCTTCGCCCCCATCAACAATCCGCGCGCAGCCGGGATCGAAGATCTGCTGGCCGCTGCGCACACGCTCGATATCCCAGCCCACGCCGCCCCTCATCTCGCTGCAGCACTTGCCCAGGCCCGCGCCATCACCCCGCCCGACGGCCTCGTCATCGCCACCGGCTCGGTCTATCTGGTCGGCGAAATCCGCCACCTTGCGGGAGAGCTAGAATCGACTCTCCCATGACAGACATGACAGATAAGTTGGAAGACAAGCCAGCAGAGAAAATGGGCAACGACGGCGTTCTCGTCTCAACCGAGGCGAAGGCGCCAACCCACGAGATCTTGTCTGTATCCGAGCCGGACAATCCTTCAACCACCACCGTCTCGAAGCAGCCATCCTTCGTCCTTCGCTGGCTCTCCTACCTGATCGCGATCCCCCTTATCGCTCTCGCCACCTCCGGCTTCGGCTGTATCTCTCTCCTCTGCGGCCTTTGGGACAAGTCTGGCCGCCAGCAGCATGCCATCGCGCACGTTTGGGCCCGCACCCTTCTCCTCATCAGCCTCTCCCCGGTCACAATCGTTGGCCGCGAGAAGCTGCACGAGCACGAGACCGCCGTCTACGCCTCCAACCACCTCAGCTACATGGACACCCCCGTCCTCTTCGCGAAGCTTCCCTTTCAGTTCCGCATCCTCGCCAAACAATCTCTTTGGAAGGTCCCTTTCATTGGCTGGTATCTCAACCGCTCCGGCCAGGTGCCGGTCGACACCAAAGGCTCCCGCTCGCTTGTCGCCAGCCTCAACCGGGGCGTGGCGACGCTCAAGCACGGCCTCCCCCTTGTACTCTTCCCAGAGGGTGGACGCGCAGCCACCGGCCAACTCCAAACCATGATGTCCGGATGCGCCTATATGGCCATCAAGGCACAGGTCCCGATCGTGCCTCTCACGCTCGTCGGCACCTACGAGCTCCTCCCGATCCACGTCTACGCCCTCCAGCCGCGCCCGGTCCTCATTGTCGTAGGTGACCCGATCCCCACGACCGGCCTCAACTCACGCGATGCGGACGCGCTCACGCAGCGTATCTACGACTCCATCTCCGCCACCTACGCGCAGTACACCCAAAGCCAGTAGCTCCGGCCTGAGTCCCCCACAAATGTTCCACGTGGAACATGGAGACGTCATATCATCGAAGAACCATGAAGCCCCGCATCGCCATCCCCGTTCCAACCAGCACTGACCTCGCCTATAACCAGCGGTCCTGGCCCCAATATGCCGCCGCCGTCCAGCGCAGCGGCGGTGAGCCTGTCGAAATCCCCCTCCTCGCGACTCCCACCGCCATCGCCAATCTCATCAACACCTGTCAGGCCGTCCTCCTTCCAGGCAGTCCAGCCGACGTCAACCCGCAAAAGTACGGCCAGGATCCCATCCCCGAGTGCGCCCCAGCCGACAATCCCCGCGAAAACGTCGACGAACTCCTCATTCAGGACGCCCACAACCTCTACAAGCCCATCTTCGCCATCTGCTTCGGCATCCAGTTCCTCAATGTCTGGCGCGGCGGCACTCTCCTCCAGGACCTGACCGTGCTGCCCGTAAATCACGCTGCAGGGAGCAGCGTAGCGATCGCCCACGCTGCTGCAGTCGCCCCAGACTCTCTCCTCGGCACTCTCCTCACCCCTGCCGAGGCCCCAGAGCAGGACGACTTCCTCCGGCTCCCGATCAACTCCAGCCACCACCAGGCCATCGGCATCCCCGGCGACGGCCTTCGAATCTCAGCCCGTTGTCCGCAGGACGGCGTTATTGAGGCTGTAGAAGGCGGCCAAGCCACCGAAGGAGCCTCTGCCCACTTCGTCCTTGGCGTCCAATGGCATCCGGAGCGCAGCTATGACCTCAGCCCCGCATCTCGCGCACTCTTCGATCGGTTTATCGCCGAAGCAGCCATCTGGACCCCTCGCCCCATCCACACGTCCGTCGCATAGCCTTATATAAGAGGCGTATCCGCGGGAACCCAGTGGCTCACCGATGTTCCACGTGGAACATCGGCAGGTCGAGCCGCAACTGACTACTGGAGCCATACGGTAAACTCAGGATTCGATGGCCACCCTCCCCGACTCAACGATCGCCACCCTCCTCCAACCCTATCTGCTCCCCGAAACAACCCTCCCAGATACGCTCTATTCCCAACTCTCCCTCTATCTCGATCTTCTCCTCAAGTGGAACGCCCGAACCAACCTCACAGCGATTCGCAACCCAGAAGATATCGTCCGCCGCCACTTTGGCGAGAGCCTCTTCGCTGCCCAGCACCTCGACCCCGCCGCGACCACCGTCCTCGACTTCGGATCCGGCGCCGGCTTCCCCGGACTGCCCATAGCCCTCTTCCACCCGAAAATTCAGGTCACCCTCGCTGAATCACAGAACAAAAAGGCCACTTTTCTCCGCGAAGTAGCCCGAACCCTCGGCCTTTCCACCGAAATCTGGGCCGCCCGCGCCGAAACCATGTCTGAAGCGAGGCTCTTCCATACCGTTACCCTCCGCGCCGTAGACAATATGGCCGCCGCCATGCAAGCCGCAGCCCCCCGGGCAGCCCACGATCTTCTCCTCCTGAGCAACACAACCCCCGTCTTTCCTCCTGAGTTCGTCCCCCACGCGCCTATTCCGATTCCCATGACGCAAACCAGCGTCCTGCTCCGCGCCACCCGCCTCTAAACGTTCCACGTGGAACAAAGATTTCCACACTGCCCCGTCCCAAACCCCCCTGCTTTCGCCACGAAAGCAGCATTCCACAAGTTCTCCACAGCTCTTGCATGTTCTGCACAACATCCGCCCATTGCCACCGCCCCAAGCTCCCGATACCCTTGCATTTACCTCGATGATCACCGAACAAACCACCAGCAAACCCGAAACCGCCTCACCCAAGCCAGCCGACCCCAAACCAACCTCCAAGGTTCTTGCCGTCGTCAATCAAAAAGGCGGAGTCGGCAAGACCACCACGGCGATCAACCTCGCCGCCGCCCTGGCCTTGGAAGGCCTCAACACCCTCCTCATCGACTGCGATCCCCAGGCCAACTCCACCGGAGGCCTCGGTTTCGCTCGCCCTAAGGATGACGAGGAGGCCCGCCTCAGCATCTACGACATCCTCCTCGGCCAAACCACCATCCCCGAGGCGCTCCTCGCCACTGAGATCGACACCCTCAAGCTCATCCCCAGCAGCAAAAACCTCATCGGCGCTACCATCGAACTCATCGCCCTCGATCGCCGCGAGTACAAGCTCCGCGACGCCATCGAGCCCATCCGCGCCGACTACCCCTTCATCATCCTCGACTGCCCCCCGGCCCTCGACCTCCTCACCCTCAACTCGCTGGTAGCCGCCGACGGCCTCCTTGTTCCCATGCAGGCCGAGTACTTCGCCCTCGAAGGCATCTCCGAGCTGATGAGTACCCTCGACCGTGTCTCCCAGGCCTTCAACGCCAACCTGGCCCTCGAAGGCGTCGTCCTCACCATGTACGACGACCGCACCAACCTCTCCCAGCAGGTCTCGGAGAATCTCAAGGCATTCTTCACCGATAAGCTCCTCAAGACGACCATCCCCCGCAACATCCGCCTCGCCGAAGCCCCCAGCCACGGCAAGCCCGTCTCCCTCTACGACCCCAAGTCCCGCGGAGCCGAAGCCTATCGCGAGCTAGCCCTCGAACTCCTCAGCCGCAATAACATCAAAAGCCCCGAAGAGCAGAGACGTAAGGCGGCCGCTGCAGCCGCTGCCAGCGCTCTCAAATCGTTCAACAAGCCCGAAAAGAAATCCCGATTCTGGCACTCCGCCAAATAGCCGGCCCAACTTTCTCTAACGCACCACTGCCTTTGCTCAACTTCCCAGGCCCTGAAACGCACTTCACCCTATAGAGAGTCTCCAATCATGCCAGCTGCCATAACCGACCCCAAGCGCCGCGCCCTCGGCAAAGGCCTTGAATCCCTTCTTCCGTCTCGTCCTGCTCCCGCGCCGCCGCAGCAAGTCGTTGCCTCGCCCGAGCCAACCGGAAAGCCTCTCGAGATCTCTCTGGATCAGATCGACCGCAACCCGTATCAGACCCGGACTCAGTTCGATGAAGCCAAGCTCGCCGAACTCGCCCAGTCCATCATTGCTTCAGGCGTCGTCCAGCCGATTGTGGTGCGACCACTTCCAGGAGGCCGCTACCAGCTCATCACCGGCGAGCGCCGCTGGCTCGCCAGCAAGAAGGCAAACAAGGCCACCATCCCTGCGATCGTCCGCCAGGTCTCTGACGAACAGACACTCGAGATGACCATCGTTGAGAATCTGCAACGCGCCGACCTCAACCCCATCGAGCAGGCCCGGGCCTACCAGCGACTCAGCAACGACTTCAAGATGACCCAGGAGCAGATGGCCGTCCGCACTGGCAAAGAGCGCGCCAGCGTGTCTAACTTCCTTCGTTTGTTACGTTTACCGGATTCGGTCCAGCAAAAAGTTGAGTCTGGCGACCTCTCCTTCGGCCACGCCCGCACGCTCCTGGCGCTGGAGTCAGCGGACGCGATCACCGCTGCCGCTCAAAAGGTCATGGCGCTCTCCCTCTCCGTTCGCCAGACCGAAAGCTACGTCCAGGGACTCATCAATCCCGAGGCGAAAGAGAAAAAGGAGTCGAAAGCCGACGCCCAACCCGAAGATCCCAACGTTCGCGAGGCTCAGGACCGCATCCGGCGCACCCTCGGCCTCAAGGTTCGTATCGAGGATAAAAACGGCAAGGGTCGCGTCATTATCGAGTACTCTGGCCTCGAAGACTTCGACTCCATCCTCACCGCCCTGGGCGGCCAGTAGCCTATCGCAATTATCACGACTATTCGAAAAGCCGCGCTCAGGAGAACGCACATGCGTAACGTGCACCACGTGAAACTCTTTCTGCTCCTACTTCTGTTACAAATTGCAACCTTCACCACTCTCGCGCAGACCACCGCATCGCGCACGCTCCTTCGGACCGGTCATCTGCTCGACGTAAAAACCGGCGCAGAACCAGCCGCCCAAACCATCATCATCACCGGCGATCGCATCACCGCCATCGCGCCGACGGCCTCCACTCCGAAGCAAACCGGCGACACTGAGATCGACCTGACGAAATACACCGTCATGCCTGGCCTCATCGACGTCCACACTCACCTCACCATGGCCAACAACTTCGATCCCTACTTCGAACTCAGCATGACGCCCGCGAAAGAAGCCATCATCGGCGTCGAGAACGCGAAGGTCACGCTCGAAGCCGGCTTCACCACTGTTCGCAATGTTGGTGCAGGTGCATTCACCGACGTGGCCCTTCGCGACGAGATCAACGCAGGCCACATCCCCGGCCCGCACATGCAGGTCTCCGGTCCAGCGCTCGGCATCACCGGCGGCCACATGGACGAGAACCTTCTGCCGTACGAGTACCACGTCCATGGCGAAGGCGTAGCCGACGGCATCGCCGCCGTCCAGCATCAGGTCCGCGAGAACATCAAGTATGGAGCCGACCTTATCAAGATCGCCTCCACCGGCGGCGTTCTCTCCAAAGGTGACGACCCCCAGGCCAGTCAATACACGATGGAAGAACTGCAAGCCATCGTCGCCGACGCCCACCGTCTTGGCCGCAAGGTCGCCTCGCATGCCCACGGTGCTCAAGGTATCCTCTGGGCGACCGAGGCAGGCGTCGACTCCATTGAGCACGGCTCCTACATCAACGACGAGTGCATCGCCGCGATGAAGAAGCACGGTACCTACCTCGTCCCCACGGCATACCTCGTCGACTGGATGCGCGAGAACGGCCATCTCCCCGTGATTTATCAGCAGAAGATGGCGGACGTCAGCGCTGCCATGAAGGCCAATCACAAAAAGGCCATCGCTGCCGGGGTTAAGGTCGCTCTCGGCACCGATGCCGCAGTCTATCCCCACGGCCTCAACGCCCACGAGCTCGATGTCTACGTCAACCAATACGGCATGTCGCCTCTCGCCGCCATCCAGACCGGCACCATCAACGCCGCGGACCTCATGGCATGGACCGATCACACCGGCACCATCGAACCGGGCAAGTGGGCCGACATCATCGCTGTCGACGGCGACCCCCTCAAGGATGTCAAAATCCTCCAGCACGTAAACTTCGTCATGAAGTCCGGCACAGTCTACAAAGACGAAACTCACAAACAGTAGGAAAGAGATCGTCGAAACGACATGAAAGCAACAGCACTCGAGTTCCGTTTTCGTTTCATCATTGGTTTCGTAATTTACCTGCTCGGATTTGTTACTCCGTGGAACAGTCTGCTGCACCTCGACTCCATTCGCACCTGGCAGTTCCTCGCATCGTGGCCAGCTCGCAGCGGTTGGATCGGCTTCAGCGCAACAACCGTCGCCGTCCTCGTCTTTGGTATCTTCTGTACCCTCGCAGGAGCGTTCCTACGCACCTGGGGTTCAGCCTATCTCGATCCCTCCATCGTTCAGGCTGGCACAATGCATGGCGAAAGCGTCGTCGCAGCCGGTCCCTATCGCCATCTCCGCAACCCACTCTACCTCGGCACCTTCCTCCACACCTTTGCGCTCGCGCTTCTCATGCCGCCCAGCGGAGCCATCTTCTGCATCGTGGCCATCGCGTTCATTCAGTTGCGACTCATCTTAGGAGAAGAGCATTTCCTCACCGAAAAAATTGGCGCACCCTACATCGCCTACTGCGCCAAAGTCCCTCGACTCTTTCCTGCGTTCACCGCGCGAGTTCCCGCATCGACCGCCCAACCCGCATGGTCCATAGCTTTCCTCTCCGAGATCTACATGTGGGGCGCCTTCGTCTCCTTCGCGGTCCTGGGCTGGCGCTACAACTCAGTTCTCATCATCAAGGGCGTCCTCATCTCACTCGGCGTCTCCCTGATCGTCCGCGCCTTCCTCCCCAAAAAGTAAACCCGAACGAAAAACCCGCTGTGCCTCTGATCAACAGGGACACAACGGGTTCTTCGGTTATTCTCGCGCCTCAACATAGCAACCTCGAGGCGCAACGATCGGGGAGGGCCTATTCGTTTGCGACCATGCAGTGCGAACTGCCGCTGTCAGTGTCGCAGTCGAACTACTTCTTTACCGGTGCGATCGTGTCCTTCGCAACCTTGGCCACGCGGAACTTCACCACGGTCTTGGCCTTGATCTTGATGGTCTCACCCGTCTGCGGGTTACGGCCAAGACGCGCCTTGCGCTCTGCCTTCACCAGCTTGCCGATACCAGGAATCGTGAACTCGCCATTCTTCTTGGTCTCTTTCACTGCGGTCTCGGCCAGCAGTTCGAGGAAGCCCGCGGTCTGCTTGTTGGTGAGTTCGAGCTTCTCCGCCAGGTGGCGAACCAGCGCTGTCTTTGTCATTCCCTTTGCCATGTGTGTTGCTCCTTCTTACTTTCGAAATAGATTCTCGGGCCCGCTCACCTTACCTGCATAAATATTCCGTAAAACCGCATCCTGTTTTGCAATGCGAAATCATCAATGTTCATGCGGGTGCGGAGAACCGTACCGCAATTCACCTTCATCCTTTCCGAGCGCTTTGTCAACCAGATTTCTTCGGTTTCCACAGGTTTTTTCAGGCTTTTCTCGGTTCTGTTCAAATTTAGGTACATTTCACCCTAAAAAACCCAAGAAAAAGCCGATTTTCGACCCAATCGCGCAAAGGAAATTCACACAAGAAATCGCGCGTCACTTGTTCTGGAAGGCATGAAACATCCGAGCCGCAGTTGTTGGAAATCCACCCACCCAACGTCGAAAATACCCCACGCTTACTTGGACGAACCATCCACACATAGTCGTACCATCCATCACGACGCAGACAGCGTGACCTTGCGTCCCGTTCGCGCCGACTCATAGATCGCCTCCATGATGCGATGATCGCGCAGCCCCTCTTCCCCAGGAGTCTTCGGAGCCTTGTCCTGCAAGATACACTCCGCGAAGTGATCCATCTCGAGCGCGAACTGATCCTTCTCTTCAATCTGCGGAGTAATCTCCGTCTCATGCTCGCCATCAAGATGCGACCACTTCAGCTTGTTCCCATGGTACGCATACGCGGGTGACATCTCTGCCCACGCCGTCGTCCCTTCCATTCGTAAGAACTGGCTCTTGTGCACGTCATAGCTCGTCGTGCACGTCGCGACATAGCCACTCGGAAATCTCATGCTGAAACTGCAGCTAGCCTCCACCTCGACAAACCTCGGGTCATCCTTCGGCTGCCACGTCTGCGCCATCACCTCTACCGGCTCCTCCCCGGAGAGAAACCGCGAGGCATTCAAGCAGTACAGCCCCACATCCGGCAGACATCCACCACCCGACAACGATCGCTTCAACCGCCACTGCGTCGGGTCACCCTCCTGCTGCGAGTTCGACGAAACAAACCCACGCAGCTTCCCAAGCTTGCCCTCCGTCACAAGTTGCCGCAGCGCGCGATTGTGCGGTTCATACTGCTGTCGATACGCAATCATCAACTTCACATTCGCCTGCTTGCACGCAGCGATCATCTTTTCGGCTTCCTTACTGCTGGTGGCCATCGGCTTCTCGCAGAGAATATGTTTGCCCGTCTTCGCTCCGAGCACCACGTACTCCTCGTGCATCGAGTTGGGCAGCACAATATAGATCGCCTTCACCTCAGGATTCTTCGCCAGCTCCTCATAACTCGCGTAGTTGTAGATAGCCGAATCCTTGATTCCGTACTGCCCTGCAATCTTCAGTGCCTTCGCACGATCTCCACTCACCAACGCGACCGGCTTGCAATACTGCGACGAACCGAACGCAGGCAGAATCTGATTCAGCGAAAGCCGCCCCAGCCCAACGATCGCGAATCCCACGCGCTTGTCCTCTGGCAGAAACGGCCCCGGCGCTTTCTCATTCTGCTCCGACGGCCCATGAATCTGTGAAAGCTGCACCTCATCCTGCTCATTCGGCTTCTGTCCCGACTGCTGCGCCAAACCACTCGTTGCAAGCGCACCCACCACTGCTGCGGATCGAAGAAAACTTCTGCGTGACGACTCTGTTAGCACCATAGTGCAGGGTGTGATGCCCCTTGCCCAACCAGCGTTGTCGCAGAAAGCCGCGTGCAACTCCATCGCGCCCAGCCGACGCGTAGCTTTTGGATCACACGAAAATCTCGAGCCTCTTTGCAACAAGCGGATTCGGTCGCAGCCGTTTTCAGCTCCTCAATCGATGTGGTATCGTGGCGGCTGTCAGGCCAAGAAATGGAGCTTATGCACACATCAGTCGCCTCTTCGCGCGTCCTGGGAGTCCCGCCCGCATTTTCAAAGCTGCTTCTCCTCGCTTCAATCACCATAGCGACCGCCTCCGCGCAAGTTGTCGTCGCTCCGACAACCCCTCAGGTCGGCTCCTCCAATCCCGCCACTGCCGAGCCGCTCGTCTCGCGCCCGCACACCAAACCCTGCGTCGTCCAGCTACTCACGAACTCTGCCTTCGAGAGCTTCACCCCCGCGCCTCTCAACTACACACCGCCCGCTGCCTGCCCCGGCCCCTGGGCCAAGGTCGTGCTCACCGCCGACTTCACCGTATCCGCTGGCGTTCAATACGACCGCAGCGCCTGGTTCTATCTCAACAACGTCAACATCTTCTACGGCACCACCGCCGAGCCCGGCAGCAAACTCAGCCCCTCCTGGCACATCGAGCGCGACCTCACCGACCTCTCCGCTCTCTTCAAGTCTCCGCAGACCGGCGCCGCCAGCATCGGCAACATCGTCAACTCGAGCTACACCGGCATCATCTACGCCAACGCAGCGCTTGAGTTCTACCCAGCTTCCTGGCAGGCTCAGGCTCCCATCACTCCCGACATCGTCGCTTCACTCAGCTCCGGCAACAGCCCCGCCACTCTCAACACCGGCGCCGACCAGGTCACCCAAACCGTCACGCTGCCACGCAATGTGGAGAAGGTCTATCTCGACGTCATCTCTCAAAGCCAGATCGGCGATGAGTTCTGGTACTTCTGCGTTCCCAACGACGTAACCGGCGAACTCGAGAGCTGCGGCAACAGCGCCTTCCGCGAAACCGAGATCTCCATCGACGGCAAACCCGCAGGCGTCGCTCCCGTCTATCCGTGGATCTTCACCGGCGGCCTCGATCCCTACCTCTGGATACCCATCCCCGGTGTGCAGACTCTCAACTTCAAACCCTATCGCGTCGATCTCACACCCTTCGCCGGCGTCCTCGGCGACGGCAGCGAACACACCGTAGCCATCAGCGTCTTCAATGCCAACGGCTACTTCCTCTCCACCGCGAATCTGCTCGTCTATACCGACCACGGCAGCAAAGAAGTCACCGGCGATCTCATCAGCAATACCCTCAGCGCAGCGCCAACCCCGGAGGTCACCGAACATCTCTCCACCGACTCCAACGGCACCACCACCGGCACCGTCGCGGTCGGATCCAAACGCACCTTCTCCATCAGCGGTTACGTCAACACTTCGCACGGCCGCGTCGAAACCACCGTCGCACAGACCGTCAACTTCCTCAGCACCCAAACCTTCGACGTCAATCCAAACATCGGCCCAGACAACCAGAGCGCCGTTCAAACAAGCACTGTCGACTCCGAGACCACGACCAGGGACGGCTTCCTGACCCAGAAGATAACGAACCATATCTCCTTTCCACTCACGCTGAGCTACGCGCTTGCGTACAACGCCGACGGCACGTACACGCAGGTTGTCACCTCGAACCAGCAGAACCTCAACACCGAAGCCAAGACCCTCAACGGCTTCCCCCTCTATCACTCCAACACGCAGGAGCAGGTCTCTGCGCACGACACGTTGCAGTACGATGCGAACTTCAATCTAACTGCGGCCGGCGTAGGCAAATCCAGCGCGTCGTATCTCAGCAACGACTCCCTCGGAGACTGCTACAGCCGCTCTCTCACTGCCGCCAACCAGGTCTTGACCTCAGTCACCGACGGCAAGGGCTGCCACGACCACTGGTTCTAAACACGCGTCACAACAGGAAGTGGCAACCAGACAGTTCGTCGAATCACATCCGCGCCGCCAAGCCGCTGATGTGATTCGCGACGTCCTGCGCATTCCTCAAGAGGAGACAAATGATTAACGGCGCTCATGTCATCATCTACAGCAAAGACGCCGAAGCGGACCGCGCATTCTTCCGCGACGTCCTCGGCTTCAAATCCGTTGACGCAGGTCATGGCTGGTTGATCTTCGCTTTGCCACCTGCAGAAGCCGCCTTCCACCCTGCCAGCGAAAACGATCCCGCCCACGAACTCTATCTCATATGCGACGATCTGAAGTCCGAAATAGAATCCCTCGCAAAGAAGAACGTGCAATGCTCCGCAGTTCAGGAAGCACGCTGGGGATCGATTACAAAGATCCAACTCCCCGGTGGAGGACAGGTAGGCCTCTATCAACCTAAGCATCCCACTGCTCTAGGCTTACTGTAGTCGAGCAAGCGGCGCTCCCGTCGCAACGCAGCATCCCTGCTGAATCGAATCGCCACCCTCAGCATCAACCTCTAAGAGACAATCGTTCAAGAGGAAAAAAAGATGCAGATCGGCATCGACAGCTTCGCCGCATTAGTCGCAGACCCCATCACTGGCAACATCGTCACCGCGCAGCAACGTATCGCCCATCTCCTCGAAGAGATCGAGCTTGCCGACAAAGTTGGCCTCGACCAATTCGGCCTCGGCGAACATCATCGCAGCGAGTACCTCGACTCCGCGCCCGCCATCATCCTCGCCGCCGCAGCCGCTCGCACCAAAAATATCCGTCTCACCTCAGCCGTCACCGTCCTCAGCGCCGCCGACCCCGTCCGCGTCTTTCAGGAGTTCGCTACCCTCGACCTCATCTCCAATGGTCGCGCCGAAATCGTCGCAGGCCGCGGCTCCTTCATCGAATCCTTCCCTCTCTTCGGCCTCAAGCTCGAAGACTACGACGACCTCTTCGCCGAAAAACTCGACTTGCTCCTCACCCTTCGTGAAAGCACCAACGTCAACTGGTCCGGCAAACATCGCGCCCCGCTCACAGGTCAGGGAGTCTATCCGCGACCGATACAAAACCCGCTCCCCGTCTGGCTCGGGGTAGGCGGCACACCCGAGTCCTTCGTCCGTGCCGGCATGCTCGGCCTTCCTCTCATGGTTGCTATCATCGGCGGCGAGCCGCACCGCTTCCGTCCCCTCATCGACATCTACCGCGAAGCAGGCAAGCGCGCCGGTCACGCACCCGAGACTCTCAAAGTCGGCATCCATGCCCTCGGCTACGTCGCCGACACAGACCAGCAGGCCTCCGACGACTTCTTCCCCGGCTACGCCGAAGCCTTCACCAAGATCGGCCGTGAACGCGGCTGGCCCCCGGTCACTCGCAGCCAGTTCGAAGCCCTCCGCCGACCGACCGGCGCGCTCATGGTCAGCGACGCAGAAACCGTAGCCTCCAAGATCCTCCAGATGGACAAGGCTCTCGGCGGCATCTCCCGCATCAGCTTTCAGATGAGCGTCGCCGCCCTGCGCCACGACAAGCTCATGCACGCCATCGAGCTTCTCGGCACTCGCGTAGCACCCATCATCCGCCAGGCCCTGCCCGAGCCCGCCACGCTCAAGTAATCTCACGCGAGGCAACAAGGATCATCAACGAAGTAAAGATGAAGCAAAAATGAGACACTGACCAAGCGCGTCCCCGGGGCCCTCTGTCGTAAACCATTCACTGCAATAAAATCGTTCCAAAGTACTGCAAAAAACTCTTTCCTGTCTCGAACCGCCCAGTGCTGTCGATGTTGGAGGACTTTGCATGTCGCTGCAACCAACAAATATTGTCCGTGCTTTGCTCGTATGTCTCGTCTCCTTAGCCTTTAGCGAGATTGCGCGAAGCCAGACCACGCCGCAGCCCGAAGCGAGCACAGCCGTTCCTGCAAACTCCGCTCCAGCCCTGCAGACTCGCGACACATCCGGCACCGGCAAACACCGTCCGCGCGTCGCCCTTGTACTCGAAGGTGGAGGCGCACTCGGCTTCGCCCACATCGGCGTCATCGACTACCTCGAGCAGCACCACATCCCCGTTGATCTCGTCGTCGGCACCAGCATGGGCGGCCTCATCGGCGGCCTCTATGCCTCCGGACGCTCGCCAGCCGAGATCAGCACCCTCATGCACACCATCGACTGGGATATCGCCATCGGCGGCCGAACGCCCTTCCGCGATCTCAGCTATCGCCGCAAGCAGGACCGCGAAGACTTCCCCAACCGCCTCGACTTCGGCCTCAAACATGGCCTCTCCCTCCCCGAAGGCCTCAACTCAGGCCAGGAGGTAGGCCTCATCCTCGACAGCGCCACGCTTGCCGACTACGACCTCGCCAGCTTCAACGACCTGCCCATCCCCTTCCGTTGCGTCGCCACCAACATGACCACCGGCAAGATGTATGTCTTCGATCGCGGCTCCCTCGGCCAGGCCATGCGCGCCACCATGTCCATCCCCGGCGTCTTTGTGCCTGTAGTCATCAACGGCCAAATCTTCACCGACGGTGGCTCCGTCGACAATCTCCCCGTCGACGTAGCCCGCGCCAATGGAGCCGACATCGTTATCGCCAGCTATCTCGACACCGGTCAAGGCGGCACGAAGCGCCCCGGCTCCTTTCTCTCCACCGCCGGCACCTCCATCAGCATCATGGTCGCAGCCAACGAGATGCACAGCCTCGAAAACGCCGACGTTCTCATTAGCTCCGACCTCAAAGGCATCACCAGCTCCATGTATGCCGACTCTGCCGCCATCGCCCCCAAAGGTGCCGACGCGGCCCGCAAAAAAGCCGCACTCCTCGACCACTTCGCCGTCAGCGACGCCGAGTGGGCCGACTACGTCAAAGAGCGCGACGCCCGCCGCAAAACCATCGTGCCGAAGCCGCAGTTCCTCGCGGTCTCCGGCGATGTTCCCGCCGCCAACGCCGAGATCGAACACCGCCTCATCCCAGAGGTCGTCAACAAACCCGTCGACACCAAGCTCCTCGATCAGGCGATGACGCGCATGGTCGGCAACGGCAACCTCAACGCTGCCGGCTACTCCATCGTCCAGCGCGACGGCGTCCCCGGACTCGCCGTCACTGCGTATCCAAAGTCCTACGGGCCGCCTTTCCTCAATCTCGGCATCAACATCGACGGCTCCGACACCGAGGACGTCCTCTTCGGCATGGCCGCCCGCATCACCTTCACCAACTTCGGCGGCTACCGAGCCGAGTGGCGCACCGACGCCTTCTTCGGCTCGAGCTACGGCATCAAGAGCGAGTACTACAAACCCTTCACCGCCCGCACCCGCTTCTTCTACTCCCCCAGCGCCTACGTCACCAGCACCCGCTTCGACTTCTACAATGAGGGGTCCCGCACCTCGCAGTATCAAATCGACCAGAACGGCTTCGGCTTTGCTGGCGGCTACACCTGGGCACGAGGAGCCGAACTTCGCCTCGGCCAGGACGAATACTGGTACTCCGTCCACAAGCGCATCGACTTCGACGACCTCTCCATCCCCGCCGAACTACAGAGCGTCTCCTCCCTGCAGTTCAACTACCTAGGCGCCGACAACGCCGTCCTTCCCTTCAGCGGGGTCAACACCTTCTTCCGCGTCGCGCGCCACGAACCCAACAAAGGCAACGATCCCTTCACGCTCGCCGAAGGGAGAGTTGCAGTCTACGTTCCCATCAAAAAGAAGAACGCCATCTTTGTCACCGCCGCCGGTGGCACGAGCTTTGGCGCACCGCCCGAGGTCACCGACCTGCAGGGCTTTCCCCTCGGCGGCCCCTTCCGCCTCGGCTCCTACGGCAAAAACGAGCTCCTGGGCAATCAATTCTGGCTCTTCCAGGGCGGCTACGAGCGCAAGCTCTTCAGCTTCAACCCCCTCTTCGGCGAAGGTCTCTACGCCGTCGCCTTTATGGAAGGCGGCAAGGTCTACGAGAACCTCAACCCTGTCGACATCCTCGAATCCGAAGCCTGGGACGGCAGCTTCGCCATCGTCGCCCGCACCGCGCTCGGTCCCATCTACATCGGCGGGGCTGCCGGAGATAACGACCACCGCAAATGGTGGTTCGGCGTCGGCCGCACCTTCTAGCGCAACGCCGCAGTTGGTGAAAGTCGCTCTTTTGTCATTCCCGAAGGGAATCTGCGTTTGTAATCGCAAACAATAATCATTCCCTCTTGACACTTTTGAATGGTAAGTATTAGCTTACCGTAAGTGAATACTTACACTGAGCGACAGCTCGATGCCTTAGGCGATCTCACCCGCCGCGCCCTCCTCGAGCGCCTCCGCAAGGGCCCACAATCCGTAGGCGAACTCGCAGACGATCTGCCGGTCAGCAGGCCCGCCGTCTCGCAACACCTTCGCGTACTCAAGCAAGCCATGCTCGTGCGCGACGAAGCCGTTGGGACAAGACGCTACTACCGCCTGGACCCGCGTGGATTCTCATCCCTGCGGACCTTTCTAGACAGATTCTGGGGCGACGCTCTGGAGTCCTTCAAAGCCAAAGTAGAGGAGAAAGACGATGCCTTCTAAACAGATGACCGCAGATCCTGCCTCAGAGATACCCGAGATCGAGCCCGTGCGTAAAAGCCTTCGCGTTCAAGCAAGCGCAGAACGCGCCTTCCGCGTCTTCACCGAAGAGATGGACAGCTGGTGGCCCAGAACCCACCACATCGGCAACTCACCGTTGAAACGCGTCGTCGTCGAAAGCCGCGTGTCCGGCGCAATCTACTCCGAGCAGGAAGACGGCACCATCTGCCCTTGGGGGTCCGTCCTCGCGTGGGAGCCTCCTCATCGCTTCGTCATGGCCTGGCACATCCGCCCCGACTGGCAGTATGAACCCGACCTCAAAAAATGCAGCGAGGTCGAGCTGCGCTTCACCCCTGTAGACGACGGCTCCACGCTGGTAGAACTCGAACACCGCGAACTCCATCGCCACGGCGCAGGCGGCCTCAACATGCGCAACCAGGTCGACAGCGAAGGTGGCTGGGGAGCCATACTCACCCTGTTCGGCGCAAAGACAGAGGAGAAAAAGTGAAGCCCGTCCTGTGGTTTCGCATCTCCGCTGGCCTTTTGCTTCTCTTCGCAGTAGGCCACACCATCGGCTTTCTGACCTTCAAGCCACCATCGCTGGAAGGTCAGAACGTCTGGAAGGCCATGAACGTTGTGCGCTTCTCCGCGGGCTCCTCCACCTTCAGCTACGGAGACTTCTACACCGGGTTCGGCCTCTTCATCACAGCCTTTCAGCTCTTCGCCGCATGGCTGGCATGGTCTCTCAGCTCGATGTCGCGCCGCGGAGCGCCAGGTCTCCGCCCGATCACATGGGGAATGTGCCTCCTCCAAATCGTCAGCCTTGCACTCTCCCTCAGATACTTCTCCGCAGGGCCAGCCATACTCTCCGGTCTCACCGCAGCGTCTCTGATCGTCGCCGCAATATCAATATCAAGCGATTCGAATACAGACCAACTCACAACAAAGCGTCTATCAACAATCGACGCATAGCTCCCGCGCACGTTCCCAAAAACGCCGGCTGAACTGCTGTAACTGCTGATGCCAAACAATAAGCGACCACGATCGCCGAGCGAGAATCCAAGCCCTGCTTGAGTTCTCGCTCCGTTACGCTTAGGATCATCGCCGGCAGCAAGATCACAAAGTCCCGGGAGATACACGATGAATCCGTCACGACGTTCGTTCCTGCAACAGTCCGCTGCCGTTGGCGTGGCTTCCATGTTTCCGTTCAAGGCAGCATTCGGCGAGACCACTCGCCCCCTCGGCGTGCAGCTCTATACCGTGCAGGATCAACTCAAGAAAGACGCGCCCGCCGCCTTGAAAGACATCGCCGCAATCGGCTACCGCGAAGTCGAATCTTTCCCCCTCCAGGACATCACTCCCGCACAGCTCCGCAAGATGCTCGACGACGCCGGCCTTAAGTGCCCGAGCGCACACCTCTTCTTCGGCATGGGCGAAACCAGCCAGCTCCTCGACCAGGCCAACACGCTCGGCGCTCACTACACCGTCAGCTCCGTCCTGATGCCCAACACTATCCAGGGCGCCGACATACCGAAGATGCTCGACATCGTCAAAGCCTTTCAGTTGGACGACTTCAAAAAGATCGCTGCCAAAGCCAACGAGATTGGAGCAGCCGCCAAGAAAGCCGGTCTGCAGTACGCCTATCACAATCACAACTTCGAGTTCCGGGACTACGACGGCCACACCGGCTACGAGATCCTCCTCAGCGAAACCGATCCCAACCTCGTTAAGTTCGAACTGGACTGCGGCTGGATGGTCACCGCCGGCAAAAATCCCATCGACTACTTCACCAAGTATCCAGGCCGCTATCCACTGATGCATGCAAAGGACTTCCCCCTCGACACTCCCGTCACCACGAACCTCGGCATCGACCCCAAACATGCTCCCACCGAAATAGGCCGTGGTCACATCAACTTCAAGCCCATCCTCGCAGCCGCGGAGAAGTCCGGCGTCCAGCACATCTTTGTCGAGCAGGATCCACCCATCGTCGGCATGACCTCCCTTGAGGCCATTCGCGTCAGCTACCAGACCCTCCACCAGATGGTCTGAAGCCAATCGTCCAGGGGTTTGGCCGCATCGGAGAGAAAAGATTGTCGTCCCCAGCTCATCAGGCGAGCAAACCCGCATCCTACTGGTGAAGCATGATTTAAAGGGGGACACATGGAAACAGAGGGACAGCTTGAAACGCGAAGCTCTTTTAGAAAGCTAATCTTCTTCGCTACCGTTGCATCCGGGGTTATCGCAGCCTATCTCATGTATCGTCGTGGCGAATCGCTCGGGTCAATCGCGAGGAACACAATCGCAAATCCAATTGGGTCCTTGGTGAGTGAAGTAAAAAATACGATCTGACCCCGGTTTACGCGGCAGTATTACAGAGCAAGATTCCATCTCCGACTCTGCGCCGCGGGGCGAGCCGCCGGTAGATTCGCTGAAGCCCGTGGCTACGATGCCCAACCGAATTTTTTCAAGCTGCAATCAAAACGTGAATCATTTTTTCCCGCCGCTACATCGTAAGTGTAATTGTGCGTCGTCGCTGCGGGTGGCACGCTGATCAATTGAATCTGGAGAACTGGCATGGCAGGTAGTCGGCATTGGAAGTCTTCCGCTCCTCTCTTTGTCTTGACCGGGATGATCCTTCTCGGATCGAGCATCGCGCATAGTCAGGCCCCGGCCCCTTCAGAGGTTCGATCTGCATCGACAGACCCCGCCGTCCGAAACGTGATCATCGTTGGGTTTGTTGGTGGCTTTGTCAGTCCCAAAGACACAAAGCACCCGGAGGTGCAGTTCGCCGCATATCTACGCGACCGTTACCCCTCCATCCACGTCGAAGTGTACGGAAATCATCATGGCGGCAAGGCTCTCCATCAGGTCGAAGACGTCCTCGACATCAACCACGATGGCATGCTCTCCTCTGCCGAGAAACAGCAAACCACAGTCATCATCTACGGACACAGTTGGGGCGCAACCGAGACGGTTGAATTCGCTCAACAGCTAGGAGAACTCGGTATCCCGGTAGCGCTCACCATCCAGATCGACACCATCGGAAAGCCGGGCCACAAAACCTCCGAGATTCCCCCGAACGTCGCAACCGCAATCAACTTCTATCAGGCTGGAGGGCCGCTTCATGGGCTCCCGCAGATCGTCGCTGCTGATCCCGCCCGCACACAGATCATGGGCAACTTTCTGATGACCTACGAAAACCGTCACATCGACTGCGACAACTACAGTTGGTACTCTCGCACCATAAACAAACCTCACCACGAGATCGAGAACGACTTCCGCGTCTGGGACGAGGTCGCAACACTGATCAACGCGGATCTTCCCGGCACAGCATCATTAGTGCAAGCCCCTTCTCCCTCTGCGTCTCCTTTCTTCAGGTACCTCAAGCGCGGCTACCAGGCACACGTAACCGAAACCGCCCCGCTCGAAGTTTCGAGCAAAGCCAAAGGCACTGAAACCTCGCCGGGTTCGGAGGGGGCAACACTGCCTCAAATTGCGGAGTCATCGCACTTCTAAAACATCGGCCGCTTCGGCTTCCCCAGCAGCGGAGTATTCAACAGCGCAATCATCGGCGCCGCCGCCTTGAACCGCTCCACCACATCCTTCAACAAGCCCGGCGCAGTCGCCCGCTCCACCGGCAGCGTAGCCGACACGCCCCACTGCCGGCACATCAGCAGATCGATCGCCGGATGATCCGCCGCAAATCCCTTCGGCGGCCGCGTCAACGACATCGTCTCGGTCTCCTGCATCAACGATCTCAGCTTCCTCCCCGCCATGATCTTCCGAAACTCCTCATGGTGATCCACCAGGTATCGCCGTATCGCCAGCAACTGCTCCCGCTCCGGCATATAGACACCCGCAGCAATCAGCACCTCAGTCGAACTCACCTGCAGATAAAACCCACCACCTGAAGTCTTCTGCAGACCATCCCGCGCCCACCACGCCGAGACATGATTCTTATACGGCCGCTTGTCCTTGCTGAAGCGGATATCGCGATAGATCCTCATCATGATCTTCTGCGCCGGCCGCACATGCTCCGGAGCGAACTCCAGCATCGCGTGATTCACCTCATCGACCAGCGCCAGCATCGGAGCCTTCAGCTCCCGCTCATATACATCCTTCCGTTCCCCAAACCACTCGCGGTCGTTGTTCTTCTTCAGACCCCGCAAAAACTTCAAAGCCTCATTCGAAAACTGTGTCGCCATACCTCAATCGTACCGCCTCGAAGCCAGCGTGAGCACGAAGCGCCCGCACAGTAGCCTTCATGCGCTATGCTTGTCTTCCATCTATCAGTGGCCTATCGATGACTTATCGATGATCAACGCATTCCCAGACCGCAGTGGGCAGATCTTCGGGCGAGAACCCGACATCGCTCACCTCTTGGATCGAAGCCGGCAGCGAGGCATCACCGCCGTCGTCGGACGCCCCCAGATGGGCAAAAGCTGGCTCCTCATGGAGCTTGCGAGCCGCTTATCTCTCGCCGCAAAACCGGCTCCCTCGCCCCTCGACGTCCCCCGCCTCTTCGCACCTCCAACATTCCTCGTCGGCATGTTCGAGTTGCAGACCGACGCCTCCGACTTTCTCCTCCGCGCCGTCGTCGATCTTTACTCCCGTTGGCTCTCCGACTCCACCTACCTCCAGCAGGCTAAGGCAAGCTACGAGCTCCAGAAGAAAGACCTGATCGGCAAAACAGGCGAAGCCGTTGGCTCCATCTTCGAGGCCATCTCCAAACTCGTCGTTCCGCTCGAAGGCGTAGGCAAGCTCGTCAAAGGAACATTCGAAGGCCTCGCCCAGGCCAACCGCGATCTGCTTGAGGGCGGTACACAACTCCCGCGGCTTCAGATCGATCAGGCCCGCGAGCTGCTCGAGTTGGTGAGCAAGATCACCAAGAGCCAGCTCGTTCTCATCTTCGATCAATGGGAGAAGTCCCTCGAGATCGACAAGCAGGCCGGCATCCTCGACACCTTCATCCGCCACGTCGACGAGTGGCCCTCCTGCCACATCTTCCTCGGCATGCGCCCCGACGAAAAACCCCGCGCAGCCATCAAGCAGCTCCAGAAGCTTTATCCCGGCGTCGTCGAAGACTACGATCTACCGCCGATGCGTCTTGACGACCCTGCTTCCAGAAGCAATCTCCTGCAGTTCCTGCGCGCCAACGTCGATGGAGCAACGAAGGTCTCCGATGAAGATCTGCTCAACACAATCGCGGGCTATCCCGGCACCCTGGCCCAATGGACCAGCAACTACTACGCGTCAACACTCCATACCTTGGAGGAATTCAAAAAAGTAGCAGCCGACGCCAACGTCAACCGCTTCGCCGAGTTTGAGACTCTGCTCCCGACCCTCTCCGACAGCGAGCGGCGGCTCAGCATCCGTCTCGTTCTATTGCCCGCAACCAGCAACACCGAAGACTGGTCTGCTCTCCGAACCGTCGTGTTGGAAGAAGGACAGGCGAAAGATCTCGATCGCATCAAGAGGATCGGTGTCATCGAACTCATCTCCCCTCCAACCTACGGACACGCAAAGCGCACCGAGGCGGCCTTCCAATGGTTCGTCATCAACTCGTACGAGGAACTTCGCGAGGTCTGCGAGCTGCTCATCCTCAATCTCGGCGGCCAAATCCAGGACGTCGGCCCTCGTGACGTTCCCTTCGCAACCAGTTTGATCACTCTCGACCCCGTGGCGTTAGAGATGAAGCTTACCCCCGTGGCCCAGGGAGTCTGTCAGGCCGCACGCACTCTCTTTTCGAATCAGGATATCGCCGCTGACAAACTAATCGCGGGAGCCGCCGCGTCAACTCCACCGAAACCCACGCACCGTCTCGTTGCTCCGCTGTTAGCAGTTGGCCTGCTCAACGCGCTGAACGCCGCGAAAAAACAAAACGAACTCACCGCACGCGACGCCGTCCTCGAGCAGATGAGACAGCTCTTCCGCGCTTATCCTGACGTTGATCTCGTAAGAGGTCAACTCGCCAGCGGCCTCTTCAACGCGTTGGTCGATGCGATCGAGGAAAAGGTCCCTGCTCGTCGCGATCAGTTGCTGAATGAGCTGCGGCAGCTTCGCTCTGCGTATCCCGACGACACCACCGCGCGGCTGGAGCTGGCGCACGCACTCTTCAACACCTCCGTCGCTGCAAGGGAAGAGAAAGAACTTGCTCGTCCCGACGAGCTATTGGAAGAGCTTCGCCAACTCAGCCACTCGAATCCGAAGGATACAGCCGTACGCGAAGTCATGGTGACAGCGGTATATAACTCGCTGAAGGATGCAAAGGAACAGAACGCGCTAGACCGCCGCAATGCGCTATTAGAGGAGTTGCGTGGTCTGCGCACCACGTATCCAGAGGATGCTGACGTGCGGCATCGGCTCGGCATGGGCCTGCGCAATACCTTCATCGCCGCGAAAGAAGAAGGCGATTTGCAACGGCGCGATGATCTGCTGAAGGAGCTTCGCCTGCTCGCGCGTGACTATCCCGAAAGTGCGTCCGTACGCGACAGCATGTCAGTATCCGTATTCAACGACATGAACTTCGCCAGAGAGGAAAACGCCCTCGACCGGCGGAATGCGGACTTTGAGGAGCTACGACAACTCTGTGCCACCTATCCCAACGATGCAGCGATTCGACAGTTGTTTGCCATCGCTCTCTTCCAGACGAGGAGCGATGCGAAGCGCGAGAACGACCTTAACCGCCGCGATGCGCTATTGGACGAGCTGCGAAAACTGTCAGCCACGTATCCGGAAGATGGGGCAGTGCGGCAGTGGTTCGCAAAAAGCTTGGCCAACTCACTAGACGACGCGGCGGATGAGAAGCGACCTGAAGATCCACTGTTAACCGAGCTCTGGAACTTGAACATAGCTCATCCCACCGACGCAGCCATAAGAAAAGAGATGTTGCTGGCCCTGCTCAGCTCGTTGGTTCATGCCAAAGACCAGGGAAAACTCGATCGCCGCGATGCGGTCCTGGATGTTCTGCGGCAATTGGGGAGCGACAACTCCAACGACCCTCTCGCGAGGGCATGTCTGGCGGGAGGCCTCTACAACACCCTCCTTGAGGTGAAGAAGGAGGGCGCGCTTGACCGTCGCGACGCATTGTTGGAAGAGTTGCGCGGCCTGTATCGTCTTCATCCCGACGACATCGACGTGCGGCAATGGCTGGCAAAGGGCCTCGCGACAACGCTGGCGGCTGCGTCATCCGAAGGCAAGCCGTTCACTTACGAGGACATATTGCTTGAGGAAGTACGCCAGCTCCTTAACGCCAATCCCGAAGACGCGATCATCCGCCAGCTCTTCGAAATCCTGGACACCTGAAGTCTCCGCCACAGCAATATCTCGGACGGGAAATCATCTCCATGCCGCGCTTTTAAATATGTAACCAATCAAGATCTTTTAGGGAACGTAGACGAGGAACTCCGGCATGTCCGGAAGATTATCAATAAACGTCCCCTTCTTCTTCCCGTCGGCAGTAAAGCGCCGTACCCGCTGCTTCTTTCGCTCTGCCACGTAAAGATCACCATCTGGGCCAACAGCGAAGCCAGAGGGCGCGTCGAGCTTTTGGTCGATCACCACCCGCGCCTTCAGCTTCCCTGTCAGCGTAGCGGACGTCAGGTCCAGCGCGAGGATGCTGCCCGTTCCTGAGGCGCCGATGTAAAGCGTCTCGCCATGCATGATCAGGTGTACCGGCGCTTCAAGCTCCCGCCCCGTGACATGGGCCATCAACTCCCCGGACTGCACATCGAAGACCTTCACCGCGTCGCCGGCCTCGTCCGCCACGTACAGATGCTGCTTGTGTACGACGATGCCGCGCACCGAGTGCCGTGGCTTGCCGCGCTTGTCGAGCACTACCTTAAGGCCGAGAGGCGATGGCACATCGAGCGCCCTGCGTTCACCGTACTCGGGTAGTCTCCCATGGCTGGAAGCGACCAGCGTGCCGGGTAGAAACTTCCCCTCGGGATACTGCTTCAGCAGATGCGCAGCCACAGGTGCGGGTTCGCGGGTCTTCGGCACAAGCGACACCACAGTATTCGTATCCTGGCAGGAGACATAAATGCGGCCATCGTCCCCCAGCTCCACGTCGAAGGGGTGCACCATCGCTGCAACCTGCTCGGTCTTCGCAAGCACCTCCTGGAAGCGGAAGGTGTCGTTGTGCCGGTGGTAAAGCGCAATGTGGCTGTCCTGTCGCCATGCATTCGCGATGTAGAGGTCGTCGCCCACCAACGCGAAACCGCGCGCAATGTGCAGCGGATGTCCGGCCGGTGATGGATCGAGCAGCAACGGATGTTTCTTGCGCGCAGAGCCGTCATCCTCGAAGACGCCGATGTTGTCGACGCCGTGTCCCGATTCACCCCGATAGCTGATCCACCACACGGTTCTGTTCTCCCCACACGATCGCTGCATCGTCAGAACCAGTGCGCGATAACGTGCGACTTTTCAGCATTATAAGCCGGTTGGCAATGTTGAGTGCTCATTACAACGTTGCCAGTCTTGAGCAATCAATATAACCCTCCCGCCAAGAATCGTCTCCGCAACCTCGCTTCATCCCGCAACAGCACTGGCCGCCCACATCACCGGAGCCTGTCCATGAAAGTCATATATTAATTTTTCTTGTGGTCCGGGGCGTCTATACTCGACACCTCCAGAGGGAGCCTGACTTCTTATGAGAAAACCACAGCAGCTTCGGTTGATATTCTTGCTTCTGTTTATCGCAATCCTTGGCAGCACCTGGGGAGCTCAGCGTGCGCATGCTGACATCGTAAGCCTGTATACGGGAACCTGGGACACGCGCGGGGTCGGCGGGTCTGCTTATGATGAGAGTTATAACGAGACCACAGGCCCCCTGCTTTTTGATCCGAGCAATGGCGTAGAACCTTTCTTTTTCACCGCCCCCGTGACGTCTGGCACTCTGAGAACCTGCACCTCTGACACTTGCAGCGAGAGTTATTCTGGAACGTTCGTTGGCGGCACTATATCTATGTATATTGATGATCCCGCCCCCCCGGCCTTCATCGGCACAATCACGAGTGGTTCCTACTCCGGATATAACCAAGTCCCCTGCGTCTACCCCGATTGCTACGCTTACGACGGACAAACCATCAACTTTACGGGCGTATGGGCGAACGGCTGGACAACCGTAGGTACTCTCTCCGCCGGCTACGACGACTCGATAGCAGGGCCCCCAGGCTATGCAACTCTAACCATGACGACGACTACAGCTCCCTCCACGGTTCCCGAACCCGGCAGTATGACTCTGCTCGGCACAGGAATGGTCCTGGTTGTTGCCTCGCTGCGACGCAGATTGAGGAACAGTCCTCTCGTTCCATAAGGCGAAGTCAAGGCGACGTTCTTCGAAAACCCCGGATTTTAACCCAGCGACTCCCCCACCTTGGCGCGTCGCGATCCCGCAGTCTTCATCTCTCGTTGCCGCCGAAGCGAAACCGGTGGGGGGAAGTTGGATATTAATTTACTTGGTGGTTGGGCGAGCCTATACTCTGCTCGCATCGGGGGAGCCCGACTTCATATGAGAAAGCTACGGCGTCTTAAGTCGATGTTCTTGCTTCTGTTTATCGCGATCCTTGGCAGTACTTGGGGAGCCCAGCGTGCGCATGCCGACACCGTAAGCGAGTTTACGGGAACCTGGTACACAAGCCAGTTCGGTTACAGTGGCACGAATCAGGATGAGAGCACCTACCCCGTGTTGTTTGATAATTTCGGCGCAGATGGCTCACACCTGGGGTTCTTTCTCTCCTTCCCCGTGACGTCTGGCACGCTGAGACCCGAATGCGTCTTCTACGGTACTTGCCCTGGCGTCCCCAGTTGGTCTGGGACGTTCGTTGGCGGCATTATGAATTTTTACCTTGACACTGATGCCTTCGGCCCGACCTTCACGGCCACAATCACCGGTGGGTCCTATTCCGGATATAACAACGAACTTCCCTACCCCGACAATGAATCGGACGACTTTCAAACCTTTACCTTTACGGGTCAATGGCCAAACGGCTGGACGTCCGTGGGTACTTTCACCGGCGGCTACGGCGAAGACGAGGGGTTTCCTGGTGGCTCTGGAACTCTAACCATGACGACGACTACAGCTCCGACTTCAGTTCCCGAGCCCGGCAGCATGACACTGCTCGGCACAGGAATGGTCCTGCTTATGGCCTCCCTGCGGCTCAGACTGACGAATAGTTCTCCTATTCCATAAGGCGAAGTCCTTCGAAACCCCTGATTTTTAACCCAGCGACTCCTAACCTTGGCGCGACGCGACCCGTAGTTTTTATGAATTCGGCCCAGGTTTAGAACCGATCTTTACCAGCGACCGTGACAGCCGCTGAAACCCGGGTCAGAACGAAAGTGAAGTCTTTAGCAGCGCACGGCGCACGGAACAGAGCCGCATCCGACGGCAGATGTCTGAGAGTTTCGATCTTCCCGGCCCCCTGAAAATAGCGATCCACCGAAAAGCTTGTAATCCAATGCCATTCGTCCAAGGCCCCTTGGAAACACCGACGCGACGTAGCGCACCTTCACCGTCTCCTTCACCTTTGAAAGGAATTCATTATGCAATCGCCTTGGAAGTCAATTAGCAGAGGTCATTACGTTAGGCGAGTCCGTCTTGTCTTAACCCTGCTGTGCGTCGCCGCATTGCAGCCTGCCTTCGGTCAAGGTCTCCAGCAGCAGCCCGACGGACGTCACTCTCCAGACCACACCAGGGGTTACACCTTCAAGGACCTTGGCCCCCTCCCCGGTGGCGACTTCAGCGAGGCTTTCGGCATCAACGACCGCGGCCAGGTGGTCGGCGAATCGGACACCGCGAGCGGGGGGAGTAGCTTCGCTTTTTTGTTTGAACACGGGGTGATGACCAACCTTGGCACCTTCTCCGGTTACGGCGAGAGCATAGCTTTTGGCATCAACAACCGCGGCCAGGTGGTCGGCGAAGCCACCACCGCGAGCGGGGTTATCGACGCTTTTTTGTATGAACACGGGGTGATGACCGACCTCGGCACCTTCCCCGGCGGCTTCGGCAGCCAGGCTTCCGCCATCAACGACCGCGGCCAGGTGGTCGGCGTAGCCACTACCGCGAGCGGGTTTGAGCGCGCTTTTTTGTATGAACACGGGGTGATGACCGACCTCGGCACCATCCCCGGCGGCGTCGCCAGCCTCGCTAACGGTATCAACGACCGCGGCCAGGTGGTCGGCTATGCTTTCACCGAGAGCGGGGTACCGACCGCTTTTTTGTATGAACACGGGGTGATGACCGACCTCGGCACCCTCCCCGGTAGCCCCATCGGCTCCGCCAGCATAGCTACTGGCATCAACGACCGCGGCCAGGTGGTCGGCTATTCCAACACCGCGAGCGGGTCTGTGCACGCTTTTTTGTATGAACGCGGGGTGATGACCGACCTCGGTACCCTCCCCGGTGGCGACAATAGCTACGCTACCGGCATCAACAACCGCGGCGAGGTGGTCGGCTATTCCAACCCCACGAGCGGGATTGGTCAAGCTTTTTTGTTTCAAGACGGGGTGATGACCGCCCTCCCAGGTGGCGACTCCGGCAGCGAAGCTAACGGCATCAACGACCGCGGCCAGGTGGTCGGCTTTTCCAACACCGCGGACGGGTTTAGCTATGCTGCCCTCTGGACACCTAAACACGGCCAAAGTGACCGCGATTGTGAAGAAGACGAGAGGGACCACAAATGAACGCGGACACTAAAGCCGAACATCAGGCTGGCTCAAATGAATACGCCCCTCGGCACACTCGATAAGGAGGTGCCCACCGATACCTTCGTCCAATTGTTATAAGCCCCAGACCTCTGGCACAATTGGATCGTTCCAGACGCACACGTCAGATCGGGCTCAGACAACTCTTTTGTGAAGGAGAGAACACGATGTCTGAACGTATGAAGCAATCTGTCGCTCTGCGGCGGATTGGCAAGTGGGGCGTAAATCATCGCCGCGTGGCGCTAAAACATAAGCTAATGCTTGGCCTGACCAGCACAGTGCTGGTCGCTTTGCTTCAAGGTTGCAGCGCGGGCAAAGAGCCCTCCCAGGGCGAAACCAGCCTGGCCAATGCGGCGAAAGACGTCACCATCCCATTGGAAGCGGGAAAGATGACGAACCCGCTGCCTGAGACGAGTGAGGTTGTGAGCCAGGGCCAGGAAGTATTTCTCGGGTCATGCGCCCAATGCCACGGTGCCGATGCGCGGGGAGACGCCAACCTCGGGCGCAGTATGACTCCGCCCGCCATGGACCTGACCTCAGCCCACGTGCAGCACTGGAGCGACGCCGAACTGTTTTGGATCATCCAGAACGGAGTCCGCCTCACAGGCATGCCCGCCTGGAAGTCAACCATCTCCGACAACGACACCTGGAAGCTTGCGCGTTTCATCCACAAACTTCCAGCCTCCGGCGCTGCCTCCGCCTCCACAGCGCTCCCGTCGGAGTCAAAAGCCGTTACTTCCACACAGGACAAGTACACCCTCAAAGTACCGAATGGCCTCGCATTCGCTGAGTTCAGAGGATACGAAAGCTGGCCGGTGATCTCCATCAGCCATAACGGGGGTGCGGTCGCTGCGATCCTCGGGAACCCCGCGATGATCAACGCCTATAAGGCCGGCATCCCCGGTAACGGCAAGCCCTTTCCGGATGGCGCCAAGATGGCGAAGGTCCATTGGGTCGCAAAAGTGGACGCCGCTGAACCCGGTGCGCCGACCGTGCCAGGCGCCCAGCATGACGTCGATTTCATGGTGAAGGACAGCAAAAGATTCGCCGACAGCGGCGGTTGGGGTTATGGCGTCTTCGAGTATGAACCCGCGTCCGGCAACTTCAGGCTCGGCAACTTAGGGGACAAGCCGCCGCAGGGCAACGACGCCAAATGCGGCTTCGCGTGCCACACGGCAGTGAAGACAAAAGATTACGTCTTCACGAACTACGGGTCCCGGTGAAGCGGCAGGGCACACGGATTGGAGCCGATCGTCAAAGTGCATTGGCGATGTATCACTCGCCGAGATTCGAACGAACAGAAAACCTCAAGACCGACGACAAATCTTGAGTCGTTGGCCTTGAGGGTTAAATTGGGACGCCGTGGCTCGGTGTCTACTGACCTTCGTTCGGCGAAGCAGAGAGCGATTTGCGATCTTCTTCCTCATCTTTCTTTGGATAGGAGATCTTCGTCGTGATGACCTTTCCATTGAAGGCAAACGGTGCCTGGTCGAAGTAGTCGAGCGACACGGGCGAGCCGAGATCGCTTCCGATGTCGAGGCAGTCGTTCGCGGTGAAGGCGAGAGCCGCCGTAATCGGTACACGGCCCTGTGCCACGACCTGACCGTTCACCTTCAGCGTGACGTCCAGCGGACCACCGGGTTTGGGCGTAGCGCGCTTAGAGTCCACCTCGATCTTCACATTACCGGTCGGCAGCTTATCTTTCGCCATAATCTTTGTCCGGTCAATCTCGAAGAGGTTGTATTCGTAATGGAGCACGCCGTCCTTCACATATAAGGTGAGTCCGCCGGAGAAGCTGCCCAGGGCGTACAAAACGCCGTTCGCATTCGCGGGAACCTCCACTTCCATGCTGACAGTGTTATCGAATTTTCCGAGCTTCGGCGCGGTGAACTCCGGCATTCCTGTGATGGGGCCGCTGAAGTTCCATTCCGTATAGGGAGTTGCAGGCGCGTCTTCCGGATGGAATACAGGCGTCCACAGGCCTCCGCCAATGGGCAGATTCTGATTCTTAGTGGACTCAACCAGGAAGAGGTTCTTCATATAGGCCACCCTCTCCGGCATCTTCGCCGCAAGGTCGTTGGCCTGAGACCAATCTTCATCCAGGTTGTAAAGCTCCCACACATCGTTCTCCGGATTCCACTCCCCGATGCCTTTAGGCAGTCCCGGCACCCATGGTGTACGGGGGCCGAAGGTATCGGCGAACCAGCCATTCTGGTAGATACCCCGGCTGCCCATGATGTCGAAGAACTGTGTCGTCTTGCGGCCCTTCGCCGTTGCGTCGGCAAAGGTATAGACCATGCTGGTGCCATCGATCGACATCTGATCAACACCGTTCACCACGCGCGGCGGAGTAATGCCAACTGCCTCGTAGATCGTCGGCACGATGTCGGTGACGTGGTGGAACTGCGAACGAGGTGTGCCGTCGTGTTTGATCTTCGCCGGCCACGAGACTGCAAGCGGTTGGCGCGTGCCGCCGAAGTGCGCAGCGACAAGTTTGGTGGATTTGTATGGCGTCCCGCCTGCCCAGGCCCAACCCGCGTTATACATGTTGTCAGTCTTCGCGGAGCCAATCACATTGAGCCCGCCAAGTTCATCGACTGTTTTGATGTGTTGTTGAATCGTAGTTGGAATGCCGTTCTGCGCGAGCAGTTCGGAGATGGTGCCGTTCTGCCCCTCAGCCGAGGCGCCGTTGTCACCCCAGATATAGAAGATGAGCGTATTGTTCAGCTTTCCTTCCTTCTCGATCTCGTCGATGACTCGGCCGGCGTTGTAGTCGGCATGCTCCGCAAATCCTGCGAAGACTTCCATCAGACGGCGCTGGAAGGGCTTTTCGCTCTCCGGGATGGAATCCCATGAGGCCATCGTCGGCGGCCGTGGCGTCAGTTGAGCGTTCTGCGGAATCCAACCCATCTCTTTGGCGCGCTTGAAGGTTCGCTCGCGATACTTATCCCAGCCATCGTCAAACTTGCCTTTGTACTTGTCGGCCCACTCCTGCGGAACCTGGTGCGGGCCATGCGCCGCGCCCGGCGCCCAGTACATCAGGAATGGCTTGTCCGGCGTGAAAGCCTGCTGTTCGCGGAGCCACTTGATGGCGTCCGTGGCGATGTCCTCGGAGAGGTGATAGCCGGGATGCTCATACTCATGCGGATCGAGAACGGTAGTGTTGCGCACCAGACGAGGCTCATACTGCGAGGCCTCGCCTGCGAGGAAGCCGTAGAAGTATTGGAACCCATAGCCCGTCGGCCAATAGTCGAACGGCCCTTTTGAGGTCGTCTGCTCGGCAGGCGTGTTGTGCCACTTGCCCCAGGCGCCTGTGTTGTAGCCATAGTCTTTGAGCACCTCGGCTACAGTCGCCGCAGACTTCGGGATCGTACCGCTGAAGCCGTCGAAGTCATTGGCAAGTTCGGCGATCTGTCCGTTAGCAATGCGCGTGTGATTGCGACCGGAGAGCAGCGCCCCGCGTGTCGGCGAGCACATTGCCGTGGAGTGGAAGCGGTTATACGAAATACCCGCGTTCGCAACGCGCGTTAGAGTCGGCGTATTGATCTCGCCACCATAGGTCGAGGCCTGAGCCGGGCCGACATCGTCCATCAGAATGATCAGAATGTTCGGCGCATCCGAAGGCAGACGCTTCGGGTCGACGCGCTTCTTGTAGGTAGAGTCCTTCATCGTCAGCCCGGGCGTTGAACCAGACGGCGTGGGCGGGAACGGCAGAACTTCCTGTGCCACTGCCGGGGAAGCGATGAGCGCGCTTAGGGCAAGACTGAGAACGGCGAACATATTTTTCATGAGTATCGCTCTTGGAATTTGGAATGGTCCGTGCAAGAAATCTTTCGACGAACAAAACTCTGCAGCAATGGGTTGGACGAGCATATCCCCACTTAGCGCAGAAGTCTATATAAGCACCGTGAAGAGCCGTTAACTGCAAAAGTACTAGTAAACAATCGATTTCAATCCCAACAACCGTCTCCGCTACTTCGCCTCATCCCGCAACAGCGCACTCGCCGCCCACATCACCGGAGCCTGCCCGTGGAAGTCCCCGGTCCGCCGTTTGCGCGCAAGATAGTAAGCCAGGTCATCCTTCTTTCCCGTCCCCTCGCACACCTGCGTTACGTCGCTGTTCTGGTCCACGTACCCAACCACGGCAATCCATCCACGCCGAGCCGCCGGTCCATAGGTCTTCTCATCCAGCCACCCATGCTTCACGCCCGTAATCATCGCAAAGCTGAACATCGCCGAACTCGAACTCTCAGGCCACGCCTCATCATGGTCGATCAGCTCCCGCCACATCCCATCCTTCCCCTGGTACTGCAGCAGAGCACTCATCATCAGCCGATAGCCCTTCAAAATACGCGCACGATCCGGATGATTCTCCGGCAGCGACCGCAGCATCTCAGCCATCCCCGCCGCAACCCATCCATCCCCGCGCCCCCAGAAGTACTTCACATCCGGAGCGTGATAAAAAAGCCCATTCGGCTGCTGCAGCTTATCCAGATAAGACACCATCTCCTTCGCATCCCGGTCGAGATACTTCTTATCTCCCGTCGCGCGATAGGCCTCCAGCTGCAGCATCGTCAACATATACATGTCGTCGATCCAGTACCGCGTCTCACCCGACAGCCCATCCGGCTGCGGACTCTCCCACTGCCTGTCCGCCCACCACAGCCCCTCCTTCAGAAACTTCGGATCCTTCGTCTGCACCGCAATCTCCAGCGGCGCCACGCCAAAGATCGAGTCGTCCACATGATGCCGCTCCGGCCTGCGCTCCGCCTCCGCCCCTCCCGGCATCAACGGCTCAAACTTCTTGATCAACTGGTCCCGCAGCGCATCGTCATGCGTCAACTGAGCAAACGTCAGCGCGCCATACCACGCGCAGATCTCCGAGTAGTGAATCGTCTTGGTGTACTGATGAGGACTTGTAACAAAATGCTCTGCGAGCTGCTTGCCCACCTCCTGCGGCGCAACGCCCGCCGGCCAGTCAGCAAAGGCGGTGCTCTGAACAGAACTGCTCTGCGCCGAACCCGCCCCAACGCAGCCCATCAACACACATCCCAGGAGCACAAATCGTGAAATCATCCTCACCTCGCAGACTTCTCTTAAGTTTCAACAGCGAACATTCTATCCCTGAAAAATAAATCTCAAAACCTGTCACATTTTTCGCCGCCAATTTAAGCGCACCTCCAGCCACACAAAACACCACAAACTGACCACAATCCACCATCCAAAACACCACGTTTGGACACCAGATTTCGTAAAAACCCCAGCAAAAACCACCCCTCCACCACAGCCAAAAAAAATACGCAAAATGAGACGGCCTCGAAACCGTTTTTGCGGGTTCGAGGCCATAGGTTTGCAGACGGCCCGTAAGCCGAATTCTGTTTTAGACGATCATTCCTCTACGCGACGCATTACTGCGGCGCTTTAGCAACCTACCCGCAAGTTTCGGCCCCCAACCATTGAAATCAACAGCTGAGTCTCTCCGCCTGGGCGCATCGGGCCGATACGCTCCTGCCGCCTGAAGAGAAGCGGCAAGATCCCTGCCTATTTGGTCTTGCTCCGTGTGGGGTTTACCCTGCCGCGGTCATTACTGCCCGCGCGGTGCGCTCTTACCGCACCTTTTCACCCTTACCTCAAGCCGCTTGCGGATTTACCGAAGTAAATCACCAACTTGAGGCGGTTCGTTCTCTGTTGCACTTGCCGTCCAGATGGCTTAAACCATCCGTCCCGGACGTTATCCGGCACACTGCCCTGCGGAGTTCGGACTTTCCTCCCCCGCCCAACACCTCGCGGTCCGGGCGGCAGCGATCATCCAGCCGCCTGCACCTCCAAGTGTATCCCAGGGCGCGAACAAAACCGCCGCAAAATACGTATCTGAAGCACGCCGACTCTCGCTTTGAAGAGCATCGGCTGGTAGTCTCAAGCGTACTCAAGGTAGACAGGCCAATGGAGTTCAAGGAAGCAGTCAAGATTGCGCTGCAGTCGCTCTGGGCGAACAAGCTTCGTTCCGTGTTGACGCTGCTCGGTGTCGTCATCGGCGTAGCCAGCGTCATTGCGGTGGTGACGCTGGTCAACGGTGCAAACACATACGTTACGACCAAGTTCGCCAGCTACGGCGCGGACGTATTCACAGTCTCCAAGATGCCGCAGCTCATCACCAGCCCAGAGGACTATCAGCGGTTTCAGAAGCGGAAGGACATCCTGTTCCCCGACTTCAAGTATGTCGAGGCGAACTGCAAACACTGTGTCGGAATTGGCGCGCAGCAGGCGGTGACAGGAAAGATCGTTCGGGGAACGCAGTCCACCACCGATACCAACATCCGTGGATATACCTGGCAGATGCCATCGCTGCAGAACCTCAACATCGTGCAGGGACGTGGATTCACAGAGGCGGACGAAGAACATGCCTCCCACGTAGCGATCATCGGAACCGATATTCAGGACCATCTCTTTGAGGGAATGGATCCGCTTGGACAGGAGTTGCGAGTAGACGGTACTCCATACACTGTGATCGGGATCAGCGAGAAGCAGGGGAGCACGTTTGGCGCAAGCCAGGACAACTGGGTCGGAGTGCCGTTGTCGGCGTATCAGAAGAGCTACGGGACGGCGAAGACGCTGACCATCTATATCAAGGCGGGCGCCGCGGGACCGGTGCTGGAGACGGCCGCGGACGAGGTGAGAGTGCTCGTGCGGTCGCGTCGGCATGATGCTCCGGGAGCGCCGGATTCGTTTGAGTTGGACACGAACAATACTTTGGTCGGATTCTTCAGCACGGTGACCCAGTCGTTTGGCGCGGTGGCCGGCGCGGTCGCGCTCATCTCACTGGTAGTGGGCGGCATCGTGATCATGAACATCATGCTGGTCAGCGTGACCGAGCGGACACGCGAGATCGGAATCCGGAAGGCGTTGGGCGCGCGGCCGAAGGACATCCTGATGCAGTTTCTAATTGAGTCGGGAACATTGGCGCTGGTAGGCGGAGTATTTGGCGTCCTGGGGGGAATACTGGTGGCGCAGGCCATTACGATTCTGGCAGGATTTCCCTCGACTATTGCGTTGTGGAGCGTGCTCGCCGGACTCGTGATGGCCACCGGCACCGGAATTTTCTTCGGTGTCTATCCAGCGCGGAAGGCAGCGATGCTGGATCCGATCGTTGCGCTGAGGGCGGATTGAGGCACGAGCAGGGCCGGAACAGTGGCCAGGGAGGTCGTTGATGCGAATCGCCGATACAAAAGAAACCGTAACGATGGCGCTGGATACGCTGCGAGCGAACAAGCTGCGTAGTGGACTGACGATTCTGGGAATTGTGATCGGCGTGATGACGGTGATCGTGATCTCGTCGGTGATCAATGGGCTGAACTCGAGTGTTTCAAACCTGGTGGAGTCGCTGGGGACCAATGTGATGTGGGTCTTCCGGTTTCCGGTGATCGGGGTACGGCCGACGACCGAGATGCTGACGCGGAAGCAGATGACCTATGAGGACGCGATGGCGATGAAGGAACTGCCGCACGTGGTGGCGGTGACCCCGGGATTGCAATATCGGGACAGCAGTGGGGTGGAGGGCACCGTCGGTGTGAAGTATGGCACCAAGAAGATTGAGGGGACGTTGCTGGAGGGGGACACGGCCAGCGTGAAGGATGTGTATCAGCTCGACATGAAGGAGGGCCGATTCTTCACTGATGCCGACACGGAACGGGCCGCGAACGTTGTCGTGCTGGGGAACGATACGGCTGACACGCTGTTCGGCACGCAGAGCGCGATTGGCAACGATGTGACCATCGCGGGCATGGTGTTTACCGTGGTCGGCGTGATGGATAAACAGAAGCAGGCGTTTGGAGGAGGGAAGAACCCGGAAGACAACAAAGCGTTCTTCCCCGTGAGTACATTCCACAAGATCCATCCAGAAGTACTGGATTACTGGATCAGTCTGAAGTACGACGATCAGAAGAACAAGCTGTTGGTACAGGATGAAATTACTGAGTTGCTGCGGCGGCGGCGAAAGGTACCGAACGCGGCGCCAGACAACTTCGCCATCTTCGGAACCGACACGCTGACTCGTCTATGGGACAACATCACCAGCGGCCTGTTCCTGTTGCTGTTTGCTCTCTCCAGCGTTGCGCTGCTGGTGGGCGGCGTTGGCGTCATGAACATCATGCTGGTCTCCGTAACGGAGCGAACGCGGGAGATCGGCGTGCGCAAAGCCATAGGTGCGTCCAAACAGACAATCATGATGCAATTTACGCTGGAAGCGATCACCTTATGCGCCGTCGGCGGAGTCATTGGCCTCTGTATCGGCAGCGCGCTCGCGCTGGGCATCAGCTTTTTATTTCCATCGGCTCTATCCGCATTGTGGGTCAGCGTGGCGTTCCTATGCTCCTGCACGATTGGCCTCATCTTCGGCATCTATCCCGCGTGGAAGGCAGCGAATCTGAATCCGATCGAGGCGTTGCGGTATGAGTAGCTGTACCGCTTGCGGGTAAGTGTTGACGCTGTGCCGGTTCGATAGACTAGAGGCATGGCCATCGCGATTGAAGCGATTACGACACTGCTGACTCTTGCCGGACTTGCTTATCTGTTGTTGGCGTTATTGGGATGCCGTGACTTCGCGCACTACTGGCAGCGAAGGCAGGTTGACACGGGGTTTGCGCCTGACGTCACAATCCTGAAGCCGGTGAAGGGTGTCGACCAGCGCATGTACGCGGGGCTGGTGAGCCACTGTCAGCAGCAGTATGCCGGCAACTTCGAGATCGTCTTTGGCGTCAGCAGCCTGGACGATCCTGCCGTCAGCGAAATTGATCGGCTGCGGGCGGAGTTTCCTGCGTGTGCGATCCGGCTGGTGGAGTGTCGTGAGAAGCTGGGCACCTCTGGCAAAGTGAGCAACCTGGTGCAGATGCTGCGTGAGGCCCGGTACGAGCATGTGCTGATCAATGACAGCGACATTCGCGTCTCTCCACGTTATCTGACGCGGGTGATGCAGGGCTTTTCCGATCCGACCGTGGGAATGGTGACGGCGCCTTACATTGGACGGACGGCTGATGGCGGAGCGGCGATGACGGTGTGGTCGCGGCTGGAGGCTTTGGGTATCTCGACCGACTTTTTGCCCGGTGTGTTGACGGCGCGCAAGCTGGAGGGTGGGATTCGGTTCGGGCTTGGCTCCACGCTCGCGACCAGCAAGAGTGTGCTCGCGAAGGCTGGCGGACTGGAGGCGCTGACCGAGTATCTCGCTGACGACTATGAGATGGGCGCGCGGATCGCCGAGGCGGGGTACCGCGTGGAGCTTTCGAACGAGGTCGTTGAAACAACCGTTCCGGAGTATCACTTTCGCGGCTTCAGGGAGCATCAGCTGCGTTGGGCACGGTCGACGCGAGATTCGCGCAAATTGGGTTATGTCGGGTTGGGTATTACGTATGCTCTGCCCTGGGCGATCATGACCTGTGTGGCGAGCGGCTTTGCGTTGTGGAGTTTTTCGTTGTTGAGTGTGGTGATGCTGGCGCGGGTGGCGGTGGCACTGTCGGTTGGGGTGGGGGTGCTGGGAGATGCGCAGGTGCTGCGTGACCTGTGGCTGCTGCCGCTGCGGGACTTCTTCGGGCTTTGGTTCTGGGCGTGGAGCTTCGCCGGAGATACGGTCGTGTGGCGTGGTGAGTTGTTCTCTCTGCGGGACGGGCGCATTACTCCTGTGGCATAAGTTCGTACGTCCATTGGGCGTACCCGAGACTGGCGATGTGCGGGAGGAACCGGGTTCGGCCTTCCGAGGATTTAATTGCTAAGACTCGATATGTACTGAAGGTTAGAAAACGCCATCTTCGGGACGGTGCTCGAGGCGAATTCATTCGGTACGGCGAGGGCCTGTGTGACGCGCCTCAACATATCGGTGGGGTGCACCGGCTTTGACATGGTAGTGAAGTCATAGCCGGATTCGCGTGCCTTCGCGAGCAAATCGATCGTTGCTGCCTGGCCTGAGAACAAGAGAACCTTGCATGCCGGGACAAGGTGAGACATCGTGATGGCAAGCTCGACGCCCGTCATTCCGGGCATGACGACATCAGAGATGAGAAGGTCCGGTGGCGAGGCCTTGGCCAACTCCAGCGCCGTTTTGGCGTCGTATGCGGTCATCGTGTCGAAGCCGCTTCTCGAAAGAATGATTGAGAGGGTGTATGCGATAACCGTCTCGTCGTCGACCACAAGGACCATGGGGCGACGATCTCCCATATGAACGACTGTGTCGCTCATTGAAACTTCTGACAGCGGGACAACGGAAAAGTTCAGTTTCTTCGACATAACAGTACCTCTGAATAAACCCTAGACCCGTTCCGGTAATATGGGTTAACTCTTTTATATCTTTATATTTACAGACAAAGTTAGGCTGTTGAGAAGATAGGGGTTGACGAAGAGTATCCTTTATTAGACGATGGTCACGTTTGCGTTACGTTTGCGTCACTTTATGTTAGGGGGAAGATATGGGAGATGGAGAGGTCGTGGCAGGTTCGATGAAGTTTGAGTCGGTGCTTCAAGTCGATGTTCCGAAGGGACGCGACGGCAAACACAAGCAGATCATCCAGCAGCTCCTCCACGACATAGCGCAGTTAGCCCCAGGCACTGCGTTGAAGGTTCCTCTGGACCAGCTTCCCGACACAAAAGAGAACATCCGCTCTGCTCTGAGCCGTGCGGCACGTCAAAAGAAGGTCAATCTGGCAACATCCAGCGACGAAGACGCACTCTACGTGTGGAAGACCGACAAGTAAGCTGCGGTTTCAGTAGGGGTTGGGCTGGTTGCTGAGGATCTCTTTGCCGCCGCTCTGGGCGATGAAGTAGGTTCTGCCGGACAGGTCAGGGAGGGGCTGGCCGAGGTCCTGCCAGAGGAAGACGCGGCGCCGGTCGGTCCACTTCAGTTTGAGGGATATGGCGTCTTCGAAGATGGGTGGGGCGTCTGGAAAGAAGGAGCCGTACCAGAGGTTCGAGCTGCGGCCTTCGAAGATGTGAATGGGCTGGTTCTCGGTGCCGGGGCGATCAAGATAAAAGCCAAGGGAGCTGGCGCTCTCGTACTCCCCGTGGATGATGATGATGTCGTCGGGCTTGAGTTCTGGGGCGATAGCTCTGGCGAGCTGGTACGACGTGAGTACCGGCGAGAAGATCTGCAGCCCGGTGTGTGCGGCCAGCAGAAAGGTGAAGGTTACGCCAGCGAGCCAGAGATTTCCGGCGTGGGGCTTGTAGTCGCGCCGACAGAGCCAGTTGGCAAATGTGCCGGTAAAGAGTGCGATAGAAGTAAGAAGGAGCGGACTGTGGAAGGCGCCCATCGCCTGTGCGTTGAGATCGAGAAAGTGTCCGAAGGAGAGAGCGTAGTCGCTGGGATTCTGCTTGAGCAGTGAGGCGAGGTCGGTGTTGGGACCGGGTGGGTGAGCGTGCAGGACAAGGAATCCGGCGACGAGTGCAGCGATCGAACCAAGGACAAAGAGCACGACGGAGATGCGCTGGCCGGAGCGGACAAGTGGGTTGGGAACAATGAAGGATTCGGCCTCGGTCGCTTCGTCGTTAAGCCATGCGGCGATGAGGAGCATCATGGCGGGGAGCGCGGGTAGGACGTAGTACTCCTGGCGGGTGGAGAGCGAGAAGAACAGGAGCGGGATCAGCGCCCAAAGGCCGAGCAGCAGGCGGGTACTTTCACCTTGATCGAGAGTTCGGATGGAGACGAGTGGCCGGAAGGCTTTGCGCCAGGGGACGGTGGCGAAGGCGCGGAAGAGGAAAGCGCTCCACGGCATGAGCCAGATGAGGATGAGTGCCCAGAAGAGAGCGAAAGGGACGGTGTCGTAGTCGCGGGGGACACGGAGGTTGAGGTAGCGGAGGAGATGTTCGTTGATGAAGTAGAACCAGAGCCAGCCGTGAACATTGCCGTCAGTCGGAAGAGGGACGGACCAGTGGCTGTTTACGAAGCTCAGGTTGCCGGGATGGCCCTGCGTGGGGTTCGCAAGGGCGATAAAGATGTGCCACGGTGCGGCGATGGCAAAGAAGATGAGCGTACTGGAGAGGGGGTGAAGCTGCCCGATGCGCGCGAGAACGGCGCGCACGTTGCGACGGGTGAGGAACAGGTGGGCGAGGACGATGAGAATCGGGAAGACGATGCCGATGAGGCCCTTGGTGAGGACGTTGAGGGCGCAGCATATCGCGAAGACCCAGCAGACTATGCGGTTCGGCGCAGGTTCTGTGGAGGAGGGGCGAGTGAGCGTCGCTTCGTGAGTGCCGAGCTTACCGTCGTGAGGATGGAGCACGGGATCGTGTGGCTTTTGCTTTTGTTCTGTCAGCCAGTAGCAGAGGAGCGATAGGGTGAGCCAGAGGCAGAGGTCGGCGTCGGGGATGATGATGCGAGTAAAGATGAAGATGCCGAAGCTGGAGAGAAGGATGAGGCCGGCGTAGAGGCCCGCTCGTGTTGAATGGAAGGCGCGGCGAGCGAAGCCTTCGAGGGTGAGCGCGAGGCCGAGGACGGTGAGGGCGATCGGAAGGCGCGCGGAGGCGGTGTGGACGCCGAAAAGCTTGTAGCTGAGGGCCATGCTCCAGTAGAGGAGGGGGGCTTTCTCAAGGTAGCGGATGCCGTTGGCGTAGAGCGTGACCCAGTCGTTGCGGAGGAGCATCTCGCGAGCCACCTCTGCGTGGACCGAGTCCGCGTCGTCGAGCAGAGGGGGTGTGATGAGGGTGAAGCTGGCGTAGAGAATGAACCAGAGGACGAGGAGGATCAGGCGGTTGCGATTTGTGGGCGAGATGGAGGGTGGAGTGATCGTCTGCATTGCGGGGAGAAGGTGCTCGGCTGTTAGCAAAGTCTACGTGAGGGGAGGGGTGGTATCAACGCGAGTTGTACACGCGGCTATGATGGGGAGGCACGTTGATGTTCGGCTGATGCGGCGAAGGGACGGCGTTTGGTTTGAGTGAACTGGTGCGAGTTGCAGAGGTTGCGGGGCCGCCGACGGAACTGATCTTTGGGGATTGGTATCCGGCGCTGCGCGCTGAGGACCTGCGGGAGGGCAAGACGGCGAAGGCGCTGCTGCTGGGGGTTCCGCTGCTGCTGGGGAGGAAGACGGGCGGGAAATTGTTTGCTATGCGTGATCTCTGTCCGCATCGAGGGATTCCACTGTCGGCGGGGTGGTTCGATGGTGAGACAGTGACGTGTAAGTATCACGGATGGCGGTTTGAACCTTGCAGCGGCCAGTGCAAGGAGATTCCTTCGCTTACGAGTCATGAGACGCTCGACCCGACGAAGATCTATGCGAGTGCGTTTCCTTGCGAAGAGCGAGATGGGTATGCGTGGGTGTATGTGCCGGCTCCGGGAACGGGGAGGGTGGGTGAGGCGCTGCCGCCGGTGCCGGAGGTGCCGAAGTTTTCGGCGAAGTTTCGGAGTGCGCACCTGGTAGCGGAGCTGCCCTGCAATGTAGATCACGGGATTATCGGGTTGATGGATCCGGCGCACGGACCGTTTGTGCATCAGGCGTGGTGGTGGCGAAGCCGGGCGAGCATTCATGAGAAGACGAAGCACTTTGAGCCGCTGGAAGACCGCGAAAACAACGGGAGGAATGCCGGGTTTCGGATGTCGTCGCATGCTCCGAGCGCGAACTCGGCTCCTTATAAGTTGCTCGGGGTTTATGGCGAGCCAATCACGACGACGATTGATTTTGTGCTGCCGAATCGGCGGTACGAGACCATTCGCGCGGGTGAAAAGTGGTTCGCAAGCCTGACGACGATCACTCCTGTTACGCCTTCAACTTGCCGGATTGATGTAGTGGCGGCGTGGAATGTTTTTTACCACGTTCCATTTGTAACTTCCATCGCTACTCTCTTCGGCGCGCGATTTGTCCGCCAGGATCAGCAGACGATGGTGGAGCAGGCGGAGGGGTTGCGGTTCAATCCGGGGCTGATGCTGATCGATGATGCGGACAAGCCGGCGAAGTGGTACTTTGCGTTGAAGCAGGCGCGGCTCAAAGGGACCGGCGAGCATCCTTTGTCGGGTCCGGTAACGCTCCACTGGCGGAGTTAAGGCACCTTGATTCCTGATTCCATACAGTGGGACTGCGCACATCACGGGCCGGAGTTTTCAGTGAGTTGTGGTTTGGGACTGAGCTGGTCCGGTGCATACTGGATGGAATGGTTCGATCAAGACAGGCACCCATGAAGACGGCAGGGCAACTGGGACAAGCGCAGCGATTTATGGCGGCGATTGAAGGTGTTATCGAGCTCGAGATCCGTCCCGACAAGGAAGTTGTCGACGCGATGCTTGATTTTTCTCCGCCAGAGATGCGGGGTCTGATGTGGCTGGGACGTTGGGGCAAGGCAGTGATGAGCGATTTCGCGAAGGGGATCGGTGTTCCGCTGAGCACGGCAACTCGAATCGTGAATCGGCTGGTGAAGAAGGGCATTCTGGTACGTCGGCGATCTGATCTGGACCGCAGGATCGTCGAAGTGGATCTGAGTCCGACTGGCTATGAGTACAAAGCCCGCTTCCATGCAAAGCGTTTGAAGACGACACAGAAGTTACTGGCTCCTTTGGACGATGAGGAGCGCGAGACACTTCTTCTTCTGATGGAGAGGGCGTTGCGGCTATCCTCGCCTGCGTCAGCTAAAAAATCCAAAACAGTCTGAATCCTTTCCAGCGATTGACAGTCTTATCTGTGAAGCTTTCACATGGCAATATTTCCATTAATCAAGTATTGTGGAGTGGAAGTATCTTTAAAGCTTCGCCCGCACGAGAATCCGCCAGAGAATAAGGGTGGCGAGAGCGAAGTCCAGCATAGGGAGACGCAATGAAGATCAGCCCTCGAGAGCGTACCGAACAAAGTTCAATCGGCCAGCAGGTTCGTCAATGCCTTGCCGGGGATGCTTCTGCGTGGAAGGAGCTGTTTGTTTCGTACTACCGGCTTATCTACCATCTCTGCTACAGCTTTACGAAGTCGAACAGCGATGCGGAGGATCTGACGCAGGACGTATTTCTGAAGCTCTTTTGCAGCCTGTCACGGTTCGACAGTGAGAAAGGGAGTTTTCAGAACTGGATCCGAAACATCACGCGCAATCATCTTGTGGATCACTTTCGCGCGACACACCTTATTCGTGTGAGCGACTCGCTGGATGCGAGCCGCGAAGAAAAAGGCTCCTGCAAGATGGTGTATCGCCTGACTGACACGCGACCAACGCCAGAGCAGAGTTTCGCCACTCTTGAGGTGAAGGAACGAATCTATGAGGCTCTGGGCCAACTGACTGCTTATAGCCGCGACGCGATCATTTTGTGCGACCTTGAGGACCGGAACTATCTGGAAGTAGCGCAGATTCTGGGCATACCGGAGGGGACGGTAAAGAGTCGTCTCAGCCGCGGGCGCGGAGAGCTGGCCAGGGCACTTGCCGCAGATGATTCGGTTCGTAGACCGGCGAGTCGGAGCTCTGACCGGAAAGCTGCGTAAGGGGCGATGGGCATCAGCAAGAGCAGTTTCAAGCTCGAGCGTTATAGAGTGGCTTTGGCGATGGCGATGCGGAGTGCGGGAATACCGCCGGGGTTGACTGCTCCGTGGCCGCACGCAAAGCGCTGAATGGGGAAGGTCAGGAGTTTCTTCGCGCTGACGACTGCGGTGGATTTGCTCCAGGTGCCGATGTTTGGGAACCACCACGGAGTGAAGCCGCTGACGGTGAGGCGGCGCACGGAGCCGAGGGCATCGCCCGCGTAGAGGGTACCGTCGCGCTCGTCGAGGAAGGCGAGGTGGCCTGGAATGTGGCCGGGAGTTTCGATGCAGCGGAGGGAGCCGTAGAGTTCGCCCTCCGTGATGAGGTGCGTGGGCTTCGCGTGTATGCCGGGAAGGCTACCTCGGATCTCCTCCGTCGATTCGCCGGATTGAAGTGACCTGTCGGGCGGCATCTGCAGGAGAGGAAGGCTGCGGGCGTTTGAGGCCAGTTCGACCTCGGAGGCTCCGAGTTTAGAGAGCAGGGCATCGACGGAGCCGACGTGATCGACGTGTGCGTGGGTGAGAAGGATACGACGGATCGGTGCGCCAAGGGTGCGGGCAGCGGCGAGGATGTCATCAGCTGAATTAGACAGGTTGGCGTCGATGAGGGTGAAGCCATCTGTCTCGCGAACGAGGTAGCAGTTGACGAGGCCGAGACGCGTGAGCTGGTGGCCATTGGCGGTGACCGGAGTCAATTTCATGGTGAGTTGGATGCTACCTCTGAATTCAGGGATTGGATGGATAGGAGATGCTTTCGATTCGCGCATCTCATGTATGCGAATTTCAGATCGAAGCTGTGCGGGGACGTTTTAAAGTAAAAGTTTCGCGCGGGCATCTTTAACAACTTGCGATGCAAGCGTCATCCTCGATAAAAGTAAAGGTCCAGATACGATCAAGCTTCGGGTTATAGGGAGTTCGATGAGTCATGATAAGTTGGGCGCGGAGAATGTGTATGCCCCGGTTTGTTTCGAAATCATTGAAGCCGTCGTTCGTCGTTATGTCCGCGTTGTTTCTTTTGACTATCGCTGCGCACGCGAGCGATGCTCTCCAGGTAAAGACCGATAAAGGCAAGGTGGAGGGAAGCCTGACCACCGACCAAAAGGTTCGCGCCTTCAAGGGCATACCCTATGCAGTTCCACCGGTCGGAAATCTTCGTTGGCAACCACCGCAGCCTGCGGCGAAGTGGAGCGGTGTGAAGTCCGCGAAGGAGTTTGGCTTTCGCTGTATACAGTCCAGCGGATATCCCGACATGAGCTTTCATGATCCCGGCCCGAGTGAAGACTGTCTGACGCTCAATGTGTGGACTCCGGCCAAGGCCAAGCGTGGCAGTCTGCCTGTGATGGTCTGGATCTATGGCGGCGGCTTCAACTCAGGCAGCACCTCAGAGTCACGCCAGGACGGGCAGTTTCTTGCGCATCGCGACGTCGTGGTTGTTTCAATGAACTACCGCCTGGGCATCTTCGGATTCTTCGTTCACCCTGAGCTGACTGCGGAGTCGGCGCATCATGCCTCCGGCAACTACGGTCTGATGGACGAGACCGCAGCGCTGGAGTGGGTGAAGGCCAACATTGCTGAGTTCGGTGGCGATCCTAAGAATGTGACGATCTTCGGCGAATCGGCGGGCTCGTTCGCAGTGAGTGCGCAGATGGCCTCGCCGCTCGCACGTGGGCTCTTTTCCAAGGCCATCGGTGAGAGTGGAGGAGCTTTCTACAGCGGTGGGCTGCGATTTGAACCACGCGAGAGCCTTGAGCGGAGGAACGTTGAGTTCGCGCAGACGGCATTCCACACTTCAGCGTTGGCCGATCTTCGCAAGCTCTCTGTCGATGAGATTCTGCAGGCGGTTCAGGCAAAGACGACGCCCCCTCCGCCGAAGTTCGGACCTGATGTCGATGGATACTTCCTGCCCGACTCTGTTCCTAACATCTATGCTGCGGGGAAGCAGGCGCACGTTCCGCTGCTTGCGGGGTGGAACGCCGATGAGGATCGCGGCACCACTAAGCCGCCGATAACTGTCGAGAGCTTTACTGCGACAGCGCAGAAGGATTTTGGCGACAATGCGCAGAAGTTTCTTGCAGTTTATCCAGCGACAACCGATGCGGAGGCGTTAGCTTCAGCCGGGGATCTGGCAGGCGATCGATTCATCAAATATTCGACTTGGCGTTGGATGGAGGCGCAGGTGGCGACGGGCGGTTCGCCGGTTTACCGATACAGCCTTGACCTTGGCTCCCCCGGAGACAAGTACCACGATGTCAGCCTCGGGGCGTTTCATTCCGACGACATCGAGTACGTCTTCAATACGCTCGACTCCCGCGCTGAGGCGGTATGGCGTCCTGAAGATCGCAAGCTTGCCGATCAGATGGGAGCTTACTGGACGAACTTCGCGCGCAGCGGCGATCCGAACGCAGCTGGTCTGCCTACGTGGCCAACGTACAACGCAGCCGGTGGATGGCAGGTGATGCATCTCGACCGAACCTCAGAGGCGAGACCCGACAAGCACCGCGACCGGTATCTCTTTCTCGATGAGGTTTGGGGCAAGCCAAAAAACTAGCAGCATTCGGACAGGCGAATGCTGCTAGTTTGTAGTGACGACATTGGTTGACGCCGAAGGCTACTGACCCAAGGGCTGGTAGTTGGTGCTGGTCGTGGTGACCACGAGCTTCTTGGCGGTCGCATTGAGGATAGATTGCTGGACGAAGTTGGTGCCGTCTGCCAGGCTGGCAAACGAGACCGCGAGAGTCACAACGTCTTTGGGATTATCCATGTAGGTGTTTACGCTCAACGCCGTGAGCTTATGGGCTTCGGTGTTGAAGGTGAAGGACATCTGGTCGCCGGGCAAAGCGTAGTCCTTGAAGACGATGTTCGTGGTCCCCGAGCCCGGTGATGGGCTGATCGAGATCTTGCCAGCCTGGATGGCCTGCTGAATCTGGTTAGGATCCGGTGGGACGTAGAGGGCGAGCAGGGTCTTGACCCCTCCCATGTAATCCTGCATCTCTCCCGTCTTCTTTGCGACGATTCTTTGTTTGAATCTTCCGCCGCTCGGTGGTGGTGGCGGCGCGCTCATGGGGGTCTTGATGACCTTTCCGTCGGGACCGTACTGGCACATGGACTGTGATGGAGGCTTGGCGTCACCGTTGAGTGTGAGCTGCGTGGTTTCGGTCCACTGATACTGGTGGAGCTTCTGCTGGTTTGCTGCAACTGCCTGCTTGAGCGCTGCCGCCTTCGCTTGTGCGTCGCTCGACTGAGCCGCCGCCGGAAGGACGGAGGCGACGAACGCCGCTACGAGGACGAGAGCGCCTGCTGTGTTTCCGCGAAATCTGATGTCTGTGATGGGTCTTGAGCTTGGGGCGTTTCGACGCATTGGGAGGATCCTCTCTACTGAAGTATGTCCTCAGAAAGGAATGCCGGGAAGCTGCAAATTTAATAGGTTTTGCTGGTTGTTTCGCGCCTGACAACAGACATTTCGTTTGGAAGGGTTAGTAGACGCTGACGCCCTCTTCGATAACCAGCTGGTCGACCTTGATGTTCATGGTCTCGCCGAGCTTCTTGAAATCTTCCTTCCACTCATCGGTCCAGTAGTTGGTATCGCTGCGCCGCAGCAGGTCGTTCCAGATGTTCTGGGCCTGCCAGATGTTTACCTCGAAGGGCATCTTGTGGATGGTTTCGGCGACGACGAGTGCGGTGGAGAGGGCACCGGAGGCAGCGGGATCACCAGCGGCGGCAGCTTCCAGACTCACCATGGCGCGCTTCATGCGCTGGCCGGCGGTGTAGCCGAGCAGTGAAGCGTCGATGGGAATCTGGTCGTTTGTGGCGCGGCTTAGAAGCAGCTCGATGTTGTCCGGGTCGAATTGATTGGACTCGATCGAGCGGCGGAGGCTGGCGTTGATAGCGAAACGGGCAGCAGTGGCGAGCGCCGGCGGGGCGGTCATGCCGGACTCGGTGAGGAAGTGCATGAGGGAGGCGTGGTCCTCGTAGATCTTGCGGAGGGACTCCTCCATCTCGGAGAGCGTCTGGTTGAGGATGGTGTTGAGGATGCGGTGCTGCTCGTCCGCGAAGAGCGAGGTGAGCGAGTATGCCGTCTCGCCGAAGAAGCGGTCGATAAGACGGATGACTTCTGGGAGATTGGCGCGGCGAATCGCGGTGCTGATGTCGGTGGAGAAGGTCGCGAAGGCCTCAACCTCCTCCTTATCAGTGGAGTTGTAGGCGCGAACGGCGGCGGAGAGGTTCTGGTCCCCGAGGTGAAGGACGGCGAAACAGATCTCCTCGTTCTCTTCCGTGATGCGCGAGTAGACGAGGGCGCGGCCGAGAGCGACGCGTCCTCGTCCGGAGTTAAAGACCTCCTGGCTCTCGCGGTGGACGTCGAAGCAGAAGAGCTCGCCGTGTTCAGGATAGTTGCGGAAGATAGAGCTGATGGCGTAGTGGGCGCCGACTTGTTCGAGACCAATGCGCATGCCCGTAACGTAGCGGCGATAGACTTCGGCACCATCGCCGATCTCGGGAACGTTGCTCTTGGCGCGCGCAAGAATCTCGAGGAACTTGGCTTCGAGGGCGGCGCCCGGTTCGCCGAATAGTTTAGCTGCAAGCTGAAGGACGCGTCCGGAGTACGCGATGATCTGGATGGTCTCGATGCCGGAGATCTCGTCGAAGAACCAGCCACAACTGGTGTACATCAGCTGGGCGTGGCGTTCGAGTTCCATCAGTTCAAGCGCGGTGGTGCGTTCGGTTTCGCTGAGATGGCGCGCGGCGTGATCGGCGAAGAAGCGAATGATGGATGCGGGAGAACGGTCGAGGACGACGTGGATGTAGGCGTCGCGCGCAGCCCAGAGATCTTTCAGGAGACCTGCTGCGAGCTGCTCAGCGAGTGGCGCAGTGGCGTCGCGCAGGTAGTCGAGGGACTCGCGTAAAGGCGCGCGCCACTCCTGATTCCAGCCGGCCTTGCCTCCGTTGCAGCCGCAGTTGGAGCGCCAGCGTTCGACACCATGGGCGCAGGACCATGAGGTATCTTCGGCAACCTCGGCCTCCCACTTGGGTGGAAATTTTTCGAGGAACTCGCCGTAGTTGGTGAGCTTGGCCTGTTGACCCTCCTCGATCCAATGCATCGCATAGGAGAGTGCCATCTCGCCATGTTTGTGATGATGGCCGTAGCTTTCACCGTCAGTGGCGACGTGAGAGAGCTGTGCTATCTCGGGATCACCGGGAGACGCCGGGTGGAAGCCGGAGAGGAGTCGGCTGCCGAAGTTTTCGCCGCTGTTGAGGAGACCTTCAAACGCGATGGCGCGTGAACCGGGGCCGTCGTAGAAGAACACGGCAATGGTGCGGCCTTCATCAAGGTTAACGAGGTACGGATGGGTTGGATCGACGTTGGCGTTTGGAGTTTGGGTCCATGCCTCGGGTGCGGCAGCGGCGGCTGCAACGGGATCGACGTTCGGGCTGGAGGTCGTGCCAGCGGGAAGGACAAGGCGGCGGACGCGAGCGCACTGAACGGGAGCGAGGATGGTGAACTTGATGCCCTCCTGCGCCATCAGGTCGAGCACGCTGCGATTCACGGCGGTCTCGGCGAGCCACATGCCTTCGGGTCTGTGGCCGAAGCGGGATTCGAAGTCGGCGATGCCCCAACGGATCTGCGTGAGCGCGTCGCGGCGGCTCGCGAGCGGCATAATCATGTGGTTGTAGACCTGGGCGATGGCAGAGCCGTGTCCGCTGTAGCGCTGGGCGCTGAACTTGTCGGCGTCGACGATCATGCGGTAGGTGCGGGGAGCCTTATCCTGGAGCCAACTGAGCAGAGTAGGGCCGAAGTTGAAGCTCATCCGAGCGTAGTTGTTCATGATGCGGATGATCTCGTCCTGCTTATTGGTGATGCGGGAGGCGCCGTTGGGGGCGTAACACTCGGCGGTGATGCGGTCATTCCAGTCGTGATACGGCGCGGCCGACTCCTGGGCTTCAACCGTCTCGAGCCAGGGGTTCTCGCGTGGCGGCTGATAGAAGTGCCCGTGAATACAGACGAAACGAGGTACGTCGACAGCGGCGGTTGCCTTGCTGCTCTTCGTGGATGTGCGTGACTTTGCCATGATTCCTTTGATGATAGTGTCGCGGTTGCTGCGAATCGTTATGCCGCCAAAGTGTTGGATGCGCGTTTCGCCGCGTTTTAGGAGGCGGGGGGAATTTTACCGGAGGCAAGGTCGCAGGCGCGCCAGAGATACCAGCTGGCGACCGAACACCAGGGCTGCCAGCGCTTTGCACGGCGTTGCATCACATCGGGCTTGGGAAGATCCATGGGGGTGACCTTGTCGGCCGGTTTCAGTTTACCGAAGGTGAGTGCGAACCCTTTGCGGACGCCGTAGTCGTCAACTGGCAGCACATTGGGACGGCCGAGGCGAAAAATGAGCAGCATCTCGACCGTCCAGCGACCGATGCCGCGAACCTGGGTGAGGTGCTCGATGATGGCTTCGTCGGGCATGCGACGGATGTGGGCCAGGGTGGGTACGGTGCCGTCGAGCGTCTTTGCGGCCAGGTCGCGCAGGGCGAGGGATTTGTTATGCGAGAGGCCTGCAGCGCGGAGTTGCTCATTGGGGCAGTCGAGGAGGTGCTGGGCGGCGAAGTGCTCATCGCCCGTGACGGGATAGAAGCTTTCGAGCAGGCGGCGGTGGATGGTCGCGGCGGCCTTGCCATGGAGTTGCTGGTAGATGATGCTCTCGACAAGTGCCTCGAAGGGGGACTGCGCGCTTGAAACGCGCATGGTGAACGGGCCTGCGCGTTCAATGAGTTTGCCGAGTTTGGGGTCGGAGGTCGACAGGTCCAGACAGGCCTGGACGGCATCGTAGCGAGGAGATCGCGGGCTTGTGAGCGGACGCGGCATAGAGTGACGGTATCGCAGGAGCGGGTGTTGCGTCTTGCGTGACGAGGAGAATTCGGACTAAGTTGGTTTGCATTTACAAGATCGATACATTTCCGGCAGGGTAGATGTAGTGGTCATTTTCAGCCGATGAACAAGCATGCACGAGATGTTGTGCAGGCGCTAAACATGCGGGTTCGATAATCGGATGTTGCAGGAAAAAAATCAGTTGCGAGTCGGTGTGGACCAGTTGAGACAAGCTTTTCCACTGCTATACTCGGAGTTTCGTAGAGAAGAATTTTCGCGGCGCCTCCAATTGCGGACGCCTCAACCGCCGGCATATGCCTGGCAAAGTAGTCGGATGAAGCACAACCATTGATAGCAACTTCTCAACCCTTAGCTCAGGTAATGCAGAGGAAGCAGGAACGCACTCATGGCGCAAGTTTTTGACCGCAGTTCGAACGCGCTGGCTCGATTCAGCCTGGTATTGACGGGCGTAATCGTCATCGCGCTCGGCGTAACCCTGGACCAGCTACAGCGATCACCGTGGGTGACGCGGCAGGGCCAGCGGCCGGACCAGCCGATACCGTTCAGCCACAAACACCACGTTGAGGGACTCGGCCTGCAGTGCCAGTACTGCCACACGCAGGTGGAGAAGGCTGCCTATGCCGGTATTCCCCCGACGAAGACCTGCATCAACTGCCACGCGCAGATCTGGACTAACGCCGAGCTTCTCGAGCCGGTACGTCAGAGCTGGGCGACAGGCGCATCCATTCAGTGGATCCGGGTGCATGACCTGCCGGACTATGTCTATTTCAATCACGAGATTCACGTGAACAAAGGTATTGGCTGCGCGAGCTGTCACGGACGCGTGGACCAGATGCCTCTGATGTATCAGCAAAACACGCTGCAGATGGAGTGGTGTTTGAACTGCCATCGCAATCCTGCGGTCAACCTGCGGCCAACCAGCGAGATCTACAACATGACCTGGGCTGGTCCTTCGAGCGAGAAGCCGGTGTGGTGTACGAGCACCGTGAAGGGCGGAGCGACAGCGCAGAATGTGAGCTGCACAACCACCGATCCTTCGGGCAAGGCACCTGAGGTGGCGATGCTGCAGATGAACACTGAAGCGAATGGCCCGACGTCGAGTGATGTGCCACCGCTGGGGATCACAATGCCGGCGAGCTATCAGAAGTTCACAAGCCAGATTGATCTGGGCAAATATCTAACCACTCAGTACCACATTCGCAATCCGGAACAGCTGTCGAGTTGCGAGACGTGCCACCGATGATCAAGACGACTGGATTCGAAACGACTGGGAACGGAACAGAAGAGACGATGGCTGAGATGAAAGTACCGGCAGGACAACCCGTAGTGGTCACCCAGATTGCACCGGCGAAGATGACGCTTGCTGAGGTTCATGCCAAGCTGGACGGCAAGACCGGGCGGCGCTTCTGGAAGAATCTGGACGAACTTGCAGAGACGCCTGCGTTCCACGAGTTGATGGCGGAGGAGTTTCCGCGCCAATCGACGGAGTGGGTCGATGCGGTGAGCCGGCGCGGATTCTTGAAGGTGATGGGAGCGTCGTTGGCGCTGGCAGGGCTGGCTGGTTGTACGAAGCAGCCGGATGAGGCGATCTTTCCCTACATCAAGCAGCCTGAGGACCTGGTTCTCGGCAAGCCGATGTACTTCGCGACTGCATTTCCGTTCCCGACCGGCGCGATTCCGGTTCTCATCAAGTCAGACTCGTTCCGGCCGATCAAGGTGGATGGCAATCCGGAGCACCCCGTCTCAAAGGGCAAGTCGGATGCTTTCACCCAGGCGACGCTGCTTGACCTTTACGATCCCGATCGCTCGCAGCATGTGATGCATCGTGGCGAAGTCTCCTCGTGGGGCGAGTTCCAGCAGGCATTCGCGACGGCGGCGAAGAAGACCTCCGGCGGCCAGGGCATTTATTTTCTGAGCGAGACGATTACCTCGCCGACTCTGGCTTCCCAGTGGAAGCAAGTGCAGCAGGCCTATCCACAGGCGAAGTTGATCCAGTGGGAGCCGGTGAATCAGGACTCGTCGCGCGCAGCATCGAAGGCGGCGTTCGGCAGCTATACCGATGCGCAGTACAAGCTGGAGGAGGCGGACGTCATCCTCTCGCTCGATGCGGATTTCCTGGGCGGCATTGGTCATCCAGGCTTTCTGCCACTTGCAGCCGGTTATGCCGAGCGGCACCGCTACGAAGAAGGCAAAACCATGAACCGGCTGTACGTCGTCGAGACCATGCCGACGGTGACCGGGTTCAAGGCAGAGCATCGGCTGGCGTTGAAGCCGAGCGAGATTACGACCTTCGCGTTGGCTCTGGCGAATGGCGCGGCTCCGCAGGGCGCGACTGCCGAACAGCAGAAGTTCTTCGCTGCACTGAGCGCTGATCTGAAGAACAGCGGTGGCAAGTGCGTTGTGATTCCTGGCGAGCAGGCTTCCCCCGCGGTTCACGCGGCGGCGTATGCGCTGAACTCTTCGCTGGGCGCGGTCGGCAAGACGGTCATCTATACCGATACTGTGAATCCGCTGCCGAGCGAGCAGGTGGCTGACCTGAAGTCGCTGGTCGCCGATATGAAGGCCGGCAAGGTGCAGTGGCTGGTAATGCTTGGCGTCAATCCGATCTACTCGGCACCCTGGGATCTGGGCTTCCGGGATGCCTTTAACAACGTTCCGGTGACGGTGCAGCTTGCGTCGCATGTGGATGAGACGGGCGCAATCTCGAACTGGCATATCAACAAGGCACACTATCTCGAGAGCTGGTCGGATGCGCGCGCGTATGACGGGACGATAACGATCATTCAGCCGATGATCGATCCGATGTATGGTGGCAAGTCCGCGCATGATGTCCTGCAGGCTCTGCTGGCAGATCCGCAGCAGTCGGCTTACGACGTTGTTGTCGCGAACGCAAAGACTTACATCAAAGGCGACTTCGCTGCTGGTTGGCGTAAGGCGCTGCACGATGGTTGGGTAGAAGGAACTGCGTTTACGGCGAAGGCCGGAGGCGCGGGTAAGAGTGCTGTGGCCTCTTTCCCATCGCCCGCCGCCACGAATGGCCTTGAAATTTCCTTCCGGCCCGATCCTTCGATCTATGACGGTCGTTTCGCCAACGTTGGCTGGTTGCAGGAGCTTCCCAAGCAGGTGACCAACCTGAGCTGGGACAACGCAGCGATCATGAGCATCAACACGCTGGCGGATCTGAAGCTCGACGAGTCGGACCCGGTGAAGATCTCGCTCAACGGACGTGAAGTAATTGCGCCGGCGATGATGATTCCAGGTCATCCGGATGGCGTGATCACGGTTCACCTTGGCTTTGGCCGCGGCGTCGAAGCTGGTCGTGTTGCTCAGGGCGTCGGATTCGATGCTTACCAGATCCGTACCACGGACGGGTTGCTGTCTGTCTCTGGCGCGACGGCAAAGAAGGTTCCGGGAACATACGATCTCTGCATCACCAAAGTCCACAACATCGAGCACCGCGGCAGCTTTGCTCAGCACGATCTTGAGAAGCCGCTCTCGGATAAAGAAGGTGTCTATTCGCTGGCCGGGCATGAGGCGGAGGAGCGGTCGATCATTCGCTATGCGACGGTCGATGAGGTCAAGAAGAATCCGAACTTTGCGCATGAGGGCGGTGCCAGCGGCACGCTCATCGACAAGGTTGGCTATTCCCCGCAGGGCGAGACGATTCCGAAGAGCAACTCCTTCTTCCCGAATGCGTGGGACTACGAAAAGCAGGATCCGTCGACGCTGAAGATTCAAAACGCCTGGGGCATGGCGATCGATCTGAACAGCTGCATCGGATGCAACGCCTGCATCGTCAGTTGCTATGCCGAGAACAACATACCCGTGGTTGGCCGCGAACAAGTCAAAGTCGGACGCAACATGCAGTGGCTGCGGATCGATACATACTTTGAAGGCGATCTGCATGCTCCGAAGGCCCACTTTCAGCCGATGGCCTGCCAGCACTGCGAAAATGCGGGCTGCGAACAGGTCTGCCCGGTTGGTGCGACGGTGCATACGCCGGAGGGTCTCAACACGATGGTTTACAACCGTTGCGTGGGAACCAGGTACTGCTCCAATAACTGCCCGTATAAAGTTCGCCGGTTCAACTTCCTGTTGTACTCGGACTACGACACGGAGAGCTTGAAGTTCATGCGGAATCCTGACGTGTCGGTTCGTTCGCGCGGCGTGATGGAGAAGTGTAGCTACTGCGTGCAGCGGATTGAGGCGGCTAAGATCACAGCCGACAAGGAAAATCGCGAGATTCGTGACGGTGAGATTGTGACGGCGTGCCAGCAGGCCTGCCCGACCAACGCAATTACGTTCGGTAACATCAACGACAAGGCAAGCAAGGTGGCAAAGCTCAAGGCTGAGGAGCGCGATTACCAGGTACTCGCTGACCTCAACTTCCGTCCGCGCACGACCTATACGGCCGGAGTCATCAACCCGCATCCGGAGCTGGCATAATGGCGACCAAAGGACCCATGCAAGACCCGATCGTCGATCCTATGATCGACCCGCGTACTGGCGAGTATGCGGTTATTGCGCCGGGCCATAACTTCAAGTCGGTCACCCAGAAGATTGCGGGAATCGTACTGACGTCGAACACTCCGCTGGGGTGGTTCTTTGGCCTGATTGTAGGCGCAGGCGTTGCGACCGGCCTGGTGATCGGATGTACGTGGCTCTTCCTGAAGGGCGTCGGCATCTGGGGCGTCACCATTCCAGGTGCCTGGGGATTCGCCATCATCAACTTCGTGTGGTGGATCGGTATCGGTCACGCCGGCACGCTGATCTCAGCGATTCTGCTTCTGTTCAAGCAGACCTGGCGTAACTCGATCAACCGCTTCGCCGAGGCGATGACCATCTTTGCCGTGGTCTGCGCCGGGACGTTCCCACTGATTCACGTCGGACGCCCCTGGCTTGCGTACTGGCTGTTCCCCTACCCGAACACGATGAACGTGTGGCCGCAGTTCCGAAGCCCGTTGGCCTGGGACGTCTTCGCTGTTTCGACGTATGCGTCGATCTCAATCATCTTCTGGTACATCGGAATGATTCCCGACTTCGGCACGCTGCGTGACCGGGCGACGATGCCGATGGCTAAGTACTTCTACGGCGTCCTGTCGCTGGGCTGGCGCGGATCGACCCGTCACTGGATCCGGTATGAGTCCGCTTCCCTGCTGCTGGCTGGACTGTCGACGCCTCTGGTGCTCTCGGTACACACGGTCATCAGCTTCGACTTCGCGGTGGCAGCCCTTGCAGGATGGCATACGACGATCTTCCCGCCTTATTTCGTTGCGGGCGCGGTGTACTCGGGTTTTGCCATGGTGCTCACTCTGGCCATTCCGATCCGCAAGTTCTACCACATGGAAGATCTGGTCACGCTGCGCCACCTGGACAACATGGCCAAGGTGATGTTGGCGACGGGATCGATCGTGGGCTATGGCTACTGCATGGAGGTCTTCATGAGCTGGTACTCGGCCAGCCATTGGGAGTTCTTCATGATGTGGAACCGTATGTTCGGGCCTATGGGCTGGGCGTATTGGATCCTGATATTGACCAACCTTGCGATTCCGCTAACCACACTCTGGTCGCGCAAGTTGCGGGTCAATGTGACCTTCCTCTTCATTCTCTCGTTCATCATTAACACTGGAATGTGGTTTGAGCGCTTCGTCATCGTCGTCACGAGTCTCTATCGTGACTACCTGCCTTCGAGCTGGGGAACGTACCGGGCAACGAAGTGGGACTACATCATCTACGTGGGAACGATGGGTCTGTTCACGTTCCTGTTCTTCCTGTTCGTTCGGTTCCTGCCGATGATCCCGATGTCGGAGATTCGAATGATGCTGCCGCAGACCAAGATCACTCGTGGCGGACCCGATGCCGAGACAGTCAGTAAGGAGACAGCCTGATGCCGCCCCGCGAAGGAGTTTACGGATTGCTGGCCGAGTTCAATACGCCTAGCGAGTTAGTACATGCAACCGAGGAGGCGCGCCGAGCGGGCTATCGTCGCATGGAGTGCTATACCCCTTATCCGGTTGAAGAAGCGGCAGAAGCGCTGCACTTCCACAAAACACGAGTACCGATGGTGTGTTTGATCGGCGGCATCATGGGGGTAACAACTGCGTTTCTCATGGAGACCTGGATCAACGTATGGGCCTACCCCTTGAACATCGCCGGTCGTCCTCTGTTCTCGTGGCCAGCGTTCATCATCCCGGCCTATGAATGGACGATTCTGTTTTCGGGGTTCTCGGCGGCGTTGGGAATGTTGGCGCTCAATGGTCTACCCCAGCTCTATCATCCTGTCTTCAACGCCCCGAACTTCAGAAATGGCGCGACGACAGACAAATTCTTCCTGTGTCTTGAGGCAGTCGATCCCAAGTTTTCGCTGAGCGAGACGCGGGCGTTCCTCGAGCAGTTCCCTGCGGTCTCCGTGGTGGAGGTGGATCATTAATACGCAAGTTAGATTGACATCCCGGCGCGTGACCTTCGCCACTGCTGCTCTGTCGTTGCTGGCTGTGGTGGGTTGCCGTCAGGACATGCATAACCAGCCGAAGTTCTTCCCCCAGCGGGGCACAGACTTCTATGCGGATGGCCGCTCCGCGCGCCCGCAGGTCGAGAACACGGTTGCGCGGAATCAGCTGCATGAAGACGCGTACTTCTACACGGGTCTGGTGAACGGAAAAGAAGGAGATGGGTTGCCCTTCCCAGCGACACAGCAGGTGCTGGAACGTGGACAGGAGCGCTACAACGTCTACTGCACGCCCTGCCACTCGCGTGTAGGAAATGGAATTGGGATGATCGTGCAGCGCGGGTATATGAAGGCTGGCAGCTTTCATTCGGCGCGACTCGAAACCGCTCCGCTCGGCCACTTCTTCCACGTCATTTCAAATGGATATGGTGCGATGCCCGATTATTCCTCGCAGATTGTCCCGGAAGACCGCTGGGCGATCGTTGCGTATATCAAGGCGTTGCAGTTGAGCCAGAAGGCGACGCAGGCCGATGTTCCTTCAGGCTCCCACGTTGAGCCGCTGGCCAGCATCTCCGAACGACAGGGCTTGCCCGCGTCCTTCGCAGACGAATGGACTCTGCCGCCGACTGCAGTCACCGGAACACCTGACAACGGGTTATTTGTGCTCCCTGTGCCGGGCGCCGCCTCTTCCGCGACGGGAGCCGCTGCTCCGTCTCATTCCAACGCCGTTCCTCCGGCTGCCAGTTCCGCCGGGCAAACCGTACCGAAGCAGTAACCTCGGAAGCTTCCGAACGAAGGCTTGAAAAGCATGTCATCTGGACACGAACACTACGGAGAAGCAGGCGGCCACCACGATCATCATGGGCCGAAGACGTTGCCTGCATCGCTCGCTGCACCGGAGATCCTCTCCGCATGGCGGATGCGTGCGCTGATCGTCTTTGTGGTCGCCACGCTGCTCTCGATTGCCTTTGCCTTCAGTCACGAGGGTAAGAACCACATCCTTCGCGCGTACCTGATGGGCTACATGATCTGCTTCAGCTTCGCGGGCGGCGGGCTGGTGCTCTTGATGCTGCAGTATGTCAGCGGAGGTAAGTGGGGCCTGCTGCTCCGCCGGCCGTTGGAGGCGATGAGCCGCACAATCTGGCTGGTTGGCCTGATGTTCGTGCCAATTATCTTCCTATGGAAGCATCTCTATCAGTGGGCGGCGTTTCCGACCGCTGGAGCAGTAGCCCAGGCACTGTCCAATCACGCCGTAACGCTCGAACAGGCGATGACATTGAACGCCAAGCGATCGATGTTGAATCCGGGCGCGGCTATCTTCCAAACCGTCTTCATCTTTGCGATTCTTGGCCTCTTTACGTTTCTCCTCAATAAATGGTCGCTCGACCGTGATGCTGACCCGGCGCGGGGAACGGAACCGAGCTTTGATCGCTGGCGGATCAAGTTTGAGAATCTCTGCGGCATCGGAATCCTGATCTACGTCATTCTTCTCACTGACGGCGCGATCGTCTGGATCAAGTCGCTGGATATTACCTGGTACTCGTCCATCTGGGGGCTTCAGTTCCTGGTTGGACAGGGCTACGCAGTCCTTGCGCTGGGTATTCTGACGGTGATTTTGCTGTCGCGATTCGAGCCCATGAAGACGATGCTGCGCGTAACGGAGCAGCATGATCTGGGCAAGCTGGCGTTTGCTTTCGTGATGCTCAACATCTACCTCTGCTTCGCTGAGTTTCTGATCATCTGGTCGGGCAACGTGCCGGACGAAATTCCCTGGTACCTGAACCGGATACACGGCGGATGGTGGTATGTCTGTTCCGCGGACTTTATCTGCCACTGGCTGATTCCCTTCTGCCTGCTGTTGTCGCGCGACCTGAAGCGTAACAAGCAGAAGATGATCTGGTTGACGTGCTTCATGATCTTCGCTCGCTGCCTGGATATGTTCTGGCTGATTGAGCCGAACTTCGCGGACGCCGCTGGAAATCTGCGCATCGTGGGCAACATTGGGATTCTTGCCTACATTACCGTTCCTGCGGCTGTGATCTCCCTGTGGACCGCCTACTATCTCACGCAACTGCAAGCACGGCCATTGATGAATGTGAACGATCCTCACCTTGAAGAGATGCTGGAGCCTGAACATGCCCACTAACGATCACGATCTGAACCAGCCAGCGGCGCACGACTCGCATGTTCGCGATGCAGAGTCGCCGGGGTACGAAGTAACTGACGTCAATGCAAGCGGGATCGCTGTCTTTCTGGCGGGTCTGTTTGGATCGGTTCTTATCTTCTTCCTCTTCTGCTTTGTGATGGGCAAGGTCATCAACTCTGCCATCGAGAAGTCGGATGGGCCGACAACAAAGTGGAATAAGCTCTCGGCATTTGCGGGCGCGGAGACGACAGACGGTAAGCGCCAGGATCTTGCCAGCAATCCGGAGATGCAGCAGAAAGAGTTTCAGCAGATGACCGCGAGTTTCCCGGAGCCCCGCCTCGACATCGATGACGGCAACCAGGCAACAGCCGATCTGCATGCGCGCGAAGATTTGCTGCTGAACTACTACAGCGTCACTCCCGCTGAGAATGGATCGATCCGGATTCCTATCTCACGAGCCATGGAACTTATCGTGCAGCGTGGTCTTCCGGTAAATGCCCAGGCGGCAGCCGCGACCACTGAAATGGCCGGAGATGAAAAGCCGGTGGTGCAGGCGCCATTGACGTCGGGATTTGCTCGCACGGGCTATGAGCTTGAGACCATAGAAGCTCGGGAACAAAAGATGAGTTATGGCAAAGCTGAAGGCGCGTTGCATGCAGAACTTGCGCCTTCGAAATAAGTATCCGGCTGAAGATTTAAGATAGAGAAGGGACGATATGAGAAATGGGCGGACAATACGAGGCGGATGGCAGGCGGCAATTCTTTGCTGCGCACTGCTCGGTACGCCACTGTTCGCTCAGGTCTCAAGCTATGGCGACAAGCAAAGTGGCGATAACGCAGGCGATCAGTTGCCGCAGGTGCTCCAGAAGGTTGGAGTGTCCCAGCATCTGAATCAGCAGCTGCCGCTGGATGCGTCGTTCGTAGATGAAAACGGCAAGTCGGTGAAGCTGGGCGACTACTTCGGGAAGCATCCGGCGATACTTTCGCTGGTGTACTACACCTGCCCGATGCTTTGTTCTGAGGAACTTGACGGTCTTACGAGTTCGCTGGAGATGGTTAAGCTCACTCCCGGTAAAGACTTCGACGTTGTCATTATCAGCATCGATCCCAGTGACACACCGGAGCAGGCTGCCAAGTCAAAGGCACTTTACGTGAAGCGGTATGGGCGGCCGGAGACGGCGGCTGGTTGGCACTTTCTTACAGGACAGCGACCAGCGATCGATGCTGTGACCAATGCTGTGGGCTTTGGGTATGTTCGCGTCCCCGGACCCGACGGAAAGCTGTCGCAGTTCGCGCATGCCAGCTCCATCGAAATCGTTACACCAGAGGGCAAGCTGGCCCAGTACTACCTTGGGGTTGAATACTCACCGAAGGATATGCTGCTGGGTTTGATTGACGCCTCCGGCAATAAGATTGGTTCCCCGGTTGCGAACATCCTGACCTATTGCTATCACTACGATCCGCAGACGAATAAACACTCGCTTATCATCGCCCGCGTTGTGCAGTTTGGCGGGATGATCACTGTGGCAGGGTTAGGCGGATTCATGTTTTTGATGTTTCGGAGAGACGTCAACCTCGCGCGCGAACACGACCTGACTAAGAAAGAGAACGGATAAAGGGTAACGATGCATATCAGTCCAGTCCTGTGGCAATTTTTGGTGAAGTGGCTCAACGCTTCGGCGCTCTTTCCGCGCGAGGCGTCGACCATTGCGCCCTACGCTGACGCGCTCTACTTCTTCCTGCTGTTGATCACGGTCGTCGGCCTGACGCTGGTGGGCATCCTCATCTTCGGCTTCTCGATCCGCTATCGCAAGGAAAAGCACCCGGTCGCCATTCAGGTAGAGGGTTCGACCCTGCTTGAGGCGACGTGGACCATCATTCCTCTGGCCCTCTTTCTAATTGTCTTCGTTTGGGGCGCGCTTCTGTACTTCCGCATCTACAACCCGCCGACGAATGCGATGAACATCTACGTTGTCGGTAAACAGTGGATGTGGAAGGCAGAACATCCAGGCGGCCAGCATGAGATCAATGCCCTGCATGTGCCGACGGGGCGTCCGGTTCAGTTAACGATGATCTCGCAGGATGTGTTTCATAGCTTTTCAATTCCTGACTTCCGTGTGAAGCGTGAAGTAATTCCTGGCCGGTATTCGACGGTATGGTTTCAGGCAACGACCCCGGGGACGTACCATATATTCTGCACGCAGTATTGCGGTACGAACCACTCTCAAATGATCGGCGAAGTAACAGTTCTAAGCCCGGATGACTACGACAAGTGGACGCAGGAGTCTACCAGCGGTATGTCGCTTGCACAAAATGGAGAGAGGCTGTTCGCCAGCATGGGCTGCAACTCGTGCCACTCCGGAAGCGCAGCGGCGCGTGGACCGAATCTTGCCGGAGTCTATGGATCCAAGCTGCAACTGACGAATGGGTCTCAGGTGCTGGTGAACGACGCTTACCTAAGGGATTCGATTCTGAACCCCTCGCAACACATTACGGCTGGATACGCGCCAATTATGCCAACCTACCAAGGGCAGATCAGTGAAGACGGCCTGATCGACCTGGTCGAGTACATCAAAGCTATGCAGAGCAACTACCGTGTGCAGCAGACGCTGACCACATCAACGTCGAATCAAGCGGCGCCGACAACGCCAGGGGTGGTAAAGCCATGAGTGCAACGAGCTATACAATTGTCAATCTGCCCGACCAGAGAACGGCGACGCTGCCGAAGCGCAATTACCTCAATAACGAGGATGGGATGCTGAGCTGGTTATTCACCGGCGACCATAAGCGCATTGCGATCCTGTATCTGATCTCGATTACGTTTTTCTTTTTCATCGGCGGTGCGTTTGCCGGCCTGATCCGGTTGGAACTTCTGACCCCACAGCCTGACCTTGTGGCGTCGGATACGTACAACAAGTTCTTTTCGATGCATGGCATCGTCATGATCTTCCTCTTCCTGGTGCCGTCTGTACCGGCGACACTCGGGAATTTTCTGATACCGATCATGATCGGCGCGAAAGATCTTGCCTTTCCGAAGGTCAACCTGTTGAGCTGGTATCTGTACTGGATTGGCGGCCTTTTTACCCTCGCAGCGTTAGTACTCGGTGGTGTGGATACGGGTTGGACCTTCACGACTCCTCTATCAACGCACTATCTGAACACTCACGTGGTCACCGCAGCGACCGGCGTCTTTATCATCGGCTTCTCATCGATCTTTACTGGCCTTAACTTCATCGTTACGATCCACCGCATGCGCGCTCCGGGCATGACATGGTTCCGGATGCCTCTGTTCTGCTGGTCGAACTACGCTGCGTCGGTCCTGATGGTGCTCGGCACGCCGGTTCTGGCCATCACTCTCGTTTTGGTTGCTCTTGAGCGGTTGGTCGGTATCGGAGTCTTCGATCCGACAAAGGGCGGCGACCCTCTGCTGTTCCAGCATCTCTTCTGGTTCTACTCGCACCCGGCTGTGTACATCATGATTCTTCCGGGTATGGGTGTGATCTCTGAAGTCATCAGCACGTTCAGCCGCAAGCGAGTCTTTGGCTATACGGCCGTTGCGTTTTCCTCGGTGGCGATTGCGCTCTTCGGGTTCTTCGTCTGGGCGCACCACATGTTCATCATGGGAGTATCGAACTACTCTGCTCTGGTGTTCTCACTGCTGACGATGTTGGTTGCGGTACCTTCGGCAATCAAGATATTCAACTGGGCTTTCACGCTGCAGAAGGGTTCGATCACCTTTGAGACGCCGATGCTGTATGCCTTCGGTTTCCTTGGCCTCTTTACGATCGGCGGCATGACCGGCGTATTCCTGGGTGCATTGGGAATGGATATTCACCTGACGGAGACATACTTCATCGTCGCCCACTTCCATTTCGTGATGGTCGGCGGGATGCTGATGGCGTTTCTGGCTGGCGTTCACTTCTGGTGGCCTAAGATGACGGGCCGGATGTATCCGGAGTCGCTGTCAAAGCTGGCGGCAGTCACCACCTTCATTGGATTCAACCTCACCTTCTTACCCCAGTTCATCCTTGGGTATCTTGGCATGCCGCGACGCTATCATGCGTATCCGCCAGAGTTCCAGGTGTTGAATGTGCTTTCGACTGCTGGAGCGACGGTGCTCGGCGTCGGCTATATGCTTCCCCTGCTCTATCTGGCGTGGTCGCTGAAATACGGCGCGATTGCCGGCGATAATCCATGGCAGGCCACCGGTCTTGAGTGGCAGATTCAGTCGCCTCCACTAACCGAAAACTTTATCGAGACACCGATCGTGGATCATGAGGCCTATGATTATGAGTGGCTCGCCCACAAGACTTCACAAGAGGTGACGACCGTTGGATAATGCGATCGTAGCTACGCATCCACATACGCATGAGACCGCGGTTGCGGCAGAGCACGAGCACGTTGTGCTGCCGCAGCATCGCCACCACTTCGAGACGCAAGAGCAGCAACGTGAGGCCGCAACCTTTGGGATGTGGCTGTTCCTGCTGACTGAAATCATGTTCTTCGGGGGCCTGTTCTTCGCTTACCTGCTGTACCGCAACTGGTATCACGACGCCTTCGTAGTCTCGTCGAATCAGCTGAGCATTCCATTGGGCGCCGCGAATACGGCGATTCTCATCAGCTCTGGGTTCTTTATGGCTCTCGGGGTGTGGGCGGCAGAGGTAAAAAAACAGGGCCTTCTGGTCTTATTCCTGGTCCTGACCACAGTCTTTGGCGTGGCCTTCCTCGGAATCAAAGCGGTTGAATACCATGAGAAGTGGGAGAAGCACCATATTCCAGGTGCCAGCTTCGACGTGTCTCAGTTCATCAACCCGCAGGCGTATGGGCTGCACGAGAAGCCGCTTGCTCCTGATATGGCGCAGAAGACGCAGGTGTTTTTCTTCCTATACTTCGCCATGACCGGTATGCACGCGTTCCATATGGTTCTCGGGATTGGTCTTCTATTCTGGCTCACATGGCGCGCCAATCGAGGCGAGTTTTCTGCGGGGTACGTCGCGCCAATTGAAAATTTTGGACTGTATTGGCACTTCGTCGATATTGTCTGGATCTTCTTGTTCCCTCTGCTTTATCTCATCAATCGACACCCTGGCGTGTAGCCGCGATCGCAGCCATTGGCTGCGGCTGGAAGGAGAAGACCATGTCTGAGTTTCACGATCCGTCGAATGTACTTAATCCGGAACACGCGGATCATCACGTTATCTCGCCGCTTACCTACGCGATTGTCTTTGGGACGTTGCTGGTCTTTACGGGGATCACAGTCGGAGCAGCGTATGTCAACCTTGGCATCTTGAATCCTATCGTTGCCCTGGCTATTGCGAGTTTCAAAGCTGTGGTGGTCATTCTGTTTTTCATGCACGTGAAGTATCAGTCACACCTCATTAAGTTGACGGTCGCCGCTGGCTTCTTCACGTTCCTCGTGTTGATCACAATGACTATGAGCGATTACATCAGCAGGGCGTGGGGCCTCTGGTAAGAGATTCGGTTTTGACAGGGATGCGGCCTGCGGGTCGCATTTTTGTTGCTGTCGAAGTCGCATCGCTTGCGCCTCGTACACTTTGACTATGAGCAATGCGCGTTCTACGTCTTTAGACGATCTTCTTCGATGGTCCCAAGACGCTCGCGTCACTATCCGGCGCGATGGAGTACCGGACCCAAAAGGGAAATGCGTCGTCTACTGGATGCAGCGCGCGCAGCGTGGTGTCGACAATCACGCGGTCGACCTCGCGGTGAAGGTTGCCAATCTACTGGGTCTGCCGCTGGTAGTTTACTTTGCAGGAATCTCCAACTTTCCGCACGCAAATCTTCGGCACTACGTCTTTCTCAATCAAGGACTACCCGATATCGAGGCGGACCTTGCCGCTCGAAATATCACGTTTGTGATGCGGCGTGCGCCGCATGAATCGCATGAGCAGCTACTAGCGGACGTGGGTGCAGCGTTTCTCATCGGGGATGAAAATCCTATGCGCGTGCCAGAGCAGTGGCGCAAGCATCTCGCATCCAGAATCGAAGATTCCGTTCTGGACGGTCGATACAGATGTGGTCGTTCCATCGAAGCTGATAGAAAAGGCTCAGTATGGCGCATATACCATTCGGCCGCGGCTCTACCGGCTCTTGCCGGAGTATCTGCATGCCTACGAAAATTCGCACGCTCAACATGAATGGAAGAGACCACGCGGATTCCACGCAGACTCCGTCCATGAGGACATGACGCGCGACTGGAAGGACTTGGACCGCAGTGTGGCACCCGTCGAGGCGTGGGTTGGAGGCACGCACGCCGGGCTCAAACGTCTCAAGCTCTTTACCGGCAAGCTCCTCGAAAACTACGACACGGAGCGTAATCATCCGGAGACAGACGGCACATCCTGCCTGTCACCCTATCTTCACTATGGTCACGTCGGTCCTGTAACTATTGCTCTTGCCGTTAATGCTGCCGTAAAAGCACATCCGAAGCTACAAGCAGCACGCGATAGCTACTTCAACGAGCTGATCGCCTGGCGAGAACTCGCGATCAACTTCGTTCGGTACACCCCGAACTACGATTCGCCCGATTGTGCCGAGAACTGGGCGAAGGAGACCATCGCCGCGCACGCCCGCGACGAACGCGAGCATTTGTACACTCTTCGTCAGCTCGAGGATGCGCAGACCCACGACGATCTTTGGAATGCAGGTCAGATCCAGATGGTTCGGCATGGCTGGATGCATAACTACCTGCGAATGTACTGGGCAAAGAAGATTCTGGAATGGACTCCCAACGTTGCTACGGCCATGAAGTACGCCATCCATCTCAACGACAAGTATTTTCTCGATGGCCGCGATCCAAATGGATATGCCGGAATCGCATGGGCCATTCTGGGCAAGTTCGATCGAGCGTGGGGAACGCGTCCTATATTTGGGAAGATCCGTTATATGGCGGGCGCATCAACAGGCAAGAAATTCGACTCGAAGAAATACATTCAACAGATGGAGATCCTGCCGCAGCAAGGCTCCCTCTCCTTCTAGGTTTTAGTCTTCCTTGGCGATGGCGTTCACACTCGTATTGCGAAAGCATTAAAAGAATAAGCGCCTCGTTGGTGACGCGTTCTTCCTCTACAACTATTGAGATTGTGACGCCGTTGCCGTGATGATAAATTCAACATATGTAGCGCGATTTGATCTATTTGAATGGCTATAATCGCCGCTGCAAAGAAATAAAAGGTGACCGAAAGAGTCACTGCAAAAGTTTGACGACGGATTATGAGAGATTTCTCATCCCGTTCTGGTAACTCCCCTTTGACTTCTCCTGCTCTAGCGTTGACTCATCCGAAGCCAGCTTGCAGCATCAAGGTTAGATGTCTGCACCCGCTGGATTGCACGCTATGGGCCTGATAGCACCCTCTCAACTCGCACGCCTTGTACGATCGTCGCTTCGACGCATCTGGGGCCGTCATTCTTTGATCGGTTTTTGCCTCGCGTCAATCACAACTGTTGGGATGTTCGCTCAAACGCCGTCGAAAGCTGTGGCCGCGAGCAGCGAGACTTCTCCGACGCCGGCCGTTGGAGCACACGCGTCTCAGGCGCGTCGATTTCTTGCCGGGCGAAGCCTTACGGCACCGATCTCCGCTGCAAAGGCAATGGATGCAGCCCGTAAACAACATGCAGCGATGATGGCACAACAGGCTGCATCGCCTGAACTCTCAAGCCTGGGCGCACCATGGCATGCCGTGGGACCGAACCAGGTCGCCAGCCTCTCGTATGGAAACGTCACAGGCCGTGTCAGCGCGATTGCGATTGACCCGACGGATGCGACGGGCAACACGGTATACGTGGGGACGACCGGAGGTGGCGTGTGGAAGTCGTCGAATGCCGCCGGGCCACTGTCGAATGTAGTTTTCAATCCCCTTACCGATACCCTGCCAGTCTTCAATGCGAACGCCGGAGCATCCGCAATTCCATCGCTCAGCATTGGAGCGATCAGCGCTCAGTCTGGCATTGTGCTGGCGGGTACGGGCGATCCGAACGACGCGACCGACTCATTCTATGGCAGTGGCTTATTGCGATCGACAGATGGCGGTACCACCTGGTCGCTTATTCAGGAGTCTCAGGATAGCGACGTGTCGGCAGCCGGCAATCACTCATTCATCGGACTAGGTTTCGCTGGCTTTGCGTGGAGCACAGTTGCGCCGGGGACTGTCGTTGCTGCGGTCTCTCAGGCAGCAGAGGGAGTACTCGTCAATGCGCCAAGCGATACCGCCAGCGTTATGGGTCTCTACTATTCAACCGATAACGGCGCGACATGGTTTATGTCCACCGTCATGGACGGCGCCCAGATTCTGCAGTCTCCCTATTTGACCGTCGGCGATCCTGGCAGGGCCGCAACGGCAGTCGTTTGGAACCCGATCCGCAAACGCTTCTACGCAGCCATTCGTTACCACGGCTACTATCAGTCGGCAGATGGAGTTACTTGGACACGTTTGCTCAATCAACCCGGAGTGGGGCTTTCGCTGACTGCGTGCCCAACTGCCCCCGGGACAATTGGTAGTCCCTCATGTCCAATCTTTCGTGGAGCTCTCGCGGTGCAGCCAAACACGGGGGACATCTTCACGTTGACAGTGGACCGCAGCAACAATGACGAGGGTCTGTGGCAGGATGTCTGTGCGCTCTCCGGTACAAGTTGCAGCAACACGACCGTCACGTTCGGTACTCAGTTGAACGCATCTCCGATGGAGGTTGTCAGCGGCAACAGTGAGATTCTGCAGGCAGACTATAACCTTGCACTGGCTGCTGCGCCATCGGGCCCCAGCGGTCCAACGCAAGACACACTTCTATATGCCGGTACGGTCGATCTCTATCGCTGCTCGCTGGCGGCCGGGTGTGTGCTGCGTAACACCACGAACGCCGTCAACGGATGTGCCGCGCCTGCGCAGGTCGCACCGGCGCAGCATGCCATCGCAGCACAGGCAACGACATCGCAGCCTCTGATCTATCTCGGCAACGATGGTGGCCTCTGGCGGTCGACCGATGGAGTCAATGAGCAGGCCCCCCCTTGCTCCACGGACGACGCGAACCACTTTCAAAATCTCAATGGCGGCCTGGGATCGTTGGCAGAGATCGTCAGCTTTGCGCAACATCCTTCCGACGCCGGGACGCTGCTCGTCGGCCTCGGGGCGAACGGAACCGCAGCCACCTCCACGGCAACCATCGCGGCACCGTGGCCGCAACTATCCGCGGGTGAAGGTGGTATGGTTGCGATCGATCAGGGCAACCCCTCGCTGTGGTATGTCTCCACCGGTGCGGGCGTCAGCATTCGCCAGTGTTCCAGTGGAGCGGCATGTACGTCCGCAAACTTTACCGGGTCACCCACAATCGGAGCCACGCAGGTCGATGGCGACAACTCTCTTATCGATGCACCATGGATTCTTGACCCAGCCCTCTCTTCTGACGTTCTTATAGGCACCTGCCGTCTCTGGCGTGGACCCTCCAGCAACGGATCTTCCTGGTCATCGTCGAATGCGATCAGCAAGCCGCTGGCTGGTCCACTCAATGCTTCTTGCGCGAACGCGAATCCGCTCGTGCGCTCTCTTGCGCCGGGGGGGCCTGCGAGCAACGCGGCCGCCGCTCAGAATGCAGGATCGTCCGTGATCTACGCGGGGTTAGCCGGCTCGCTCGACGGAGGCGGCAGCTTTGGAGGACACCTCTTCGCCACGACTACGGCGAGTAGTGCGAACAACACGACGGCGTGGAACGACCTCGCCACGTCTCCGGTCATGAATGGTCACGGTGCAGGATTCAACCCAGGAGGGTTCGATATCTCATCGCTTGCAGCGGATCCTCACGATGCAAGCGGAGACTACCATCTACGCTACAGTGATGGGGTTTTCGGGCAATGGCATCAACGCCGCTCACCTCTATCGCTCGATCGATGCCGGCGCGCAGTGGAACGATGTGAGTAGCAACCTGCCTGACGCTCCGGCCAATAGTGTTGTTGTCGACCCCAACGACGCCAACACCGTGTACGTTGCATTGGACACCGGCGTCTATGTCACGACAGGGATCACGACATGCGCTACGGCCAACTGCTGGAGTGTGTACGGCACGAGCTTGCCGAACGCGCCTGTGGTTGCACTCTCGGCGGCATCCGCAATGCCAACCGGCGACGGTCGCACAGGCGAACTGCGGGCCTCGACTTACGGTCGAGGTCTGTGGCAGATACCGCTCCTGACCGCAGCAACAGCTGCGCAACCCTCAATGAGTTTGACCCCGGCCACGCTCACCTACGGCGCCCAGGCAGTCGCCACAGCAAGTGCCCCGCAGACGATTACGGTTACAAATACAGGCTACGCCCCACTCGTAGTAAGTCAGGTAGCAGTCACAGGAGACTTCAACGAGACTGATTCGTGCACTGCAGCGCCTGTCGCGGTCGGCATGACGTGCGCCATTCAGATTCGCTTTCTACCCACAGCCACGGGGAGCCGAAGCGGCCTTATTACGGTCTATGGAAATGTTGCCGGAGGGCAGGCAACCGCATCGCTCTCCGGAACGGGACTACCTGCAGCCGCAATCGTCCTCACTCCGCTCATACTCAACTTTCCTTCGACCACGATCAACTCGACCAGCCCGGTCCAAAATATCACCATCTCAAATACCAGTAGCGCCGCCTTGAACCTCCAGTCAGCAAACGTCGTCGGCGGAGACTTCAAGATCACGGTCAACACCTGCGGCCCCAGCCTCGGGCCCGGCGTCGGATGCACCGTTGGAATAGCCTTTACGCCTTCTGCTTCTGGGAATCGCACTAGTACCTTCACCGTTACAGACGACGCAGGCACGCAGACCGCTTCGCTCAGTGGGGTTGGAACATCGCCCCCAACCGATTCGCTCTCACCACTGGCCCTGACATTCGGGCCGCAGCAGGTAAATACAATCAGCACCGCCCAGCAGATCACGCTGACAAACGCAGGGGATCAACCCTTGACGCTCATCGATGGCCCAGATCACCAGCGGCGACTTCTCGGTGGTCAATGCATGCGGCAACTCCCTGAACCCGCACTCTACCTGTTCGATCAACGTCGCATTCGTGCCGAAGAACGTCGGCGTCATCAACGGCTCGCTGGCCGTCTCCGATCAATACCGCACCCAAACCATCCCGTTGAATGGGACGGGAGTAGCCCCACCGGGAGTTTCACTCGCCCCTTTCTCGACCGTCGTCTTTTCTCCCACTGGCGTCGGCGTCCAGTCACCTGCGCAGACGGTCACCTTGACGAACAACCGCAGTATTCCACTTACAGTGCAAAGCGTTGTGGTCACGGGAGACTACGTGCTCTTACCCGGCGGCAGTACCTGCGGCACCACAGTCGCGGTCGATGCTGCGTGCACCATGCAGCTAGCCTTCGCGCCGAGCACAGGAGGCCCACGTAATGGCACTCTCACGGTTACAGACAGCGACGGGACTTCACCTCAGACTCTTGCGCTCACCGGCACGGGAGTAGATTTTCAGCTAACCACAAACGGCATCACGAGCGTCACCATCGCGAATGGTCAGAACGCTGTCTTTCCGCTGTTGCTAAGCTCTGCCGCGAACGTCCCCGGCACCGTAACGTTTACCTGCACAGGAATGCCAGCGAACTCCACCTGCAATATCACTCCGTCCACCGTCACGCTCGGCAACACGACCACGGTTTCGCTCACTGTTTTGACGGGGGTAGCTTCAGCCGCGCCTTCTTCTCGCTCTTCGGTGATGCGGTCACCACTGTTGTGGCTCGCAGGCCTGTGTCCGCTCGGTCTACTAGCACTTCGACGAGCTCGACGAACACGCCTCGTCAGCTTCGCGGCTTTGTGTTTGCTGCTTGCAACCTTTGGCTGTGGCGCGGGACGCACAATTCCTCTGTCGACTGGCTCCGGTCCAAATCCACCGTCAGGACCAATCACGGCTGCTGGAACCTACACCGTAGTCGCTTCTGCAGCGAGCGCCGGACTTACCCGCAGCGTTAATCTCACGCTGGTCGTTCAATAAGATTTGTGGTGCGCGCTATAGCGAGAGAACCTACACAGCCTGCCCTGCGCTGACACCCGACGCCCACGCCCACTGGAAGTTATAGCCGCCCAGCCATCCCGTAACATCGACGACTTCGCCAATGAAGTAAAGCCCCGGCACTTTGCGGCTTTGCATCGTCTTCGCATCCAACTCTGCTGTGTCTACTCCACCAACTGTGACCTCGGCCTTTGCGTAGCCCTCTGTGCCGGCGGGTGTTAATTGCCACGCGTGAAGCTGTCGCTCCATCGCGGCGATAGAAGCGTTGGTCCAATCAGATGGCGGGTAGACTGCTAGCCATCGCTCCGCCATCCGAGCCGGCAACGCAGAGCGCACCGCGAGTATTGCAGCAGCAACATCGCGTCGCGCATTGCGCAGCAACAACGGACCCATAATCTCTGTGCCTGGTGCCAGGTCGACCACGATGCCCTCACCCGGCCGCCAATAGGACGACACCTGCAAAATCGCCGGACCGCTCAAGCCGCGATGGGTCACCAACAGTTTTTCGCGAAAGCTGCCACGTTTTTTTTTCGCTCCGGCGTCCGCGACCACCTCTGCAGAGACGCCAGCAAGATCGCACCACCGTTCACGATCCTCCGCACTGAAGACCAGTGGAACCAGGCCTGGTTTGCACTCCACAATGCGCAGACCGAACTGCTCGGCAATGCTGTAGCCAAAGCCTGTCGCACCCATCTTCGGAATCGAGAGTCCGCCGGTAGCAACGACGACGGCTTCAGATTGAAAGGCCGCATCTGTCGTCCGCACAAGAAAATGTCCATCTTGCGTCACAGAGACGACTTGAACGCCGGTGATGATACGCACGCCTGCATCGGCACACTCACGTTCCAGCATGGTCACAACCTCCATCGCGGACCGGTCGCAAAAGAGCTGACCCAGTGTCTTCTCGTGGTAGCGAATACGATGTCTTTCGACTAAGGCGATCATGTCGCCCGGCGTGAAGCGCGCCAGCGCGGACTTTGCGAAGTGAGGATTTTCGGAGAGGAAGTTTTCAGCGCGACAGTGAATGTTCGTAAAGTTGCACCGGCCGCCGCCAGAGATCAGGATCTTCTTGCCCACGCGCTCGGCGTGATCGATCAGGACCACGCGGCGTCCGCGTTTGCCGGCTTCCAGCGCGCACATCATCCCGGCTGCGCCTGCGCCGAGTACAACAACATCAACCTTCTGCAATAGCGCTCACCGTTTGTCGACCTCGTTCAATCCGAGAACTCATCCCTGGTCTTATTTTAGATTTGCCTGGCTCTGCGGTGAGAACTCAACCTACCCGGCAGATGAGGCACTTGAGGTAGCTGGTCTCGGGCAAGGTGAGAACCGAAGGATGATCCGGCGCCGCACCACGCGTCTCAAGAAGCTGAACACGGCGGCCAGCGTCCGTAGCGGCGGCGGCGACCACCTCGGTAAACTCCTGCAACGGCACATGGTGGGAGCAGGAGCAGGTCACAAGCGTTCCGCCGGGCCGAAGCATCTTCATGGCTCGCAGATTGAGTTCCTTATAGCCGCGCATAGCACCCTCGGCTGCGCGCTTGGACTTGGCGAAGGCTGGCGGGTCGAGCACGATGGTGTCGTACTGCTCACCCGAGGCTTCATACTCGCGGAGGAGTTCGAAGGCGTCCGCTTCGATCCACTCAACCTGCGCCGCGAGCTCGGCGTTCAGTTCGCGATTGCGGTCAGCCACTTCAAGTGCGCTGCGGCTGGCGTCGACACCGGTTACATGGCGGCAACTCTGGGCGAGGTGGATGGCGAAGCCGCCTTGATAGGTGCAGATGTCGAGAGCGTTTCCACGAGCGTATCGGGCAGCGGCGGCGTAGTTGAGACGCTGGTCGAGAAAGGCCCCGGTCTTTTGGCCGGAGCCGGCGTCGAAGTGGAACTGCAAACCGTTGATGGTAAATACCGTCTTGAGTTGTGGCGATTCAGTATTGTTTGCGTAGAGCGGACCTGGAGCTGGCGGGGCCAGTTGTTCGAGTTCGCGGATCTTTGCATCGGGGCGCTCCCATAAGGTGATGCCGCCGGCGTCCGGACGGAGGCGGTCTCGCAGTACCTCGGTTAGAAGTTGGCGAACATCGTCCTGGGCCGTGCCTTGGGTCAGAAGTTGAAGGATGACAAGGTCGTTATAGCGATCGGCGACGATGCCGGGAAGGTCGTCGGCCTCGGAGAAGATGAGGCGGTGAGCATCGTTCTCCATCGACTCCGGGGCGACCTCGTCGCGAAGCGCCAGCGCTGCAATGACACGTTCGCGAAGTTGATCGAGGTACCCCGCCCTCGTCAGGGACGGTTCAGTTGAGACGATCCGGACAGCGATCTGCGAGGCTGCGCTGTAAAGCCCGGTCCCCAGAGGGATTCCCCGGCTGTCCATGACTGTAACCAGCGCTCCTGCTGCTACTTCGGTGGCCCCGAGAGGTGGAATCAGTGACTCCACATCGGAGCGATAGACCCACAGATGTCCGGCTCGGAGCTTGTCGGCTGCGCGACGGGTGATCGCCGCCGCTGGGCCATAAGGCTGCGCCGCTACAACTCGGGGGACCCGATCTTCTACTTTTCTAAGCATCATTCAATGGTCGCATAATGTGGCCGCGACAGTTAGGTCGGACCCAACCTCTGCCCGCCCCTCGTGGAGCAGCTACGCATAAACCCATTCGGCTGAAAAGTTTGGGTGGTGTGCACTTGCTTCTATTGCTTTCCCATACAGGATGAGACATACTCCTATGTGAAAGCAATAGGAGCGGCATGGGCGACAAGGCAGATGTTTGGCAGGGGACGCTGGCGTTGATGGTGTTGAAGACGCTTGAGAGCATGGGTCCGCTGCACGGATATGGAATCGCCCGACGAATCGAGCAGACCAGCGGCGATGTACTTTCGTTGAACTACGGCACCCTCTATCCGGCATTGTTGAAGCTGGAACAGGAAGGCGCGATTGCGTCAGAGTGGGGAGTGTCGGAGAACAACCGCAAGGCGAAGTTCTACAAGCTGACGCGTGCAGGCCACAAACAGATGGCGAGAGAGACGAGCAACTGGGAGCAGACGACAGCGATTCTCGCCCGGTTTCTGGGCGGCACGGAGGATCCGGCATGAAGAGTCTGCGCGCATGGTTGAGGCGGTTTGCAGGAATGTTCTCCGCTCAGCAGCGTGAGCAGGAGTTTGCCAGCGAGCTCGAAGAGCATCTGCAGATGCAGATCGACGACAATATTCGCGCAGGCATGACGGAGGAGGAAGCTCGACGTGCAGCCATTCTGAAGCTTGGTGGACTAGAGCGGACCAGACAGGCTTATCGCGAGCGCGGCACGGTCCCCTTCTTCGAAACGTTGTTGCAGGATCTTCGCTTTGCCGCGCGCCAGCTGTGGAAGAACCCAGGCTTTACGATCACCGCCGTTCTAATGCTTGCGCTCGGCGTTGCCGCGAGTGTTGCGATCTTTGCGTTTGTTGATGCAGCTCTGCTCAGACCACTTCCATATCCCAACCCCAGCAGTCTCGTCGACGTCACCGAGAGCATCGCCCTCTTCCCCCACGCCAATCTCTCCTATCCCGACTATCTCGACTGGAAGCAGATGAATCGCAGCTTTCGTTCGTTTGATGTCTATCAGGGCACGGGCTATCTGCTGAACACTCCCTCCGGCATCGAGCCAGTCGCGGGCGAGCGGGTGACAGACGGATTCTTCCATACTCTTGGAGTCGCTCCTATGCTGGGCCGCGACTTCTACGCAGGCGAAGATCAGCTAAGCGCACCCCATACGGTCATCCTCAGTTACGCTGCATGGCAGAAGCGATTTGCAAGCAGGAAAGATGTCGTCGGCCAGAGCGTCTCATTAAGCGGAATTCCGTACACCATCGTCGGAGTCATGCCGGACAGCTTCGAGTTTGCGCCGCGCAACAACGCGGAGTTCTGGACCACGATGCATCCGTCATCCGCGAACGGGTGCGACCTGCGACGCAGCTGCCACGGCCTGTACGGCGTAGCGCGGCTTAAGGACGGCGTTACGGTGCAGGCAGCGCTCGCCGATATGACTGCGATTGCGCAGCGGTTGGAGCAGCAGTATCCCAACGACAACCGCGGCCAGGGCGCTAGCGTGCTTCCCTTGTCGGAGGTGATCGTCGGCGACATTCGTCCCATCCTCTTGATCCTGTTGGCTGGTGCTGGTCTGCTTCTGCTGATCGCATGCGTCAATGTTGCCAGCTTGCTGCTGGTTCGATCCGAGAGCCGCAAGCGCGAGATCGCCGTACGGGGAGCACTTGGAGCATCGCCGGTTCGGCTCGCCCGTCAGTTCATCACGGAGGGCATCCTGCTTGTCTTCGTCAGCACGTTGGTGGGCGTGGCTTCCGCATACTTCGCTTCGCAAGTGCTGCTTCGTTTGATTCCGAAGGATATGGTTGTGCTGCACATGCCCTATCTGCGCGGTCTCGGGCTGAACGCGCACGTTCTTTGGTTCGCTGCAGCCATCGCACTCTTCGCAACGGTGATCTTCTCGCTCACGCCAATTCTGCGTCTCTCCTTCAGCGAGATGCGCGAGGGGCTGACTGAAGGTTCGCGCGGCTCTGCCGGAGTTCTATGGCGGCGCATCGGCGCGAACCTCACTGTGCTGGAGCTCGCGATAGCGGTGGTGCTGCTCGTAGGCGCAGGCCTTCTCGGCAAGAGCTTTTACCATCTCCTGCACGTCGAGCTGAACTTTCAACCTGACCATCTAGCCACTCTCTCGGTCGCGCTGCCGGACACAAAGTACGCCAAGGATGAGCAGATCGTCGCGGCATGCAAACAGCTTCTCGATCGAATCTCAGCTCTGCCGGGAGTAACTTCGGTGGCCACAACCAGCATGCTGCCGGTCACCTCGAATGGCAATACCGAGTGGGTACGCTTTGTTGGGCGCGACTACGACGGAAAACATAACGAGGTGAACGAGCGTGATGTGACGCCGAACTTCTTCACGACTCTTCAGGCCAAACTGATTCGCGGCCGATTTTTTAATGCAGATGAGGACGGCACAAAGCCGCATGTCGTGATCATCAATCAGGCCTTCGTCAGGCAGTACTTTCCAAATCAAGATCCGATCGGCACAAGGATCGGCGACACGTCGCTCACTCCGAAGTCCATCAAGGAGATCGTGGGGGTCGTGGACGATGTGCGCGAGGCCTCGCTCGATCAGCAGATTCTGCCTGCTGTTTACTACCCCGCAGATCAGAACCCCAGCACTTACTTCAACCTGATCGTGCGCACGTCGCAGGATGAAAAGGCGCTGCTTCCAGCGGTCGTCGCGACCATCCGCAAGTTTGATGCCGGCATAGGAACTGCCGATGAGTCCACGATGATTCAGAACATGAACGATTCGCAGACGGCTTATCTGCACCGTTCATCGGCGTGGCTCGTTGGTGGATTTGCTACCCTGGCGCTTCTGCTCGGCACCATCGGGCTCTATGGTGTGATCGCTTATTCGGTTTCGCAGCGCACGCGGGAGATTGGCGTACGTATGGCGCTGGGAGCGCAGCGTGGGTCGGTGTATCAACTGATTCTGCGCGAGGGTGCTCGGCTTGCCGCCTGGGGCATAGCTACTGGTATTGTCAGTGCGCTGATCGTCACGATGCTGCTGCGAAGTCTGCTCTTCGGAGTGCAGTCGTGGGATGTTGCGACGTTCGCTGCTGTGGCGATTCTGCTGGCGACGGCCGCGCTGCTTGCCAGCTATATCCCGGCGCGGCGGGCTGCGTCGATCAATCCGGTGGAGGCCCTGCGGGCGGAGTAGTTCCCTGGCAACGGGGCCGCGTTTGCCCTGGTCATCTGATGAGATTGCGACCCCATCCTTATCGCAATTCCGCGGATATACTTGCTGATATTAGAAAACTGTCCGTCGGAGCGTGTAAAGGATGTCGATGAATCGGATGTGGATTGGTGTGTCAGCCGGAGTTCTGCTTGTGTCTGCGATCTCAGCGATGGGCGCGGGTCCGCAGGAGAAGAAGGACGCCGACAAAAAGAAGGACGAGAAGGTTGTCGTGACAGGGACGCCGGTAGCCGCGCCCGCAGAGCCTCCCGCTGACTCGACAACCGAAGGTTCGGTGACGGTCGGCGGGCAGGCGATCGCATATCAGGCCATCGCAGGCACGCTGACGGTGGGGTCCACCGATTCGCAGGACGCTACGCTCGGGCTGGACGGAAAGATGCTGCCGGACTCGGGCGAGAAGGCTCCTGACCCCGACAAGCCAGAGGAGGCACCCGCGACCTCGAGAATGTTTTATGTCGCGTACTTCAAGAAAAACGCAGCCCCCGGACGACCGGTGATGTTTCTCTACAACGGCGGCCCCGGATCGGCTTCGATGTGGCTGCATATGGGTTCGTTTGGGCCGCGTCGCGTCGTAACGACGGATGCGCAGCACGATGAGGGCGCCCCCTACAAGATCGTCAACAACAACTACAGCCTGCTCGATGTCACCGATGTTGTGTTCATTGATGCGCCCGGCACCGGCTTCAGCCGGATCATGGGCAAGGACAAAGAGAAGGCATTCTGGGGGACCGACCAGGATGCGCATGCGTTCGATCGGTTTATCCGCAGGTTCCTTACGAAGTATGACCGGTGGAACTCGCCGAAGTATCTCTTTGGCGAGAGCTACGGAACCCCGCGGAGCGCAGTGCTGAGCGCCGATCTGCAGAACGTGGATCTGAACGGAATTGTTTTGCTGTCGCAGATTCTGAGCTTCGATAACAGCATCGACGGGCCGAAGTGGAATCCGGGAGTCGATCAGGCGTACGCGTTGGGTCTGCCCACCTTCGCGGCCAGCGCTTTTTATCATCACAAACTGCCAACCCAGCCCCCGGCGCTGGAGCCGTTTCTGGCCGAGGTGGAGCAGTATGCGCTGGGTGACTATATGACGGCGCTGCTGCAGGGCTCCGAACTACCTGAGGCCAGGCGGCAGGCGGTTGCAGAGAAGCTCCATCAATACACAGGCCTGCCGGTCTCGTATCTCCTGCGTGCCAATCTCCGAGTGACCGGGGGAGGGTTCAGCAAGAATCTCCAGCTCGATGACGAGACCACAACCGGACGTCTGGATACGCGCTACAAGGGACCGGATCTCGATCCCCTGAGCGCGGAGTCGGAGTACGACCCGCAGAGCAACGCGATCTCCTCGGCATACACCGCCGCGCTGAACCAGTACATGCGGACGGAGCTGAAGTACGGACAGGACCAGACCTACAAGCCCGGGGCGTATGACGCGGACTTCACGTGGGATCTTCGCCACCAGGCTCCGGGAGGCCCTCCGGCGAACCAGCAGGAGAGTGGGACCAACGTGATGCCGGATCTGGCGTACACAATGAAGTCCAACCCAAAGATGAAGGTGATGCTCGCAGGCGGCTACTACGACCTGGCCACGCCTTACTTCGAGGGCAAGTTCGAGATGCATCATCTGCAGATCCCGCAGAAGCTGCAGGCGAACATCAGCTACCACTACTACGAGAGCGGACACATGGTTTACGTGAACGAGGATGTGCTGAAGCAGTTCCATGCAGACGTTGCAGCGTTTATCCGGGGAACTGAAGACGGGAAGTAGGTTCGTTCAGCAGCGACCCCAAAGGCCACCTTCGGGTGGCTTTTGGCGTTTCAGAGGGCAAGTTATTGATTTGTTTGGATTTAATGGGAAATGATAATATGAGTGTAGTTTAATCATATTTTATGCAACCAATGGAGCTGCTATGCGTCTAAACTAGTGCAGGGTGGTAAAAGCAGCCGCCCTGGACATTTCAAGTATCTGATTCAGGAGGGTTTTATGACCACAATGACTCGATTTGTGCCGTTACGTTCTTCGTTTGAGGATGTTGCTGGATTGCAGAAGCGTTTGAACTCGATCTTCAATGACTTTGCGGGATCGGAAGGTTCGAGCGGAGGCTTTACGCCTGCGGTCGATGTCTACGAGGACGCCGAAAAGCTGGTCCTGAAGCTGGAGATTCCTGGGGTGAAGCAGGAGGACCTCGATATTCGGCTGGAGAACAACACGCTGGTGATCAAGGGCGAGCGCAAGTTCGAACAGACGGAGAAAGCAGAAAACTTCCACCGGATCGAACGCCGGTTCGGTAGCTTCGTCCGGAGCTTCACGCTCCCCCAGACCGTCGACACCGAAGGCGTGACCGCCACTTCAGACGCCGGTGTACTCACAATCTCCTTGGCAAAGAAGGCAGAAGCCCAGCCGAAGCAGATCAAGGTTCAGGTTGGTGCGTCGAAGCAGGTTGAGGCGCAGGCCGCTCAGTAACTCCGATGTAGTGAATGCGTAAGACGAGAGGGGGGAGGCTCGATGCCTCCCCCATTTTTTCTTGGAAGTCGAACACCCGGTACGAAGCGTGGTGATTGCCGGAAAGATTGCGGCGACGTCTCGAAACCCTTACTTCAAGAGCGCTGGAAGAAGGCGCGTAAAGCCGCAGCGATAAGCAGTGGCTCGGCAAGCCAGAGCGAGTAGTCGCCGAACCGTGGGGTAGCCCACGCCCCGACAACGGCCCCGACAAAAAAACAGACGCAGATCAGGCCGAGGTAGAGAGCTTGCGCACGGCCCTTTTCGCGCATCTCCGGGGTGGCACTCGGTACAGTGGCCTCGTAGAGACCTTCGACCATGTCACGCAGATTGCCGGTCATGAAGGTGGAGTTATAGGCAAAGCGTTCGACGCGGCGATAGCTGGCGACCTGAAACGCAGAGACAAAAGCGATGATGGCGATGAACACCATGTTAGGAAAGGTGAGCAAGCCGAGCAGGAACAGCGCAACGATCTCAAAGCTCAGGCCCAGCAGCAGCACGGAGTGCTCGCTAAGGCGAGAGCGCATGTGTTTGGATGTGGCTACCCCGGCGATGAAGCCCACAAGAGGCACGATATGGAGAACAACATCCTTCCAGTCGTAGCCCAGTACGGCGACGCCAAGGAAGACGACGTTGCCGGTCATTGCGTTGGCGAAGATATGGTTGTGGCTCAGGTAAGTGATAGCGTCGAGCAGGCCCCCGGTACTGGCCAGAAGCATGGCGTTGGGAAGCGCATTGGACTGGACGGAGGTACCGGCGTCGGTGGGCATGGAGATTCGGTGACAAAGCTGATGGTAAAGGCTGAAGCGATCTACGGGTATGACGTTTCGCGACAATAAGGCTCGGAATCGGCATAACGGCGTCGACTGCGCTACCAGCAAGGGTTGAATCTTCAGCCCTCAGGGTCGCACGTTGTCACTGAAACCCGCTCGCCCGGGCGAATTCTAGATAATCTCTTCACCTAATTAGCACTTTTGCTAGTCGCGGCAATTGTTCGCGAGAGGGACACTATTCTGAGCGGTCAATCGCGCATGAAATCCCGATCTGTTTGCGGTGATATATAGGCCTCTCACTCGGTGGAGTTCAGTTCAGACAGAGGAAGAGTCGAAAGTTATGAACTCAGTGCTGATAAGCTCCTTGGTATTTGTGGTGGTCTTCATGGGATCACTTATCGGGATGGCTCTGCGCCGGGCTTTGCCTCTGGAGCATCTCGGGCAGGATGCAAAAGATACGATGAGGCTTGCAATCGGGCTTGTCGCGACCATGACTGGCCTGGTGCTGGGCATGCTCGTCTCCTCGGCGAAGGGTTATTACGACGGACAAAAGAACAAAGTCAGCGAGATGTCTGGCGAGATCATCATTCTCAATAATTGCCTCGCGCCGTTCGGGCATGAGGCCGATCAAATTCGTTTTTATGCCCACGAGACCGTCGAGTCTGCCATTGATCGGATCTGGCCCAAAGACAAATCGAGTCTGGCTCAACTCAAGCCAAAAGAAAATGACGTCTTCCTTAGCGCCCAGTTGCAATCGCTTGTTCCAAAGAACGAAATGCAGGCTTCGGCCAAGGCTCAGGCAATAGCATTACTTCAAAGTCTGAGAAAGTCTAACTGGCTCATGTTTCTCGAATCGGAGCAGGCTTCAATTCCACCGTTGCTGTTGATAGTTGTCACGTCGTGGCTTGTAATCATCTTCATCAGTTTTGGTATCTTCGCTCCGCCAAATGCCACCGTGATCGCGACACTGATCATCTGTGCCATGGCGGCCTCAGGTGCGATCTTCATCATCCTGGAGCTGTATGCACCCTTCAGCGGGCTCTTGAGAATCTCCTCTGCCGCGGTTCGAGATGCGTTGAACCAATTGGCAACAGCGCGATAAGTGAGGGGCGAGACGCCAGCGCAGGTTCAAAGCTGCCGAAGAGAGCTTACGGAACCAACGCCTCACCCAGCCCATCGTCCAGGAATGGCAGCGCAATCGGCACAAGGTTCGATTGAAAATCGACTGGTCTAAGATCGACTGGCAGCGCGTTTGCGATCGCTGAGTGCACAGCCTCCATCAGCGCGTCCCTCGTCGGATAGTCGCGAGGTTCGATCAGCGGAAGATAGGCGACCTGAACATCGCCTGCATGTATGCCTGCGCTGTTCTTTGGCATAAGCCGGTGGGTGCCGGAGATGGCAACGGGAATGATCGGCGCTCCAGTCCGCTCCGCCAGGAAGAAGGAACCTTTTTTGAAGCTGGTGAGGCGGCCATCGGGCGAGCGTGTTCCCTCAGGAAAGACAAGAAGATGAAGGCCCGCGCGGATAGCGCCTGCGGCGGCCTGAACACTGCGGCGACTCCCCTCGAGTGAACCACCGCGATCGATCGGAACAAACTTGCCCATACGCATCGCAGTGCCAAGAATCGGGATGCGCATCAGCGAACTCTTCATCAGGATGGAGGTGCGGCCGGGAATAAGCGGCAGTATGATCGGTGGGTCAAGATTCGAGGCGTGGTTCGCCATAAAGATGCACGGCCTTCCGGCTGGAACGTTTTCGAGACCCAGAAGCTGAACGCGAATGCCGGCGGCATACACACCGAAGCGGGCGATACGCATCAGCCCGGACTTATAAAGGATGTCGATGTTGCCGGTAAAACGTGCATAGAGGATGCCGAAGATCCCCGCAGGTGGGCCAAGCGCCAGATAGACGATGGCGAGCTTAATTGTGGAGAACGTCACTTCTTGGATGGAAATAGGTCCATAGTGGACATGCTATTCCCGGGCCGACGCATCATTGTGTGTCTTTAAGAACACTATCCACCGCTCTCTATCCTGCTCGAACCTGCGCAGGAACGACCGGTAGACTCATTAGCCGGATAGCCGTAGGCAGCTGCCGGGCGGCATCTCGGCACGGGCCAAGTCAGAGGGCCAGAATAGAGCTAGAATGTGAGTGACTTATTATCACATTTCCGCATCCAGTTGAGCTTTAGCGCGTCTAATCTATAAGCGAAAAGTTGAAATTGTTGAGGAGATAGGGTTTATGGCAATTAAGTGGGAGCGTTTGACGGTAAAGTCGCAGGAGGCAGTCCAGGCGGCCAGCGGACATGCGGCTGAGAACGGCAATCCAGAGGTTCTGCCGCTGCATCTCATGGCGGCGCTGCTGGAGGACCGTGAGGGAGTGGTGATCCCGGTGTTGGAAAAAGTTGGAGTGCCGGTGGAGCAGCTGCTTTCTGGGGTGAATTCGGCCATCCAGAAGCTGCCGAAGGTGCAGGGCGGTGGCCAGCCTGGGTTATCGGCCGCGCTGCAGAAGGTGTTGGAGCAGGGTTTCAAAGAGGCAGAGAGCTTCAAGGACGACTACGTCTCGACCGAGCATCTGCTGCTGGCGTTGTCGAAGACGAAGAACGACCCCGTGCAGCTCGCACTCGCGTCGTTCGGTGGCACACATGACGCAATTCTGAAGGCGCTGAGTGCCGTACGCGGAGGACAGCGGGTGACCGACCAGAATCCCGAAGGCAAGTTCCAGGCTTTGGAGAAGTACGCGAAGGATCTAACGGAGCTGGCGCGACGCGGAAAACTCGATCCGGTGATCGGGCGCGACGAAGAGATTCGCCGTGTCGTGCAGGTGCTCAGCCGCAGGACGAAGAACAATCCTGTGCTCATCGGTGAGCCCGGCGTCGGCAAGACGGCGATCGTCGAGGGCTTGGCTCGGAGAATCTTTCTCGGCGACGTGCCGGAGATTCTAAAGGGCAAGCGGGTCTGCTCGCTCGACCTGGGCGCGATGATCGCCGGTGCGAAGTTCCGCGGAGAGTTTGAGGACCGTCTCAAGGCTGTACTCAAAGAAATCGAGGAGTCGAACGGCGAAGTCATCTTGTTCATCGATGAGTTACACACTCTGGTCGGCGCAGGCGCAAGCGAGGGTTCGCTCGATGCAAGCAACATGCTCAAGCCAGCCTTGGCTCGTGGTGGTCTGCGGGCGATCGGCGCAACAACGCTGAGTGAGTACAAGAAGTACATCGAGAAAGATGCAGCGCTGGAGCGCAGATTCCAGATCGTGTACGTCGGCGAACCAAACGTCGAAGACACGGTCGCGATTCTGCGCGGCTTGAAGGAGAAGTACGAGGCGCACCACAAGGTCCGGATCAAGGATTCAGCGATTGTGGCCGCAGCTACATTAAGTCACCGCTATATCTCTGACCGCTTTCTGCCCGACAAGGCGATTGACCTCGTCGATGAGGCCGCGGCAGCGCTTGCGATTCAGATCGGCTCCGTGCCAGTTGAGATCGATGACCTGGAGCGGAGAGCGACCTCGCTTGAGATCGAACGCGCTGCCTTGAAGCGCGAGAAGGACGCGGGTTCCAAGGAGCGGTTGGAAGTCGTGGAGCGTGAGCTTGCCGAGGTGAAGGAAAACTCTGCCGCACTGCGCGCAAGATGGCAGAAGGAGCGCGGCGCAATCGGCAAGATCGCAGAGTTGAAAGAGCAGTTGGACTCGCTCCGGTTTCAGATGGGCGAGGAGACCCGCAAGGGAAATCTCCAGCGTGCGGCGGAGCTGCAATATGGCGAGATTCCAAAGCTGGAGGCAGAGCTGCGCACACTGACCGCTGAACAAGATGCTGCTGTTCGCGAAGATGAGGCGGAGGCGAAGGCGGGCGTTGCGAAGAGGCCTTCGCGGATGCTCAAGGAAGAGGTGGACGAAGAGGATATCGCTGCCGTCGTATCGAAGTGGACCGGGATCCCAGTCTCCAAGATGCTCGAAGGCGAGATGCAGAAGCTTGTCCAGATGGAGGATCGTCTGCGCGACCGTGTCGTTGGGCAGGACGAGGCGCTGTCTGCAGTGGCAAATGCAATCCGCCGTTCGCGTGCGGGCTTGAGCGATCCCAAGCGGCCCATTGGCTCCTTCATCTTCCTCGGACCGACGGGCGTTGGTAAAACCGAAACCGCGCGGGCGTTAGCGGAGTTTCTCTTCGATGACGAGGCCGCAATGGTCCGCATCGATATGAGCGAATACATGGAGAAGCACGCAGTAGCGCGGTTGATCGGAGCGCCTCCGGGCTATGTCGGCTACGACGAAGGCGGTCAACTGACCGAAGCCGTACGCCGGCGGCCGTATTCAGTGGTTCTCTTCGACGAGATCGAAAAGGCGCATCCGGATGTCTTCAACGTGCTGCTGCAGGTGCTCGACGATGGCCGGCTGACCGACTCGAAGGGCAGAACGGTAAGCTTCAAAAACACCGTGCTTATCATGACGTCGAACGTCGGCGCGGGGCAGTTGGCGACCGCGTGGGCGCAGGGCGAGGACGGCTTTGAAGAGGCGAAGGGCCGCGTGATGGACGAGCTTCGCAAGCACTTCAAGCCGGAGTTCCTCAATCGCGTGGACGACATCGTGATCTTCCACCCGCTCGCAGATGAGCAGTTGGCGCACATCGTCGACCTGCGCCTGAAGGATCTGCAGGCACTCCTGGCAGACCGGAAGATCACCCTCGAGTTGACCGAGGGCGCCAGAAAGGCAATCTTCAAGGCCGGCTACGATCGCGCATATGGCGCACGTCCGTTGAAGCGTGCGATCCAGCGCCTCGTACAGGACAAGCTCGCAGTGAAGATCCTGGACGGCACCGTCCTGCACGGCGACCACGTAGTAGTAACCTCCGGCAAGAACGGCCTGGAGTTCGTAGTGAAAGGCCGCGAGGCCGGTGCAGCATAATGAGGACGGGCTCGCCTGTGATGGCGGGCCCTTTCCACCGGGCACAGACCGCATCACAGAATTATGGCAACATCGCTGAAGGCGGCTCTGGCAGTTTTCCGTTTGATAGAGTGGAAGTGTGACGTCCCGGACAATAGAGAACTCTTCCGTGCGACCCCGCGATAAGCGGCTCCTCCTCTTCGTTGTATGCAGTCTCTTGATCGCCAATGTCGTTCAATGGGGCCTCTGTCGCGCTCTCCATTTGGGTAATCCCGGCACCATCAAGATCGATCTGTCTGCATTCGCACATCTGCACCAGGCGACGGACTCTTGGCTTCCAATGATGAAGTCGCTGGACTATTTCCGCGACAACCCGACGAGGCCGATCTACGCCGCCCACCTCTACGACACCCTGATCTATTCGCTGGCGAGCGAGCTTCCACTTGTCGTTCTGCGCAAGCTTGGAGTGAGCGATGCGATGATGCTGCGTCTACTGGCGTTAGCTTCGTGGTTCGCCGTCGTGGGCGCCGCGGTGGTCTCACTTGCAATGGGTCGAAGGCTGCTGCGAGCGCGAGGAGCGGCTCTGACGTGGCCTGCGATTGTCGCAGTCGCGCTCGCAGTCCTGGGATGCTATCCGCTGTTGAAAGGCTACGGCCTTGGCAATGCACAGACGCTGCTGTCGTTCGAGTTTGCGGTGATGCTGTATCTGTGGACAGCGGGACGCGAACGCGCAGCAGGTGTTGTGGCGGCGCTGCTTACCTTTGTGAAGCCGCAATATGGATTGCTATTGGTCTGGATGGTAGTGCGACGGAGATGGGGCGCAATGTGGGGGTTCCTCGTATGCTCCGTTATTCTGCTGGCGCTGTCGGTTGCGGTCTTCGGATGGCACAACAACCTCGACTATATCGGCGTGCTCGCAAGCCTGAGCCACAAAGCGCAATCTCACTTCGCCAATCAGTCCATGTTCGGCTTGCTCAACCGATTAATCTTCAATGGCGAAAACCTGAGCTATACGCCGCACCTCTATACCCCTTACGTTGCCTGGATCTATCGCGTAACGGTGATCACATCTCTGGTGCTGGTTGGAACTGTGCTTTTTTTCCCGTGGAAGCGTATGAGCGGATCGACCGCTGATATTGCAGCGATGGGGCTTGCGTCGGTGGCGGCGTCTCCCATGGCTTGGGAGCACCACTATGGCATTGTTCTCGGCATCTTCGCGTGGTTCTGGTTCGCCTACGGGTGCTGGGAGGATAAGAGGCCATGGTTGTGGGGACTGTCATTTTTTCTCTGCACCAACTACCTGGCCGCCACGAATCTGCTGGCGGATCATCGTGGATGGAATGTGTTGCAGTCCTACATCTACTTTGGGGCACTTCTGCTGCTGTTTCTGTTGATGCGTCTAAGCCGAAGCGTCAACCAGGGAAGAACGGCGGTCTCGTGACTCACGGAAGACGCACGATATGTGTTGCAGGGTTCAGAGTTACACGGAATTGTGCTCCCATCCGTGTATGATTCGGCTAGACCGAAGCTGGTAATCGAAACACAGGAAGCACGTTTGAACCGATGAGCGAAGGCATGCAGACGACTGTCACGATGAAGGAGCGAATCAGCGCTCATTTTGCGATTGCGCGATTAGATCACTCGATCAAAAATCTCTTCGTTCTGCCGGGAATCATCATTCCATTGAGCATCTATCCGTCGCTGTTGAACCGGACGCTGGGGTGGAGGCTAGTGCTGGCATTTATGTCGATCACGCTTGTGGCCTCAGCAACTACGTGATCAACGAGGTGCTCGATGCGCCGTTGACCGGCTGCACCCGACGAAGAAGAATCGTGCGGCAGCACGCGGGCATGGTGATTACTAGCGTCGGCATACGTACAGTGGATCCTGATGATGATGGTCGGGGTAGCGATTGGCTATGCTTGTTGGCAAGTTATTTGCGTTGACGCCGCTGTTACTTTGGATCATGGGCTGCTTCTATAACATTCCAGCCGGCGCGCACCAAAGATGTGCCATATCTGGACGTGCTGACGGAGTCGATCAATAATCCCCTGCGAATGTTGCTGGGTTGGTACACGGTGACGAGTGTTTTGGTGCCTCCGGTATCGCTGCTGGTGTCGTACTGGATGATCGGTTGCTACTTCATGGGACTGAAACGGTTCAGCGAGTTGTCGGAGATTGGGGATCGCAAGGTGGCGGGTGCGTACCGGGCATCATTCAAGCGCTACACACCAGAATCGTTGTTGGTTTCTGTGGTGTTTTATGCGTCGACGGCGATGCTTTTCTTCGGGGCGTTCATTATTCGGTATCGCATTGAACTGATCCTCGGATTTCCCCTCGTCGCCTTCGTGATGGCGATCTACTTCAAGCTTGCGTTCAAACCGGCAAGCTCCGTACAGAACCCGGAGAAACTTTACCGGGAGCCGCTCCTGATGGGTGCATTTACGGGTACTGTCGTGGTGATGGTGCTGCTGCTTTTCATCCGGATTCCGCTGTTGGAGAGCTTTTTCAGGCCTACGTTGCCGCAGGATTCGAGCACACCCGTCTGTGTAGAATGACTTCAGGATGACGATCAGGCTTGAAGATGCGTCTGAGCGCGCAGCGGGTGGGGCCGGGCTCAGTGACACTGGAATGCCGTGGCTGGGTTGGGCGATTTTGCTCCTGACGGCGGTGATGTCGGTGACGTGGTCGTCGCACAAACTGCTTGAGCAGGACGAGATATTCAGTTTGCAGACGGACCGCGTTGCGAGGCTGGGTGAGGTGCTGCGGATCCAGAGATCGTATCCGATCTCTCTTGAGCCGCCGCCGTACCATGTGCTGTCGCATGCGGCTATGACCGTATTAGGCCCGACAGCATTTGCTTTGCGGCTACCCTCACTCATCGGCTATCTGTTGATGCAGGTGTGTCTTTATTTTTTCGTTCGAAATTTAGCTGGCCGACGAGCGGGGCTCGTTGCGATGGCGATTCCGGCATTGACTTCGACCTTGTATTACTCGGCCGAGGGTAGGCCATATGGAGTTTTCTGGGTTCTTATCGTTAGCGGCGCTCTGCTGGCAGGTGGCTGCCCGAAGGGGAGAGGCGGGACGTCGCGAACGTGGCCGTTGTGGGCTTGGCAGTCACATTGGCTCTGTCGTTGAACGTCCATTTTTACGGTGTGTTACTGCTCATTCGGTCTGTGGGGCGGAGCTGGTGCGAACGATCGGGCGTCGACGTCTGGATAAAGGAATGTTCGCTGCGATTGTTGTGGGGATGGCTTCGATTGCCGCAACGATCCCTAGTCAAGGCTTCGTCAGGGTTTAAAAGCACTACTATGCCGCTGAGATCTCGTTGCATATGCTCACGCAGCCTTATCGGCAGATGATGATCGATTACACGAAGTATCCAAAAGGGATGCAGACTGTACTGGCTCTGGTCATTGTACTGGCCGGGATCGCCGTGGTCTGGAGCTGTGCGCGTGCGCTGCGGCGTAGAGTTGTCGTGATGACGCCGGCAGAGGGAACAATGATCCTGCTGCTGGTGCTGGTGCCTGCGTTTGCGTTTGTGCTGGGCCGGATTATGACTCATGGCTCGAAGTAAGGCATTCGATCGGGGCGATCGTGGGGATCAGCACCTTGATTGCATTTGCGTTGACTGCGACGCTGCGAAAGACCAGCGTGTTTTATGGCGTGATGGGGGTGATGCTGGTGGGCATCCTGATGGTGAACATCGCACGAGTCAGGCAGTCTGTTGCCGATTCGCAAGAGACGATGGTTGCGTTGACAGTTGCACCGGATTTGAAGACCCAGGTGGATGCAACTCCCGATAGGAATATCTATTTTCAGGATCTCGGCCAGTGGGAGGTAGCGAGCCTATATGAGCCAGACCCGGATCTGCGTTCGAGGCTGGTGCTGGTCTATTCGCTTGAGGAAGAAATGAGCCATCAGAACCACGACACGATGTACCTGACGGCCACACACACGAAGAAGTTCAGCAGCCAGCCGATAATGTCCTATGATGAGCTGCGGCAAATTCCGGGGTATCACACGTTTGCCACGTTCCATAGCGGTTGGAGCTGGACCGATGCGGCGATCGCCGAAGAGGCCAGGGAGACTCATCCGCTGGGCCAAGCCTTTGGCGGCGACCTGGTCGAGGTGCGGTTCCAGTAATTTGAGTCGAGCGTCAATTGAAAGAGAGTGGGTGAAGTTGCCCCCTGAGGCGAAGTGCGGAATGAAGAGGGCAATCATCATCGGCGCGGGGCCTGCAGGTTTGACGGCGGGGCTTGAGCTGCTGCGGCGCACCGATGTGCAGCCGATCATTCTCGAAGCGAGTGACGAGATCGGCGGAATCTCTCGCACAATCAAGTACAAGGGCAACCGAATGGATATCGGGGGCCACCGCTTTTTTTCCAAGAGCGATCGCGTGATGCAATGGTGGGTCGACCTGATGCCGCCCGATGTGGGGGATATAGGCTCCGAGCCCGAAAGCAGTCCAGAGATTTCGTATCAAGGGAAGAAGCGCTTGATCGCAGTGCCCGCACGACTGCCTGAGGAGCCGGTCTTGCGCGGAGCCGGCCCGATTGATCCTCATGCAGCCGAGGAGACCGAAGACGATGACGAGCCAGACCCAAAGGCCGCCGAGATGCTGGTGTCTGCGGCGCCGGCGGATCCTGATCTCGTGATGCTCATTCGTCCGCGCAAAAGCCGAATCTACTACCTGCGCAAGTTCTTCGATTATCCGATCACCTTGACGGCGACGACGCTGAAAAACCTCGGACTGGTGCGAACATTTCGCGTCGGTATAAGTTACATGAATTCAAAGGTAAGCCAGATCTCTCCGGAGAAGAGTCTCGAAGACTTTCTAATCAACCGCTTTGGACGGCAACTTTATCTGACCTTCTTCAAGAGTTATACGGAGAAGGTTTGGGGCACACCCTGCAACGAAATCTCCGCGGAGTGGGGCGCGCAGCGAATCAAGGGCCTAAGCCTGACCACGGCGGTGAAGCACTTTCTAAAGAAGGCCTTCAGCGGAAAGGCTAAGACCAGCGATCTTGCGCAAAAGGGCACGGATACGAGCCTGATTGAACGCTTCATGTATCCGAAGTTCGGTCCAGGGCAACTATGGGAGCATGTAGCGGATCAGATTCGCGAAAAAGGCGGAGAGATTCACATGGGGTGGAGGGTGGATCGCATCCATTGCGTGGGCAACCAAGTGGTGTCGATCGACGCGGTAAACGCGCAAGGAGAGCGGCAGACATTTACGGGCGACTATTTTTTCTCGACCATGCCGATGCGCGAACTCGTCCAGGCGATGGATGCGCCAGTGCCGGAAAATGTCCGCGAGGTTAGCGACGGATTGCAATATCGCGACTTCATCACGGTGGGGCTGCTGGCGGATCGACTGAAGGTGAAGGAGCCAGACGGCGGCCTGCTGAAAGACACGTGGATCTACGTGCAGGAGCCCGATGTGATACTTGGTCGGTTACAAATATTCAACAACTGGAGCCCATACCTCGTAGCAGACCCAACCAAGGTGTGGATCGGGTTGGAGTACTTCTGCTATGACACCGACGACCTGTGGAAGATGCCGGATGAGGAGTTGAAGCAGTTCGCAATCGGGGAGGTCGCCAAGATCGGAATTCTGAGCGCGCAGGATGTGTCGGACGGCCATGTGGTGCGCGTGCCGAAGACGTACCCGGCATACTTTGGCACCTACGATCGCTTCGACGAGCTGCGCGAATTTACCGATGGATTTGAGAACCTGTTCCTTGTAGGAAGAAACGGAATGCACAAGTACAACAACCAGGATCACAGCATGTTGACCGCGATGACGGTGGTGGATGGTATCGTAGCTGGGCATGTCGATAAGGCCGCGCTCTGGGGAATCAACACAGAGCAGGAATACCACGAGGAGAAATAACTTTGAGGAAGATTCTGGTTGTTGGGACGCTGCTGCTCGTGGTGTTTGTGGCGGTCTTCCGCCAAAGAATCTTCCTGCGGGATCCGCTGGGGAAGGTGGAGCGGAACGGCGTAGCAGTGGACGGCGCACGGCTGTTTATCAACTTCTCAAACGACGTGCTGGTGGAGGAGCCCGGAACCGAACGCCGGTATCTCGTGCAGGAGTGGAATGGGGTGCCTGGAGTACCGAAGAGCCTCGGGTGTTTGAGGACAATGGTCTGCTGGACGGATGCGGATCAGGCCGCGGTGTTCCCATTGAGTGGCCGAGAGACGGGAGCACGCGCGACCATGAGCGCAAAAGAGGTTACATTCGTAGACGAAAATGGTGCCGCAATCAAGGTGGAGTTGCGGTAGAGTTCGCTGGAAGGAGACAGGAGGGGCAGCATGAGCGACGGACGCGAGGAAAGGGAAGAGCAGGAGCAGCGGCGTAAGTGGGAGAAGGAAAAGAAAGATCGAGATGACGATCTCAATCGCGACTGGGAGAAAGACGGAGACAGGGAGCGTAGGGATTCACGTGCGGCGATTTCAGACGCCAACGATCTCTACATGGCGAAGTTTGACTGCTAGGGTGCAACTGGTACGCCGGTCTGTACTATCTTGCTGTACTTGGCCTTCTGAACCCCAATCCATTGAGTAGTCCGCGCATCGAGCATGTCGAGCGGAAGTGAACCTCCGCTAAGAATCTCGTCGTGGAAGGTGCGAATGTCGAAGTTCGTACCCAACTCTTTCTTTGCCCGCTCACGCAACTCTAGAATCTTCAGCTGCCCAAGTTTGTAGGAGCACGCCTGCCCCGGCCACGCGATATACCGGTCCGTCTCGGACTGGATGAGTGGTTCGTTGACATCATTTTTGCGCATATAATCGACAACCTGATCGCGCGACCAGCCATCGGCATGGATACCTGTGTCGACAACAAGACGCACAGCGCGAAAGAGTTCGGAGTTGAGTCGGCCATAGTCGCTGACAGCATCCTGGTAGAAGCCAACCTCTTTGCCGAGCTGTTCGGCATAGAGCGCCCAGCCCTCGGCATATGCGCTGAAGCCGGTGTGGAGACGAAACTTCGGCAACCCCTTAAGCCGCTGTTGCACCGAGATCTGCATGTGATGGCCGGGAATGCCTTCGTGGTAGGCAACAGCCTCGTCCAGGACAAGCGTGCGGTGAGCGAAGTCGCTCGTTGCGACGACGACGCGGCCCGGGCGTTTTCCATCCGGGGTGCCGCTTTGATAGTGGGTGGAGTCCGCAGCCTGAAACGCCGGAATAGCCTCGACAGTGACCGGGCTGCCCGGGATCACCGTGAAGAGCTCAGGAAGTTTCGGCTGCATCTGCGCGATGTAGTGGCGATAGTCGTCGAGGATCTGCTCGGCAGAAGTGGGCACCCACTTCGCGTTGCTATTGATGGAGGCCCGGAACGCCGCAAGATCAGCGAACCCGGCCTTGTGGGCAAGCGTGGTCATCTCCGCTGTGATCCGAGCAACCTCTTCAAGCCCGAGTGTATGGATCTGCTCCGGAGTGAGATTCGTAGTGGTCCTGCTGACGATGTCGTTCTGGTAGCGCTTCGCTCCGTCCGCCAGCGAGGTGATGGACAGCGTAGTACGCCCATGCGGGGCATAGTCGTTGGCAATGAAGGCCGCAAAGGTACGATAGGCTGGGAGGACATCGTTGTTGACCACCTCCGTAATCTCAGCGGTGAGGCGCTTCTGATCCTCCGCAGAGATGTCAGCCGGATACTTCTTTGTCGGAAGCAGAAACGGGTTTGCCTCGACAATCCCGTTGCACTGCCCCGGCACCTTCTCCAGCAGAAAGCGAACCGGCATGAGGTTGTCCTTCAGGCCAGCGCGAAGAACCTCGGTCGTCTGGGCGAGGACGCGCGGAATCTGCCGCAGCCGCGCGATGTAGTCCTCGTAGTGCTTGACGGAGTCGAGCGGCACGGAGAGAGGAAGGTCGGCGAGGAAGGTGTGAACCCCACCCATCTGGTCGACCGGCATCTCGTACTCTTTCAGGTCGTAGTCGTTGAGCCGCTGCTTTACAACGCGGACGAGCAGGTCATGCGAGAGAATATCCTGCTCGGGAAATCCGGCAGTCGAGATAGCACTTAGGCGCGCAAGATTTGCGACGTTCTCGCTGTGCCGGTGTGCAATGAACGCGAGCGAGTAGTCGGAGAGCTGGTCGTTATAGCGATAGTCGCCGTATGCAGTGGCGCGCTCAGGGGAGTCTTTAAGGTCAGCCTGGTAGATCTCTTCGAACAGCGCGTTTTGCGCGGCCAGGCGGCTATCGACCGAAGCAACCTGGGCCAGCATCGAGGATGGAGCGCAGAGGCAGGTCGCCAGAACAAGCGGCAGAATGTGGGGGCGCATGATGGCAGGGTAGCAGACGTAATATCCAGTCCGCTCGCTTTTCTTGCGGCCGTTGTTCCGAATCTCTAGGTCGCGATGGTGCCTTGGTGAAAGTACAGCTGCCAGCGATTGTCGCGGAGTATCCAGAGCGACGAGCGGTGGGAGATCGCGACGGCCGTGGTGACCCGATAGGTGGCGAGCACTACATTCTCCGCGAGCTGCGCGATGTAAAAGTGGTGAATCGTCGCGGGGCGTGCCGCACCCGTAAGCAAAACATCGATCGTCTGCTGGCGATTAAAGACTCGGCCCGAGGTGCAGAACTCCTTGTACTCTTCCGCAAACAGTGGAATCAAAGCTTTCCGGTCGGCCTCGCGGTCGGGGTGGAGGAGACGCTCTTCGAGCGCGTAGAGGTGATCCTGAAGTTCGGGCGTTTTCATGAGTGCGACTCTGTCTATTATACGAACGGCAACGCGAAGGGTTTCATTATGGCAGATTTAGACGATGACCAAAGTACTTATGTTCTTCTCGCCAGCGCGACGCGCGGAATCTGCTGAAGATCGTCGATAAACGAGACGCCTTCCCAGCCGGACAGCAGTTCGGCGAGCCCCTCCCTTTGGCCGTGTCCAATCTCCAGAGCGAGCAGCCCGTTTGCTTTGAGCGCGTTGTAGGCCTGCGGAACGAGGCGACGATAGATATCGAGGCCCGTCTCCCCGGCGAACAGCGCAGTCGCGGGCTCATGGTCGCGAACCTGCGGATGAAGCGAGGTACGGTCGATCTCAGGAATATACGGCGGGTTACTGACAACGGCGTCAAAGACTTCTTCGTCCGCACTTACAGCACTGAGAAGGTCGGACTGCAGGAAGCGGATGCGGTCGCCCACCGCGTGTTCATGAGCATTCGCAGCGGCCACCGCAAGTGCATCGGAGGAGATGTCGAGTGCAGTGATCTCGGCGTTTGGAAGGTGCACAGCGAGCGCAATCGCGATGGCCCCGGACCCAGTGCCGACGTCCACGATCCTCAAAGGTTGATTCGAAGGAAGAAGCTTCAGAACAGCTTCGACGAGATGTTCCGTCTCAGGACGCGGAATCAGAACCGCCGGAGTGACATTCAAGTTGAGCCCATAGAACTCCTGCCGCCCGACGATGTACTGAATAGGCTCATACCGCATGCGGCGCACGATCAACTCTTGGTAGCGAGCTTGCCCGTTCGAGGGGATCTCCCGATCCGGATAGGCCAGCAGAGTCGCGCGAGAGATCTGTAACACATGCAGCAGCAGAAGTTCCGCATCACGGCTGGCGGTCGCGCGAAGGTGCTCGTCTTCAGCGAGTTGCTCGGCGGCGGAGGTCAGGGCCTGGCGAAGAGTCATGCTGACGTTACGGTAGCAGAGAGCAACACACAGCTCTTAGCGAGTCTCAAGCAGCAGCACGTTGCCATCGGGATCGGTGATCGTAAGTGTCGCCCCATTCTTCACCGCCTTGATGTCCTCTTTGTGAAGATGGCGTGCGGCTTTGCTGAGGTTCTCAGACTGCATCGTGATCCGCGCCGCCGTCCCAATGGTGGCCGGCACAATCTCAACCTCCTGGCCTGACTCGCCGGGCATATGCAGATCCATCGGATCCTTCGCAATTGGTTTGAAGTGCAGCTGATTGATATAGAAATCGCGCGCAGACGTCGGATCATCCATCGCAAGAGCGACGGCTATGATCTTCTCGGCGACGCGGTCCGATCCAAGGTGTTTGCCCTGGTCCTCACTGTGCAGCGAACCCGGCATGTACTGGGTGTACTCAATGTTCTGCGGCCCGGACGGTTGGGTGGGGCCAGCCATCGTGAACAGAAGATTCCCCGCGCCTGCCTTCCGAACGGGCTTCGGAGTCAGGCCATGGCTTGCGTAGTCATCGTTGATCGCCTGCAGGTCAGCGCCTTCGAAGCAGAGATGCAGAAAGCCAACCGCAGGGTCATGCTCGGTGACAGGGTAGAGTTCAATGAACTGCGTGTCGTTGACCTTGATAAAAGACTCGTACGGAACGTCGTTCTTGCGAAGATCGAACGCCTGCTCGAAGCCAAGCTTTTCATAAAACGCGACGGAGGCGGCGAGATCATGGACGCGAATCGCAACGTGGGCGATGCCGTTAAGCGGCGGTGTGCGCGGTTCCTGTGCGCGGACAAGAGGCGCAAAGAACAGGCCGGCAATGAAGAGGAGGGTGATGCGCTGGGTTGTCTTGCAAAGGGTGCGGGGGTACTGCTCGATCATCCTGGATTCCTCTTCGACCTGTTAGGGATTGTCTCTGAATCACATGCAGGATGCCAAGTGCCGACGAGCCCCGAAACCGCATCGCGGTCTACAATTCTGGTGCCGGCGCACGTCAGTACAGGAAGGAACCCCATGAAGTGGTACAACTACCTCGCCTGCTTCTTCGCCGGCGTATTCCTCATCCATATCGTTCCGCATCTGATGCACGGCATGAGCGCCGTCAACATCATCGGCGTCCTGGTCAGTTTGGTAGGTGGTTGTCTTTTGCTGTGGGCTGGCAAGTTCTCGTTGCGAAACCCCTTGGCAATCGTTCTGGTGCTGCTGGGCATGGCCGCAGTGCTGATCTTTACCGCTCTGCATCCACACCATCACCACCGAGACGCCGCACCAAACACGGTGTCATCGAAGCAACCGCAGTTTCCTGCGGCCGCACTCAGGACGACATCAGTCTGACTGAAACGTTAAGCGCCTATCAGGCAGCCTCTGCCTCGGCCTTTAGCTTCTCCGCGGTGTAGTGAGCGATCAGCGCATCGATAGTCGGCTGAATCTGTCCCTCCATCACCATCGCGAGCTGGTGGTTCGTCAAGCCGATGCGGTGGTCGGTCAGCCGATTCTGCGGGAAGTTATAAGTGCGGATCTTCTCGCTACGGTCGCCGGAGCCGATCTGCTGCTTCCGATCCTTCGCCTGAAGCTGGTGAATGCGCTCAGCCTCTACCTCATACAAGCGGGCGCGCAGAACACGCATCCCCTTCTCACGATTTTTGATCTGCGACTTCTCATCCTGGCAACTGACAACAGTGTTGGTCGGCAGGTGCGTAATACGTACAGCGGAGTAAGTCGTGTTGACCGACTGTCCACCAGGGCCCGACGAGCAGAAGGTATCAATGCGAAGATCCTTCGCCTCAATCTTGATATCGACCTCTTCAGCCTCAGGCAGCACCGCGACGGTAATAGCTGAGGTGTGGACGCGCCCCTGTGTCTCGGTCGCCGGAACGCGCTGCACGCGGTGAACGCCCGACTCATACTTGAGCTGCGAGTACACGTTCTCCCCTTCGATGATCGCGGTAACGTCCTTCAAACCATGTCCGATGCCGGACTCGGTCTGCGAAAGAACCTCGACCTTCCACTTATGCTGCTCAGCAAATCGCAGATACATGCGGAAGACCTCCGCCACAAACAGTGCAGCCTCATCGCCGCCAGTTCCTGCGCGCAGTTCGAGAATGACGTTCTTCTCGTCGTTAGGATCCTTCGGCAGCAGCAGAACCTTAAGCTGCTCTTCCACAGGCCCCAGCCGCGGCTCCAGCGTATCGAGCTCAGCCTGAGCCATCTCCTTCACATCGGGATCGGAATCAGTGAGCATGGTCTTGGCCTCAGCGATGCCTTCCTTGATCTTGCGATACTCACGGAACTTCTCGACGGTTGGCTCCATATCGCGGTGTTGCTTGGCGATCGACTGGAACTTCTTCTGGTCGTTCACCAGCGTAGGGTCGGACATCTGCCTGCCGAGGTCTTCGTAGCGGGCTTCGAGTTGGTCGAGGCGGTCAAACATGGTGGTGCTCCAAGGTAAAGTGTATGAATTTTTAGGGGGAATTACGGGAAACAGGCAGGCTGGCGCAGCTAGGCAAAGTCGTGACGGTCGAGAGACTCGGTCACGCGGGGGGTAAACACCGAATTTGCAGCTGCGTTCATGTCTATTTAGATGTTACTCCCGACCCGGATGATGCGGAATGCATCTTTTAGGAGAGAATCCCGTTTGGGAACAGTTTTGCAACAGGACCGGTGAGAAATGGCTTTGTTTTCTGCAGTTGCAACGCTGGCGGAGGAGCTGGCAGGCGAGGCAAGCCGACTTAAGAAGCGCGCCGCCATCGCCGCCGCCATCGCCGCAGTCCATCAGGCCGCACCGGACAGTGACGATGCAGGCTGGTTCGCCCTCTACGTCGCGGGAACGCCGTTCGCCGAAGCCGACTCGCGCAAGTTGAACGCCGGCGGAGCCCTGCTGTCGAAGGCGTTGCTGGAAGTCAGTCAGGCCACCAGTCCGGCCTTAACCGCAGCCTACCGGCGCCACGGAGATATGGGCGCAGCCGCCTTCGACCTCCTCATCACCGACAGTGCCGAAAAGGCCCCGACGCTGACGCTGGCAGATGTATCGGAGGCCTTCGCCGGAATGGCGGTCGCAAAGACGACAGCGATCCGCGCCGCGTTGGTCGAAGGTCTTCTTCGCCGCGCCGCGCCGCTCGAGGCCAAGTACCTGCTCAAGCTGATGTTAGGCGACATGCGGATCGGGGTTAAGCAGAGCCTGGTCGAAGAGGCGATCGCCGTAGCCGCCGCCGCTCCGGTCGAGGCGGTGCGAAACGCCGTGATGCTCGAGGCCGATCTCGCCGGAGCCGTGCGCCGCGCATTTGCCGGAACGCTGGCCGAGGCGCGTATGCGGCTCTTCCATCCACTGGGCTTCATGCTCGCCTCCCCGGTGGACACGCCAGAAGAGGCCGTCGAGCGATTCACCGAAAAGCCCGCGAAGGCGCCGGCCGTAAAGGAAAAGAAGCCGCGAAAAGGGAAGAAGGCACAGGCTGAAGAGCGCGCCCTCAAACTCGACCCTGACCGCGAGACCGAAGTAGCCGTCGCCGTCGAAGCCGAAAGCGAACTACCGGGAGAAGACTTTGCCCCGCAATCACAAGTCGTCGACGCAGAGGAGTTCCCAGACGCCCCGCCCCAGGACGTAATCGCAGCCGCGCCGGAAGACCCACGCGCCGCGCCGCCAACAAACACACAAGCCGTTGAAGCCTTCCTCGAAGACAAGTACGACGGCATGCGCGCGCAGGTGCACTGCGGAGACGCATCGCAGCCCGGAAGAGTCGCCATCTACTCCCGCAACCGCGAAGACGTAACGTCCAGCTTCCCCGAGCTAGAAGAAGCCTTCGCAAAAGTCCGCCCCGACCAGGACGGCCCCCTGATCTTCGACGGCGAAATCCTGGGCTGGGACCTCGCCGCCGCCAGAGCCCTGCCATTCGCAGTCCTCGGCACGCGCATCGGCCGAAAGAAGGTCTCCAACGAGATGCGCGCGCAGGTCCCGGTAATATTCATGGCCTTCGACCTGATGTACGCAGGCGGCGAACTCCTCCTCGATCTGCCTCTGCGAGACCGCCGCAATCGACTGGAGGCCGTCGCAGAAAATCTCGTTGAGCGCGTCGTCTCTCCCGTAGTCATCGACGAGCGCGCACGAAACTCTCAGGCGGTCCTATTCGCCGGCACTGAGAGCGCAGCCATCGAAAGGCTGATGATCTCGCCCTCCCGTCTCGTCGAGTCCGCCGAAGACATCGACCGCGCCTACGCCGACGCCCGCGCGCGAGCCAACGAAGGCGTCATGCTCAAGGCAGCAGCGTCAATCTACCAACCCGGCCGCCGAGGCCTCGCCTGGGTAAAGCTCAAGCGCGAGCTCGCCACCCTCGACGTCGTCGTCACAGGCGCGGAGTTCGGCCACGGCAAACGTGCCGGCATCCTAAGCGACTACACCTTCGCCGTCCGCGGCCCAGCCGGCGAGCTCCTCAACGTCGGCAAAGCCTACTCCGGCCTCACCGACACCGAGATCGCCGAGATGAGCGCCTGGATGATGAACCACACCCTCGAAGACCAGGGATACTTCCGCACCGTCGAGCCCCTCATGATCCTCGAGGTCGCCTTCAACAACATCATGCGCAGCGGCCGCCATGCCAGCGGATTCGCCATGCGATTCCCCCGCATCGTGCGCATCCGAACCGACAAGCCACTCGAAGAGATCGATACCGTCGAGCGAGTCGAAGAGATCTACCAATCGCAGGTCGACAAGCCCGTCGAGCCGTAGCGCCCGGCAGTACAAATCTATGCATTGGCAGCAGCCCGCAGCCGGCGCTAGTATTGCGTCAGCCACCTCAATCGATCGCGACCAATCCAGATCGCCGCCTCACCCAAGGAGCCTCTACCTGTGCGAACCCTCCGTGCTCTCGTCGTGTTCTTCGCCGTCATCGCGCCCGCAACCGCGCCACAAATCCTGGCCCAGGCCACCTCGCAAGACGATCAGGCGATCCGCGCCATCATGGACAAGCAAGCCGCAGACTGGAATCGCGGCGACCTCGACGCCTTCGCCACTGGCTACAAAAACTCGCCCGACATCCTCTTCATGGGCTCGCCCATCAACAAGGGCTACGCCTCCATGCTCGCGCGCTACCACTCCGCCTTCCCCACCCGCGAAAAGATGGGCGTCCTCACCTTCTCCGAGTTCGAGGTGCAGCCACTCGACGACCGATTCGCCACCGCCACCGGCCACTTCCACCTCGAGCGCACGCCCGCTGGCGGCGGCAACGCCGACGGCTACTATCTCCTCGTCTTAGAAAAAACACCCGACGGCTGGAAGGTCATCCGCGACGCCACCACCAACCTCCCGAAGCCCGCAGCAAAGTAACCCTCTCGGCGAAGCAATCCCCGCCGCAACCCTCACGCCGCCCGCGTCAATCCTGAAGCACTGCAAGGATGCCCGTCATCTTCTCTGCGGTGATCATCTTGCGCCAGCCGTTGCCCATAATCTGGAACGAGTAATCATCTGGGTGGAAGCCATGATGCACAAGCTGCAGCAACGTGCCTCCACCAGCCGTCGGAGTCAGCGTCCACGTCACCGTCGTGTCGAGCCGCGGCCCCGGACTGCCATCTCTCTCCGTGCCGCCCTGCCACGAGTACACCAGCCTGTGCGGCGCCTCCACCTCCAGCACCTCGCAGTGGACGATCCCGTCCCAATCCCCCATCGGCTTCGCGCGAAAGTTGAACCTGTGCCCCACCACCGGTTGAATATCGTTCTCCATTAGCCACTGCGCCAGCAGCTTCGGTTCAGTCAGAGCGCGCCAAACCTGCACCGGCGGCTCGTTCAGCGGGTAGTCGACGACGATCGATTCGTTGCCTTTCATCTTGCGTCTCCTTTGGATTCATCTTGGCTGCCAAGCAGATTCTTAAGCCGGTCCAGCCGCTCCGGCCAGAACGTTCGGTAGTGGTTAAGCCAGTTCGTCAGCGGCGCCAGACCCTCCGGCCGCGCATGATAGATCGTGCTGCGCCCCTCGCGCCGATGCGCCACCAGACCGCAGCGCCGCAACACCGCCAGATGTTGTGACACCGCAGGCTGCGAGATAGGAAACCGTTGCGTCAGTCCCGACACCGTCGACTCGCCCCGCGAAAGCTGTTCGAAGATAGCCAGCCGCGTAGGATCAGCAAGAGTCTGGAACAGCGCGCTCTGACGTTTATCTGGCATGCGTTAACATATAAGCCACCACTTATATAAAGCGCAAGAGAAATTAATGAATTATCCGCGGCCCACCCCGCAAACTTCGTATCGATTCTTTGCGTAAAGCCGGCATTTTAGAGGATTAGAGTTCGCTCGAGGCGCAAGCCGCCGCCCATCTCAGTGAAAGTAAGACCACGCTGAGATGGGCCAACGATCATATCCGCCCAGTCTATAACGCAAGAAGCCGATCAAAGAACGAGCGATAGCGGCGCAGTGCCTGCCTCAGATCTTCGGTAGACACGTTATCACCGCGATCCCACTGGTGTTCAAGCTCCGTGCGGGTCACGCTGAACTGCTCCGTGATCCGCGTCACCAAAGTCGCGACAAGCTCATCCGCCTGTTTCACAGCAGTCCTCGGCTCGTCCACAAAACCAATCTGAGCCTTGTCCCACTTTGCGCGAAGATCGTTCAGCTCTGTAGTCGGGAACAGTTGTCCCGGCTGGTCGGAGCCGACCGCTCTCTCGTCTGCATTTCTTTCGTCTGTCCTTCCAACAACTCTCGGCTCCCGAGCAAGCGCCACATCGTTTGCATCGATAGCTCGCCCGTCGCGCATAAGATCATCGCGTCGATCATCAATGAGCTCCGTCGTGGTCTCCGCTGGGTAGATCCTTCTTTCAGAAACTGGAACCCGATTTGTAACTTCATCTGCCATCAATCGTGCGTCATCACGGATTTCGCCAATCATGCTACCTCCTTGTGGGTCGCGGCTTTCACGCCCAGTAACTCGTCAAACAGGGAACGAAAGTGCACCATGGCTCGTCGCAGGTCTTCAGTCGTGGACTGGCCCTTCGCATGGCGCAAAACAATGTCGTGTGCAGTTCGATAGTTGCCGACAGTTTCGGGATAGTGAACTGAGATGTCCTCGGCGCGCCTATCGAACTCGCTCATCGGATAACCCCGCGAGCTCATCACGTCCGTCACAAGGCGATCCGCCTCATTCACCGCACCTCTGGGATCGTCCACAAACTGCTTCTGAACGAAGGTCCACTGATGCAGATACCGATCGCGTTCAGCATTCGGCAGCTCACGCAGCTTCAATGCCGACACCCGCCGTTCGCGCTCCGCAAGGACGTTTTCAGCAAGCTTCGGATCACCCTGCTGCCTTACAACTCGGTCATACTCCGGCCCGAACTTCTCTTTCAGCCGTGCCGAACTGTTGCGCCGGTTATACAAAACCACCGCCGCAATCACCAGCAAGGCCACCACAGCAACAATCGCAATCACTACCTTTGGGTCCATAGCTCTCGGGTCCATACTTCATCCCCTTTGCATTCCTTGATGCCGGCTATACAGGCCCGCGTTGTGCAGGAAATGCGCTCATCTGTGGATTGTTGGTAGTGCGAAAGCCCCCATCATCCTGCGAAAACAAAATCGCAAAAAAGTCAACTTTGAAGACAACGAAGGGCCAGCAACGAAGGAGACCGAATAGCGAAGGGCAGCTAGGGCAACCCTCCAGATATAGACGGAGTCGTACTCCTCAGGTGAGTGGTGCTGTAAGGCTGCCTATCTGGAGGTTCATATGATTCTTCGCAAAAATGTTTGGGCGCATCTCATGCTTGCTGGTGTGCTTTCTTTCAGTGTTGTTCCCGCTGGTTTGGCGCAAGCTCCGCAAGACAGCGATGCGGCCAGTTGGTCCGCGCCACGCGGCTACGATATGGCTTATCCCGAGAACGGCACCCCCAACATGGTGGCTCGTGAAGGCTATGCCGCAGGCTACAACCAGGGCCAAGCGGACTTATCGCGAGGCCAATCGTTCAAACCTACCGAGAACAAAGCCTACGCTCATGCGAAGATCCCGAAGGGGATGGACAAAGACACCTTCAAGACGGAGTTTCGTGAGGCATTCGTGAAGGGCTATACCAACGCCTACAAGGGCCACTAGTATTCGCGAGCGCGACAGTCCCAATAAACAAAACAGAGAAACAGAACCAGATAAATAAAACCAGAGAAACAAAACAATGCCCGCTCTCGTGACCACGCATCAGTCACCAGAGCGGGCATCTCTGCATCGGTTGAGGCAACGATTGCTATAGAGGTGTTCTTCGCCCCCTTTGTTGTCATTCCGCAGCGAAGCGGAGGAATCTGCTTTTGCCTCCGTTCGGTATCCACTACATCAACTGGAAATTTGCTCTAGCTCTTGTGAGTCTTCAGCGCCGCCCGAACCTTCTCCACATGCGTCCCATGCACGCGGATCGCCTCATGCAGCTGCTCCCCACTCACGCCAAACTCCTTCGCCCAGTAGTGAATATCGGACGCCATCTTCGGATTGATTTCTTTCGGGTCATGCGGGCCCTTCTCTGTCTCAACGTGCTCCGCATGCGGTGCGCGAGCTTTAGACTTCTCAACTTCTTCGTGTTCGTGCGGACGTGCCGGATCTGGATGCGACATCGATTCATTCCTCTTTTCGAGTACATCCAGTTAGATGCACAACAGAAAGCGGGCCTCTACTTGTTCGTGACTCTTCGACAGGCTTACTGTATTTGACTCGAAAAAGAGGCAAGAGGCGGAAGTCCAGCTCGGCTAGTAATGGACCGCACAAATTCTCGCCAATAGGGCCAGACGTTGAGCATTCCATTGGTCGCAGCAAAACGCCCTAGGGGCTTACACGGAAGCCAGAAAATAATAGAAGCCTCAACCTACCCAAATTCCAAGAACGGGAAACCCTAAAATAAATCCAGAATCCGTGGCGTATCTTTCGAGCCCAAATTAGTGGCTGTTTAACCACCACATTCACCACGCAAACCACCACAAACTCACCACCAAAACACCACGTTTTGGCACCCGTTTTTGCCAAAACCCCCAGCAAAAACGGGTATCCACCACGTTTCAAAAAATTACTGCAACAACGTGCCTTCTTCAGGCTGTATCTTGGCCTCTTCAGGCGGAATCACGACGGCGGCAGCCACCTTATCCTGCGTATCCAGGTCGAGCAGCTTCACGCCCTGCGTACTACGCCCAGCCGCCCGGATCGACTTGGTATCAATGCGGATAATCTTCCCAAACTGACTGATAACCATCAGCTCGCTCGTCTCATCCACAAGATTAATCCCCGTCACCTTACCATTCTTCGCCGCTGTCTTGACATTGATAACCCCTTTACCACCACGACTTTGCAGCCGGTACTGGTCAACATCGGTCCGCTTGCCATACCCATTCTCCGTCACCGAAAGGATCAGGCAAGGCGTAAGCCCAAGCTGCTTATCCAGCTTCTCCAGCTTCGCCACAACCTCATCCGAAACCCCCGGAGCAGCCAACTCACCCGGCTCCGCAAGCTCCAGCGGCTGAGACTCTGACGACTCCTCAGCCTCATCCAGCACAGCTTCCACCTGGTTCGTAAGCCCCTTCGATGCAGCAAGTTCCAACCGCTTTCGGTTCCGCGCCTCATTCGAAGGCGTAACCGCCGCCCCAATCACATAGTCGCCCTTCTTCAGCGAAATCCCGCGATTTCCGGTAGCCGGACGACCCATCGGCCGCAGATCCATCTCATTGAAACGAATAGCCATACCATCATGCGTCGCCAGGAAGATCACCTGCTGACCATCCGTAATCCGCGCCGTAATCAGCTCATCATCCTTCTCAATATTGATAGCAATAATCCCCCTCGCCATCACATTCGAGAAGTCCTTCAGCGCCGTCTTCTTCACCGTTCCATTGCGAGTCGCAAAGAGGATGTACTTGCTCTCCTCCTCCAGATCCCTAACTGGCAGAATCGTAACGACTTTCTCCCCCGGCTGCAGCGCAACCAGCGAAGCCATCGCCTTACCTTTACCCGCCGCCCCAACATCAGGAACCTCATACACCTTGAGCCAGTAAACCCGCCCAGTATTCGTAAAACAAAGGAGATAAGCATGGGTCGAGTCAATAATGAGCTGCGCGACAAAGTCCTCTTCGCGCGTCTTCATCCCCAACCGCCCCGTCCCCCCACGCCGCTGCTGTCTATAGATAGAGATCGGTGTCCGCTTCAGATATCCAGTATTCGATACCGTCACCGCAACTTGTTCATCCGTAATGAGATCCTCAAGCTGCAGCTCAGCCGTCTCATCGATGATGGTCGTGCGACGAGCATCGCCATACTTATCCCGAATCTCCGTCAACTCCTTAACAATCACCTTCCGCAACTTCGGCGGCGACGCCAGAATCGACTCAAACTCCGTGATATTGTCCCGAACCTCAGCCAATTCCTTCAACAACTCATCAATCGAAAGCTGAGTAAGCCGATACAGCTGCAGTTCCAGGATCGCGTCAATCTGCTTATATGACAGAATCAGCGTACCGGTAGTAGAAAACGTCATATCAACGCCATACTTGGTCGGATTCAGCGTCACGCCAGCCAGCTCCGTACCGCGCAGATTGATCTTCTTATTCGAAAAATACGAGAACAAATTCTCCCGAGCATCCGCCCGGCTCGACGACTGGCGAATGATCTTAATCACATTATCCAGATGATCCAACGCGATCTGGTAGCCAAGCAAGATGTGCTCGCGATCCCGAGCCTTATTTAGCAGGAACGCAGTCCGCCGCCGCACAACCTCAACCCGGTGATCCAGGAACGCGCGGATGGCCTGATCGAGCGGCAGCTCCTTCGGCTGACCATTATGGACAGCCAGGAAGATCATCGAGAACGACTC
>CAVYUE010000014.1:0-18888 GCA_963771625.1 uncultured Acidobacteriaceae bacterium
CTGCGTGTGCTTGTGCAGCTGATTGAGCACAATCTGATGCTCCGCCCCGCGCTTCAAACCAATCACAATCCGCATACCATCGCGGTCAGACTCGTCACGGAACTCGTCGCGAGCAATATCCGTGATGACGCCTTCGTTAACCAGCTCAGCAATTCGCTCAATGAGCTTCGACTTGTTGACCTGATACGGAATCTCCGTAACGATGATGGCCTGACGTCCACCCGAGATGTTCTCAATGGAAGCCTTGGCGCGCATCATGAAGCGCCCACGACCTGTGCGATACGCCTGAGGAATATTGGTCTTGCCGAAGAGATAACCGCCGGTGGGGAAGTCAGGCCCGAGAACATGCTCGAGCACCAGATCCAGATCCGGCCGGTGATCCTGCGGAGACTTCTGCAGCAGCGCAATGCAGGCGTTGACGATCTCCGTCAGATTATGCGGCGGGATGTTGGTCGCCATACCAACAGCGATACCCGAGCTGCCGTTGACGATAAGATTCGGAATACGCGCCGGCAACACAGTAGGCTCAAGCGAGGACTCATCGTAGTTCGGCGAGAAGTCGACCGTGTCGTAGTCGATATCCGCAAGCATCTCGCCCGCAAGACGCGTGAGGCGGGACTCGGTATACCGCATGGCCGCGGCAGAGTCGCCATCAACCGAGCCGAAATTTCCCTGGCCATCTACTAATAGATAGCGCAAAGAAAATGGCTGCGCGAGCCGGACCATCGTGTCATAGATAGCGGAGTCGCCGTGGGGATGGTAGTTACCCATCACATGTCCGACGACCTTGGCGGACTTGGTGTACTTCTTGTTGAACTGGAGACCCATCTCCTGCATGCCGTAAAGAATGCGGCGGTGAACCGGCTTCAGCCCGTCGCGGACATCCGGCAGAGCGCGCCCGATGATGACCGACATGGAGTAGTCAAGGTACGACCGACGCATCTCCTCTTCAATATTGATGGAGAGCATGAACGCAGCACCGCGTCCCTGCACCGTCGAGGGTCCATCGGGGGGAGAACCTGCCGGGGGAGGATTGTTAGAGTTCGCGTCCTGCGGGGAGGGCACTTCGGGGTTTTTCGGGTCTTGCGGAAACAGATCGTCAGCCATGGTGTACTTCCATGATAAATGCTTGATTTGGCTGGGTAAAGCCGATGAGAGAGCATGATGAGAAGCGTTCAGACTTTGTACAGAAAACGCTGGACTTAGAAGGAATCAAATTGGGTGCCGAAATTTGTGAAAGTCATTCTTCTGCCGGTTCAGATGTGGCTACCTGCCGGCTGCGTGAAGCGAGTCTCACAATGGTCAAGTACAAAGTAAAAGGGCGACCCGAAGGCCGCCCTTGAAAAGTGTTGCAGATAAATATTAGAAGGAGAACTTTGCCTTCAACTGGATGAGGCGGGGTGAAGCGTCTCCACCAAGGAATGATCCAAGAATGGAGGTTGGGGGATTTACCGTAGTGTCCTGCGTACCTACAGTAGTTCCGGCGCAATTGAAGGTGTCTCCATAGCAAGCTGCGATGTCATGGATGGGCTGACCGAAGTTCGGGTGGTTGAAGAGGTTGAAGAACTGAACACCAGCCTGGAACCGGGCTCCCTCGAAGTGAGGAATGTCGAATGACTTGTACACCGACATATCGGTATCGGTGTAGCTCGGTCCAAACACCTGATTGCGTTCCTGCTGACCAAAGTCAGTCGCGGGAGCGAAATCGAAGGCCGCAGCGCAATTGTTAGTCTGAGTGCCACCAATCTGCTGAATTGCAGAGCACTTGGTTGGGAGGTGAGCAACCGTTTGCTTGGCGTACATCGGACCACCGTAGTTGCCGATGCTACCAGCGGTTGTGCTATCAGTGAACGTGAACGGCAGACCCGAGCTATGGAAGACCGTGCCGGCTACCTGCCAGCCCTTCGTCAAGACTCGGGGTCCACCGACATAAGGCATCGTAAAGATATAGTTCGCGCTGATGTAGTTACGAGTGTCGTAGTCGGCGTTGCCATAGTTCTGGTGGAGGTTGTTCGGGTTCGGGTTGGTCGGGTTGACCGAGTTTGAAGTAAAGCCGTTGAAGCCTCCGTTCGAAATCTCGTCCAGGGCGTGGCTATAGGTGTAGTTGAACTGGAAGGTCAGGTAGGTAGATTGTTTGGTTGCAGACAAAACAAGACCGTTGTAGTTCGAGTCGGCCCCGCTGTAAATCTGGGTTACTGACGAGAAGTTTTGGTTCACAGGACCCTCGGGAAGGGTCGGGAAGCCATCAACACCATTGTTGAAGGCATTGATGCTGTTGTTCAGTACGGGCTGGTGGTAGGTGTGGTTGCCGACGTAGTTTACTGAGATGACAGTCGACTTTCCGATCTGCTGCTCAACGGCGAGGTTCCACTCCTCGTAGGTTGGGTACTTGATCTTCGTCGTCGGACTTACAAAACCGGGGACGGAGAAGTTAGGAACGGTATTCGACAAGGAGGCATTGCTTCCTCCGTTGTGGTAACCAGCCTGGAACGCTGCCGCTGATGCTGCCGCTGAGCTCGTGAGGCTGCCCGGCGAGCCCGCAAACAATGGGCCAGCGTTGAAGATAGAGAAGCCGATGTTCGTAGGCGCGTTGTTCAAAAGATCATCGGCAATCTGTGCGGGGAACGAGTCAGCAAAGATACCAAAGCCGCCGCGGAAGGTGGTCTTGGACGCCAGAGCATCTGGGGTATATGCGAAGCCTACACGTGGCTCGTAACCGACCTTCTGGAAGTCGTTGAAGGCCTTACCTTGGCCACTATTGATGAGACCACCGCCGGCCGCGTTGCTGTAAGGCGTCGTATCATCCGTGGAAAGATTCGCGAAGTTGCCGGCGAGGGAAGAGAAGCAGTTCGTGTGGCAGACGGGGTTTGAGTTGTGCTCAAATCGCATGCCGTAGGTGAGGATGAAATCCTTGGACATCTTCCACTGGTCCTGGAAGTAGAAGCCCATGTTGTAGACCGAGACAGGCTGGGTCGGGCGGGTTGGAAACTGCTGATTGTCTAGAATCGTTACGTTGGCGGCTTCGAAATCGTCCTGAGTAGAGAGGTACAGCGGAGTCGTATAAACGCCAGGACCGAAGTCCGTAACGTTATCGCGACGCATGTAGAAGCCGGCCTTCAGTGCGTGCTTGCCGTGAATGACGCTGAAGTCGTCGATAAACTGATATCCGTTTACTCTACGACCTTGCGGGAACGCGAAGTCCTCGCCGCCCGGGGTGGTCGTAAACTCTGGATTGTTCGCGAGTTCACCACCGATGAAGAGAATGCTGAACGGAGCAATTGCGTTCGCTGCAGCAGCGTTTGTGTTCTGGAAGACAGCCTGATACCAGACATCGGCAAAGACAAACTGGTTGGTGACGTTCGGGCTGAAGGTGTGGGTCTCATTCAACTGACCGGACCACTGTGGCTGAGGGCTTTGCGTGTTGAAGATCGGGTTGAGAAGGCTGGTGAAGGTCGGCTGCGTACCTGTGTCGTAGGTTGCGTGAACGAACAGGAAGTCCCTTTCGCCGAGTTTCTGGTCGATGCGGCCGGTGTACTGCGCTTCATGCGCGAAGTTTGCGGATGTCGCGTTATAGGTGACCACGTTGTTCGGATCGGCTGGGTCAGGTGTCGCATTCGCGTATCCCTTGGACTGGGTCCAGGTGTTGAACACACCCTGGTAGAAGGGTACTGCTGCTGCCGTCTGAAGGGCGGCATTGGCCTCTGTTGTTGCCATAAAGCTAGTGCTCGGTGCGTAGACCGTTCCACGTACCGGGATGATGACGCGGAGGCCTTCCGTGTTGAAGAAGAAGAAGGTCTTGTCCTTGAATATCGGGCCGCCGATCGCACCTGACCACTGATTGGCGTTGCTGCGCGGTTTCGGGGTGCCCGTCTGGTTGTTGAAGTAGTCGTTCGCGTTCATCGCGCTACCGTTCCAGTAGTACGTCGCATCGCCGTGGAATTTGTTCCCACCAGCGCGGCTGATCTCATTGATCTGGGTTCCGCCGAGACCGCCATACTGGGCACCGTAGGCGTTGCTGAGGACGGTTACCGTGCCGATATCATTGTTCCCGAGCAGCAGGTTGGTCGCACCCGAGTTGTTGACGTTGAGAAAGGGGTCATTCTCATAACCGCCATTGATGGTGAAGGTGTTCGCCGTCGCTGGCAGACCGAAAGAGGCAAAGTTGCCATAGCCACCCTGCGTATTCATGACCGCGCCAGGAGTGGTCTGTCCGATGAAGGTCAGGTCGTTCCCAGGATTTGGCAGGCTGGAGATCTGCTCCTGAGTAAATTGAGTCGAGATCTCGGCGCTCTCAGTATGGAGAAGGGGAGCAGACTCATTGACTTCGATCTTGGTCGTGCTGGAACCCACGGGAAGCTTCGCGTCGGCCTGGGTGACCGTGCCAGCATTCACCTTAACCGAGAAGCTGACGTTCTCAAAGCCCTCAAGGGCGAACGAAAGCTCGTAGGTCCCTGGCTTCAGCAGCGAGGCGCGGAAGTTTCCAGAACTGCTGCTGGTGACAACCTGTTTGGATCCTGTATCTGCACTGGTGATGGTGACCTTTGCGCCTGCGATCACAGCGCCGGTGGTATCGGTGACCACACCCGAAATGTCACCAGATACATTGTTCTGGGCGAAGAGGGGTGTCGCGAGGAATGGCTGAGACGCGGTGACACCTATACTGAGCGCAACCGCCAAGAGCGTGGGAGCAAAGATACTTTTTCTCATGATGAAGACAATAGGCATTTGGGTTGCCAACTAGCCCCTCCATTTCAAGAAAAATATCAAGTCACTCAAAAAATGGAACTTATAGGTCCAATCTCCCCCAAATCTGACGCCCAATAATGCAAGAATTGTGATTACTTGGAGACGGTTTCCGCATATATCCAAAAAAGAATATTCCTGAAAACCAGTCTTGGAGCGTTCTCCACGCTTTTGGCGGCGGATACCCTAGCTCCGTTTCACACCAGCAGAGTACATCTCCAAACGTCCGGCCGAAATGAAGTTCTCGTCGCTCATTGGTGTGTGCAGCGAACAGAGTCTCACAGGTCAGTTTAGAGAAATTGAGATTCCGGACAGAATTTGTCGTATATTTATTCTGAAGTAGGACTGAAGCTGTCGTATATTCAAGCTATCGCAGAAATGCATAGTAACTTCAGGTTTGTTGGACGTGTTATGGAGGAATGACCAGACCCTCGCGGAATGTCTCTTGGCGGAGACCGCGAGGATCTGGAAGCTACAGTCGGTGCGAATGCAGCTGGTGGCATTATACGGTCCGCGTCGCGGGCGGTTCGTATTCGACTCAAAACTCCATTGCAACTTGGCAGAACTTCGAAGCTCCTCGAAAGCCCAGGCTTCTGAGGAAATTTTGAAGTGAGCGGTCATCGGTGAGTTGCGTCCTTTTTTGACCGTCTCCTGGCCGCAGCTGGATCGACTGCGAAGCCCGAAGCCGTTCTAAGGAAAGAGCGTGCCGGACTTCGCCGAGCATGAAGGTCTTTGAGGAGACGGAATGAAGCGTACGACGCGTAAGACGGTAGGTAGTAAGAAGAGCCAGAAGATGATCGGCGGCGGCCGCGGATGGATTGCGGCAGGAACCCTCGCGGCTTACGCGGCAATGGGCGGAACAAAGATGGCCATGGCATCGGCCGAAAAAGTAGATCCGGGAGCTACCGGCGCAGCCGAGGCAACCTTGCCCTTGAAGAAGTTCGAAATCCCAGCTGGGCCTCTGGACGTAGCTGTGAAAGCCTACGAGAAGGCGACCGGGCTAACGGTAAAGATCGTGCTGCCGGCCGGCACCGTAGCGGGGTTCAACTCGCCCGGCGTCGTAGGCTTGTTTCGCGAAGACGAAGCGCTGCGTCTTCTCCTCGACGGCACAGGCCTGAACTATCGCGTCGAAGATGCCGCAACCATGCTGGTTGGAGTCCAATCGAAGGACACTGTTTCTGTAACCGACGCAATTACAGATTCCGTCTCGCTCTCGAAGTTCACCGAACCGCTTCTCGATACGCCCCAGAGCATTACAGTCGTGCCGCAGTTCATAATGAAGGACGAGGCCGTCACCACCTTGCGGGATGCTCTGCGCAATGTCCCCGGCATAAGCCTGGCGGCAGGTGAAGCCGGAGCCCAGGGCGACAACCTCACCATCCGCGGCTTTACCGCTAGAAACGATATCTTCCTCGATGGAATTCGCGACTTCGGAAGCTACTACCGCGACTCGTTCAACTACGAGCAGGTGGAGGCGCTGGAGGGCCCTGCAGGCGTCCAGTTCGGCCGCGGATCGACCGGCGGCGTCGTCAATCAGGAGAGCAAGCTCCCCTCCGTACAGAAGTTTTTCAATGTGCAGACCCTCTTCGGAACCGACAAGACAGCGAGAATCACCGGAGACCTCAATCTCCCAGCGCTGAACTTCGCTGGCGGCTCGGCATTTCGCGTCAACGCAATGGGTCAGGAGAGCGGTGTCGCCGGACGCGACTACGCCGAGACTCGCCGCTTCGGAGTTGCCGCGGCGGCCTCCGTCGGTCTCAACACCAAGACACGAGCCACGCTGAGCTACTTCCATATCTCCGAGAACGACACACCCGACTACGGGTTGCCATGGTTCTTCAACGGCGTCGCGCCGGGACCAATCCGCCACAACTACTATGGCTTTCCTCACGAAAACTATCTCCAAACGAACGACGACATCCTCACGCTCAAGGCGGAGCATGAGTTTTCTCCGAACCTGAATCTCCACATGATCGCCCGTGCTGCGAACTATCCGCGACAGGCGCAGATCACCGAACCTCAGATCTGTTCGAACGCTCCCCTCAGCGTCCCCGTGGGTGGATTTGTTACATCGCTCCCGACCTCAGCCGTGAACACCGCATTGCCCTGCCCCTACAACGAGTCGAGCGACCCGAGCACCATCGTGGTGAACCGCAATCAGATTCAAACCAAAAGCATCGAGGGCGATCTCTGGGACCAGACCGAAGTAACGGCGCGATTCCAGACGTTCGGCATCCGCCATGCATTCGTTGCTGGCGTTGAAGGCGGCCAGGAGATATCGAATCCGATCCGCTCGAGCTACACCATTAACAAGATCAACACTGTGCCGTCGACGATGCTGATTGATCCGAACGCGCAACAGCCCTTCAGTGGCACCGGGTACATCACATCCATCGTGCATACCAAGTCGGACAGCGTTGGGCTGTACTTCATAGACACCATCAAGCTCGGACGTCTGTTTGAGGCCACTGGTGGCGTGAGATGGGACCGCTTCGACACCGGCTACAACCTCTGGCAGCCGACGCCTCCCAAAGGTGGAACGGTGACCGCCCCCGTCGCCCCGATCAGTCGCGTGGATGAACAGCCAACCTACCGTGCGGCCTTTGTCTACAAGCCTTCAAGTCGAGGCAGCGTCTACTTCGACTACGGGACAAGCTTCAATCCCGCCGCCGAATCGCTCAGCTTGAGTATCGGTCTCGCAAACGGATCGGCCGCGCCCGAGGAGAACGAGACCTATGAGGTCGGCGCGAAGTGGAGCTTCCTCAACGAGCGACTGATGGCCGAGGGCGCGTGGTTCCGCACCGAAAAAGACAACGCAAGGGAGACAGACCCGACCAACTCCAACAATATTGTTGCCGCAGGAAATCAGCTGGTGAAGGGCGTTCAGTTCAGCGTCGTGGGACGTTTGCCGCAGGGCCTGGACATCGTTGCCGGCTACGCCTACCTCGACAGCGCGGTGATCTACTCCAAGTTCTTCCCCACCTCGGTCGGATATCCGCTGGCCAATGTGCCGAAGCAGACCTTCAATCTGTTCGTAACGCATCGTCTGCCGTGGCGGCTCAACGCCGGTCTGGGCGGCAACTATGTAGGCAGCCGGACAGCCAGCTCAACTGTGCCGTTTATTCCAACGGCATACTCTGGCCCGATCAACTACACCGGCCCCACCGGCGCCCCAGCCGTGGAATATGAGGTCTTAGCGACTGCAGTGAAGCAGGTGCCAGGCTACTGGGTATTCAACGCAATGTTGAAACGGCCTCTGACCGAACGCTTCGAGCTGCAGGCCAACGTCAACAATTTCCTGAACCGCTATTACATCGACCTTCCCCATCCGAGCCACCTGATTCCCGGGCCTGGCGCAAATGCTCTGATCGGTGTCAACTTCAAGTTCTAACTTCTTATAAGTTTTCCAGATAAGTCGGCTGGATCTCTTTGGCCGGCTTACTTTTTGTTTATAGATAATTGATCGAGAAAGAGCAGGGCGATGCTGATTACGATTCCCGATGTGCTAAGTGCGAAAGAGGTCACGCAGGCGAGAGCAGCGCTCGACGCAGCCGAGTGGGTCGATGGAAAAGTGACTGCTGGGTATCAGGCTCAGACCGTCAAGGAGAACCTCCAGCTTCCCGAGGGGCATCCCGTCGCGGTGAAGTTAGGAGAGATGGTGCTTGGAGCGCTTGCCCGGTCTCCGCTGTTCATGTCCTCCGCGCTACCCCTGAGAGTATTTCCCCCCATGTTCAACCGGTACACCGGTGGCGGCCACTTCGGTACGCATGTCGATACAGCGATTCGTTCCAACGCAACCACAGGCCAGAGGATCAGAACCGATGTCTCGGCGACGCTGTTTCTCTCCTCTCCAGAGGAGTACGACGGAGGCGAGCTATCGGTCGAAGACACCTACGGCGTGCACTCCGTAAAGCTGCCTGCAGGCCACATGGTGTTGTATCCCGCGACGAGCTTGCATAAGGTAGCCCCCGTAACCCGCGGTGCGAGAGTCGCGTCGTTCTTCTGGGTGCAGAGCATGATTCGAAACGATGCAGATCGAACGCTGCTCTACGATCTCGACACAGCAATTCAGCGGCTGGCGGTTGAAGCTCCCGGAAATCCCGCGAACGTACAGCTCACCGGCGTTTATCACAATCTCTTGCGCCGTTGGGCAGAGATGTAGCTCACTTTCCCGAGCCGTAAAGTACGATGGAGCGATCCATGAATATGCTCGGGAAGATATCTCGAAACACCAGGCAGCGCCGTGCCGTTGTCACCGCTGCTGTCTGCCTTCTGCTGCTGATATTTGGTTTGCAGCTTGCGCTGACGGTGAAGCAGGAGTCGCTGACCTGGGATGAAGGCGACCACATCTTCGCCGGCTACATGTCGTGGAAGACGCATGACTACGGACTGAATCCCGAACATCCGCCGCTGATGAAGATGCTGGCAACTGTGCCGCTCCTTGTTTTGCCGTTGAAGGTCCCGGAGCTCCAGCACCGGTTCTTCAAGGTCGAAGCATACATGAGTGGCAAGGCGATGCTGTTTGGCAATGCGCCGCAGTACAGCGCCGAGACGCTGACGTTTCGTGTGCGAATGGCTGCAGCGATCGTGGCCATCCTCCTGGGGTTGCTGGTGTTTCTAGCGGCCCGCGAGATGTTCGGCATCGTCGCAGGATTTGTTGCGCTGGTTCTGCTGACGTTCGAGCCCAATGTTCTCGCGCATGGCGCGTTCGTAACGACCGACGTTGGAGTCTCCTGCTTCTTCTTTGCTTCCGTGTACGCCTTCTATCGCTACTGCAAGGTGCCAGGAGTGGGCAGGCTCGCGGTCACGGGGCTGGCAGCGGGTTTGGCGCTGTCCACGAAACACTCGGCCGTCTTGTTGCTGCCGATGCTGGTGCTCCTTGCCGCGTGTGAGGTGCTGTTTCGGTTCAGGTCTTCAAAGTCTGATGCTTCGCGAGGAAAGAGCGCATTGCGAATGGCCGGAGCGCTCCTGGTGATCGGCGTAATTGCAATTGGAGTGCTGTGGGCGTTCTACGGCTTTCGTTACAGCGCGCGGCCCAACGGCCTGATGCTCGATCCGTCGCTGGCAGACTATGTGCTGCCGCTGAAGCCGATTGAGGCCAGGGGAATATTGTTCGCTTCACGGTTACACATTCTGCCGGAGTCGTACCTCTATGGATTAGCTGATGTCCGTGCGATGGCAAATGGAATGCAGAGCTTCATCTTTGGCAAGGTGTACGAGCACGGGGTGTGGTTTTATTTCCCGGTGGTATTGCTGATCAAATCGACGGTCGGTTGGCTGGCGATGGTTCTGCTCGCCTGCGGCGCCGTCGTGACAGGAAGGTTTCGACGCTGGCGCGAGATTCTCTTCCTGACGATTCCGGCGGTGATCTACTTTTGGGTCGCCATGGGCTCGAGCCTGAACATCGGCTCGCGGCATATCCTCCCCGTCTATGTATTCCTCACTGTCTTTGCAGCAGGCGGATGCTGGGCTCTGGTTGAATCGTTAAACACATCCGAACTGCGATGGAGCCGTGGCTGGAGCTGGGCCGTCGGTATCCTGCTCCTGCTGCACGTCGCGTCCTCCGCCCGTGCGTATCCAAACTACATGGCCTACGCGAATGAACTCTGGGGCGGCCCCACGCAGACCTACAGGTACCTGACCGACTCGAACACCGACTGGGCGCAGCAGTTGATCGCAGTCAAGCGGTACACGGACGAGCATGGCATCAGGGACTGCTGGTTCGGCTACTTTGCCGACCCGTTCCTCGAGGCGAAGGACTACGGGATTCCCTGCAAGCCCCTGCCCGTCTTTGACTCCTACGTTATGCAGGTTCAGCACCCGGTGCCGCCGGTGATCAGGGGTCCCGTGTTTCTGAGCGCCGCAGATCTTTATGGATTTGAGTTTGGCTCGAAGGTGATGAATCCATATCAGGGGTTCGTGGGACTGGAGCCCGCGGCGCGTATTCAGGATGGCGTCCTTATGTATGAGGGCGAGTTCCAGGTACCGCTGGCCTCGTCGTTGAGCTTTGCGCAGGAGTCCGGTGCGCGCCTGAAGGCTAAAGACTTCGCAGGAGCGATCGCGGCAGCACGGCAAGGAGTGGCAATCGATCCAGATGGATTCGATCCTCTCCTCGCACTTGGCGATGCGTTGACCGCGGCTGGGCAAAATGTGGAGGCCAAAGAGGTGTATGAGCGCGCATCTTCAATCGTGAGGACGATGGAGCCGGAGGCCCAGGCGGTCTGGGGGCCAATCGTGCAGAAGAAGATCGCCGGGCTGGGACAAGGAGCCGGGTAACGGATCGTTCGTCAGTCAGAAGTCCTTCGAAGCCGATCGGCTGAAAAATAATCTTCAGATTCGTGGCGCATCTTTCGAGGGCAAATTAGTGACCATTTCACGTCCACATTCACCACGCATTTCACCACAAATTCACCATCAAAAAACCACGTCAGCGCACCGCTTTTTCTAAAACACCCCTCAAAAACACCAGCAAAACAGCGAAACCCCGGCTCAGCCGGGGTCTCACATTTTTTTCTGCACAACTCGCGCAAAACCTACTCCGCTTTGCCGAGAGTTTTGTCCTTATAAGCCTTCTGCAGAATGAAAAACGCCTGCTTCTTTTGGCCCTGGTCGGAGATCAGGCCCTTGCGGTTGAAGTTGTCCTGAATACCCGGGTTGAGGCGACGCGGAGAACGAAAATCCATCAGAATCCACGGACTCGTCCCGCGAAGTTGAGGGATCTTGTTGAGCATCACGATCTGATGCTTATAGAGCTCAGCCTGATATTCCTCAGTGAACTGCGCAGGCGTGCTTCCCGCGGGTGCGTGGCGGCCCGCTCTTGCTCCGCCGCCCCATTCAGACATGATGAGCGGCTTGTCATAGTGGATGTCCCACGTGGTCGTGTCAGGACCGGTGAGGCCCTGCTCGTACCAGCCGATGTACTCGTTAGTACCGATGACATCGAGCGCATTGCCGAGCGGATCGTCCACGATCTTCGTTGTCCCTGTTGGGGATTTCTCCGTGCGCACGAGAAGCGCCGCAGTCACAAGGCGTGTGGGATCAAGCTGGCGGGAGAGCTCGGCCATGCTGGTGAGGTACTTGGTGCGAGCAGGGGTGTTAGGCGTCTCATTGGCAACCGACCACAGGATGATGGAGGCCTTGTCGCGGTCACGGCGGATCATCTCAGTGAGCTGCTGCTGTGACTTGGCGAGTACGGCAGGGTTATCGAACTGGAGTGCCCAATAGTCCGGAATCTCAGACCAGATGAGGATGCCAAGGCGGTCAGCAGCACGAGTCATGCGCTGGTCATGCGGGTAGTGAGCGAGGCGGAGGAAGTTGCATCCGAGTTCCTTCGCCCAGCCAAGCAGCGTGTCGACGTCCTTTTCCGAGTAGGCGCGGCCCGTGCGGAAGGGGGCCTCAGCGTGCACAGACATACCGCGGAGAAAGACAGGCTGGCCGTTGAGGAGGATCTGGTTGCCGCGAACTTCGATGGTGCGGAAGCCCATCTCGTCTTCGATCTTGTCCGGGCCTGAGGAGAGCTCAACCTTGTAGAGGCGCGGCGACTCAGGCGACCAGAGGGTGAGAGATTTGACGGGGAGGCTAATGGCAGCGCGGGATTGAGCATCAACCGTGGCAGTGGTGGCGGCTTTAAGATCAGGGATGGCGACCGTGACCTGCGCGCCTGCTGCGGCGCCCTCGACGTGAACGTAACCTTCGATCAGGCCGCGGTCGGTGCGGCTTAGATGCAGGTCGTAGTCATCAATGAACTGCGTCGGGGTTTCGACAAGGGAGACGTCGCGGGTGAGACCGCCATAGTTCCACCAATCGGTCTGGAGCGTAGGAACGCCGTCGGCGATACGGGTGTTGTCGACCGAGAGGACGACGAAGTTCTTGCCATCTTTGAGGGCGGAGGTGATGTCGCAGTCGAAGGGGGTGAAGCCGCCCTCATGCTCGCAGACCTTGATGGTGTTGACCCAGACGTAGGTGCGGTAGTTGGCGGCACCGATGTGAAGGAAGGTGCGAGTGTTGGGCTTAGGAGTGTGGGTGAAGTCCTTCTGGTACCAGACGACGCCCTCGTAGTAGAAGAGGTCGGGGCGCTGGGTGTTCCAGTCGCCGGGGACCTTGAGGGTGGGTGCGGCGGCGAAATTATAGTCGAGTGGCGGCCCGGCGGGGTTCGGCGTGGCGTTCATGAAGAAACCGTCTTTGCGGATCTCTTGATGAAAAGTGTAGAGGCCGGTGGAGTACGGGTCGACGATCGTGTGCCAGTCGCCATCGAGGGAGGTAGCGGGACGGTGGTCGATGTCAACGAGGAGGGTAGTGTTCGTTTGCGCGAGCGCGGGTGTCGCGAGGAGTAAGGCGAGGATGATGCGGGTTGCGGAATGCAGCATGGACGGGTCTCCGGTGGTAGCGCTTTGGCGCGGTTGAGGCATGTAAATGCTTCCCGGAGACATAATACTTCGGTCTTTGAACAATTGCTTGCTACAGCCGCAATTCGAGTGAAAAGCACCCCAAAAGACGAGCCGACAGTGAGTAAACGGCTAGGCAGAGGTTAGGTGAGACGGTCGGAGAGGAGATGGTCGGCGACGCGGATGGCGTTGGCAATGATCGTGAGGGACGGATTGACGGCGCCGCAGGACGGGAAGAAGCTGGCGTCGACGACATAGAGGTTGTCGAGGTCGTGGGCTTTGCAGTTTAGGTCGAGGACAGATTGCTTAGGATTGGCGCCAAAGCGGCAGGTACCGTTCTGGTGGCCGACACCCTCGAGCGGGATGCGCTTTTTGAAGTAGGCGTGGAAGGGGATGTGGCTGTCGGCGTGGCCTGCCTGTTTGAGAACGTCGATCCAGCGGTCTTTGAGGCGGGTGAAGGATTCGACGTTGTTGTCGGTGTAGGAGAGCTTGATCTGTGGGGTGCCGTCGGCGCAAGTGGTGAGGGTGACACGGTTATTTGGGTCGGGAAGGTCTTCGGTCATGAGCCACCAGGGGACAGCGTGGTTCTTCATGGTCTCGAGAACGAAGCCGGGGGTAAGAGGAGGGGCGTCGTCCTTCATCATCTCGTGGTGAAAGCTGCCAATGGGCTGGACGGAGCCCATCGGGAAGTCGTACCTACCGTTGGGATCGCGGAAGTAGAAGTCATTTGAGCCCCAGGTCTTCATGTAGCTGTCGTCATTACGTTGAAAGCTGAGGGAGAGGATGGCGTCGGCCTGGTGATACATGAAGTTGCGACCAACCATGTCGGAGCTGTTGTTCGCAAGGCCGTGGGGATGTTTGTCGGTGGCGGACCGGAGCAGGAGTGCGGCGGAGTTGATGGCTCCACAGCAGACGGCAATGATGTTGCCGAAGTAGGTGGCCGGCTGACAGGAGCCGTCGATAGGGTTTTCGTGATCGACCTCAACCGATGTGACAGCGGTACCCGTTGGGTTTGTGACTACCTTCGTTACTTTTGCGTGGGTAAGCAGGGTGACGTTGGGCAGATGCATGATCTGGCGGATGCAGTTGATGTCGGAGTCGGATTTGGCGTGGAGGAGGCATGGGTAGCCGTCGCAGGTGTCGCAACGGATGCACTTGGATTCGACGGGGTATGCGGTGTTGCGCTTGAGGCCGAGTGGGACGGGGAAGGGGTGGTAGCCGAGTTTTTTCACGTCGTCGTGGATAGCCTGCATGCGGGGTTCGTTGGGGAGCGCAGGAAATGGATAGGGCTTGGAGTGGAATGGCTCAGTAGGATCGGGGCTGGTGAGGTCGTCGTTGAGGTTGCCGTGGGCGGCGAATAGTTCTTCAGCCCGGGTGTAGAACGGCTCGAAGTCGGCGTAGGTGAGAGGCCAGGCTGGCGAAATACCGCCCTTGTGCTGGATGACGCCGAAGTCTTCGGCTCGGAGCCGAAAGAGGGCGGCGCCGTAAACTTTTGTCTGGCCACCGACGAAATAGGCCTGCTGTGGGTGAAGGGGCTGCTCGTGCTTATCAACCCAGACCTCGGTTGTGTGATAACGGTTGTCGAGGAAGACGGCAGTGGTGTCCCAGTTGAGTTTTTCCTGAGGAAGGAAGGGACCGCGCTCGAGGATGAGGATGCGCTTCCCTGCCTGTGCGAGGTGCAGGGCGAGTGTGCCGCCGCCTGCTCCGGTTCCAATGATGATGGCATCGTATTGGTCGGGCATTTATGTCCTCTTGAGATTCTTGGTCAGGATGATAACTGGACGTTGTGAATACAAAAGGGAGTACCTGAGAGAGCGACGGCAAATCGGCGCTTAGCGAGTCGTGGGGGTGGCTACTTCTGCCCATGGGAGAAACAGGGAGAAGATGGTGCCGTGGCGGATGGGATGTTCGGTGCTGCGATAGGTGAGGCGCCCCTGATGGCGCGTGACGATACCGGAGGAGATCCAGAGGCCAAGGCCGGTTCCGTTGAGATCCTTGGTGGTGTAGAAGGGCTCGAAGAGCCGGGACTTCACTGTGGGGGACATGCCATGGCCGGTGTCGGCAATGGTGATGCGAATACCGGGACGGCCTTCCGGGTATTCGGGGGAGTAGTCTGTAGCGTCGTGGGCGCGGACGATAAGGCGCCCGCCGGAACGCATTGCGTCGATAGCATTGGCGATGAGGTTGTTGAGGACTTGGCGGATGTCGTTCTCAAAGCAAAGGACAGTGGTGCTGGTGGCGTAGTGGGCATCGACCTGGATGTGCGAGTTGGCGAGGCGTCCCTGATAGAGGTTCAGTACGGCATCGACGAGATCAGACGCGCTGACGCGGGTGGCGCGTACAGCCTGGCGATGGAAACGCAGGGTCTGCGTGGCGATCTGGCAAACGCGCGATAGCTCAGACTGCGCGGTCTGGAGGTAGTTGCGGGACATGTCGGATAAATCAGAAGACAGACCGATGAGATAGAGGAGATTGGTGATGGCTTCGAGTGGGTTGTTGATCTCGTGGGAGATGGAGCTGGCAAGGCGTCCGACGGCGGCGAGCTTTTCGCTCTGGATGAGAGCCGCTTCAGCCTTTTTCTGGTTGGTGATCTCGAGGACTACAGCGGCGATCGCTTCGACGGTGTGGTCGGCGTTGAAGACGGGCGAGTAACTGACGTTGAAGGACCGTTGCTCTCCGGGCTTGCCGGGAAGTTCGCCCTGAAGGAGCTGGTTGCGGACGGGATGGCCAGCGGCGGCGGTTTGCAGGAGCTCTTTGAGGCCGGGGAGCGAGACGACGTCGGTTATGACTCGGCCGAGGATCTTCTCTCGGGGGAGGCCGATGATCTCGACTTGGCGGTCGTTGATGCGGATATAGCGAAGGTCGGAAGCGTTGAAGAGGGCGAGACCGACAGGCGCGGTTTGATAGATGGATTCGAGCTCGGCGCGCTGGCGTTCGGTCTCCTCCTGGCGCTTCTGGAGGGTTTCAGCGAAGGTCTTGCGGTCGTCGATGTCGATGGCAACACCGAGCCAGTGAAGGATTTTGCCGGCGTCATCGCGGACGACCTGGGCGCGGAGCCATAACCATCTGGATTTGCCGTCGTCACAAATGAGACGGGCTTCGAGATCGTACTCATCACCAGTTGCAACCGAGTGAGTCCAGGCATCCATGACGCGTTGCTTATCTTGTGCGTGGAAGGCGTTAAGCCAGTTTCGGCCACCGAGGTCTTCGATGGTGAGGCCGCAGTAGTCGAGAAAGCGTTGGTTGGCGTAGGTGATGCTGCCATCAGGTGCCCCCATCCAGATGGCTTGAGGGTTGACGTCTGCGAGGACACGATAACGAGCTTCGCTGGCGACCAGGGCCTCTTCGTTCTTTTTGCGAGCGGTGATGTCGATGGTGAGGCCGCGGAAGCGCGTCGGCTTGCCGTCGACAAGGACGGCTTGACCGCGGCTCTCTAACCACAGGATCCGGCCATCCGCGGCCCGAACCTGGAAATCCTGCACGACCATGTGGTCGGTTTCGGCTGCGGTTTGAATTGCGGCGGCGATGAGAGGAAGGTGTTCGGGCAGGACGATCTTCTTGAACGCGCGGTAGTCGGCCACCTCAGAAAAAGGATGACCGAATACGGGGTAAGAGCCGGCGCCGTAGGTAGCTTTACCGGTGGCATAGTCGATGTCCCAGGTCGCGGTAAGTGCAGTTTTCTGAACAGAGGCGAGAAGTTCCTGCTGCTGACGAAGAACCAAATCGGACTCGCGGCGAGCGGTGATGTCGCGAAAGAAGACCACGATGCCGCCATCGTAGGGGCGGCACTGAACGGCAAGCCAAAGGTTGATGGGATCTCGGGAGAAGGCTTCAAACTCGCCTGGAATGCCCTGATCCATCGCCCGGTGGTAGTGGTACCAGAAGTCGCTGCTGGGCAGCGCGGAGGCGGGAAACTCTTTCCAGAGATTCTTTCCGAGGAGCTCGCCCTTGGGACTGAGGAGTTCTTTGGCGCGGCGATTGAGGAAGGTAAAGTTCCAGTCATGGTTGAGGCTAACGACAGCGTCGTTGGTGGTTTCGAGGACCTGGCGGAGCTGGCGGGCGGAGGCGTCGCGAAGGAGCTCGGCTCCTTTGCGGTCGGTGATGTCGCTCGAGAAGATGATGATGCCGTCTTCGTAGGGACGAGCCGGATATTTTGAACCAGATGTCGAGAGGCTCTGGGTAGTAGGCCTCGAACTCAGTGGGGGTGCGCCGCTCCATGGTGGCGCGATAGTTGGAGAGAAAGGGCTCCTGCCGGTTGGAAGGGAAACGGTCCCAGAGGTTTTCGCCGATGATCGTGTCGGTTTTGAGGATGGCGAGCGCGGCGCGGTTGGCGAAGGTGCAGTTCCACTGGCGATCGATACAGACGATGGAGTCGGGGAATACGTCGAAGATCTGCTGGAGTTGACGGACGGCGGAGTCGCGGAGATCTTCAGCGCGCTTGCGGTCGGTGACGTCGCGATAGTAGAGAGCGACACCTTCGTCGGACGGGATGATATGGACGTCGATCCAGACGTCGAAGGGCGCGTAAAAGTGCTCGATGTGCTGGGCAACGCGAGTCTGCATGACGTTGCGGTAAGCGCGTTCGAGGTCGGTGCCGACGGTTTCGGGGAAGAGCTGCCAGTGGGTCTTGGTGTTGATGTCGGAGGGTTGGAGGCGGCTGATGCGGATGGCTTCGGAGTTTGCGTAGGTGATGGTCCAGTTGGTGTTGCAGCAGAGGACGGCTTCGGGCAACTGCGCGATGAGACGTGCGAGGTGGTCGTTCTCAGCGTCGATCTCACGACGGAACTGTGCACGTCGATTGACGATGGCAGGCGATTTGTCGATGAGAGAGTCGGCCATGGCGGTACAGGTATTGATGAAGCTTCATCTTACAGAGGAATCGTCGCCAGACACAGGTGCTTCGATTTGCGCCTCGATGCGGTCAACGCGGGCCTGCAGGGCTTGGAGTGCGGCGGAGAGAGTGGCGATTTCGGCTTCGAGTTGGGCGACACGGGAGGTAGAAGGTGTAGTTGCTTCGGTTCGGTCCAGGCCGGAGAGGGAGGGGTCGGGTGGGCCGCCGAGGAGGTGGGCGTAGCGGGCTTCACGTGAGCCGGGTTGACGCGGGAGGATGACGGTGAGTGGGCCTGTGCTTTCGGGACTGGTCTCGTCGGATTGGGGACGGGCGGCGAGGCGCTCCAAGGTGGACTGGACCGCGGCGAGGTCGTCGAAGGTGAAGAGGCGGTCAGCACGGCTACGGAGTTCACCGGGAGTCTGAGGGCCGCGGAGCATGAGGAGGCAGAGGATGGCGGTCTCGTCGCGGCGCAGGTTGAGGACGGTGCGGATGCGGTGCTCGTACTTGGGGACGCGGGCGTCACGGATAGGGGTCGCTAGGGCGAGGTCTTCGAGTGCGTGGAGCGCCTGACGGACGTCTTCTTCGGTGAGTTCGAGGACAGGGTCGCGGCTGGTGCGCTGGTTACTGGCGTTGACGAGAGCATTAAGAGAAAGGGGATAGTTCTCGGGGGTGGTGATCTCTTTTTCGATGAGGGATCCGAGGACGCGGAGCTGGATGGGGTCGAGCTGCATGTCTACTAGGGTGCCATACGTGGGCGGTTGGCGCGATTGATAATGGAACGAGTATGTCTAATGACCAATTGCTCTTTATTAATGAAGAACAGGTGAGGGCGGCGCTCTCCTATGATGAGCTGATTCCGGCGATCCGGCAGGCGTTGATGGATTTCTCTGCCGGTCGCGTGGTTCAGCCGCTGCGGACGGTGATGTCCGT
>CAVYUE010000015.1:0-178812 GCA_963771625.1 uncultured Acidobacteriaceae bacterium
TGGAGTAGCCTCAACTCCGCAACCGGGGCGAGGCCTGGAAGGGGCTGGTGGGATGCCGGCCATAGTGGTCGTGGGCGCGCAGTGGGGTGACGAGGGCAAGGGCAAGGCCACCGACCTCCTGGGCGACCGGGTGGATTACGTCGTCCGGTACCAGGGCGGCAACAACGCCGGTCACACCGTCGTCATCGGCGACGAGAGCTACGCGCTGCACCTGCTGCCCTCGGGCGTGCTGTCGCCCCAGGTGGTGCCGGTCATCGGCAACGGCGTCGTGGTCGACCCCGAGGTGCTGCTCCAGGAGATCGGCGACCTGGAGAAGCGGGGGGTGTCCTGCGAGGACCTGCTGATCTCCGCGAACGCCCACCTGATCATGCCGTACCACCGGGCCCTGGATAAGGTCACCGAACGTTACCTGGGCAGTGCCCGGATCGGCACTACCGGCCGGGGCATCGGCCCCGCCTACGCGGACAAGGTGGCCCGGACCGGGATCCGGATCCAGGACCTGCTCGACCCCGGGATCCTGAACCAGAAGCTGGAACTGGTCCTGCGCGAGCGCAACCAGGTGCTGACCAAGGTCTACAACCGCCGCGGCATCGACGCGGCCGCGGTCGCCGAGGAGTACCTGGGCTACGGGGAGCAGATCCGCTCCTACGTGGCGGACACCGGGCTGATCCTGAACCGGGCGCTGGACGAGGGCAAGTCGATCCTGCTGGAAGGCGCGCAGGCGACCATGCTCGACGTGGATCACGGCACGTACCCGTTCGTCACGTCCTCGAACCCGACTGCGGGCGGGGCCAGCGTGGGCTCGGGCGTCGGCCCGACCCGGATTACCAAAGTGATCGGGATCCTCAAGGCGTACACCACCCGGGTGGGCGCGGGACCGTTCCCCACCGAGCTGACCGGCGACACCGGCGAATGGCTGCGCAAGGCGGGCGGCGAGTACGGGGTGACCACCGGCCGCCCGCGGCGCACCGGGTGGTTCGACGCGGTGGTCGCCCGCTACTCCACCCGGGTCAACGGGATCACCGACTACTTCATCACCAAGCTGGACGTGCTGTCCGGCCTGGACCGGGTCCCGGTCTGCGTGGCCTACGACGTGGACGGCACCCGGCACGACGAGATCCCGATGACCCAGACCGACTTCCACCACGCCACGCCGGTCTATCGAGTACCTGGACGGCTGGTGGGAGGACATCTCGCAGGCCCGTGAGCTCGCTGACCTGCCGCGGAACGCGCAGGTGTACGTCAAGGCGCTGGAAGACATGATCGGGGCGCCGGTCGCCGCCATCGGCACCGGCCCGCGCCGCGACCAGACCCTCCAGCTCCGCCCGCTCGTCTGACCAGCAATAACGGACCGTCCGGCCACTGCCACCACGTGTCACCCGGTACCTGGCACCACTGCCGGTCCGGTAGCCCGGGCTACTGACTGCCGCGCCAGCTGGCGGCAGGCTGGAGCCCATGGCCGCCGTACCCGGGACTCATGCCTTCCACCTGTACCTGACCAGCGCCTTAGCGGCCGCCCCGGATCGCGATCCGGTAGGGCTGCCCGGCACGCCGTGGTCCTTCCGGGCCGCGGCAGGCCCGGCCGGGCGGCCCGCGGCAGAGATCTACGCCGGCGGCCGCCTGGTGGACGTCATGGTGGCGCCCGCTCTCGCCCCGCGCGTCCTGCGCGGCGCGTGCACCCTGGCCTGGGCAGGCCAGCGCTGCGCCGTGGCCTGGGGTCTGCTGGCCGGCCAGCCCTGGATTCTCGGTGTGCTTCACCCGCGGCCGGGGACACTCCGCAGTGCGTCGTGGCCGAGGTCACCATGATCGCGGGCTCGTTCTGGATCGCCCCGGCCCTGGGCCGGTTCCGCGGGGTGACGGTGCACCATGACGACGGCCCGGACCGCTGCCGGGTCCGCGCGGCGCACTCCCGCTGACGGGGTGCCCGCCGGGCAGGACCGGGACCCCGGACCGCAAGCCCCGGCGCTGGCCGAGCACTCACCCAGGTGACCTGGCTGGCCACGGTAGGCTCGCGCCCGTGCGAGTCCTTCTCCTCGGCTCGGGCGGCCGCGAGCACGCGCTGGCCCGGGCGCTGTCCGCCGACCCGGACGTCACCGATCTGCATGCGGCGCCGGGCAACCCCGGCATCGCCGAGCTCGCGCCACCAGCACCCGGCGGACCTCACCGACAACGGGCAGGTGGCCGGCCTGGCCCGGGCTATCGGCGCCGACCTGGTCGTGGTCGGCCCGGAGGCACCGCTGGTCGCCGGGGTGGCCGACGCGCTGCACGTGTCGGGCATCCCGTGCTTCGGGCCCAGCCGCCGGGCCGCGGCCATCGAGGGCTCCAAATCGTTCGCCAAGCAGGTCATGCAGCGCGGCCGGGATCCCCACCGCCGAGGCGTACACCTGCGAGAGCCAGCGAGCAGGCGGACGCGGCGCTGGCCGAGTTCGGGCCGCCGTACGTGGTCAAGGCGGACGGCCTGGCCGCGGGCAAGGGCGTGGTGGTCACCAGCGACCTGGCCGCCGCCCGGGCGCACGCGGAGGCGTGCGGCACCGTGGTCATCGAGGAGTTCCTGGACGGCCCGGAGGTGTCACTGTTCGCGCTGGCCGACGGGGTCACCGCGGTCCCGTTGCTGGCCGCGCAGGACTTCAAGCGGGCCGGGGACGGGGACCAGGGACCGAACACCGGCGGCATGGGCGCGTACGCCCCGCTGCCCTGGGCGCCTCCTGGCCTGGCCGACGAGGTGCTGGCCACGGTCATCCAGCCGGCCGTCGACGAACTGCGCCGCCGCGGCACCCCGTACCGCGGGCCTGCTGTACGCGGGGCTGAGCCTGACCGCGGCGGGGCTGCGGGTGGTGGAGTTCAACGCCCGGTTCGGCGACCCGGAGACCCAGGTCGTGCTGGACCGGCTGGCCGACGCCGCTGGCCGGGCTGCTGGCCGCGGCGGCGTCCGGCTCCCTGGCGGGCGCGCCGCCGCTGCGCTGGGCGGGCGGGGCCGCGGTGACCGTGGTGATCGCGGCCGAGGGCTACCCGGATCAGCCGGCCCGGGGCGACACGATCGAGGGGCTGGCCGAGGCCGGCCGGACTCCCGGCGCCTACGTGCTGCACGCGGGCACGGCGCTCGACGAGGCGGGCCAGCTGGTGACGGCCGGCGGCCGGGTGCTCGACGTGGTCGGCACCGGCCCGGACCTGGCCGCCGCGCGGGCCGCGGCCTACGAGGCGGCGGGGCAGATCCGGCTGCGCGGCGGCTGGTACCGCCACGACATCGCCGAGCGGGCCGCGCTGGACCAGGCCGCCGAGGCGGGCCGGGAAAGCGGCCGGGCCGCCCGGGGCGTCTCGTGACGCGCACCCTGGCGTGACCTCCAGCGGGCCGGTCCCGGCCAGCCCAGCTCCCGGCGCGGACCGCGCGCCGCTGCGGGTCAGCACCCTGGAGCTCTTCTTCGACCTGGTCTTCGCGTTCACCCTGACCCAGCTATCCGCGCTGCTGGACGGCAGCGGCCTTTCCGCCACCTCGGTCGTCCAGGTGCTGCTGGTGTTCGGGGTGCTGTGGTGGATGTACGGCGGATACGCCTGGCTGACCAACACCCGCACCCCGAACCGGACCCCCGAGCGGCTGCTCCTGCTGCTCGGCATGGCCGGGTTCCTGGTCGTGGGGCTGGCCATCCGGAACGGGTTCGGCGACTCCAGGTCGGCCGCGAGCGGCATCTACCTCGGTCTCGGTTACCTGACCGTGGTGTGCGTGCACAGCGGGCTCTATTACCGGGTGAACCGGAACATCATCCGGATAGTCCCGGTCAACCTCAGCTCGGCGCTGCTGGTCCTGGTGGCCGGGCTGACCAGCGGCCTGGCGGCCTACCTGCTGTGGACGGCGGCGCTGGCCATCCAGGTGCTGTCGCCGCTGGTGGTGCGCCTCGGCGGCCGGTTCGAGATCGCCCCGGCGCACTTCGCCGAGCGGCATGGTGCGCTGGTCATCGTGGCCCTGGGCGAGTCGGTCGCCGCCGTCGGCATCGGCGCCGCCGAGCATCCGCTGGACCTGCAGATCGTCGTGGCCGCCGTGCTCGGCCTCGGCGTGTCGGCGGCGCTGTGGTGGATCTACTTCGGCGGCGCGGACGACGAGCTAGCCGCCGAAGCCATGACCAGGGCGCCCCGGACGCGGCGGCCGTCGCTCGCGCTGTCCGCGTACTTCTACCCGCACATCCCGATACTGCTCGGTGTGGTGGGCCTGGCCGCCGGGGTGAAGCTGACCATCGGGCACGCCGCCCAGCCCCATCCGGCCGCCCAGGCCCTGGCTATCGGCGGCGGCACGGCCCTGTTCCTGGCCGGGCAGGCCGCGTTCCGCCGGGTACTGCAGCTCGGCCCGGTCTGGCCGCGCCTGGTCACGGCCCTGTTCGCGCTGGCCACGGCGGCGCTGGGGGCCACCGTGGCGATCGAGGCCCAGCTGATCGTGCTGCTGGCCGGGCTGGCGGTGATGCTGGGCGCGGAGCGCTGGCTGGCCCGCCCGGGGCCCCGGCCGGCCCGCCTGCGGTCCCGGCGGCCATCGGCTGGCCCGCCACCGGGCCCGATCCACCGGCAGGGGTAGGCGAGGATAGAGCCTGTGATTGAGCGTTATACGAGGCCCGCGATGGGCCGGGTGTGGAGCGAGGAACACAAGTACGAGCTGTGGTGCCAGGTGGAAACCCTGGTCCTCGAGGCGCACGCCAAGGCCGGGACGGTGCCGGCCGAGTCGGTGGACGCGGTGCGCGCCGCGGCTCCGCCCACCCCGGCGGCCGTCGCCGCGGTGGAAGCGGTCACCGATCATGACGTGATCGCGTTCCTGACCGCCTGGGCGGACAACACCACGCCGCGCGAGGCCGCCGCCTACGTGCACTACGGGATGACCTCCTCCGACCTGCTGGACACGGCGCTGGCCCTGCAGCTGGCCGAGGCCACCGACCTGCTGGTGGCGGAGGCGACCCGGCTGGTCGCCGCGCTGCGCGAGCACGCCCTGGCGCACCGCGGCACGCTGCGGGTGGGGCGGACGCACGGGATCCACGCCGAGCCGGACGTGTGGGGGCACCGGGTCGCCGACTTCGCGTTCGCGATGGCCCGCAGCCGGGACCGGCTGGCCCGGGCCCGGGACGCCGTCGCGGTCGGCAAGCTGTCCGGCCCGGTCGGCACCTACTCCAACATCGACCCGGCCATCGAGGCGACCGTCATGGCGGAACTGGGGCTCCGCGCCGGCCGACGTGGCCACCCAGGTGGTGTTCCGCGACGGCATCTCGGAGTGGATCAGCGCCCTCGCGGTGGCCGCCACCGTCTGCGAGGCCATCGCGCTGGAGGTCCGGCACGGGCAGCGGACCGAGGTGCGGGAACTGTCCGAGCCGTTCCGGGCGGGCCAGAAGGGCTCCTCCTCGATGCCGCACAAGAAGAACCCGATCCGCTCCGAGCGGATCTGCGGCATCGCCCGGATCGTCCGCGGCTACGTCACCCCGGTCCTGGAAGGCATGCCGCTGTGGCATGAGCGGGACATCTCGCACTCCAGCGTGGAGCGGATCGCGCTGCCGGACGCGGCGGCCGCCACCGACTACCTGCTGAGCCTGACCACCGGCCTGGTCGAGGGGCTGGTGGTGGACCCGGAGCGCATGATCGCGAACCTGGAATCGACCGGCGGGCTCATCTACACCTCGAGCATCCTGCTCGCCCTGGTGGATTCCGGGATGTCCCGGGAAGACGCTTATGCGCTGGTTCAGGCGGCGGCCATGGCCACCTGGCAGACCGGGACCCCGCTGCGGGAGACGCTCCGCGCCGAGGCGGCCGCGGGCGGCCGCACCCTGGACGAGGCCGCGCTGGATGAGGTGTGCCGCCCGGAACGGTACGTGGCGCGCCTCGGGGCCGTCTTCGAGCGGCTGGAGCGGCTCTCGTGAGCGAGGCCCGGGACTCCCCGCTGCACGCTGCTGTACTCCGGCAAGGTCCGCGACGTCTACGGCTGGGGTGACGACCTGCTGCTGCTGGTCGCCTCGGACCGGGTGTCGGCCTACGATCACGTGCTGCCCACCCTGATCCCGGACAAAGGGAAGATCCTGACCCAGCTGTCACTGTGGTGGTTCGGGCAACTCGCCGACCTGGTCCCGAACCATCTCGTCAACGCGGAGATCCCGGCCGAGTTCGCCGGGCGGGCCATGGCCTGCCGCAGGCTGTCGATGGTGCCGGTGGAGTGCGTGGCCCGCGGCTACCTGGCCGGGTCCGGGCTGCGCGAGTACCGGGAGTCCGGGTCGGTGTGCGGGGTGCCGCTGCCCCCCGGCCTCACCGACGGGTCGCAGCTGCCCGAGCCGATCTTCACCCCGGCGACCAAGGCGCCGCGCGGCCAGCACGACGAGAACATCCCGCTGTCTGCGGTGGCCGCCTCGGTCGGCGCCGGACGTCGCTGCTGAGCTGGAGCGGATCACCCTGGAGGTGTACCGGCGGGGAGCGGCCATCGCCGCGCAGCAGCGGCATCCTGGTCGCCGACACCAAGATCGAGCTCGGCTTCGATCCCGCCGGGCAGCTGCTGCTGGCGGACGAAGTTCTCACTCCCGACTCATCCCGGCTGTGGCCTGCGAGCCAGTGGCAGCCCGGCCGGCCACAAGTTTCATTCGACAAGCAGATTGTCCGGGACTGGCTAGACTCGCCCAAGGCCGGCTGGGACAAACGGGACACAGATCCGCCCCCAGCACTGCCCGGCCACGTGGTCGAGCAGACCCGCGCAAGCTACATCGAGGCATATGAGCGCATCACTGGACGACAGTGGGTATGACTGCCGTGACAGCCTGGCCAACCACTCCGCGCCGCTGACGGGACGCGGTTCCGGGGACCCGAATCTGGCTGTCACTGAAGGGGGGACCAGGCCGGTGGAATACTAGCCTGGAAGATGTACGAGGCTTCCCGCCCGCCGCATCCCGCAGGGCGGGCGCCGGGTGGCAGCACCCCGCCGCGACCGCGGCACTCCGTTGACCTCGCGTTTCCGAAGGACAGGAGCTTCAGCCCCATGATTCGCGGGCGTTCTTGGCGATGCCGGACTTGTCGAAGGTGTCGTTGGCGGCGGCGTTGACGTGCGCCTCGTTGAGGACGAGGTCGTACTTCGTCTCTGCTTCTCGAGGCCGACCTTCTTGCCGCCGGCGAAGATCTCGTGACGGCCATGCTCCTCGTACCACTTGGTGAGGGTGGAGGTCATGTGCATCTTCTCGATGATGTTGCGCCAGCCCACGCCGGTGTTGTAGGCGCAGAAGCTGATCTCGCCTTCCTGCGTGGCGTAGGGGATGATGCACTGCTCGGTGCGGCGGAAGTCGTAGTTGAAGAGGTCCTGGAACCACATGCCGGCGATGAAGAGGAAGTTCCAGCGGTCGGCGCGGCGCTTCTCGATGTCTTCCATGGTGCGGTCGGCGGTGACCTTGCCGTAGTTGCGACCGGTGGCGCCGAAGCTCTTGTCGAACTTCTGCAGCAGGTCCTTGATCTTGAAGTGGGTGGGGGCGGCTTCGGGGCTTGTAGTTGCGGAGCAGCGCGAGCGCGGCGCCGATGCATGGTGAGGTACTTGCCGCGGGCGGCGTCGTTGACGCGGGCGATGTCCTTGGCGAGGCGGTCGGCGTTGATGAAGGCGGTGACGGGAACGGCTTCCTTGGTCTCCTTGTCGATCATGAGCGCCATGCCGATGCCGCAGTTGGGGTGGCAGCCGCAGGAGAGCTGGCCCCAGTCGCGGTCGGGTCCGTGGACGAGGTCGGCCCAGTCGGAGAAGGTGGACATGAAGGAGATGGGGAACCAGTCGCGGGTGGGCTCGCCGAGGCCGGTCTGGTTCTTGACGTCGTGCGCGAGGTGCGAGAGGGTGTAGCGCTGCGCCTGGCGGCGCTCGTCGGAGACCTCTTCGTCGCGGCCGGTGAAGCTGACGGGCTGGAAGGAGAGGAAGTTGATCTTCTTCGGGTTGTCGAGCGCGAACTCGATGATGCGGCCGACCTGCTCGTTGTTGATGCCGTTGACGATGGTGGTGACGGGGACGATGTCGACGCCGGCCTCGTGCAGGTTGTGGATGGCCTGGAGCTTCACGTCGAACGCGTTGCCGACCTTGCGGTGCGAGTTGGCGGCGTTGCCGATGCCGTCGAACTGGAGGTAGGCGTAGCGGAGACCGGCTTCAGCGGCGGCCTTGGCGAACTCCTTGGACTTGGCGAACTCGATGCCGTTGGTGGCGGCCTGAACGGAGGTGTAACCGACCTTGCGGGCGTAGGCGACGGCGTCGAGGAAGTAGGGGGAGAGCGTGGGCTCGCCGCCGGAGAACTGGACCGACATCTGGCGCTTGCGGCTTGATGGTGACGGCGTTGTCGAGCATGGTCTTGATCTCGTCCCAGGTGAGTTCGTGGACGAAGCCGACCTGGTTGGCGTCCATGAAGCAGGGGTCGCACATCATGTTGCAGCGGTTGGTGAGGTCGATGGTGAGAACCGAGCCGCGGCCGTGGGTGACGGTGGAGGTGCCGTGGTTGTGGAGCTTCTCGTCGTTGTGGGCGCGGATGTCGCGGCCGGGGAAGACCTCTTCGAGGTGCTTGAAGAAGGCGGTGTCGATGGACATGACGTCTTCAAAGTGGCCGTGGATGGGGCAGTCCTTGACCATGAGGATCTCGCCGTCGCGCTCGATGATCTGGGCCTTGATCTCGCCGACCTTCTCGTTGAGGAGGATCTCGTGGGGGAGCTTGCCGTCGACGATCTGCTGGCGGATCTCAGGGATGCACTTGGGGCAGAGGGAGTCGGTGGTGCGGGGCCAGCCGAGGGGCGGCTTTTCTTTCTGGTAGCTCTTGAGGAGGGGCTTGTCGCTCCACTTGGGGGTGAAGCTGGCGTTGGGGCTGATTGAGTTCAGCTTGTTGAATACTGCCCAACCGGCCTTTGCTCCGTAGGTGAGAGCTTTTTCGGCGATTTTGGCCTTCGGCATTTAATTTGTCTCCTGAGTGTCCATCTAATGTCTGACTGTCGTCGGGGTATTTCTTTATTTTATCTACTGAGGGTCGTTTTTTATCCTGCTGATCGGATGCTGGGTAGCTCCGGAGGTACGCATGCATTTCAAGGTATGTGTCGTCTTTGGTAGCAGATGCAGCGGCGATCCTGTTCGATTCACCCCTTAAGAGTACGCAGCTTGGGGGCCATATCGAAGCATGTGTTATCGAACGGCGAGAATCTGCATTGAATGGCGATGCGGGGCGGTGGATGGGGCGAGTTACATATGCCTTTTCTTATTGTAGGTTTACGCCATTTTGCGCAGCGGAAGTCTATTCAGGTTTTTTGAGATGAGCGATTTCGAGCGCCTCGTCGAGAAATTCGGTGACGACAAAGCCAAATGCGGCCCCAGCCATAGAAGTGCCAAAAGTTTCTGCTGTCTGACCGAATCCGCGATTTGCCTGAGGGTAGTACGTGTTGCTCAGGGCTGCTCCCACGACACGACCACCTATAAGAGAGTAGTTGGGGGTGGTGCGGCCATCGTCTGCGCGGGTGATGAGAGCGCGAGAGGCGGCGTATAGGATGCGGTTGTACCCCTTATGGCCTTTGCCCATCTTGTAGTAGCGCGGGTCTTCATGAAATAGCGGTGCGAAGATGACGTTCCCGAAGATGTTCTGCGTGGTATTGCGCAGAGCGGCGGCGCCGAGGCGCTCGCCAAATGCACCGCTGTCGGTGCCGTAGTTTGGACTGCCGTTGACGAGTTGGGTGTAGCCGGCGGAGGCGGTCCATCCGATGAGGGTGAAGAGGGTGAAGGTCTGCTTAAGCCCAAGGATCTCTTTATCGTGGGCGGAGAGAGGAGGCGCGGTTTGACCAGGATAGATGGTTATATCGCTGCGGGTAGCGAGAAGTCTGCGTCTGGCCGCAGCAACGTCGAAGGCTGCGTCTGAAGCAATCGAGGAACTATCTGCTTCACCGCTCAAACTACTGGATTCGCGGAGGGGAGAAGAGCTGTTCGAGAAGCCAGGAGCATCGGGGAGAGAGGGAATGGTGTTCGTAGCAACAATCGGAGCGGATCGCATTTGTGCCACTGCGGGGCGAGCGGGCGAAACAAGGAGCGTCAAGGTGGCGACTATCAGATTTATCTGTGGGAGGTTTCTAGAAGTCAGAACCCTTGCGATTGTCAAAAATAACTCCCTTGCAGGTTGCCGATTTTACTTCTTATGAACCGTCAATGCGATTCACTGCGTGAGGCGATTTTTAGGGCAATTCCTATATATAACGGACGCGTGAATTCGACAGCAAGTTGTATAGGTCCTGATTTCACCCTAATTTGTGGCATGGTTACCACATCGGCACATTTGTGGAATCGTCTGCGATGAGCGTTGACCGCGTATTTTCTGCGTCATCTAATCAAATGAGAGAGGTGCGGGTATGTCGACCGAGGATCCGAAACGACCGTGGGAGCAGCAGCTGCGAGACGCTGCGACGCATCTGGAAGCAGACCTGAAGAATGTCGTGAAGTACATCAACGACCAAGTCGTGCCGGATGTTCGGCGCAATGGATCAGAGGCACTGCGTGCGGCTGCGGTTGAACTGCACAAGCTGGCGACGAAGATCGATGACCATGCGAGAAGGTCATCATCGGCTCCGCCACCGCCTCCACCGAAGGATGCCAACAAGCCGTGATGCGGCTGAGACCCGTCTCCGCCGCAGTTCTGTCGGCGTGCGCGCTGATGGTCGGCGGCTGTCATAAAGAGACGACACGGGCTTATCAGCCTCCGCCGCCGCCGGCGACGAAGACGGCGACGAATCACGGCAAGAGTTCGCGAACCGCTCAGCAGGACGCCGCTTCTGTGAAGACGGTTCCGACGCCTTCGCCAGCCCCCACTCCGGTGCCGGGCAATCTGGGAAAACCTGTGTCGACTGAAGTAGGGATGGCTAGTTGGTATGGGCCACCATATGCTGGACGCAAGGGCGCTGATGGCCTGGTGTACGACCAGAATGCAATGACCGCTGCGCATCTCACGCTGCCGATGGGGACGATGGTGCGGGTAACGAATCTGACCAACAATGAATCTGTGGTGGTGAAGATCACGGATCGTGGACCGTTTGTACACGGCCGCATCATTGATCTGTCGCTGGCGGCGGCAAAGGCTACGGGAGTTTACCGCGCGGGCGTCGCCAAGGTGAAGGTGGAGGCGTTTGCTGCACCGGTGAGAGCGAATGCTGATCCAGGCGGTCGCTGGTGCGTGCAGGTGGGGGCGTTTGCGCATGAGTCGGACGCAGTGAAGCTAAAAGAAGAGATGATTCGGCGGTATGCAACCGCCAGAGTGATTGAGTTTCCTGGACCAACAGGGCATTGGGTGAGGATCAATCCGCAGGTGCCGGATAAAGCGCATGCGACCCAGGTTGCCGATAGCATTCATCCGAAAGATCCCGCCGCTCAGCCTTATCTGATTCGCACGGATTAGCGAAAGCAATTACAACCGCAGATCTTTCGACTGCGCCTTTGCGACGAGACCGCACGGGCAGCCCTCAAATGACGATCTCTATGTGAACGTGATCGCACGGATGCTTTGTATCCGATTCCTGGCTGAGATGTCCAAGGTCAGTTGATGACGCGTTTGCCGGTGCGGCGCTCGAGTTCCTGCTGAAACTCAGTTGCGGCACAGTGATTTGAGGTGTGGGTGATCTTAACGCGATTGTCGCCAAGGACGCTCGTCATGCGGCCACCCTGCATCGCCTGGATCGCTATGACCTCGTTATATTGGATGGCCTTCGAGGGTTGGAACCAGAAGCGCTGCGTGACCGCTGTGGGGGTCAACGTGATGGTGCCGGGCATCTGCATGACGCCGAGGGCGATGGCGGCGATGAAGAGGAGAGCCATCCACCAGGGGACGGGCTGCTTCTGCGAAGTGGTGATGTAGATGAAGAAGAGGACGTAGGCAGGTAAGGCGATGGCGCGCGACCAGGCGAAAAGAGGCTTGATACGAAAGGCGAGGCCGTCCGCGGTCTGGCTTACGGAGCCTTTAGTCAGGCGGCTTCCGTAGAGGAGCAGAATGGCCAGGCCGATTGCGACAGCGCGGAATATACGTGGGTCGAGATGCATCGTGTTTTCCTAAAACTCTTCTGACACAGCGTAATTCTATTTTCCAGACAACGTGGGCGGCTCGTAGTAGGGGAGTTTTTGCTGTTCGAGCGTAGCGCGCTTTACGCCGATATCGTCGAAGAGCATGCTGGGCGCGATGGTGGTTTGGGGGACAGCGCCGAGGGAGTTCGAGACGTAGAAATCGTTACCGACGGCGACGATATCGGAGCGGAGGCTGCGGTTGTCGAGTTCGTCGAAGACGGCTCCGCGAACGAGCTGGCGAGTGCCATCGGGGTGGACGAGGTAGAGCAGGCGCGGGAGAAGTTCACCGCCGAGGGTTTCTACGGCGTAGACATCGCGGCTCTGCTCTTTTGCCATGGTGAGAAGGTGCTTGTTGAGTTCATTTGTCGAGAGCGGATGGTTAGCTTTAACGAAGATGACTCCGGCGTGAGAATGGGGCGGTTGCGCCGGGGCGGCGCGGCCGTGACCGTTCGAGCTGGTGAAGTCTTTTACTGGTTCGCGGCCGATGAGGAAGTTTTCGAGTTTGCCATTGACGACGATGTCAACGGATTGCGCCGGGACGCCTTCGTCGTCGATTGTGTAGGCTCCGAGGAGGGTCTTGCCGTCGAATTTGGTTTGCAGCGGGTCGTCGGTGACGCTAAGCATCTCGGGCAGGACGCGCGATTTGTAGCTGGAGGAGTAAGCGCCAGTTGTGCGGGCCGTTGTACCCATCTCGGGGCGGTCGGCCTCGACATTAGGAACGAAGAGGCGGTTGAAGACGTCGGCGGATGCGTCTCCACTGAAGAGGACGGGGCCGTGGTAGTCGTCGGCGGAGACTACAGGAGCGTTGCGGAGTTCCTCGAAGCTTTTTAGGTCGTCGACGGTGCGTTTTCGGAAGGCTGAGGCGCTTTCGAGTTCCTTTGCTGTAGCGGCGACGGTGCCATTGTCACGGCTGAGGCGCATACCGTCGGACGCCTGACCACCGACACTAATGGCTCCGTCATAGCCCGTGTATCCCTGGCGGACAGTGGTGCCTTCGGTGTTGACGAGATAACGGTTGAGGGCGATGGCCCGGATGTTCGCAGTGGAGTACTGGACGTGTTCGGCGAAGGTTCGAACCTGCGGGTCGGAGGCGAAGAGGCCACTGGCTTCGATGATGCGGTGCTTCCAATCGTTGCGGTCGAGTTCGAGGGTGACGAGTGGCGACACCTGTACGACGGGCTTTACCTGAGCGAAGTCCTGCTGAGTCTGGGCGGACTGGAACTGCTTGAGTGCTGCCTGTTTGGTGGAGTAGGCGCGGAGAGCGTTTTTGTATGCGGTGTCGGTTGCAATCCAGAGAGCGTAGCGCAGGGCTTCGGGATTGTCGTCGGTGGGGGCAAGTTCGAGGGTGCCGTCTCCGCGGCTGCTGCTGCTGTCAGACGCGTAGTCGCCGATGCGGACGGTAACGCGGACGATGCGCTGATGATTATCTTCTTCGCGGGTGAGAGCACCGTAGTTTGCGACGGCCTCGTAGCTGGCGAGATCGTCGAGGCGGTACTCGACGAAGTATGGCTTTTGCATACCCGGGAGAAGGAGGGTCTTCTCGCGGTTGAGCTCGGCCCGCATGGCGAGGAGGAGCGGATCGGTTATTGGCGCGGGCGATTCGGCCGAGAGTCTATTTGTAACTACAGTAGTGCTAAGTAGAGTTACGGACAACAGAGTAGCAGCGAAAAAGCCACGATTTGTAACTTATTTAAGAGCATATTGATTTATTGACCTCCCTTACCGGCGGTTGGAACAGTTTCTGCGCCGGGTGGTGGGAGAATGGGTGGCCGGGCTGTGCCTTGCGACTGGCGCTGGGTCTCGATCTCGCTGACAAGCATCGCGGGGGCGACGGCGCTTACCGGGATGCTGCCGGATTCGGCGCCGCAGATGCCGTTGAAGATGTCCTGCTTGTCGTCGGTGGCGAGGATGCGGTTGAGGGCAGCCTGCGGGGTTCCTACGATGCTGACGCCACGAACGAGTTCGTCGGGACGGCCATCGACATACACGCGATAGACGACGAGCGGGATGACCTGGAAGGCTTGCGGCGAGCGACGCGTGGTAACGGCGAAGCCAGAGGAGATGTCTTCAAAGTAGAGGCCATAGGATTTGCCCTGCTTCTTCGCTTCAGCTTTTAACATCTCGCGAAGTTCGGAATCGCTGACGGTTTTGGATGAAGTGACGATGAGATTGCCCTGGCGGCCGGTGGGCATATGGCCAGTTTCGGCGCGGCCGTGGCCGTTCGAGGTGGAGAAGCTAGCGATGGGCAGGCGCGACATGAGGAAGGTGTCGAGGACGCCATCTTTGATGAGGTCGACACGGCGTGCTGTTTGACCTTCGTCATCGTAGCTGTAGTGGCCACTGAGAGACGTTCCGTGGAAGTCGGTGAGGGTGGGGTCGTCGGATACGCTGAGGAAGGATGGGAGAATCTGCTTGCCGAGGAGTTTGGTGAATGTCTGGCCTTCATCGTCGCCGCGCTGGCGTTGGCCTTCGAGGCGGTGGCCAAGGACTTCGTGAAAGAAGACGGCAGAGGCGCGGCCGCTGAGGATGGCGGGACCATTGAACGGTTCAGTGACTGGCGCCTCGCGCAGGGCTTCGAGGTTTTTCGCCATGGCAAGGGTTCTGTCGGTGAGGGTCTTTTGGTCGGGGAGGTGAGCGACCTCGTCGGCTTCGAAGGTTTCGGCGCGGAAGAGATCCATGCCGTCGGCTGCGCGGGTGCGGGCCACGATGACCAGGCGCGCAACGTGGTTCGGTGTGGCGACCTTGGTACCTTCGGAGGAGACGAAGTAGTCGGTTTCAGTAGAGGCTTCGAGGGTAACGTTATTGAAGAAGACGTCGGGATATTGTTTGAAGAGGCCGGAGAGTTCGCGCAGGCGGGTTTCCCAAGCTGCTGTGTCGATGACTAGCGCGGGCGAAGGTGGAAGGATCGCGCTTGCCGGAGTCTCGGCCGAGAAGTCGGCCGAGGCGTCTTCTTCTTTGGCGCGAACCTGCTGCTCAGTCTTGACTTTCAGGTAGCCATCAAGGGCTTTGCCGTAGCCGCGGTTGGTGGCGAACCAGAGAGTGCGAGAGATGGCTTCGGTGTCGTTGGTGAGGGGCAGGGGGATGGTTGTGAGGGCGCTGTTGCGATGGTCTCCGTGCGTGTTGTCTTCAGCGGGGGTGCCGAGGCGGACCTGGACGTCGGCGATGCGGCGATGGTTTTCGCGTGAGCCGTTAATAGCGCCGAACTGCGCGGAGATGCTCCTGCTATCGCTATCCGAGACGGCGTAGCTGAGAAAGTAGGGCTTGGGCTGCTGGGTTGCGTCCGTAGCGCTATTGCCCAGGGAGCCCATGGCGCGGTGTAGTTCAGCTTCCATGGTGTCGAGCAAGACCACTGCAGGCGCAGGTGCTGGGCTCTTGGTTGCTGCAATTGCGTTTTGGCCGACGGAGGAGATTGCTACGACTACCAGACCGGCAAAACTGACGCCGGCCACTGCTGCTCTTTGTTTCATCATGGGAAAGAAACTCGTTTCGCCTGTAAATTGCGCCTGTTGCCGAGTGTATCGGAAGTGCTGCCGGGACGCGTGGCGGCGATACAGCTTCCGCGCAGAGTGCTTAGGTTGGACGGGCGAGGGCGGGTTAGGTTGCGAAGGGCTAGTTGAAGCTTTGACGGCGGATGCTGAGCCATACGGTGAGGACAACGAACTGGGCAAGCAGAAGTGACTGCGGTAGATCGAAGGCAGAGTGAGTTCCGTTATGCAAAGTCAGAGCGAGCAGAGCTACTAGAGTGATGACCATCCCGATCAACACAGCATTTCGGCCGTAGTGAGTTGGCGTGAGCGAGATCGGACGCCGGGCGGGCAGTTGGCGGGAGACGCGGGCGGCAAAGTCGGCTGGGATCTGCAACTCAGGTGCGACTTCGAGCGCCCGGAGGATGCGGTGGTCGAGTTCGTCGATTTGGCCGTTCGATGAGATCTGCTGGTTCACGAATTCGTCTGACATGTCGATCTCCTCTCTTTGAATTGACGCTCCTGAATGGCTACTCGGAGTTTTTTGCGGCCGCGGTGCAGATGAGTTCGCACGGTGCCGATAGGCATTCCCAATGAGTAGGAGATCTGCTCGTAGGTGCGTTCTTCCTGATGATAAAGGACGATGATGGTTCGCTCAATCTGACTGAGCCGCTGGAGCTGCTCTTCGACGGCCTGCCGGAACTCGCTCTCTTCTATTTGCTGCTCGGCGTTGCGGCCGGGGTGGGGGAGGCGATCTTCCCATGCAGAGGTTTCGTCGGAGAGAGAGACGTGAGAACGGTCGTCGCGGCGGCGGCGCTTCCACTCATCCTGGGCGACGTTGACGGCTATGCGGTAGAGGTAGGTGGTGATGAGGGATTCGCCGCGAAAGCTGGGCAGGGCGCGGTAGAGGCGAAGGAAGACGTCTTGGGCGAGATCGTCGATGTGTTCACGACTGCCGGTCAGGCGCAGAAGGGTGCGGAAGACCATGGTCTGATGGTCGCGTACCAACTGCTCGAAGGTGAGGTCGGTGTCCAAGCAGGGTTAGACAATAGAGTGCTCCGAAAGTTTCATCAATGCGAGTGAAACTTTGCAGGAGTGCATCGGTCTAATGCGGGCAGGAAAGGGAGGTAGTGAGATGAATTTCTTAATGAGTCCATTTATTGTGCCGGTAGCGGGTTGTTTAGTGGGTGCCGTGGCAATCGTTGCGGGTATATGGTTCGAGGCGCAGAAGCGGATGCTCAGGTCGCAGGAGCGTATGACGATGCTCTCGCGAGGCGTACCAATTGAGGAGATCGAGAAGCTGATGGGGCCGGGCGAGGAAGAAAAGCCAACGCCGAAGGACCCACTTCGCAGTCTCGGGAATGCTCGTCGCACCGGCATCGTTCTTGTTTCAGTGGGAGTCGGATTGGTTTTGTTCTTTCTCACGCTGGCGACGATCCTCCAGGTTCGCGAGGTACTTTCGGGGGCGGCCGCCGGCATTATTCCGCTGGCAATTGGGATGGGGTTTTTTGTTGATTACAACCTGCAGAAGCGCGAGTTATCGCGCTTCGGGTTGGAGGTGGGAGCTGAGTCGTCAGGAGTTGGGTTGGATCGGTAGCATTTTTGATTCGTGGCGCTTTGCACTGTGTCTCCCGAATCATGCACACTGGCTCCATTGTGAATGGAGTTCAGGGTCGATGAGTTTTCGTGGTGTTCTGTTTCTGCTGATCGTTTGCTCAGTAATGATGGCGACACCGGTACGGGCACATGGGGAGACCGAAGCCGAGGCACAGGCTTTCCGCAACGCTGCTCAGGATCGTACGGCCTATGTGCTGCCGCCGGAGAAATTGAAGCTTGCCAAGAAGCTTTTTCGGGCGCGGACTACACTGCATTTTCTTGGTGAGGGGTGGGGAATTCTGCAGCTTGTTTTGCTGCTGGCGCTGAGAGTACCGGCGACGATGCGAGATGCTGCTAAGAGTTTGACCAAGAGCCGATGGGGGCAATGCTTCGCGTTTGTGTTTCTGTTTTTGCTGCTGATTACGCTGCTGAATGCTCCGTTACGGCTCTATGGACACCATATCGCGGTGGTCTATGGACTGTCGGTACAGGGTTGGGGAAGCTGGGTGGGGGATCAGGGGAAGAGCTTTCTGCTCGCATGGCTCGTTGGGGGCCTACTGGTCATGGTGTTGTTCTGGGTCATTGGCCGGTCGCCGAGACATTGGTGGTTCTGGTTCTGGATTCCCACGATGATCGCGGTTCTGTTCGGGGTGTTTCTCTCACCGATTCTGATTGACCCGCTGTTCGACAAGTTCGAACCGCTGCAGCAGCATGATCCCTCGTTGGTGGCACAGTTGGAGAAGGTGGTCGCCCGGAGCGGAGTGAGTCTGCCGCCGGACAGAATGTTCTTCATGCGGGCGAGCAACAAAGTGACAAGTATGAATGCATACGTCACTGGGTTCGGCCCTTCGAAGCGGCTGGTGCTATGGGATACGACGATTGCAGCGGCGACTCCCGATGAGCTTGCAAGTGTCTTCGGACATGAGCTGGGCCACTATGCGCTGCATCATATTGTGTCGGGTCTGCTATTCAGTGCTGTGGGACTGCTAGTTGTTTTTTTTGTTGGTCAACGGATGACGTGGTGGCTGTTGGGGAGATACGGCGCACGGTGGAGGGTTCGCTCCCAGAATGATTGGGCGTGTCTCGCGGTACTGGTTCTGGTTCTGAATGTGTTGAGCTTCGTTTCGGAGCCGTTTGATAACGCAGTCAGCCGGTCGATCGAACATGCTGCGGATGTATATGGGCAGGAGGCTATTCATGGCATCGTTGCCGATCCTCAAACGACGACACAGCAGGGCTTTCAGAAGCTCGGTGAGAACTCGCTGGACGACCCTACACCGCATCCGTTTGTTGAGTTCTGGATGTATAGCCATCCGTCCATTGCCAGCAGGGCCGCATTTGCTGCGGCCTATAACCCCTGGACAGTTGGGCAGCATCCAAAGTACTTTCAACCATAATGAAGATTACGCCGAGCAGTTCACCATCTTCCGACTGTCTCTTCTGCAGGATCGTCGCCGGGGATATTCCTGCGAATCGCATCTATGAAGACGAACTCTGCATCGGTTTTCCCGATATCAATCCGCAGGCGCCTACGCACATGCTAATTATTCCGAAGAAGCACATTGCTTCGATGGCTAGTACGGTCGCAGAAGACACGGAACTGATGGGGTCGCTGATGGCTGCGGCTAGCGAGATCGCGCGCAATGAGAAGCTGAGCAAAGGCTACCGAATCGTTGTGAACACTAGTGATGATGGTGGCCAGACAGTGAATCACCTACATCTGCACTTGCTCGGCGGCAGACACATGAGTTGGCCTCCAGGTTAGTTTCAGGTGGCTACAATCCCATACCAAAACGGCCCGATAGATCTCTCTACCGGGCCGTTCAATATTTGTCAGGAAGACGTTTGCGATTTTACTGGTTGAAGTTGGGCTCTTCTTCCTCTTCCATGCCGTAGCGGCGGAGGAGGTTGGGAAGGTTTTGTGAGAAGGCCGCGCGCGGCATGACAGTGTCGCAACCTGCTTCGACAGCCTTGGCCTTCAGATCGCCCTGTAGATGCGATAGGAAGCCAATGATGGAGGTGCTTCGCTTCAGCTTGGTCTTCAGCTTCGGGATCAGCGTCAGGGGTTTAGCGTTGGCGTTGTTGAGGTCGAAGACGATCAGGCCTGGCCGGTCCTCTTCTTCGCCGCTGACGAGTGAAGCGATGGCCTCCTTGTCGTTCTTGACGAAGGCGACCTTGACCCCGAGTTTGCGGGCAGTCTCGGAGATCTTGGCGATGAAGAAGAGATCTTCGATGAAGAAGAAGATCTTGGTAGGGGCGTCTTCGGGGATGGGAATGGCGCGGCCTTGCGAGTAGTCGATGGGCTGGGAGTCGCTCTGATAGCTGTTGCGTCCGCCACCGTGACCGTTGCTGCGACCCTGGTAGTTGCCGTTGCTATGGGAGTCGATGGTGGATGGCGGGGTGTCGGCGAAGTTGCCGTTAACGGCGCGATAGCTATGATCCATTGGTCCGACGAAACTGCGGGGACCACGCTGCTGCTGTTTGCCGCCGCTGCCTTTGCGCTTGAAACCGCCGCTGTTATTGCCCGGCTGGTGAGTGTCGCGATCGCGATAACCACCGCCGTTGTTGCTGAAGCCGCCTCCATTGCTGGCGCTGGCTACATTACCCGGATTATCGGAGGGGCGCTGACGATCGCGGTCGCGAAACTTCTTCTTCCAGCGTTTGCCGCTGGAGGAGCCGTTCTGTTGCTGGCCGGCATTGGCCTGGAAAGCCTGGCCGCCCTGAGGCTGAAAGCTCTGAGGAGCGGCCGCGCCCTGAACGGACCCAATGGGCTGGCTTGCGCCTTGTTCGCCGCTTGCCTGTGGGGCGTCTGAGCCTTTGTTTTTGCGTTTGCGTCGGCGACGGCGGCTGCTTTTGGACTGACCCATGCCGTGCGGTATGTTCTGCCCGGCGAATTGCGCCTCACCGTCCTGCTGGCCGGGAGACATTGTCGAACCCTGGTGAGAATCTACCTCGGGTACATTCTGCTCTGAAGTCATGCTTCCACTTCCTATTGCTTTAGATCGCAATTAGCGGTTCGCTCCCACGCAACGGCTTATTCTTCTCCGTGTGATTTACGGAGGAGCAACCAAACCGGTATTGCAGCGTCGGATGAAACGGTCTCAAGTTTTACTCGAACGGACGTCTTCTATTGGTATTTGGCTACGATCACACCGGCAATGCCGGCTACGCACAGCCTGGAGCGCCTGACAGCGGCGAACCTTGGTTTTTCACCCTCTACCTGTTTGCGACAGAGTCCGATAAACCCGGTCTACTGTAAATCCTGTGTCTTTTGCCGCCAACCTGCACAACTTGTGCTCTTTGGCGGAACACAGTGATCGGCACCCACAGCCGGTCCACAAGGCAACTCTTAGGGTACGCGCAAAGTTCACACTTGGCAAGGGCCTGTTCTGCGACTTTCTGGTGATAGATGGATGGGAGCCAGTTGGTGACACGAAGGGCCGCTTCGTGGAAGCGGCCCTTGCGATCTTAATGGCCAGTCACTGGCCTCCTAAAAAACTTCCGATGAGGGAAGCAGACCCCTGACTGATGGTCTACACCATCTGTAGGGTGTAGCTTCTTTCGAGCCGGGGGCAGATCATCGGCACACTCCGGATCTACGGGAAGATGTTGCCTGTCAGGTAAATGCAATCCAATCACCAAAACTACAACTTCGCATTCATAGGGATATCGGCGTTCCGGTTGCGGGATCATTTGAAAAATGGGAGACGGTCGCATAATGCATCCATATTTTGGTAGTTTGTGGAGGGCAATGCGAATTGACCCTTGCCGGGCGCGGTCCTATAATCTATGTGTTCCGGCAGCCCTCTCGTTTGGCGCCGATTTGCTTGGATAGAGGTCGGGTGATCGAGGTCAAAGATGGGCGTGCTCTGTCTTCAGGGTGCGTTGATCGAGTGGATGGAGGGAACGGCTCAGAAGGCTCACACAAGTGCGCCTGACGCCGGATCAAGGTTTGGCCAATCCCCGAAGGAGTACCACACACCGCATGAATCGTACCTTTGCTTTTGTTACCGCTCTTGCTGCGGGAATTACGTCCGCTGCTGGAGTGGCCCAGACTGCTGGCTCTCCGGCAGCCGCCTCCACCGCACCTTCCACCCAGGCTGCACCCGCTGCGGTCGCGCCTCACGCGGTTCCGGCGAAGATTGCACTGATCGAATATGAGCAGGCTGCCGCTGCGACGAACGAAGGTCAGCGAGCCCTTCAGGATCTGCAGAAGAAATATGACCCGAAGAAGAACCAGCTGCAGGCGCTTGCGGCAGAGGTAGACACGCTGAAGAAGCAGTTGCAGAGTGCGCCGGCGACGCTGACCGAGCAGGAACGTGCTGCAAAGCTGCGTGCGATCGATACGAAGGAGAAGCAGCTGCAGCGCGATGGTGAGGATGCACAGAACTCTTACGGTGCCGATCTACAGGCCTCCGTCGGCGCAGTCGCGAAGAAGCTTGGACCGATTGTCATCAAGTACGTGCAAGATAACGGCTACACGATGCTGCTCGATAACACTGGACAGCAGGGTGGAATGTCGGTGCTCTGGACGCTTCCAGGGACGGATATTTCGCAGGCTGTCGTGGATGCGTACAACGCCTCTTCTGGAGTTGCGGCACCAATTCCTTCCGCACCTTCTGCGGCGACTCATCCACATGCAACGACCGCACCAACGACGGCCCCAAAAGCTGCTACTCCGAAACAGTAAGGGCTTGATGTGATCTGTCTTCTGAGTAGAGGGGCCGTGTTGCTGGCCTCTCTTTCTGAAGACCGTACAAATTAAATTGGCACAGCTCAGAGAAGATCGGGTCAGCAGAGATTTGCAACCGTCTAAGAAGCGAAGCTAAAAAAGATTTTCTAAACATATCGAACGATCGAAGGAGTACCACAAACCGCATGAACCGCACTCTTGTTCTTGTCTCCGCGCTCGGCGCGGGATTGATGACCACAGCCGGGATCTCCCAAACACCTGCAGCTCCGGCCCCTGCTCCTGCTGCACCCGCCGCTGTAGAACCACAGGCGATTCCTGCAAAGATTGCGTTGGTCGCTTTCGAGCAGGCGGTCTTTGCTACCAATGAAGGCCAGCGTGCCGTCCAGGCGATCCAGGACAAGTACAAGCCGAAGAAAGATCAGATCGACGTTCTTTCCAAAGAAGTCGATTCGTTGAAGGCGCAGCTGCAGAGCGCACCGGCGACTCTGTCGGATGAGGAGCGTGCCTCTCGTCTGCGTAACATCGACGTGAAAGAGAAGGAGCTGAATCGCGATGCCGAGGACGCGCAGACCGCATACAACGCGGATCTGCAGGAGGCTTATGGCAAGGTGGCGGCGAAGGTCTCGGTTACGTTGAAGGACTACGTGAGCAAGAATGGTTTTACATTGCTGCTGGATGTGAGTGGTCAGCAGAGCAACGTGATGTGGGCGGTACCGAGCACGGACGTAACACAGGCAGTGGTTACGGCGTATAACGCAAGCTCCGGTGTGGCTGCACCCGTCCCATCTGGACCGTCGGCGGCTCCGACAACAGCTCGACCACGTCCGACGACTCCCAAGCCGGCGGCTCCGAAGCAGTAAGTCTCTGCTATGAGGATTTACAGGAGAGGAGGTCTTAACGGGCCTCCTCTTTGCTGTGCCTTTTGTTTGGGTCTAAGCACAGGAGTCCTGTGGAAAAACCTGTGGATCTCAGGCGCGGGAAAATGCTAGAGATTCAAAATGTGCCGAGCACTGTCAGATGGATCTGTCAGCTGTTAAGTGCCTAACTTCATGCAAATGATAGCGTTGGGTGATAGCCGCGGTGATTGGATGCGCGAGCGTTTCGGTACTCGCGGCAAGTATCGCTATTTCAAGGGTTTCCACAGAACGTCGTTACGACCAGGTTACAGATTCCCCGCATCTAAGGTTATTGGACATTCGAGAGCTCCCAATAGCATCTGGCTGGTAGTCGTTTTTGGGCATGAAGTTGCGGCCAAATTCGGGCTTCTCTACCGCAAAAAATGTTAAGGTTACTCTTCGCCAACCTTGAGCACGGCGAGGAATGCCTCCTGCGGAATATCCACCTTGCCAATACGCTTCATGCGCTTTTTCCCCTCTTTTTGCTTCTCGAGGAGTTTTCGCTTGCGGCTAATGTCGCCGCCGTAACATTTGGCGATGACGTTCTTGCGAATAGCGGTGACGGTCTCGCGAGCAATGACCTTTGAACCGATGGCGGCTTGAATCGCGACCTCGAACATCTGGCGCGGGATAAGTTCGCGCATCTTCGAGACGAGGGCGCGGCCTCGCTGTTGAGCAAAATCTTTGTGGATGATGATTGAAAGCGCGTCTACGGGGTCGCCGCCGATGAGGATGTCCATCTTGACCATGGGAGAGACCCACATACCGGCGAGTTGGTAGTCGAGTGAGGCGTAACCGCGTGAGACGGTCTTGAGGCGGTCATAGAAATCGAGGACGATCTCGTTGAGCGGAAGCTCGTAGGTGATGAGAACGCGAGTATCGGAGACGTACTCCATGTTCTGCTGACGGCCGCGTTTTTCTTCGACGAGTTTCAGGATTCCGCCGACGTACTCTTCGTTGGTGAGAATCTTTGCCGTGATGACTGGCTCTTCGATCTGCTCGATATTACTGGGATCGGGCCAACGCGAAGGATTATCAACCTCAATCTCGCTGCCGTCGGTGAGGGTGATCTTGTAACGCACACCGGGGGCAGTGGTGATGAGGTCGAGGTCGTATTCGCGCTCAAGGCGCTCCTGAATGATTTCGAGGTGAAGCAGGCCAAGGAAGCCGCAGCGGAAGCCAAAGCCTAGCGCGACGGAGGACTCTGGTTCAAAGGAGAAGGAAGCGTCGTTGAGGCGAAGTTTTTCGAGGGCGTCCCGAAGCATCGCGTGCTCATGAGAGTCGACGGTATAGAGACCGGCGAAGACCATGCTTTTGATGTCTTCGAAGCCGGGGAGAGCCTCGGCGCAGGGGTTTTCGACGGAGGTGATGGTGTCACCTACTTTAGTGTCGGCCACGTTTTTGATGGTTGCGACAAAGAAACCGACCTCGCCTGCGCTTAGTTCAGCAAGTTCGACGGGCTTTGGAGTCATGACGCCCATGCTCTCGACGTCGAAGGTCTTGCCGTTGGACATGACTTTGATCTTCATGCCTTTGCTTAGCTTGCCGTTGATGATGCGAGCGAGGACGATGACTCCTCTGTAGGGATCGAACCAGCTGTCGAAGATGAGTGCCTGCAGCGGCGCTTCGGGGTCGCCTAGTGGTGGAGGAAGCAGCGTAACGACAGCTTCGAGGATGCTCTCTACGTTGAGGCCAGTCTTCGCGCTGACGGCGATGGCATCGTCGGCTGGCAGACCGACAGATTTTTCGATCATTTCCTTGGTGCGCTCGATGTCAGCGCTGGGAAGGTCGATTTTGTTGATGATTGGGATGATTTCGAGGCCGTTGGAGATGGCGAGGTAAGCATTGGCGAGCGTCTGAGCTTCAACGCCTTGCGAGGCGTCAACGACAAGCAGAGCACCTTCGCAGGACGCAAGCGAGCGTGAAACCTCATAAGAGAAGTCGACGTGGCCAGGTGTGTCGATGAGGTTGAGCTGATAGGTTTCACCGTCGTGCGCCTTGTACATCATGCGAACGGTGTGGGCCTTGATGGTGATGCCACGCTCACGCTCAAGGTCCATGGCGTCGAGTACTTGCGCCTGCATCTCGCGGGAGGTAAGCGAGCCGGTCAGCTCAAGGAGTCGGTCAGAGAGGGTGGACTTGCCGTGGTCGATGTGCGCGATGATCGCGAAGTTGCGGATGTGACTTGGATCCATTTTGTAGCTGGGTTGCCTCAATACTCATGTTAACACCCGCAGTGCAGCCTGAAGAGTCCTTAGCGCGTCAAACCGCATTGAAACAAACTGATTTAGAATTCGGAGATTCAACGCTCTCACGAGCCACCACGAAGACTTTCTAGGGCCTAGTCGTATACGTCGATAGGACTTCAGTAACTGGCAGGCTTGAGGGAGGCGATGTCGAGATCTTCGATCGTTTTACTCGTACTGTGTTTGTGTTATGGCGCGTCTACAGCGCTGGCCCAAGCCTCGTCCGACGAGGGAGAACTACAGGCGGGGCGAGCTTCGGCGATTGTTCCGGCCGCCGAGTCCACCCTTCCCGACTCGCCTGGCATATTGTGGACTCCGCCTCGATCTGATGATCAAGAATTTGCCCTAGACGCGGCACCAGCTGCGGCCCCAGATCAGTCTCACGCTCCTCCACCTGCGACCCCAGCGGAGGAGCACTATCACTGGAAGGGTCTGCTGCTACAGTCCTTCGCCTTCATGATGCTGGAGGATGGAGTCCGCATCATGACCGCTAATCGGGAAGATCGCCATCTCCTGCTTAACAAGCCGTACTGGTCCGACTACTGGGCTTCGCTCCAACAGTTCAACATGCGCCGATGGAACGATGGCGACAGCGTCCTTGTGAACTATGTCGGACATCCGTTGCAAGGTGCAATTGCCGGATACATTGAGGAGCAAAATGATCCACGGGGCCGCAGCACAGTTCTTTCTCGGGATCCAGCCTACTGGAAGAGCCAGTGGCGCGCGTTTTTATGGTCAACGGTCTACTCCACACAGTCCGAGATCGGTCCCATGGGCGAAGCAGCCATCTTCAATGAGGGCGGCTATACCTATCCGCTCCATTGTCACAAGAACGAAACCATGTGTCAGATGCCGATAAAATACACCAACAATACTGGTTGGGTGGACTTTATCGTCACTCCTGTTGCGGGCTCGCTGTGGATGATCGGTGAGGACGCGTTGGACAAGTTCATCTCGGACCCACTTGTGCACGCGCATCCTCATGCGTTGGGCTACAAGATTTTGCGTGGTGGCCTGAATCCACCACGTTCGCTCGCGAACCTGTTGCGTGGCCAATATCCGTGGTTTCGCGATTACGAACACCCCGAAATCTATGAATCGCCGATAATCCAGCACTTCGATAACGCCATGTCCGCTGAGCCGAACGATCACGTCGATCTCTTTCTGAACTACACCGCGCTGGCGCTCAACATCAACACAGCCACCTGTCAGGGCTGCCGCAATACCACTACGGGCGCAGGTATGGAGTTCGGCTTCGCTGTGCGGCGTTATCTCGACATCATCGTCGACACGAGCATCCAACCCGGAGCAAGTCCCGGTTCTTCGCTCAATGTCGGTGGCACTTTGTGGACAGGCAATATAGGAGTGCGGTCTGGATACTCCGGCAGATATTTTGCAATTAAACTCACGCTCGCTCCAGGGTTCGCGAGCTACTCCAGAACCCAGGCCACCGCTGATTCACCGCTAACGCGCAACTACAACTTCGCCGCTGTCGCTGCACTATCAACAGATGTGCGCTTCACTTCCCACATCGCCTTTCGCGTCAAAACAGAGCAGATGCTGATCCGTTATAAGAGTCTGGACCGCGATCCGCCAGGCATTGGCACACCGCCGAATCTCTCCTTCCTTTCGCACGACAACTACATTAACTCCACGAACTGGGGTGTGAGCATAGGCCCGGTTATACGCTTCTAACGCGAGTGGAGCTGTTACGACCTTTTGTGTGAGCGCATTTATTGCCTGCGCGTCTTACAATTGGCAGGACGATGGTGCGGATGACTTTTAAAAATTTGGTGCGGCAGTGGGCACTGGTGGTGAGCTGTGCACCGCTAGCTATGCTTATAGGTTGTCCGCAGGACAAGGCCGCTGCACCTGGTTCTGTGCCAGCACAGGCCACTGCGCCGCCACTCAATGGATCGAGTGGAAGCGCCGGGCAGCCCGGGCAGGCCGTAACGTCCTCGACACAAATGCCCGATACCGCTGCGAAGGCTGCAAGGGTGCAGCAACTCATTAACCAAGCTGAAGCGGCTTACAAGAGTGGCGTGGACAACTATCGCGCGGGGCATCTGGATGCCGCGAGGCTGGACTTTGATTCTGCAGTCGATCTGATGTTGACCAGCGGCATGGATCTGAAGACAGACCCACAGCTTGCCGACGAATTCGATCATCTGTTGAATGCGGTGAACTCATTGGAGATGGCTGCTCTGAAGCAGGGTAATGGATTTTCGCCCGTGCTTGAGGCCGCTCCGCTGGATGCTGCGAATGAGGTCACGTTCCCCGCTAACGCAGCGTTGACAGCAAAGGTAGCGGATGAGTTGAAGACTACACAGTCAGACTTTCCGTTGGTGGTGAATGATTACGTAGCAGGATTTATCAGCTACTTTTCAAACTCGCCCGCAGGCCACGCGCATCTTCTGCGTTCGCTAGAGCGTGCGGGAAAGTATAAGGAGATGATCTCCAAGAACCTGAGCGACCAGGGAGTGCCGCAGGATTTGATCTATCTGGCCGTCGCGGAGTCCGGGTTTCAACCGCAGGCGCTGAATGCGCGGTCGGGTGCGGGGGGGATGTGGCAGTTTATGCCGACGGGTGCCTATGGCCTGACGCGCAACGGATGGTTCGATGAGCGGTTCGATCCGCAAAAGTCCTCGATCGCATACGCGAAGTACATGAAGACCCTCTATAACCAATTTGGGGACTGGTATCTGGCGATGGCAGCGTATGACTGGGGTCCGGGAAATGTGCAGCGCGCGGTGATGAAGACTGGCTATGCCGATTTCTGGGAGTTGTATCGCCGTGGCAATCTACCGGCGGAGACAAAGAACTATGTGCCGGGCATTATTGCTGCGATCATCATGGCAAAGAACCCTGCGCAGTATGGGCTGGACAAATTGGTTCCTGACTCTCCCGTGGTATCTGACACAGTGACGGTTGATTATTCGATCGACCTGCGCTTGGTGGCAGACGTGACAGATTCGTCGCTGCCTGAGATCGTAGCGCTGAATCCGAGCCTGCTACGGATGACGACTCCGCGCGACATGCCGTTTGATCTACATATTCCGGTGGGGACGCGTGATGTCTTTGCGGAGCGGATCAAGGAGATTCCTGACGACAAGCGCAGCAGCTGGCGATTCCACGTGGTGAAAGCTGGAGAGTCGCTTGATGGTATTGCTACAGGATTCCATGCCCACGCGAACGACATCGTTGCGGCCAACGGTCTACCTCCTGATGGCGGCGTGGATACGGGTGACGAGCTCGTGGTCCCAGTTGCAGGTGCTGCTGCGAGCGCACGGCCGCAACGGTATGCAGTTCGTCGCGGCGATACGCTGATCACCGTCTCCGATCGATTTGGCGTGTCGGTGGAAGAGTTGCGGCGGTGGAATCACCTGTCGTCGAACGCAGTGAAGCCGGGAGCTTCGCTTATGGTGGCGGAGCCGGTGAAGCTTGCGCCTGGTACACATGTGCGTGGCAGGAGCGCTCGAGGGAAGAATCGATCGCATGGTGCGTCGGCCAACGTTAGCGCGGGTTCTGCACATGCTGACGCAAATCACACGAGTCGAAAGAGCAGTGGGTCAACGAAGGCAACGAAGAAAAATTCCACTGCGACGAAGCAGAGTGTGCCCTCCAAAACGAAACCAAAAGCTACACGATGAGCTACCTCATGAAAAAGATTGCTTGCCTTCGGTAGCGCTTGGATGCATCCTGTTGCTAGAATCTCGTGCCAGGATGTTAATGATGTTTGTTGCGGCATCGTAAGGCAAACGTAGTGCGGTGGAGGTAAAGAGCAGTGAGGGGACAACAACGATGACGTTCGACGATACGATCAAGCTTCATGCGGCCGATGACGATAACAACTACGGCGACGAAACCGACGACAATGAGGATGTGCACCGCTTCGACGACGATGAAGAAGAAGAGATGACGATGACCTCGGACGATGATGAGGAGCTTGATGATGATGACGACGAGCCACGTGGAACGCATGCTGAAGATGCAAAGGTCTTCGCATTGCCGCCATCGCCGATCAATAGTTATGAGCCCCCTAGCAAAGAGTCTGAGCTTCCAGTAAAGAGCGATGCCTCGACGAGCACTGTGAAGCCAGCGGCGAAAAAGGTGATCGCGACCCCGGCGAAGAAGATGGTTCCGGTCAAGAAAGCGGCCCCGGTAAAGGCTGCAGTCAAGAAGGTGAGTAAGCCCGCAGCCAAAAAGGCTGTCGCGAAGAAGCAGCTGAAGAAAGTAGCCGCGAAGAAGGTGGTGGCGAAGAAGGTTGTGGGGAAAAAAGTTCTGGCGAAGAAGGCTGCTCCTAAGAAGAGTGGTCTGGCCAAAAAAAGATCTGCCGCGAAGAAGGTCAGTGCTCCGCGCGGCGGTAAGGCCGCTCCTAAAAAAGCGGTCGGCAACAAGGGCACTGTAAGCAGTAAAAAACCAAAGACGAGAGGTATTACCTTGGCAACTAAGAAAGCAGCAGCAAAGAAGGCACCAGCGAAGAAGGCAGCAGCGAAGAAGGCTCCTGCTAAGAAGGCAGCAGCGAAGAAAGCTCCTGCGAAGAAAGCTGTAAAGAAGGCTGTAAAGAAGGCTGCACCAAAAAAGAAGTAAGCACGTTTAAGGCAAGCAAATAGGCCCGGACTCCTCAATTGAGAGCCCGGGCCTTTTTGCGTCTGCTGATAAGTATTTACTTTTTGTTGGCGGCGATTTCGGCAAGGACTTCGGTGCTGTGGTTCTGGATGTCCTTCACGTCCCAGACCTTGACCACCTTGCCGTCAGGGGAGATGAGGAAGGTTTCGCGGTTTGCGAACTTGGCGACGCCGTAGTTTTTGACGGGGACACCGTAGGCGTCCACGACTTTGTGATCGGGATCGGCGAGGAGCTTAAAGCTGAAGGTGTCTTTCGAGCACCAGGTCTTGTGGCCTTCGACGGTGTCGAGGCTGACGCCGAGGACGACAGCATTGGCCGCGTCATATTTGGCGATGTCACGCTGGAAGTTGTGAGCCTCGATGGTGCAGCCAGTGGTCTGGTCCTTGGGGTAGAAGTAGAGGACGACCCACTTGCCCTTGTAGTCGGTGAGGCTGACGGGCTTGTCCTCCTGCGAGGGCAGGGTGAAGTTGGGCGCGGTCGCGCCGGCCTGTATGGTGTCTGCCGCGGGCGCTGCATGGGCTCTGATGCCTACGCCGCACGCTGCTACTACGCCGATGATTGCTGCGATCCAAAGTGCTTTGCGCATGGTGATTCCCCTTAAGTGTTTCTTTTAGCTGTAGACGAGTGTAAGCCGCATAAGACGCGGGCTGGATGTGTTGGGAGCAATTTTACCCCTCGCTGACAAGTTCTTTACAAAGCTGTGACAATCCCTTTACATCGCGACGATGGCGATGCCAGCTTCATTCGCTGCGGTCAGGATCGCTTCGGGGTCGAACATGAGGGTTCTGCCTGCTTCGACGGCGAGACAGGTGGCGCCGGCGGATTTCATGGCTTCGATGGTGGCGACGCCGATGACGGGGACGTCGAAGCGCATGTCCTGATTGGGCTTGGCGACTTTTACGACAGTGAGAGAGCGGCGGAGGGTGGTTTCTGCCTGTGGAGTGGCGGTTATTTCGTGGTCTATTTCGTGATCGGGGGTGTGATCAAGGGTGCGGAAGAGTGCTCCGGCGCGGGTGATGGTGGCGTCGGTGCCCTCCATGGCCTCGACGGCGACGCAGGCCTGGGCGGCGATGACGACGGTTTGGCCGAGGTCGTACGTGGCGATGGCTTGGGCGACGGTGCGGCCGTAGGTGATGTCTTTTTGCTCCTCTTCGTCGGGCGCGCGGAGGGTCAGGACGCCGGGTTTCGCGAGGAGAGGCTCTAGGTATTGGGTGGAGGAGATGAGTTCGATGCCTTCGTCGCCGAGGACCTTCGCGATGGCGCCGAGGAGCATGTCAGTGTTGCGGGTGCGGAGGTTGAGGAGGAGCTTGGCCAGGCGCCAGTCGGGGCGGATGCTGGAGAAGATCTGTTTGTGTTTGACCTGACCGGCCATGGTGGCGCGGGTGACGCCTTCGGCCTGGAAGGTTTCGATGAGGCGGGAGAGTTCGCCGAGGGAGAGCCAGTGGACGTGGATGTTGGGATCTACGGCGGCGCGGGCGTTGATCTCGGGGTCGGTCTCTTCGTGGATGGCTGCGACGACGACGGTGAGGCCGTGGGCGCGTGCGGCGTCGAGGAGGAGGAAGGGGAAGCGGCCGTTGCCGGCGATCAGGCCTAGTTTCGACATGGGTAGTTCTAGTGTATGTGTGTCCTGCCGGACGGGCCTCCTGCGCGGAGGGCGGTCACTTCGTGACGCGTGTACCTTGCTGTGTCAGAGGAAGTGACGTGGTCCTTCCGTTGGTCGGAGCGATCTCTCTTCCGACCAACGGGAGGACCGTCGCATTTCGCCTTGCCGAGACAAGGTACACGCGTCACGAAGTGACCGCTCCACGCGCAGTGGGCTTTTTGCAGCTTCTAAAAGTCAAGAGCAAATTGACAATGAGGTAGGACCACTTCGCTGTGGGAAGTGTCGAAGTTCGGCATTTATGGTGTTTTGTGGTTTTCTATGGGGTTTTATCGGGCAGCATGTTGATTCTAAGAGGCTTACGAGTTCCATTCGAGATCCCGAATCGCGATTTTTTTGCAGCATAGCGTGGTAAATAACGAGGTGAATTGTGTGGTAAGCGTGGAGCTTAGTCGCTCTCTTCTGCTGGTGGAAGACAAGCCGAGACCCTCGCCTTAGTCGAACTCAATACCGGGGGCTGTGGGATCGAGGTTCTTCACGACGCGGCGAAGCAGGCGGCTGAGCGTTGCTATCTCCCGTTCGCTGAATCCCTGAAGCGCCTCTACACTGCCCTGAAGGAGGGCCGCCTTCGCAAGGGGAAGCTTCTTCAAGGCGAGGGGTGTGAGGGAGATGAGGCTGCTGCGCTTGTCGTGAGGATTCGCAGTGCGGCGAATCAGGCCATCGCGTTCCATGCGGGTAAGAAGCTGAGCCATGGTGGGTTGTTCGATCTTGGCCATCTTGGCTAACTCGGTCTGAGTCAACGACGCTCCATCTTTCAACGCATAGAGCACCGGCGTCTGGGCGATGCCAAGGCCTAACGGTTGGAACTTTTCTTCGCCAAGGCGAAGCAGCAGGCGGGACGACCTTTGGATGAGGTGGCCGGGAAGGCGAAATATCTCTTGGTCCACGTAGACCTCCAAGTAGATAGTAGCCTATATTTATTGCATAGCATCCTATCTATAAAGGTTGCTGAGGGGAGCTTATGAACAGACCACGTATTGCGATTGTTGGAGGTGGCCCCGGAGGGCTTACGCTTGCTCGTATTCTGCATCTCCACGGCGTCGACGCTTCTGTTTTTGAGCGTGAGGTGTTCTCTTCGGCGCGTCCCCAGGGAGGGTCGCTCGACATGCATACGGAGTCGGGGCAGTATGCGATCAGGTGCGCTGGATTGACTGCTGAGTTCGAGCGGATCGCGCGCTATGAAGATCAGGAGTCACGCATCTATGACAAACATGGTGTGCTTCGGTTCGTGGATACGGATACATCGGGTAAAGACCGTCCTGAGGTGGATCGTGGGCATCTGCGGCAGATGCTGTTAGATTCGCTTCCGGACGGTGTTATCCACTGGGACCACGAGCTGAGCGCGGTCAAGCCGCTGGAGGACGGAAGCTGCGAGCTGGTGTTTCGTGGTGGAAAGACGGAGAGCTTCGATCTCGTGGTTGGGGCCGATGGGACGTGGTCTCGGGTGCGTCCGCTGGTGTCGAACGCGCGCCCGATTTATAGCGGGGTACTGTTTATTGAGCTTGGTATCGACGATGTGGATGCGAGGTATCCAGATCTGGCTCGGGTGGTTGGACGTGGATTGATGTTTGCTGTTGGAGACTCCAAGGCGATCATCGGGCACCGCGATGCGAATGCACATATCGGAGTTTATGCGGCGATGCGAGTTCCAGAAGACTGGATGGACAAGGGCAGTCTGGATCGATCGTCGAGTGAGGCTCTCAGGGCCAGCCTGGCGGGACAGTTCAGTGATTGGGCTGAAGAGTTACGGCAGCTCATCTATCAAGGTGAGGGCAGGATAACGCCGCGAGGGATCTACGCTCTGCCGGTTGGGCATCGCTGGGAGCATCGGCCGGGAGTGACGCTGCTTGGCGACGCTGCTCATGTGATGTCTCCTTTTGGAGGAGATGGCGCAAATCTTGCGATGTGGGATGCGGCTGATCTTGCGCTTGCCCTGGTAGGGGATGGGGATTGGAGAGCGGCGGTTCGGGAGTTTGAGTTGGCGATGTTCGCGCGTGCTGAGGAGGCTGCGGCAGGGGCCGGGGAGGCTATCAACGAGGTGTTCTCCGCAGACGGTCTCGCTCACATCGTTCAGCAGATGGAGGCGCAGCGTGATGGTTCGGCCCATGCCGGGTAGTGGTGTTTAGTTTTTGGTTGTTGGCTATATCTTTTCCCGCCGCGAAACCATGCAGTTGTCATTTCGATATCACTTCTTATGGTGTAGAGACTTCAAACGCAGATTCCCTTCGGGAATGACAAACAAAAAAGCGAAAACGACTCTACACCAACCGCGGCGTTGCTCTGACTTTAGTTTTTGGTTGTTGCGGCTGCGCCGAGGTGGATGGTGGTGCCGGTTTGGGCGGAGCGGCGGGCGGCGTCTAGGATGCGGACGACGGCGACGTTGGTGTCGAGTGAGGTGAGGTCGTGTTGCGGCTTCAGGGTGCCGTTGATGACGGCTGCGAGGTAGCTAAGGGAGCTGTTTTGCGGTGGGGTGAGTGCGGGTGCAGTCTCGACGTGCTCGGTGGGCTCGCCGTGGAGACGGATGCGGAGTTTGGCGCCGGGGTCTTTGTCGTCGTAGAGGGTGTCGACGTAGCCGGTGGCGCCGTAGATCTCCATGTCTTTGCGGGCGAAGGGCCAGTTCCATGAGCCCTGGATGATGGCTTGGGCGCGTGGGTAGGTGAGGATGACGGTGCTGTCGTCTTCGACGTTGGGGTAGATCTGCGGCTTGATGTGGAGGGTGACGGCGCTGACGGTTTGGGGGAGCTCACCGTGCATGATCCAGGTGGAGAGATCGACGCCGTAGCAGCCGAAGTCGAAGAGGGCGCCTGCGCCGTTTTGTTTGGGGTCGGTGAGCCAGCTGAAGAAGGCAGGGCTGACGCCGATCTCCTTGGGGCCTTCGTGGCCGTCGTGGACGACGAGCTTGCGGAGGTCGCCGATCTTGCCTTCGCTGAGGATGTTGGCGGCGGCGGTGTTGGAGTTGTACCAGGTGGTCTCGTAGTTGGTGAGGACGGGGACGTTGTATTTTTCGGAGAGGCGCTGGATGGCGAGGGCGTCTTCGACCGTTGTGGCGAGGGGCTTCTCGACCATGGCGGCGATGTGGAGGGGAGCGGCTTGCTCGATGGCGGCGCGGTGGCCGGCGATAGAGGTGTAGACGAGGATGGCCTGGGGGTGGGTGCTCTTGAGCATCGCTTCTTCTGTGGGGAAGAAGAGGGCGTCGGGCAGGTGGGCGATGGCGGCGTATTTCTGGCGGAGGGCAGCGTCGGGTTCGGAGATGCCGACGAGGGTGACCTCGGGGTGGGCAGAGAGGGTGTGGAAGAAGCCCCATACATGGTCGTGGTTGAGGCCGACGATGGCTACGCGGATGGGTGAGGTGGTTTGGGCGGGGGCGTTGCCGGCGGTGGTGAGGAGCGCGACGAGGAGGGCTGATGGAGGTGAGGAACTTAGACAGCACTGACACATTCATTTTGAGGACGCCTTCCGTGTTGGGACCAACTCTGGATTTATATAAACACACGTGCGGTTCCCAAGCCCGATCCGGTGGCGGCATCGTCCGGCGGGTCGTTTGATATTGGCTGTGAAGGACAGAAGTGGAAATTAATTTAAAAAATCCAACTTCCGAGGCATCAAATCCATGTCAATCAGAAACTCTGCGTTCTCTTGACACTGTCTATAGATACGTGGAAGTGTTCAGGTCTGGGTCAGCTTAGATATATTATATATTTGATATCAACTTACGAAAAGGCTGGAGTCGATACATGAATACGGCCACCGAAGTCCCCACCGTCTGGAATCGGCTTGCCGAAGCGATGAATCTCAAGGATTCGCCTACGGAGGAGGTGTGGCTTTCCGAACGCGCCTCGTTCCGGTTTGGAAGGCTTCGGAGCAGCAAGGGGCTTCCAGAAGTTGCGAGTCCGGTCGTTGGTGAGCGTGGCCATATCGTTGTGTTGCAACTGGAAGCAATTTCTTTTATCGAGCAGTTTCTTGGCAAGAAGATGGTATCGAGCGGCTACTACCCAGCCGGGGCAGTTAATGCCATCAACTTACAAGAGGAACCATCTGTGTGGGTCCCACATCCGTTCGATGCGTTGATCCTGTATGTCACGCAAGAGGCCCTGGATGAAGTTGCCTATGCCCATGGAGCGCCACGAGTGGAGCAATTAGTTTGGCCGCTTGGGACATTTGATCCTGTCGTCCACCACCTGGGGAAGAGCTTCCTGGCTTCGTTGGAGCACCCCCTTCACGCTTCGAAGATTTTCCTGGACCATCTCTTGCACGCGTTGCACTGCCATCTTGTCTGCTCGTATGGCGGCGTGAGAATGGCGGCTGCGCGATTTCGGGGTGGACTCTCTTCGCTGCAGATGCGGAGAGCAACGGAGTTATTGGAGGCTCATCTGGACGGCAAGATTGCTCTTCAGCAGGTTGCTGAAGTATGCGAATTATCGGTGAGTCACTTTGCACGGGCCTTCAAACAAACTTTTCGAAGACCGCCTTATAAGTGGCTGATGGAACGCCGTGTGGATAGGGCCAGAGATCTTATGATGAACTCTCACTTGACCATCGCCGACATCGCCATTCAGTGTGGATTTGCGGATCAGTCTGCACTCAATCGCTCCTTCAAAAGGATTCACGGGGTAACTCCTGGGATATGGCGACGGGGGACGCACGCATTCTCACGTCGCGCATAAAAATTCAATCGATCATGAGATCTGGCCCGCTGTCATGGCGGGTCTTTCTTTGTCATCATTCTCGAAATATCCAGCAGGAATGTCCCGCTTTTGATTGTTTTCGCCTAGATGCTTCCGTCACCCAAAACTACTCTCAGCTAGAACAGGGTAGCGGATGTGAGAATGGCCGCAGGAATATGTGTTGTTCGCGTTCGCTCGTCCCGTACGGATTCTCAGAGAAACTTCGAGTCTTGCGCGGATCCCTCCGTTCATCAAGGAGAAAGACAAATGCACATATTCAAGTTTGCTCGGAATGCGATGGCGACATGCGCCGCACTTCTCGCGATCATCGTTCCTGCCACGAAGGCGACGGCGCAGCCCACAACAGCGGTAAAAACCGTGCTCCTGATCCACGGTGCATGGGCGGACGGTTCGAGCTGGTCAAAGGTCATTCCATTGCTCGAGGCGAAGGGTTTGAGGGTCGTTGCTGTTCAGATTCCGCTAACCTCATTCGCGGACGATGTTGCTGCAACGCAGCGAGCCATTGCTCTCGAGGATGGGCCGGTATTGCTTGTTGGTCACTCGTACGGTGGAGCTGTGATCACCGAAGCTGGGAATGATCCTAAAGTGGCCGGACTCGTCTATGTGTCGGCTGTGGCTCCGGATACGGGAGAGTCTGCTTTTGGTCTCATCACGAGCGTTCCGACGCCTATCGGCACAGAACTCCGTCCCGACAAGAGTGGTTTCCTTAAACTGACTCCCAAGGGGATTGCTGAGGATTTCGCGCAAGACCTTTCCGCAAAGGAGATTGAGGTTCTGACCGCAACGGAGGTTCCGACCAGCGTTGCTGCGATGAAGGGTGAGATCACGACTCCGGCCTGGAAGTCGAAGCCGTCTTGGTACATTGTCGCCGCAAACGACCGGGCAATTTCACCCGATCTCGAAGCAGCTCAAGCGAAGAAAATCGGCGCGACCACGACCACTGTTAGCTCCAGCCACGTCATTATGTTGGCTCAACCGTCGAAGGTTGCGGGTGTGATTTTTGACGCGGCATCAAAAGCCGGTTCGAAGTAACGCGCCTACAATTCTCTTCCTCTTCGGTGGATGGGGTGCGAAGCGATCTGTCCTACCTTGCAAGAAGGTAGGACAGATCGCTTGTTCTTGCTTAATATCCAGCCTGACAGTACCGACAATCTGGGTAGTGTGGGCAGCCTGGTGCAGATTGTGTTCGGTGTGGGACTGGAGGTGATCCGTAGGCGACTTATTTGATGATGCCGCGTTCGCTGTTGGCGATGAGGTCGGCAAGGTAGGCTACGGGTTCGCCGATCCGACCACCAGCTCACGCCTCCTTTGACACCCCGTCTACACTATCAGTGGCGGTCAATTCCGCCGGACCTCCTCCGACCCGACCCGCTGACGCGAGTTCCCGAGGATCACCCATGCAGCAGCCCACCGGCGTCCCCACTCTCGGAGCTCCCCGCTTCTATATCACCGGCCGCCAGCCGCTCCGTCCCGAAGCCGTACTGCTCGCTATCGTAGCCGCCGTCGCTGCGCTCTCGTTTGTCGTCTTTGCCATGGGTCACACCCGACGCGCACATCTCAGCTCCGGCTCTGGCCGTTCCGCCAACGCCACAACTGGAGCCGCGTCAGATGCGGACGACAAAGATGATCCAAACCAGATCGACACCATTGTTCTCGGTGATCCTGCGGACGCTCCTGTGCCCGCACGCCGGGGAGACCACGTCAGCCCTGTTCACCCCACCATCCTGGTTCGCCTGCCCCGCTTTGGCGACCAGGTGGGACTCATCCCCGACACGCCTGCCGGTCGCCTCCTTTATGACTGGCTCGCCGCCTTTAATCAGTCAAGCTATCCGGCGCTTGGCAATGCTCTGCCCAATGTTGCGCTTGCCCCGGCGGCCGCTGCACAGATCGAGCTCCGGCAGCAGACCGGCGGCTTCAACCTGCTCTCTGCCAAAGAGGTTCAGCCTGGCGTCCTCGTCTTCCGACTCCGTGACCAGACTCCCTTGGCGACGGAGGTTCTTGGCACTCTTCAGGTGCGTCCGAACTCCAGCCCAGCCACAATAGCGAGCTTCAGCCTTCGTGCGGTTCCGTCACGACGCCAGGACGACACCACGGGGGATGCTACACCCTCGGCAACCTCACCGCGATAAGGCCGCGATCGCACGCAAGCTCGACACCTCGACCTGATGCACACGAACTCTCACCCAGCAGTGGGTCAGACTGAATTCAGCGATTGAACTGGCGGAGATTGTTGTTCGGTGCTGAAGGTGATCCGCAGGCGATTTATTTGATGATGCCGCGTTCGCTGTTGGCGATGAAGTCGGCCAGGTAGGCTACGTGTTCGCCTGCGTTGCCGGAGGCGATGGTTTCGCGGATGGCGGCGAGGGCGTCGGAGATGTTGAGCTTCGATGCGAGGAGGGTGCGGTAGGCGGCGCGGAGCTCTTTGAGCTGCTGGGGGGTGAAGCCTTTGCGCTCCAGACCCACTTTGTTGAGGCCGTAGGCGTGGTTGTTGCGCTCGATGGAGGTGAGGGAGTAGGGGAGGACGTTCTGGGTGATGGTGGTGCCTCCGCCGATGTAGGCGTAGCGGCCGATGCGGCAGTACTGATGGACGGGGCAGAGAGCGCCGACGACGGCGAAGTCTTCAACGATGACGTGGCCGGCGAGGGTGGCGGAGTTGGCGAGGATGCAGCTGTTGCCGATGACGGAGTCGTGGCCGATGTGGGTGTAGGCCATGATGAGGCAGTCGGAGCCGACGCGGGTGGTGCCGCCGCCGCCCTTGGTGCCGCGTGAGATCGTGACGTACTCGCGGATGGAGTTGTTGTCGCCGATGACGACCGCTGTGGGTTCGCCGGCGTACTTGAGGTCTTGCGGAGAGATGCCGATGCAGGCGAAGGAGAAGATGCGATTCTTTGTGCCCATGGTGAGGTGGCCGTCGAGAACGACGTGGGAGACGAGTTCGCAGTCTTCGCCGAGGATGACGTTGGGGCCGATGGTGCAGTAGGGGCCGACCGTGCAGCTTGCGGGGATCTGAGCTCCCGCTGCGACGATGGCTGTGGGGTGGATGCTCACTCGGCTGGTGCCTCGTGCTTTTTTGACGGCGCGGGGAACGACCTGGCACATGACCGTGGCGTCGCAGACGAGTTTTCCGTCGACGGTGATGGTGCCGCCCATCTTTACGGCTCGGCTGCGCCAGTTGAGGACGGTTACTTCGATGCGGAGCTGATCGCCGGGGGTGACGGGGCGGCGGAAGCGGGCGTTTTCGATACTGGTGAAGACCATGAGTTTGGAGTCGCGGTCGGGGATCTCGTTGAGGAGGAGCGCGCCGCCGGCCTGGGCGATGGCTTCGACCATGAGGACGCCGGGCATGATGGGGTAGTCGGGGAAGTGGCCCTGAAAGTGGGGCTCGTTGATGGTGACGTTTTTGATGGCGACGATGCGCTGCTTGCGCTCCATCTCGATAACGCGGTCGATGAGGAGGAAGGGATAGCGGTGCGGCAGGAGGGACATGATCTCGAGGATGTCCATCGTCTGCTTTGGCGGCTGTTCGTCGGGGGTTTGGTCGGGCGTGGCTTCGCTCATGGCAAGGATGAGTATAACGGCATGTCGGTGATGAAGCGAAGGAGTGCCTGAGAGGGTTTATGAGGCCGGTTTGATGGCCGTGGAGAATGTTGCGAGCGCGCTTTTCCGGGTGGTTCCGGATTGCAGGCGGTTCATCCGGTCTCGACGGCCTGTAAGAGTGGTGCGGCCTCCATAAGAAGGCCGGGCTGTGTCAATGCATCCGATCTGTCCAGGAGGAACTCTTCAGGACTGTTTATCTGTTGTCTTTATTTGTTCTCAAGGATGCGGCGATAAAACCCTCGGAAGAGAAGACCAACCCGCGTGTGGGGAAGAATCGCTCGATGAGGCAATCGTGGAGCGCTGAGTCCAGGTCAGCGCAACAATCGCTGATGACCGCGAGACGGTAATCGGCGTCAGAAGCCTCGATAAGAGTGGAGAGGACGACACCGCTGGTCGCGATGCCGTAAAGAATCAATGTATCGATGTCGTTGGCGCGAAGGATCATATCGAGATCCGTGCCGGCGAAGGCACTGACTCGGTGTTTGGTTATAACGATTTCATCGGGTTGCGGGGCGATGGTGTCAGGGATCGCTCCAAGCGGTTCGCGGAATAGCCGCTGATGTTGCTCTGAGGATTTGATGGCGCCGAAGAGTGAATTTCGGGAGCTGATCTCGGGGAGTCCCGGCCGAAAACCTACCTGGATGTGGATTACGGTCATGCCAGCAGCACGAGCATGATTGAGAACACGGGCGGCTCGAACCAGAAAAGCGTCTTTGGCGTCTCGGGTGTAGATGGAGACGATGCCGGCTTGGCAGTCCATGCTCAAGACGGCGGTATGGGCCGGATCAATCGTGAATGTGTCAGCCACATTAAGCTCCTCTGGGTATAGAGCACTGCCGGTCAGAATTGTAGTTTAGGGTGGCGTGTCCCTTTCAATCTCGGGAGAGCATGTGTCCTTTGCAGTAAATTTGAGGTGTGGGTTCAAGCGTATCGAAGGTGTTCTGGTCATGGCACTCACGCATACATGTCGGGCTGGTCTCAACGGGAGAGTTTTATTCCTGGTGATGGGTTTTGCCGTGACGGGGTGGGGACAGACGCAACAAGCTCAGACTTCCGCACCGAAGCACGGCGCCGTTATCAGCTCGCCGTCTTCGGATAACAGCGATGGGGATGCAGGCGATGACCTGGAGAACTGCCGCGTTCATCGAGTGACCAGCCTGCCAGGAAGTCACAAGTTTGCGAGTGATTTTATTGAGACCATAGCGAGCGACCCTGACCCTGGGGCCACAGATCCCGACGTGATGTGGGGTCTCACTGCGGACCTGAGCAATGAGGTTCCAACCCAGGATCGCGCCATGTACATCTCGAAGTCAGTGGATGGTGGCGCGACATGGACGCAAGTTGCGCGAGTCGATTCAAGATACTTCGATGCGCGGCTGGGTGAGGGGCTGCGTAACGGTTTAATCGTGTCGCCCGGTGGAACTTACTTTGTGATTACAACGCAACGGGGAGCCTTTGAGATTGTTCCTCGGCCGGGTACATCAGAGCCTCTGGTGAAGGCTATTGTGGGTCCCCGGGTTCCTGATTCTCCTCCTAAGGTGCCCATCGCGAAGAAGGGAGGCGAGCCGGTAAGGGCGAACGTCGTTGAGATAACGCCTGACGGTAAGCGCCTCATCATCGGTTATGGCTACTTTGATCTCGACCCCAAACTCTTCAGCTACCACAAAGACAAGGACGGCTCATGGGTCGAAGATGGGCCCATCGTTGGGCTTCCAACGGAGATGGATCTTCTGTCCCTGCAGTTCGATGATGCAAAGAAACTGGACCCGGGCTACCTGTATGTGGGAACCGGCGATCAGGTCTACCTGCTTAACCTGCACTCGATGAAGTGGAGTCGCGTTGAGGGAGTTGGGCCGGATTCTGCGATACATGGCATGAGCGTTGTGGGAGGACTGCATCTGGCGGCGTGTTGGGGAGTGTATAGCCCCACAGGGCCGGGCAGCGTCAGGAGAGTGACCAACGCGACCTTCCTTTTGCATCGGACGACGGATGAGGCAGGTTCCAATGTTCGGGCTTACACCGTTGACGTGGACCCATCAAATCTAAACCGGGAGGTTGTGACCGCGCTCACGGGCGTGTACGTAAGCGAGGACAAGGGCGAACGCTGGAGAAGGATCAACGACCTTCCGAATGAAGAGTTTCGCTCCGCCCACTTCAGCTCCGATGGGACCATCATGGTCTCGGGAATCGCCGGTACGTTCCTGGTCAATCCATTTTCAGACGCGTGTTCAGCTCACCTTAAGACTCGCGGCAAATAGAGCTTAGGCGGGTGGGGGTGGAAGCTGCGAACCCGGCGTGGAGCGGGAGATCTCGAGTTCTTCGGGGGTCATGTCGACGGGGATGTCGGCGAAGAGTGGAGTGCTGAGGTAGCGTTCGCCGGTGTCGGGCAACATGCAGAGGATGGTTGAGCCTTTGGGGGCTTCGGCGGCGATGCGGAGGCCTCCGGCGAAGGTGGCTCCGGAGCTGATGCCGACGAAGATGCCTTCCTTAGTGGCGAGCTGCTGGCTCCACTTCATGGCGTCGGGGTTGGTGATGCGAAGGACCTGGTCGATCTTGTAGGTGTCGACGGCGTCCTGAACGAGCTTGGCGATGAAGTCGGGACTCCAGCCTTGTTGGGGGTGCGGGGTCCAGGAGGGATGGCTGGCGGTGGGGGAGCCGTCGGGGTTTTTCGGCTGAGGAACTCCGCTTGAGACCATGGGTGCGGCGTCGGGTTCGCAGAGGATGATTTTGGTCTCGGGACGTTTTTCAGCGAGGACGCGCGCGACTCCTTTGAGTGTGCCGCCGGTGCCGAAGCCGGTGACCCAGTAGTCGAGCTTGTCGCCCTCGAAGTCGCGGAGGATCTCCTGCGCAGTGGTTTTGGAGTGGAAGTCGGCGTTGGCTTCGTTGGAGAACTGATTGGTCATGAACCAGCCGTTCTTTTCGGCGAGTTCGATGGTCTTCTTCACCATGCCGGTGCCGCGCTCGGCGGCAGGAGTGAGGATGACCTTGGCTCCGAGGAAGCGCATGAGCTTGCGTCGCTCGATGGAGAAGGATTCGGCCATGGTGACGACCAGGGGATAGCCCTTCTGGGCGCAGACCATGGCGAGGCCGATGCCGGTGTTGCCGCTGGTGGCTTCGACGACGGTCTGGCCGGGCTTGAGCGCGCCGGTGCGTTCGGCGTCTTCAATGACACCGAGGGCGAGGCGGTCTTTGACGGAGCCGAGGGGGTTGAAGGCTTCGATCTTGACGTAGAGGTTAATGTCGGGCGGGGCAAGCTTGTTGATGCGAACGACAGGAGTGTTGCCGACGGTCCCGAGGATGTTGTCGAATTTCCGCTTCATACTGTGTGACTCCTTTGTCTGACGAGAGTGTATTCAGTGCGGGCCGGGATAGTTACTTTTTCTTAACGAGAATGTCGATGTTGAAGTAGTCGGGAGATAGGGTGACATCGTATTCGACTTTGAGGAGGAAGGTCTGGCTGGCCATGTCGCCGTTGTGGTAGCGAGTGATGGTGAGGGCGGTGGGCAGACCCTGGATCGTGTGGTAGTCGGCGTACTCCTCGGCGTCTTCGTCCTGGTCTTTGAAGGTCTCGTTGCGCCATAGGAAGGTGCGCCGGAGCGGGAGATGGGTCGTAGAGTCCATTTCGACGGTGACGGCGTCGTTGTTGTCGCTGAGGATGGTGACCTTATCGGCGAGGCGGCGTTCGACCATGGTGGTGCCTTCGGCGATGACGACGACCCCAGGGGCTTTGAGCCAGGTGTTGTAGATGGATTCGATGGAGTGATCGCGACGGCGGTAGAAGTCTATAACCTGATCTTTGGGGAGCTCGCTCTTCCCTTTGAAGGTGACCTCGTAGCCTTTGCCGGCAGTCCAGATCTGGACGACGTCAATTTTCTTGCCGGGGAGGATCATGCTTTTATCGGTGAGGAATCCGATGCGATCGGCTTCGAAGCGGTTGGCGGTGGGGAACTGACGCACGGCGTCAAAGTCGATGACGATTCCGGTGGGAGCGCCCCGAAAGAAACGTGCGGCGTGGCCGCGCTCCTGAATGTTGTTGCGGTGAAGCCAGGCGTTGCCACCGAGGGCTTCGAGCATCTCGTCCATGAGTTTATGGCCGCGCTGCTCGGGCGTCTGGCCGGCGGCTTCAGTGGGAGCTGCGCTGGGGATGTCGGAGGCCTGCGACCAGAGGGGTTGGGTGGGAAGGAGGCTGAGCGCGATGGCGATGCTGAGGACGAGTTGCTTCATGGGGCTCCGTTTAGCCTACGAGTACCGCGCCACCGTTGACGTTGAAGATCTCGCCGGAGATGAAGCCGGCGAAGGGAGTGCAGAGAAAGAGAATGGGTGCCGCGATCTCTTCGACGTGAGCGGGGCGGCCGAGGGGTATGAGGGAGAGGAGCTGCTTCGATATCTCGGGGTCGCTGAGGACCTGCGTGGTGGCGTCGGTGGCGACCCAGCCCGGGAGCGACGCAGTTGCAGTAGATGCCCTGGCCGATGAGTTCGGTGGAGAGTGATTTGGTTAGGCTGATGAGCGCTCCCTTGGTGGCGGCGTAGTCGGCGTGGAAGGCTTCGCCACGCTGGCCGGCGGTGGAGCTGATGAGGACGATGTGGCCTCGTGCGGGGCCTGATTTAGGTTGAGATTTCATCTGGGCTACGGCGGCGCGGATGACGCCGAAGACGCTGTCGAGGTTGGTGCCAAGGGTACTGCGCCACTGGTCGGTGGTCATCTCGGAGATGGGGGCGTCGTGCGGGGGCCAGATGCCGTGGTTGAGGATGGCGCAGTCGATGCGGCCGAAGACGGCGGTGGCTGCGGCGACGAGGGCTGCACCGTCTTCGGGCGTGTTGAGAGGCTGGTGGATGGCATGGCAGAGATCGGGGCCGCCGCATTCGGCGACGAGGGCTTCGGCTTGCCGGGCCGCGCTGCGGTAGTTGAAGACGACCTTTGCGCCGGCCTGGTGGAAGAGTCGGACGGTTGCAGCGCCGATTCCGCGAGAGCCTCCGGTGATGAGGGCTACTTTGCCTGTGAGCGACATTGTGACGCCGGAGTTGAGACCTTTCAGCATATAGTGGACGCTATCGAATCAATCTCCTTGACGCAAGTGCTGCAGACACAGAGAATTTCTACGAAATCCATTTGAGGGAGTCTCGCTGCCTATGAAGATCGCCGTGGTGATCGCACGCATTCTGCTTGGACTGCTTTTTCTCTTCTCTGGTCTCAACAACCTTTTTCATTTCATTCCGCAGCAGCCGATACCAGGGGATGCCGGAGCGTTGGCCGAACTATTGTTCAAGCACGGATGGTTCACCTTTCATGGCTTGCTCGAAGTTGTTGCGGGCGCTTTGTTGGTTGTGGGCCGGTATGTTCCGATCGGGCTGGTGATACTTGGGCCGATTCTCGTGAATATTCTGGTGTTCCACGTTACGCTGGGGCCGTCGGGGATTGGGCCCGGGTTAGTTTGCACGCTGCTGGAGGTGTTTTTGATCTATGCCTACTGGCCGGCGTTTGAAGGGATCTTTACTGCGGATGGGCGTCGATATTTCTAGCGCGGAGTGCGCTGGCGGACTAAGTATTCCTCTCAGATGAGTTAGCCGAGGGCTATTTTTTGGGTCTTGGTCGCGGTTTGGGAGTCTTGGCTGCGGCTTTTGTGGCGAGTAGCTTTCTGCGTTCGGCGACGAGGCGTCTTTGCTGGGTTGCGGGCATGGCGAGGACTTCGCGTACCCGCGCAGGGAGTTTGGCGAGGGTGAGGGCGTGAGCGGCGCGGAGTTCCTGCTCCCATTCACTGGTGCGGAAGACGTTCCAGTGTTCGATGGCGACCCAGAAGATGCGCGCGACGTAGGGGGCGGGAAAGATGCCGTCGGTTTCGAGGAGTTCGGAGTAGCGCTCGGGGCCGGCGAGGTAGGAGATGACGCGGGGGCTGCTGTCCTGTTCGAGCTTCATCATGGCGAACATCTTGCCGCCGATGGCCTTATCGCCTACCCAGAAGACCAGTCCGCCGAACTGCTCGGTCTCAATGACGTGGGGGAGGCTGAGGAGATAGGTTTGGAGGCGCTCAACGTCCATGCGCGAAGTATAAGGCGTCTTCAGGCGGCTTTGTTGCGGGGATTGGGTTTGCCTTGTTTTTGGAGCTTGCTGGCGGCAGCGGATCTTTGGGTGGCGCGTTTTGTGGCTTTGCTGTGCTTACCGGGGATGGGTTTGCAGCTTCCCTTCTGGCGTGGGGCTTTGCCTGGGACGGGTTCGAAGCCGGGCCAGCAGCGGGAGGTTTGTTTTGTGTCGGTGGATCTCTTGTTTGAGGGCTTCGATGGAGATTTTTTCGAGCCTGCCTTCTTTGCTGTTGTCATTCGAACTTAGAGGCGATTTAGGTAATGCGCGTCACCTCAAATGAGTTCTATTTATGACTTCAGGGAGAGGATTTCAACGTAGTCGTAAACGGATGGGCCCTTTTGCAGTCGAAGGATCGACGATATGGCCGTGCTGAGTGATGACGATCTTTCCGGCAGCGACGAGTCGGCGGGCGGCTGCGCGGGCGGGCTCCATGAGTCCCTCCCATGCTCTTCGCGATTCGTGGCCGCCTACTTCTTTGGCAGCTTCGGAGGGGCAGATGGTCTTGTCGCGACCGCGTTCGGCGAGGAGCGAGAGGATGGCTGCTTCGAGGGCTGCGTCCGCGGCGCCGGGTTTGTGACCGCGGCAGGCATCGCTGCAGTACTTAATGATGTCCCAGTCCTGCGCCCACTTCTTACGCCATTCGAAGGTGCGGCCGCAGGTCTTGCAGATCTTGTCTTTGTGCGGGGTGGTTCGCTCGGGTTTACGTTTGCGGTCGGGCATGGTGGTGAGTGAGATGCTTTGAGGTCAGCTCGTCTCTCTTGCGGTCTGAAGGATTCTGGCCACGCATGCGACGACACGATCAACATCCTGCGTCGATGTCTGCCAGTTGCAGACGCTGACTCGCATGGCACGATGGCCACGCCAGGTTGTGCCAGTAAAGAAGGCCTCTCCCGAAGCGAGGATGTCTGCCATGATGCGGTCTGTAAAGGCGTCGTTATCCTGGTCTGTCGCGCCTCGGATGAGGATCGATGAAGCGCACCAGGCCCTGATTGATTTGAGGTTCCCAAACGATCGCTGCTCCTTCGAGGGAGCCAATCCTAGTTACGAGTGCGTGGGCGCAGTCGCAGGTTCGTTCGATAAGCTCGGCAACACCTGATCTGCCTAGTTGCCGGAGTGCGGCGTAGGTGGCGAATCCCCTTCCGCGGCGGGACCATTCGGGATTCCAGTCGAGCTGGTCGCGTGCCACCTCCGCGTGGGTGAGATAAGAGGCTCGGTGCGAGAGAGAACCGTGATGGGCTTCTCGATCAGCCACGAACGCGTATCCGCAATCAAATGGGACGTTGAGCCACTTGTGGCCGTCGGTGGTCCAGGAGTCTGCGCCGTCGACTCCTTTGAGGAGATGGCGCAGGCGAGGGCTGGCTGCGCACCATAGCCCGAATGCACCGTCGATGTGAACCCACGCGCCGAACTTCTTGGCAATCGGTATGAGGGTTTCGAAGTCATCGAACGCGCCGATGTTGAGGTCCCCGGCTTGGAGGACCACGATCGTCGGTGCGTCGGGCGAGCTCTTGAGAGACTCAAGGAGAGCCTCTTTCTGCAGTCTGCCATCCGCATCTGCAGGGAGACAGAGGATATTCTTCTCGCCTAACCCGAGCATCCGAAGCGCTCGTGTGGTTGTTCCGTGTACTTCAGTGCTGGTGAGGATGCGGATCGGAGGAGAGCCTGCCAGGCCTTCCTTCTCCACGTCCCATTGCCGACGAGCCAGGAGTGCATGGCGGGCGGCCAAGAGGCAGGTTACATGCGCCATCTGACAGCCGGTGACGAAGGCGAAGCTTGCGGTGGCAGGAAGATGGAGGAGGTCTTTGAGCCATGCGCCGGCGACCTCTTCGACGACGGCAGCGGCTGGAGAGGTAGCGTACATTCCTGCGTTCTGATCCCATGCCGAGGTGAGCCAATCGGCAGCGAGTGCGGCGGGGAGCGAGCCGCCGATGACCCAGCCGAAGAAACGAGGGCCTGCGGTGTCGATGATGCCTCCCTCGACTGCTTTTACGAGGTCATTGATCACTGCGGTGGCATCGAGTCCGGATTCGCTGAGGGGAATGGATAGTCTGGCTCGCAGGGTGGCGAGGTCTGCTGTCGCAGCTACCGAAGAGGACGATGCCGACGAGAGGTGATCCATGGCGTGATCGAGGGCTGCGGTAAGGGGAGCACGAAACAATGGAGGTTCTTCGCTCATACGTGAAGGATAGTGCTAGTTGTGCAAGAAAACACTCTGGTTTTTGTCTTTTGAAATGGATGTATTGGGTGTGTCCATGAACGATCTTTATACTTGAGGGATATGGCTACGTTTGCTTCGCTGGAAGATCAGCTTGATTTGATTACTAAAGGTGCTGCGGAGATTGTCCCGCTGGAGGCGCTGAAGGAGCGCATCACGAAGTCGATTGCAACGGGCGTGCCGATGCGGATCAAGGCGGGGTTCGATCCTACGGCGCCGGATCTGCACCTGGGGCATACGGTTTTGCTGCGGAAGCTACGGCACTTTCAGACGTTGGGGCATACGGTCATTTTTTTGATTGGCGATTCGACTGCGCTGATCGGCGATCCGACGGGGCGGAATGTGACGAGGAAGCCGCTGACTCCGGAGCAGATTGCTGCGAATGCGGAGACCTACAAGGAGCAGGTGTTCAAAATTCTTGATCCGGAGAAGACGGAGGTTCGGTACAACTCCGAGTGGCTGGATAAGCTGAGCTACTACGACATGGTGAAGCTGATGGCGCAGTTTACGGTGTCGCAGATGCTGGAGCGCGAGGACTTTCATAAGCGGTTCAATGAGGAGCAGCCGATTGCGCTGCATGAGCTGATCTATCCGATTGCGCAGGGGTATGACTCGGTGGCGCTGGAGTGTGATGTGGAACTGGGGGGAACGGATCAGAAGTTCAACCTGATGCGTGGGAGAGATCTGCAGAAGCACTTTGGGCAGCCGCAGCAGATTGTGCTGATGACCTCGATTATCGAGGGGCTAGATGGCGTGCAGAAGATGTCGAAGTCGTTGGGGAACGCGATTGGCGTGCATGAGTCGGCAGGGGAGATGTATGGGAAGTTGATGTCGGTGTCGGATGAACTGATGTGGAAGTACTGGACGATGCTGACGGATCTGCGTGGGTCGGAGATTGCACAGATGCAGACGGATGTTGTGGGTGGGGCGCTGCATCCGATGCAGGCGAAGAAGAATCTTGCGTGGACGATTACGCGGGACTTTCATTCAAAGGAGGAGGCGGACGCTGCTGCGGAGAGTTGGGCGAAGATGTTTCAGCAGCGTGGGGTGAGTGAAGATGTTCCGGTGGTGAAGGTGTCGCTGGCGGAAGAAGGATTGATGAGCGCAGGGGAGGGTGGCATTTCGGAGGTTCGTGTGCCGAAGTTGCTTGTGTTGGCGGGGCTGGCGAGTTCGACGGGTGAGGCGACGCGGAAGCTGGCGGAGAATGCGGTGAGTTTGAATGGAGAGAAGATCTCGGGCAGGACGTATGCGAAGGGTGCGATGGGGGAGTCGCCTACGCTGCGGTTGGGGAAGAAGAGTGTGCGGGTGGAGTGGGTATGACGATATTCTCAACCGGATTGCAAACAAACAAAGATAAAAGCAGATCCCTGTATGACATCAAAAGTACAAACAACTGCAACGGCTGAGTTAAGGCTGACGCACTAACCTTATTGAAGAATCTGCATCTTAGAGGGTGTAGGTCTTATGAAGATTTTGAAGTTCGATGTACGGCTGGTCGTGTTGGCGAGTTTTTTTGCAGCGGGTCTGTTGCCGATGCTTGCGCAGGAGCCGAAGGAAGTTGTTCGGAGTGCGATGAACGCCGAACTGAATGCGGACCTGAACGACCACTCGCACTGGCGCTACCGTGATGCACAGAAGGATGGGACCGATACGGTTTCGATCGTGGTCGAGACGGGTCATGGCTCGGTTAGGCGGTTCATCGAGCGGAATGGAAGGCCTTTGAACGAGGCCGAAGCCAGGGTTGAAGATCAGCGGGTGCAGAACTTCATTCATGACCCGTCGCAACTGGCGAAGCAGAAAAAAGATGGGCAGCAGGATGGGAAGAATGCGGAAGAGCTGCTTCGAATGTTGCCTGATGCGTTCACCTGGAAGGTGGGAGGCGACGACGGGGAGAACATCACGCTGAACTTCGAGCCGAATCCAAAGTTTAGTCCGCCGGATTTTCAGGGGCGTGTGCTGGGCCAAATGGCGGGCAAGCTGGTTGTGAATAAAGGGCAGAACCGCATCGTTACGATCAGCGGAAGGCTGACGCAGGATGTGACGTTTGGCTGGGGACTGCTGGGGCGGCTTCGTGCGGGTGGAACGTTCCGTGTGGAGCGAAGAGAAGTCACGCCGCGGATGTGGCAGATTACTGAGACTCATGTGCACATCGAGGGCAAGGCGCTGTTTTTTAAGAGCATCGGCCAGCAGCAGGATGAGGTGCAGACGAACTTTATGCAGATGCCGAATGGGATCACGTTGGAGCAGGCGGCGGAGATGTCGAAATCATTGACGGCAACACTGAAGTAAACGAAAGATTATTGGCTCGCTGTATGCTCGGAGACGATGGCACACACTCCCTATCCACAGACTGATCGCGAGCTGATGCGGCTGATTGAGCGGTCGCCGGGGCATCGCGCGGGATATAAACAGCTGATTCGTGAGCTTGGTTTGGGTGGTGGCCGAGAGCGGCGGTTGCTGCTGGAACAACTGGCGCGGATTACGGCTCGGGGCGAGTTGATGAAGGTGGATAGTGAGCAGTGGAGTCTGCCAACGGCTACGCCTGAGAAGACGAAGCGGGTGAAGCGTGGCCTGGAGATGCCGGTGGAGCATCGCGCTACTCGCGACAGGCTGCTGACGGGCCGATTGGATCTGCATCGGGATGGGTATGGGTTCGTGAGGCCGAATGGGAGTGTGGATCGGAGCGACGATCTTTTTATTCCTCCGAATGAGTTGAACGGTGCGATGCAGGGCGATGAGGTGCTGGTGGATGAGGCTCCGCCGGGACGGGATGGTCGGCGGTCGGGGCGGATTGCTCGGGTGTTGAATCGAAGGAACCCTACGGTGGTGGGGATCTTTCATTATGCGCGGGCGCATCGCGGGGGAAGTACGTGGGAGAACGCTCCGATGATCAACGGCAACTACATTACGCCGTTGGATGAGCGGATGGCTGGCTCTCCAGGCGGAGGGGCGATATTGATTCCTGAGGGCGCAGAGGTGGCGTCGATGCAGATGGCGACACCGCATCGTGTTCTTGGCGAGGAGGCGCATGCTTCGCAGATCCACTGGTCGGAGGAGCTGGATCCGCACAGACCGCTGGAAGGGCTGGCGGTTGATGTGGAGATTACGGATTTTCCGACGACGGGCAGACCGGCGCGGGGGCGCGTGATTGAGGTGCTGGGGCCGCCGGATGCGTTTGGTGTGGATGTTGAGATCATCATTCGTAAGCACCATTTGCCGCATGTGTTTCCTACGAATGTGTTGGCGGAGGCTACGGCTTCGGCGGCGCAGACGGTCGATACGCTGGATGCGGAGGAGATTGGGCGACGCAGAGACTTTCGTGGGTTGAAGATCGTCACGATCGATGGGGAGACGGCGCGGGACTTTGATGATGCGGTGCTGGTGACATCGATGGCAAATGGAAACTGGGAGCTGCAGGTACACATCGCGGATGTGAGCCACTATGTGCGGCCAGGGACGGCGCTTGATCTGGAGGCGCGGTTGCGGGGGACGTCGGTTTATTTTCCGGATCGCGCGATCCCGATGCTGCCGCCGCAGCTTTCGAGTGGGATGTGCAGTCTTCGGCCGGATGAGGATCGGCTGGTGCTGAGTTGCTTGATGGAGATTGATGGGCGGGGCGAGGTGCTCGGGTATGAGGTGTGTGAGGGGATCATTCGTAGTGCGAAGCGGATGACTTATACGCAGATTCAGGGCGTGCTGGATGGTAATGCAGAGACACGCGCGGAGTTCGCGGAGCTGGTGCCGGAGTTTGAACGGATGTATGAGCTGGCGCTGAAGCTGAATGCGAAGCGGCATCGGCGTGGGTCGATCGATTTCGATCTGCCGGAGCCGGTGATTCAGTTCGATCCGGATGGGAATATGGAGGCGATCGTCCGGTCGCAGCGCGGGTGGGCGCATCGGCTGATTGAAGAGTTCATGCTGTCGGCGAATGAGTGCGTGGCGACGTGGATTGAGTCACAGAGTGTGCCGAGTGTGTATCGGATTCATGAAACTCCGGATCCAAAGCGGATTGTCGATTTCGAAGAGACGGCGAGTCAGTTTGGATACACGCTCGGGTTCAGTAGCCTGCCAGTGAAGCGGATTCAGACGAAGGGCGATCGTCGCGACGCTCGCGGGAAGGATCGGCAGGCGAAGACGCATGAGGTGGCCGAGTCGATTCCGGTGACGCCGCAGATGTATCAGAAACTGACGGCGAAGATCGCGGGGAAGCCGGAGGAGCGGATTCTCTCGCACCTGATGCTGCGCTCGCTGAAACAGGCGCGGTACAGCGAGAAGAATGTCGGTCACTTTGCGTTGGCAAGCCCAAGTTATACGCACTTCACTTCACCTATTCGGCGCTATCCGGACCTGATTGTGCATCGGTTGTTGCGGGAGCTGATTCAGAGTGGTGCGAATCCGGAGGGCGCGGCGATCTTGTCGGATGGTCCGCAGCCGTGGGGCGAGAGACCGTTGGGCAAGCGCGCAGAGCGTGTTGAGCGGACGACGCTGGAGGGGCCGATACCGGAGTCAGAGCTGGGCGCGATTGCTGCGGAGTCGAGTCAGTCGGAGCGGCGGGCTGATGATGCAGAGCGTGAGCTGATCGAGTGGAAGAAGATCAAGTTCATGCAGGACCGGGTGGGTGAAGACTTCAACGCGATTATTCTTTCGTGTACGAAGTATGGGTTCTTCGTTGAGCTGGATGATCTATTTATTGAAGGGTTGGTGCCGCTGAGTTCGCTGCAGGATGATCGCTACATGTTTCGCGATACGGATCGGCAGATCGTTGGGAGTAAGAATGGGCGCGTGTTCAGGATGGGCCAGCGGGTGCACGTGTTGCTGGATCGCATCGATCGTCAGCAGCGTCGGCTGCAGTTTGCGTTGCTGCCTTCTGAAGAGGAGATGGCTAGCGCGCCACGATCTTTGAGGAGATCGAACACTGCAGCGACGGCAAGTGGAGAGCGGCCGCATTCGAGTCCGAATCGATCAGGCAAGAAGGGGAAGACTAAGTCCAAGGCACGGGAGCGGAATAAAAAAGCGAAGGGAAAGCGGCGTTAGACAGATGCTGCTCCGCCGAAGAGACCTGTCAAGAGCAAGAGAAGGGCGATGATCAGGATTGCTATTCGGATTCGATGAAGGCGGTCCCAGCGGGCGCGATCGTTTAGCCATCCGTCGTAGGGGTGCTCGGGATCCAGCTTCGCGATTCGGTCGTTGATCGGCACCAGCATCGCAATGGTGGAGATGATGGTGGCGGCCCACAGAGCGGCAGCGGAGGCGAGAAGAAGGCCGGAGCTTTGCGAGATTGGCCGATGTTCAAATGCGGCACCAACGATGAGCAAGAGCGCGAAACCATACCAGAGCGGCATCGCCCTGCCGAGGGCGGCGGCAAGTAGGGCGGCAGTTTGAGAGTGAGCCTTCGAGGGGAGTTTGCCCAGCTGGGGGTGGACGAAGGCTGCGACGGCAAACTCGTTGCCTACCATCATTCCTGTAATGGCAGCGGTCGCTATGTCGTAGGCAATCGTCATTGGTTATTTGATGCAGCGCAGTAATTCGTGCGGCATCGTAAAATAGAAGTTCCAAAGGAGTTCAAAAGAATGGCACACATGGTTTTTGACACGCGATTCAAGGCTGAGATGGAAGGGCTGGACGAGCCGCCGTTCGACTCGGACTTTGGCCAGAAGATCTTCAAGAATGTCTCGAAGAAGTCGTGGGGGGAGTGGGTGGAGCGGCAGAAGATGCTGCTAAATGAATATCGCCTGCAACCGTGGACACGCGAGGCACAGGAGTTTCTGGTGGAGCAAATGAACGAGTTCTTCTTTGGCGAGGGTGGTGCGTTGCCAAAGGAATATGTGGCGCCTACGACGTAGGATGGGCTGGCGGACAGACGCAAAGCCGCGCTGGTCGTGTACACTTAGGACTGCAGGATACCCCCGCCGTCGCCCGCCTGGGCTGACGTGCAAACCATAGTCGGGACGTGGCTCAGCCTGGTAGAGCGCACCCTTGGGGTGGGTGAGGTCGCTAGTTCGAATCTAGTCGTCCCGACCATTTTCATTTTGCCTTTTCGAAGATCACATTGAACGGATACCTGGGAGTGGAATTACCCTGTGAGGGTGGCTACGGTGGTAGTGCCTGCCACGCCACACCGAGACTCAAGAATTTTTGCCGAAGACTGCGTGGATCTCTTCCAGGTATGCGTATCCGTTTTCGGTATCGGGCTCCAGATAGCTCCCTTCGGTCCATTCGTTCCATGAATTAATAGTTACCAGCTTTGTTTTGATGTCAGGAGAGTTGTCGAGAAAGCGCTTCGCAGAACGAAGTGCATCGCCAAATCGTTTCGGGGTATTTCCTTGCACTACCGGCATGAAGGGATATGTCGATTGGGTATATACGTCCGATTGGCAAGCTCGTGGTGAGGAGTCCCATCCCATGGAAACGTTCGGGTAATAAGGTTTTTCCAGATGGGACGACGCAGTAGCTCGATAAGCTTCATAAGCAGAGGCCAGATCTTGATAGTCCGTGGCAGGAAAGTTTTTTAGCTGCGCGTGATGGATCCAGACATAGGAGGTTGTGCTATCAACCTGTAAACGCGCGAGCAGATCTTTCAGGTCCGTCACTTCTGTCTGGCCGGGTAAGAGTTGGACACCCCAAGTGACCGCATTGAGATGCAAGTCTCGGAATCCCGCCGCTTTCACCTTAGCGCGAAATTGTTGTAGCGCTGTTGCAGCTTTTTCCACCCCACCCATTCCTAGTACAAAGCGGTAAAGCTCGTAGATGGAAAAGTATGGGCACCCATCGATCTGAAGATAGTTCTTCTGGCTGAAGTAATTGTTTACGATATGGGTCGTCATCTTGTCGAACGTAGCAGCCGTGACTTCGCCTGGGAATTGAAGGTGTGGCGGAGCGGTCAACTTCGCAGGATGCAAATCGAACCAGTCATGATTAGCCCACATAATGGCAAACTTGACGTCCGCGCGGTTGGTCGCGCGTAGATAACCCTCTTCGAGAGCGCCCTGCAAAAAAGGGCCGTCGTTATACCAATACCAATCGAATATGAATGCGGAGATCGAGGCACGAGCAGCGGCGCTGATCTTTTGCTCAAAGACCTTCGGATCAGACTCATCTCCATAACCCCATAACGGAATCTTGGGTTGTTTGTGGCCGGCAAAGCGCGGCTTCGCGTCCTTTACAAGTTGCCATTCGGTCCACCCTTTGCCGTGGGCGACATCATTGCGAGGGTCCGGGTGGTAATTGCCGAAGTAGTAAGCAGCGACTACATACTTCTCGCTTTCTGCGGGATCCAGCGATTGTGCAATCCCGCTCTTCGCTACTGAGAGCGCTATTGCATTTGATGCCATACTCGTCATAAATTTCCTGCGGCTTTGGGTAGACATCCGAAAAATACGCTCCGTTCGAGGGCTACTACGACTTGGAATTTCTGATCTGACACTAGACTAATGAACATGCCTCGGTCATGCGCGCGCTCGGAGCTTAATCCACTACTCAAAGAGCAGCGAAATTTAAAACATCCCGACTTTAAAGTGGATGATTTACCAAAAAGCCAAACGGTGCCCCAGAGGTTCTTTCGCTAGCCGAGCAAGAGGACTGCATGGTCCGATGCGCTAATCCCGATACAGCCCACGTCCTTGAACCGAGTGTGCCCGATACTCGAATACATGCTCTGCCCCTCGCTGATTCGAACAACCGACGGAACTAGTTATGGAATTTATCGCTCTCAGGAGGTACGACCGCATTATGTTTCTAAGAGTGGTTGCAATGTTGGAACTTGTCCCAACGCCAGCAGGAGAAGATGAATCGGATCCAACTTCCTTTTGACAGCCGAGCTTGAGTTGCAACGACAGAATCCGCAGCAACAAATGCAGGCTCTACATCGGAGCTTGGTTCAAGTGTGATTGAGGTCAGCCTCTTGTGGGGGCAATCACTATAGCGAGTATCGGCGCATGTTTCATGATGAGCAGATGATTTAGATAGAAGACGATTCCACTTCCAGTAGTGAGTGGAATGTCAAGATCAGTGAAGACAACATATATAGAGGCGAGAGGTTTCAGTGACTCGTCTGTCGCTATCAGGCAAAGTTCAAAACATACGGGAAACGTCGACCGTTGGTGCTTGAAGCGTGTCGATCGACGTCGATATTGGTTCTACCATTTTCCAGTAGCCAGAGTTTGTCGCTTTGACTGCATCGACTCACTTGGTGAAATGATGGGTGATTTTTCCAATTGAAATAATTTTCCCCTTGACAATCGGTTAAGGCCTCTGTTCGACTTAGCGCCGTTAACGGAGGGGTCAGTTCGCCATGGCAGAACATAGAAACGCCAGCATTCAAGCAGAGTCGCCATACGAGGGCAAAGGGAATCACAGCTCCTCACAGCGGCCAACACGTCTCTCAAAAACGGTCTCTCAGTTGCTGCGATTTGTGATCGCTCTTCTGGTTTTAACCGCGGTCCCTCACCAAGGGCTCTTCGCGCAAACCGATCTTGGATCCATTACGGGAACAATTCGCGATAGCTCTGACGCCACGGTTCCCAACTGCCGGGTCGAGATCAAGAATACGAAGACCGCCACGACTCGCACGGTCACGACCGACCAGAATGGCTACTTCGATGTGCCATCTCTAACCGTTGGAACGTACAGCATCTCCGCAACTGCCGCAGGTTTCAAACACCTGGTTACGACGGTGGACGTGACGACGAATGGTACGGTCGCAAACTTACAACTCTCGGTCGGCGACGTGCAGCAGGAGATGACGGTCGACTCCGCGTCGGGCGCGGTCACTCTGCAGACGGACAATCATGAACTGACAACGTCGATATCGCCGACGCAACTCGTGAACCTGCCCAACAATGGACGCAGCATCCTAAACATCGCCACGCTTGGTACTGCATCGCAGCCCGGAACAGATGTTGGCGTCGATGGCGGCGATGAAGGCTTCTATGGCCAAACTGCGGCTTCGGTCATCATCTCGGGACTTGGCAATGCGCACACTTCGTTTCTTCAGGACGGTGTGGCCAACACGAACCAGTTGACTCAAACCGTAAACATCCTTTCGTCTGTTGAAGCAACGCAGGAAGTGACGACAATTCTCAACGGAGCTCCGGCGCGTTTCAGTCAGCCGTCGATCGTCAACGTCATCACGAAGAGCGGCTCGAATCAGTTTCACGGAACCGCGTACGACTTCCTTCAGAACGATGACTTCGACGCGTCGAACTGGTTTGCCACCACCAAGCCCGCAAAACGCTACAACCAGTTTGGCGGCAACTTTGGCGGACCAATCCTGAAGAATAAGCTCTTCGGCTTCTTCGACTACTCCGGGCTGCGAAGCCACACCGCACAGGTCAATCGCGATCGTGTTCCAACGGACGCGGAGCGAAACGGAGACTTCTCCGCAGACGGCCTCACCCTTTACAACCCGGCAACCTACAACCCCGCGACTGGTACAAGTCAGCCATTCCTGAATAACCAGCTGCCTGCCATCAGTCCCTTTGCACAGCTCTGGCTTGAAAACTATCCTGCGCCGAACACGACGCTCGGTACTGACAATGTCAACTACGTGGCGAACCTTCCCTCGATCAGCAACTACGACGAGTATCTGGGGCGCGTCGACTACAACATCTCGCCGAAGGATCTGTTGTTCGGCACGGCAGCGCGGCTGAATAGCACAGCCGGCAGCGACAGCATCACGCCAAATCTGTTTGGCATCTTCATCGCGCTGAAGGGCACCAACATCTCACTCGCTGAGACGCACGTCTTCAATGCAAACATCGTGAATGTGGCGAAAGTTGGCTACAATCGCAGCAATCTCTTCCGCACGCAACAGGGCCAGGGAGCAGTGGATTACGCGCAGCAGTATGGCCTGCAAAACGTAAATCCGTTGCCCGCACAGTGGACGCCTCCAGCCATCAACCTATCGAACTACACATCCCTCGGTGATCCCTACTCTCCGCAGGGCGCAATCCAGAACCGTTATCAGGTGACCGACGAGGTTAGCTGGAAACTTGGTAAACACGCGTTCGTATTTGGCGGCGAGTTTGTACGAACACAGTTCGACGGCAACTGGGTCGTTGGCAACAACGGCATCTACAACCTGGACGGAAGTGCAACTTCCGCGTATGTGGACGGAGTGCGCAGCTCGACCGATCAGGGAAATGCGCTGGCCGATCTTGAGCTTGGATTTGTACGTACGGCGAACGCTGCTAACGGAACCTCGGTTGGCGCGTTTCGCGGTTCGGACTTCGCCGGCTACGTGCAGGATGACTGGAAGGTGTTGCCGAATCTCACCATAAACATCGGTCTGCGATACGACTTCAACAATCCGCCGTACGATAAGAACGGTCATGGCGGACTGTTTGACGTTGCTTCCAACGTCGTCATTCCCGGAACATGGAATACGAACTACAACGATTGGGCGCCACGGTTCGGCTTCTCCTTTCAGGCGAACCCGAAGACAGTGCTTCGTGGCGGATATGGCATCTACTACGCACCAATTCTCTACAACAACCTGCAGTTCGAACTGCTCTACTCGCCCAACTTTGTGAACCAGTCGTATAGCTTCAATATCGCCGCACCAGTCGATATTCAGAACCTCTTCGTAGCGAATCCTTCGCTGGTAGGCCAACAGAACTACACGCTGACGAAGACTCTGAAAGACACATCGGTACAGGATTGGAATGTCAACATCCAGCAATCATTGAGCTCCAACACGCTGCTTACGATGGGGTACATTGGCAACATTACTCGTCATCAGTCAGCACGCGCCGACCTTAACCAGCCCTACGGACTGACGCCTGGTAACACGAGCGGCATTCTGGATCTCAGGCCGAATCCGAACGTTGGGACAACCGATGGCCAGCTCAACGCAATATCGGCGAACTACAACGCTCTCGCCGTCAAGGTGGAAAGAACATACTCGAACGGGCTGCAGTTCCTGGGAGCCTACACGTGGTCGAAGGCAATGGATATTCTCGATGGCGACAACGCGGATATTCAGGACCTCTACAACCCTCACCTTACCTATGGGCCTGCCGGCTTCGATCGCACAAACAACGTAATTATCAGTGCGGTATATGAGCTGCCGTTCGGTCCAGGCAAGAAGTTCCTGAACTCGCATTCGTTCGTAGACCGCGAGGTTGTCGGCGGCTGGCAACTCTCTGGCATCCAGCAGTTCGCTACAGGGCAACCCATCTCCATTACGGCGAACAACAATGCGGATACCAGTTCGGTGCATAGCGTCTATGCGAACCGCATCTGCGCTGGCAATCCACCTGCAGGCCATCCTCCTCTGCAGTTCTTCGATCCCTCGTGCTACGTGCAACCCGCGACCGGCGAGTATGGAACGGCTCGAAGCGGACCGCGTCAGCCGGGAATCGACACTACGAACTTCAGTGTTCAGAAAGCGTTCGCGATCACGGAGCGGCAGCAGCTTCAGTTTCGTGCCGAAGCGTTTAGCGTGTTCAACCATCCGAACTTTGGGACGGGGAGCACAAGCATTACCAACCCAAGCGCTGGTCTGCTGACCACTGAACCGGTCGGTCAGCGAGTCTTGCAGCTTGCTTTACGCTACGCGTTTTAGGCGCATTGGCATGTGTGAACCGGCAGACAGGATCTTTTCGAGCAAATCGCTCGATGACGCAGAATAGCTCGACGAAGATCCTGTCTGTACCAACTGAAATATTGTAAGAGACAACGTACTGGAGACGGTTCATGGCTGTGACTCGACGTAAGTTCCTGAAGAATTCCACCTATGCCAGCGCGGGCTTCGCAGTAGTCGGCGTAATGAAACCACTTGCCCTCTGGTCCCAGACCGCCGCAGGAGAGGCGTCTCCTTACCTCACCGGAATCAGAATGGCCGCGACTCCTGCGACAGCCTATCGAGCCTATCGTTCGAAGGTCGTGGCAACTCCGGATGTAACAACCTGGGTTCAGGTGGATCTCAAAAAGAGTGTTGCCATCTCGGCGATTCAGTTGTTTCCCGCGTCAGAGCGTATGTATCCAGGCCGAGACCAGTACTACGGCGGCGAAGCCTTTCCACTGCGGTTCAAACTGGAAGCTTCGGACGACCCGACCTTTGCGCAGTCCAAAATCGTTGCAGATTTCACGCAAGCGGACTTCCCCGATCTCAAAGACAACATCACGCAGTATGCCGCGAAGGATGTTCACGGCCGCTACGTTCGTTTGACAGCGACAAAGCTGCGCCCGGTGAAAGCTGTCGCTACCGATAGCACGCCTCTCGGGAAAGAGCCTGCCGACAGCCCTGATTTCACGTTGATGGTCGCGAAGATGGCAGTCATCTCCGGCGGTCACGACGTTGCCGTGGGCTGCAAGGTCACCGCCGACACAACCTATGGAGATCCAGCGCTGGTCGCACAGTTGACGCGCCCACCGCGCCAGGATGGAGAAGGAATTCGTTACGACAATCCGCATGCGGTGACTGACGCTGCAACATGGAAGCCCGCAAAGTACAAAGCTGAGGCACCGAAGAGTGGCGTTACGCTCGATGGCGGTGTCTTTCAAACCGCAATGCAAAACAACATCGAGTACCTTCTGACCTCCTACACAACCGATGATCTACTGCGGCAGTTCTACGAGCGCACTGGCAAGGTCAAGAACTTCAAGCCAACCGGCTCCCAGGTCTTCTGGGAAGAAGACCTCGCTGGCTCCAATGCGGGCCGCTTTCTGATGGGGGCAGGCAACACGGTTCGCTGGATCAAGGATCCCGAATTGCAGCGCCGGCTGAACGTAGTCGTCGACGGCATCGACGAATGCAAGCAGCCGAACGGTTACATCATGGCGTATCCGGAAGACACCATCTTCTACTCGGAGCGAGCAGCGTACACCCGCGCATGGCTGACGCACGGTCTTCTTGAAGCTGCGTATAGCGGCAACCCCAAAGCGCTTCCGATGCTCCGCGGCTATTACGACTGGTTTAACCAACAGCCCTTTCTTCCCGAAATGCTTCGCGGTGCGATTCAAGGCGGTCAGGGCATGGTCGCGAACACGCGCGTATGTATAAGCCCTGTCGGCAAACCCGCGGATGCGCAGGTCATCCAGCGCTACTATCAGGAAGATGGCTGGTTGAAGGGTCTCGCCAAGGAGGAGAAGGAGCAGGTGTGGCAGTATCCTTACGACCGCCCGCACTGCTATCTCCTGACTAACCTCGAAGCCTACCTCGACATGTATCTTGCGACCGGCGATCCGAAATATCGCGACGCCGTGCTTGGATCATGGGAGCTCTATCGCGCGCACTGGCAGCAGGCAGGCGGCAGCATCTCCATCATCGAGTTCGAGAGAGATCCACCGAACAGCAACTACCTCAGTCAGAAACTCGGCGAGCTTTGTGGGAGCGCCTTCTGGGTCTTCCTGAGCCAGCGCTTCCAGCTGCTGAATCCGGACGATGAGCGCTATGCCACCGAGATTGAGAAGTCGATCTACAACGTGGGCATGGCAAATCAGGACAAAGGGACCGGACTGCGATACCACACGATCATGGAAGGCAAGAAGGAGAAGTCCACGCACGAGAACACGTGTTGCGAAGGGCAGGGAACGCGTCTGCTCGGATCTCTGCCTGAGCACATCTACTCCATCGCGCCCGACGGACTCTACGTGAACCTCTACGAGCCGTCGACGATCCGCTGGCAACAGGGTGGTCAGCCGATGGAGCTCAAGCTCAATACTCGCTTCCCGTACGACACTCACGTCAGCGGATTGGTAAAGGTCGCTGCGCCAGTGCAAGCCAATCTCCGCATCCGCATTCCCTCATGGGCCGCGAAGGAGATGGCAGTTTCGGTGAACGGGAAGGTAGAGGGCACAGGTAAGCCCGGCACCTATCTCGCGCTGAACCGCAAGTGGAGCGACGGCGATACTATTGAGTTTGTTCTGCCTGCATCGCTTCGAGTGAAACAGTACAAGGGAGACAATCAGATCGCTGGCTCCAAGAGATACTCTGTGGAGTATGGTCCCATCCTCCTGGCAGCGGTCGGAACCTCAAAGGTCAATCTTGTCGTCGATCAGGGAAACGAAGCCGAGCATCTCGCGAATCATCTCGAAGCGGTGGAAGGATCTCCGCTGCACTTCGCGGTTCGAGGCAACGATGGTCAGAAGTTCGCGCCGTACTGGCTGATCTCCGAAGAAGAGTTCACCTGCTACCCACAGGTTACGGCAAAAGCTTGATCAACCGTGAACACGGACAGGCTGTTCGTCAACAGCCTGTCCCTTTCTTGAATCTCCTCTTCGATATGATTGACTTGGTCATTAGCCACCAGAGTGTAAGATCTCAAATCGAAGCGCGAAGCTTCTGCCATGTCTCGTACGGACGACCTCATACATGAAAAATCTGCGTTCTCTCAGTCTGCTCTCTTCTTCTCGCAAGCGGTGTGCCTTGTTCGCGGCAACGTTTTTTTCGCTTAGTGCTGTGGTCGCCTCTGCCGCCCCGATACATCTTCGAACCGATCAGCGCGAAGATCCGCTTGGTATCGACTCAGCTCATCCTGTCCTGTCTTGGCAGAGCGATGCCACGGCACGCAATTGGAGTCAGTCTGCCTACCGCATCCTCGTAGCCAGTTCCAAAGAGATGCTCAGTCAGGGCAAAGGAGATATCTGGGACTCTGGCAAGCAGATGTCGTCCGACTCAGTCAACATAGCCTACGCAGGTCCCGCACTAAAGTCTCATCAGCATTGCTTCTGGTCGGTGATCATATGGGACGCACAAGGAAAAGAAGAGCACTCCGCTGAGACTGCGTGGTGGGAGATGGGGCTGCTCCAGCCTTCTGACTGGCAGGCAAGTTGGATTCGTCGCAGCAATGCGGAAGAGATTGACCTGATGAAGAAGATCTCGTGGATCTGGCTGCCGGTGGGCGATCCGCAACACGTTCCGCAAGGTGCGGAGGCCGATTTCAAATACAACCTGCATCTTGAAAAAGATCCATCGAGGGCTGTCCTTCATATACTGGCCGGTGGAAACTTCACTACGACAGTCAACGGCGTCGTCACTGGACACAAGGATCAGTGGGGCGCTTTCGATCGCGAAGACATTCGCGGCCAGCTTCACGTTGGCGACAATCAGATCGTTGTTCAGATTTCAATGCCGCAGTCGAATCAAGCCGGCAAGACGTACACCGCTGCGCTCGCGGCAGTTCTCCAACTTACTGACGAAGCGGGAGCGACGCGTTCCATTCCGACGGACGGCACTTGGCAGGCTCGTGCGATTAAACCAGTGGAAGCAACCGAATGGGCGGCGGCGAAGCCACTTGGTCCGATGCCTGACCTTCACTTCTCCGTCTACACGGATCGTGAATCTCCCGCGCCGAATCCCGACCGAATCGTCAGTGGCACCGCGCTTCTCCGCAAGCAATTCACCGCAAGCCACAAGGTCACGTCAGCGCGGCTCTACATCACCGCACTCGGAAGCTATCAAGCCTTCCTCAACGGCAAGCCCGTCGCCCAGTCCCGCCTTACACCAGACTTCACCGACTACCGCAAGCGTGTCCTCTATCAGACTTACGATGTGACGACGCTGCTGATGCCCGGTCGAAACACCATTGCCGCAATTCTTGGAGCTGGATGGCATGGCAGCCCGCTGCTGTGGTCCGGCTCGCGCTTGTTCCCCGGCCCGGATCTCTTGCGAGCTCAACTCGAACTGACCTACGCTGACGGAACCCATCAGTCCATCGCGACTGATTCGTCTTGGCAGGCCGCCGAATCGCCTATTCTCTCTTCGGAGATATACGGTGGCGAAGCCTACGACGCCCGCATGACTCAAGCTGGTTGGGATACCTTAGCCTCGCATGACACCACAGCATGGGCGCCGGCTGTGGTTGGCGAAGCAGATCCCTCTCTTCTTGTCACGGCACAAACTGATGCACCCGTGCATGTTGCGCAAACCGTCGCCCCAGTCTCAGTCACCATGGCAGGCTCCAGCACAAAACAAGACGCTGTCTTCGATATGGGACAGAATATGGTGGGCGTAGTCCGCCTTAGCGTTCACGGCGCGCGTGGCACTACCATCAAGCTCCGTTTTGCCGAACGCCTCAACCCCGACGGCACCGTCTACACCGAAAATCTTCGTGACGCCGACGCCACCGATCTTTACACCCTCAGCGGCCACGGCGAAGAGGAGTGGACGCCCGCCTTTACCTTCCACGGCTTCCGCTATGTGCAGGTCTCTGGCGTCTCAGGCAAGCCATCACTCTCCATGTTGCAAGGCGAGGTGATGAACAGCCTTCCTCCATCTCCGTCCATCCGTTTTGAAAGTTCCAGCGCGCTTCTCAACAAGATGAGCCAGCTTGGTCTCTGGGGACAGCGCGGCAACTTCCTCTCCATTCCTACGGACTGCCCACAGCGCGACGAGCGGATGGGCTGGATGGGCGACGCGGGGGCCTTCTGGCGCACCGGCTCCTACAACTTCGACATCGACGCCTTCTCCAACAAATTCATGCTCGACGTCGCCGACGGCCAAACCCCGGACGGCGCCTTCCCCAACATCGCTCCGAATCTCCTCATCGGCAAAGAGGGCGATCCCGGTGCTCCTGGCTGGGGCGATGCCGGTGTCCTCGTCCCTTACGCCACTTGGCTTCAATATGGCGATGCTGCCGTTCTCGAACGCAGCTGGCCTGCGATGCAGCGCTGGATGGACTTCATCCTGCGCACCAATCCCAACTTCATTCGCGAAAAAGATCTCGGCCCCAACTACGCTGATTGGCTCGCTCCTGATCCTCATACTCCACCAGATCTGGTCGCCACCGCCTACTGGGTTCTCATCGCTCGGCAGATGCAGACCATGGCAACCGCACTCGGCCGCACCGCCGATGCCGAAAAATACGCAGATCTCATCTCTCATCTTCACGACGCCTACCAGCGCAAGTACGTCCACGCCGACGGCTCCGTCGAGGGCAACACGCAATCCTCTTACGTCCTAACTCTCGCTATGGGCCTCGCTCCGAAGGGTCTCGAAAAGTCCATGACCGATCGCCTCGTCAGCGATATCAAGGCACATCAGACGCATCTCACCACCGGTTTTCTCGGCACACCTTTCCTTCTCTCCGCGCTTGAAGAGCAAGGTCGCTCTGATGTCGCTTATGACCTCCTCCTCACAAGTACCTATCCCTCCTGGGGATACATGGTCGACAAGGGCGCAACCACCTGGTGGGAGCGCTGGAATGGCGATACCGGCGACCCGTCAATGAACTCTTACAACCACTATGCCTTCGGATCCGTGATGGCGTGGGTCTACCGCCGCGTCGCCGGTATCGATGCCGATCCTTCGAACCCCGGCTTCCATCACATCATGATCAACCCCCACGTTGAACCCGGCTTGACTCACATGCACACCGAGTACGACTCCGCCTACGGCACCATCACCACTGATTGGACGACGACTGCCAGCGGAGACCTGCAACTCACCATCAAAGTTCCAGCGAACGCTACCGCAACCGTCGCTCTCCCTACATCCGAAAAAAGTGTAGTTAAGCTGGACGGCCAAACCGTAGACCTACCCTACAAAGACGGCTCCTTCGTCCGCGATATTGGCTCCGGCCGCTACTCCTTCTCGGTATCGAGGAATTAGCCGGGTGGGTTGTTCAGACGAGACCTTCGTTGGCGATTACACTCAGCCACGGTACTGTGGGTGTGTGGCTCAAATCTCTCCTGTCTGACGAGGATGTCATGAAAGTTGCTCCATTGCTTGTGTTCACTTGTGTTGCACTTTGTCTGGTAGTTGCTGCCAACGCACAGCAGCGAGCTCCGGCGGCTCCGCTCATCACACATGATCCGTACTTCAGCGTCTGGTCGAACACCGACAGTCTCGCAGACTCCGATACCACTCACTGGACTGGAAGCCCCCAGCCTATTACAGGCATCGTCCGAATTGACGACAAACCTTACCGGTTCATGGGACATCATCCTGCCGAAGTTCCAGCGTTGCAGCAGACCGCCCTGTCAATCACGCCAACGCATACTATCTACGAGTTCCGTCAGGGTGGCGTTACGCTGAGGCTCGTATTTTTTACCCCAGCGATTCTGAATGATCTCGATTTGCTTTCACGGCCAACGACTTATTTAACGTGGACCGCATTATCGACGGATGGCTCTGCGCATCGAATCTCGGTACTTCTAGATGTCGATCCGGTGATTGCCGTCAATGATTCCAGTCAGCAGACAGTCGCATTCCGCAATCGAACTTCCTCTCTCAGCATCGTCTCCGTTGGCTCCCGCGATCAGAACATTCTTAAACGCTCAGGCGACAATCTGCGCATCGACTGGGGCTATTTCCATCTCGCAGTACCGCAGGAAGAGTCTTACACGACGTTTATTACTCCTCATCCGGCTGAAACCTTCGCCTCGCTTGGCCATCTCCCGGTCAACGACACGATGGAGATGCCGGAGAGCGCAGGCCGCTCCACTTCCCACCTTGCGGCGATTCTCAATTTCGGTTCAGTCGGATCACAACAAGTCGTTCGCCACCTACTCGTCTCTTATACAGAAGACTATGCGATTCAATACCTGCACCGGAACTTGCGGCCATACTGGCAGCGTAACAACATGCCCGTTGAAGAGATGCTGAATGCTTCGGAGACTCAGTACTCCGCCCTCGAAGCGCGTGGCACGGCGTTCGATACCGAACTGACAGCCGACCTGACCAAAGCCGGTGGAGATCACTACGCTTCGATCGCTGTCCTGGCATATCGACAGGCAATCGCTGCTCACAAGCTTGTGGCCGATTCGAACGGCGACCCGATGCTCTTCGCGAAGGAAAACTTCTCGAATGGGTGCATCGCTACGGTTGATGTTCTCTACCCATCTGCTCCGCTCTTTTTATTTTTGTCGCCGAAGCTGCTGGAGGCACAGCTTCTTCCAGTACTGGAATACTCCGCGCTGCCGCGCTGGAAGTTTTCGTTCTCTCCGCATGACCTCGGACAGTATCCGCTCGCCAATGGGCAGGTTTATGGAGGTGGTGAAGCAACTGAAGAGGACCAGATGCCGGTCGAGGAGAGCGGCAACATGCTAATTCTGGTCGACGCCTTGGCGCGGGCGGAAGGCAATGTACAACTTGCACAGCGCTATTGGCCTCAACTCACGAAGTGGGCAGAGTACCTTAAGGAAAAGGGTCTCGACCCTGAAAATCAGTTGACGACGGATGACTTTGCAGGTCACGTCGCCCACAATGCCAATCTTTCCATCAAGGCTATTGACGCGCTTGCCGCCTACGCCGATCTCGCGCACCTTCTAAAGCAGGATGCTTTGGCAAAGGAGTACCAGACGACCGCGAAGGCTATGGCAGGGCGGTGGGTCTCCATGGCGGAGGAAGGGGACCACTACAAGCTTGCATTCAACAGCCCTGATACCTGGAGTCAAAAGTACAACCTCGTTTGGGATGATCTACTCGACTACAACTTGTTTCCAAAGAATGTCCGCGAGACCGAGGTGGCCTTCTACATCAAGAAGATCAATCGCTATGGTCTCCCACTCGACAGCCGCGCCGACTACACAAAACTTGATTGGTCCATCTGGACGGCGACACTCGCATCAACTCCAGAGCAATTCAATTCTATTGTTGACCCGATCTATCGATGGGTAAACGAAACTCCGACACGTGTTCCTTTGACAGACTGGTATGACACGAAGAACGGCAAGCAAATTGGCTTTCAGGCTCGAAGTGTGGTCGGAGGTGTCTTTATCAAAGCTCTCGCGGATCGACAGCTTACTGACAAATGGCGCAAGAAGTCAGGATTTTAAGGCATATGCGCACTATAGAACTTCGTTCCACAGTTTGAGCTCATTGGCTTGCGGCGCTTGTTCGACGCGGCTTTCGGCGTCGGCGTTCCTGCCGAAGATCATCGTCGACCGGCTTTGTTCGTTGTACTGCGGCCATGCAGGCAGACCTGGTGCCGACGGAACTTCGCCGCGGATGAAAGAGGACCAGGCTGTGTGCATCTGTTTTCCTAGCGCGGCTTCGGATGATGCATTTGTGACTTGTTTGTGAGGATGGTCCCAGACCATGCCGACATCGAGCGAATGGTAAGCGTTGCCTTTGAACTTACCGCTTGTCTCTTCGAACTCCAACTCATAGACAAACGCACTTCCGCCACCCTTCAAATGTGCCTCCGCCACACGGATAGAAGGGATCCAATACTCTTCTGCCGTCACCGCGCGGATGCGGCGTTGCTCGACGCTGAGTTGTGGGTAGATGTCCTTGTATTGTTGATAGATCGCATCGAACTTCGCGACGCTCATGTTGCCGAGCTGAATTGGCGTCGCATCTTTTGTGGGATGTGGTCCGATGAAGATGGCACTCTCTTCTCGATTGGTACCGATGAGCAGCCTCTTGCCACGGGTCGAGCCATCGGCGATTGTCTCCACTGGCAGACGAGGAATAAAAGTTCCATCGATCTCGGCACGTAGAGGGAAGTGCTGTGGCCACGTTTCTATGAACTCTTGCTGAGCTTGGATTAATGACGCTCCTACTGCTGTCTTCAGGCTTGCGATGGCACTGCCCGATTGCTTCTGCCAGATATCTACGAAGCCCTTTGAGATGCCTCCGCTTGCGTCACGATCCCAAACGCGTTCAGCGCCGCCACTTTCGGAGATCATCTGATGAAACAGTGGTGCAGCAGAGGGAACGCCCATCAAGATATCAGTCAGTTTGGCACCCGCAGATTCACCACCAATGGTCACGCGAGCGGGATCGCCGCCAAAAGCGCCGATGTTTTCGTGTATCCACGACAATGCGGTTATCAGATCATGCAGCCCATTATTCGCGGTCCCTGCGTATTGGGAACCTAGTAGAGGTTCGTAGTCCAAGAAGCCGAAGACACCGAGGCGATACCCTACAGAGATGCTGATGATTCCTTCGCGGGCGAACTCCGTTCCGTCATACATGGATTCGAAGGCGTGACCGTCGGTGAAGCCTCCCCCATGGATCCAGACAAAGACGGGGAAGGGTCCGCTGCCTTCAGGCGCCCAGATATTGAGGTAGAGGCAATCTTCGCTGTGTGGTACTTCCGGTAGCTTGTGCTGCATAGGAGCGGCAGAAAAGTGTGTTGCATCGCGTTCGCCTCTCCAAGGGCTTATTTTCTGTGTAGGCAGAAAGCGCAGCGGCCCGACGGGTGGTTCGGCGAAGGGAACACCTCGGAAGATACGAACACCCTCCCTACTCTCGCCTCGTAGTGTTCCGCTCGGAGTGCTTAGGATTGCGGGTGTGATGGCAGGAAGTGCGAAAAGAGCTCGGGTTTGGAAGGCAAATGCGGCCAGCGAACTGTTTGCCAGGAAGTTTCGTCGAGTAATCATAGGCGTCATCACCTAGTCTAGCTGCCCGACATCAATAACTTCGAACTTCGTCTGAGGCTTCGTCGCCAGCACTCGGCGATTTTTATCTTCGGCTTGATAACCATATGGCACAGCAGCGCTCTTCGAGCGTGTGTTGAAGCGAAAGTCATAAAAGAAGCGTTAAAAGTGCCGGGTAATCTTTGTGCTTTCCTGATGGCGCGCCTCCTACGATCCGTATGTACAGGAGGTACGCTGTGAAGTTGAAAAAACATCAAATTTGTTTCAGTTATTTACTTTTGTTGGGGGTCATCGTTGCGGCATCGGGTTGCGCTGCATTTGCGCAATCCACGTTTGGAAGCATTCGCGGAACCGTTCAGGATAGCGCCGGCGCAGCATTGCCGGACTCCCAGGTGATCCTGCATAGCGTGGATGAGAACACCGACCGCGTTGTAAAGACGGACGCGACCGGCAGCTACGAGATGGACAACGTGCTGGCCGGAACATACATCATTCGCGCCGAACACGACGGATTTGCCGATACCGTAGTAGGGGGCGTAACACTTGCAGCGCGCCAGGATCTTCGATATGTCCTCAAATTGACAGTTGCGACACAGGCAACAGCGGTTGAGGTTACATCATCCGCCAACCAGATCAACACGGAAAACGGGGTGATCGGCGACTCGAAGGGCACATCGGATATCGGTCAGCTCCCGCTCAACTTCCGCGCATCGACCACGAGTCCGCTGGCGGCGCTTGAGACCTCGCCTAACGTGCAAGCGGACAGCCAAGGTAATATCGCCATTGGCGGCGCGACGTCGAATATGGTTGGATTTTCCGTCGACGGAATCTCGACGACAAATATCTTCAACAGCGCTGCGGGCACGAACCCCTATCCGTCGCCCGAAGGCATCGCAGAGCTAAAAGTCACGGCGTTCAACAACAATGCTGAGTTTTCCCAGGTGGGCGACGTAACGTTCACAACAAAGGGCGGAACGAACAAGCTTCACGGCACGTTGTTTGAATATTTCCAGAATGATGCACTCGATGCTCGCGTGTTCAACTTCTCGGAGAAGGCGCCAAAGCAATTCAATACTTTCGGAGGCAGCATTGGCGGGCCGGTCGTAATTCCACACCTCTATAACGGTCATGACAAGACATTTTTCTTCTTCGATTATGAGGGCAACAGGAGGCATACCTCTCAGGCGGAGCAGTACACGGTGCCCAGCCTGCAGGACAGGACGGGAGACCTTAGTGATCTCGCTTCGACTTTTCCTGTTCTCAACGCACCGACGCAGGCCAACCCTATTCCCGTCAACCCGAACTGCCCCTTGAACCAGCCCTGCCTCGTCAATCCGGCTACAGGATCGCTGACAACGGGACAACCATTTGCCAATTATCACATCACGACGGCGATTAGCCCATTCGCGATGGCTCTTCTCAATAAGTATTACCCACTGCCCAACGCTACTTTGACCGGAGGCGCCAACTATCAGGTATTGATGCCGGTTCCATCGACTACGGACGGCTTTGATGCCAGGATCGATCAGGTTATCAATTCGAAGCAGCAGGTGTATGCCCGGTTCAACCGGAAGAACTTGAACGTTAATGTCGTCAATCCGCTGTTGCCCAATGACGACGATACCGAGCATGACAGGAGCTTCCTGGTCTCGCACAACTACGTGATCAGCGCACGGTTGCTGAACGAGTTTCGTTATGGCTTCACGGACACAATCCTTTCGCCTGACTTTCCGATCGAAGGGGCGGCTGCTCTTCAGGGGTTGAATATTCAGGTGGGCGGAGGTCAGGGCGTCAATGTCTCAAACCATCCCACCGATCAGGGTTTTCCCAGCATCGTCTTCTCCGATGGAACAAACTTCACTCCGATCGGCAGAGATCACGTCGGTCCTACCCAGTCCACCACCAAGCAGATTGCGGACAACGTGACCTATAATCGCGGCCGACACACTATTCGTGCCGGAGTCGACGTTCGCTGGGTGCGGTTTGCGGTGCCGGAGATCGAAACGCCTTCTGACGACTATGGCCTGTTTACCTTCAACCAAAACACGTTCACCGGCAGCTCCTTTGGCGACCTGTTACTCGGGGCTCCCAATACAACCTACTTCGCAGTTACCGGCCCGAGAGACGATGCAGGTGGTATGCAGACAGGCATCTATGGCCAGGACCAGTGGCAGATCAATGATCGCCTGACACTGAACTTTGGTCTGCGTTGGGAACTGCTTCCTCCTTTTGTCGATAAGAATGGAATCCAAGCTAACTTTGATCCCAACTATAGAGGGCAGGGAGCAAATGGACAGGGCGCGATTATCGTCAACAATATTCTGTTGAATGGTCTCAAGCCAGCTCCCGCGTTCCTTGCGTCGTTCAATGCTTGCGGGTTGGCTGGTGTCAATCCGAACTACAACCCGGCAACTTGTACTCCCGTGGTTTCAAACGGACAGGACAATTTGCCGGCGGGTCTGCGGCAGACATACCGCCGCAACTTCGATCCGCGCATTAGTCTTGCGTATCGTCCCTTCCCGGACAACAAGACGGTAGTCCGCGCTGGCTTTGGCATCTTCACTGTGACTGCGCTGGGACAGCTCCAAAACAATAACGAGAGCAATCCGCAGGCTGCTGTAAACACCTGGGAGAACAACAGCAACGGCGTACCGCTCTTCACGCTCCCACAAGTTACTCCAGTTGGCGCAGGGCTGCAGTTTGGCGGGGGTGAATTGGAACAGGCCACCAACCCGCACTATCGCGATGCGCAGACAGCACAGTGGAACGTTACTGTGGAGCGTGAGCTTACCTCGAACACGTCGTTGAGAGTGAGTTATGTAGGAATGAACTCCTACCGTCTCAATGTATCTGAAAACCTGAATCAGACTCACCCGAGCACCACGCCGTATAACTTCGCGAATGCACCTTTCCAGAACTGGGGAGTCATCTTCTCGACCAACAACCTAGGCGGGCAGAACTATCAGGGCATGGAGTTGGAAGCTTCACACAGAATGACGAGAGGGTTGTCTTATCAGGCAAACTACAGCTGGTCTCACAACATCAGTGACGCGCAGGGCGACGCGCCTACAGCATTTCAGGGCGAGACTCGCTATGGGCTTGCTGATCTGAATCGTTTCGACATCAGTGCAAATCGCGGAAACGTTGTGGGAACGCGACGTCAGCGTCTGCTGGTAACAGGGACGTATGAGCTGCCGTTCGGTAAGGGGAGACAGTGGTTGAACTCCTCCCCAGTTGCTGGCGGTATCCTCGGCGGTTGGAATGTGAATACGATCACGGTACTGCAGACGGGACCGTACCTTACTCCGACCGACAGCGTAAGCAACGATCAGACCAACACAAATCCCGCTGGCGATGGATCGATCGTTCGTCCAGACCAGGTTGGCAACCCGATTCCCAGCGATCGTTCCCCGAGCAACTATTTCAATGTGAACGCGTTTGCTCACACACCCCTGAATGCAGGGCGCATCGGCAACGCTGGGGTCGGCACGCTCGAGGCGCCAGGCACGATTGCTGTCAGTGCAGGTTTGGCGAAGACGATAGCGATTAGAGAGGGCTGGCGTCTTCGCTTCGAATCGACCTTCACCAATGTGCTGAACCACACGAACTACGCTCCTCCACCGACAAACATAAGCAGCCAGAGCTCATTTGGTGTGCTTAACGCTGCGCAGACGGCGGAGAATGCAGGAAACAGGACAGGGCAAATCGCGTTGCGAGTGGAGTTCTAAGCTGCTCGTTCAGGCAAACCCAGACTGTTGAGCAAAACGGGACCGCAAGGATGACTATGATTGCGGTCCCGTTTATTTCTTAATGCCAACTTCGCCAGTTGCTTACGGTTTTTTTATTTCTTAGTGGCTAACCTTGAAAAGAGATTGGCGTGTTCTCTCTCATGGGGTCCCATTGTGTCGATAACGAGTGCGCTCAGCGACTCAAAGAGTTTCAGGCGTGTCGGATACCAGTCGATCGTTTCACTGATAACTGCTCTGCTGATCTCGTTATGTGGTTACAAGCTCGATGTAAATCTGGCGACGATCAGCCTTCTGCTGTTGGCATTGGTTCTGGTCTCGGCCATGCGATATGGATTTGTGCAGGCCATCATTACTTCTTTTGGCGCTGCCGGTTGCCTCGACTATTTCTTCATTCCTCCGATCCTCAGCTTCCACATGTCAGATCCCAAAAACTGGGTGGCTCTGGCAGTATTTTTATTCACCACATTTGTCGTAAGCCGGCTCTCGTCTCAGTCTCAAGCGCACGCACAGCAGTCTGAACGCAACACTCGTCATATGGAGATGCTCTACGAACTGAGCAGGGCGACTCTGTTTCTTGATCGCGACCATCCGGCCGGCTCCCAGATGGTTGCAATGATCCTAGAGACGGTACGCGTCGATGCTGTTGCGATTTACGACGGGAGCCTCGCACGTCTCGATCTCGCGGGCTCCTGCACAGATGACGAGAGCAAGCTGGCGCGCGATGCTTATTTGCACGGCAGAGACGATGTGGATCTGGCCACAGGCACCTGGCAGCGCTCGCTTCTTCTAGGCCAACGCCCTTTAGGCGGCATGGTCTTGCGTGGGGAGAACCTCAGTCCGAGCGTTGTAGAAGCGATCACGTCAATGGCAGCCATCGCATTCGAACGCGTCCTCTCCTTCCAGAGGGAGGGCAGAGCGGAGGCCGCACGCCAGACAGAGCAGTTGCGCACGGCGGTGCTCGATGCATTGGCGCACGACTTCAAGACGCCACTGACAGTCATCATGACGGCAAGTTCCTGTTTGTCGGAGATGGGAGGTTTGACGCTGCAACAGACAAAACTGGCCGAACTCATCAGTCATCAGACATCTGAGCTGGACACTCTTGCCACGAGGTTGTTGCAGAAGGCGAGACTTGAAGTCAAAGACGTAAGACTAAATAAACAAGAGGTGACCGTTTCGCAGTTAATCGATCGCGCACTGGAGCTAAAGGTCGGGAAGCTGAGTGGGCAGCGGGTGCAAGTATCGATCGGTCCACAGAGCATCTTCGTTCGCGCGGACGAAGAGCTGATCGGAATAGCTATCGGCGAGTTTGTCGAGAACGCAGCAAAGTATTCGTCGGCTGGCTCGCCAATCCAGGTCTCTGCTCTCGAAGACGATTCGCAGGTTTTAATTTCTGTGCACAATCAGGGGCCAGTCATCGCTATGGAAGATCGCTCGCGAATATTCGAGCGTTTTTACCGAAGTCAGGATGCTCCTTATCGAGCTGCAGGAACAGGGCTCGGGCTTTCGATCGTCCAAAAGGCTGCGGAAGCACACAGAGGAAGAGCGTGGGTCATCAGCGAACAGGAAGAGGGAACAACATTTTTTCTCTCGCTGCCACGCGTTGCAAGGAGACAGCGTTGAATAAGCCACAAATCAGGCTCTTAGTCGTAGAAGACGAGGCGCCCATCCGTCAAGCAGTGCGAACAGCGCTCGAGATACTAGGCTTCGACATCATGGAGGCAAACCGAGGCGAGGATGCGTTACCGCTTCTTCGGGCAATTCGTTTCGACGTCGCACTCGTGGATATCAATATGCCGGGCATGGGAGGGATCGAGACTTGCTGCGAGATACGCCGCCTGGCTCCGGGGATGGCTATCCTCATGGTGACGGTACGAGACAGCGAAGAGGATAAAGTGCGGGCGCTCGACGCGGGCGCCGACGATTACATCACCAAGCCTTTCCATGTTCGCGAACTGACCGCTCGTATACGAGCAGTCTTACGCAGAACCCAGACGCCGTCTATCGAGAACGATCGATTGCTACGAATCGGATGCATCGAACTGGACCCTGTCCGCCGGGTCGTGCAGAAGTCAGGTCGAACAATACACTTTACTCCGAAGGAGTTTGAGCTTCTCCACTACATGATGGCGAGGCCTGGAACGGCGATACCTCATGCGAGGTTGCTCAGCGTTGTATGGGGATCAGAGTACGGAAGTGAACTGGAGTACCTTCGCACATATGTAAGTCAGATGCGTAAGAAACTCGAAGACAACCCATCAGAACCCGTCTACCTGCTAACGGAGAGTCATTTCGGCTACCGATTTACCGAGGACACACATAATGAGAGTGTCGCTTTTTAGCGTGGGACTACCTGTCTGCGAACATGTGAATCTCTCTAATGTATTCGCTTGGAGCTTGTCACTAGTTACTTGAAATAAGGGCGGGCCTCCACTTACTGCCCCATTCTGACGGCTTCTGACCCATGACGAAGTGCAGGATTCCTCCAGCCTGGATCTGCTCCCACGTGATGACCGGAATGTTCAGCGGCGTTCCGTTCAGCGTCGCCGACTGAATGTAGACATTTTCTGCTGAATTGTTGCTCGCCTCCACACGGAACGTCTTTCCGTTCGCCAGGCTAAGTGAGATCTGTTCGTACATCGGACTTCCAATCATGTACTCACCGCTGGCCGGGTTCACGGGATAAAAACCCATCGCGGTAAACAGAAGCCACGCCGACATCTGGCCGCAGTCGTCATCTCCATCCAGGCCACCTGGAGTTGCCTGATATTCTGTCGCGGCAATTTTGCGCACCATCGCCTGAGTCTTCCACGGCTGTCCGCCAAAGTCGTACAGGTAGCCGTAGTGGTGGCTCGGTTCGTTGCTATGCACGTTGTGGCCACCACTGAAGTGCTGGTCGAGCTTGGCATCATAACGTTCTGCTCCGCCCATCAACTGCATTAGCCCTGCCTGGTCGTGAAATGGCGACCACGTATAGACCCACGCATCGCCTTCCGTCCACCCGGAGACAGACCGATTCTGGTTGCTGTCCTTCGAACTGCCGATGGGCGCCCAGTTGCCATCCGATGTCCTGCCGTTCATCAATCCGATGGCGGGGTTGTAGAGATTGCGGTCGTTCAAAGATCGTTTCAGGAAGAAGCTGTAATCGTCGGTTCGTCCGAGTGCCTTGGCAACTTGTGCAACGCACCAATCGTCGTAGCTGTCCTCCAGGGTTCGCGAAGCTGCCTCGTCGGTCTTGTCCGTTGGAATATAGCCAAGCTGCTTATAGTAGGTGAGCCCGGCGCGAGCTTCGTACGGGGTGTGCTCTTCGCGGTCCAGCCATCGGCGAGTCGTATCTCCATCTGGAGGCGTCATGGCGTCTTTATAGACAGCCTGCCATGCCACCTGTTGATCGAAGCCCTTGAACCCCTTCCTGAACGCTTCGGCAACGAGCGAGTCCGCGTGCGTTGCAATCATGATGTTGGTGTAGCTCGGGTTTGGCCACTTGGGCATCCAGCCGCCTTCCTTGAAATTCTGCAAGAGCGCTGTGATCATCCCGTCAATTCGCTCTGGAGCTAGCAGCGTCAGCATGCTGTTCTCCGCGCGGAAGGTGTCCCAGATCGAGTAAGCGGTATAGCTTTCTCCGTCGTGAATGGTGTCGTCAAAGGCGCTGTAGTAGTGACCGTACTCAGAGAAGATACGCGGATAAAGCAGCGTGTGATACACGGCCGTGTAGAGCCTCGTCTTTTCTTCGTCCGTGGCTCCGCTGACCTGAATTCGTGATAATTTCTCGCTCCACTTTGCGCGGACGCTTTTCCGTACGGCTTGGAAATCCCATCCGGGTAGTTCGTGCTGGAGATTCGCGCGGGCCTGCTCGATGCTGACGAACGACGTGCCTACACGAACCTGGATCGTCTGTCCGGGATTGAACTCCGCGTAGGCTCCGCGGCTCAGCTCTGCTTTAACGTCGTCCATGCCGTACGTCTTCATGGCCGCAGGCGCCTGCTCGAACTGGACAACGAAGTAGCCTTTGAATTTCGGCAGCGCAAACGGTCCAAGATGCGCATCCATCCGATGCGGGTTATAGCCTGTAATTTCGCGCGTTTCAGGATTGACCGACGCCATTCCTGCGATCCCAGGGCGCGACGCTTCGATGATGACGCGAGCCTCTGCGGTCTTCGGAAAAGTGAATCGCAAAATTGAGCAGCGCTCAGTGGCCGTCATCTCCGCTTGGATCTTCCCCTCTGCTCCGGCATCCAGCGAAACACCGTAGTAATCCGGTCGAGCTTTTTCAGAGCTGTGGCTGTAAAGAAGTTTGCGCGACTCTGGCGTGGTACGCAGTTCGCCGACCTGCGGGATAACCGTCACGTAGCCGTAATCTCCCATCCAGATCGCCGGCTGATGGGTGCCGATGAATCCCGAGATCGTCGTGTCGTCGTAGTTATATGACGTGACGCTAATCTTGTTCTGTCGCGTCTGCGGCGTCCAGCTCGTCATGCCGAACGGCGTTGTCACAAAAGGCATGGTGCCCCCATACCCGAGAGCGCTACGCTGCGTGCCAATCAACGTATTCACATACGCCACCCCGTCGTTCTGGGCGGCCAGACCTGATACTGTACCTGCGGTGAGCAAGATGAGAGCAACTGCAAATCTGTTCATAGAGATGAGATCTTTACCGAATACAAGTTTTGAGATCATTGAGCGGCTTCCGCCGCTTGAAATTTTTCTATCTGAATCCAGACACCACCACGAGCGTGGCTTTCGAGCATGGCTTCAACGAGGCTGACTGTTCGTGCGGCGCGAGCGAAGGTGCAGACCGTTGGCCCTTCTTCACCTGGCTTGCCGCCTCTGCTGATCCAGGCGTAGATATCGGTGATGACATTGGTGAAGGCCGAAGCCCAGCCCTCCTGATGTCCTGCGGGAAGATGCGTATAGGCATGGGCTTCGGGAAAAAGCAGCGCGGGGTCTTTCATCATGATCGTGGCGGGTGCATTGTGGCGTCCCATCCAAAGCTCGTTCTGATGCTCCTGATTCCACATCAGCGATGCCTCGCGGCCATTGATCTCTAATTGCAGATCGTTCTTGTGTCCGGGCAGCACCTGGCCGACGGTAAAGACTCCGCGAGCGCCGTTTTCAAGTCGTAGGAGGACGGTGGCGAGATCCTCTCCCTCAACCTGCACCGGGATGCCCTGAGCATCTTTTCTGCCAGCGAACGCCTCCGCCGAGCCGTTAGCAGAGTAGCGTGTTGAAACGACGGTCGCGAGGTCCGCGAGCACAGCGGTGATGTGTGTGCCGCTGACGTGTTCGGCGAGGTCGCACCAGTGCGATCCAATGTCGGCCAGAGCCGAGCTGCGGCCACCCTTGTGAGGATCTGAGCGCCAGGAGTAGACATGGTCGTCGGTCATCCAGTCCTGCAGATAGCGACCATGCACGAATGCCTGTTGCCCCAATGAACCCTTCGCGATGATGGTGCGCATCTGCTGCGCCATCGGATTGCCACGGTAGTTAAAGGTGACGGCGTTAGCTACTCCGGCGGCTTCAGCGGCCTTGCAGAGTTGTCTGCACTCGGTGGAGTCGAGCGCGAGCGGTTTGTCCGAAACGACGTGTTTGCCCGCCTGTAGCGCGGCAAGGCTCACAGGAAGGTGCAGATAGCTTGGCGTCGTGTTGTGAACCACGTCGATATCTGGATCGGCGATGAGTTCCTGCCAGCTTCCATAAGCCCGATCTATATAGAGTGACGCCGCTTTGCGCTGAGCGGATTCGAGGCTGGATCCAGCAATTGCGATGACGTCGACGTAACCGAGGCGACGCACAGCCTCTACGTGCTGGGTCGCGATAAAGCCAGGGCCAACAAGGCCCATTCGAACGCGTTTTGTGCGCGTCATTAGTTTCTCCTTAGATCATCTGAGAGGTGCAGCAAGAGACCAGTCGTAACGTGCTAAGCGAGGCAGCTACGCACATAGGAGATGCATTTCTTGACTTCCTCAGTAGACTGCCCTGTGCCCGGATAATCGCAATCAATATATGCGGTGATCGGAATATGCTTCTCCTGTATGAACTGCAATACTTCTTTCATGTGCGATTGTCCTTCTCCAAAGGGCACGCTACCTCCTCCCAAGGTGGCATCTTTCAGATCAAAGGAGGCCAGAGTCTTGTAATTTTCTTTTATGAACGCCAGAGCGTCTATGTTGGCTTTGGTCAAGTCGCCAATATCAGGGTCGAGTCTGAAGTAGCTTGAGGCAGCCAGCTGCAGCTTCATTGCTTTCACATCGGAGAACTGGAGACCGACAATCATCTGATGTCGATCAGCAGCAGCTGCCACCGTCTTCGTGAGCGGCTCCGGGACGCGGAGAATAATGGTTTCAGCTCCCAAAGCCTTGGTCATTAAGAACAACCGATCGATCTCAGCCTCGGAGCTTCCAAGGCTTACAGAATATGCCTTAATCCGTGAACCTTCCGCTTCAAATCTGGACCGGATGTTCTCGAAGTATGTCATCGGAACGGAGAGACGCCACTCGCTCCGTGCAGTTGTAACAGCTTTTCTCTGCTCCAGTTGTTGCGGTGTAGGGCTTTGCCCGGCAACCGGGAACACCGGGGTAAACTGCGGAGGCTCAACATGCCAGAATACGATCTGGCAATCTCGAAGATTCGTCTCCTTCATCACTTGAATGACGGTGGGTATGGCAGCGTCACCGGAGAGTGCTCTAAGGCTATATGTATTAAGGCCTAGCTTCAGATTGCTGTTTACAAAACCAAAGCTCCGGCGCGAATATGCCAGCGAGGCCGCAGTAGCGGTCGCATATTTACAGAAATGCCTTCTGGACGCGTTCATAGGTTCTCCGCAGAATATCTGTTGAGTAGTTCGCACGCAATGGAACGCGATATTTTACGCAGGAGACGCTCGACCTCTTCGGCAGTATGAGGGCCAGGCTCACGCAGTGTTTGAAATGAATGCATTTCCTACCTCGTTTCAATTGATGTGCGTTCGAATTGTAGAGAAGAGAAAACTTTGCGGGTGGTGCTACTCGGATGAACGACCTATCGGTCGCGTCGTTGTCGCACTCGATATCGGTCGAGACCGACGGCGACGATCAGCACAGTGCCTACTGCGATGAGTTGGTAGAAGGACTGCACTCCGACGATGATGAGGCCGGTCTGGAGCACGACGGCAAGGATAGTTCCCCAGATCACACCGATGATGCTGACTTTGCCGCCCTCGATCAATGTTCCACCGATGACCACCGCAGTGATGGCGACGAGCGGGTCTTGCACGTGGCCGGACTGGGCGGTTGAGCCGTATCGCGTGATGTCAATAAAACCGGCGAGGCCAGCTAGTCCGCCAGCGAGCGCAGCCAGCGAAGTCAGGTGTGGTTTGACGCGAATGCCAGCGCGCTCCGCTGATGTGCGCTCGGAGCCAATCGCCAGGGTGCGGATGCCATATCGGGTGAACCGCAAGACTGCCCAGAGGATAATCGCTGCGACGATCGCAATCATCGCCGGATAGGGAATGAAGAACAGTGATGCGAGACCAAAACCTGACTGGAGTTGAGACGGCAGCCCCGTGACGTCTCCGCCCTGCGTGATAACCAGGGCCACGCCAGTACCGATGCCCATGGTGCCAAGAGTCGCGATCAAAGAGTTAATCTCGAAGTAGGCGATCAGAATGCCGTTGACGAGACCGTAGATCACACCTGTCGCGATGCAGACGATTGCTCCGAGCGTGATCGCCAGTGCCAGATGTGCATAGTTGCCGTTTGCGTCTGGAGCTCCGGCTATCGATTTGATGGTGATGCCACCGAGAACCGACGAGAGCACCAGGTTCGATCCGACGGACAGATCGAATGCGCCGGCGCCGAGAAGCATTGCGAGGCCGAGCGCCAGTAGCAGCGCTTCGGTTCCGTTGATCATCAGGGCCTGGACGTTGGTCTGGCTCCAGAACACGAAGTCGTGCGACAGGAATCCAAACGCGATGATCAGGACGATGTCGAGCACGAGGATCCATGATCCGGTCTCGCTGAAGAAGCGCTGGAGTGCGTTCTTGGGTTTCACGGCTCTGAGATCCGGATCGCCCTGCTGCGCGAGTTGCGTGTTCGGGGGCTGGACGGTCGTGCTCATGCCGCGTTGTCCCTTCCGTTGCCCACCATCGTGGCGACGACTTCGGGGATGGTGAGTTCCGATGCCGGTGCGTCGAGCGCTGTAATGCCGCGCCACAGGATGGTGACTCGATCGGCAATCTTCAACACGCGCGGCAGGTCGTGGGAGACAACCAGGACGCCGAGGCCGCGTTCGGCGACGGTCCGCATGAGATCGCAGACGATCGCACTTTGGCGGGCGCCAAGGGCGGCGGTGGGTTCGTCCATGAGAATCGCCGTATGTCCCCACATGACCGCCCGCGCCACGGCGAGAGCCTGCTTCTGCCCACCGGAGAGTGCGCTGATGTCGACCTTGAGAGAGGGAAGCTTGATGGAGAGTTCGCGAAGCGCTTGGTCGGCTCGTTCGATCATCTCTTTGCGATCAAGCACGCCGATCTTGCCAAGCAGGCCTCGGCTGAGTCTTTCGTTACCAAGGAACATGTTGTCCACGACGGAGAGGTCGGGCGCCAGGGCAAGGTCCTGGTGGACGCACTCGATACCGGCCCCTTGGGCATCCCGGATCGATGAGAAAGATACAGGATTGTCGGCAACTACAACCTCGCCGGCATCCGGTTTGATCATTCCGATAAGCGTTTTAAGAAACGTGGACTTGCCGGCGCCGTTGTCACCAAAGAGCGCAACAACTTCACCGGCACGAACTGTCACATTCGCGTCCGTTAGAGCCTGAACGTGACCAAATCTCTTTGCAATGTGAAGGCCCGCTATAGCAATACCAACATGGCGCGCTGGGCGCTCTGGGCCGCGATGGTCGGCAGAAGCCGCATGCTGATTACTCAAAGAGATTCTCCTCACCGAGGACACCAAGGGTGTCTTGCTCCGACCGTGGACACAACTCTAGAGGAGTGAATCGTTAAAAGTCAATGTCTGTAAACTATTGACGCAGGTGGAGTCATGCTTCTGTTTTGTTGGCGATTCGTACGTTCAGTCGCAGGTAGATTTCTGAAGGTATGGAGCTGAAGACGGATCGTCGATGTTGTCCTTCGTCAAAACCTTGAGCGGCACGTTCACCACGATTGGGTCCAGTTGAGGAACTGGCGCACCCTTCTTCGCCGACTGCAGGTAAGAGATGGCAGCCTTCACCCCTTGCTCCCCCACCGCATAGCCGGGTTGCCCGCAGAGTGCAGCGAAGATACCTCTCTTGAGGCCTGCCACCTCGGCTTCGTTGGCTCCATACGAATAAATCTTGATCTGGCCGACCTTGCCTGCCTGCTGTACTGCAGCGGCTGCGCCTTCGCCTTCGGGGCCGGTGATCGCATAGATCGCCTTCAGGTCTGGATTGGCCACAATCATGGCCGAGGCCACGGTTGAGGCCTTGGTGCGATTGAAGTCGTCGAACTGAGTCGGCAGCGCCTTAAGGTTCGGAGCGACTTCCTTGAGCCCCTCAATGATGGGCTTCCATCGCGTAATAGCATCGACATCACCGGCCAGGCCGCCCAGCACACCGATCGAGCCGGACGTACCCTTCAGCTGGTTCGCGATAAATTTGACGAACTCCTTGTTGTCTACACTGTTTACAAAGACCACACGTTCAGTCGCTGGCGTGATGAGGCCATTGACGCCGATCACCGGAGTGCCCTGCTGCATGAGGTTCTTGACCTGCGTGGAAAACGTGCCTGGCTGCCACGACGCCAAAAGCAGTGCATCGGGCCTGGTCAGCATGGCGGCGTTGAAGTTTGCTTGCTGTGTCGCGCTGGATGTGTCGACGGCGGAGGAGTACCACGTCATCGTGGCTCCCATGGCCTTGGCCTGCCTGGTCGCCCCACACTGTAGCGTGGCCCACCAGGGATCCTGCGTATACGCTGCGACGCCGACGAGTTTGTAGCCGCTGCTCGAGGCTGCATTTGAGTCAGCACTCGGTGCTGGAGCATGGGATGTACACCCAACGAGGGTCGCAACTGCGAGCATGGCACTGCACTCGATAGCGAGCAGTGCTTTCTTTACGTGTTGCATGGTTGGTTCTCCTCGAGAGCACAGGAGACAGCGATCAGTTCGATGCAGACTGCCGCCAATGGGTCTCGATCTCGCGGACGGCCGCTATTCCTGATTCGTGTGAGCAAGCGAGCGTGGATCATTGCTTTAGCCGTTAGACGGGATGCACAGCGCGGACGGGAGTGCACCGACCCGCGCTTCCTGAGTCATTCGACGCTCAGGCTCACCTCATGTGCGAGCCCAGTCAAGTACGTGAGTGCGATCTTATACTCGTTTTCGAACTCTGCGGTCGCGTCGGCATTACCTCTGTAGACGCCGGGCACATCCGCGACACCGCGCGAGACACCAGGGACATCCTCAAACTCGAGCGAGACGACGCCTTTGTAGTCGGTATCCTTGAGTGCCTGGAAGACGTGGCGCCAGTCGATCTTGCCCATGCCCGGTCGCCAGTGGACGTTCGTCTCGCCGTCGTTGTCCGAGAAGTGGCAGTGCAGCACATGCGGAGCGAGGCGGTAGATGGCAATGTGGGGCAGGTCGCCGACGGGGAAGAGGTGACTTGGGTCAAGGTTGACTCCCAGTGCCGGCGAGTTCACCGCCTCCATCAGCCTCAGGAGGCCTTCGATGTTCGCTCCGTAACGGAACGGATGCGGCTCGATGCTGTACTTGAGACCAGCAGCCTGGGCGTAGTCGGCGCATTGACGTATGGTGTCGACGTACTCGTGCCAGTTCCGGTTCCAGTCCAGGTTGGAGGCGACGGGATGCGAGAACGTCTGTACGTGAGGGCGGTCCGTAATGACAGGGAAGCGGATCTCGAACGGAAGGTGAGTGACCGTGTTGACGATCGGTGAGCCAAGCTCAGCTGCAATGTCCACACCCTTCTTGAACATCTCGATGGCCGCATTCTTCACCGAGTGATCATCACTTGCGGCTCCGCGGTTATTCACGACGAACTGTGACAGCACCATGTTGTTTTTCGCGAGGACGCCGCGCAGGGTCGTGATGGTCGAAGGGGTGTAGTACTCATCGAGCGCCGCGCGATTCCATGCGATCAGCTCTGTTGCCCGGAAACCTGCATTGCCGATTCGTTCGATGGCCTTGTCATAGGGGGAATCCCACCGCCAGGGCCAGATGGATGCGCCAAATCTCATTGTCTTCACCTTTCGCTTGTACTCGCGCAATGCAGTTTGGCGAAATCTTTCAAATGTAAGTAAGACACAACAGTAATCGACTGTCAACTATTTAGATGTCGGCAAATCCTTGTGTTTCGAGGCTCAGGTGAGCAAGGACGACTGCACTATCAACACCTATTAAATTGGCTGAATCGCCGCTTATCTAATAGTTGACATGCGATTACTGTTGGCATCTTATACATTTAAACGACTTGGCTGCGTTTGCTGATCCAAAGGAAGCGAGGACGTGATGATGGATACTGTGGCGTCCGAAATAAAGGTTGTGCGCGGCCCGTACCAGAACGGCATCCGCAGTCGCCGAAAGATCATCGAGTCGGCATCCCGTATCTTTGCTTCGCACGGGTTCAACAGCGGCTCACTCCGGCAAATCGCGAATGAAGTCGGCGTCACGCCTGCTGCACTTGCTCGACACTTCGGCAACAAAGAGGGACTTCTTTCTGCAGTCCTCGAGAATTGGGACGCCGGTGCGCAGGCGCGCAATCCCGGCGAAGTTCGAGGACTCGCGCACTTTGTGCGTCACCGGGAGACGGTGATCTACAACCAAGCGAATCGTGGACTCATCGAGTTATTCCTCAGCCTCTCAGGCGAGTCGACGAACCCGAAGCATCCTGCACGCGAGTTTCTCCAGGCACGGTATCGTCGCATCTTCGACACGGATGTGCAGCTCCTTCGCGAGGCACGCGATGCCGGTGAAACTTTATGGATGGATGACAAGACGATCGTCGCAGAGATACACGCGCTCTACGCGATGATGGACGGAATCCAGTTGCAATGGCTCATCGACCCTGATGTGGATCTCGTCGGCATCTTCAGTCATGCTCTCTCGTGCATCCTGGAGCGGTGGACCGGTAGAAAAGACGCCCTTCCACCACTCGCACAGCAGGCATAGAGATATTGAAGGCACTCGATACAGTTCTTGCAATCGATATCAGTTCCAGCGGAGTTCGAGCTCGCGCGCACGGACGGGATATGCATGTGCTCGCGGAACGAGCGGTCGATCTCGAGACCCACATCGCGTCGGACGGCGAGTCCACTCACAACCTGACAGCAATAATCGATGCAGTCCGCAGCGTCGTCCGGCCAATCGCCGAAGACACAGGGCTTCGGGTGCTGGCGTTGAGCGCGTCGGGGACCGCGAGCAGCCTTGCCGTAGCGCACCTTCAACGTGGTGTACCGCAGGGAGCGGCGAAGGTGCTGCTTTGGTCCGACACACGTGCCGCGAGTACGTATCAGCGGATAGCTGCACAATTGGCAGAGGCATACGAGCGCACACTCTGTCCGCCGGATGTGAGCTACTGGCCGGCGAAGCTGAGCTATCTGGCCGAGCAAGCGGTATTTGACGAAGGCAGCTCCATCGCGGGTGCCAAGGACTTCGTGTTCTCCTGGTTGACGGGTCAGTTATGGACCGACCCAATGACAGCCGGTTCGACGGGCATGTTCGACAGTATTAGCTGGCGCTGGGACGAGGAGCTCCTGCACGGCACTGGCATTACTTCCGATCGCCTTCCTGAGATTCGTGGTGCGGCAGAGTGGGCGCCACTGACTGCGGTGTCTGCCATCGAACTTGGCCTGCCAGCAGGACTGCCGGTTGCGGTGGGAGGAATGGACGGGCCGCTGACGCAGCTTGGCTCCTCTGGAATGCGCGAAGGTGTCGCGTCATGCACGATCGGGACGAGCATCGCGTTCCGTCAAGGATCTGCTCATCGTGCAATCGATCCACAGTCGCGAACGTGGTGCTATCCGATAAGCCGTGACTTCTGGGTGATCGGCGGGGCCGGAAGTAACGGCGGCAATGTATTGACCTGGCTTCGCGACCGGCTGGGGCTCGCTAAGAGCATTCCCGAACTCGTAGACGGAGCGTTTTCGGTTCCACCAGATCCGTCACTGACGTTCGTCCCTTATCTCCATGGTGAGCGTGCTCCATTATGGCGCTCGGATCTACGGGCAGCGTTCATTGGCTTATCCGCACATCACGGGTCTGTTGACATGTCGCGGGCCGTGCTGGAAGGCATCGCGGCTTCTTTGCTCGAGCTTGCCGAGTCAGTGAAGTATGTAGCCGGAGCCGCTCGCCATGTTGTATTCACGGGTGGATTTTTGCGCGAACAGCGTTGGGTTCAGCTAATGACTGACGCACTCGGCGTTGAAACGTCGGTGCCTGTACCCGACGTAGCAACGTCAACGGGGGCCGCGATGGTTGGTTGGGCAGCCGTCGAAAGTATTGCTATTGGTGCGGCCTTCGAGCCGGGTCGGGAAGCGCTCGCTGAGCCTAATGACTTAGTCCATGACCGGGTGCGCGACCTCTGCGGAGCGGATCGCCGGCTTCCGTAGAGCCCTCTGGCCATAGTGAGATGTGCTACATTTCAAATGTAATCGAGTGACAACTATTTCGCCGGGGAAGATCGGATGAACTCTGCACCTCAGTCGCTGGTGATCGGGACATACACCGAAAAACTCGCTCACGTCGATGGCCATGCTACTGGCATTCTCAGTACTACTTTCAATGGAGTTTCCTTCAGCAAACCGACCGTCGAAGCAGAGGTGAGAAACCCTTCGTGGGTGACGACAACTGCGGATGGGCGCTTTCTGTATGCGGTGATTGAGACGGTGGAGTTCGACTGCAAACCTGGTGGCGGAGTTGCCGCCTATGCCCGCGATCCCGAAACCGGTCATCTCGCACTGTTGAATACAGCTCACTCAGCCGGGGTTGAACCGGCACACCTCGAACTTGACCCAACCGAACGGTTCTTATTGGTGGCCAACTACCGTACTGGCTCTATTTCGGTGTTCGTACGCAAAGCGGACGGCGGTCTCAATGAGATGGTCGAGCACATTCAGCACGAAGGTTCGAGTGCTCATCCCATCCGGCAGACGGGCCCGCACACTCATCAGATATTGTTCGATCCGGGGACGGGAGATCTGCTCGTACCTGACCTCGGATTGGACGCGGTACTTGTGTACGAACTTAGGGATGGTGCTCTCATCGAGCGACCCGAGGCTCGGATCACAACGGCCCCCGGTGCAGGCCCCCGTCACCTGGCGTTCCACCCTGACGGGCAGCACCTGTTCTTACTCAACGAACTCGACAGCACGCTGGTGGTGTTGCGTCGGCGCGGAAACGGATTTGAGCAGACGCAGGTGGTCTCGACGTTGCCACCCGATTTCAAGGGACACAACCAGACGAGCGCAGTGCGGGTATCGACTTCGGGCAACTACGTTTTCGCATCGAATCGCGGCTTCGACAGCGTCGCTGTGCTGGCGTTCGACGCGTCGACTAGCTCCGTCAAGCTAAAGCTGGTGGAACCGTCTTTGGGACGGGAACCGCGCGATTTCATTCAAACTCCCGACGGACGGCATATCCTCGTCGGGAACCAGAACAGTGACACGATCGTGGCCTTCGCCTTCGACGAGAGTGCTCCGAGTCTCACATTCGTATCTCAGATCGATGTCCCAACGCCGGTCTGTCTTCGCTTCGCCTCATAAAGGAAGGCGTTACTCCTGGCTCACTGCGCACTTTGAAGGACCATGATTGTGGAGAACTCTTATGAACCGTAGAAAGTTTGGTCAGTTGATGGGGGCGGCGCTTGCTACGCCCGCATGGGCCGGGGTCGGTATGCCTGCCCGGGAGAAGATTCGATTTTCATTTATGTTGTGGGCGCTGGAGAAACAAGCTTCCTTCGACCGCGCACTTGAGATCGTATCGGCGGCTGGATACCAGGGTGTCGAATTGGTGGGGGAGTTCAAGGATTGGTCACCAGACGATAGGCAGCGAATCAAGGCGCGCATGCACTCACTGGGATTGGTCGTTGATGCTATGAGTGGTGTGAAGGCTGGGTTCGCGGTTCCGGAAGAGACCGAACTCTTTCGAGCGCAGTTCACCTCGCACTTAGCATCTGCGAAGGAGCTTGAATGCCGGCAGGTCATTTTGCTATCAGGTCGGAGAGTAGCCGGTCTGGACACGAAAGCGCAGTTCGACGTCTCGGTGGAGAACTTAAAATGGGCCGCGGAGCTGGCGACGAAAGAGCAGATCAAGATTGTGATTGAGCCGATCGATCTGCTCGAAAATCCTACGATCTATCTGGCGAGTGTGAGTGATGGATTCGACCTTGTCCGATCTATCGGATCGCCCCAGGTGAAGGTTCTTTACGACCTTTATCACGAGCAGCGCAGCTTCGGAAATCTTATCGAAAAGCTTGAGAAGAACATCGATTCTGTTGGCCTGATTCATGTGGCGGATGTACCAGGACGGCATGAGCCAGGGACGGGAGAGATCGATTATGGGACAATCTACCGCAAGCTCGCGACGCTCGGCTACAGCCATTGGATCGCAATGGAGTACTACCCGACCGGGGAGCCGATAGCATCTCTCAAGAAGGCAAGAATGGAAGCTCAGCGAGAGTTGGGCTAACTACTCGCTGCCAAGAATCATCGGTCCAATCTCTCAGCGTGTTATGCGGGAGCCTTGAAAGTTGTTTTGAAAAAGTTGCGCCTGGCCTATCAGCGAAGCGCATTCTTCATGTAGAACTCAGTAAGGTTGATCTTATGGATAGACGTGATTTTCTTCGAACGACAGGAACCTTGCTTGCAGCGACGACGCTGCCAGGCGTTGCCGCCTTCTCTGAGGAGCCTCCAGCTTATGGGCGAACGATTCTGCCTATTAACCGTGGTTGGCGATTCCACCCGGCGAAAGTTGCCGGAGCTGAGGCGCCGGAGTTTGACGACTCTTCCTTCGAGCGAGTGGTCATTCCGCACACCAACATAACCCTTCCCTGGCATAGCTTCGACGATAAGGACTACGAGTTCATCTCGGTGTATCGCCGCCGCTTCAAGACCCCGCCAAATAGTCAGGGCAAACGCGTCTTCGTAGACTTCGAAGGCGTGATGACAGCCTCGACTGTCTGGATTAACGGCGTCTCTCTTGGCGAGTACAAAGGCGGCTTCACCCCGTTCTCGTTTGAGTTGACACAGCATCTTCGGCGCGATGGAGAAAACGTTCTCACTGTCCAGGTAGATTCGACGGAACGGGACGACATTCCGCCGTTCGGAAATGAAATCGATTACATGACCTTCGGCGGTATCTACCGCGAAGTGTCGTTACGCGTCGTGCCTAATTTCTATCTGGATAACATCTTCGCTCATCCAAAGAACGTGCTCAGTGGAAAGCCGTCGCTCGATGTCGACTGCTTCCTCTCCGGTACGGCTCCTCACGGCGATCTGGTTCTCGAGGCCGAGTTGCTTGACGGCGAACGTGTCCTCGCAAAGACAAGCAAGTCCTTCCGCGTCTCTACCGCGAGTGATCCTGATACAGCCGTAGATCCAACCACGAGCGCTCCGGTCTACTTGAGCACGGAGACGGTCAACGACCCGGGAAAACAGACGCTAACGCTTCAGGCGATCGATGGAGTAAAGCTCTGGGATCTAGCGACACCAAATCTTTACACCGTTCGGGTGCGTCTGCTGCATGCCGGAAAGAGTATGGACGAGGACACCCGCCGGATTGGTTTCCGCGAAGCCACCTTTACGGATCACGGCTTCTCGTTGAATGGCAAAATCGTCAAGCTGCGTGGTTTGGACCGCCACCAGACCTTTCCCTTCGTGGGGCAGGCCATGCCGGCGCGTGTGCAGCGTCAGGACGCAAAGATTCTTCGTTACACTCTACATTGCAACATCGTCCGAACGTCCCACTACCCTCAATCACGGCACTTCCTGGATTGCTGTGACGAGATCGGTTTGCTCGTGCTCGAAGAGATTCCGGGCTGGCAACATATTGGGCCTGAACCGTGGAAGCTGGTTGCCATCGATAATGTCGGGCGCATGGTTCGACGGGACTGGAACCATCCGTCGATCATCCTTTGGGGCGTGCGAATCAACGAATCCCCCGACGACCATAGCTTCTATACCCGCACCAATGCGCTGGCTCACGCGCTCGATATAACGCGCCAGACAGGCGGCATCCGTAACTTCAAGGAATCTGAGCTTCTTGAGGATGTCTTCACAATTAACGACTTTGGCTTCCCTCTAAGAAAGCCGAATCACCCGAAGTATCTGAATACTGAGTTCGTTGGGCATACATTTCCGACTAAGACGACGGATGATGATGAGCGTCAGCGCGAACACACGCTCCGGCACGCCCGGATCCACAATCAGCTTGCGTCCGATCCGCAGTACGCGGGTGGCATCGGGTGGTGCGCCTTCGACTACAACACACACGCGAACTTTGGCGCTGGAGATCGCATCTGCTACCACGGCGTGACGGATATCTTCCGCGAACTAAAGCCCGCTGGGGGCTTTTACAAATCGCAGTGCGATCCCTCCGAAGAGATCGTTCTAGAGCCCGCCTTCCATTGGGCTAACAGCGACGAGTCGACCAACTTCACGAAGGCGGTCGTCTGTTCGAACTGCGACCACCTGAAGTTCTATGAGCGAAGCGACAGCGTTGCCACAGACCAGTGGGACCTCATCGCGGAACTCGATCCGGACAGGGAGGAGTTCGAATACCTGAAGTATCCTCCGTTCATTCTCGACCGGAGCAAGGTGAAACGCACTAATCGGCATGACTGGGGAGATCTTAAGATCGTTGGCTACCTTCAGGGTAAGGAGGTTATCTCCAAGACGCTCTCTGGACTCGGCGTCGACCAGAAGTTTTCTTTGGTTGCCGACGACAAAACGCTCTCTGCCGATGGCGCAGACACGACACGCGTGGTGATGCGTGTGACAGACGAGTTTGGGGCTATGCGAACCTACGCAAACGATCCTGTCACATTCAAGTTGGAAGGCCCCGCCGTTCTGATCGGCGACAATCCCTTCGCGCTGATAGGCGGAACCGGAGCCGTGTGGCTGCGCGCAAAAGAAGAGCCGGGAACGGTTCGTTTGACAGCGACTCATCCACGTCTTGGCTCCCAAACCGTTGAACTGAATCTCACCGCTGCTGCACCAGAGATTGCTTTAGGGAGTTTGTTCATGATGATGGGTGATACTGCGGCGGGTATCGGAAGAGCATGCCGGTGGAGTAGTCTTTTGCCGGTAGCGCTCATTATTTTTCTTTCGGGCCATGTACTGGCGCAGGCGCCACCTGAGATAACCGGTATCTCCCACGTAACGTTTTACGCGGACGATATTGCGAAGTCACGCCGCTTCTATGAAGGAACGCTCGGCTGGCAGCCTGTGCCTCCAACGGGCACGCAATCCGGGATACGCTTCTACGCCAACCATGCACAGTACGTCGAACTTCTTTCGCCGCCCGTGCACGGGCAGGTGCACCGGTTGGACCTAGTCGCCTTCGCCACCCCCGATGCAGAGGGCCTGCGGCGTTATCTTGCCAGCAAAGGAATATCGGTACCGGCTTCGGTCAGCGTGCAGAGCGATGGCAGTCGCAGCTTCCTTGTCCACGATCCGGAAGGTAACCCCGTTGAATTTACGCAACAGGTTCGAGCGGTGCCTTCGCCTCCTCCTGCTGTATTTGCACGGTCTCTCAGCACGCACATCATGCATGCAGGCTATGAGGTACACAATCGCGCGCTGCTCGACCACTTTTACAAGGATGTGCTGGGCTTTCATCTGTACTGGCAGGGCGGTGCAAAAGACGGCGATGTGGATTGGGTCATGATGCAGGTACCCAATGGGACCGACTGGATCGAGTACATGCTCTATCTGCCCGCCAACGCAACACCAGCGCAGCTTGGCAGCGCAGATCATATCGCTCCCGGCGTGGTGAGCGTTGCTGATCTACAGAAAAAACTGGAACAGCGCGGATGGACGCCGCCCGCAGGCAAGAATCCGCAGGTGTTGGGCGTCGATGGCAAGTTGCAACTCGATTTGACCGATCCTGATGGAAGCCGCATCGAGTTTATGGAGTTCAAGCCGGTTAAGACTGCATGCTGCTCGCCCTATACGGGCAAACAGCCGGTTCCATCGGAAACATGGTGAGCGAGTTTTCTCACAGCAACAGGGGGAACGATGAAACGGTATATCCGCGCACTGGGTCTTGCGGCTCTTATCTCGACTGCACTCGCCGTCGCACAGACGGATGGAAAGGCTGCGAAGAGCGCGGTTATGTCGAATAACTTCGATGCTACCGCCGACGTAGCGCTTGAAGCGATGCGAGCGCGTGCACAGGCATTGGGTGTAACTGGGGTTGCCGTAGTCGCGTACTTCGAGGGCGAGACGATTCAGGCGTGGAGCTCAAAGATGATTGTTGTGGGGAAGTATCGGGATGAGCCGACGGCGAGCGACAAGGGTTCGAATCTGCTAGGTATCGCCTATGCCAAAGCCGCCGAGATGGCCGATATGCACAATGACAGCGGGAGCGGAGTCAGGCCGCCCATGACGGGAGAGTTCGGATGGAAAGGCGGCGTGATAGCGCACGGAAAGAGTGGCTATGTCATCGCTGCATTCAGTGGAGGTAAATCCGAGGATGATGTGGCGATCTCTCGTGAGGGCCTGGCGAAGCTCAAAGAAAAACTATAGCCACTGGAACTGACAAACATCCGACGCCGAACAACAACAAACACCGAGCCGCGCGTTGAGGTATTTTCTGTACCGGGTGCCTGGTGATCGTTTTTGCTTGAAGCGTAACGATCACCAGGCCACCGTGATGAGCATTAAGCCGTTGGACTCTCCAATATCTGCGCCAGCGCATGCAGCCGTTTGGCATCCTCTGGATTCTTTGCGTCCGACGCGCTCGTTTCAACAGATGCTGCCATCTCATGCAGTTTCGCCAGATCTTTCTTGGCGAGATGCGATTTCTGCGTCCGCGTAATTGCCTTATTCAAATCTGCAATTCGCTCCGATGAAAGCGCCTGCGAACGCCCTAACTGATCGAGATACGCTTTCGCTACCGTCAGTTGAGAGGGCCATACAGTCTTCTGTTGGTTCTGCACATTGAGTTCGTTGACTTGCACAAGGTTGGCCGCATCGATCTCATTCTGGGTGAGAAATTTGCTCGGCACCAGCTTGAATACATCCAATCCACGCGCAATCTCTGACCCGTAGATATAGCCGTTGTACCAATATGCGGACCAGTCGCCGCCCAAAATCAGTGCCTTGGCATCGACTGGCCCGCGGTCGAAGTAGGCGATCTCGTACGGATGCGCTGCGTCGGTGAAGTCCATCACCGAAATACCGCCTTGGTACCAGGCCTGGACTTCGATATCACGTCCGGGCACTGGTATCAGCGAGCCGTTATGAGCCACGCAGTTTTCCGTCTCCGTTTGGGCCGCCGGCATCTTGTAGTAGCTCGCGAACGACAGCTTGTCATCCTTCAGGTTGAAGATCGCGTCCGCTCCCCATCTGTTGGGGTCGGTTGGTCGGCAGCGTGGCTGCAACCCGCCACCCCACTCATCGGTAAACACTACCTTCGTACCGTCGTTTGAGAAGGACGCAGAGTGCCAATACGAGTAGTTTGGATCGTTCACCGCATCCACGCGCTTCGGATGCACAGGGTCCTTGATGTCTAGCAGGATGCCATTGCCCGAGCAAGCTCCAGCCGCGAGCCCGATCGCCGAATAGACCGTGATGTCATGGCACTGGTTTGTGTCCGCAGGCTTCTCAGCCTTCTTGTCATGGCTTCCGCCATTGTTCAGGCCGTTGAGAGCACCAGTGCGCGCATCGATAAATACTCGCGGACTCGAAACCACCTTCGCCTGCTGCGGCGCGGCAAGCGGCACCTTGATCACGTCGATCCGAAACAGCGATGTATTCGGGTCCTTCTCCGGTTTCTCCTCACCCGAGCAGCCCGCAAGCTCCTCACTCTGCCGAACGAACGACGTTCCCGAAACGTAAATGTAGACGTTGTCCTTATCGTTCGGGTCCACCACCAGAGTATGCGTGTGTGATCCGCGGCAGGTCTGCACAGCTGCCACCTGCTTCGGATTCTTAATGTCCGAAATATCAAAAACTCTCACACCGCGAAAGCGATCCGGACTCGCCGTCGGAATTCTGTGGTCCTTCTCATGCCCCGGCTCTGGCGGTGGCAGCGGCGGGAAGCCTTGCACGCCACAGTCCAGCCGTCCGTTCGGCATCTCCACCGACATAAACAGCAGGTTCCCATAAACCGAGACATCGCCCTGCCCGCCCGGACACACCAGCGAGGTAATCAGTGCCACCTTTGCAGGGTTTGAAATGTCGTAGAAATTCACGCCGTAGAAGTTTCCCTGGAACAGGTGCTTTCCCTGAAACGCAAAATCTGAGTTTGCGAAGGCGAGCTGCGCAATCACGAGCTGCATGGGCTTCGGCATCTTATCTCTGTTACTCACGCCGAGCAGGTTCAGCGTCTTCTGAACCGCCGGATCGTCGGGCTCAGTGGACGACAGCTGAAACGCGCCAGGCTTCTTCAGAAATGCGATGTGCTCCAAACCCATTGCTGCTTCACCCGCGTCGTAAAGTCCGGGCTTCAGCCCCACGCGTGGATCGTTCGTTGTCGACCCCGTCATACCGGGCGGCAGAGGTACAGCAGGTTGCGGCGCAAATGGGTTTTCCTCTTCATCTGGAGCCGATTGCGCAGCCGGAGCAGCTGGGGCCTGTGCCCATAAAGCTCCCCAACTGGAACACACCAAGGCCGTGCCAAAAGCCACACCAGCCAAACGGAAAGCGAGATACTGCATACGGTTCATCATTTCTCCTTCAACATGTTTTGCATAATTACGATCTCGGCCCTTTGTGTATTGTCCGCGTCCGTCGCAAAGTCAAACAGCTCCGCATCCTGTCCCGCACCGGCCGTATCGAACAACTGCTTGACCATCACCAACGCTCCGTTGTGGTGCTGGATCATACCTGTCAAAAACAGTCGGTCGAACTCCGTGCCCTTCGCGTGCCGTAGCTCGTCCATCTGCTTGGGTGTCAGCATTCCCGGCATGGCCTGCATCGGATGGCCGCTCATATCCATATCCGGCATTCCCGGCATCGCCATCGACAAAGGCTCGCCGCGCGCCTGAAGCCAACGCTTCATGAACTTCATCTCATCCGCCTGCGAAAGACCGATACGCGCTCCTAAAGAGCGGATCTCCTTATTCTCCGTATGCGACGGAATCAGTGCGGTCATCTCGACGGCCTGCCCGTGATGCATAATCATGCCTTGCATGAACTCGATATCAGCCGGCGATCGTTGTGGCGCCACACCCGTTGTAGAAGGCGGAAGCCTCTTACTTGGACTTCCAGGCGCACCGGGCTGCACTATCGCCGGACCCGAACTCGGTTGTTGCTGTTGAGCATGAACCGCAGCTGCGGCTAAGCTCCAAAGCACGACAGCCGTTATCCATCCATAGAACGGTGCGACCGGCAGTTTAGTTCGCGGCTTGCAGTCGCTACCAATAGAGTCGGATCTCAATTTTCCCATTGCGCCGGGCATATTCGGTTCTCCCACGGTATCATGGCGCTGCGAGTCGCAAGAGAACAAAGCTGTCCCTGTAGCGTCATAAAAGTGGCTGATTAAGCCCGTTTGAGTGGGATCGACGGCGCCCGCTAAAGGTCGCCGTCTGCAAATGAAGCCTTGCGACTTTCGCCAAAGAGGAGCGTCACACACACATGAAAGTGCTTTCGATCCGAATGGGATTCTTTTGCAAGCTCGCCGTAGTCTCCGCCTCTCTGCTAGCGCAGACTCCTAACGTACAGCCTTCGTCGGGGCACGCAGCAGAGCAGCATCTGCGCAGTCGTCTCTTCGTCTACGATCTGCACGACGGCTCTTCGCATCTGGTTTACACAGCGGATTCGATATGGGAGGCGCCTAATTGGTCTCCTGACGGGAAGTACCTCATCGCCAACTCTGGCGGGGCGATCTACAAGCTCGTCCTTAAGCAGGACGGCACAGCTGAGGCGACAAAATTGGCTATTCCTGCGGACTATCAGTGCAATAACGATAAGGCCATCTCACCCGACGGCAAGAAGATTGCGTTCTCAGCCACGGTCCCGCCGCATAAGAGATCTCAGGTCTTTCTCGCTGATGCCGACGGCAACAACGCAAAACTGATGACATCCGATTCACCCAGCTACTTCCACGGCTGGTCGCCAGACAGCAGGACACTCGCTTTCGTGGCCCAGCGCAACGGCAGCGGACAATATGACATCTATGGCGTACCAGCCGCCGGTGGACCCGAGAAGCAACTTACCTCCAACATCCACCAGGACGACGGCCCGGACTACTCTCCCGATGGCAAGTGGATTTACATCAACTCCGATCGCTCCGGAAAACAGGCTATCTGGCGCTTCCCCGCTGAAGGCGCAGGTCCCAACGATGAGAAGGCCGAGATGGTCGTCAACGACGGACTTGAAGACTGGTTCCCCCACATCTCGCCCGACGGCAAGAAGATGGTGTACATCGGCTATCCCGCCGGTACACCCACTCACAATCCTCGCAACGTCTCCGTCGAACTCAAACTAGTCGCGATCGATCACAATAAAGTTTCGAGCTCCCAAAAGAAACTCGTAGAAGCTACTGGTGGCCAAGGAACGATGAACGTCAACTCCTGGGCTCCCGATTCCATGCGTTTCGCGTACGTCACCTATGAGGTTCTGCCTTAGGGAGCCGAGGTGTGAGCTGGTAGTACATCGCTGGTGTCACGATGAGGCTGAGAACGACTGAGATCAACAGGCCGCCGATGACCGCAATTGCGAGTGGCTGCAGCATCTGTGAGCCTGCACCAAGCGCGAATGCAAGAGGAAGCATCCCGCACATCGCGGCGGTTGCCGTCATAACAATGGGGCGGAGACGACGTTGAGCAGCTTGCGTCATGGCATTGAGCGAATCCGCTCCTGCAGCACGGGCACGTTGATCAGCGTCAAGCAGGAGAATGCCATTCTTCGCGACGATGCCGATGACCATAATGAGGCCCATGAAGCTGGCTACGTTGAAGTCTGTCCTGGTGATGAGGAGCGCGAGTACGACACCTGCCATTGAAAGGATAGAGCTGGTGAGAATAGCGATGGGCGCGGCAAAGTTGCGGAACTCTGCGAGGAGAACGCCAAAGACGAGGGCCAGTGCGAGAAGCAAAACCTGCGCCAGTTCGTGGAATGACTTTTGCTGCTCCTGGTAGGTGCCTCCGTACTCGACGCGGACGCTGGAGGGAAGATTGAGTTTCGCGACTGCACGCTTAACCTTGACCATGGCGTCGCCGAGGTTCGAGCCTTCGAGGCGACCGCTAACGAGGACAACCTGCTGGAGATTCTCGCGGCGGATCTCGTTTTGCGGCGGAAGTTCTTTGATCTCCGCCAAGGAGCCGAGTGTTGCAGTGTGACCGGTAGAGGAGTTGAAGACGGTGTTCTCAATAGTGCTTAGTGACGCGCGATGCTCATCAGACAGACGAACACGCACGGTGTAGGGTCTGCCATTGACGATCATGGGGTCAGTCGCTGGCAAACCGTCGAGCAACGAAGTGGCGTCTTCTGCCACCTCCTGCACAGTGAAGCCGAGGCGACTAGCGAGAGCAGGGTCAACCTGAAATGTTGTGGCTGGGCCGCTGAGGGTATTGTCCACGCCGTTCTGCGTATCTACGATGCCGGGGATTGCAGATATTGCAGTTTGTACCTTCGGCCCAAGCTCGTGGAGCAGCGAGGCATCGTTGGAAAAGAGTTTGATCTGCACCGGTTCTGGAGAATTGGAAAGATCGTTAATCATGTCCTCCAGAACCTGTGTGAACTCAACATCGAGTTCAGGAACCTGTTCTTTGATCTGCTGGCGCACGTCCGAGATAATGTCGTCTATGGGGCGCGATCGTTTGGACTTCAAGCGGACGGAGATGTCGCCCGTGTTGGCTTCCGTGACGGCCGCGAGTCCCAGTTGAAGACCAGTGCGCCGCGTCGTGATGGACACTTCAGGTACGGAGCGGAGAATCTTCTCGACCCGATCCAGGGCTTGTCCAGTGGTTGTGAGCGAGCTTCCAGCCGGCATGATGTAATCGAGTATGAAACTGCCCTCATCCATGGATGGCAGAAGATCCGAACCGAGCGCGCTGTAGGCAAAGAAACCGATGATAACGAGAGTAAGAGAGATGGCTACGAGCGCCCAGGGCCGGTGAATCGTCCAGTCCAGCAGGCGATTATGAACGGTCAGTATCTGCTGCATGACAGGACCACTCTCGTCGTGGCTTTTAGTGTCGCTATCAGCGCTGTTCGTTGAATTCAGTTCCGCCGCACTGCTCCTTCTATGCGAGCCGAGAAGCGAAAGTGACAGCGCAGGAGTAAAGGTCAAGGCAAGCAGAAGCGACGTGAGCAGCGACGCCGTCATCGTTAATGCAAGCGCCCGGAAGAAGCTGCCCGTAACGCCTGTAACGGCAATAAGGGGAAGGAAGACCACGACTGGCGTGATCGTGGAACCGATAAGTGGAACGGTTATTTCGCTAAGTGCCGAACGTACGGCTGCTGTACGCGACTGACCGCCATCGCGGTGGACGATGATGTTTTCCACGACCACGATCGCATCATCGATGACAAGACCGATGGCTGCTGCGAGACCGCCAAGAGTCATCAGGTTAAAGCTCTGCCCAATGATCCACAGAAACAGAATAGTAACGGCCACGGTAACTGGAATCACCAGGCCAGCGACAAGAGAAGAGGTCCAATCGCGCAGGAAAAGAAAAAGAATGATGCAAGCGAGGACCAGCCCAATCAGAATTGCGTCACGGACGCTCGAGATGCTTTCGCGGACCAACTCCGATTGGTCATAGAAGGGTGTGAGATGAACGCCGGGGGGGAGCGTTTTACTGAGTTGGGAGATCTGGGCGGCAACAGCATTGGCTACAGCGACGGTGTTACCGGAAGGCTGGCGCGTGATATTGAGGAGCACCGCGGGTTTGCCATTCGCATCGACCGACGTGTAGACGGGAAGTGTCGCTGGGGCGAGTGTCGCGACATCGGAGATGCGAACTGGGGCGCCTGAGCTCGTGGTTTTGACGACGAGTTGGCCCAACTGTTCTACATCGTGAGCTTGTGCACCAACGAGTCCGAGAATGAGTTGATGATCAGCTTCGTAAAGACCGGGAGAGTCGATGATATTCGATGTCTGGACGGCGTTGACGAGGTCGAGAACGGTAACTCCGGAGGCTTGAAGCCGAGCGGGGTCAGGAACGATGTGGAACTCGGGGATTTTGCCGCCCTGTACGACGACCGTGCTTACACCGGTGACGCGACTCAGAGGCGGCTTCAGATCATAGTTAGCAATCTGCCAGAGGGAAGTCTGGGAAACAGTGTTGGCGCCGCGGTCATCTGCAGTGAGCGCATAGCCAAGGATTGGAAATGTGGAGAACGTGAGCCGATTGGTGGTGATCTTTGCTGTAGAAGGGAGCGTCGACTGTATCCTCGCAAGGGCAGAGTCGGTGAGTTGCAGCGTGCGCGACATGTCGACGTTCCAGTCGAAGAAGAGGCTGACCTCGGCCGATCCGCGACTTGTGGTGCTGCGAACTGTCACCAAACCGGGAACGCTGTTGACGGCATCTTCTATGGGCTTGGTGATGATGACCTGCATCTGCTCCACAGGCATGACGCCGTTATCGACACCGATGACAACGCGGGGAAAGTTTGTACTAGGGAAGACGGATATCGGCACCTGAAATGACGCGTAGATGCCTGCCACGGTAAGAACTGCAAGGAAGAAGAAGATTGGTTTGGATGCACGTGATAGCCAGAAGGTGTGATCCTCGCTGGTGCCAGGGGTTTGCAGGCTCACTCTTTGCCTCCTGCTTTGGCATCGCCAGCATCTGGGTCATCCGAATCTTTGGTTTCAGCGGGGCCAACTTTTACCTTCGTGCCGTCGTCCAGGCCATACCCTCCTGTGACGATTACGGTGTCGGCGGGTTTGAGGCCGCTGAGAATCTGTGTTGATTCGGCATTTTGAATTCCGACAGTGACGCTGCGCTTTACGGCTACGCCATCGGCGCCCACGACCATGACGATTTTTCCAGCACCTTCTGTTGAACGCTGCAGTGCCGCCGTGGGAATGAGCAACGCGTTCTGCGCAGTACGTGCTTTAAGTGTGGCGTGAACCGTGCTTCCGGGCTTCAGCGTACCCGTTGCATTCGCTATACGCACCCAAACTTCGACAGTGGTGCTCCCTGGGTCAAGCGCAGGACTGATCAGAGAGACCTTGGCATCGAGCGCTTCGTCTACACCGGGAACCGTGACGGACGCGCTGGACCCCACGCTGAGCCGCTGTGCCTGTGATTGAGCGATGTGCAACTTGGCGATCATGGCGGAGGTATCCATGACCGTCACAACCGGCGTGCCAGTGGCAGCGGTCTCGCCGGGAAACAGAGGCCGGTCGGTGACCACGCCAGATATTGGCGTTCGAATGTTGGTGTAACTGAGTTGCGCCTCTGCCCCAAGATATTTGCCTTCAGCAGACGTGAGTTGCCCCTTAGCAGACTCGAGCGAGGCACTCGTGCCGGTCTTTGTAAGAGCCTCATACTTCAGCTTCGCGATGTCATAGGCGGCCTGTGCCTGAGAGGCTGTGGCCTGGGCAAGATCGAAGTCGCGGCCTGGAATCGCCCCCTCCGCGAGCAGCTGTTTGCGACTCTTCAGAATGCTCTTGTCGAGATCGAGAGTAGTCTTTGCCTGTTCGAGATCCAGTCTCGCGCGTGTCTGCTCTTCAGGCACGGCGGATTGAGTTGCGGCCGAGTAAGCTCCCTTCGCGGCATTGTAGGCGCCTTTATTGTCGAGAGCTGCGGCCGCGAGATCTTCGTTCTCCAGCGTAGCGACGAGTTGGCCTGCCGTCACACGCGAGCCGCGCTGAACGTAGAACTTTTTGACCGGCGCTGAAATCTTCGGCAGAATCGCCGCTTGTGCTACCGGCGCGAGGGTAGCGTCAGCCGAGATCTCTTCGGTGATATCACCGATCTGAGGATGAACGGCCTGCACTGTGACAGTGGGCTTGTCCACCGTGTCATCAGCCTTCTTGCAGCCGCTGAAGATAAGCGATACCGAAAGGAGCAAAGAGATCGCAATTGCGTTGCGAGTTTCGGTTTGAGTTGTCATCTTTTTCACGGTCAGATCGTCCCGGTGAGAAGCTGCAAGTTGGCAAGAGCAAGCTGATAACGAATAGTCCCATCCTGAAAAGCAAGTTCTGCGGTGGTAAGCGAGTTCTGCGCGTCAACGACCTCGAGGACAGTGGACTCTCCGGCTGAGTAGCGAAGGCGAGTGAGTCGTAAACTCTCTCTAGCCGTTTGAACGCTAAGTTCAAGAGATTGGAGCTGATCGTGAGAGAGGACAGCCTCACCGTAAAACTCTTCGAGCTGTGCGATCAACGTTCGCTGTGTCGAGGTAAGAGAAACCTTGGCCGCATCGCGGAGTATGTGAGCTTGCTTGACTCTGTGCTGAGTTGCGAGCCAATCCCACACTGGAATATCGAGTGTAGCCGAAGCAGAGTAGCCAAGGTTACGAACTCCGTCGGGCCCATTGATCGCAAACTGCGGCGCATCGATACCGTAAGAGTAAGCAAGAGCCAGATCGGGTAGATAGGCAGCGCGAGCCATGGTAACGTCCGCGTCCTTCAGACGTAGCGTAGCGAGTGCGCTCTTAAGCTCAGGATTATTGGTTGCTGCTTCGGAGTCGACCTTTGAGCGTTCAGGTAGATCGGTGGAAGCAGAAGACACAACCGTATAAGACGAACGAGGATCCGGAAACAATAGGACGCCAAGATCGAGCTTCGCCTTCTGTAGCTGTAGTTGAGCATCTGCGAGATCACGTTGGCGCTGCTGAAGAGTCAGCTGCGCCTTGATCACATCGGCATGCGCGACCTCCCTTTCAGCTTCGCGTTGCTGAGTCTGGATAACAAAGCTATCGGCTTCGCTGGACGCGCGTTGCTGAATCTCAATCCGGCTCTGTGAGGCGACGAAGTTGTAGAAGAGGCCGACCACGGCTGACGTGAGACCACGGCGACTGATCTCAAGTTCGGCGTTCGCGATGGCTTCTGCTGCCCCCGCGCGTGCAAGAGCGCTGTATTGAGCTAAACCAACTGTTTCAGTAACGACGCCCTGACTAACGTATTCGTGCACGGTGTTGTTTGCGATGAACTTCGGGGCGGCCTGAGTTCCTACAGAGCCAGCCTGATTGATTGCACCGTTCGGCTGAGTGTAGAGGTACTGGTTGTGGTAGACGACAGAAGGAAGCAATGCCGATCGAGCAATGGCATGATCAAGCTGAGCGGTCTTACTGATAGCGACTGCTGCCGCAAACGTAGGTTCGTTCGTTCGTGCCAGCGTCAGCGCTTGTTCCAACGTAATGGTGGCTCCGTTTTGAACCCCAGGTTGCCCAACCGCCTGTGATGCGGTGCTTATGGTTGGCCCGGCTTGCGGAGCAGCCTGCGGTATATGGTCTGCCAAACTTGCCTGCCCGAGAACGGCAGATGTCTGCCATGCTCGAGCTGTGGCTGGCGAGCTAAGAAAGATCGATACGCAGGAAGCCGCCGTAATGGATGAAAGCAGAAGAGATGGTTTCATGATCTGACTCAGTGCATGTAAGGAGTGTTGTCAATCTCGGCCGATGACAAGCACCGTGAAGCTGCCTGGGACTATGGATGGTCTTGGACGCGGAGTCGCGGCCGTTGCTGATGGCGTTGGGCCGAACTGAGCCGTTACTGTGTAGATCTTTCCAGTTGAGGAGTCGAGCGCCATGGTACGCGCGCCTTTCATCGTCGGCAGCGTCTGCAGAACGGCATAACCTGGCCTCCCTGCGTCGACGACAGTAAGCGTGCCCTCACCGTTAGAGGAGAACGCCAGTTTTCTGTTTGGGTCATAAGCGGCCGCGTCTGGTCCTTCTCCGATGGTTGGTGTTCCGAGGGACTTACCTGTACTAGCGTTAGTAACCGCCATCTTCTTCCCGTCGCATACGGAGAAGAGACGCCCACCCGCTCGATCAAACGCCAAGCCGGACGGAGAGTCACATCCCACCAGTGGCCACGTTGCGGTAATCTGCCAGGTTTTTGCGTCCAGCCGCACGATCTCATTCTTGTCTTCGATGTTTACGAAGACAGTGCCCTTATCGTCACTAACGGGAAACTCGGGCTTGCCAGGAAGTGCTGTCGTGCCCACAACAGTTCGACTGGCTACATCAATGATGGTTGCATTCTTACTCGTACCGTTGAAAGCCCAGAGGGTGTTTGTCGAGCGCTCGTAGGTCATACCGTCTGGATTAGTGCCGGCCGGAATCGTCGCAAGCGTTTCGAAGCTGCTTAGGTCAAAGGCCACAACATGATTGGCTCCCCCATCCGACACGAAGCCAACCTTGTGGTCAGGCGATATCACGATGCCATGGCAACGGACGAGGTTGTGGACCGCTCCAAGCACCTTGCCGTTGCTCGTATCAATGACATCAACTTGCGTCTGATGCGCTATGTAGAGGCGATGCGCCTCTGAGTCGACAGTCAAGTAATCCCATCCTCCGGCACCGCCAATGGTCCACCGTTGTTCAATCTGAAGTGGCTTTTGCGCAAACGCTGGCGTTGACGGAACAGAGCTGGTGAAGACAAAAGCAGCGAGCGAAAGACTGAAGGCTGTACGGCAGTTCGGCATGAGAGACTCCAAAAGGAGATGCGCACATCGTGCGTTCTTTCACTATCGCAAGGTCAGCTTAAGGGATCCTTAAGACGGCACAGTTCCTCGTGCGTGTTCTGGAATCGGCGCCTTTTCTTCCGACTGGCTACTCTTTGTAGCAAGAGGTAGTAAGACGACAGCGCTGGTGCCGTGACCAGGCTTACTTTCCAGGCGAATTTCTCCATGGCATCGCACAACGACGGCCTTCGAGATCGCCAACCCGAGGCCGGTACCTCCTGTTCGCCGGCTACGCGACGGATCTCCGCGATAGAAACGATCGAACACGCGAGGAAGGATCTCAGACGGAATGCCATCACCATCGTCCTCGATTCTCAACTCAGCGACCGCTCCACGCAAAAAGATCATTGCGCGAACTTCGCTCCCCGGGGGGCTATGCTGCAGAGCATTCTGGAGGAGGTTGGAGCAAAGCAGGTGAAGCTGGTCGGGCTCAGCTTGAATCGGCGCAGGACCCTCGACGTGCACAACAACGCGGACCTTCGTCATCTCAGCCAGCGTATGAAACTGATCCACTGCATCGTGCAGGACGTCAGCTAGCTCGACAGTCTGCAAAGGTTCCTGTTGCGGAGACTCATCTTCGAGCCTGGCAAGTGTGAGCATCTTCGCAACGAGCTCTTCCATACGCTCCGAGTCAAGTTGCACGCGGTCAAGTCCAGCTTCGTATTCCTTGGCAGACCTGGTCCGCATCGTTAGTACCTGCAACGAGGATTTGAGCACTGCAACTGAAGTCTTCAACTCGTGTGCAGCGTCGCTGACGAACTGTCGCTGCTGTATGAAAGCATGCTCCAGGCCGTCGAGAGAAGATTCAATAGCAGATACCAGTGGCACGAGTTCACGCACGTAACGCGCTTGATTGGAAGGTCCAAGATTCCACGATTTCACCGAGATCTGGCCCGCTTGATCGGCTAATTCGTGGAGTGGTCGGAGCCCATGTCGCAGCAGATACAAGAGGATAAATCCGGTAATCGTAAGAAGAACCAACCCGGCGCAAGCGTAGAAGAAATTGCATTGCGAACTCGTTCCCAAACAGGATGAGTGCGCGAACCATAAAGAATGACGACGTGTCTGGGGATACCACCACCGACATCACCTGGATCCACCATCCGTAAACCACTAATGCGGATAACCCGGTAACGCACGCCAGAAACAGTGAGGTCGCGGAATTCTCTCGAGTCATTACTTGCCGCTAACTGTTCGCCACCGGGCCAGTTGTAGGAGCCAAGAAGCCGTCCCCGCTCATCCCGAACGACATAGATGTCGTGCTTAGGCGTTAGGCCCTGGGTCCCATCCAGCATCACATTATCTTCGGGATCCTCGGCATCCTGAACAGCACCCAGAAGAGAATCTGCTCGCCCACGAAGCATTACATCGAGTGCTCGAAAACTAGAGACTGCCTCGTAGGTACTTGCGACCCCGATGAGCGCAAGTACAGAGCAGAGCTCGACGAGGAGCACCGCGGTGATGAGACGCCGGGTTAGGGAATAGACTTTCACCTCAGCTCGACCTCATCTTCCTTCACGCTGGTTTGTTCGACGACGAGCCTGTAACCACGTCCTCGCAAGTTTTCGATACTAAGGTGATTCGCTCCATTGCCCAGCTTGCGGCGAAGGTTTGAGACGTGCGCTTCGATGACGTTGGAGTGGTGCTCCCAGTTGTAGTCGTACATATGCTCAAGCAGCTCACGCTTTGACACAACGATGCGTGGGCGATGCATAAGGTATTCCAGAATCCGATACTCCATTGGCGAAAGCATGATCGGCTGACCATCGCGAAGAACCGTTTGTTCGCCGGTGTGAAGTTCAAGATCCCCGATCCGGAGCGCGGAGGTTGCAACTCCTTTGCCACGCCGGATGAGCGCTTTGCAGCGGGCAATCAGCTCACCAAGATCGAAAGGCTTGTTGAGATAGTCGTCGGCGCCGTCATTCAAAAGCTGAACTACGGTGGCTCGTTCACTGCGTGCTGTAAGAACCAGAACAGCAGTATGGTCGCCGCGCGCCCGGATGCGACGAAGCACGGTGGGCCCGTCAACTCCGGGAAGCATGAGATCGAGAATGATGAGGTCGTAGCAAAGATTGTGCGCCAAATCGAGGGCCGTCAGCCCATCTTCGGCATGATCGACGGCGTAACCAGGGCCATCGCGCAACGCTTCCGCTACGTTTTCGGCCAACCGAATCTCGTCCTCAACCAGCAGCACTCGCATAATGCGCTCTCAAATCCCGACTTATTACATTCTCAAACTCAACCGTTCAAGCCGTTGAGCTTCATTTTTGAAGCTTCATTAGATCTGAGGCCCTTCTTGTTCCTTGTTCCGAAGATCGAAGCCGCCAGCAGCCCCTACGATAATCCGATCAGCCGGCAGATGCCGGAAGCACCATAGAGTAATGAGAGTCACATGCTCAGAATCTCAAGCTCATCCAAAGATCATGCACTTCGAAGCTTAAGGGAAACTGAACTAGAGCTTGACCCAAACTTAGCTCCACGCCACTGCCGCGGGTGTGCACGGTCCACTGTGCATATCAACATGAGCCAACTATCATAAATTCAGTAATTTACGTACAGATCTCGATGCTGCATAGTGTGAACAATCCGACCCACAGCTTCATGCATCCGCAGTGGGTGATAATCCAGAATCACTAGGCCGAACATGTTAGCGAGAAACTATGCACTGCTGCGATACTGAAAGGCGTCTAATCATTAAAGCCGATGGCAACCACGAACCTCCCCAAACCGAGCTCCTTCGACCGTACGCTGGCCAGCGCGCGTTCGACGATGATGTTCAGCGAGGTCGTCAGGCTTGCGGTCGACAGCTTTCGCTCCAGCAAAACGAGATTTCTGCTCACGATGCTCGGTATGGTCATCGGCTCAGCCTCCATCATTTTGGTGGCCACGTTAGGTTCGACGGGTAAGCAGTACGCGCTGGACCAACTCACCAGCATCGGCCCAAATAAAGTTGAACTGCAGTACGACGGTGGCACCGTAACCGGCCCGGACAACACCAGCACACCGGACTACATGACCCTCGACGATATGCGTGCGGTCCTCGACCAGGTTCCCGGCATCGTCGCCTCCTCGCCCATGCTTGAGTTTCACGACAACGTCAGCCTGGGCGGCGGCATCACCCAGTCGACGATGCTGCTCGGCGTCTCGCCCCAATATCGGATCGTGCGTAATCTTCTTGTTGTCTCTGGGCGCTTTTTCGACGACCAGGACGCCATTGCCCACGAGAAAGTCGCGGTCATGGTTAAGCCGTTTGCCATTCAGCTCTATGGCAGCTCCGATGCCGCTGTCGGAAGAACCATCAGCATCAAGGGCATACCGTTCGTCATCATTGGCGTCTTCAGGGAGAGCTTCGATACCTACGGTCAATCGGAGATCAGCGAACACACGCTGCTCATTCCGTATCCTGTCGCTCGCTACTTTCAGGGAACCAATGCGCTAAAAGAGATCTTCTTCACCATGCGTGACCCTTCGATGGTGATTCCGGCCAAAGACAGAATGCTCGCCATCGTCCGGTCGCGTCACTATGCAAGCTCCGTCTACAGCGCGGCGACGCTCACCGACCTCCTCAGCAGCATGGCCAAGATCGCCGACATGCTCACGATCGTGCTCACACTCGGAGCGGGCATCACCCTGATCGTCAGCGGCGTCGGCATCATGAACAGCATGCTCGCCAACGTTCAGTCGCGCCTGAAGGAGATCGGTATCCGCAAGGCGCTCGGCGCAACCAGCCGTGAGATACGCATGCAGTTCCTCACTGAAGCGGTCTTCCTCTCATTAAGCGGCGGACTGATCGGCACCATCCTTGGCCTTGCCATCCCTTTCACGCTGGGTTTGCTAACTCCGTTTACCATACCGATGAACCCATGGGCGCCCGTGTTCGCACTTGGCAGCTCTGTACTCGTCGGTGTGCTCTTCGGAACGCTCCCCGCGAACCGCGCCGCTCGTCTCGATCCGGTGCAGACGCTCAAGTACGAGTAGCGCGGCTTCATTCTTCAAACGACTTCATCGCAAAACAAAGCGCATCAGCCAAACGAAAACTTCGTCGGGCAGATGCGCTTTTGATTTTGTCTTGCTAAGAATTAAACGGTGGCGGCTACTGCTTCGGCTTCGGGCTGATCGCCCTTGACCGTCACCTTCACGTGGCTGGTGACCTCGCGGTGCAGCTTCACGGGAACGTGGTATTCGCCGATCGTCTTCAGCGGCTCCTCGAGGGAGATCTTGCGACGATCGATGGTGAAGCCCTTCGCCTCAAGCTGGTGGGCGATGTCGCCCGAGGTGACCGAGCCAAAGAGATGCTCGTTCTCGCCAACCTTGCGCTCGAACACAAGCTCAACCTCAGAGAGTTGCGTGGCCAACTGCTCGGCCCCGGTCTTCTCCTTGGCGGACTTACGAACCGCCGATGCCTTCATCTGCTCGATGACTGCCTTGTTTGCGAGGGTCGCCTCGATGGCGAGCTTCTCCGGCAGCAGGTAGTTGCGCCCGTAGCCGTCAGCGACCTTAACCACATCGCCGCGATGTCCGAGCTTGTTTACGTCTTCCTTCAGAATGACTTCCATTGCATATCTCCGATTTCGTCTCTGGCTTCTGGTGCCGCCAGTCTTGCGTGTCCGATAGTTCCGCCGCAGCGGAAAGTTAGAAGCGTGCAGCGAAGGCGAGCAGGGCGATGTTCCGCGACTGCTTGATTGCCAGGCTGAGCTTGCGCTGGTGGCGTGTGCAGACACCGGTCAAGCGACGCGGAACGATCTTGCCACGCTCGGCGACGAAGCCCTGAAGCAGGCGAACGTCGCGGTAGGAGATGGCATCGATCTTCTCGGTGCAGAACTTGCAGACTTTCTTGCGGCGGAAGAACTTCCGTCCGCCAGGACCACCACCGGGTGCGCCGGCGGGACGTGGGGTACGGGGACCTGCGCCAGGACCAGAGTGCGCCGGGCGAGATGTAGGTGCGTGCTGCTCAGTAGATTGCGTGCTGGTTTCGTCAGCCATGATATTTCCCTCTCAGGTACGTTGTGCCTCTCCTCGCTCCAGGTTCGCGTTGGAGCCTCTGAACAACCTGCGAAGTGCAGCCGATTGGAAGCGAAGATTGGTGTTCGTAGTGCGTTGTGCGATTCGGTTTGATTCTCATCGCGAATATTCAGGCGAAGCGGAAGCTAGACCGCAGTGGAGACAGTCTCGGCCGGTGCGTCGGTGGCGACGTGCTCGGCAGGAGCTGCTGCAACAGGCTTCTTCTCTTCTTCGGTGCCAGCATCGGGTGCTGCGACTGGGGCCTGTACTGGAGCGGCGATCGGCTGCGCGCTGCGCTTCACCTTCGTGTCGCGGATGGCCTTGATCTTTGCGAGGCGCTTCTCTTCTTCGTCCATGCGAACAGTGATGAACTTGATCACTTGCTCAGAGACGCGGAGGCGGCGCTCGATCTCAGTGATCAGCGAGCCGGCGGCGGCAACGTTCAGCAGGATGTAGAAACCGTCGTTGAACTTGCGGACGGTGTAGGCGAGCCGGCGGCGGCCCATCTTCTCGACGCTCTTCACTTCGCCGCCACCATTGGTGACGTTCGCGGAGAAGCCTTCAATCAGCTTGTCGAGTTCGGCTTCTTCAACGTCCGGACGGACGATGAACATGATTTCGTAAGTACGATTCATTCGATTTACTTCTTTCTGCGAAGTTCTGCTTCGCACCGTGCTGACGTCTGTTCTGCCAACCCGGTTTGGAATTTCGACTACGTCTAAGTAACAACCTTCGCTACCGCTTCTTTACTTCCCCTTCGACTCATCCGATCCACTCTCTGAATCGTCCGGCCGACGGTTGAACCTGTTCATCGCGGCGCCAACCCCTTCGGTCAACACCGTTTCGACAGCACTCTTCGCCCTGTCGAGCACCTCATCCAACACCGCAAGCTCCTGCTTGCGCATCGGCGACAGCAGATAATCCTTGCCGCCAGCCTTGATCTCTCTTCCATCGGCCAACGCCGGCTTCCCGACGCCAATCCGAATGCGAAGCCACTCTTCCGTGCCAAGCACGCCGGAGATCGACTTCACTCCGTTGTGCCCATTTGCCGAACCACGCTCGCGAATCCGAATCGTGCCCAGCGGTAGTGCCAGCTCGTCATAGAGGACAATCAAATCCTCCGACGGAACTACAATCTCGAGCTCCTGAATCAGAGCGGCCACCGAAAGCCCACTCAGATTCATGTACGTCTCAGGTTTAGCCAACAGAACATCCTGCCCTGCAAGTCTTGCCTTCGCCGTTAGTGCCCGTCCCCGGCGATTGGAGAGGACCACGCCGCAGTCGTCCGCGATGCGATCCACAGCCAGAAAGCCAGCGTTGTGCGGCGTGAACTGATACTCGATACCGGGGTTGCCGAGACCGACAATCAACTTCACGCTTTGTTTCCCTTTCCAGCAAACTCAGGCGGCCTGCAGATCTCGAAAGATTCGCAGGCCGCGTAAAACTACTTCTTCTTCGCGTCCTTGGCATCGGCAGCAGGAGCAGCAGCCGCAGGGGCATCCGTCTTGCCCTTCTTGGCAACCTCGGGCTCCGCCGGAGCAGCAACCACGGCATCAACAGCAACAACCTCTTCCTTGATGATCGTGACGTGTGCAACCGTCGCGTTCTCATCGCCGAGGAACTTGATGCTGCCCGAGTGCGGCAGATCCGAGACGTGGATGATGCCATGCAGCTCCAGTCCCGAGACGTCGACATCGAGGTGGCTCGGGATGTCATTCGGCAAGCACTCAATCTCGACCTCACGCATAACGTGCTCGAGAATACCGCCCTGTGACTTCACGCCGACCGGTGTTCCAACCAGCTGAATTGGCACCGAGACTGTCATCATCTTGTCCATCGCAATGCGCTTCAGGTCGATGTGCAGCAGGGTGCCCTTGATTGGCTCATTCTGCCAGTCAACGATCATGGCCTTCACAACAGCCGAGCCTTCAACGTTCAGGTCGAAGATCGTGTTGTGGCCGGAGTCGGAGTGCAGAATCTTAGTGATCACGCGAGGGTCGACTGCAACCGCAACTGCGTCCTGTCCCGCACCGTAAACAACGGCGGGAATCTTACCGGAGACACGAACGCGACGAGCGGCATTCTTGTTGAACTTGCCCTCACGGGGCGTTGCGACGACTGCTTCAATAGTGGATGTTGCCATGATGAATCTTCCTTTCGGGCACAGAGTTGAGCTCTGCTCCCTTTGTTCTTTGTGAAAGCTACCTGGGTTACCAGGCCGCCCTCAGCTATTGCGACCTAGTTGAACAGCGTACTGACGCTGGTCTCCATGTGAATACTCTCGATCGCCCGGCCAAGCAGCCCAGCAATCGAAAGCACCTTAATCTTCTCCACCTTCAACGCATCTTCGCGCAGAGGGATGGTATTCGTCACGATCAACTGCTCCAACCGTGATGCTGCGATACGCTCAACAGCCGGGCCCGAAAGCACCGGATGCGTCGCGCACGCATAAACTTTTTCCGCGCCCTCAGCCAGCAGCGCATCCACCGTCTTCACCAGAGTTCCGGCGGTGTCGATGATGTCGTCGAGGATCAAGCATGTCCGGCCCTGTACATCGCCGATCACGTTCATCACCTCGGTGACATTGATGTCGGTCCGCCGCTTGTCGACGATGGCCAACGGTACATCCAGCTTCTTGGCGAAGAAGCGAGCACGCTCCACACCACCTGCATCCGGCGAAACTACCGTCAGATTGGGCAGGTCAAGCTCCCGGAAGTAGCTCACCAGCACCGGGCTGGCAAACAAGTGATCCACCGGGATATTGAAGAACCCCTGAATCTGGGCTGCGTGCAGATCGACGAGCAGAGCGCGGTTTGCACCGGCGGTGGTCAGAAGATCGGCAACCAGCTTCGACGTAATGGCAACGCGCGGACGGTCTTTTCTGTCCTGCCGGGCGTAGCCATAGTAGGGAACGACAACCGTGATTCGTCCGGCCGAGGCGCGCTTCAGCGCATCCATCATGATCAGCAGTTCGACAAGGTGCTGATCCACCGGGAAACACGTAGGCTGCACGAGAAATACATCCGCACCGCGAACGTTCTCGAGCAGCTGAAAATGAACCTCGCCGTCGGAGAATCTCTGCAACCGGGTCTCGCCCAGCGGCACACCGACGAACTTGCAGATCTCCTCGGCCAAAGGCTTATTGGAAGATCCGCAAAAAATCTTGACGCGCTTATCATCTGTCAGCTTTCCGGAGCGCTTTTTTTCCGGTGCTGGCGCCTCTGGCGCTCGCGTGACCTTCGCCTGACCGTTCTGCGAAGGCGCTAGCGCAGGCTGAGAGCTCGTTTCTGTCTCTTCAGCCTGCTCTGAAATAGGGGAAAGAACCGCAGTCGTGTTTCGTTCGTTCACGTGAAACCCTCCAGGCTGGTTGACCTTGAATGTTCCTGCTGCACTGTCTTGCGAAGCCTTGTTGCGGCCCCGTTACTTCTTCTGAAATCCTCGTTGCGGACTGCTCAAAAAAACTAAAAGACTTCGGTTCTTCAAAACTTCGTACTTCTTCGTCCGCCACGTTTGGGCGAACTCCAAATCGTCTTACTCCTGCGGCAAGTTGTTGCTGCCGCCTAAGATCCCTAAATTCCTGTCGCATCTGGCGTCGACTTTTTGGTTGGGCGACTAGGATTCGAACCTAGACAAAGTGCTCCAAAGGCACTTGACCTACCGTTAGTCGATCGCCCAGTACATCGCCGGATGCAGTTTGATTCTACTATCGACCGGCGAGGTCACTCCGCGAACATTCTTTCCCAGTACTCGGTTCGGGGCAAGGTCTCCGTCAGGAAAGCTTGGACCCCAGAGGACTGGACGCGCAGTTGAGCTGCCTTGGCATCCCGCTCGGACCGGTAAAGTCCAAACAGAGCAGAGCCAGAACCCGATAGCGCCGCGTAAATCGCAGGGCGATCTACCGAAGAACTATCCAAATCACTACCCATCAATTGACGCTTGGTTATTCGCAAGGAGGGATACTGAGGAAAGACGACCTCTTCAAAATCATTTTGAAGACCGTCGTTTCCAATCCCGGTGCGGACAAGCGCGAGAAGGGTATTCTCGGCCAGATCGTTCATCGCGTCAGCCTGACTTTCATCAGGCAAACCCCGTTTTTTCTCGGGATTAGGATCGCGAACGATACCGGAGGTGCCGGGCCTACTATCTCCTGTCTTCTGCAGAGAGGGATGAGTAAGCAAGACTCAACTCCTGTAGTCTATCGGTTTGGGGCAGGGAAGTCAACCCAACCTTCCTCGTCACGCCCAACCCCTCTCCAAATTCTCCCTCGGCCGTTTTAGCATCCACTAACGGTGGAGAAGATATAACTGTTTTAGAATCAGTATATTAGAGCTATCGATGCCCTGGGGCCGGCGACTGTGCTCTCCGCTGTCTCCAGCCTCTCTCCGCCTCTCTCCGTGCATCCCACTCCTTGAAAGCCGCCGGCGTCGAAACCCCCACGGAAGGCACCGCCACCACACACCACGTGTTCGGCAGGTCAGGCATGGGCACGACTAGCTCCCCCCGCCCAAGCCCCAAAACCGCCCCACCCAGCAGAAACAAAGGGACATCCGACCCAATCTCGGCCGCCAGCGTCAGCCTCTCCACCCCCGGCAGCGCAACGCCCAGCTCCCGCTCCAACCCAAGCAGCGCCGCCGCCGCATTTGCCGACCCCGCCCCCATCCCACCCTGCACGGGCAGCCGCTTCTCGATATGAATCGCGACCTCCGCCGCCACTCCCAGCCTGGCCAAAGCCCGTTCGACCATCCGCCACGCCGTATTCCGTCCATCCCGAGGCACAAATGGATGATTCGTCGTCAACGTAGATCTTCGTCTCCGCCGCCGCGCTGCTCCGTCGAGCCGTAACCGTCACCAGATCATGCAGATCCAGTGTCTGATACAGCGTCGTCAGCCCATGAAACCCATCCGCCCGCACCGGCCCAATCGCCAGCCCCAAATTGATCTTCGAATACGAACGAACACGCGTAGCCATAACTAACAACAAGTGTACTGTCGGGCACCTCGTCTGCAATCACTCTGACTTCGCATGGAAGTTGCAACATATATCCTGCTGGTATCGCCATCATCCAGTGGAGAATCGCTTCATGCCCCGTAAGCCTCGGCAAACCCCATCCGCTCTACTCTCCACGTTTGCCACGCCCGCTGCCTTGATTGCCACCCTCCTCATTCCATCCGCTGCTTTTCCCCAGCAGTCCGAAGTTCCCGTTCGCACCCAACACGCCATGGTCGTCACCATCCATCACGACGCTACAGACGCAGGGATTGAAATCCTCAAGCAAGGCGGTAACGCCGTCGACGCAGCCGTAGCCGTCGGCTTTGCCCTCGCCGTTGTCTACCCCGCGGCAGGCAACATCGGCGGTGGCGGCTTCATGCTCATCCGCGACCACAACGGCAAAACCCACTTCATCGACTACCGCGAAAAGGCCCCCGCCGCCGCCAGCCGCGACATGTACCTCGACGCCCAGGACAACGTCATCCCGGACATGTCTCTCGTCGGCTACAAAGCCAGCGGAGTCCCCGGCTCCGTCGCTGGCCTCGCCTACGCGCAGAAGCACTACGGCAAACTCACCCTCGCGCAGGACATGGCGCCTGCCATCAAACTCGCCACCGACGGCTACACCCTCTCCATCGGAGAAGCCAACGCGCTCCAAAGCAAAAACCTCAGCGGCTTTCCCGTCTCCGCCAAAATCTTCCAGCGCGACGGCGACTTCTACAAAGCAGGCGACACCTTCAAACAGCCCGAACTAGCCGCAACCCTAACCCGCATCTCCAAAGACCCCGACGACTTCTACAAGGGCGCGATGGCGCACCAGATCGCCGACTTCGAAAAGGCCGGCGGCGGCCTCATCACCGCCGAAGACCTCGCCGCCTATCAGGTCAAAGAGCGCGTCCCTATCCGCGGCAAGTACCACGGCTTCGATCTCATCACTGCGCCCCCACCGTCGTCCGGCGGCATCATCCTCGTCGAGATCCTCAACATCCTCTCCACCTACGATCTTCCAAAACTCGGCCCCGACCGCAGCGCCGCGCAGGTCCACATCATCGCCGAAGCCTTCCGCCGCGCCTATAAGGACCGTGGCGACTACCTCGGCGACCCCGACTTCAACACCCTCCCGATCAAACAGATGGCGAACCTGAAGTACGCCGCAGCATGGCGAAGCTCCATCGATCCATCAAAGCCCACGCCAAGCAAGGACCTTGTCCGTCCCGCCGGCTTCATGCCTCCACCGCCCCAATCCACACCGGTCAAAGAACCCACCCAAACCACCCACTACTCCATCGTCGACGCCGACGGCACCGCCGTCGCCACCACCACTACCCTCAATGGCGGCTTCGGCTCTGGAGTCACCGTCGAAGGCCTCGGCTTTCTCATGAACAACGAGATGGACGACTTCACCTCCAAGATCGGCGTCCCCAACGTCTACGGCCTCATCCAGAGCACCGCCAACTCCATCGGCCCCGGCAAGCGCCCACTCTCTGCGATGACCCCGACCATCATCACCACGCCCAGCCACTGGTACAAACACGGCCAACTCGCCTACGTCATGGGAACCCCCGGCGGCTCAACCATCATCACCACCGTCGCGAACAACATCATCAGCACCATCGACAACGGCCTCAACATCCAGCAGGCCGCAGACGCACCCCGCTTCCATCACCAATATCTGCCCGACCGCATCGATCTCGAAAAGAAATTCTCGCCTGACGTTGCCGCCCAACTCGCCGCGATGGGCTACACCATCAACCGCCTAGCCATCGCCGACGAACACAACCCCGGCACCTGGGGCGACAGCGAACTCATCGCCATCGACCCCAAAACCCACGAACTACTCGGCGGCCACGACAACCGCCGCGCCTACGGCAAAGCCGCCGGCTACTGACTCACTTCACGCTCTTGCCTACAGCTGCAAGGCAACCCATTGCGCTCTTCCACGTTTGGTGAAGAGACATTCAAATGACAAGAAATCGACAAGAAAATGACAACTTGAAGACATCGTGATCGATGTCAGGGGACTATGCTTCTCGCCCTCTGCTGAGGGAGGGGTTCTGCGGTGACTGCCCAAGGCAGGAATCTCACACCTTAAGGAGAAGCGACATGCGAATCTACGAATCTTTCATCCAGCGTAGTACGGATGCATCGATGCCTTGTCGGCGCAGTCTGACTGGCTGGAGCAAAGCGCTTACAGCCGTTACGCTGATGGCCAGTGCGACTGGATTCGGCCTGGCGCAGCATCACGACAGCGATGATGCATTCCTTCCGAGTCCGGTAAGAAGTGTTTCGACGATCCCCGCGAATGGAGATGTAAATCCATACGGTGTGGCGTTCGTTCCTGACAACTTTCAAACTGGATCAGGCCCATTGAAGCGCGGGGACATTCTGGTCTCGAACTTCAACAATAGTATGAATCTTCAGGGGACGGGCACGACCATCGTCCGCATTTCAAAGGGCGCGTCGCCGACGACGTTCTTCCAGGGTACGACGCCGCTGGGGCTCTCTACGGCATTGGGAACGTTGCAGGTTGGGTTGATCGTAGTTGGCAACTCTCCGACGGCGGATGGCAGCTCCGGGACGGCAGGACCAGGATCGCTGCTGGTCATCAATAATCAGGGCAAGCTGGTGCAGACGATCACGAATCCCGCGATACAGGGACCGTGGGACATGGCATTAGTTGATCGGGGGGAATCGGCGATTGCGTTCGTCTCAAATGCGCTGACAGGAACAGTCATCCGGATGGACTTCAAAGTAAGCTCTGGCGGCCTAAAGCTGCTGAGTACGAAGACGATCGCCTCGGGGTATGTCCACCGCGGCGATCCGGTTACGTTGTTTGTGTCGCCTACGGGACTGGTGTACGACGGTCGGCGCGATGTACTGTACGTTGCTTCGACAGGAGACAACGCCGTCTTCGCGGTATGGAATGCAGCCGAACGGCAGAGCGACGATGGCCTTGGAACCATCATCTACCAGGACAACGTGCATCTGCACGGTGCGCTGGGGATGACGATGGCTCCGAACGGCCATCTGCTGGTATCGAACAATGATGGCATCAATCCCGACCCAAACCAGCCGAGCGAGATCGTTGAGTTTACGATCGACGGCCGATTTGTGAAGCAGCTCTCGGTCGACCCGAACCCGGGCGGAGCCTTCGGTCTGGCCGTGCGTACAGTGGCAGACAAGGCGATCTTTGCGGCGGTTGACGACAACACGTCGACCCTCCTTATCTGGACGCTGAATCGGGAGTAGTACCGGAAGAGCAGCTTTCCTTGTGAGCGGATAAGTTCCCCTCGAGGGCCACGACGTGAACAGTGTGATGCTCCAGTTCGCGTCTTGGCCATCGAGGCATCAGCCGTCTCGGGAAAAACCCGCTCACCTGCAGGTGTCTTCTCTACTCCTGTCGCGCACGAAAGAGATAAACTACTCCACATAACCGAGGGGCCGGCTCATGCTGCTCGAACTCGCCAAACCCGTTGCTCTTCTGCTCTGCCTGCTCTCGCTCTGTGCCGTCTTTCACACCGTCTTCTTCACCCTCGAAGACCCTCAGCTTCTCCTCCAGCCTCACCAGGCCATCCGCGACCGAATCATCGACTCGCTCCTGCTGCTCGCGCTCTCCGCAGGAATCAGTCTCATCGGCGGTCTTATCTTTCGCGAGGCCGAGCCGCTCCCACAACCGTCGTTAGCCGCGACCCTTCCACTGCAGATCTTCTACTGGGCCACCAGCATCATGCTCCTGATGTTCTTCCTCGCCTCGTTCCTCGAAACCCACTACATCTTCAGCCCATCCATTCACTGGTAGCAGCCGCCGAAAGCCTCGCGTGCATCGAACCGAAGCATGTCTTGCATCCGCATCGGCACCGCCGGCTGGAGCGTTCCGAAGCAATACGCCAACGAACTCCCGCAGACCGGCACTCATCTCGCACGCTACTCGCAGGTCTTCCGCTGCTCCGAGATCAACTCCTCGTTCTACCGCTCCCACCGTCTCTCGACGTGGACAGATTGGGCAGCAACTGTCCGCGAGGACTTTCGCTTCTCAGTCAAAGCGCCGAAGGCAATCACCCACGAAGCAAAACTCGCCTGCACTCGCGATCAACTGAAAGACTTCCTCAGCGAAGTGCGCACTCTGAACGAAAAATTAGGCCCGATCCTCTTTCAACTCCCGCCGAAATCAGCCTTTGACCCCATGATCGCCAAGGCATTCCTCACCATGCTCCGCGATCTCCACCAAGGCCCAACAGTCTTCGAACCCCGCCATCCAACGTGGTTCACAGCCGAAGCAGATCATCTCCTGAAAGAGTTCAACGTTGCCAGAGTCGTGGCCGACCCCGCGCGAATCCCTGAAGCCGCTACCGCCGGTGGCTGGAGCGAACTCATCTACTGCCGCCTCCACGGCAGCCCGCGCACGTACTACTCCGCCTATCCAGAGGCCTACCTGCGAGCCCTCGCCGCAACCATCGCCCAGCAACACTCAAAAGAGATCTGGTGCATCTTTGACAACACCGCCTCCGGTGCCGCATTCGGCGACGCCCTAAGCCTCAAGCGCCTCCTTGCGTCCTAGCATTCATCGCAGCCTATCTACTTCCCCAGCGTTTTATCGATCGCCGCCTGCGCCAGCGGCTGCATAATCGCGTACCCCTGCGCATTCGGATGCACCCCATCGAAGCTGATCCCAGGCTTCATCCCGCCATCAGAACCAACCATCGCCGAGTAGTAGTCCAGATACGTCACCGAATGATTCACGCAATAGCCACGCAGCCACATATTCAGCGTCTTGATCTTCTCTGCCGGCGCCACTCCCTTCTTCCACGGATAGTCCGCCGCTGGCAAAATCGACGCCACAATCACCCGAATCCCATTCGACTTCGCCAGGTCAATCATCGACCGGAAGTTATCCTCCGTCATCTCCGGCGTCATCGGCCCCGTATTTCCCGCAACATCGTTCGTCCCTGCCAGAATCACCACCACCGACGGATGCAGATTGATCACATCCTGTCGAAACCGCACCACCATCTGGGCCGTCGTCTGCCCGCTGATTCCACGATTCACATACGATCTCCCCGGAAAGAACTCACCCGTATCCGGTCGCCGTCCCCACCCATCTGTAATCGAGTCTCCATAAAACACCACCCGCTGTTCTCCCTCTCCCACCGGTCCCAACGACGCATTGTCGGCCTTGTACCTGTTCAACTGCGGCCAATCCGCCAGCTTTGCCTGCATCGTCGCAATCTGTTTCTCGGCATCCGCAGGAGCCGCAGCCGCGGTCGATACAGCCGGAGCTGAAGGGGTAGTCTGGGTCGCGCTGCCCGCCGGCTCCTGTGAAAGCCCAACCCCACCAACCAAAGCCAAAAAACCCGCCAAAGCCATCTGTTTCAATGCCTTCATTCTGTCTCCTCCATCGCGATCCGATTCTAGCCGAACCCTCCAAACTACTGTTCTGACGCCCTGTGGCCTCCCTCTGCTGTACCTTAAGAGGTGATGCAACCCGGTATCTCTACCCACGTCTTCCTCCAGCAGCGCCTTCACCCCGGCCTGCTCGACGCCCTGCAAAAAGGCGGCGCCCAAACCATCGAGATCTTTGCCGCCCGCCACCACTTCGACTACACCGACCGCGCCGCCATCCGCGACATCGCGGCCTGGTTCCGCAACACCGGCGTCGGCGCCACGCTCCACCAGCCTCTCTACGTCAGCGACCGCGCCGACGCCCAGTGGTCCCGCCACGTCGCGCCGAACCTCAACCTCATCGACCCCGAGAAGTCCCGCCGCATCACCGCTATGGACGAGGTCAAGCGCGCCCTCGAGTCCGCCGAGCAGATTCCCTTCACCGCATGCACTCTCCACCTCGGCCATAAAGACGACGCCTGGAACGCTCGCGCCCTCGAGAACTCACTCACCGCCATCGAACACCTCAAGGCCTTCGCCCACCCCCTCGGTGTCCGTATTCTGCTCGAAAATCTCCAGAACGAGATCACCACACCCGAGCACCTCCTCGAAATCATCAAGGTCGGCCACTTCGACCGCGTCGGCGTCACCCTCGACCTCGGCCACGCGCATCTATCAGCGCCGGAAAACAACAAGGGCATCGACGAAGCCTTCGAACTCCTCAAGCCCCGTATCGCCGAACTCCACATCCACGACAACCTCGGCCAAAAAGACGACCATCTCTGGCCCGGCACAGCAGGAATCGACTGGCAAAACATAGCCAGACACCTCACCACCCTCCCGGCCAACACCCCCGGCATCCTCGAGATCGCTCACGACCTAGAAGACACCCCCGAACCCGTCACCACCAAGGCCACACAAGCCTTCGACCTCCTCAAGCGAGCCACCGAAGCCGCTGCATAAAACAATAAGTACCCGTAACGCGAACAAATAAGGAACCAATGAGCGAATCTGTAACCACCGTCAGCACAACCTCAGCACCCATCGCCACAATCGCCTCACTCTCCGCCCACGAAGGCCAAACCATCACCCTCCGTGGCTGGCTCTACAACCTCCGCGCCTCGGGCAAGCTCCTCTTCCCCATCTTCCGCGACGGCACCGGCACCATTCAGGGCATCGTCCCCAAAGCCGCCGTCTCCGAAGAGGTCTTCGAGACCCTCAAAAATCTCACCCTCGAGTCCAGCCTCACCGTCACCGGCAAAGTCCGCGCCGACAGCCGCGCCCCCTCCGGCTTCGAGCTGGACGTCGAAGACGTCACAGTCATCCAAAAAGTCCCCGTAGAGACCCCTTTCCCCATCCAGCTCAAAGAAGCCGGCGTCGACTTCCTGATGGAGAACCGCCACCTCTGGCTTCGCACCCCGCGCCAGTCCGCCATCCTACGCGTCCGCGCCACCATCATGCGCGCCGCAGCCGAGTACTTCGACACCAACGGCTTCATCCGCACCGATCCACCCATCCTCACGCCCAACGCCTGCGAAGGCACCTCTGAGCTCTTCGAGATGGACTACTTCGACGACGACAAGGCCTACCTCACCCAGTCCGGCCAGCTCTACATCGAAGCCACCGCCCTCGCCCTCGGCAAGGTCTACAGCTTCGGACCCACCTTCCGCGCCGAAAAATCCAAAACCCGCCGCCACCTCACCGAGTTCTGGATGATCGAACCCGAGGTCGCCTTCCTCGAACTCGACGGCCTCCTCAACCTCGCCGAAGCCTTCATCACCCACATCGTCACCCGCGTCCTCGAATCGCACCGCGCCGACCTCAAGGTCATCGGCAAAGACATCTCCAAGCTCGAAGCCATCATCACCCCCGGTGGCTTTCCGCGCGTCAGCTACGACCAGGCACACGACATGCTCGAAAAAGCTTTCGCCGAAGGCAAGCTGGAAGCCCCCCACAAGTACGGCGACGACTTCGGATCACCCGACGAGACCTACATCAGCAGCCAGTTCGACAAGCCCGTCATGATCCACCGCTATCCCGCCGCCTTCAAGGCCTTCTACATGCAGCCCGACCCACACGACCCCACCAAAGCCCTCTGCGTCGACGTCCTCGCCCCCGAAGGCTACGGCGAGATCATCGGCGGCTCCCAGCGCATCCACGACTACGATCTCCTCAAATCCCGCATCGAGCAGCACCACCTCCCACTCGACGCCTTCCAGTGGTACCTCGACCTGCGCAAGTATGGCAGCGTCCCCCACGCCGGCTTCGGCATGGGCATCGAGCGCGCCGTAGCCTGGATCTGCGGCCTCGACCACGTCCGCGAAACCATCCCCTTCGCCCGCACCCTCAACCGCATCTATCCATAACTCAGCGAGCGAAATATATGTTATCGAATAAGTTACAAAAAGCAATCACCGGATCATTGCTGATCTGCAGCCTCTCGCTCGCCGCACAGGAAAAGGGAATGTGGCGTGCAGAGAGCTCGACCGCCCGCTCCATCACCGGCGATGTTGCCCTATCGGATGAAAAGATAGCCATCAACTTTTCGACCTTTACGATGGCCAGAATTCGCACACTGGATAAAACAGAGACGAGCGCCGCCTTCGACGCAGTCAGCAGTCCTGACGGAGTCGGTGGCCTCTACCGGCTGAGCATTCCTGGCACCAAAAAGTTCCTCCACAAAAACACCCTCTGCGGCTCCGAAGACGCTCAGTGGATGGCCACCTACGTCTCCGGCAAAACGCTCCAACTAGCCTTCTTCTCCGGAGAGAAATCCCCGGTCTTTACTCTCGATGCCATGGCAAATTCAACCGACCTCTGCGGCACATTCTCTTACGTAAAGTAAGTTGGCTGCGCTAAACACCTCGGTTGAAGTACCATGCGAGCGAGGCAGATTTGCTCATCTCCTGGGCTCATCAAAGCGTGAGCGCTCGATCGACTCTACAGGTGTCGATCTAACGTCCACGCTATTAAACGGATTTGAGGCCAACGATCATGAAGATTTTTCTAGCGGGCGCTTCCGGCGCCATCGGCCAAACTCTCATCCCGCTTCTCGTTCGCGAGCAACACGAGGTCTTCGGCGCCTTCCGCAACTCCGCAAACTCCGAGCGTGTGCGTTCCCTCGGTGCCACACCGGTCGTCCTCGACGCCCTTGATGGAGAGGCTGTCACTGACCGTGTCGCCGAAATCATGCCACAGGTCGTAATTAATCAGCTCACTGCCATCCCTCAGCGGTTGGACCTGCGCAACATCGACCGCGACTTCGAGCCAACCAATCGCCTTCGCTCAGAAGGAACACGCAATCTGGTTACGGCCGCTGTAAACGCAGGTGCACAGAAGTTCATCGCCCAGAGCTTTGCAGGCTGGCCCTACGCGCCACACGGTGCCACCCTCAAAACCGAGGACGACGACCTCGACCCCGCGCCAGCGCCCAAGTTGAAGGCCATGCTTGATGCCATCAAGACACTGGAACATACCGTACTCAACGAACAGAACTTCACGGGAGTCGTCCTCCGATACGGTCCTCTCTATGGCCCGCACACCTCCATCGCCTCCAACGGCACCATGGTCGAGGACATTCGCGCGCACAAAGTTCCGATCGTCGGGCAGGGCACCGGCGTTTGGTCTTTCGTGCACGTTGATGACGCCGCAGCTGCTACCGTAGCCGCGCTCGATCACGCCCAGCGCGGCACCTACAACATCGTCGACGACGACCCTGCGCCGGTCTCCGACTGGCTTCCCTTCTTGGCTCAATCCACCGGCGCAAAACCTCCCCTCAATGTACCCAGCCTCCCCGCACGTATGCTTATCGGAGAACACGCTGTCTCCCTAATGAACGACGTCCGCGGAGTCTCGAACGCAAAGGCAAAAAACGAGCTTGGCTGGACCCCGAAATGGAGCAGCTGGAGAACGGGATTCCTCGAAGCTCTCGACTAAAACTGCGTTTCAGCATGGAAATCTATCTAACAAATCACTTGCTTTTTTGAAATCGTAACTGGCAAAGTAACAAAGCGCAGGAGAAGCCCGATGAATATCAAATCGCACAACACGATGCGTAGATCCCCAGAGACGAACTATCTCTGCGGCGATCGCCGGGCCTTGCCTTTCACCTGCCAATAGCCGCCAGCGGGCGATCCTACGCAACTCGAACGCACAAATAATTCTCTGACTTTCGAAGAAAACCACACACTGCTGCGCCTCGGCTCAAGCTACCGGCGACACCTGTGCTTGGATCTTCGCCGAGAGTAATGCGCCAACGCGCAGCCGCAAAGCTGCGCTCAAAACAATTCAGCCGAGAGCTGGTTAGAAAGAAGGCCCGCCATGGGCAAGCCATACATCAAGGGCGGAACTCCGATAGGTTCGGACTCGCTCTGCAGGACATGCTCGTACGCACACATCATGACTGGATACCGAGAGTCAGAGATGGTCACGATATGCGGCGAAGTCCACCCCAACATCGTCGTCCCGTTCCTCATCTATGAGTGTTCGAGCTACTACGACAAGAACAGGCCGAACTACGACCAGATGCAGAAGCTTGCTATCGACGTCGTGCCGGGTCCCCTGAAGCCGGTAGGCTTCAAGGTCGGCGTCGGCTTCCACGAAGCTGCTGTCGCACGTGTCTCCGACGATGAAGACGATGATTAGCCTGATTCGCAAAGCGAAGTAACCCGTTCATGCGATCCAAAGTATGAGCGGGTTACCTTTGTTCCTCCCATAAAATCCGCTCAATAGATTAGCCTGAGGTGGCCACAACCACAGCAAATCTGAAGACACAAAAAGCGACTCGGGCCCCGAACTCACCAAGGAGAAAACATGGCCTCAGTCCTCATCACCGGCACAAGCAAGGGAATTGGCTTCGAAGCAGCATTGGCCTTCGCACGAGCCGGCCATCAGGTCTTCGCCACCATGCGCAATCCCGCGCAGTCACCCGCCTTGGCAGAGGCCGCGACAACCGAAAAACTGCCCATCCTCATCTCCACGATGGACGTGGACTCCGATCAATCCGTTCAGGATGCGATCGCTGCAATACTCAAGAATCACGGCCCCATCGACGTACTCATCAACAACGCTGGTGTAGAAGCAGTCGGCTCCGTAGAAGAGATCCCACTGTCCAGCTTTCGTTCCGTCATGGAGACCAACTACTTCGGAGTGCTCCGCTGCACGCAGGCCCTGCTCCCATCCATGCGCGAACGCCGCAGCGGATGCATCATCAACATCAGCTCCGTCGCCGGACGCATCTGCAACCCGCCGCTCACCGCCTACTGTGCCTCAAAGTGGGCGCTCGAAGCCCTCAGTGAAGGCCTCGCCGGCGAGATGAAGACCTTCAACGTTCGTGTCGCGCTCGTCGAGCCCGGCATCATCGACACCGCAATGGCTCGCCGTATCGAAGACCCCGAGACCAAATCTCCCTACGGTCAGAGCGCTCGCTTCGCCGTCTTATTTGCGAACTCCCTCAAGACCCCAGTCCCACCGTCGCTCGTAGCCGAGAAGATCCTCGAAGTCGCAGACAGCGGCACCTGGCGCCTTCGTCACCCCGTCGGCCCCGACGCTCTCCCACTCATTCATTGGCGCACCCAGATGGCCGATGAAGAGTGGGTCGACATGAACGCCGGAGACGACGCAACCTTCTTCGCCAAGTTAAGCGGAGGGAACTAACAGTCGTTGCCCAGCCATTAGAAAATCAGCGCCCAGCGACCTGCGTGCACTCGGCACCCTGCAAGCCGCAGGAACATTCGTCATCTGCTTCGCAAACACTCGATAGCTCACCGTCCCCGGCCGTAGCGTCGACCAATATCCCGAAGCCGACAGCAGCGGCTTACGCTTCTCAATAATCTGCTTGTCAAGAATCTTCACCCCGCACTCGAGATTGTTCTTCGGCTGCAGAATCGTTCTCTCCGGATCGTTCGTCTTCAACGTCTTATCGCGCTCCCAATCGAAGTCGCATCCATACCGCTTCTGGTCTTCATACGTAAGCTGCAGCAGCCCCGAAGTTCGACCCTCCCGCCCCGACACCTCATCCTTCACCATCATCTCCGGCTGAGAGTGTTTCACCTGCACCGTCGGCTTCAAGCCCGCCTCCGCCCCAGCCAGTGCCTGAAAGAAGTAAGCCCAAAACGCCCGCTTGTCATCCTCCGCCATCCCATAAAACTGCGGACAAAATCGCCTCACATCATGCGGAACCTGCGAAGACAGCATCTCCTGCGGCAGCGCCAGTTCCACGATCTTGTCCCATTCGGGATCCCACGTCGAGCCGCCCAGCTCAGCCTTCTTTGTGTCGATCGGAGTCGGCGGCGCCGGCTTCATTGCCGGTACCGGAGTTGGAGCGGCCGTCGCCTGTGCCTCATGCTTGTCGCATCCCATCACCAGCGTCAGAGCAGCCACTCCAACAGCAACCACTCCGGTAAGTTTCAGGCCTCGTTTCATGAACGCAACTTTCTATCTGCCGCGGGCCCGGCGAAACAGATCCGGCGAAACAGATCTCTCCTACAAGCAGATGCCACCAGCGTTGAGGCTGTTGTCCCCAAACTCGAATCCATCCGCCAGGGCCACCAACAACGTCATGCTTCGGTCGGACCTTTCGATCCGCAAAATAATCTCTAACTAAACGTAGACAGCGCCTTGCACGTCTTCCAGACCCAAGCGTAGAGTTGCGGTGCCCAAAGGAGGGCTCCCCAAATGCCATCTACAAGCATCACGCGTCGCAGCCTCTTCGGAATGGTCTCCACCGCCGCAGTGGCAGGCGCAATGCCATCACTCTTCGCGCCGCAGTCGGCACACGCGCAACTCGCAAACGCTAACCCCTTCACCAACGCACAAGATCTCTTCACCTCCCTCGCTCGCGGCTTCTCCTTCCAGAACCTGATGATGGACGCCTACGCCTCCGGTTCCACCATTCGCCTCTCGCAGAGCTACAGCGACGCTGCTCTCCAGGCTACCGGCTTCACCTACGACAACGCCGTCGCCATCCACGCCTATCTCTCCCGCGGCCAGCAAGACGATCTCGCCCGCGCCAAAACCCTCGGACTCGGCCTCCTCCACGCGCAGGCGACAAACTTCCCCGTAGCCGATGGCCGCTTCGCTCAGGCCTACTTCGTCAACGCGCCCGACTCGAGCGGTGCCTTCATCACTCCCGCGGCGTTTCCATTCTTCTTCTACGGCAGCTCAGTCGGCGATCAAGCCTGGGCAGGCATGGCCCTCGCCCAACTCTATCGCCGCACCCGCGACAAGCAGTACCTCACCGGCGCGCTCTTAGTCGCAAACTGGATCGTCACCAACACCTACAATACTCAAGGCCCGGGCGGTTACTCCTACGGCGCCATCATCAACCAGTTCAACCAATCCCAACCCTCGCCCAACGGAAAATCTACCGAAGGCAATCTCGACACCTACGCCTTCTTCACCATGCTCCACACCCTCACCGACGGCGGCTGCGCCAACAACGGCATGACCTGGGCCGCTCTCGCTCAACACGCCATCCAATTCGTCTTCGCCATGTTCAACGCGCAGGGTTCCTTCTTTTACACTGGCACGCTGCCCGATCAGATCACCATTAATCCCTCACCCATCCCCGAAGACTGTCAGACCTGGTCCTATCTCGCGTTCCTCGACACACGCTCTCGCGGCACCATCGACTGGGCGCTCGCAAATCTACAAACCACCGACACTGCCTCATCCCCAGACTCCAGCCTCACCGGTAACCAGACGGTCAGCGGAATGACCTTCTCCGACGTCAGCCTCACCAGCCCCGCTAACGATCCGCATGCAGTATGGCTCGAAGGCACGGCCCACACCGCCGCCGCTCTCACCGCAAGGGTTCTGCGCGGAGGCGAACCACTCCCAAACCTCCTCACAGATATCTCTAAAGCCATTCAACTACTAAAAGACATCGAGCACGCGCAGCAGATTCTCGGCGTCGGTCAAACCGCAGGAGGAAAAGTCATCCCCAGCGGCCTCGGCGTAGTCGCATCATCTAGCGTCCTTGACACCGGCTTCGGCTTTACCTACGGCCCATCACTCCACATCGGCGCGACCGGCTGGTACCTCATCGCAGGCTTCGCCGCTAACCCATTCCAGCTTGGATACCGCGTCATCGGATAGCAGACGAAACCAACTCAACGCAATAAACATCGATGCCCATATCGCAACAAAATCATCTGTCGTGAAATGGGCATCGATGCAAACTCTAAATCCGCTCCAAAGTACCCCGATCCATCTCACTGCCAAAATACTTTTTCAGCGTCTCCTGAAACACGCCGCCACCCTCCTCAGCCTCAGCAAATAACGTCATGCTCGAATGAAACTTAAGATCATCCGGATACCCAAAGATCTCCTCCACCGACCTCCCCTGAACTCCCACCACAGTCCCCGCACACTCACGCAGCCTCGGTCCCAACACCGCATGCTCCAGATAAGCTTTCGCCTCCTCCAGCCCCGAGATTGCATACTTCATCGCCATCGGACTACTTCCCAGCCCCCGAATCTGCGGAAACACAAACCACATCCAGTGACTCCTCTTTCGTCCCGCCCGCAGCTCCGCACAAGCCTGCTCATACACGCCAGCCTGCGCCTCCACGAACCGCGCCAGATCGTATCGATCCATCTCACCTCCGCCAACGCATGTGCCTAACCATTACGAGGTCGAGAGGGTACCCTACTTCACGCCCTTATTCGGATCCCAAACTCCCTGCAGCTTCCGCACATAAACCATCTGCCCAACGTGATAAGCATTGTGCGTTCCAACGTGCGCAATCGTCGTCGCCCATAACGCGATCTTCGCGTCGTCGGCCGACTCCACCGCCTGCTCCCAATCAGTCATTACCTGGTCGAGCTGCTTCACCGTAGCATCCCAGCTCTTCGCGTCGAAGTCATTGAAGGTCTCATCATTGTTGCCATCGAACTTCGCCGGTTTCTCACCCTTGAACTTCGCCAGCGACTCGCGATCCCAGAACACCAGGTGATTCGCCAGCTGTCCCACCGAGTGATTCCCACTCTTATCCGTCCAGCTCGCCTGCGCCGGCGTCAAACCCGCAACGGCAGTATTCGCCGGCACAAACCACTCCGCCTTGTTATGCGTCGACCGCAGCTGCTCCAATAGAACAGCCTTCAACGTCATCGGCTTCTGCGCCTGCTCCTGCGCGAACGCAAGACCGGACGAAGCCACGACACACAGCATCAAACCAACTAGAACTCGCCTCATAAAAATCACCTATGGATGGGATTCACTTACCGATCGACTGCGGGCCTGTTTGATCGAATCATTCTAAGGCCGCTGACCTCTTCTTCGCTCGCAATTCAAAGCGCAACACGATCTTCAACAGACATATGCATCTCCGGCATCGAAATATCTTTGCGCCGAAGAAAGATCCCTGTATAAGCCGGAATACTATGCTCCGGATATCCCGGAATCTCCAGCGAAAGCTCAAGCGCCTTCCACTCGTCCTCAACAACATAGTCAAGCTGTTCCAGCTCGCGAATCACCTGGCCTTTGTTATGCAGCATGCAGGCAATGCGAAAGATTCCCAGATCCTGAATCGTGGCGACAGGGGTGCCATCCGTCATCGGCGTGCGATTGATCAGAATATAAGCAGGCTTCTCCGCCAACTCAGCAAGCATCTCCGACAGCGGCCGATGCAGATAGTGAAGCGATCCCGACACAATCAGCAGGTCCGCGCCATCAGCATCCTTCCACTCTCCGGTGAACCGAAGTCGATGTGCCCCGCGCTCCTTCGCAATAGCCTCGCCCATCTCCATATTGCTCGGTAGATCCAGCACCTGCCACGTCAAGTCATCCGGCCAGTTCAGGTAGTTCGAATACGAGTAAAAGAGATTCCCCGCATTTCCCCCCAGATCGAAAACCCTGCTTATTTCAGGCAAAATTGGCCGAATATAAAACAACGCGGCATAGTCGCTCGGTCTGGCCCGGGAGTACATACCAAGATGATTCTTCACATTCTGAGGGTGCTCATGGCCACCCAGCGCATAGCGCGAGACCGCGGACTCCGCCTCTTCAAGCGACGCAAATGGCCGTCTATAACCAACCAGTCCCGCATAAAGCGAACGCGTCAGCGGCAGCGTCTGAAGACCTCGCAGGAAGTATTGACCCGCACGAAAGCGCCCCACGCCTTTCACCAATCGAGCCGTCAAGGCAATCTGCCCCGCACGCTTCATACCAGAAACTATTCTGGCTACGATCGCGGAAGTCAAGCTTTTAGCGCGCAGCTATTGTAACGAAACGCTCAATGGGCGCATCGTTGCCAACGCTGTGCCAACTATCTGCTCGACAACAGGTCTTACTTCTCGCTGCTCGGCGGAACAAGCCCCTTCAACCGCAGATACAGCGCCAGCGTCGCATACTGTTCATCATCATGCGCCACGGTACCCCACATAATTCCCACACGCGACCGCTTCGAGTTGAACACGTCATACGTCTCGGTAAGGTTCGCATCCGTCGTCGCAGCAAATGCCTTGTCGCACGCCGCAAACGAAAGCTTCAACGCCTCAATAATGGCAGCCTTATCGGCAGTCTCCGCCGGCACCTTCGGCATATCACTCGCTGCGGTACCATTCGCCGCGCCACAAGTCTTCAGCTGAGCCTCGGTCACATGGTTCACAACACGAGCGAAGGTTCGCACGTCAGCTGTCGGCTTGAACTGGTAGTCCGCCTCAGGCATCCTGTCCGCTGACTTCAGGATATTCGCCTTGAGGCTCGCATAGGTTCGCTGCACCTCAGCCGCAGGCCCGATTGGTCCAGTTGGAGCGGCTGGTGCCTGTCCCATCATCACACCCGTTGTCATCACCATCGCCATCGCGAACATCACACGCATCGATTGCATCCGTATCACCTCGTACCTCCAGCCTACCGCTCTCCGCGATCTGCACCTAGATTTTTTTGTCAATGCTTTGTCATCTCTGAATTCGACGTCTCCGCAGACCAATAGTTGCTCCGCGCCGACACCACAAGCTCCGGATGGCGAGCCAGCCGCACCTTGATCGTATGCAGCCCCGGCTCCGACGAAGTCGGCGTAAAGCTGAGTACGTAGCTATTGCGAAGATGGTTCGTCAGAACGCCAAGATTCTGCGTCAGCTCCTGCGAATTATCGAAGCTGCTCCACTCGCCCCCGGACAACGTCGCAACCTCCGCCGACGTGTTCTTGCTCATCGCACCGAGGAGCAGACGCAAAGGCTCGCTCAGGTTGAAGTAAGCCTGAAACTGCGCGGGGCCGCCTGAATCCGCGGCCGGTTCCACGCTAACTGTAGGTGGCGTCACATTCCCAACCGTAATCGGCTTATTCAAGTGCGGGGGATCCTTGAACGCCTGTCGCGCCGCGGTCTTCTCTGCCGAAAACGTTACGCTATAAATCGCAGTGTTCGTCTCGCCAATCTCCCGCACAACATCCTTCAGCGAAGTCTTGCTCCCGACGTCGTGCTCCTGGCTGATCAGCAGAATCGCCCGCCGATTACCCACAGGTCGCTTCTGCAGCAGATCAAGCCCATACGCCAGGCTGTCGAAGATCGCGGCTCCTCGATCCCCCACATCAGGATGATCGATCGCATCGCCCCACTCCGCAACGTTCGTCGTAAAAGGAGAAGCGGCCTCCGGCTGGCTATCGAAGTTCACAATCGACACCTCATTCGGAGCCTCGCCCAGCAGCGTCGCAATCATCGTGTCGAGATGCGCATAGCTCGGAAATTGCCCACGAGCATCCCCACCCGTCTGCATCAGCACCACCAGCGACAGCGGCCGCTTCGTCTCCTCCTCCAGCGTCACCTTCTGCGGAACTCCATTGTCGGTCAGCACAAAATCCTCCGCCCGAAGCGAGAACACCAGATCCTTGTCCGGAGTCTGCACCAGCGTTGGCACAACCACCAGAGTCGTCGTGGTATGCAGCGTCGTCTGCGCAAGAGCCGCGCTAGTCCAAACACCAACGAAAGCAACGAATTGTCGGAACCTCAACTTCATCGTGTCTCATTTAGACGAGCCAGCGGCCCATCGGCACGGGAAAACCAGCAAAAAAGGTATCCTGTAAGAGACACCCGCGACGCCAAACCAGCCTCGTACCCAAGCCAGCAACAGGGAATAGCAAAACAAGGAAACAGCACAATGCCATTGAACTGCGGAATCGTTGGTCTCCCCAACGTCGGAAAATCAACGATCTTCAACGCCCTCACCTCGGCCAAGGCGCAAGCCGCCAACTACCCCTTCTGCACCATCGACCCCAACACCGGCGTCGTCACCGTGCCCGATGAGCGCCTCCAAAAAATCTCCGCCCTCATCAAGCCAAAGTCCCTCGTCCCCACCACGATGGAGTTCATCGACATCGCCGGCCTCGTCGAAGGCGCCTCCAAAGGTGAAGGCCTCGGCAACCAGTTCCTCGGCCACATTCGCGCCACCGACGCCGTCTGCCACGTCGTCCGCTGCTTCGACGACCCTGAAGTCATTCACGTCGCCGGCGGCGTCAATCCCCTCCACGACATCGACATCATCAACACCGAGCTCCTCCTCGCCGACCTCGACACCGTCGACAAGCGCCACACCAAGGTCGAAAAGCTCAACAAATCCACCTCCGCCGATCACAAAATTAAGACCGAATTCGCCGCACTCTCCAAGCTCAAAGAGGCCCTTGAAGCCGGCAAGCCAGCCCGCACCGTCGACCTCACTGACGAAGAAAAGCCCTACACCCGCGACCTCTTCCTCATCACTGCAAAACCCCAACTCTACGTCGCCAACGTCGACGAAGGCGGCCTCACCACCGGCAACGCCTACACCGCCGCCGTAGAAAAGCGCGCCGAAGAAGAGGGAAGCCAGGTCGTCCGCATCTGCGGCCAGATGGAAGCCGAGATCGCCCAACTAGACCCAGCCGAACGCGACGAGTTTCTCAAAGAAATGGGCCTCTCCGAGCCAGGCCTCAACCGCCTCATCCACTCCGCCTACCGCCTGCTCGACCTCATCACCTACTTCACCGCTGGCGTACAGGAGGTCCGCGCCTGGACCATCCGCCGCGGCACCAAGGCCCCCGGCGCGGCAGGCGTCATTCACTCCGACTTCGAAAAAGGTTTCATCAAAGCCGACTGCTACGCCTCCGACGACCTCTTCATCTACGGCAGCGAGCAGGCCGTCAAAGAAAAGGGCCTCCTCCGCTCCGAAGGCAAAGAGTACGTCGTCAAAGATGGCGACATCCTCTTCTTCAAATTCAATGTCTAGCTTTAGAAAACAGTTGCGCAGCAAAAGACGGCTCCAAAAATCGGGAGCCGTCACAGTTTAAGTGCTTGATCTGAGCTATTCCTTGGCCTTCAACAAACTTTCATTCTGCTGAATAAAAGCCTCGATCTCCGGCGCCATCTCCAGAATCTTCCGCCACTGCTCCTTGTAAAGCGTCACCGGAAACCGGCCCATGCCATAGAGCGATAGCCCGCCCTTCTCGCTGACCTTGAGGCTAACCCCGCGCCCGGTGCTCTTATTCTTCAGCTTGTCATTCTCTGCTCGTAACCGCTCAATCTCAGCTTTCAAATCTTCATCCGACATAGATACTTTCTCCTTCAGTTCAAGAGTACGACAAGCGGCGAAGACCTTGTCTCGTTTACAGCCAGGCGTTGCCCGCAGCCTGACCTATTAGCAATTAGCAACAAAAGTTGTTACATACAGCACCGGGCATCCGCGCGGCTTCTATTTCGGACTCGATCCACCATGCCCGGCGCCCGAACTGGCTGGAGATCCACCCGCCGACGGCGCACTCATGCTATGAGAGGAAGGGGCCGAAGCTGCAGTAGATCCCCCATAGGACCCCGAACGCGCCCCGGAACCAAAAGATGTATTGCCACTTTGAACCGGTGATCCCGCTCGCAATGTCACTGGCCCACTGCTAGCGGCGTGGCTCGACGCTACCATTCCTCCGGAGGGCGCAGCCGCATACACCGGTATGTTTGCAGATCCATGCTGCTCCACATGGCTCGAAATCTTGTTCAGCCCTCCCAGCGAGCCCCGTGGAACCCCCAACCCCGCGGAGTTCTTCTGAAACACAAAGTTCCCCGGCTTATCCTCTTTCGAAAACACCAGCGGCGTAGTGTTCGCAAGCACCAGCGAACCTGAGCCCACAGCAGGTGCCTGTGGTGCAGAAGCACGCAGCGGCGAGTGGACTGTGGTCCCAACCAGCGTCGTCGCCCCGCCGCCACCGGTCGCAACATTGTTTAACCCATTCCAGGTGCCACCCGGCTGCCAGCCCCACCCATACCCCGGGTAGAACGACCACGTGCCTGAGTGATACGGCAGCCATCCCCACGGATACGGCGACACCCACGAGTAGCCTGCCCCCGGATACAACGTCCAAACCCCGTTGCAGTACGGATTCCAACCTGCTCCTACAAGATACGGCTGCCAGAACGACCCGAACCCTCCCGCATTCACAAAGCTCCCGTAGTAGTTCAAATCGCTCAAGCCATAAGTGGAGCCACCAGCCACCAGCGCATTGGCCTGCGAGTAGCGCGCATGATAGTCGTTCGCTTCCTTATCCCACGCATCGTACGGCTCTTCCTCAATCTTCTTCGAGACAGCAACCTCGTTTCCGCCCAGCGTCAACGACTCCTTCTTCGTCACCAGCATCGTCTCTGTGCCATGCTGCACCTCGACGCTTCCGTTGAAGACCGATACCACCGTCTTTCCGTCCTGTACCGCCATCCTCATATGGGTTGACGGCGCAACCGTCATCTTTTCGCCGCCTGCCAACAGCACGTACTCGTTGCCCTTCGTGCTCTGCAGATTCAGATACACCATTCCTCGCACCACGCGCACCGTCGAAGCCTTGGCTCCCGAGCTGCGCAGCGCCAGCAGCGGAAACTCCACCAGCGAGTTAGGCGCCACACGCAGCGTGCTGTTGTCCTCAAACTCCACCTCGGCATACCCATCTGAGGTCCGGAGTCTCTGGCCTTCGACAATCGGCATATTCGGCATGGTCGCCTCAAAGCCGTTGCCCGTATGTCGATCCAGCGAAAGCGTGCCCTTCACATCGCTGAGCCGCACGATCCTCACATGCGAATCGCCAGGCCGCGCCCCATTGTCCACAGGCATACTCGCCGCCTGCGCACTGGCAGCAGGTGTATTGGTTGCTGGCACACTAGCCGCTGGCACCGTAGCTTCCGCAACTTTCGCAGTCGACGCAGAATTCAAATCCAGGGGATTACTCTGATCCCCAGTCGCTTCACTTTGGGCCCCTGCTGCCACTACTCCCAACACCAAAAACGCCGTCGCCAGAAACGTTCCGTATCCAAATCGGATCTTCATCACCGGCCTCCCAGAACCAAAGCAGCTGCAACCTCAAGTGCCCGCAAGTATACGTCCGCGAGCATTGCAATAGCTTCATCAAAACCCAAATAGGCTGGCCTTTTTTTGCCCAGACAATGGAATTGTCTGCAAAACGGACGACATTCGTCCGCCCAAATCAATCCAAACAGTCAACCCATTCAAAATAATGGCGTTTTTGCCGCATATTAAGCAGCCCGAAGACTCTGGCATAGCGAGCAACTCCTAAGAAGCATCTCCTCGATTTTGCCGGCAAAGAATGAATTGTAAAAAATCGGCGACAATCGTCTCGCAGAGTTCAGCTTCGCCAGCGCTCCGCTACAATCACAGGGTGCGACGTCTTTTCGCGATCACGCTTCTCTTCCTCTTCAGCCTTCCGCTGATCTCGCCCGCCCTGGCCCTTACGGCCAGCTCCGGCGCGAATCTGCCGATCTGCTGCAGAAAGAACGGCGCACATCACTGCATGTTGAAGATGCAGGCTGAAGAGAACTCGGGACCCGGAGTCACACTCTCGGCCATTCCGCAGCACTGCCCCGCCTACCCGGCAGTGGTCACGCAAATCAAGCACGGTGACCTGTCGCTCCACGCGGCATCGCTCATCTTTGCAGAGATCGTAAGCCACCCCTCCATCAAAGCCCAGACTCAGGCCCGCGCCCGCGTGGCTCTCGATCGCTCCCGCCAGAAGCGCGGCCCTCCCTCACAGCTCCTCTAGCGCACGACAAGCAAGCGACCTCTTCTCACTCCTGCAGTGAGATCCATCGTTTGCCGTCCTTTGTTGAAGTTCCAGCCCTGTCAGCTCTCTGACGAGGAATCCATGCGCAAGCTTGCTCTACTTTGTCTCCTGTTTCTTCTCCTGTGTACCACCGCGGCCCGCGCCTCCATCTTCGGCCAAATCCACGGAGTCGTTCACGACCCGCAACACCGCCCCATCGCCGGCGCCCACATCGAACTCCGCTCGGCCAACTCCGCCTTCACCCAGACCGCACTCACCGTCGCCGACGGCTCCTTCGCGCTCTCCTCCATCCCCCTCGGCGACTACATCATCACCGTCTCGCAGACCGGCTTCGCGACAACAAAACAGTCCCTCACCCTGGCCTCCGACACCGCACCAAACCTCCACTTCGAGCTGCAACTCGGCACCGTGCAGCAGGCCGTCTCGGTTGAAAACCCTGCTTACACCGCCAACGTCAACACCGTCACCCCCACCACCCTTGTCGACCGCGAGACCATCGCCCTCACTCCCGGCGCTGACCGCACCAACTCCCTCGCCATGATCACCGACTTCACCCCCGGCGCCTACATCACCCACGACATGCTCCACATCCGCGGCGGCCATCAGGTCAGCTGGCTCTTCGACGGCGTCGAAGTTCCCAACACCAACATCGCTAGCAACCTCGCCGCTCAGATCAGCCCTAAAGACATCGACTACATCGAGATCCAGCGCGGCAGCTACACCGCCGACATCGGCGACCGCACCTACGGCGTCTTCAACGTCGTGCCCCGCACCGGCTTCGAGCGCAACCGCGAGGCCGAGCTCGTCGTCACCGCCGGCAACTTCTTCCAGACCGACGACCAGCTCAACTTCGGCGACCACACCCAGAAGTTCGCCTACTACGCCAGCCTCAGCGGCAACCGCAGCGACTATGGCCTCGCCCCTCCCGTCGGCCTGGTTCTCCACGACGCCACCAACGGCTACGGCGGCTTTGCTTCACTCATCTACAACAGCAGTGCCCAGGATCAACTCCGCTTCGTCACCCAGCTTCGCAACGATTACTTCCAGATTCCCTACGACCCCGACCCCAACAGCTTCGGAAACCAGCAGTTTGACTCCAGCGGCCTCCGCGACGGCCAGCACGAGAGCGACGCCATCGTCACCTTCTCCTGGCTCCGCACCTTCAACCCCACCACCGTCCTTCAGGTCTCGCCCTTCTATCACTACAACAAGGCCGACTACGAATCCAACCCCAACGACACGCCAGTCGCCACCACCGCCAACCGCTCCTCCACATACGGCGGCGCGCAAGCCTCCATCACCGCAGCGATCGCGCGCAACACCATCCAGGCCGGCCTCTACTCCTTCGGTCAGCACGACAACTACCTCTTCGGCGCCATCTTCAACGACAACAGCGGCAACACCAACTTCTCAATACCCGACTCAGCCAGCGGCGGCGTCATCGAGGAGTACATCTCCGACAACTTCAAAGCGACCTCCTGGCTCACCCTCATCGCCGGCCTGCGCGAGACCCACTTTCAGGGCGAGTTCAGCGAAAACGCAACCGACCCTCGTTTCGGTGTAGCCGTCCGCGTCCCCAAATTGAACTGGGTCTTCCGCGCCTTCTACGGCCGCTACTACCAGCCGCCACCTCTTCTCACCGCAGCGGGCCCAATCGTGCAGTTCGCAAACGAGAACGACACCGCGTTCACTCCTCTCCACGGCGAACGCGACGAAGAGCACCAGTTCGGCGTCCAGATCCCCCTTCGTGGCTGGGTACTCGACGTCGACACCTTCCAAACCCGCGTCAACAACTTCCTCGACCACTCCAACATCGGTGACTCCAGCATCTACTTTCCCGTCACCGTCGACGGCGCCCTCATTCGCGCCTGGGAGCTCAGCCTCCGCTCCCCTCGCCTCTGGCACTTCGGACAAGCCCATCTCGCCTACTCCAACCAGATCGCCGAGCAGCGCGGAGCCATCACCGGCGGCCTCATCTGCGTCCCCATCACCTCGCCCGAGTGCGACGTCGAACCCGGCTACACCCCGGTCGATCACGATCAGCGCAACACCCTCAACGTAGGGTTCAACGCCACGCTCCCCTGGCGCATCTCCGCCTCCACCAACGTCTACTACGGCTCCGGCTTCACCAACGGCAACCCCGACCCCACCACGCCCTACCCCAACGCCTACCTGCCCTCGCACACCAGCGTCGATCTCTCCATCGGCAAGAGCTTCGGCGAAAAACTCACAGCCTCCGTCACCACAACCAACATCGCCAACTACCGCGTCCTTCTCGACAACAGCCTCACCTTCGGCGGCTTCCACTTCAACGATCCACGCCAGATCTACGGGGAAGTCCGCTACCGCTTCAAGTACTGACCCACGGGAACGCGGCGGCGGCAAAGCACTTCGTTCGCGCTTTGCTGCCGGCGCACCTTAGTATGGAATGGATCGCGGGCAAGAGGCTCGATGCCCCTGACGAACCTAACGCTGTCTCACCTTTGGACTGAGGAAACTGCATGATCAACCGCCGACACGTATTGAAGGGGATGGGTACGCTTGCGCTGGGTCCCACGCTCCTGCCTCTTGCAACTCTTGCACAGACTCCGCCGCCCAAGCTGACGCTACCTCCGCCGGGTGCCGACGGATGGATCTCGCTCTTCAATGATCGCGACCTGACTGGCTGGTACTCCATGCTGCAGAAGAGCGGCAAAGGCGTAGCGGAGAAGAAGCGCATCGTCACCGTGGAGAACGAGATGCTCCACATCATGGGCGCTGACGTGGACGACACCGAATACGAGGCGGGCTACCTGGCGACGCACCAGGAGTTTGAAAACGTGCGCATCCGCCTGGAGTACAAGTGGGGCGTCAAACAGTTTGCGCCGCGGACGATCAGCAAGCGCGACAACGGGCTGCTGTATGGGTTGGTGGGTGAAGACAAAGTATGGCCGCGCTGCGTCGAGTGCCAGATTGAAGAAGGCGATGTGGGCGACTTCTTCCTGGTGGACGGTATTCGTGGTGTGCAGTCTCCGCATGGCGCTGGCTTGTTCGGGCAGGGCTTGAGTCTGACCCATGGCTGGCCTGCGCCTGATAGCGAAGCCGCCAAGGCTGCCGGCAAACCCAGCACGGAAGAGCCGAGCACGGGCCGCATGATCAAGGACGGAAACTTCGAGATGCTGGACGGCTGGAATACGGTCGAGGTCCTCTGGCAGGGCGACCGCGCTGCGCATATCATCAACGGCCGCTGCGTGAACACCATTACACAGCTCCAGCAACCGGACCCGGCGAATCCCGGCAAGTTCATCCCGCTGACGCGTGGGAAGATCGCTCTCGAGATTGAATATGCCGAGATCTGGTTCCGCAGACTCGAGGTGAAGGCCATCGTCTGATCGCGAGTCGGCATAACAGCGGTAGATGAGTGAGTTGGGCTATCGGCATAGTGCGACAATCATCCGAACAACCGCAGCGACGAGAACAGACACAATAGTCGGAATCAAGGAGAGACCTTTGAACCGTCGAGAATTCGCAACTCGTTCTATAGCCGCCGCAGCAGGCGCTGCACTCTCTCCACGTTCTGGCTATGCCGCTGCTCCATCGTCCGCAACCCAGGTTCCCGGCAGCGTGCCGGATTCGTTAATCAACGAAGCCCGTTTTCCCGAAGGCTTTCTCTGGGGCACCGCCACAGCCTCATACCAGGTCGAAGGCGCATGGAATGAGGACGGCAAAGGCGAATCGATATGGGACAAATTTACCCATACCCCTGGGAAGGTAAGAGGCGGCGTAACGGGCGACGTTGCCTGCGATCAATACCACCTGTACGCGCAGGACATCGCAATGGCCAAGCGCCTCAACCAGAAGAGCCACCGTTTTTCCATCTCCTGGCCGCGTATTCAGCCCACGGGCGTTGGTACGCCAAACATGAAGGGCCTCGATTACTACAGCCGCTTCGCCGACACTCTCCTTGCGGCCGGCATCCGGCCCTGGTGCACGATGTACCACTGGGACCTTCCCCAGGCACTCGAAGATCGAGGAGGCTGGCCCAACCGCGATCTCGCCAACTACTTCGCAGACTACGCCGGCATTCTCGCCAAGCACCTCGGCGATCGAATCACAGTCTGGGCACCCTTCAACATGCCCTGGGCGATAGCCTTCATGGGTTATGCAGCAGGCGTTGCCCCTCCTTGCCGCACCAGCTTCAGCGACTTCCTGAAAGCAGCGCACACCCTCGCGCTTGCTCAAGCCGGAGCGCACCGCGCAGTCAAAGCAGCCTCTCCCAAAGCAACATTCGGAAGCGCGTATGAGATGGCCCCTTCATACCCCAAGACTGACTCGGACGATGATCGCGCAGCCGCTGCTCGATACCACGCCATGAACAACGTCTTCTTCCTCGAAGCAGCCATGTACGGCCGCTACCCGAAGGCGTTCGTCGGAGAACCGCCCTATGACGTGATGGGTTTCAAGGCAGGCGATGAAAAGCTGCTTCACGCGCCGCTTGACTGGGTCGGCTTTCACTACTACTCACGCCGCATCGTCGCGGATGCCAGCAAGGAGAAGTTTCTCAGCGGCGGCAACTTTAGCGGCACGGAGATTGAGAACAACTCCCCGGGCGGTCGTGATCCCTACACGCGCTTCCGCGCCGCCATGCCCACAGAGGGGCCACTCACCGACTCGGGCCTCGAAGTATGGCCGCGTGGAATCTACGATCTCGTCACCCAGATCTCAAAGGACTACAACCACCCCATCATCGAAATCACCGAGAGCGGATGCGGCTATCTCGACAGCCCCGACGAGCAGGGCCGCGTACCCGATGCACGCCGTATCCAGTGGTACCGCGAAGTGCTCGCGGAACTGGCTCGCGCGATAGCTGATGGAGCGCGGGTTCGCGCCTATCATGCCTGGTCCCTTCTCGATAACTTCCAATGGGCAGAGGGCTACACCGAACGCTACGGATTGATCTACACAGACTTCCGCAGCCAGAAACGCACGATCAAAGACTCCGGCCTCTGGTACGGTCGAGTCGCCGCATCCAACCGTCTCAACGTCTGAGGACGATGAAGGCTTTGCAAATTCCTACTCCCCCAAAGGATTTCGAGTCGGTAAGCTAACGCGCATCGTAGTTCCCGCACCAGGTTCGCTCTCTGCCGTCAGGCTTCCCCCGTGTCGCTCTACGATCTCGTGAGAGATGTAGAGTCCCAGACCATTGCCCAGATCTCCCTTCGTGCTGTAGAAAGGCTGGAATAGGTTTCGGAGAGTCTCCTGACTCATCCCGCTCCCGTTATCCCGCACAACAATCTGCATTGTGTCCCCGCCCGAAGTTGCACCCAACCAAATTCGTCCACCTACAGCTACAGCCTGGATGGCATTCGACAAGAGATTAGCCATTACCTGACTCAACTGACCGATCGTGCCATAGAAGCGAACATCCTCTCCGCCCTCATTAGGGACTGGTCGAAATCTCCAAACCCACGTTTTTGTGGGAGTGCGCTGATGTGTCGATAGATAAACTGGTCAGCAATGAGTAGCGAGCAGCGAGAACAAAATAACTAACTACGATGAAAAATCTCTTTGAACCCACCCTGGCGGAAGACGTAAAGCGGCGCATCATGCAGCTCCATCCCGATACCGAGCGGCAGTGGGGCAAAATGCCCCTTGCCTTGGTGCTCGCGCACTGCACCTCCGGTCTGCAGATGGCCATGGGCACCATCAACCCCAAACGTGCTCCCTTTCCTGCCAACGTCATCGGCTCGCTTATCAAGCCACTCGTCTTCGGCGACGACAAACCAATGCGCCGCAACTCGCCCTCCTCACCGGAACTCTTCACGGCGGACCCCACACAGTGCGAATTCGAGCGCGAACGCACCCAGCTCATCAAAGCGATTGATAGCTTTGTCTCCGCGGGTGCAGCTTGCTGCTCCGAACACCCACATCCTTTTTTTGGTCCGCTCAAACCTCAGCAGTGGGCGATTCTCACGTACAAACACCTCGACCATCACCTGCGACAGTTCGGCGTATAACAGGTTGCCACGCCGAAACCACATAGAAATGGTTCCACCGGCTTCTGCGTCGATACTTCTTAGTCATCCAACCCGAACTCTTCTCGAATCGAGTCATGTTCACGTCGCAGGCTAGTCATGAGTTGTTCAAACCGGGAGTCCTTACGCAGAGACTGAAGGTATGGATCACCTTCGAACAGGCGATAGTTCGGCAGACCCATCGCGGCACATCGTTCGAGCTCATGGATAGCTTTGTCCGGCTTCCCGCTCAAAGCGTAGGCCGCCGCGCAGGAGTGCCAGGTGTGGTGGGTGTGTGTCATGCTATGGCTGCTTTGGGCCGCTTCATCGGCAAGTACCTCGGCACGTTTGTGGTCCCCTTCTATCCCGGCGAGCATGGCTGTCATCCCCAGACCGAACGACTCCGCGGGAAACATCTGCCGCGTTTTGTCGATTGTCGACCGCGCCTCTCCGAGCCGTCCCGCGTATAAAACTGGAAATGGCGACATGACGTGGCTCAGTATGCTGTTTGGCTCCAGTTCTAGCGCACGTCGATAAAACTCTGAGCTCAGGTCGTAATTGCCACGTTGCAGGGCAATGGCGCCGCGATGCATTGCGCCCATAGACGGATGCGTCGCCTGCAGATCGATCGCGTCCTGCTCTGCGGCGTCGAGAAAGCCAAGATGCCAAAAAATGGCGGAACGCTGATGGCGCGCGGTTGGTCTTGAAGGGATCAATCTTCACCGCCGCGTTGATTGCGCGGAGTGCCGCACGGTTTTGAAAGCTTCGCGAAGGCGACCACACGATCATGCTACGGGCGCACAAGGCAGTGCACTGTATCGGGTCAAGTTCGAGAGTCCGTGCGATAGCGGTCTCTCCCAACTCGAACCACTTTGGATCACGATCCAGATGAGATCCCATCTGAGCGCAAGCCTGGGCCAACAGCCCCCAGGCGTCCGCAAAAGCAGGGTCCAATTCCGTGGCGCGGGTCAGCAACTCGATCGCCGATGCCATCTCGAATTTATCTACATGGACCTGACGATCGACTGCGCGAAGATAGAGTTCAAACGCTCCGGCGTGCTTCGTAGGGAGTACCCGTGCAACGATTTCGTCTTTCTGGCGGGGGACAAAGACTTCGCTCACTTTGTCAGCCAGGCGGTCCTGTAGCGCGAAGAGGTCGTCCGAATCGCCGTCTTGCTTCAAAGACGCGATGGTCTCCGCGTCGCTCGCTCGATGGATCTGCACCAGGACGCGAATCTTCCCACCGGCAATTTGAACCGTGCCTTCCACGACCAGGTCAACGTTCAACTCCCTGGCGATCCTGGCCCAATCAATCTCATCACCGGAGTAACGAATCACGCTCGCGATCGGACGCACTAATAGCTTGCCGGTGGACGAAAGTCGATGGATCAACGCCTCTGCCAGCGAAACCGATAGGAATTGATCTGTTGCCGCACCACGTAGCTTCAGGGGAACGACTGCCACCGTAGGACACTTTGACCGAACTTGAATTCGAGGCCGATTAGAAAAGACAAGAGACCTGAGTTCCGTCGCCAACTCTATGGCAGATTCCGGCCGCAGGCCCCGTTCTTTTTCAAGGCACCGCATAACCAGGCGAACGAACTCCGGCTGAAGTTCGGGGCGATGTACGCTCGGAGGTTCCGGATCGGCGGTTGCAATCTCATGCATCAGACCAAGGGCGCTAACTGCCTGAAACGGCTTCCGGCCGGTGGCCGCTTCATAGAGTACGCAACCCAGCGAAAAGACATCCGACCGATGATCCGTGTCTTCGCCACGCGTCTGTTCGGGTGACATGTACGCAATCGTCCCGACGATCTGGCCTGCGCCGGTCAACTGCGTATCCAGTCCGGCTCGTTGTACTTTCGCGATTCCGAAATCCAGCACTTTAACTTCTTGTGCCTTGGTGACCATGATATTGGCTGGCTTGATGTCTCGATGCACGATGCCCGCCGCATGTGCGGCACCCAGAGCCAAAGCGATCTGAGAGCCCAACCCAGCCAGCTGGTCCAGGCTCAGGGCCTCTTTCGCGATGAGACTTTCGAGAGTCAGTCCATCGATATACTCCATCACGATGAAATCTACGTTCTTTTCCGTGCAAATATCGTAGATGCCCACAATATTGGGGTGATTGAGCGCCGATGCTGTGCGAGCTTCGTTCACGAAACGCCGTCTGAATGAGCTATCGGCGGCTGTCTCATGTGGCAGCATCTTGATCACAACTGTGCGCTCCAGCCGTGTGTCCTGTGCCCGATACACTTCCCCCATGCCCCCGGCACCGATTATCTGCTCGATCACATACCGTCCCAGAAGTCTTGTGGCTGGAACGGCAGCAACCGTCGTGTTCCCGTGAGTGGTCTTTGTTCCGCCGCCAGCAGAAGTTTTTTGCGCCGACGTCTGCTCCATTTCGCTTTTCAACGTAGGGTCCGCCTAATCGAGCAAAGGTGAGCACTTCTCTGGCTGTCGTGAAACCAAGTCATAGGGACTCGATCTACTGTCTGAGTCGAGAGTCTATGGCAAATTTGGCTTGGCTCATAATACTCGTTGCATAGAGCTATTGAAAGAATTACTCAGCGGCTAAACTGCTCGACCAACGATTAGTTTGACGCGAAGAAAGCGCGAATCGCACCCCTGAAAGAAGTCCCTCAAACCTTCTTTGGGGAAATCTATGTGGGCCGTTATCCAGTGCTATGCGGAACTGAATACGTAAAAAACATTCGTTAGTCCTTCCTGGCTGCCGTCAAAAATAATTTGCCGAAAAGTGGCGCATTTTTCGACGTCAAAGATATGACTGCCAAAGCACCACATCAGCCACACAAACCACCACATATTCACCACGATTTACCACCATAAAAACACCCAAAATCTGCAAAACCCCCTGTAAAAGACCACATCGATACCTCCTGATTTTTTTTCCCGCTTAACCACTCCGATTTAGTAGAAACTTGTACCTATCCATGACCAAGCAAGCGAAAAAAGCTAAGAAGCAGCCCCGGAAACCCTCCCCCAGCAAACTCCGTATCGGAATCCTCTTCGGCGGCCGCTCCGGCGAGCACGAGGTCTCCCTCCTCTCCGCCGCCTCCATCCTCAAATCCATCGACCAGACCAAGTACGAAGTCATCCCCATCGGCATCACCAAGCAGGGCCAGTGGCTCACCTCCAGCAGCGCCCAGCACCTCCTCACAGGCGGCACAAAACCCGCGCCAGCATTGAAGAAAAGCGCCTCCAGTAAATCCATAACACTTAACGCCAGCGCCGATCTCTCTCAGGGAAGCACAGCTCTCGCCCAACAAAACGGCTCCCTCGCCCAGTCCCTCGACGTCATCTTCCCCGTCCTCCACGGCACCTTCGGCGAAGACGGCACCATCCAGGGCCTCTTCGAACTCGCTGACATCGCCTACGTCGGCTCCGGCGTCCTTGGCTCCGCCACAGGCATGGACAAGACCGCCATGAAGCAGCTCTTCGCCGCTGCTGGCCTGCCTCAAACGCCGCACGTCAACCTCCTCCGCAGCGAATGGAAATCCGACGCCAAGCGCTGCATCAAACGCATCGAGAAAAAACTCACCTACCCGGTATTCGTAAAACCCGCGAATCTAGGCTCTTCCGTAGGCATCAGCAAAGTCCACGACCGCAGCGAACTCGCCCCAGCAATGGACCTCGCCGCCAGCTTCGACCGCAAACTCATCATCGAGCAGGGCGTCGGCGGCCCCGGCGCCAAGCCCCGCGAACTCGAAGTAGCCGTCCTGGGAAACGACTCCCCCGAGGCCTCAGTAGTCGGCGAAATCGTTCCCGGCGCCGAGTTCTACGACTACAACGCCAAGTACCACTCCGACGCCAGCGTCCCCATCATTCCCGCGCAACTCAGCAAATCCGAATCAAAGCAGATCCGCGAGATGGCCATCGCTGCCTTCCGCGCATGCGACTGCGCTGGTTTGGCCCGCGTGGACTTCCTCATGGAACCCGCCGTCAAAACCAAAAAGGGCAGGGAAGCAAAGCCTGCACGCATCTACCTCAACGAGATCAACACCATGCCCGGCTTCACCAGCATCAGCATGTACCCGAAGCTATGGGAGGCCTCAGGCCTGCCCTACCAGCAACTTATCGACCGCCTCATCGCTCTGGCCGCCGAACGCCACCAGGAAAAGCAACAGACCACCTTCACCCGCGTCTAACTCAAAGCAGCCACAGCGCGAAATTGCGGCTGTTATCCTGCTGCAACGACGCGCAACTACGCTGCAGATAAAGGGGGGACGAGCATGGACACCATCGGCAAGCCAGTCGCGGCCCCACACCGCACGCCAAAGTACGCCGTCGCCTCCGCTCTCCTGCACCTTCTCGTCGTCGCCGCTTTAGTTCACCAAAGCGCCTCCTGGGTCGCCCCCATCCGCCTACCGGGTAGTCCACACGGCACCAATCTCTTGCTCACCTATTCGCCTGGCAGAGCGCCCTTTCAAACCTCCGCACCCAACCCCAAAGCTCAACCAAAACAAGCCGAATCCACCACTCCGCTGCCTAGACCACCCGCGCCGAAGCTGAAGGAGACCACCGCCTCTCCCAACACCACCTCCCCAGCCTCCACGCAGCCTGACTCCGCCGCAGGTGCAGACTCTCTCGGCTCTGGCAACATCAACATCGCTCTCGTCAGCTACTTCCCCACACCCAAACCTGACCTTTCCACGCTCCCGCGCGGCACCAAAGGTGACGTCATCCTCGACATCGTCATCGACACCACCGGAAAGATCGCCGACATCAAGATGACCAGCGGACTCGGCCACGGTATCGACGAAAACGTCATCGCAATCGTCCAACAGTGGACCTTCCACCCTGCCACCAAAGATGGTCAGCCCGTAGCCAGCGAGCAGGAACTCCACTTCCACTACGAAAAGGGCTGACGAAATCCCTCCTGAGCCAAGCCTCTAAATCACCATGCTGTGCCTGTATCCACCAGCCGTTAGCGCCGCCAGCAGCTCCTCCACCTGCTCCCGCCCACGCGTTTCAATCGTGATATCGATCGTCGTATCGCCCAGATTTACGCCATAATAAGCGCGGTTGTACAACGTATCCACAATATTCGCGCGATAGCTCGCAATCAACCGCGTTAGCTCCGCAAGCGCTCCCGGCTTATCGAGCAGGTGAATTCGCAGACGGATCATGCGTCCATCCTGCACAAGACCGCGCTCGATAATCCTACTCAGCAACGTCACGTCGATATTCCCACCACAAACCATCACAGCCGTATGCGCGCCGTTCAGCGAAGTCTTCTTCTGCAACAAAGCCGCCAGCGCGGTAGCGCCGGCCCCTTCTGCAAGCGTCTTCTCTCGCTCCAGCAAGACCAGGATCGCCGACGCAATCTCATCTTCATCTACGGTCACAATCTCGTCCACATACCGCTCAACCACAGGAAACGTCACATCTCCCGCACGCCGCACTGCAATACCATCCGCAATCGTCGTCGCAGGCTCCAATGTCACTGGTCGGCCGTCAGCTCTAGCAGCGATCATCGAAGGCAGCCTTGAGGTCTGCACTCCAATTACACGAATCTCCGGACGCGACTCCTTGATCGCACATGCAATCCCGCCGATCAGCCCACCCCCGCCAATCGGCACCACGACAGCCTCCAGCTTCGGAACCTGCTCCAGCAGCTCCAGCCCAATCGTCCCTTGTCCGGCCATCACCACCGCGTCATCGAACGGATGAATGAACGTCATCCCCTCCGCCTCACACAGCCGCGTTGCCTCTTCGCAAGCCTCGTCGTAGTTGGCCCCATGCAAAATCACTTCAGCACCAAACCCACGCGTTGCCGTAACCTTCACCAGTGGTGTCGCCAAAGGCATCACGATCAGCGCCCGAATATCGCGCTTCGTAGCGTGATACGCCACACCTTGCGCATGGTTGCCGGCACTGGCAGCAACGACTCCCCGCGCAGCCTGCTCCGGAGTCAGCGTCGCAATCCGGTTCAGCGCTCCGCGCTCCTTAAACGAGCCAGTCATCTGAAGGTTTTCCAGCTTCAAGTACACCTGCTGGCCCGTAAGTGCAGACAGCATCTGCGAGTGCGGGCAAGGTGAGTAGTAGATTGCTCCACGCACCCGCTCCCGTGCTGCCACCACATCAGCAAGACTGATACTAAGTCGACTTATCGAATTGCTCACAGGCATCTAATCTTCCTTCAAAGTTCCAATGCACTAAATATCTGTTTCGATCAATCGAGACATTACCGCCGCTGACGAAATCGGTTCGCCAGCGCAAACTCATCCCGCAACTCCGGCGTCCGTAGATTCTCTCGCACATGTTGCAACCGCTGCTCAAGGGCCAACAGAGTATCCGCAACCGGACCCGTGTTGGTCATCGCCACATCCCGCCACATACTGTACGGGCTCGCTCCCAATCGTGTGGTCTCCCGCAGCGCACGTCCCCCAATTGCAGCAATCTCAGGCGCATCTCCAAACCGGTCCTCCAGCAAAGCAGCAAGCGCGGTCGAAAGCATCTGCGGCAGATGACTCACCCACGCACAAAGCTCGTCGTGTCTCGTCGCGTCCATGTCCAACATCCGCGAGCCGAAGCACCCAACCCACCCACGCCACTCTTTCTCCATCGCGGTCATCTCGGAGTCGGTCGGAGTAAACAACCACATCGCTCCATCGAACAATCCCGCCTCAGCCAGCAAAGCCCCGCCAGACTCCTTGCCCGCCATCGGGTGGCCAGGCAAAAATCTAGCGGTCGCCTCACCCACAAACAACTGCTGTGCCAACTCCAGGATCTCAAGCTTCGTACTTCCCACGTCGGTCACTAGCTGGCCCGCGCGCAACACTGGCGCCAACTGCTGCATCCAGTCTTTGATCGCCAGCACAGGCACAGCCAACACAACAACATTCGCTAACCGAGCCAGTTCCAGAGCATCTTCGCGGTTCGCTGCTCTGCCGTCGATCGCGCCCATCTGTACTGCACCCGCCATCTCGAGCTGGCTCGTGTCCCACCCGTCGATGCGACCCGCAAACCCCGCCCCGCGCAAAGCGAGCCCCGTCGAAGCCCCAATCAACCCCGTCCCGATGATAAAAACCCGATCCACTATGCCTGAACCTCTCCTTACCCAATCGTCCTGCCGACTACCGGCGCCAGCTGCTGTAGTTGCAGCATTAGTTTTTGTAACTGTTCTGGATACAAGCTCTGTGCTCCGTCGCTCATCGCTTTGTCCGGATTCGGATGCATCTCCATCAGCAGCCCATCCGCTCCGGCAGCAACGCTAGCCAGCGCCATCGGCGGTACAAGATCACGAATGCCGACGCCGTGCGACGGATCGCCAAGCACGGGCAGGTGAGTCAACTTCTTCAGCACCGGAATCGCAGAGATGTCCATCGTGTTTCGCGTATACGTCTCGTAGGTTCGGATCCCACGCTCGCACAGCATCAGATTGTAGTTCCCACCCGACAGAATGTACTCCGCGCTCAACAGTACCTCTTCAATCGTCGCTGAGATTCCGCGCTTCATCAGCACCGGTTTACGTACATGCCCAAGCTCACGCAGCAGATTGAAGTTCTGCATATTCCGAGCACCCACCTGGAAGCAATCGATATAGGGCAGCATCAATTCGATCTGCGAGATCTCCATCACCTCCGTGATCACGAGCAACCCGGTTTCGTCGGAGACCTCACGCAGCAACTTCAGCCCATCCAGCCCCATGCCTTGAAAGCTGTACGGCGAGCTCCGCGGCTTGAACGCACCACCCCTCAGAAACTTCGCGCCTGAGGCCGCAACCTGCTTCGCGCTGGTCAAAATCTGATCCCGCGACTCGACCGAGCACGGCCCTGCCATCACGATAACTTCTCTTCCTCCGACGACGACGCCGTTCGGAAAGGTAACGGTCGTCCCTTCCGGACGAAAGCTACGCCCTGCCAGCTTGTACGGCGAAGAGATACGGTACGCGTCGTAAACCCCCGCCAGCACCTTGAACTCCGCAACCTCAAAGTGCTCTGGCGTCCCAACACCCGCCAGAATTGTCTGTGCCGCACCTGTCGTTCGGTGAACGTTGAAGCCGAGCTCCACCATCCGCTCGATCACCTGTTGTATATTCTCTTCGGTCGCCTGGCTATGCATTGCAACTATCATCGTCTTCGCTTCACTCTCTATACGTAACTAGAACAGGTCTAAAATATTTGACATCTGTGGTAAAGCAACTAGAGATCCCTTCGTTGCAACGTCCGCATCACGTCGATAATCCGTTCATAGACGTGCAGTAGTTCAGCGTCTGCCAGCGGGCCCGGATTTGCCTTCCGAACGCGGTCGAAGACCTCCTGCTCGCGGCGCGGTTCGTAGACGGGTAGATCGGCAGTACGTTTGAGTTCTCCAATTGCGCGCGCTGCTTCTGCACGTTTGTTGATGAGGCGAACGATCTCAACATCCAACTCATCAATCTTCTGTCGCCAGTCGGAGATATCCATCCAATTGCCTTTCGTTGCAACAGTACTCGCGGACGCGCGCACTCGCTGCCAGATAGTTGTACTGACCATGATAACTGTGGCACCGCATCGCCACGCTCAGTCGTAATGGAAGATCTCATGCCCGAAGCCCCGCTATAAACTGCCCAATCGCCGCTGCCGACTCCGCGGCTGGCGTCTTCTCGATGAGCGCCACCAGTGCGCTGCCGATGATCGCCGCATCCGCAAATTCGCCAACTGCCTTCACATGCTCAGCGTTGGAGATCCCGAATCCCACCGCAATCGGCAGTTTGGTAAACCGGCGCAACCGCGCCACCAACTCCGATGCATCTCCAGCCACCTTTTGTTGAGTCCCCGTAATCCCAACTCGCGAGATCGCATACACAAAACCCTGCGACACTCCCGCAATCGCCTTCAAACGTGTATCCGGACTAGTCGGCGCTGCAAGAAATATAGGGGCGAGCTTGTTCTCCTTCATAGCCTCCAGATATTCCGTTGCCTCCTCAACAATCATGTCCGTCAGCAACACACCATCGGCGCCAGCTTCGGCAGCTCGTGTGCAAAACGTCTTCATTCCCATCCGCACCACAGGGTTGAGGTAAGAAAAGAGCACCAGTCCTGCACTCGGTCGGGCCGCGCGCAACTCCTTCGCCAAATCCAGCACATCGCTCAACCGGATGCCGCGCGCCACTGCCCGTTCGCTCGCCCGCTGAATCACCGGCCCATCTGCCAGCGGGTCGCTGAAAGGTACGCCCAGCTCGATTACATCCGCGCCATTGTCGATCGCTGCCAGCGCAATATCTTTTGTCGTGGCCAGGTCCGGATCACCCGCAGTCAAATAAGCAACAATCCCCGGCTTCTTCCTAAACTCAATTGCCATCGTTCTATATAGCCTTTCGCCGACCTGCTATCTTGCTGACTCACTGCCCTTCAAGTCCAGCTCCCGCGCCAGAATGCCCATATCTTTGTCCCCACGCCCTGACAGATTCACCATCAGCACGTCGCTCTTCGCCATCGTTGGGGCCAGCCGAATCGCTTCCGCAACCGCATGAGCACTCTCGAGCGCAGGCAGAATACCTTCGGTCCGCGACAAGGTCACCGTAGCCTTCAACGCCGCATCATCCGAGCACGAAACGTAGCTTGCCCGGCCTGAATCGTGCAGCATCGCATGCTCCGGCCCCACGCTCGCATAGTCCAGACCCGCCGAAACCGAATGGGTGCTGCTCACCTGTCCGGCGTCATTTTGTAACACATACGAGTACGTACCTTGCAGCACTCCCGGCACGCCCCCTCCGATCTGTTTGAAACCGCGCTGCATGCTCTCCAAGCGCCGTTCCGCGTCCGCCTGCTTCAACGCCGATCAGCTGCACATTCGCATCCGGTAGAAACTCATAGAAGGCGCCAATCGCATTTGATCCGCCACCCACACAGGCGACGATCGCTGTCGGCAACTTACCCTCCTGCTCCAACATCTGCGCGCGTGCTTCGCGGCTGATCACCCGATGAAAATCCCGCACCATCGTTGGATACGGATGCGCCCCCAGTGCGCTCCCGAGAATGTAGTACGTCGTCCGAACGTTCGTGACCCAGTCCCGCATCGCCTCGTTGATTGCGTCTTTCAGGGTCGCCGATCCAGCCGAAACTCCTCGGACCTCCGCACCCAGCAGCCGCATCCGGTAGACATTCAGCTCCTGACGCCGCATGTCCTCCTCGCCCATGTAGACAACGCATTCAAGCCCCAGCAGCGCGCACACTGTCGCCGTTGCGACCCCATGTTGCCCTGCGCCAGTCTCGGCGATAATCCTCTGCTTACCCATACGCCGCGCCAATAGCCCCTGTCCCAGCGCATTGTTGATCTTGTGCGCGCCGGTATGCAACAGGTCTTCGCGTTTCAGATAAATCTTCGCGCCGCCCAACTGCTCCGTCAGCCGCTTCGCAAAATAAAGTGGAGTCGGACGTCCGCAGTAGTGGTGGAGCAGGTCGCCCAGTTCTGTCTGAAATGCGGGATCCATCTGGGCCAGCGCATACGCTTGCTCCAGTTCTTCAAGCGCGGCCATCAGCGTCTCTGGAACATACCTGCCGCCATACGCCCCAAACCGTCCTGCCACTGCCGTCGGCAAACCTGTCGTTGAACTTGCACTCATCGATCTCTCCCGCCGTTCGCATTACAAAAAGCAAAAGCCGCGACTTGGAAGGGTCGCGGCTCGTATGGATGTCGAATCAACTGAAACTCAGATATCTCTCAGATGAAGCTACTCCGCCGAGGCCGCTATTGTGCGCCAATAGCGGTAAATAAATGGAATTCGGCTGGGCTGAGCAATCATCATCTTGCTTATCAAGATACATCCTGTCACCAACTACCGCAACTCACGAGATCGAAGCGGCCTCCGATTCCTCATCGGATCGTGCATCAACGAGTCGAAGACATCGCCAACTCGCTTACCTCGTCTTCCATCGTCTCTTCGACGCCGCGCATCTTCTTCAGAGACATCACACCCAACACCGCCAGCACCATCACCTCAGGTTCAATGGGCTGTCGATAGTCTGGCGATGCATGCGTTAAGTAATACGTGATCGGGAAGAACACTATCAAAACCAGAAACGGCAGAGCCTTGACAATATCCTTGCCCCAGAGCCTTCGTGCTCCGAGCAGCATCAGTATGGTCATGCCTGTGCAGAAAAATACGTCGGGAATCTCCAGCGGTTCGAGGCTCAGGTAAGCCGGGCTGAAGCTCCAGAAGCCGCTCCAATAAGCGAGAGCGCGCCGCAGCGACAACCCCACAAAGAAGACCGGGTGATGTTCGATAAAGTTCATCGTCATCACCTTCTTCTCAGCGATATAGGCAATCTCACCGACCGTTTCGTACCTCTGCATCTCCATCGCATTGCTGGCAGGGTGTGCCCATCTTGCATTCGACTCGAACGTATCGCCGTTATTACCTGCCCAGCACTCCAGCCAGAAGTTGTCCCGCACCGGACCAACGAAGTGCATCGAGTTGTAGTTGTGGATCGTCCATGGCGTCAGCACCGCGACGGCGCCTAATGCAGCAACGGCGCACCGCAGTAGCCATCTCTCGCCATCTTGCCGCATCTGCAACACCGCGAGCAGCATAAACACGGGAAACATCGGCAGAACCGATGGATTCGCCAGCGCAGTCACCCCATAAAAGGCCCCAAAACCCAGCCACGCTGCCAGCTGTCTCCGCCGATGCAACCGCTGAGCGAAACAAAAACAAGTCGTAAACAGTAAACCTGTCAGCGCATAGTCCCACACTCGCGCTCCGGAAAAATAAATCGCATACGGATAAACAACCCAACCGATTCCCGCCCACCGCGCGGCCTTCTCTCCCACTGCATATCGCGCGCTGAAGTAGATCGGGATACAGGTCAGTGCAGACAGTAGGCTATTAATTGATAAGATCGCGAACGCCGCCTTTGCGGTATACAGCCCGAACATGCGAAACATGCCGGCCAGCATGTACGGAAATATGGGTGGCACCATTGCCGTCGGTCCGGTAGACGGAAAGAACGGCGAGCTGAACCCATGACCCAAAAAGATCGACCGCGCAACCCAGCCCATCTCCCACCCAAACTCCGCATGATCAATCGTCGGCGCTGCTTGGGCGCGAAAACCGCAGATCACTACAACCATCCGAACCGCCAACGCGGCCAAAACCATCAACAAAACTGGATGCTTATCCCAAACTCTGCGGAACGGAGCCGCGCTAATACTCGTCAAGATGGCCCACTCTCCATCTTCATCAGCTGCAAATACTCCATCAAATGATCATATACTTCTGAAACCGCATGAACGGCTTGAAATGCCGGGCATTTCAACAAGTCAGCATCACCATTTGTTGCCAAAATCGATTTCTGATCTTTGTCTCTCAGGTAGCTGAAGGTAGCTAACTCGAATGGCAGCCCCACGCCACCCATCCATCCCGAAGACACCGTCAAATCTTCTGCACCCGTTGCACGTCTCGAACCCCTGGAACTTTTCTTAGATTCTGCACCAGTTTGTTCAGGTGGCGCACATCAACCGTCTCCACCACAAAATCCACCATCACCTGGCCGTCGGGCAACGGCTTTGTATCCACGCTGCGAATGTTCGTCCCGTCGTCGGAGATGATCGCCGTAAACTCCTTCAACATGCCCGCCCGGTCATCACATAGCACCGTCAGTTTAACCGGATACGTCTGAGCCTTGGTTGTTCCAGGTTCTATCGGCGAGGGCGACCACTCCACCTGAATTCTTCTATCCGACTCATACAACAGATTCTGCACATTCGGGCAGCTTCTCGCGTGCACTGCCACGCCCTTCCCCCGCGTCACATAACCCACAATCTCCTCGCCACGAATTGGGTTACAACAGCGCGCCCGGTACACCAGCAGATCATCCTGCCCCTCCACCTGCAGCGAGTCCGATCCCTTCCCGAAGAAGACCCGCTTAACGGCCTCCGACATCTGCCCAACAGTGTTGCCGACTCCACCCTCCGGCACCGCAGGCTCCGCCGACATCGTCGAACCCGGCTCCAGCTTATTCAGCACCTGCCGCGCCGAAAACTTTCCAAATCCCACGCCCGCCAGCAACTCGGCCTGTGTCCCCAAGCCATACTCGCTGGCAACCTTATCGTAGTCCGCCTCGTGAAACTTACCCAGCGCCAGCTTGTACTTCCGCGCCTCACGATCCAGCAGCTTCTTGCCGATCTCAATCGCCCGCTCACGCTGATGTTCATTCAGCCAGTGCTTGATCTTGTTCCTTGCCCGTGAACTCTTCGTAAAACTAAGCCAGTCGCGGCTCGGAGCGTGTCCCGCCTGAGTCGTAATCTCGACGATATCGCCATTGCGCAACTTCGTCCGTAGCGGCACGATCCGCCCATTTACCTTCGCCCCAACCGTCGTGTTCCCCACCTCGGTATGAATCGTGTAGGCAAAATCGATCGGACTAGCATCCTTCGGCAGCACGACAACCTTGCCCTTCGGAGTAAAGGTGTACACCTCCTCTGGATACAAATCGATCTTCAGCGTCGACATGAACTCATTGGGATCGGTCATCTCCCTCTGCCATTCCATCAACTGCCGCACCCACGCCAGCCGCTGCTCATCCTTCGCGCTTACATTGTCGGAGGCCTTGTACTTCCAGTGCGCCGCAATGCCTTCCTCTGCGACGCGATGCATATCCTCCGTTCGAATCTGCACCTCAAACTGATGCCCACCCTCAGCAATCAAAGTCGTATGCAGCGACTGGTAAAGATTCGGCCGAGGCATAGCAATAAAGTCTTTAATTCGTCCCGGCACCGGTCGCCAGATGCTATGCAGCAACCCCAGCAACGCATAGCAATCCTGAACGGTATTACAGATCACACGAATCGCCAGCAGGTCATACACCTGGTCCACCGGAATCTTCTGATCCACCAGCTTCTGCTGAATCGAATACAGCCGCTTGATCCGCGACTCCACCCGCCCTTGAATCTTGAACTCCTTCAGCTTCGCCTCAAGCTGCTTCACGATCTTCTGCAGAAACTCTTCGCCTGCTCCGCGCAGCGCATCGACCTCCGTCGACACCTGCTCATACGCATAAGGATCGGTATACCGAAACGCCAGATCCTCCAACTCGCCGCGCAGCTTACCCATACCCAGCCGATGCGCCAGCGGCGCATAGATATCCAGCGTCTCTCGCGCAATCTTCTGCTGCTTCTCCGGCTTCAGGTGCTCCAGCGTCCGCATATTATGTAACCGATCCGCAAGCTTAATAATCACCACGCGAACATCGGTCACCATCGCCAGCAGCATCTTGCGAATATTCTCCGCCTGATGATCCTCGCGATTCGCGAACTTGATCTTCTCCAGCTTCGTCACACCCTCGACGATGTGCGCCACCTGGTCCCCAAACCGCTTGGCAATCTCAGCAGACGTTACATCGGTGTCTTCGACGGCGTCATGCAGCAAACCGGCCGCAATCGCCGTCGAATCCATCTTCAACTCAGCCAGCACCTGCGCCACTTCAAGCGGATGGATAATATACGGCTCGCCACTGGCCCGCTTCTGCCCCTCATGCTGCTGCAGACAGAAGGCCCACGCCTTGCGAATAACATCGAGATCATCCGCTGGCCGGTTCTCATGCACCGTCTCAAGCAGCCGTTGAAACTTCGCATCTACAGTCTGAATCGCCTTAGCCGAACTTCCCGCAAGATGGCTTGCCGAAGACTCATCGACACCAGCAATCACCAGATCGGTTTTGTCCGTTGTCGCCTCTTGCTTCTTTCGTTTCACGCGAGGGGTCGCGTCCGAGGCGACCGGTGGTTCCGCGACAGGAAGAGCTGCCTCCAGCTCCATCCCCGTTTCGGTCTGTTCCACTTCCGGTTGGCTCTTCGGTTCTTTGTGCGGCTCTGGCTGCGTGCCAGCCTGCGGGGAGGCCGGGGGAGCGATTGCCATAGGTCATTATAGGCTGCACCGTCAACTTTCCGCCCAATCCCGTAGAGGAACGATTAGATCCACGTTGAATCCACAGAGGTTCCCCCACTTATAGCCGCAAAAAGGACAATTCTCTGGGGCTGGAACGAAAGTTTTTTTCGCGAGCGACTCCTACGGTAGACCAAGAAACAGGAAAATTTGTACGACCTATGGTTGCTTTCTGCAGTTACTTTTGATATATATAGGGTGTGATTTTAGTAACTAAAAGTAATAAAGAAGCACGATTGTCAAGTTAAGACAACAAATCACTCCATTGCGCGCATATGCCTCCCGAATCGTGCGGCATGCACCTCATATGAACTTGTAACAAAAATTGCCTCTTTTTCCTTTTTTCTGCTCTTGAACCACGCAATTTTTGCACAACTTCAAGAGGTGTTAGTGTCCCGTATTCATTTTGTTTTTCGGCCCCTAAATCATGTTGTATCGACGTCCACCTACAACTCCTCTACTCAATCTTCAGAAAAAAATGGCGCGTGCTCTTGCGTCATAGCAGGATTCCCCCGGCTCAGCGGACGGTGTAAGGTTCTTCTCCTTGCATTGGTTTGCGGGTTGATGTTTGTGACTTCCGCCAGGAGTGCATTTGCGAGGCAAGGTCGAGAGCGTCGACCGGAGTTGACGCTAAGCGCCTCGGCTCTCAGCTTCGGCAGCGTGACCGTGGACTCCTCGGCAACGGGTTCGGTGACGCTTACGTCGTCGGGCACCTCAGCATTGACGGTGAACTCCGCTTCAATCTCGGGCGCAGGCTTTACCATCGCCTCTGGGAGCTTCCCCGTAACGCTAAGCCCGAACCACTCCGTGACCTTGCAGCTGCGCTTCCTGCCGACAGCGGTTGGAACCGCCGCTGGACAACTCACAATCAGCAGCAACTCTGCGAGTGGCAGTACGGCTGCAGTAGCCCTCACGGGTACAGCGACTGCGGCGGCGAGTCCCCAGTTGACGCTGAGCGCCTCGACGCTCAGCTTCGGCAGCGTGACCGTGAACTCCCCGGCAACGGGTTCGGTGACACTTACGTCGTCGGGCACCTCGGCAGTGACGGTGAACTCCGCTTCAATCACGGGCGCGGGCTTTACCCTCGTTTCAGGGAGCCTTCCTATAACGTTGAGCCCGAGCCAGTCGATGACCTTGCAGCTGCGGTTCCTGCCGACAGCGGTCGGAACGGCTACTGGACAACTCACAATCAGCAGCAACTCGACAAGTGGCAGCACAGCTGTAGTGGCTCTCGCCGGTACAGCGACAGCGGCGGCGAGTCCGCAGTTGACGCTGAGCGCCTCGACTCTCAGCTTCGGCAGCGTGACCGTGAACTCCCCGGCGACGGGTTCGGTGACACTTACGTCGTCGGGCACCTCAGCAGTGACGGTGAACTCTGCTTCAATCTCTGGCGCGGGCTTTACCCTCGTTGCAGGGAGCTTCCCGATAACGTTGAACCCAAGCCAGTCGGTGACCTTGCAACTACAGTTTCTGCCGACAGCGGCTGGGACAGACACTGGACAGCTCATAATCAGTAGCAACTCGACGAGTGGCAGTACAGCTGTCGTGGCTCTCACGGGTACAGCTACTGCGGCGAATCCACAATTAACAGTGAGCACCACGAGCCTAAGCTTCGGCAGCCTGACCGTGAACACGTCGACAACGCAGTCGGTGACACTTACGTCGTCCGGCACATCCCCCGTGACCATCAGTGCAGCTTCGATTACCGGCACAGGCTTTACTCTCGTGGGTGCCAGCTTCCCGCTGACGCTGAATTCTCAGCAGACTGCGACGTTGAAGGTACAGTTCCTGCCCACCGCGGCCGGAGCAGATACGGGACAACTGACCATTAGCAGCAACTCTACAAGCGGCAGTTCTGCAGTAGTGGCGTTGAGCGGAACGGGGACTGCGGTCGCGCATTCCGTGAACCTTACTTGGAGCGCACCCACAGGTTCAACCGATCCAGTAGCGGGGTATAACATCTACCGGTCGCTAAGCGGAGGAGCCCTTCAACTGCTTAACTCGACTCCAATTACGGGAATTACGTACGTTGATAACTCTGTCGTGAGTGGTTCCACCTACGCTTACACCGCGGAAAGCGTTGACGCCAGCGGGGACCAGAGTGCTCCTTCAAATCAAATTGAAGTGACAGTACCGTCTCCTTAGGCTCTCGCGATACCGGGCGTCCATGGGTAGGCTGGCAATTCGTAGTCACTTACAAATTGCCAGCCTACCGTCGTCTCAGCTGCGCGAACCCTTTGATTAGGCGATACGACAAATCGCTTTACGCCTTCCCCGCCAACTGTCGCAGCACATACTGCAGAATCCCGCCGTTCTGGTAGTACAGAATCTCCTGTGGCGTATCGATCCGCACCGTCGCTGCAAACTCTGTGGTCTTGCCTAGATCCGACTCTGCAAACACAGTGACCACCTTGCCATTGGCGAACTTGCTGTCGAGCATTGCCTTCAACTGCCCAGGCTTATCTCCGATCGCAAACACCTCTTCGCCTGACAGTCGCAGCGACTCGACATTCTGCCCGGGCATGAACTGTAGCGGCAGAATTCCCATCCCGACCAGATTTGACCGGTGGATTCGCTCATAGCTCTCCGCGATCACAAAGCGAATCCCCAGCAGTCGTGGCCCCTTCGCCGCCCAGTCGCGCGAAGATCCTGACCCGTACTCCTTGCCCGCCAGAATCGCCAAAGGGGTATTCCGCTTCGCGTACGCCACACTCGCGTCATAGATCGACATCGGTACATCATCCGGCAGCAGCCTGGTCACACCGCCCTCGGTCCCTGGAGCAAGCCTGTTCCGCAACCGCACATTGGCGAACGTACCCCGCACCATCACCTCATGGTTACCGCGTCTCGACCCGTAGCTGTTGAAGTCCGAAGGCTTCACTCCATGCTCGGTCAAATACTTACCCGCAGGTCCATTCTGTTTGATCGAACCCGCCGGAGAGATATGGTCCGTCGTCACCGAATCTCCCAGCACCGCCAACACCCTCGCTCCGTGAATATCCTCGACAGGAGCAGGCGTAGCCGGCATCCCGTCAAAGTAAGGAGCCTTGCGAATGTACGTCGAGTCTGGCTCCCACCCATACGTCTCCCCATCGGGAAACTTCAGGCTCTGCCAGTTCTGGTCGCCATCGGAAACCGTACTGTACTGGTGCCGGAACATCTCTGAGTCGATCGACGAATTCACCACCGCCGCAACCTCAGACTGCGTCGGCCATATGTCCTTCAGGTAAACCGGCGAGCCATCTTTATCGCGGCCCAACGGATCTGTATCGAAGTTATGACCGATGTGACCTGCCAGCGCATACGCCACCACTAGCGGCGGACTCATCAGATAATTCGCCCTTACCTCTGGCGAGATCCTTCCCTCAAAGTTCCTGTTGCCCGACAGAACCGACACCGCCACCAATCCATGGTCCTCAATCGACTTCGAAACATCCGTGGGTAGCGGCCCCGAGTTCCCAATACACGTCGTACATCCATATCCCACCACTTGAAACCGCAGCTGATCGAGGTAAGGCATCAACCCAGCCTTCACGTAGTAGTCGGTCACCACGCGCGATCCCGGCGCTAGCGAAGTCTTCACCCAGGGAGGCGTGCTCAAACCCTTCTCTACAGCCTTCTTCGCCAGCAAGCCCGCCGCCATCATCACGTACGGATTCGAAGTATTCGTACAAGAGGTAATCGCCGCAATCACTATCGATCCGTGGTCGAGATACTTATCCGGATCCACACCAAACCTGGTCCGAATCGACACATGCGGAGCCTCCAACTGCGGCATCTTCTCATCCTGAATCGTTATCACCGATACCACCGGCGCCTCCACCACCGGTGCTGAAGCACCGACACTGCTGCTCAGATCGCCCGAAGCAGAAGCTGTTCCACCCTCACCTTCCCAGCGCACCATCTGCCGAATCACTTGCTTATTTCCATTCGGCCCCAGCAGTGACGGCAGCTGCTCCTTAAAGCTCTCACCCGCCTTCGACAGTGCGACCCTATCCTGCGGACGCTTCGGCCCTGCCACACTCGGCTCCACTGTCGCGAGATCCAGCGAGATCGTCGCGGAGTACACCGCTTCCTTCGCCTCCGCCGTATGAAACAGTCCTTGCTCGCGGTAGTAAGTCTCCACCAGCGCAATCTGCTCCTCCGGTCGCCCCGTCAGCCGCAGATATCGCAGCGTCTCCGCGTCTACAGGAAAAATCCCGCATGTCGCTCCATACTCGGGAGCCATATTCGCAATCGTCGCGCGATCAGCCAGCGGCAACTCCGCAATCCCCGGCCCATAGAACTCCACAAACTTCCCGACCACGCCCAGCTTTCGCAGCATCTCGGTCACAGTCAACACGAGATCGGTCGCAGTCGTGCCCTCCTTCAACTTGCCCGTCAGCTTGAATCCCACCACCTGCGGCACAAGCATGCTTACCGGCTGCCCCAACATCGCGGCCTCTGCCTCAATGCCGCCAACGCCCCATCCCAGCACGCCAAGCCCATTCACCATCGTCGTATGCGAATCAGTTCCAACGAGAGTATCCGGATAAGCAAATGCCTTCCCCTGAGCATCCGGCTGCGTGGTAAACACCACCCGCGCCAGATACTCGAGGTTCACCTGATGGCATATGCCCATCCCGGGCGGCACCGCCGAAAAATTATTGAATGCCGTTTGACCCCACTTCAAAAACGCATACCGTTCCCTGTTCCTCTGAAACTCCAGCGCCGCATTCAGGTCATACGCCCGCTGTGTGCCAAACTCATCCACCTGCACCGAGTGGTCGATCACCAACTCCGCCGGCTGCAGCGGATTGATCTTCTCCGGATCCCCACCCAATGCCTTCATCGCATCACGCATCGCCGCCAGATCGACCACCGCAGGCACGCCGGTAAAGTCCTGCATCAATACTCGCGCCGGCATATAAGCAATCTCGCGCGAAGGCTCTGCATTTGGATCCCAACAAGCAAGAAACTGAATATCTTCCGCGGTCACAGTGCGCCCATCTTCATGGCGCAACAAATTCTCCAGCAAAATCCGCAGCGAAAAGGGAAGCCGTGTCAGATCAACACCGGTGCCCTCCAGTGCCTTCAGGCGAAACATGTTGTACGTGATCTTCCCCGCGGTCAGTGTTGACTGGCTTTTGAACGAATCAGGATGTGTCTGGGTCGGCATGGTATCTTCTCCGAGGTGCGCTGTCGCGAGCGCGATGGGTAAGGGGCCGTGGTCACAACTTCGAACCGCACAAAAGCGACGGCTGAAGCCTATCAAGATTTCAGGGGAGGGGTAAAACTAGCTGCGGCGTCCGCGGTCAGGGCGACCGTGGCGAAAGCGCTTCGTGTGTAGAAGACAGCCGGCCATAAAACTAATTTTACTGCGATCCAAGCGCTTGTAGTAAAGACTGTCTTTCGACATAGAACAGGCGGTACGAACTGCGTTTAGCTTTTCACTCCCTCTTTGCCAACTGGTAGCAGTTTCATTAGTGGAATTGGCAACCTTTTCACCCGCATTTTCAGAATCAAGTGCCCAACCACAAACCGTTGCAAACCACTGAGGCTTCAGCCCGAGCCGTCTCTTCGAGCTCGCACCAAGCCTCTGTTTTGAAGACGTCATCAGCTGTCGCAAAGCCATATTTTGTAAAAAAGTGCATCTCAATCAATAACTTCGTGTTTACACCGGTAGCTGGTAAGGAGACAGGCAGTATGTACAAACTATTCCCCAGGTATTTTTTAGGTCTTTCGCTCGGTATCGTATCCCTTGCAGGTGCTGTAACAATCTCCGGCTGCCATAAGGGCGCAGAACCCGCAGCCATCCCTGACAACTCAGGCCCCGACCCCACCGACGCCAACATGGCACCTGTCGACAACAGCCAGCCACAACAACCAGCACCTGCTCCCCAGAACCGGGTCCTCGGCATTCGTTCCCAGGCTCAACCCCAGCAGAGCACTGAGCAGTACGCTCCCCAGGCTGCACCCCCGCCGCAGAATGAGGCCTATACCGCAGCTCAAACAGCTCAGCCCAACGATAGCAACGACAACTACGACTACAACGCCCCTGCCAACTACGACGATTCTCAGGTAGACGCCGGTCAGCAGGCCATCGAAGAGGCCAACGAGCCCCCTCCGCCGCTTCCCGTCTACCAACAGCCCGAGGCCCCCGCGCCCAACTATCTCTGGACCCCCGGCTACTGGGCATATGCACCCGTCGGCTACTACTGGGTTCCCGGCGCATGGTGCGCTCCGCCCTTCTACGGTGCACTTTGGACTCCCGCCTACTGGGGCTTCTTCGGTGGCCGCTACATCCTGCATCGCGGCTTCTGGGGTCCGCACATCGGCTTCTACGGCGGAGTTAACTATGGCTATGGCTATACCGGTAACGGCTATCACGGTGGCTACTGGCAGGGTCATAACTTCTACTACAACCGCTCCGTCAACAACATCAATGTCACGCGGATCACGAACGTCTACAACCGCACAGTCATCGTGAACAACACGACCATCAACCGCGTCTCCTACAACGGTGGCCGTGGCGGCATCAACGTACGCCCACAGCCTGCCGAGATCGCAGCCAATCGCGGCCCCCGTGTTCCGCCCATGACCACGCAGATTCAGAACCAACACGAGGCCGCACAAAACCGCCAGCAGTTCTACAACGTAAACAAGGGCCGTCCCGCCCTCGTCGCATCACCCCGTCCCATCGCAGCGGTCGCTCGTCCTATTCCTGCTGTCCAGCCGAACCGCCCCGGCGCCCCTGAAAACCGTCCGGGACAACCAGCCACACGGCCCGGCGAGGTCAATCGCCCCGCCGTTCAACCTGAAAATCGTCCCGCCGTGCAACCCGCTCGCCCTGGCCAGCCGGTCCAACCCGAAACCCGGCCGAACCAGCCTCAAACAAGGCCGGTTCAACCAGAAACTCGCCCAGGTCAGCCACAAACGCGGCCAGTCCAACCAGAAACTCGTCCGGGTCAGCCACAAACACGACCAGTCCAACCGAGCCAACCCCAAACGCGGCCAGTCCAACCGGAAGCTCGCCCAGGTCAGCCACAAACACGACCAGTCCAACCGAGCCAACCCCAAACGCGTCCGGTTCAGCCGGATAATCGCCCGGCCCAACCTCAGGTGCGCCCAACCCAGCCGGAGACCAGACCGGTTCAGCCGCAACCCCAGACAAGACCCGTCCAGCCTCAACCTCAGACACGACCGGTTCAGCCCCAGCCTCGTCCTGCTCAACCGCAAACTGAAGTCAGGCCATCTCAACCGCAATCCCGTCCCGAGCAGCAAGCCCGTCCTGTTCAGTCTCAGCAACCCCGCCCTGAGACCATGGAGCGTCCTGCTCCTCAGCCTCAGTCGCGCCCCGCACCACAACAACCACGGCCTGAGCAGCAGTCAAGGCCGGCTCCGGCACCCAGGCCTCAATCCGAACCGCACGACCAGGGAAAACCACACTAAGGTTTGATTTCCTAGCTAAAAGAAAAGACCCGCGCAATGCGGGTCTTTTATTTGCTCTAAAGGCTCTCTACTGTTTACGACTAACGTTTCTTATCTTATTGCGGACCCCGCTCCATCCACTTCACCGCGTCATCCGTTGTCGGGACTGCGTGTGCGAGAAACGCGTAATTAATAAGCGCTGCCGTATAGCCGTAGCCCCACTCCGGATGTTTTGGCCCCGCCGTAGCATCTTTCACGACCGCCACCTCGAAACCCTGCTCGATCAACTCTCGCAAATGAGATTCGACGCACATGTTTGCCAGCATTCCACCCAGAATGATCTTGCTGATCCGTCGTTTTCGTAGCTGTAATACCAGATCATTGGTCTCCGGACCCCATACGCGGTGAGGCGAAACGACGATGGTCTTGCCGTCCTCGATATACGGCTTGAACCGCTCCAACCAGTCCGCACCCGATCCTCTGAAGCCATCGAGAGTCAAGGCTCCCTTGCGGCCGAACTCGTTCACGTTAAATTCGTCGGTTTCGAGAGGACCATTAAACTTCCATCCTTTATCGGTAGGGTAGAAGTAATGAGGAGAGATGAAGACCTCATATCCATGGGCCTTCGCGGCCTTGAAGATGCGCTCCATGTTTTCAATTGTGTTGTTTTCCTTAAGGCTCTCGTGGAGCAACGGCCAACTGACGCCTGTCTCACTCAACACATCATTTTGAGGGTCGATAAACACGACTGCTGTGTCGTTCTTGTCGAAGTTCATAGTTCTCCTTTTGGATTCGAGAGATTTCGGGCCCGGGCCACGGCTCAACCGTCTTACGCTGTTCACCAAGGAGGTCTGTTTCGGAGTGAATGAGAGTATGTGCTCTCGTTTGGTTAGGCGCAACTTGTGACGAAAAGATGCTTAATTCTGAAATCTGGCTTTGCCTTGCCGTTGTCCGGCCTCCCGACCTGGCCCAAAATTCGTGTCAAGCCCCAAAAACACAAAAGCCCGCGTCAATCCTGAACATTCGCTTGGCGTATTAGTTATGCTCCATCAGGTAAACTGGATATAGAAATGAAAAGCCTCGGGAGCCAACCGGGGCTTTTGCCATTTAAACGAACGTTTTCCGTAACTCGTTTGTTTGGACGAATTTAGCTGCAACTACTTTGTAATGACGATTTTGCGAGGGGGCAATTTTCTAAATGAATGAAAATAAACAACTTATAAATCGAACCCTGGGGGGGGGGACCCTTACAGAACAATGCCTTAGAACCCCAGCGCAATCTGTCCCAGAAGCACCACATTCAACGTCAGGATGATTCCCACCGCACACCAACCAGCCACGCGCGTCCGACGCGTACTGACGAAGCTCCTCATCACGGAGGCCCGGTTGGTCAACAACAACAAAGGGATCAGGGCAAACGGCAGCGTAAAGCTCAGTACCACCTGCGACAAAATCAGAATCTTCAAAGGATCGAGCCCAATCGCAATCACCACCAGCGCCGGAATGATCGTAATCAGCCGCCGTAGAAAGATCGAAAACTTGATATCAAGGAATCCCTCAATGATCACCTGCCCTGCCATCACCCCCACCGTCGACGACGACAGCCCCGAACACAGCAGCGCCACCGCAAACACAGTCGCCGACAGCGGACCCAGCAAAGGGCCAAGCGTGTGGTACGCCTCTTCAATGTCGGGCGCATGGCCGCCATGCACAAACGCCACCGCAGCCATCACGATCATCGCCGAGTTGATCAGCCACGCCCCATTCATCGCTACAAACACGTCGATCAACTCGAACCGCAGAAAGATTCGCCGACGCGAGGACCCAGCCACCCGCGGCATCTTTTCCATCTCCTCGCGGCGAGGCTGCACCAGCGCCGAATGCAGATAAACGACGTGCGGCATCACGGTTGCGCCCAGCATGCCAACAGCAGCGTAAAGGCTGCCGTGCATGTCCTTTGGGTCGAGCGTAGGGATAAGCGTATGAAACGCTGCCCGCCTCCAGTCCGGGTGCACCAGAAACACTTCGAACCCGTAACAAAGTCCGATGATGCCAACAAACGCCATGATCCCGCGTTCCAGCCACTGGTACCCCGCAAGGTCCAGTGCCAGAATCAGGAAGACCAGCACCGCAGAGATCATCGCCGCAGCGAACAGAGTCTCTGTCCGGGACCATCCATGCGACAGCAACAGCGACCCGAACAACAGATAAAGCCCCAGTGCCGCCCCCAGAAACTCTGCCAGGTCGGTCGCAATCGCGGAAACCTCCGCCATCACCCATAGGAATATCGTCACCGGCTTCGAAAAATGCTTCCTGCAGTTCTGCGGCAGCGTCAGTCCAGTCACAATCCCCAACTTGGCGGAAAGATACTGAATCAGAATCGCCATCGCGTTCGACCACAGCAGGACCCACAAGAGTCGGTAGCCATACTGGCTGCCGCCCAGAATATTCGTGGCAAAGTTTCCCGGATCGATGTACGCGACTGAAGCCACAAACGCGGGCCCGAAGTACGTCCACATCTGATTCCGCCGAAACCCGGGGAAAAAACGGCTCGGCACAGCGGCGACTGTACTCGTCGCGGCGGCCTCGGCTGCAATAGAACTCGACAGTTCTCCAGATTCGTCCAGATCCGCCATCCTCTCCAGTATAGAGATGCGCCCACAACTCAACGCTTACACAGTCACACCCGAATGCGGCAAGATAGAAGTATGAAGGTTTTGGTAATCGGTGGTGGTGGTCGCGAACATGCCTTGGTCTGGGCTCTCCGCAAATCGTCTCAAGTCACAGAAGTCATCTGCGCTCCCGGCAACGGCGGTATTGCTCAACTCGCACGCTGCATCCCCTGCGACGCTGGCAACCTGCACGAGCTGGTCAACATCGTTGCCATCGAACAACCTGATCTGACTGTCATTGGCCCCGAACTCCCTCTCTCCATCGGCGTCGTCGACGAGCTGACCAAGCGCGGCCACCGCGTCTTTGGCCCAACGCGAGCCGCGGCACAGCTCGAGACCAGCAAAGCGTTCGCCAAAGAGTTCATGCAGCGCCACGTCATCCCGACCGCGGCCTACGGTATCTGCACAACCCTCGATCAGGTCCGAGAAGAGCTTCCCCGTTTCACCGTCCCGGTTGTAGTGAAAGCCTCGGGCCTCGCCGCCGGAAAAGGCGTCGTCATCTGCGAGACCCATCTCCAGGCAGAAGAAGCCGCCGCTCAGATGTTCAGCGGCGTCCTTCTAGGCATCGCAGAGGAAGAGGTCATCTTGGAAGAGTTCCTCACCGGCGAAGAGCTGTCCTTCTTTGCCCTCTGCGACGGCACACACGCCATCGAGATTGCCTCCGCCCAAGACCACAAGCGCATCGGCGAAGGCGATACCGGTCCCAACACTGGCGGAATGGGCGCATATTCCACCGACGGTATTGTCTCTCCCGCCATGAGCCACTGGCTTCTTCACAACGTCGCGCAAAAGGTCGTCGACGGCATGAAGTCCGAAGACACGCCCTTCCGAGGCATTCTCTTCTGTGGCGTCATGATGACCGCACGCGGCCCTATGGTCCTCGAGTTCAACACACGCTTCGGTGATCCCGAGACAGAGGCGATCCTCCTGCGCCTGGAAACAGACATCCTTGACCTCTTCAACGCCGCCATCGATGGCACGGTAAATGAACTCATCGTCAAAATGCGTCCCGGCGCCAGCGTCTGCGTCATCGCAGCCAGCGGAGGCTACCCCGGCAAATACGCTTCAGGAAAACTTATTACTGGCCTACCGGATCAACCAATCGAAGACGTAGTCGTCTTCCACTCCGGCACCGCCGTCAAAGACGGCCAATTCGTCACCGCGGGTGGTCGCGTCCTCGCTATCTCAGCCGTTGCCTCCGACCTCCGCTCAGCCCTCGATAAGGCATACACAGAACTCGCAAAAATCTCCTTCGAGAGCATGCAATTCCGCCGCGATATTGGCCATCGCGCATTGCATCCGGAACATGTCTAGAGATATTGAAAAGGAGTTCATCGTGAACGAGCCTTCCCTCTCGGCCAAAGAAGTTATCACCTGGCTCGAAAAAACCTCCACCGGCTGGCGCAACCTCCTCACCGCTCACCCCGAACTCCTCGCTATGCACTGCGACATTATGGGAGTCCAGACAGTCGCGCAACTCATCCAGCACATCGTCGCTGTCGAACTCCGCTACTCCGAACGGCTTGCAGATCTTCCCGTCTCCGACTACGCCGATATCCCCTTCGACTCTGTCCAATCTCTCTACGCCACTCACGACCGCGCCATCGCATTACTCCAGCAGGTTCTCGCTTCAGACATCGATTGGAACGCAACGATCGAATTCGCCACTCGCGCCATGGGCACTGCTCGCTCCAAGCGCAAAACTATACTCTTCCATGCTCTCTTCCACGGCATTCGCCACTACGCCCAGCTCGCCACACTCGTGCGCCAGCAAGGCATAAAGCCGGATTGGCCCATGGATTACTTCTTCATGGATATCGAGGCCGCATGATCGTCGCCAGTAATAGACCTGCAACCGCCTCCCTCACAAAGAGATCGTTCGCCCTCGAAGGCGGAAGCAGACCCGACAACTTAGACCTGCTTTGACTTAGGTCAGACCACTCCACTAGAGTTGTCCTCCATGCGCAGAGCAAGACCTTTCCTCCCGCTCCTGATGGCAAGTTGCCTTCTCTTTTCTGTCTCTACAATTGCCCATTCACAGGAGCGCCCCGGTATTACCGGCATCGCCTTCGTCCGCATGTACACAGCTGACACCGCAGCCTCTGCCAACTTTTACGGCAATACTCTCGGTTATCGCCATGCCGATAGTGACGGTGTCACCCGTTACTCGGTCAATGATCTGCAATGGCTCGAAGTAGAAGCCCTGCCCTCGCCGGCCCCCGCAAGTCGTCTTGCCGCAATCGCTTTTACAACCCATGACGCCGCTGCACTGGAGCAATACCTCAAGGCCCACAACGTCTCCATCGAGCAGCCACTCACGCATGGTCTCTTCGCCGTCCATGATCCCGAAGGTAATCTCGTCTATTTCGTCCAGGAAGGGACCAAAGTGCCCGGTCTCCCACTAACCTCGCCGAACGCCCCCTCTCACCGCATCATCCACACGGGCTTCCTGGTCCGGGATGCCGCTGCCGAAGACCGCTTCTATAAGGACCTTCTCGGATTCCGCCCGAACTGGCATGGTGGTATGCACGAGGGCGAGACCGATTGGATTAGTATCCAGGTGCCCGACGGCACTGATTGGCTTGAGTACATGCTTGAAGGCGGTGCCAACCCTTCGGCGAAGCAACTAGGTGTCCTCAATCACTTCTCCCTCGGCACAGCACATATGGCCGACGTCATCGATGCCCTCGCCCGTAATAAATGCGAAGGCCCCAACTGTACCAAGAGCCAGATGGGTAAAGATGGCAAGGTCCAGCTCAACCTCTTTGACCCCGACCTCACCCGAGTCGAATACATGGAGTTCAAACCCACCAACACTCCCTGCTGCTCACCCATACTTGGCAAGCTTCCTACCGAAATCGAAAACCGTTAGGCGAAATGCAATAGGATTCGGTGTTGTCCGTCGCGCCTTCGTCGGATGGCCCACGATTATTCCTGATCCTTCAGGTGCGCTAAAGCTGCTATAGCTTGGAGAAGCTAACATTTTGTAAACCCGAAAACGCGCTGAGAGGAGGGCGCCTTTCGTTAACGGAAACGTGGGTGAATTAGTTTGTTGCCTGGGTTGGTGAATTGGCGGATGCTGGTGGGATGATTTTTTCGACTGGTTCTTCCCGAGCTGCGCTGAGCAGCGCGTTTGTTCTGAGTTTGATTCTGGTGGGTGGGATCGGTGCGTTAGCTGGAGCGCCGGCGAGAGCCGAGATACAGCAGTTATGCGATAAGGCGACGATAGAGCTGTCGAATTCGGAAGCGTTGCAGGACACTACACAGCGGCCTACGAGTACACCTTACTCGGGTGACCTTTCAATCTTCGAGTATCCGGATCGGGATAAGAAGCTGCAGATCGATCGTGTGATGGATCTGCTTGGGATTGCGTCGGGGAAGAATGTTGCAGATATTGGGGCGGGGTCAGGCTGGTTTACGGTTCGAGCGTCGCGAAGGGTTGGTCCGACGGGATCAGTGATTGCTGAAGACATCAATCCACTGGCAGTGGAGTATATCGGCAAGCGTGTCTTGAAGGAGAATCTGACTAATGTTCGGACTGTGCTCGGTGGACCCGACGATCCAAGGCTGCCTTCGGGGAGCGTGGATGCGGTACTTATGTTGAAGGTCTACCATGAGATTGCGCATCCAATTCCCACGATGAAGGTGTTGCAGAAGGCGCTGAGGCCTGGAGCGAAGGTGGGAATTATCGACCGCAATGGGAATGGCGCGGATCATGGATTGAACCATGACGTTGTGGTGCAGGAGATGGGTGAGGCAGGTTACAAGCTTGTGGGGACATATGACTTTACTAAGGCGGATGGGCAGGATTACTTCTTGATCTTTCAACTGCGCTGAAGGTGCAGGGGTGAAAAACCCCGTTTCATTTCCTTGCGACAGTTTCGGATGACAGCTCACAGAAAAGTCCGAGCGGATGCTCGGACCGAGAGCAGATTATTACTTATGCGCCGTGGTTTTCGGCTTAGAGGCGGCCGCAGGCGGGGGATTTTCGGCGATTGCGGTGTCCAACATTGCATAGAGCTGGGTGACATCATTCACCTGGGTATAGCCCTTCTGGGTGACGATGAAGATGCTCGGAGTCTGCGTAAGGCCGACGCGTTCGCCCAGGGTGTAGTCGGCATGAACCTCGGCGGCGAAGAGGCCGCTGGGGTCAACGACGAACGGCATGACGCGGCCGTGGGACTGAAAATACTTTTGGGTGAAGGCGTTTAGGTCTTCCTTGGACGCTATCGCCGTCTGGTTCGCGAAGACCGCACGGCGGTACTCTTCTGCGGCCTGGGCAGAGATCTTGTCTTGGATGTAGCGGGCGATAACAGCAGCGTCAAAACTCCAGACATGCATCTTGAGTGGGAAGTCATGGCGTACGAGCGGGATTTTGTACTTGTCGACGGCCGCATGGACGATGGGGAAGGCGCGAGCGCAGGCGGGGCATTCGAGATCTTCAAATTCGTAGATGGCGACCCTGGATCCCGCGGGTGCGCGAAGCATCGAGGTGTCTTTAAATGCCGTTTGGGCGAGGGAGGGTACGCTGGCCGGGATAGAGATCAGCAGAGCGACTGCAGAGAGGAGGATGCGGTTCATAAAAGTAAGACGCATAGGATTATCTTTCGTATTTTAGCTGAGGGAGCCCGGTGAGAGCGCGTAGACCTTGGGTGAATGGTTTTTGCAGCATTTCTGCATCTGAGGGAGGGTATGGCACTCTAATAGGAGAGCATGACAATCTTGGCGAGAGTTTTTACCAGAGCGAAGGTGTGGCAGATGGCCTCAGTGTGGCCTTTTGCGCTGTTTTTGTGTGTTTCGTCGGCTGGAGCACACGCGCAGAGCCCTGCGGATCTGCCGTCGGCTCCAGTGCCGAATATTGTCAAGCTGCCGGGTGGCGTGGTGGTGGAACAGGCGACGCCGGGCGCCTTGCCACTAAGCCTGGATGATGCGATTGCCCGTGGAGAAAAGCGCAATCTCCAGATTCAGTTGACGATCCAAAATGAACGGCTGGTCCATGGTGAGTTGCTTACGGTTGAGAATAATCTGCTGCCGAGCTTGACGGCAAAGGGTCAGATTGAGGCGCAGCAGATTAACCTGGCGGCTTTGGGATTTAAACCTGGGTCGCTGGCTGGCTTTGGGTTACCTGTGGGAACTATTGCCGAAATTGTGAAGGTAAATACGGCCTCGGCTCAGATGAGTTTGGACCAGCAGCTCTTCAACGCGCCGGCATATTTCCTGTATCGATCGGCGCAGAAGGCGCAGAAGGCGGCGAATCTTACTACGCTAAATCTGCTTGGCGGTGTGACGTTGGAGGTGGGAACGCAATACCTGTTGGCGCTGGCAGATGCTTCGCAGATCGAGAATGCGCGTGCGTTGGAAAAAGCAGATGAGGTCGCCTATCAGCAGGCAAAAGCTTCGCATGAGGCGGGCGTGGGGACGAACCTGGATGAACTGCGGGCGAGAGTACAGCTGCAGATGCAGCAACAGACCCTGATCAACAACGAAAACGCGTTCGCGAAGGACAAGATCGCGCTGAATAGAATGATTGGGCTTCCAGCAAATCAGGAAATTACTTTGACTGACCGGGCCCCATATGCGGAGTATGCGGAGCTTCCGCTGGAGGACGCGAAGAAATTGGCGTACCAACGTCGGAAAGACCTGTTAAATCTGCAAGCGCAGCTGGAGGTGGCGGCGCAGGCACGTAAGGCGGTACGGGCGGAGTACCTGCCGGTGGTGTCATTCAACGGATACTACGGGGTGATAGGCGAGATCGGGTCGCTCTATCACGGGGTGTTTGCGGCTACTGGCAAGGTGAGTGTGCCGGTATTTCAAGAAGGTCAGTTGCGTGGAGAGCGTGAGGTAGCAGACGCCCAGGTGGTTGCCCTCCGGCAGCAAATCGAGTCGCTCCGGGTATCGATTGAGCAGCAGATTCGGGCCAGCATGTTGGATGTGGAAGCTTCGAACCAACTCGTAAAAGTGGCGCGGAGCAACGTTGACCTTGCCACTCAGGAGTTGCAGGACGCGACGGACCGGTTTTCGGCTGGAGTAGACGATAATTTGCCCGTCGTACAGGCGCAGGCGGTGCTTGCAGCAGCCCAGAGCAGACTAGTGGATACCCTGTATCAATACAACCAATCGAAGTTATCGCTGGCTCGGAATACGGGAGTGGTCGAGTCTCAGTACAAGGTCTATCTCGGACGCTAGCCTCGCGAGGTTTGTGCCGACTTTGCTCAGTACCTTCGAGGATATAGAGTTTCTCGTACCAAGGTGATAGATCTGGATCGGTAGCCTGGTCGGGGTGACGCTCTTGACTTCAACGATGGCAATTCGGCCGTAGTCGCCTTGAAGGCTTAGAGATGGTGACATTTCCTTAACGGAAGTGTGAAAACATAGGCTATGGCGGAAGGTTCGGAGCGAGGAGATCTGGCGGTAGAGAAAGATTATCGCTCGGCGTTCAAGTCGCGGGATTTTCGGCTGTATCAGACGGCGCGGTTGATGGTGATTCTGGGGGCGGAGGCGCAGTCGGTCGCCGTAGCGTGGCAAGTATATGCATTGACCCACTCTGCATTGGATCTTGGTTATACGGGCCTCGCGCTTTTTCTTCCTGGTTTGTTTGTGATGCTGGCGGCGGGGCATGCGGCGGACCGGTATGACCGGCGGAAGATCATTCTGCTTTGTTATGGACTGCAGGCTTGTTGCACAGCGGTATTGCTGTGGTTGTCATTAAGCGCGACCGCATTGCAGCATGGCCGGATCTGGCCGATCTATGCGGTGCTGGTGGGGATCGGTTTAGGCAGAGCGTTCAGTGGGCCGGCGGCGAGTGCGATGCTGCCCAGCCTGGTGCCTAAGGAACATTTTGTGAACGCAGTGACCTGGGGGGCGACGGTTTATCAGATTGCGAATATGTCAGGACCTGCGGTGGGTGGGATCTTGTTTACGCTGCCATTGGCAGGTGCGGCGGCGATGTGTAACGGTGCGCCCCTGGTGTATAGCTTCACGTTGTTGATGCTGCTGGGATTCATTGTCCTGGTCAGCATGATACGGGCGAAGATGGTCACCACCGAGAAGAAGGCATTCAGCATGAAGACCGTACTCGCTGGGCTCGAGTATGTATGGAGGGCGAAGTTATTGCTTGGATCGATCTCGCTGGATTTGTTCGCCGTCCTCCTTGGAGGTGCAACGGCACTCTTGCCGATCTTTGCGACTGATATTCTGCATGCTGGTCCGCGTGGGCTGGGGCTGTTGAGGGCGATGCCGTCGGTGGGAGCGCTAGTGGTTTCGCTGACCATGGTGGTGCGGCCGATTAAGCGCAAAGCTGGCCTGACGATGCTGGTGTGCGTCGGAATCTTTGGCGCGGCAACGGTGGTGTTCGGGTTGTCAAAGAGCATCTGGTTGAGTGCGGCGGCGCTGGTGATCGTCGGCGCGAGTGACATGGTGAGTGTCGTGGTTCGGTCAAGCGTGCTGCAACTGGCGACGCCACCGGAGATGCGTGGCCGTGTTAGCGCGGTGAACTGGTTGTTCATCGGGGCTTCGAACGAGTTTGGTGAGTTTGAGAGCGGTGTGACGGCGCAGTGGTGGGGGGCGGTAAGGGCGGTGGTAATTGGCGGCATAGGGTCGATGCTTGTGACGGCTGCCGCTGCGGGACTGTTTCCGCAGTTGCGCAAAGCCGACTCTTTGACGACCGAGGAGTTGATGGAGTCGGAGTTCGAGTTGAGCGTGGCAGAGCCGGTAGATTAGAGTTCAGTGATTCTGATTCGTGGATGAGGACTGAGGAGAGTCGATGGAAAATGGGGCGAAGGCGGCGATTGGGGCTACCGTAGTACTGATTCTGGCGGTGGGCGTGCGAGTGGGGTTAATCTACCGTGAACGGAATGCCCCGGATAACTCGGTGAAGGCTCCTGCGCGTGAGGTTATTCCCGCCGACGACCTGGTTTTTTTGAAGAAGAAGCGACCGGATACGCTGAAGGACATCAAGGATCTGGCGGGGACGACGGTGTGGGTCTCGGCTGGTGGACAGCTTGAGTATTATCCGTTCGTCGGGCACGCGGCGCAGTATGGCAAGAGTGCCGGCACGCTGCTAGGGGCGGAGCCGCTGGTGGTGAAGGACGCGGTGGAGCAGGTGGCTCCGAAGGCGGCGACGTTTCGGATTCCCGGTGGGGACAAGCAGGTGCTGCTGGTGTTTACTCGGCCCGACGTTGCTGCCGATACGAAGGAGTATGCGGTTCCGGTGGGGTATCGGAAGGCGGGTGCGTACACGTTTTATACCGATGAGATTTTTTTCTATGATGATCCGCATGAGCTCTATAAGCACTGGGGGCCGGAGATCTGGAAGGCTGTGGATGCGCACCAGGTCATTCTTGGGATGAACGAGCGGCAGGTGGAGCTCTCGCTCGGGCAGGTTAGCAAAAGCACGAGCAACGACTATGGGAACCGGATGGTGGTGTTTGCGAACCTCGGCAAACCGATGGCAGTGACGTTTACCAAGAACAAGGTGACGGCGTTTCGAGCGGACCAAGGGTACTGAACCTCCCCCTCCCTGTCTATTTTGTGCCAAAGTATTCGAATATTTGACTTAGGTTGGACCTCGATGCTCCTTGGTGATCTGCTCGTCGGGTTACGGCTGGCATCGTCGACTCCATTTGAAGTTAAAAGAAAGAGCCCGGAGTCTTCGGGGCTCTTTTCTGTCTTCTGTACCATTTTAAGCGATTGAGGGTAATTTATACGCCACATGATTGTTCAGTACTGGCGCGGGTTTTATTGTTTGCAAGGCTTGACTGGTTTTTGAACAGCCGTCGCGGCGCGGTCTATTCGGTTAGTGTTTGACGACCGAGATCGTGAGGGTGCTGGGGTACTGGGTGCTGTGGTGGATGGCGGTGTGGGCGACGACGGCAGTGGTCTCGTCGTAGTTGTTGCCACCGGTGTTGAGGTTGCGGTCGAAGCGCGGGAAGTTAGAGCCGGCGATCTCGATGCGGATTCTGTGGCCGGCGTCGAAGTAGTTGCTGGTGTTCATTGGGGTGAGGGTGACCTTGTAGACCCTGTCTTTTTCCATCCAGACGGTCTTGTCGTCGCCTTCACGGTAGCGGAGGCGCTGGATGGTTTCGTCGAGGTTGTAGGCGGTCCCGTCGGGGAGGACGTCGATGACTTTGACGGTGACGTCGGTGTCCTTGACGTCGGATGAGACGTAGAGGGTGGCCGTGATTGGGCCGCTGACCTCCATACCCTCCTTCAACGGTTCTGAGGTGTAGACGAGGATGTCGGGGCGTTCTTCCATCTTGCGCTGGTCGAGTGCGCCGCCCATGCCGGGGATGGAGTTGGCAGCGCAGCAGACGTTGCCGCCGTAGCTTGGTGTGGGGTGAAGCGGGTCGTAGGTGAAGAGGTCGGCGATGTCGGGTGATTTTGCCTTTGATTTTGCGGGTGCGGTTGGTTGGGTGAAGGTGAGGACACCGTCGCCGTGCAGGGTGTTTGCGTGGCCGCCACTTGACAGTGTGAGAGTGACTGGCTTTGCGCCCTCGGGAGGCCAGGTCTCGGAGTGCTGCCACTTGTTGATGCCCATGGTGAAGTACTGGACTTTGGGGGTCTTTTGGAGGAAGCCGTTGTCCTCGCCCTTGAGGAAGTGATCGAACCAGCCGTAGGTGAGTGCGTCGTAGTCGAGGCGGGCGTCGCCCATGCTTCGTTCGCCGATGATGGTGTCCTCTTTGGCGCGCTTGTAGCCGCAGTGGAGGGTGGGGGCGATAACGGCGTACTGCTGGTTCGCGGCTTCTCCTTTTGCGGTTGTCCGGACAAAGTTATATGTGGCGAGGTTGGGGCCGGTGGAGACGTCGTACCAGGTCATGAACCAGAAGCCGGGGACGTTGATGGGCATGGTGTCGGACTGCCAGATGCCTCCCTTGCGCCAGGCGGGGTCGTTGGGGGTGCGCTCGATCATGGCGCCACCGGTGGTGTTGGGCATCTTGTCGGAGAAGATGCCGCGAGGGCCGTCAACGGCGGAGATGATGTCTTTCTCGGGGAGATGCTCGTAGGCTTTGGCCCAGTCGATGGGAGGGAGCTGCGGCGCGAGGTCGAAGAGCTTCGAGGCTTTGATGAGGTCGGCCTGCGGTGTGTCTTTGGGGAAGGTGGGGCGGACCTGATTCTGCTCGCCGTAGAGCCAGTCGATGAAGAGCATCTGCACTGCGCCGCCGCGATACCAGTTGCCCTGCTCGTTGTAGGGACCGACTTTGCCGACGCCCGCGCCGAAGCTCTGCGGGATGATGGTTGTGAGGGCTTTGTTGCCGAGGGACGCGGCTGCGAGCTGCCATTCGGCGGTGGAGGAGCAGCCGATGAGGCCGATTTTGCCGGAGGACCAGGGCTGCGTGGCCATCCAGTTGAACTGATCGTCGGCGTCGGAGAGTGGCGCGCCGAGGATGTCGTAGCTGCCTTCGGAGAAGAAGTGTCCGCGCTCGTTCATCTCGATGAGGACGTAGCCGCGCTTGACGGCGTCGAGCTCCTGGCTCATATCACGGTAGGTGCCGAGCTTTACGTCCCAGAAGTTGAAGTTGTAGGGAGTGCGGCTGAAGATGATGGGGTATTTTTTGCTGGTGTCCTTCGGCCGATAGATGTCGGCAGCCATGCGCGCGCCATCGCTCATGGGGACCATGACCTTGCGATCGATGATAGCGACATCTTCGAGTTGCTTCTCGATGGCTTCGCGCTTTTCGATGAGGGCCTTGGTTTGTTCCGGAGTGAGCGGTGGGCGGGGGGCTTGGGGGAGGGCGAGTGGAGTGACGGCAAGCAAGAGGGCAGTTGCGGCGTACAAACGCATTCAGTTGATCCTTAGCTGTGATGGATTCGTTGGGATGTAGATGAAGACGGACCTGTTCAGCGTGGAGTTTCAACCAGTGTTGCGAAGGCCGGCGCTGATGCCGTTGATGGTGGCTGAGATGGCGCGGTCGAGGTCGGGTGAGTCGGGTTCGTTGTTGGCGGCAGCGGTGCGCTTGCGACGGATGAGCTCGACCTGGATGAGTGACATGGGATCGACGTACGGATTGCGAAGACGGATGGAGCGCTCGAGGACAGGGTTGGTTTGCAGGAGCGAATTTTGCTTTGTGATCTCGAGGATCATGCGATGAGTGAGGTTGAACTCGGCTTCAAGCGTGGTGAAGACGCGGTCGCGAAGGGCCTCGTCTTCCACCAGCGAGGCGTAGAGGCGGGCGATGCCGAAGTCGGCCTTGGCGAGAGCCATCTCGACGTTGCGGATGATGTCGAGGAAGAGAGGGAAGTCGCGGGCCATTGTCTGGAGCTGAGCGAGGCCGTCGGGTGTGGTCTGAATGAAGTGATGGAGCGCGTGGCCTACGCCGAAGTATGCGGGGACGAGTTGGCGGGACTGCATCCAGCCGAAGACCCAGGGGATGGCGCGGAGGTCCGCCATGGATTTTTTGCCGCTGCGTTTGGCGGGGCGTGAGCCGAGGCGAGCGTGTTCGAGTTCGGCGACCGGTGTGGCTTGTTCGAAGTAGGTGAAGGTGTCGGGGTTGTCGACGATGTGTTTGCGGTAGAAGGTATAGGAGGTGGCGGAGAGCTGGTCGAGTGCGGCCTCCCATGCGGGGAGGATCTCGCCGGTGAGGTGGGGCGTCTCGTTACCGTGCTGGAGGAGCGCGTCGGGGCGAGCGAGGGCGTCTAAGCTCGCGGCGATCATGAGTTCGAGATTGCGCTCGGCGAGGATGACGTCGGAGTACTTCCAGTTGAGGACTTCGCCTTGTTCGGTGATGCGGAGCTCGCCAGTGAAGCTGTTCATGGGCTGGGCGAAGATGGCGCGATGGGTGGGGCCGCCGCCACGGCCTACGGTGCCACCACGGCCGTGGAAGAGACGGAGGGTGATGCCACACTCGCGTGCTACTTCGTGGAGAGCGCGGTGAGCTTTGTAGATCTCCCAGGTACTGGTGATCATGCCGCCGTCCTTGTTGGAGTCGGAGTAGCCGAGCATGACCTCTTGATGGTGGTTCCAACTTTTTAATAGCGGGCGGTAGGCTTCACTCGTCCAGAGCTCGCGCATGATGGCGGGAGCGTTCTGGAGATCTTCGATGGACTCGAAGAGTGGGACGGGCTGGAGGCCGGGGTCGTTGATTTGGCCGTCTGCGTCGAGTGTCGCTTCGGCCTTGACTCCTCCCAGGCGCGCAAGCCAGAGAACATGGAGGACATCTTCGGCGCTGGTGGCGCCGCTGATGACGTACTGGCGGATGGACTCGGGGGAGTACGTCTGCTTTAGTTCGGCGATGGTGCGGAAGGTGTCGAGGACTTCGGCGGTCTGGTCGGTGAGTGCAGGTGGAAGGGTCAGCGATTTGGCAGAGCTTGCGTCGGACCATGCAGAGATTTCGGCGACGGCTGCGGCATGGACGCGAGCGTGCTGTCGGATGTCGAGTGTCTGTAAGTGCAGGCCGTAGGTGCGGACCTCCATCAGAAGCGGGTCGATGAGCATCTGAGCGAGGCGCGGTCCGCTGTGCTCGATGAGCGAGTGGCGGAGTGTGGTTAGGTCGGAGAGCAGATCCGCGGCGCGGGTGTAGGGAGTGAGCGCAGGGTTCGCCGGAACAGGGACGGCGGACTGCGGTGTGGCGCCGAGTCTCATCATGACGCAGGCGATGAAGAGACGGATGGATTCGTGCGGGAAGCGCTCTTCGAGGGCGTTCTGACCGGCGGTGCGGAGTTGGGTGAGGTAGCGATCAAGCAGGGCGGTCAGTTCGGTGGAGACGGGGACCTGCTGGGTGGAGCTGGCCAGCTGTTCGAAGACGTTTTGCAGACGGCGGCGGTAGTGGGTGAGGAGGAGGGAGTGCGCCATTGCGAGGGCTTCGCGCGTGGCTTGCGGAGTAACGAAGGGGTTACCGTCGCGGTCACCGCCGATCCAGGAGCCGAA
>CAVYUE010000016.1:0-210830 GCA_963771625.1 uncultured Acidobacteriaceae bacterium
GCTCCCTTGTGAACGGGCAGTGCGAAGGGTTCCGTCTGAGCGAGAACCGCGGTGCAGGAGAGCAAGGACGAAATGAGAACGAGGCGAGACAGACAGAGGTTCAAGGCTTGCTCCGAAAGTGTGTCTACAGTTCCATGGCGAATTGGTGGGTGGGGTCGTAGGGGGTGGGTTTGGGTTCGGTGGAGAGGTCGAGGATGAGGCGCTCGAGGACGAGGAGTTTGTTGGCGGGGGAGCTGCGGAGTTCGAGGTCGGCGCGGGCTACGAGGCGGATGGCGCGGGTGAGTTCGCGGCGGGATTTGTAGCGGCGGGCTTGCTTGATGAGGTCTTCGGCGGCGAAGGGAGGCATGCGGAAGCCTTGCCATAGGACCTGCCAGATGGCTCGGGGGTCGCGTACGTTTTTTTCGGAGATGATGAGCATCTGGCGGAAGGTGCGGGCGAGCATGTAGAGATGGCCGATGGCGGAGTCTTCGCCACCGTCGGAGGCGTTGAGGAGGCCGTGGAGGAGGAGGAGGGCGCGGGGGCGGTCTTTGGAGCTGATGGCGTCGGTTAGCTCGTAGAGGCTGCGTTGTTTGGCGGCGAGGACCATGGTTTCTACGTCGCCGAGGGTGACTCGGTTGCTGGCGAGGGTGGTGAGGTGTTGAGGTGGGTTTGAGGAAAGCGGTCTCGCTTCGCTCGATAACCCACCCTTTGCAGAAGGCGCAAAGGATGGGCCACCCGGTTCTTGATTCGGGTTGGCCGGTTCCTGGTTCGGGCCACCCGGCTCTGAGGCGGCGGCAAGGGACAAGCCTTCGTTTGAGGTTGCGGTTTCGTTTGCGTTTGCGGACTGGTGCGTCGGGGCGGAGACGTAGAGGAGGAGTTTTTCGAATTCGCTGGAGATGAGCATCATGTCGGCGCCGAGGGCGTCGACCAGCTCGCGGGCGGCGTCGGGGTCGAACTTTACGTTGCGGGATTCGGCGGTGGTGGTGACCCATTTGATGGCGTCGTTTTCGTCGACGCGGGCGAGCTCGACGAAGCCGCACCAGTCGCCGAGGGTCTCGCGGATCTTTTCGTAGCGCTCCTTGTCCTGGTAGTCCATCTTGCGGAGGTCGGTGGGGATGCGGAGATGGTCGGCGACGAAGAGGATGAGGGCGGATGGGTTGGGGGAGCGGAAGTAGGCGTCGATGGCGGCGAACTCTTCTTTTTTGCTGCCGCGGCCGTAGAGGGTTTTGAGGTTGCGGACGAAGAGGACCTGGAAGGGCGCCATGAGGGATGGGGTCTGGGCGCGGTCGAGGATCTCGAAGATGCTGGTTTCGGCGAGGTCGAGGTCGTGGAGGCAGAAGTCGCGGGTGTCTTCGGGGGCGAGGGTGGCGAGGACGGCTTTGCGGCAGCGGTCGTAGAGGAAGACCTCGTCGCCGAGGAGGACGTAGGCGGGGCGGAGGGTGGCTGGGGAGGCGATCTCTGCGACAAAGCGATCGACGGTGGCGAAGGACTTGAGAGAGGCCATTAGAAGGACTCCAGCATATCGCTTACGAGGGCCTCGGCGAACTCTTTTGCGACACGGTTGACGGCGTGGTTATCTTCCTGGATGAAGCCGCTGAGGTCTTGTGTGGACTGGTACTGCTCGTGGTAGACGAAGGAGTCGTTGCGGTAGAGGACCTGGCCGTCGTGGGCGGTAAGGACGGCTTTGGCGGTGATGGTGATGAGGTAGCTGGAGGTTTGGCCGGTGTTGGCGTCGTAGGTGAGGGGGGCGACGGTCTGGGTGAGGATGGTGCCGTGAAGGGTGGCGTCGGCGGAAGCGGAATCGGTGTTGAGGATGTGGTACTTGGTGCGGATGTTGAGCTCGCGGATGGTGGCGTCGGTGAAGGCCATCTCGGTGTGGAAGGCCTGGGCGTTGGTGGTGAAGATGGGGACGGAGAGGGTGCGGACGTCGGCGGGGATGTGGGTAGCGGAGCCGGCCTGGTGGTAGCCACAGCCGGTGAGCGCGAGGAGGAGGATCGGGGTGAGGAGGCGCATGCGTCTGTTTTCTATTGTCGCATTGGTGTTTGGGTGGGATTTTGTGCGAAAAAAAAGTTTGGGTGGGGGAAGTGTGGTTTTTGCTGGGGGTTTTGGCGAAATGCGAGGTGCAAAACGTGGTGTTTTGATGGTCAATTCGTGGTGGTTTGTGTGGTGAATGTGGTGTTTTAGATGGTGGTTTTTTGGAGCAGGAAAATGTGACAGGTTTTTGAGGTTTATTTCAGGGGATGTGGTGAAGGTGGGTGTCTTTGAAGGAGGTCGGGTACTTGAGGCCGTAGCCGAGGAGGCGGTCGAAGGCGATGTGGGCGACCCAGATGAGTGCGAGGGGTGTGATTTGATGCCACTGCTCGACGTAACTGAGTAGCAGGAGGGCGAGAGTAAGGGTGAGGGTGTGGGCGAAGTTGTAAGTTGCGGCACCGATGCGGGTGTTGATGAGGTAGCCGAGCATGGAAAGGTCTGGAGCGAAGAATAAGAACGCGAAGAGGAGCCAGCTGTAGTGGAGATGCTGGTAGGCGAAGATGGTGAGGGTGAGGATGATGGCTTCTTCGGCGCGGAGAAGGATGGCGGGACGGGTCAGCATGAGTTGGTTATACGGGATTGGGTGGGGGCGGTTCTTCGACAACTCAAAGAACTGCAATGCAAGACAAAGGCAACGGCGTGCTGCGCGCACGGCGCGATCTGCCATCGAGGCTGACGCGCCTTCGGCGCCATTCTGTTGCGATTCAGACGCGGGGTGCGGGAATTGCATCGTAGTGGGTGTACGCGGAACGGAAGAACGAATTTTTGGGATTTTGAGGACTTCCTATGTATCACCATGTAAAGAAGCTGATGTACACCGTAAATATTGGAGAGCCGGATGTCCGGTTCGGCAATATGCTGTTGGAGCAGTTTGGGGGCGCGAACGGAGAGCTGGCCGCTGCGATGCAGTACACGATTCAGGGATGGAACTGCGTGGACGATCTGGGGCGAAGAGATTTGCTGCTTGATATCGGGACGGAGGAGCTAAGCCATCTGGAGGTCGTTGGAGCGCTGATTCGGATGCACTTGAAGCCGATGAAGACGAATCGAGAGGCGGCTGAGGCCGATCCGCTGGTGACGATCGCCGGTGGTGGCGGAGTCGGGCTGTTCGACTCGATGGGGAATGCCTGGACGGCGAATTATCTGCAGATTACCGGCGAGGTTGATGTCGATCTGAGGAGCAATATCGCGGCCGAGGCTCGGGCGAAGATCGTGTATGAACGGCTGATCGATCATACGGATGACCCTGGGACGATCGATACGCTGCAGTTTCTGATGACGCGTGAGATTACGCATATGAAGGCGTTTCAGGCGGCGTTGGACAGCATCGAGAAGTCTCCGTTTGCAGTTGGGCTGTTGAAGCCTACGCCGGGGATTGTGGATGAGTACTTCAACGGGTCGACTGGTGATGGCAGCGAAGGAGAGACGGATATGCGCGGGCCGTGGACTTCTTCGTTTGGGCTGCATCCGGTGGAGTCGCAGATGAATGGCGGCAAAGGGCTTTCGGTTGGCGACATTGATGGAAAGATCGATGGCGAGGACCGGGGCAAGCAGGATGAGGCTCAGAAGGCTACTACTTCGGCGGCTGATGAGGCGCTGGGTAAGCAGCTGGCTGGTGCGGGCGCGAAGTAAAGGCAAAGGCGTGCTGCGCGCACGGCGCGATCTGCCATCGAGGCTGACGCGCCTTCGGCGCCTTTCCGGTGTTTGTGGCAAAGAAATGGCAGCCGCAAAGGCTGCCATTTTCTTTTGTGATGCTTTCTCGTTGCTTATGCTGGGCTTGGTTGGCCTTCGCCGAAGCCGGGCTTGCGGCCCGCTTCCGGCTTGAGGATCTTCTGGGTTTCACCGTTGCCGGGATCAACGCCGGAGAGCGCTGACTTGGCGGCGGGGAGTTCCTTGCCTTCGATGATCAACTTGATCTCGGCGGCGTCCAGGGTCTCACGCTCCAACAGGGCGGCTGCCATGCGGTGCATGATGTCCTGGTTGGACTCGAGGATGGTGTAAGCAGACTTGTAAGCGGCATCGACGAAGGTGCGAACCTCGGCGTCGATCTGCTTGGCGGTGTCGTCGGAGAAGTCGCGGTGCTGTGCGATCTCGCGGCCGAGGAAGATCTGCTCTTCCTTCTTGCCGAAGGTCATCGGACCGAGTTTGCTCATGCCGAACTCGCAGACCATCTTGCGGGCGAGTTCGGTGGAGCGCTCGATGTCGTTGCCGGCACCGGTGGTCATCTGCTTGAGGAAGATCTCTTCGGCGCAACGACCGCCCATGAGGGTGGCGAGGCGGGTTTCGAGATAGTCCTTGGTGACGGTGTGCTGGTCTTCCTCGGGGAGGTAGACCGTGACGCCGAGAGCCATGCCGCGGGGGATGATGGTGACCTTGTGGAGCGGGTCAGAGTGCTCGCGCAACGCGGAGACGAGGGTGTGACCGGCCTCGTGATAGGCGGTGACACGCTTCTCTTCGTCGGTGAGGAGCATGGATTTGCGCTCGGCACCCATCATGACCTTGTCCTTGGCGACTTCAAAGTCGTACATGTGGACGGCCTTGCGGTTGAAGCGGGCGGCGGTGAGGGCGGCCTCGTTGACCATGTTGGCCAGGTCGGCGCCGGAGAAGCCCGGGGTTCCACGAGCGAGGACGTTGAGGTTGACGTCTTCGGCCATGGGGACCTTCTTGGAGTGGACCTTGAGGACCTCTTCGCGGCCACGGATGTCGGGACGATCGACGATGACGCGACGATCGAAGCGGCCGGGGCGGAGAAGAGCTGGATCGAGCACGTCGGGGCGGTTGGTCGCGGCGACGAGGATGACGCCGTCGTTGGACTCGAAGCCGTCCATCTCGACGAGGAGCTGGTTGAGGGTCTGCTCGCGCTCGTCGTGTCCGCCGCCGAGGCCTGCGCCGCGGTGACGACCGACTGCGTCGATTTCATCGATGAAGATGATGCAGGGGGCGTTCTTCTTGCCCTGCTCGAAGAGGTCGCGGACGCGGCTTGCGCCGACGCCGACGAACATCTCGACGAAGTCCGAACCGGAGATGGAGAAGAAGGGGACGTTGGCTTCGCCGGCTACTGCGCGGGCGAGGAGGGTCTTGCCGGTTCCCGGAGGTCCGACGAGGAGGACGCCCTTGGGGATGCGGCCGCCGAGGCGCTGGAACTTCTGAGCTTCGCGGAGGAACTCGATGATCTCCTTGAGCTCTTCCTTGGCTTCGTCGACGCCAGCGACATCCTTGAAGGTGATCTTCTTCTGCTGCATGGAGAGCAGACGGGCGCGCGACTTGCCGAAGCTCATGGCCTTGTTGCCGCCGGACTGCATCTGGCGGAGGAGGAAGAACCAGAGGCCGAGGAGCAGGGCGAAGGGCGCGATGGAGATCAACAGGCTGAGCCACTGGTTGGGGCTCTGGTCCTTGATGGTGATGTTGACGCCGTGATCGCGGAGCGTCTTGTACATGTCGGGGTAGTTGCCCGGAATGGTGGTGTGGAAGAGATTTTTGTCGTCGCGATAGTGGCCAGTGACTTCAGCGCCGTTGACCACGACGTCCTGGATCTTGCCCTGGTCAGCGTCGTTGAGCAGCTGCGTGAGGCTGATGTTCTTTTCCTGACCACCGCCAGTTGTTTTGACTACGACCTGCCAGAGGAAGAACAGGCAGGTGATCATGAAGACCCAGATCAGAATTTGTTTGACGGTCGAGTTCAAGCGAATTTCCTCATTTTTCTAGTCTGCAGCGGCCCCGTAATCGACTGGCGCTTGTCAGACCCTGCCTCCGTTCGCTGACGCGGACGGAAGCCTACAACATTTAGACGACGGTGGTGAGGGAAGGTTCTGATGCTGGTGAATGGTGTTTGAATGTCAGCCAAAGCCCTGCCTCAGTCAAGTAGTTAGATTCTACTCTGAGGTCCGGGGATTCGGGGGGCAAAAGGAGAATGTTGATGTGACTTTAGAGGGATGGGAGACGGCGTGGTTTTGGGATTGTTTTGCGACTGATTGTACGGTGTGGGCGGTTGTGGAAGAGGTGACAACCTGTCGGGTTTGTGTGGTTTGTGGGTTGAGTGGTGGGTGGAAACGATGGCAAACGTACGACCGAAGCGAAATACAGGGAGTCTTTGCTCCGCTTCAGAATGACGACATTTTTTTAGTGAATGACCACTTCTTTTTTGGGGATGGCGCCGTTTTTGTGGTGAGTCGCAACTATTGCTGGCGAAAGAGGCGGAGTTCGCGGGGGGAACGGTCGGCGCGGAGGCCGTTGGGAAGGTGGAGGATGGTGCCGGTGCGGGCGGCGACGGTGGGGTCGGTGCGGAAGCCGCAGAGGCTGAGGAGGCGTGAGGTTTCGTCGAAGCTGAGGCGGGCGCCGAGTTGGCGGGCTGCGGCGCGGAGGACACGGCGTCGGAGTGCGGGATCGAGGGTGCGGAGGCGGTCTAGTTCGATGGAGACTGCCGATTGGCCGGGTGTGGTGCTGACGGCGCGGCCTCCGCCGCGGACGGGTTTGCCGGGGAGGAGGAGTTGCGGGAGCAGGCGGTTGAGCTCGATTTGCCAGCGGGCCTCTTCTTCGCGGGCTAGTTCGGCGAGGTTGGCGAGGGTCTGGTCGAGGTTTGGGTTGTAGGTGCGGAGTTGGGGGAGCAGTTCGTGACGGATTTTGTTGCGGGTGTAGGCGGTGTCGGTGTTGGTGGAGTCGTTGCGCCAGGGTTGGTTGAGTTGGGTGAGGTAGGCTTCGATGTCGGCGCGGCGGGTGTTGAGGAAGGGGCGGAGGATCTTGCCTTTTGCGAGGGTGACGATGGGGTGGATGGCGCTGAGGCCTTCGGTCCAGGCTCCGCGGAGGAGTTTCATGATGACGGTTTCGGATTGGTCGTCGAGGGTGTGGGCGGTGAGGATGCTGTCGGCGTGGCCAGAGGCTAGGAGGGTGGTGAAGTAGTCGTAGCGTACGTTGCGGGCGGCCTCTTCGATGGTCTCGTGGGTTTCGGCGACGCGGGTGGGGACGCTGGCTTGGTGGAGGTGGAGGGGGATGTCGAGGGTGATGCAGAGATCTTCGACGAATTGCTGGTCGGCGTCGGCTTCTTCGCCGCGGAGGCCGTGGTGGACGTGGACGGCGGAGAGGCCGACGCCGAGGGATTCGCGTGGGGTGGTGTTGGCGGTGTGGAGGGTGTGGAGGAGGGCTACGGAGTCTGCGCCGCCGGAGATGGCGACGCAGATGCGGTCGCCGGGGTGGATGTTGGAGCGGTCGAAGGGGAGCGTGGCGGGCATTGTGTCTGTGTCTATGGTAGTCGTTGGGTGTTGTTGGTGCGGGGGAGACTGAACGAGCTGGATGACGGTTGATTTTTGTTTCGACTAATTTTGTCTCGACCTTTCGAGACCGCATACTGGATGGATGTTCGAGACGAGGCTGGCTACGGTGGAGGATGCGGAGTTGATTGCGCGGCAGCGGCGCAACATGTTTGTGGATGCGGGTCAGGCGGATGATGCGAAGCTGCAGCCGATGATGGAGAACTTCGTGCGATGGGTTCGGCCGAAGTTGGAGGATGGCAGTTATGTCGGGTGGCTGACGTCCGAAGGAGGTCGAGTGGTGGCGGGCGCGGGGATGTGGCTGATGGATTTTCCGCCGCATTGGATGGATGCGGAGCCGGTGCGGGCGTATCTGCTGAATTTTTATGTGGATGCTGATTTTCGCGGGCACGGGTTGGCGTTTGAGCTGCTGAAGACTTCGGTGGAAGGTGCGCGACGGCGAGGGATACGGGTGGTGTCGCTGCATGCTTCGAAGTTCGGGAGGCCGATCTATGAGCGCAACGGGTTTGAGGCGTCTACGGAGATGATGCTGAGGCTGGACGGGAGTAGCGTTGGCGAGTAGGTCGGCGTGGTAGGGAGGTATCTTGTATACTTCGCTGGTTATGCGAGTATTTGTGATTCTTCCAGCAGCGGGTATCGGGACGCGGATGGCCGCGGGCACGGCGCACACGGTAGCGCCAAAGCAGTTTCTTGAGATCGGCGGCGTGCCGGTGTTGATTCGATCGGTGAAGGCGTTTCTTGCGGTGCCGCGGGTGGATGCGGTTTGCGTTGCGGTGAGGGCGCATGAGCGGGAGCGGATGGAGGCGCAGATGGTGGACTTTAAGCTGGGGCCTCGGGTGCATATGGTGGAGGGCGGCGATGACCGGCAGCACTCAGTGGGAAATGCGCTGGCGGCGCTGGAGTGTGATGACGATGATGTGGTGCTGGTGCATGATGCGGTGCGGCCGCTGATCGATCCGGCGACGATTGAGCGGACGATTGATGCGGTGGTGAAGCATGGCGCGGCGATCGTTGGGCTGCCGGCGGTGGACACGATCAAACAGGTCGAGCGGACGGCGGATGGGGCGATCGTGACTGCGACGATTCCGCGGGAGCGGATTGTGCAGGCTCAGACGCCGCAGGGGGCCAGGTTTGGGTTGTTGCGGCGGGCGTTTGTGGAGGCTGAGGCGGATGGGTTTTCAGGAACCGACGAGGCGAGTCTGCTGGAGCGATCGGGGATTGAAGTGGCGGTGGTGGCGGGGTCGGCGAGGAACTTCAAGATTACGCAGCCAGGGGATATTGAGCTGGCGGAGTTTTATCTGGGGCAGTCGAAGACGTAACGAGATGGTGAGCGTACAGGTGTGCTCTGCGATTCTCCGAAGCATGGGAAGATAGCTTATGGGTATGAGAATTGGTTACGGATTTGACTCGCACGCTTTCAAGGCCGGTGTGCCGCTGGTGATTGGGGGACTTGCGATTGAGCATTCTGAGGGGCTGGCAGGGCACTCGGATGGCGATGTGCTGCTGCATGCGATTACGGATGCGTTGCTGGGTGCGGTGAGTGCTGGAGATATTGGGACATTCTTTCCGCCGAGCGATCCCCGGTGGAAGGGTGCGGCTTCGAGTGTGTTTTTGAAGACGGCGCTGGAAGAGGTTGCGACGGCAGGATACAAGATCGTCAATATCGATACAGTGCTGGTGATGGCGAAGCCGAAGATTGTGCCCATTGCAGGAGAGTTGCGCGAGAGTGTGGCAGCGCTGCTGGGAGTGAAGCCGGGCGAGGTGGGGATCAAGGCGAAGACGCCGGAGGGATTGAACCAGGACAATGTCGCGGTGGCTCATGTGACGGTGCTGCTGGAGAGTCTGGGGATTCCGGAGTCGGTGGGCGCGATGGTGGCTACGGCTGATGTCGATGATGAGATCGATGACGTGGTGAAGACCCTGGTGGGGGATACACGAGATGTTTCGGCACTGGGGCGGAAGGTGAATCCGTTCGATACGGATGATCTGACTTAGTTGACTGAGTGAGAGGCCGTAAAAGATTGTGTCCTGCCGGACGGCCCCACTGCGCGTGGGGCGGGCGTTCCACGCCTTTTTAACTTGTCGGGGTAGGACCGAATGTCTGTCGGCCTCCCGTTGGTCGGCTTAATTGGCTATGCCTTGACTATGGCGATGGCGAATCCGTCGTAGCCTTTGGAGCCTACCGTCTGAAGCGCGGTGGCTTCGAGGCGTGGATGGCTGCCAAGGCGCTCGAGGAAGGTGCGGGTGCCGGTGACTCGCGGGTCAGGGTCGTTTGGATCAAGGATGGCGCCGTCGCGGATGACGTTGTCTCCGATGATGATGGTGCCGGGGCGTGAGAGTTGGATCGCCCACTCAAGATAGGCTGGGTTGTTTGGCTTGTCGGCGTCGAGGAAGATGAGGTCGAACGGGTCGACTTGATGGGCAAGTCGGCGTGCAGGCGGGCGAGGGATTCGAGCGCGGGGCCAACCCTTAAGTCTACGAGCGATGACAGGCCAGCTCGTTCGATGTTGGCCGCAGCGACGGCTGCGTGTTTGGGGTCGAGTTCAAGGGTGACGAGTCGGCCGGTTGGCGGAAGCGCGCGTGCCAGCCAGATGGTGCTGTATCCGCCGAGGGTGCCGACCTCGAGGATGCGAGTGGCTCCTTGAATACGGGCGAGCAGGTGGAGAAGCTTGCCTTGGTTGGGGGCGACGTCGATTGCGGGAAGGCCGCTGGTGGCGTTTGACTTCACTGCCTCGTCGAGGGCTTGTCGGGGTGAACGAGGTTGTCGGTGAGGTACTGGTCGACTGATGTCCAGAGGTTCTGATCCATATGGTCAAGAAGGATAAGCTACTTTGGTATGCCGCCTAGAGGGGCAAATTGACGCGTGCAGGTGCTGGCAGTGTGTGGTGCTGGCAGATGCTAGTTTGTTGAGTAGAAAGTGCGCGTACGAGGAGTGTGGATGCGAGTTGGTTCGGTTGGTTGGCTGGTGGCGGTTTGGTTTTGAGTGGCGTGGCTCATGGTCAGACGGTGGCGCAGTCGAGTCTGAATCGCGATGCTCCGAAGGTGGCGAATTGCAAGGTGGAGATCAGCGGACGTGGCTGACCCCGGCGGAGAAGACCTGTTATGCGACGACTCCCGACTATGTAGAGACGATGGCGTATTTGAAGCGGGTGCAGGGGGCTGCGCCGGGGCAGGTGAGGATCGAGCCGTTTGGTAAGACGGGTGAGGGGCGGGAGCTGGATATTGTGATTGTGTCGCGGGATGGGGTGTTCGATCCGGCGGCGATTCATGCGGCGAAGAGGCCGATTGTGCTGGTGCAGAACTCGATTCACGCAGGGGAGATGGATGGGAAGGATGCTTGTCTCGCGCTGCTGCGGGATATGGTGATCTCGAAGACGAAGGCGGGGCTGCTGGAGCGGGCGGTGTTTGTGTTTATCCCGATGTATAACGCGGATGGGCATGAACGAAGGAGTGCGTACAACCGGATCAATCAGGATGGGCCGGCGGAGATGGGGTGGCGCGGGAATGGAACGAATCTGAATTTGAACCGCGATTATCTGAAGGCAGATGCGCCGGAGACGCGGGCATTTATGGCGATGTTTCATCGGTGGCTGCCGGATTTTTTTGTGGATGACCATGTGACGGATGGTGCGGACTATCAGTATGACGTGACGTTTACGATCGACGATGGGCCGAATGTGCCGAGTGCGACGGCGAAGTGGGTGAGTGAACGTTGCTACGCCCACGCTTGAGAAGTATGTGGATGCACATGGGCATCTGGCTTCGCCGACGTATATCAATCTGGTGAACGATAATGATCCGGCAGATGGGCTGGGGTTCAATGATGATCCGCCGCGATTTTCAACGGGGTATGTGATTCTCGAAGGCCGGCCGGGGATGCTGGTTGAGCTGCATATGTTGAAGGACTATAAGACGCGAGTGACGGGGAACTACGAGATTCTCGCTGGGTTGATGGAGTTGATGAACCACGATGCGGATAAGGTGATCGCGTTGAATGCTGAGGCGGATAAAGAGGCGGAGGCGCTGGGGGCGCATCCGCTGGGGAATGTGAAGTATCCGCTAGCGTTGGGTTGGGGTGGGCAGACGACGCCGTTTTTGTTTCGCGGCTATAAGTACACGCGGGAGTTGAGTGCGGTTTCGGGTGCGATGTGGGTGAAGTATTCGCATGAGCCGTGGGATGTGTCGCTGCCGTTTCAGACGGGGTTCAAGGTGACGACCGAGACGACTGTGCCGACTGCTTATATTATTCCGGCGCAGTGGACGAAGGTGATCGATGTGCTGGCTGCGCATCAGGTGGAGATTGTCCGGACGACGGCTGCGTGGACCGGCGATGTGGAGACGTATCAGTGTGGAGGGATGACGTGGCAGGATCCGCCGTTTGAAGGACGGCATCCGACGTTCAACGGCGAGGCGATGCACGGAACCCGGGCAAGTATGGGAGCTGCGTGATGGTGCGGGAGAAGACGAGCTTTCCGGCGGGGTCGGCGGTGGTGCGTCTGAATCAGCGGCTGTCGAAGGTGGCGCTGGAGTGGCTGGAGCCTGCGGCGCCTGATTCGGCGCTGCAGTGGGGGTTCTTCGATTCGATCTTTGAGCAGAAGGAGTATGGTGAGGCGTATGTTTTGGAGGCGCTGGCTCGGGAGATGATGGCGAAGGATCCGAAGCTGAAGGCGGAGTTTGAAAAAAAGGTTGCGAGCGATCCGGCGTTTGCGGGGAACTACTATGCGCGGTTGGAGTTTTTTTATGAGCGCACGCCGTGGTTTGCGGCGAACCGGGTGGGCCAGTATCCTGTTGGGCGATTGTTGAGTTTGGATGGGGTTCCGCTAGCGCGGTGATGTTGATTGTTGGGTTGGGTAGTGTGGGCTCAGTTGTGAAGCGAGGTGAGCTGTGCACGATCTGATGGTTGATCTGATTGCGGTTGCAGTGTGTGGAGCGCTTGGTGGCTTCGCGAATGTGTTCATTGGCGACTCTGGACTTCACTTGCCGACGATTGACCAGGGGATCTTTCGCCCTGGGTATATCGGTGTTGTGTTTGTGGGGCTGATTGCCGCGGTGGGGGCGTGGCTCGCTACGCAGGGTTCTTTGCTAACGGGCAATCTGGTGCCGTCGCCGCCGGTAACGTTGCGGCTCTCTGAGTTGAGCACGGCTATCGTGGTGGGCTTTGGTGGAGCGCGATGGTTTAAGTCGGAGACGGAAACGACGATCTTTCGCAAGACGGCGGCGGTTGCTGCGGGCAAGTCGGCGGACAACGAAGCGGCTGCTGCGATCGCCGCGGGAACGCCGATTGAAGCGCTTACTGCTGCGAATAAGATGCGGTAGTGTCTGGCCGGTCGACGGCGGGATAAGAGCGCGGTTCGCGATGGTGAAATATCGTATTTCACGCAGGGCGCTGTCAGGGTAGACTTCGAATATTCTGATTTTTCCCTGAGGGTTCGATGAAGAGCAAGATCGCGCTGGTGTTGTGTTTGTTGACGGTCGTTGGACGCGGAGTGATGGCGCAGGCTCCTGGAGCAAGCCAAGAAGATTTCATCAAGACGCATTATGCAAAGTTTGAATATCGCATTCCGATGAGGGATGGAGTGAAGCTGTTTGTCGCGGTGTATACGCCGCAGGCAGGGGCTTTCAAGGATGCGGGCCCTTATCCGTTTTTGATGACGCGGACGCCCTATAGCTGTGGGCCGTATGGCGAGGACAAGATGCCGGCGCGGCTGGGAGTGAGCCAGGAGCTGCTGGAGTCAGGCTACATCTTTGTGTGCGGGGATGCGCGCGGGACGGTATGAGAGCGAAGGTGTGTTTCAGGAGATGAGTCCGCATATCGAAGACAAGAAGTCGAACAAGGATGTGGATGAGTCGACGGACATGTACGACACGGTGGAGTTTCTGCTGAAGCATGTGGAGAACAATAACGGCAAGGTGGGGATTACGGGGATCAGCTATCCGGGGTTCTATACGTCGGCGAGCATTATCGATTCGCATCCGGCGATCAAGGCGGCGAGTCCGCAGGCTCCGATGACGAATCTGTTTTTCAACGACGATGGGTATCATGGCGGCGCGTTTATGCTGTCGGCGAACTATGGATTCTACGTATTTTTCAAGCCGCAGAAGAATCCAACATTGCCGGAGAAGCGCGAGGCGTTCGACTTTGGTACCCCGGACAGTTACAAATTTTATTTGAAGGCGGGACCGACGGAGAATCTGGATAAGGCGTTCGATGGATCGAACTACCTGTTTCATGACCAGTTGGTGCATACGACCTACGACGACTATTGGAAGAAGCGCGATCTTTCGCTGCATATGAAGAACGTTCATGCGGCGGTGATGACGGTGGGTGGGTGGTTCGATGCGGAGGATCTGTCGGGGCCGTTCAAGACGTTTCATGCGATCGATGAGTTCAATCCTGGCGCGGTGAATACGCTGGTGATGGGGCCGTGGACGCATGGAGGATGGGCTCTGTGGGATGGAGACAAGCTGGGGGATGTGAGCTTCGGCTCGAAGACCGGTGTGTTCTTTCGGGCGCAGATTCAGTTTCCGTTCTTTGAACACTATTTGAAGGGGCATGATGGCGGGGAGCTGCCGAAGGCTTATGTCTTTGAGACGGGAAGCAATGTCTGGAAGAAGTATGACGCTTGGCCACCGAAGTCGGCGGCTGCGAAGACGCTTTACTTCCGTGCGGACGGTAAGCTGAGCTTCGATGCGCCGACGGAGAAGGCTGGAGTGGATGAGTACGTGAGCGATCCGGCGCATCCGGTGCCGTTCGTGAACTACACGACAGACACGGTGCCGCAGCGGTATATGGATGACGATCAGCGATTTGCTTCGCGGCGGCCGGATGTCTTGACGTACGAGACCGAGCCGCTGACCGAAGATGTGACGATTGCAGGGCCGGTGCGACCGAAGTTGAAGGTGGCTTCGACAGGGACTGACTCGGATTTTGTGGTGAAGCTGATCGATGTTTATCCGAATGACTATCCGGATCCGTCTGGCGATGCTATGGGGAAGCGGGTGATCGGTGCAGCGCCGATTTTGATGGGTGGTTATGAGCAGCTCGTGCGCGGCGAGCCGATGCGCGCGAAGTTCCGCGATAGCTGGGAGAAGCCAACCGCACTGACGCCGGGGAAGATGGTAGAGGTGAATGCAGAGATGCCGGATATCAACCACACGTTCCGCGCGGGACACCGGATTATGGTGCAGGTGCAGAGCTCGTGGTTCCCGCTGGTGGACCGGAATCCGCAGACGTTTGTGGATATACCGAATGCGAAGCCGGAGCAGTTTGTGAAGGCGACGGAGAGCGTGTATCGGAGTGCTGGTGCGGCTAGTGGAGTGGAGGTTCTGGTGGTGCCACAGCACTAGTCTTCGTTCAGGTGATGAAGCTAACGGGCGATCGCAGAACTTTTGGCGATCGCCCGTACTGTTTTTACTGACGGAAGGCTGAACCACCGTAGGGAGCGCCAGTTGACCCGCCATCGACGAAGAGTTCGACGGCGTTGACGAACGAAGAGTCGCTGGATGCAAGGAAGAGAACAGCTTTGGCGATCTCTTCTGCTTCCCCCCAACGGCCTAGCGGAATGGTAGAGGCGATGCGCTTGGCGGCCTCGCCGGATTCGTCGGCTGGGCGGCCGTTGCGCGCCCAGATGGGAGTCTTTGTGGCACCGGGTGCGACTACATTGACGCGGATGTTGCGAGAAGCGAGGTCGCCTGCCATCGAGCGCGACATTGCACGAATGCCTGCCTTGCTGGCGGCGTAGGCGGCTGAGCCAGGGTGGCCTAGTGTGCCGATAACGGAGCCGTTGAATATGATCGTGGATCCATCTTTGAGAAGAGGAAGCGCAGACTCTGCCGTAAAGAAAGCGGCAATCAGATTGATGCGGATGATGTCTTCGAAGGTGGATTCTTGGGTATTGCCAGTTGGAGTCTGCCCAGCGATTCCGGCGTTGGCGAAGACGACATCAAGATAGCCGAAGTCATTTGCAAGCTTGGCGAAGAGTTCTTTGCGGGCTGTAGAGTTGCTGATGTCTGCACGATAGGCTTTGGCTTTGGGGCCAAGAAGCTGGACGGCCTCGTCGAGGGTCTTTTGGTCGCGGCCAGTGATGGCTACCTCTGCGCCTTCTTCGATGAAGAGCTTTGCGGTGGCGAGGCCTATGCCACTGTTGCCGCCGGTGATGAGAACTTTCTTTCCTTTGAGTTTCATAAGCTGCTCCTTTGTTTCTTATTTCTTGGATCACGGACTGCCTGGGTTGGTGGCAATCGTAGTTCTTTCGCATGCATGATGGTTATCATGCTTAACTATTTAAAGCATGATGTGTATCATGAATAATGTCAAGTTAGAGGTTGGAATGCGATATCCGGCAGCGGAGACGGCGGAAAAACACGAGCGGATTCTGGATGAGGCGGCGCGGTTGTTTCGTGAGCAGGGTTTTTCAGGAGTGAGTGTCAGCGAGATTATGAAGGCTACGGGTTTGACACATGGGCCTTTTTACAATCACTTCGACTCAAAGGAAGAGTTGATGGCTGAGAGCGTGTTGCATGGCTTCAAGACGACCATGGAGCGGCTGGATGCGGTGGAGGGCACGGCCAAAGGCTGGTCGGAGTATGTGAAGAAGTACCTGAGTACGGCGCATCGGGATGCGTGCGGGAACGGCTGCATGATGGCCGGGCTGGCATCGGAGGTTCGGCATGAGCCTCAGGTGCGCGGAGTGTTTACGGATCGGTTGAAGGCTGTGGTGGAGAAGATGGTAACGCGGCTTCCATGGAGGTCGAAGAAGTCTGCGCGGGGGGACGCGATCCGGATGACCGCGTCGATGGTGGGGGCGATGATACTGGCGCGTGCGGTGAACGATGAGGTTTTTTCGCAGGAGATTTTGAGTGAGGTGCGGAAGGGTCTGGTGTGATGCAGGTTTCTGCCAGATCGTTGATCTGACAACGGCTCGTTGGTGAGTGGCGAGGATCAGCCATCTGATGAATGCAAAAATATCCCCCTTCGCGAGATGAGTTTTATGCGAAGGGGGATATCTTTTTGTAATTTGTTAACCAGCTTTACCAGATGCGGACGCGCTTGTCTGGGGCGAGGTAGAGCTTGTCGGTGGGTTTGATGTCGAAGCTGGAGTACCAGCCGTCTTCGTTGCGTACGGTGAGAGCGCGGTATTCGGCGGGGGCGTGCGGATCGGCTAGAACGCCCTGGCGGAGTGCGGCGTCGCGGAAGACGCTTCCCCAGTTCTGAGCGAAGGCGATGAAGAACTGCTGGTCGCCGGTGAAGTTGTCGATTGTGGGGGCCTGGCCGCCTTTGAGAGAGGTGTGAAAGGCGTCGTAGGCGGCAGCGAGGCCGGCGACATCAGCGATGTTTTCGCTGAGGGTTTGTTTGCCGTTTACAGCGAGATCGGGGAATGGCTTATAGGTGTCGTACTGGGCGACCAGGGCTGCAGTGACTGTATCGAAGTGTGCGAGGTCTTCGGGGGTCCACCAGTTGCGAACTCGGCCGGTGGAGTCGAAGGTCGCGCCCTCGGCGTCGAAGGTGTGGCTGATCTCGTGGCCGATGACGGTGCCGATGGCGCCGTAGTTGTGAGCGGCGGGGCCGTTGGGATCGAAGAAGGGTGGCTGCAGGATGGCGGCAGGGAAGTTGAGGCCGTTGTCGAGCGGGAGGTTAACGGCGTTGACGGTCTGCGGATACATGCACCACTCTTTACGGTCGGTGGGCTTGCCGATGCGCTGGAGGGAGTAGTGATACTCGAAGATGTTTCCTGCCCAGAGATTTTCGAAGAGGTTATCGGGAGTGACCTTATAGTCGGCGTAGCTTCGCCAGTGATCGGGGTAGCCGATACCCACCTGAAGGGTGCCTAGTTTCGCGATGGCTTCTTTCTTGGTGGTGGGGTTCATCCAGGTGACGCTTTCAAGGCGTGCGCGGTAGACGGCGATGAGATTGGCGACCAGCGCCTCCGCCTGCGCCTTTGCTTCGGGCGGGAAGAAGCGTTTGGCGTAGATCTGGCCGACGGCGTCGCCAAGATTTGAGGAGACGAGGACGTCGCCGCGGAAGTCGCGCGGGCGCTGCTCGGTGGCTCCGGAGAGTGTGGTGCCGAAGAAGGCGAAGCGCTCATCGGCGAGGGCTTTGGATGTGCCGGCAGCGTTGGCCTCGATGAGGTGATAGGCGAGGAGGTCTTTCCAGGAGTCGATGGGCTGCGAGGTGACGAGGGCGGATTCGCCGGTGAAGGCGGAGGGTTGCCAGACGATGAAGATGTCTTGTTTGCCGAGGCCGGCGGCACGGAAGTATTCGGGCCAGTCGAGGCCGGGCGCCTTGGTGGTGAAGTCGGCTTGGTGCCAGGGGTTGTTGGCTTTGTGGATGTCTTCGCTGTCGGCGAGGGAGATCTGCTGTTTGGCGATGGCGGTTTCGAGGGCGAGGATTCGTGCGGCGCGGGCTTCGGGTTCAGAGAGGCCGGCGAGGCGAAGCATGGCGGCGATGTGGGTGAGGTACTTGGCGCGAGTCTCCGTCATGTCGGCGGTGTCGCTGAGGTAGTAGTCGCGATTGGGAAGCTCGATGCCGCCCTGGAGGAGGTAGGGGGCGTAGTGGTCGGGGTCGTTGAAGCTGGGCGCGACCCAGAGGCCGAAGATATTGGCGGTGTGATAGTTGGTGGCGTTGAGGGCGTCGACGTCGGCGCGGAGGGAGAGGCCGAGTGCGTGGGCGAGTTCGCGCTGGGTGTGGATGGCGGCGATCTCGGCGAGGTGAGGCTTGAGCGATGCAAGGCCGTGGGACTCGATGGCGGCCTCGTCCATGTAGGAGTGGTAGAGGTCCGCGATCTTGCGCTCGTTGGAGCCAGCGGGGGCGTTGGATTTGACTGCGTCTTCGATGATGCCAGCGATTTGTTTGAAGCTGCGATCCGCGAGGACGCTGAAGACGCCGATCGCAGAGCGGTCTGCGGGGAGTGTGGTGTGCGCGATGTAGCCGCCGTTGGCGTAGAGGTAGAAGTTATCGCCGGGGCGGACGGCGGGGTCCATGTTGGGGATGGAGATGCCGGTGTCGGGAGTTGAAGCGGTGGTTTGGGCGAGGGCTGATGCGGTGAAGACGCAGAGAAGCAGGGGGAGGATGCGAGGGGTGAGGCTGTTCATTTTCGTAGGACGCTCCAGATGGACAGCCATGGGGAACTGCTGGCTATCGACTGAATCATTATCGCTCAGACGTTGGCGAAGGGGTGTTCGAGCGACGGGCTCTGCGGGGTGAACATCTTGCCGCCGGTTTCGGTGACGTGCCAGTCGTCTTCGAGGCGGACGCCGAACTCGCCGGCAATGTAGATGCCGGGTTCGTCGGAGAAGCACATGCCGGGGGCGAGGGGTGTGGTGTTGCCGCGAACGAGGTAGGGCCACTCGTGGCCGTCCATGCCGATGCCGTGGCCGACGCGGTGGGTGAAGTGTTTGTAGTCGGGGCCGTAGCCTGCGGCGGTGACAACTGCGCGGGCGGCGGCGTCGATGGCCTGACATTGGACGCCGGGGCGGGCTGCTGCGAGGGCTGCGGACTGGGCTTTGAGGACGATGTCGAAGACCTTGCGCTGCTTGTCGAGTTTGGGGATGGTGGCGTCGCCGAGGACGAAGGTGCGGGAGATGTCGGATTGATAGCCTTCGACGAGGCAGCCGTCGTCGATGAGGATGATCTCGCCTTCGCGGATGATTTGCGGCTGTAGCGAGCCGTGTGGGAGCGCGGAGTATTCGCCGACCTGACAGCTGGCGTCGCCGGTGACGCCGCAGCGGGTGTAGGCGAGCGTCGACGAGTTGCGAGAACTCGCGGTTGGTCATGCCGGGTTGCGCGGATTCGTAACAGGCTTTGTAGACCGAGAGGGTGATGTTGTTGGCGAGTTGCATGAGGGCGAGTTCGGCGGGGGTTTTGATGCCGCGGCAGCCGAAGGTGATGGGGGTGGCGCTGGTGGTGGTGAGGGTGGGGCTGGCGTGGGCTGATGCCGTCGGCGAAGACGAACTGGGTGCGCTCTTCGATGCCGATCTTGCCGGTGGTGAGGCCGGACTCTTTGAGGGCTTTGGCGAGGAGTTGGTAGGGGTCTTCGTCTTCGTTCCAGGTGTAGACGCGGGTGGTGGAGGCGGCGGGGAGGGTTGCGGGCTTGGCTTCCATGCGCTCGCGCACGCGGCCTTCTTCGAAGACGGGGCAGACGATGAAAGGGGCTCCGACTGGCGGGGAGGGTCCAGGCGAAGAAGCGCTCGGACTGGCCCCAGCGGAGGCCGGTGAAGTAGGTGAGCGAGGTGCCGGTGGTGATGACGATGGCGTCGATCTTGTTCTGGTGCATGAGGGTGCGGGCGCGCTCGAGGCGCTGCTCGCGCTCGGCGAGGGTGATGGGGACGGCTTCGGCGCGGCGGTTGGTGAGGGCGGCGATGGCGGGTGGGAGTTTTTCGGTTGTGGATTGTGCGGCTAACGAGAGAGTTGGAGCCGCAGCTGCTGCGGCGGCTGAGGTAAGGAGGAAGCGTCGGCGTGTCGGCATGAGTGGGAATAGTGTACGGGGAGAATCGGTTTATGGGTGAGAGCGATCTGATGAGTGTGAACTAAGATTGATGGTGAGGATATTGGAACGATGGCAATGATTACGACGGTGCAGCAACATATTTTGCAGCAGCAGCAGGAGATGCTGAAGTCATCGGGACGCGAGGCTACGGGGACGTTCAGCTGGTTGCTGAGTGGGATTACGCTGGCCGCGAAGATGGTGGAGGCGAAGATTCGGTCGGCTGGGTTGAGCGATGTGCTGGGTGCGTTTGGCGCGGAGAATGTGCAGGGAGAGCAGCAGCAGAAGCTGGATGTGTATGCGAATCAGGCGCTGCTGCATTGCCTGGGGTTGCGCGATAGCGTTGCCGCGCTGGTGAGCGAAGAGGATGAGGAGCCGGTGACGTTTAACCGGGATGCGGAGACGGGGAAGTACATTATCGTGTTCGATCCGCTGGATGGGTCGTGCAATATTGATGTGAATGTGAATGTGGGGACGATCTTCAGCGTGTTGCGGAGGATGCCGGCGGAGTTGGGGACGCTGGAGGAGTCGATCTTGCAGCCGGGATTTCGGCAGGTGGCGGCGGGGTATGTGGTGTATGGGCCTTCGACGGTGCTGGTGTATACGACGGGCAATGGCGTGCATGGATTTACGCTCGATCCGACGATTGGGGCGTTTGTGCTGAGCAACGAGAAGATGACGATGCCGGAGCAGGGGAGCTACTACTCGGTGAATGAGGCGAATGCGGCGGGGTGGCCGGAGGAGTATCGCGGCGTATGTGGAGATGCTGCGGACGGGTGGGTTGCAGAAGGAGTACAGCTCGCGGTATATCGGGAGCCTGGTGGCGGACTTTCATCGGACGCTGCTGAAGGGTGGAGTGTTTTTGTATCCGCCGACGATGAAGCAGCCGAAGGGGAAGCTGCGGCTGCTGTATGAGGCGAATCCGCTGGCGTTTATTGCGGAGCAGGCGGGTGGGATGGCGACCAGTGGTGCGGGGAGGATTCTGGATATCAAGCCGGAGGGGATTCATCAGCGGACGCCGTTTTGTGTGGGGAGCAGGCGGGAGATGGAGGCGCTGGTGGCGGCGGTGAGTCCGGTGAGCTCGGTGGCTCGAAGTGAGTGAGTTTTCTGGTGTGGTGACGGATATTCGTGAGGAGTCGCGGCGTGGCGGGAAGGCAGCGGTGGCAGATGGCGCTGGATCGGACGGAGTTTGTTGCCGGAGATGTTGGGGTGCTGGAGGCGGTGGCTCGGAGTGGGGCGAGGCTGGTGGTTCCGGTGCTTGCGGTGGTGACGGATGCTGGTGAGGTGTGGCATGTGGTGGAGAAGCCGCTGGCTGCGGGGACCGCGGTGACGGGACGGGTGGGTGTGTCGGTGGAGTGATGCTGACGCTTCGTTGGGAGTATGGTTGGTTGAGCGGTAGGGTGGTTGCTGGTACACTCGGAGATGTTGTTTCGGCTGCGTTGTGCCTGCGTGAGCGGTGTGCGATGCGGGTTTGGTGGGGGGCTGTAGCTCAGTTGGGAGAGCGCCTCGTTCGCAACGAGGAGGTCAGCGGTTCGATCCCGTCGCAACGAGGAGGTCAGCGGTTCGATCCCGCTCAGCTCCACCATAGAAGACAATCACTTAGCCGAAAAATTTGGGCCCAATAAGAGGCGCCCGTGTTCGAACAAGCTTTTGGAAATATTGATGACGTTCTTCACGAAAAGCAGGTTGCACGACCGAGCTTGGCTACACAGCAGACTCCTTGGCTTCTGTTCCAGAAGTACCTCGACGATTTCGATCATGACAAGCGCACCGAGGCCGCATTTGAAAGGCTCATAATAGAGAGTCGTGTCGCACCAGCATAAGATTCGGATTCACCCACGAAAACAGGTCATAGCCGAACTCTTTGAGATGGCGAACGACGGGATCTTCTGCTAGAGAATCTGCCGAAGCAGCCATCACCTCGATCATAATTACACGGGGTCGATACTTTAGGAAGTTGTTCGATTGTAGAATTTCAAGGTCGTACCCCTCGGCGTCAATCAGCAAAATCTCGAGAGCTTCCCCTTTGAGATGTTCATCGAGAACCGTATCAAGACGCGAGATCGTGACTGAGATCTCTTGAGGCTGCTTCCCCGTAACTCTGCTCGCGTATGCTGCGGCCTCCCTGTCCAACGTGTTCCAAACGCACGGCCTATCAAATAAGTAGAAAGTACCCATCCCATCCCGCGAAGCTACGCCTACTTCAAGATTTGTATCTCCTGGTCTCACGCGGTCAAAGATGCGTTTGAAGCCTGGGGTCGGATCAATGTTGATTCCGTGCCAGCCCCGCTGGTAGAAGGCGAAGCTATTCGAGTGGGAGATTGGTCGGAATGCTCCGATATCCACCACACATCCACGATCGACTCTGAGGTTACGTTCATGAGTGAGTCGTTTGTAATATGCCAATAGGTGGGCGTCCTCGCCAAACTGCGAATAGCTGACAATTTGACGCTTACGTCCGGCCCAGCGCTCAGCCATAGACGTCCCATTCAACAGCCTGCGCGCTGCGATCCACGTCAAACTTCGAATGCCATTGAATAGTTCAAATTTATCCATTTAGATTGTTCTTTGCGGGACACTGTTCGCAGTTCCATCTAGCACATAGTCTTCTGCTCGGAATCCGAATCGTGAACGTAAAGTACGTCAGAGAGAAGACACAATGACAACAGTTTTTGCCGGTTATACAGGGTGTTTTGGAGTGGCCCTAATCTGAATCAAACCGGGTCCCGAGGCAAGAGCAGCACGGGCTGATATCAATTCCCGAGTGTCCAAGTCGAATAGATACAGAATGTCTTTCTCGAAATGATCCCAATCGCTATAACGGTATAACTGGTTTGTGATCTGACTCCAGTGGGTGTACATGGCCTGCCAAGATCCTTGAGGTCCACCTATATACTCCCCACTCATAACGATCAGCGTCCCTCGATGCTTCATATCACCCTCGTCATTTTCATCCCGATTGCCGAGGGATTCCGCGTAATGTCGCGGACCAGAAGGACACGTTCTGATCCAACCGGCAAATCTCCATGTGGCGATGCTAATTCCGGAAAGGGGGCTGCTACCTCCCGGTGAACGAATTGTCATCTTAAATCGAAGGAGTATATGTTGGACGGCCCTACCAGATGCGAACCAAACCGCTCGCTGTAGTTGTTCTGATCACCCTCTGTAGAAGGCGCAAGATAGTTCACTCGTTGTCTCGGTCGTCAATGTAGAACTTTCGGTAGCCTACTGATACTTTCGCGAGATCGAAGACGGTCTGGTCTGCGCCATCATTTTCTATCTAGTTATAGAGAGATACAGGTAAACGACCGCTCCGACCACAAGAGCCAAAACTGACCCTATAGCGTAAAAAAAATAGCTTAAAGGGTAGTCTTCATCATCGTTCGACCGACTAGCTTCCGCAGCTTGCCGTGATGGATCGCGCATTAATAGTTCCCTTCGTTGATCCATTTATGAAAGCAGCACTCAAAGGATCTTCATGAAAAGGTCAGAACCGACCCACTCATATCGACTCATGGTAACTCTGTGCGCGAGTCACAATAGTTACGGTGAACAAATCGTCATCTCAATAAAATTTAAAAATCACGATAATAGACAATAAGGCAGCAATGACCGCGACAAGGTTGAGATCAATGAAATGCTTTTTACCGAATAGTCTCAGCGGAAGCGGTGGTATGCCGTTGGGATCCGAGAGATTTCCACCAAAGATCTTTCGGCATACTAGGGAAATGGCGAATCCTAAAGGTGAAACCGCCGTTAGAAGGAGGACTAGATAGAATGACTCGTTCTGAAACGGACCCGGAAGCCAGAGAACCATAAGCTCGACTGCAGCCAAAAGCGCCATGTTTGTGCTCTGCCAAACCACATGAAATCGTGCATGGCCGGTCCACGATGGATTAGTCGCGTGTGTCCGGTTTAGGTCAATGGCCAGAGTAGGACACCTTGAGTTCCGCACAGAAGTGATAACAGGACACGAGCGATGTGCGGGTGGTTCAATAATTCCCCCCCCTCAAACAGAAGATGATCTCCAAAGCTGTGAGCGGCCTATTTCGCTAAAACGCTTGCAGCAACCGCAACAAAAAAGACAATCGAAATGACACCGTTCATGGTGAAAAATGCAGCGTTCATTCTAGATAGATCTTTGGGAGACACAATCAAATGTTCGTAGAGCAACAGGACAGCAACAATACCCATACCAATCCATGTAAAGACACCCAACGCAAAGAGGTGAATGAGCCAAATCGCGAGAGCTAGCATGGCGACATGCAGCATCCTCGCTAGACGGAAAGCATTGTTGACGCCAATCGCGGCTGGAATACTATTGAGCCCCTCTTTGCGATCATGTTCGGCATCCTGACAGGCATACAGCATATCGAAGCCTCCTACCCAACAGAAAACAACAGAAGTGAGTACAAGTATTCTGACGTCAAGTGTGCCTCGAACCGCGACCCAAGCTGCGACTGGTACCGAACCCAATACAAGACCCAAGACCAAATGGGACCAGCGTGTGAAACGCTTCGTATAGGAATAGGACAGAATGAGTCCAAGTTCGATGGGCGCGAGCAAGAGCGTTATCCGATTTAGCTGGCCTGCTGCGATCAGGAACAACAACGAGGTCACGATTGTGAAGCCACCAACAAACGCTTTGGTCAGCTGGCCTGCTGGAATCGCACGCATCTTGGTTCGAGGGTTTTTAGAATCGAGCTGTGCATCGGCCCAGCGATTGAACGACATCCCTGCAGATCGCGCTAAAACCATACACGCAACAATCCAAAAAAGCTGGTGTGGCTGGGGCCAGCCCGCCGCGGCCAATACTGCGGCCGTGAGAGCGAAGGGAAGCGCGAAGATCGAGTGTTGCCACTTGATCATCTCGAGGGTCACGCTGATGTCATGCCGGAGTGGCATCGGGCTATCTACTGGCCAGTGTCAGAGAGGGTAGAGATTGGGTTTCCTCTGGCGTCGCGAGAGGCCATGTCATCGATAAGTTAGCGCCTCCCTCAATAGCGTTCGCTGCGGTCACTACTCCACCGTGAGCACGCACCACGGCTTCTACGAAGGCAAGCCCCAATCCATGTCCTTTTGAGTCTCCGCCTTTGACTCGTTGTTCAAAAACATGGGAGGCAATCTCTGGAGGGAATCCTGGACCATCGTCTTGCACCGTCAAGGTGGCAACGTGCCCGCTCGTCACGAGATTGATCGAAACTGTGCAAGATGCGGGCAGGTGCTTAATTTCATTGTCGAGTAAGTTGGCAATGACTCGATGTAGCAAAGCTGCATCTACCAGAACGTGCGTTGGGCCCGCGCTCCGTAGATGTACGCGAAGCCCCTTCTCTGACATACAAGGCTCGTAAAGATCGATCATCCCTCGTATCAGCTCATCAAGATCTAGCTCAACCAGCGAAAGCTTGAGGGCGTCCGCCCTTGCTTCAGCGACATCGAGCGACGTATTGAGGAACTCGGTTAAGCGGTCCAACTCCTCAATTGCCGAGACGATCGGCTCTCCCTGTTCGGGTTTGACGTCACTCGAGAGCGCTACCTCAAGTTTGCCGCGAATTGCAGTCAGAGGACTTCGGAGATCGTGTGCAAGAGAATCGGTGATGGTGTGTAGCTGATGCATTGAACTTTCTATTCTGTCCAACATCCGGTTGAGTGTTAGTGCCAGATGCCCGATCTCGTCGTTTCTCTTATTGGTGGGCACCCGGGTACGCAGATCGGATTCGCCAATTCTTGATGCGGCTTCAGTGATCTCGCGAACATAGCCAAGCATTCGTCTCGTAGCGTAGAAAACAACTGCAAAACCTAAAAAAACAATTAGCAGCCAGAGCGAGAAAAAGCGAATGCGAAGCTTTCTCAGGACACGCAGTTCGTCGCGTTCTGAGAGGCCTAGATAAATTTGGCTCCCGTCTTCGATAGGAACAGAAACGACTCGAAATGGAATGTTGAATCCACTCACCTGTAAGTCATACGGGACGTCGGGAACAACCTTGCTCTGGCGTATGGCGGCAAGGTTGGGCACACCGTCACCGACGCCAACCCAAATCTTAGGCTCCCCATCGTTTCCAACTTGAATAAAGAAGACGGAATCGTTTCCATGACCGTCCGAGCGCAGCCTGTTCGGCACCTCTCTGCTTGCCAGTTCGGCAACCTCGCCAACGACGCGGTGGTAGAGACGGTCCTTTGGCGTTCTTGCCGCGACATCCCCGAGCACTTCCACTTCGCCTGATAGCCACGCATCACTTCTTCGCTGAATGTCGTTCGCAACGAAGCGATGAAGCATTATGAAAACCAACAGCGTCCCAGCTGCGAAGGCCAGAGTCGCCCACAGGGAGATGCGCCATGCAGCACTGCGCATAATCGGATTAACGGTCTTTGAGGACATACCCTATACCTCGCAAAGTCTTGATCAACGGTTCTCGGCCCTCTGTGTCTACCTTGCCGCGCAATCGGTAGATGTGTACATCGACGACATTCGTGTCTGGTACGATCCGCATGCCCCAGACTTCAGAAAGAAGCATGGACCGGGTCACGACCCTGCCGGCATGTCGGCAGAGGTACTCCAACAATACGAACTCCTGCGGGCTGAGGTTAAGAATCTCTCCTGCGCGAAGAGCCCTTCGTCTTACAAAGTCCAGTTCAAGATCAAGTACGCGAAGCCGTGTGGCATCTTCGTTGGAAGCAAGGTTTCGACGCAGTAGGTTGCGAAGCCTTGCCAATAACTCCGCCAACGCAAAAGGTTTTGTGAGATAGTCGTCTCCACCCTGTTCAAGGCCCTTAACTCTGTCATCGACAGATCGCCTGGCCGAAAGTATCAAGACTGGGCTGCTTACTCCATAACGTCTCAGCTGAAGAATGAGATCGATGCCGTCTTGATCGGGAAGCCCAAGATCCACAATCAGTACGTCGTACTTGCAGTTGGACGCAAGCTGAGCCGCCGTCTTGCCATCCTTTGCTGTGTCTACTTCATAGCCCGCATCAGCAAGTGGTTTCTTCAGAAAGCTCTGGATTTCGATTTCGTCTTCCACGAGCAGAAGTCGCATGCAGTGATGGTAAGCCTTTTCTAGATTTATGCGTGCCGTAACCGACTGAAGCTCGGCGTTCTCACGGCAAAATGAACACATTGTCATGTGTAGTGTCGCTGTTCCGCTCGTTCAACCCGCTAGCATGAATTAGCGAGCGTGAGATTTCTCGCCCACTCAAAGCCCATGCTGGATCTTCATGAACGAATCGTCATTCATGGTGACAGCTTGAGGTGCTATCAAAAGATAGAGCAGTGAAGTCCCAACGGCAATATCGGTACTTCCCAATTTTTCTGACCGATAGCTGAGTTTGGTGGATATCGATTTCCCGGCCGCAAAGTCGCCCCTAGGAGTTTATGACCGAGCAGTACAGAGAACGATTGAAAGATGCCTTCACAAGCTACCTCTCCCTACCGATAAATATGGAGCCTCACCTGAGAGAGGCGCTTGGTCGCGTGCTATCAAACCCCGGAAGTCTTGTGCGTCCAGAAATCGTTCTTGATCTATCTCTGGGGTACGGGCTTTCCGAGAGCGAGGCGATGGATTTGGCGATAGGCCTCGAGTACTTCCATACAGCTTCTCTTCTCTTCGACGATCTGCCTTCCATGGATGATGCCTCAGAGCGACGCGGGATTCGTTGCGTTCATCTCGAGTTCGGTGATGCGGGGGCTATTTTGACGGCACTTGCTTTGGTAAATCGGGCATACGCTCTCATCTGGCGGGCGGTCTCTACATCACCTTATCAAAGAGGCACTCGTGCGCTGGCCTATGTCGAGCGCAACTTGGGTGTCGACGGATTACTGAATGGCCAGAGCTTGGACCTGCACTATGCCATGCTTCCTCATAACCGCGAGACAACAGAGCGGATCGCCATGGGAAAAACGGTGTCACTAATCCGTCTCACTTTAGTCCTGCCAGCTATCCTGGGTGGAGCGTCAGCATCTGAGTTACAAATACTGGAGAGAATCGCCTTATATTGGGGACTTAGTTATCAGATCGTTGACGATTTGAAGGATTTGCTTCAAACGCCAACAGGAGCGGGGAAGTCCATCTCGCGTGATCTGTCGCTGGATCGCCCTAACACTGCTTTGGCGGTCGGAATCACCGGAGCTGTTGAACGACTGCACCGGCTTATCGGCCTTGGCGACAAGATGCTTCAACGGTTGATAGCCGTTCGACCTTCCGTGATATTCCTGGACAACCTACGTACACAGCTTGGCGGAGAAGCTTTCCAACTTACACGCTTATCCAGAGAAGAAGTCGGAGGAGTTGTGTGCTCTTCTTCAAACTAATTCTCACCAATTTGTTGCGCCATAGGATCAGATCCCTGATCAGCATTGCAGGTATCGCCTTCAGCGTAGCGGCAATGCTCGCGATTGTCACAGTTCTTCAGGGTGCAGTAGGTATGTTCTCGGGCCTGCTTTCAAGTGACAGCGAAATCATCGTCTTTGAGCGCAACGTCTCTGATCTATTTTTTAGCACCGTGCCGGCAGTAGCCATGAAAGAGATTGCCTCCTGGCCGATGGTCCAACATGCGGACCCGGTACTTTTTGGTATCGTATCGAGCGCTGATCATCCCATCATCACCTGCTTCGGGATCACTCCCTTAGACGCACGTCTACGAAACGCGACTTGGATAAAAGGAGATCGTTCCGACTTTGCGCAGCATGCGGACGACGTCGTGCTCGGCGAACGTGCTGCTGAGTTTCTGAGTGCACAACTCGGAAGCGCAGTACAGATCGGGCATGGAAATTTTCATGTGATCGGAATCGTCGGAACAGCAAATGGGTTTGAGGACGGCGGGGTCTTTATGCCGCTCTCTTCTGCACAAACCTTCTTTCATAAAGAGGGTTCATCCTCAGTGATCACGATCAAGCTCGTGAACAAAGATGCCTCCCCTGAATTCAAGCGCATGGTCAAAATGAAATTCCCTAACCTCGTCGCTCTGGAAGATGAGGAGTTTACCCGAACCTACTCCCAATTCAAGATACTCAAGGCGACCGCTTGGGCCGTTGGCGGGTGCGGTCTGCTTCTCGGCGGACTTGGTGTCGCGAACACAATGATCATGTCCGTGTTCGCGCGCATTCGGGAGATCGCCATTCTAAGGGTCAGCGGTTTCTCAAACTCCCAGATCGCGGCTATGATCTTCGGAGAATCAGCGCTTGTCTCTGTGCTCGGCGCACTAATGGGATTGGTCATAGGCACCTTCTTCCTGATAGGGCTCAAGTTCATTCCAGCCCTACATGGATACATTGACGTAACGATTCAACCTTTTGTTCTGATAGCGGTCATAGCGCTTGCATTGTTGACCGGAATCGCTGGTGCTCTTTACCCGGCTATCTATGCAATGCGCATCCGTGCGGTGGAGGCGCTTCGCTTCGAATGACGAACCTTGTATCAATCAGTGAAACAGAGCGTTCAGTCGTTCTTCGAGCAGAAGATGTCTGGAAGAGCTACGACGAAGGGGCCATCAATGTCCTGAATGGTGTTGATTTCGTAGGCTATGAAGGCGAGACTGTCGCTCTGTGCGGCCCCTCGGGCTGCGGCAAGAGTACTTTGCTTCATCTGCTTGGAGGACTCGACGAACCTGATCTTGGCCGTATCTCGGTCAACGGCGTTGAGATTAATCGCCATAGAAGCCCGTTGCGTCTCCTTCGGCACGAGGTCGGCTTCGTCTTCCAGCTGCACAACCTTATACCGGACCTCACGTTGGAAGAGAACTGTCTGATCCCGACGGTGGCTGCAGGAATTCCCCGTCAAATCGCAGTTGCACGTCTACGACAACTAACAGAGCGTACTGGGCTCTACTATCGGATGGATCACCGTATTCAGAAACTCTCAGGAGGGGAGCGCCAGCGTACGGCCTTGTGTCGCGCTCTGATGAACAAGCCTCGCATTCTTCTTGCTGACGAACCTACGGGTTCTTTGGACGAGAAGACCGCGGCTTCCATCTTCGATCTGCTACTTGATCTAGTAGCGAAGGAAGGGATAACCCTGATCATGGCCACTCACGACCGCTCACTCGCGGTGCGCTGCGATCGCCTTATCGAAATGCACGATGGGAGGGTTTATGAGCCTCAGCGTGGCTGATGACACCGCTCCCCAAAATATCTATGTCAAAGCGAGAAAAGTTCCACCATCTTCAGCGAACGAGACCCGCCGCAGTGTGATGGCTGTAGCAGCGTGGCACAGCCTCCTTTGGTTGGTAATCGCAAACTTAGTTGGCGTTCTTCTGGCATCCATGCTGCTCTTTCCCGATATTAATTCTCTATTGGGACAGTGGACTTACGGGCGTTGGATGCCGGTTCATCTGAATCTTCAGCTCTATGGCTGGTGCAGTCTTCCGCTCGTTGCCTTCCTATTCAGTGTGTATGGCGCCGATCAAAAGCCAGCTGCGGCGTGGTGCAGACCAGTTCTTTGGATCTGGTCCATCGCCCTCGGCATCGGCGCTCTCTCATGGCTTAGCGGGCACTCGAGTGGCAAACTCTTTCTCGACTGGACAGGATACCCACGGGTTCTTTTCCCGATGTCACTCCTTTCGTTATGGGCGTTGCTTACTTACTCGTTGATCAGCGTCCCAAGACACGGGCAACCCAGGAATCTGCTCGTCCAAGGCCTCAAGATAATCGGGCTGTCTCTGCTGCTTTTAATTCCTTTTCTTCTCTACATCGCTGCGAATCCAGAGATATATCCCCCCATCAACCCAGATACAGGTGGGCCAACTGGGGCAAGCCAACTTGAATCCACTTTGGTTATCATCGCCCTCCTGCTGCTGCTTCCATTCGGACTTACGGCCCGCAAATCTGCCCGTTCGTGGCAGATGACGACGGCATGGGTCGTATTTGCAGGCGAATGTTTGTTGTGTCTTGGACTGGGACGAACAGATGTGAGCCATCACAGACCAATCCAATGGATCAGCTTAGGCAGTCTACTGGTCTGGCTTCCGCTCACTCCCGCTTACTACAGCGTTTTTCTATGGCACCCAAACACTCGACGTTGGCGTATAGCGTTTCTGGGTTGGTGTTCGATCCTTGTTCCAACCGGATGGATGCTCTTTCTCCCCGGCGTCCTCGATCACTTCAAATTCACCGACGGGCTCGTTGGACACTCGCTTTTGGCAATGGCGGGTTTTGTGTCGAGCCTCCTTATCTTTGTCCTTGTTGAGTTGTTGGGTGAAGACGCTTGGATTTTTAACGGTAACTGGTCGTTCTACGTGTGGCACGCGAGCGTATTTACCTACGTTCTCATCATGTTCTTCGCTGGATGGCGCGAGGGTTTGGACTCCGCCTTCTCAATAGTGCCCGGCACTCTACGGAACTCAATCTATGCAGCGCGTCTCTTCCTCGGAGTGCTCATCTTCTTAGCGTCACTCCACTGGTTTATCGACTCCTCGAAACTCCTAAGAGAATTTGCTCCATCATTCTCGCTCGATTCTCAGAAGGAGTTTCAATGAAACACGATAGGTTACTCGGCTACCAACTACTTACTGGTCTCTCTGATAGTTCGGTGGGGCTCTTGCTTGTCGTCGCACCCGCAACAACCATGGACCTGATGAAACTTCATCCACTGCCGGACAGCCTCGTCTTTCTCTCCTACATTGGTATTTTCGTCTTTTCGGTAGGCATCGCTTGTCTTTATGGCGCAGTCCTTCTTCTGACTCGTCCTGTCGGAACAGAGAAGCTTCAGACTGTGTGGTTGCTGACGGCAATCACGCGTGGTTTGGTGGCCGTCTTTGTTGCAGCGAAGATCTTGAGTGGTTCGCTCGAACCTGGATGGATCACTGTGGCGATCACCGATGGAACATTTGCTCTTTTGCAGTCGATCGGGCTGGCCAGAGGTTGGTTGGACAATGCAAAAGTTTAGCCTTCGCGATTCAGGATGGCGAGGCGTGAGCCTTATCGGGATCACGTATGTGTACTTCCTGATCTTCGCGCAGTTTGCCTTTCTCAAACGACTGGACGAATTAGGCATCGTCGATACTCACCTGAAGGTCGTTATGGCAGCGATGGCCGTGGGCGGTGTTGTCGTTAGTTTGCTAGCGCCCAAAGCTACCTTTGTCAGCTCTCCTCGCGGTCGCCTTCAAATTGCTTTCACTGTCTGCGCATTGGCCGCATTCCTTACGCTTCTACGATTATCAGTTTCTGACAGCGTCATAGTTGCGTTTCTTATCGGTAGCGGCCTGGGCCTGCTCACAGTAACACTCGTCACGTATCTGCCGTCGTGGCTCGGAAGCGAGAACTTTCTTCTAAAGATTGCCCTCGGGACAGGGTTGGGCTACTTCTTATGTAATCTCCCGAAGCTCTTTACGGCTACGCCCCAAGGTCAGGGCCTAACCGCAGCCGCGCTCTGCCTCGCTGGAATCGTTGTAGCTTCTAATTCGCACGTCCGAGAAGTCACAGCGCCATCACTCTTTGCAAACTATGCCATCTCTTTTCGCTGGGTCTTAATTTCCTTCACGGCACTGATCTTTCTCGACTCCGCCGCATTCTTCATCATCCAAAACAATCCTTCGCTGAAGGCCGGAACATGGGAAGGAACCGTTCACCTCTGGACAAACGGCCTATTGCATCTTACCGCGGCAATCGTAAGCGCCCTGCTTCTTCGTCGCCGCGGAATTAGCTTTGTTCTCTCCGCCGCTGTCCTTGCTCTGGGCGTCGCCTGCCTGCTGTTGAATTCAAGCAGCGTATACCTCGCATCAGTGTTTTATCCCATGGGTGTCTCGTTTTACTCGGTCGCTCTAATCGCTTATCCGTCGTTGTTCGCAGACGCTTCTTCATCTGAAGAACGTGGACGGAAGGCAGGATGGATCTATGCTGTAGCGGGCTGGTTTGGTTCAGCGATGGGAATTGGCATGGGACAAAACCTCGGGCATGTCCCTGTGGCCTTTGTATTGTTCGCAGGCGTGCTCGTGCTGAGTCCACACCTTCTTCGTTTGCTTCGTGTCAGGAGGCGCGAACTAGCGGCGACGGTTGCTGTTTTGCTCGCTGCTCTCAGCGTTCGCCGACTCATCCTCACCTCTCCCACCACCGCTGTTCTTTCGCAACCGGAACGGGGACGTAAGGTTTACATCTCCGAAGGATGCATTAACTGCCACTCTCAGTACGTACGCCCAAACACGTCCGACGTCTTGATGTGGGGTCCCGTGCAGACGATCGCAGGGTTGCGACAAGAGCGTCCTCCGCTCATTGGGAATCGACGCCAGGGTCCTGACCTTTCGGAGGTTGGCAGCCGGCGCTCTCCCTTGTGGCTAAAGGCCCACTTATACGACCCGAGAGAGGTTAGCCACGCGTCGTTTATGCCTTCCTACTCCCATCTCTTCGGTGGCAAAAGCACCGCCGGTGATGATCTCGTTTCGTATCTGGTTGGTCTTCGGAGTAGAGAACTTGCTCAACATGTCGAGTCTGAACAAGACTGGCGCCCCTCCAGATCAAATGTTTCCTCAGACTATGTGGGGGATGGCGCACACTTATTTGCTTTGTACTGCGCAACGTGTCACAACGCGAATGGCTTAACCCGCCTCAAGTGGCATGAAAACTTTAAACGGCTTCCTCCAAACTTAGAGACGGGCCCTTTCTCTCATTTTTCCACCTCCGAATCCGAAGAGGAGCAGACCTTCAGCCTCGCAAGGATCATCAAGTTCGGATTACCAGATACGGACATGCCGGGTCACGAATACCTCCCTGATCGAGACATCGCCTCCCTCGCTTCATGGCTGAACGCAGCGATCAAACAACCGGTGTCTCTTACGCGCACTTCCACTATGAACGGAGAAAATCAATGAGAAACGTGGATCTTTCAATCTTTCTTTCCTTTTCGCTGCTGTGTACCGTGTCCGCTTTCGCTCAGCATCAGAGCTTCAGCATTAGTCCTGACTCCAGCGAGGTGAGCTTTACTCTCGGCGGTTCCAGCCACGAGACCCACGGCACATTCCACGTCCAGAAAGGATCAATCGATTTTGACCGGAGCTCCCCGAACATGTCAGGCTCTGTCGTCGTCGCGGCAGGTAGCGGCAAGACGGGGAACGACTCACGTGATAAGAAAATGACAAACGAAGTACTGGAAGCTTCTCGCTTCACAGATGTAACGTTTTTTCCGAAGAGCTATCAAGGCAAAGTCGCTTCCGTGGGAGACTCGACCTTACAGGTAACGGGAACCTTTACGCTTCACGGTACGCCTCATGAGCTAACCGTCCCCCTGCAGATTCACATTGAGGGAACCCGTTGCACCGCCAAAACTCACTTTGCCGTCCCATATGTTCAGTGGGGACTAAAAGATCCCAGTGTCTTCATCCTCAAAGTTGCCAAAGAGGTGGACGTCGATCTGACCTTGATCGGCGATCTAGCGAATTAAATACTCTTGAAATCCGAATCGATCTTTATTTTTTTACTGACCTAACATAAGACATATTTGAGATTATGCCCCTTTGGAAAAATCAAAGATGCTGACCCGCAGACGCTTCGCACAACTTTCAAGTTTGGCGGCTGGATCCGTTCTTTTGAGAGGTGCGGCTGGTCAGGTGTCTCCTGCTGATGTTCGGCTTGAGATTGCTCCCTACACGTTGGAAGCCTCTCCCAAGCGACACTTTCGCACCGTAGCTTATAACGGTCAGGTTCCAGGGCCGCTGCTGCGAATGCGTGAAGGCCAGGAGCAAACCATCGAGATCCGAAACTTGACCAAAGACCCGGAGGTCGTTCACTGGCACGGCCTGTTTTTGCCCTCTGAGATCGACGGCGCGATGGAAGAAGGCACTCCGATGATCATGCCCGGAGCTACGACTCGCTACGTGCTCAAGCCCGACCCTGCTGGATTTCGTTGGTTTCACACGCACACTTTTGCAGGCAGAGATCTGACAAAAGCACAGTACGGCGGCCTCCACGGTTTTCTCATGATCGAGCCCCGAGAAAACCCGGGCCGCTACGATCACGAGGTCTTCCTTGCACTTCATGATTGGGGTGGTCATTTTCAGGGTGGTGATGATGGCTACATGAATCCTGTCTATGACGTGTCGACGATCAACGGCAAGATGCTCGGTTTTGGTGAACCCATTCGTGTCAAACAAGGCGAGCGACTATTGATGCACGTCCTGAATTCAAGCCCGACCGAAGTCCACTGGGTTGCTCTGGCCGGACACAGCTTCAAGGTAATCGCGCTGGACGGGAATTCTGTTCCACAACCTCAGACCGTTCCAATGCTGCGCCTTGCTCCCGCAGAAAGAGTCAGTGCTGTTGCTGAAATGAACGCACCCGGCGTCTGGGTACTCGGCGAGGTGCGAAAGCACGTTCAAGCCGCAGGCATGGGTATCGTCGTCGAGTACGCGAACACCTCCGGAAAGCCGGCATGGAGTCAGCCCGACGATCTCGTATGGAACTACCGTCAGTTTGCGGCGGCGGGGGCGGCAGCTGTAAGCGCTGAAGAAGTTGTCCGTATAGATCTCAAGTTCGACTCGAAGTTTCAAGGGCACGGCAACGAAGAGCTTTGGTGTATCAACGGTAAGTCGTATCCGAACAATGATGAACCGGCTTTGAAAACAGGCCAACGTTATCGGCTGGTGATGAAGAACCTGAGCATGGACGATCATCCAATGCACCTTCATCGGCATACCTTTGAGATACGTCAGGTAGATGGCAGTCCGGAGATTCAGGGATTGAGGAAAGACGTAGTGTTGGTTCCCTCCAGGACCACAGCAGAGGTCGAGTTTGTAGCAAACAATCCTGGGCGGACCCTCTTTCATTGTCATCAGCAAGATCACATGGACCGCGGCTTCATGATGGTATTCCGTTATGGATAGGGCAGTCCTGAACGGTCGAAACCCGTTCCACTTCTGTATACCTTGGGTGCTCCTTGTAAGTTGGCTGCTCTTCGGCTCAGTGATTGCGTATGCCCAAGGAAACTACGAGATCCAGGTCTACGGCGCGGACACAGTCGCGCCAAAGAACCTGATGGTCGAATTGCACTCGAACTACACCATCTCCGGCCAGACTCAGACCATCGGTTTGGTATATCCCACGAACCATCAGGAGCACGAAACCGTCGAGTTGACTCAAGGCATCAACAACTGGTCTGAAGTTGGCTTCTACATTTTTACGAGTGAACAGGATGGGCACGGTGTGCAGTGGGTCGGAGACCATATCCGCCCGCGTGTCCGCGCTCCTGATAGCTGGCATCTTCCAGTTGGCCTAAGTCTTTCGACCGAAGTTGGCTACCAACGGCCCGTCTATTCTCCAGACACGTGGACCTGGGAGATTCGCCCCATCATCGATAAAACCCTCGGCCGCTGGTATCTCGCCTTCAACCCTGCCCTCGAGCGCACGTTGCATGGCCCGGATGCGAATCAGGGTTGGGGTTTTTCGCCCGCAGCCAAGGTGGGGTATGACTTCACCCGGGTGGTTAGCGGTGGCTTCGAATACTATGCGGACTATGGATGGATTGGTTCCTTTTATTCGCTCCACAATCAACAGCAGCAGCTCTTCGTCGTGACTGACCTTAACGTATCGCCGAAGTGGGAGATCAACATAGGAATCGGCATAGGCCCGACATCAGCGACCGATCATTTGATCGTTAAGGGAATCCTCGGCAGACGTTTCGATTGGGGTAAAAAATCCGCAGTTGAATAATCGTTGCTCAACGAGGTCGCATTCAAGGGGTGCAGATGGCTAACTCAGACAATAGCAAACTTCTAGCCGCGCTTAGTGCCAATTGGCAGGCCGAGATGGAAGGTCATTACACCTATTCGGCGCTGGCGAAAGGAGAGGCCGAGCCTCAACGTCGAAATGCGTTACGGGGTTTAGCAGCCGCTGAAAAGCACCATGCTGATCTGTGGGCTGGGCGTATTGAAGCACTGGGCGGAAACGCACCGCAGTACACAGGCTCACAGTCTGGACTAGCAGATTCTTTGGCTACACGGATTAGCGGACCTGACCTGGCTCTGCGACGATTGGAAATCGACGAAGGCCGCGATATTGCAAGATACGGCAAGCAGTTGAAGGCGCTCGGCGATAAACCAAGCATCGCCATCCTCAACGAAGTCATCGCGGACGAGCGGGAACACTATCAAACATTAGGCAGTCTTATCCGCTCACGTCGTCCGCTGCCAGCTCTGCCACCTGAGCAAGCCCAGGAGGCTCTCGATAGCCTCTTGAGCGCTCGTAAAGAAGGTCATCCTGAAGCAGCAGGTTGGGTCGGAGATGCGATCTACGGCGTCAACGATGGACTTGGTTCGATCTTCGGGATCGTCTCTGGAGTCTCAGGGGCAACGCTAGGCAATAGCCACTTCGTTCTGATTGCAGGATTGGCCGGCATGGTGGCTAGTGCGCTCTCCATGGGATCTGGAGCTTACCTGGCAGCTAAGAGTGAGCGAGAAATTTATGAAGCGGAGTTCGCCAGAGAACGGGAGGCCGTTGAGGACAATGAAGCCGAGGCTCGCGAAGTGCTATCCCTCAGCTACCAAATTCGCGGATTGCCGGAAGAAGATGCAGAACGTTTCGTAGATCATCTGGCGAAGGATAAGGAGCACCTGATTAGCGCCCTCGCTCGCGAGCGTCTCAATACATCCGAAGAAGCGCTCAGTAAACCTCTCGTCTCGGCACTGTCCGGGGCTCTTTCTACGGCTTTAGGCGCCTTCATTCCGATCATTCCGTTCTTCTTTATGGCGGGTATTAGGGCAGTCATCGTCGCTGCAATTGTCTCCCTTATTGCTCACTTTGTAGTTGGGGCGTCGAAGTCCCTCGTGACAATCCGTTCGTGGTGGAGCAGCGGATTGGAGATGACAGGCGTCGGAGCGATTGAGGGCGTGGTCACCTATGTCATTGGGATCGGCTTAGGCAGAATTGGAGGAGGTTAGGGAAATCTGAACCCCGGGATTTGCTTCACGGACAACCCATTCTATGGCGCTACGCTCGATGGCGTGTGTCTTGTTGCAGGAGACGCACTGTGATGAAGACTGCGGGGATGAGAAAGATGAGTGAGCCGATGACCCACATGATGACGGCGCCAGCGCGTTGATCGGAGAGTGGATCGATGTGGAAGGGATTTGGCTGCTGAAGGTAGTAGCTGTAGACGGGGCGGTCGCAGAAGGCGAGGAAGGCGGAGAGCGCTGTGTTTACGATGTCTGCTCCGACGAGGTAGGGAAGCATGTACCAGCCGGGGTAGTGCGCGCTGGTGGGCCAGGGGCGGATGAGCGGCCACCAGAAGAGGATCGATGAGGCGAGGAAGCAGATGTGTTCGAACTCGTGCCAATGTTCGTGCTCGAGTGCGAAGTCGTATGCGGTGGGGATGTGCCAGCCGAGGAAGATGAGGTTCATGACGAGCCATGCGACTACGGGTGTGGTGAGGAAGTGGCCGAGTGTTCGTAGTGCCTTCATGCGGAGGAACGGCGCGAGGATTGTGACCGTGATTGCGTGAGGAAGACCGCGGAGGAGCGGGACTTGTGGGTTGCCAAGAAGCAGAAGCGGTGGGACGAAGGACATGAGGAGGAGATGCTCGATCATGTGGGCGCTGAGGAGGGCGTCGGCGAAGCCGTCGAGTGGTGAGGCGATGGAGAGCCAGGTGATGGCGAGACCGAGATTGAATGCGGCGAGGCGCCAGGTGGGGAAGAGTGACGGCCTGGTTTGACGAATGAGGAACCAGCCGCGCGTGTAGATGATCGCGCTGAGAAGCAGTGCGGTGGTGAGAAAGACAGGAGGCGACCACTCTGCAAAGATGGCCCGGGATTCAGGAGGCATTGAAGTAGGTTATACGCAGCTTTAATGCCCTGTGGGTGGGGGTGGAGGTGATTGCTGTTCGCTGACCAAGCGGCGTGAGGCGTCGATGGCTGGCTGGAGATCGTTGCCGCGTAGGGTGAGGAGAAAGTGCACGAGCGCGGTGGTCTCGGAGGGGTTGAGCGCGTTGCCGTAGGCTGGCATGTTGCCGTCGCCCTGCAGGACTTGGCGAATGATCTGGTCTTCGGTCATGTGGGCAGCGATGGCGTCAAGCGCGGGGCCGCGGAGACCGCCTTGTCCGCCGATGGAGTGGCAGTTGCGGCACTGCTTGTTCTGGAGGACGATTGCGCCTTCGCGTTCGAGCGGGGTGCGGTTGTGCAGGTAGAAGGTGGGGATGGGATCGCTGGTCCAGGCGTTCATGATGGGGCTCCACGGCGTGTAGGTGCCGAGGTGCGTGAAGATTCCGAGTGAGACAGCGACGACTGAGACGATGAGGACAGCGGCGGGACGGCGTGATACGTGCTTTTCGCCTTCGCCTGAGAGAAGCGGGAGGAGGATGAGGGCGACGATGCCGACGACCGGCACGATGAAGAGGACGGGAGTTTCGAGCGCTGGTGGGAGATAGGCGAGGACGGCGTAGAGCCAGAGGAAGAAGTAAGTCAGGCTTGGGGGCGGTCTCGATGATGGTGGGGTCGGGTTGGCCGGATGGGCCGAAGGGGCCGAACCAGAGCGCGCAGGCGATGACGGCGAGCATGATGGCTGCGGCGAAGGCGGCATCTTTCCATGCTGCGTCGGGGACGAAGGGGATGCCGGTCTTCTTTTCGAGCTCGTGGTACTCGCGCTGGTAGGTTGATTTTTTGACGAGGCGGCCGGGCATGGGCCAGTCGTTGATGCCGAGGCGAAGGACCATCCAGACGTGCATGCCGACGAGTGCGAGCAGCATGCCGGGTATGACGAAGACGTGGAGGGCGAAGAAGCGGGAGAGTGTGTTGCCGGCGATGATGGGGCCGCCGAGCATGAGGCCTACCAGTGGTCCGCCGATGAGGGGGACGCGGCTGAGGATGGAGGCTCCGATGCCGAGGCCCCAGTAGGCGTCCTGATCGAAGCGGAGGACCTGGCCGGTGAAGGCCATGCCAAGAGTGAGCAGGAGGAGGAAGACGCCGATGATCCAGGTGAGTTCGCGGGGGAACTTGTAGGCGCCGAAGAGGAAGACCTGCACCATGTGGATGAGGACGATGGCGACCATGAAGTCGGAGCCCCAGCCGTGCATGGCGCGCAGGAACCAGCCGAGTTTGACGTTGTGGTCGAGGAACTGAAGGCTGTTCCAGGCGTTGGCCGCGGTGGGTGCGTAGACGAGCGCGAGCAGGATGCCGGTCATGATCTGGAGCATGAGGACGACGGTGGCGGCGCTGCCGAAGACGTACCACCAACTGGCAGTGTTGGCGGGGACCTCGTGTTCGGCTGTTTCGATGAGGGGTGCGCCGAGGCCGAGGCGATGCTTCGAACCAGTTGTAGAGATCGAGGCCGCGTTGTTTTAGGTCTGGCATGAGCTGCACCTCGGCTGGGGTTTGTCGATGGCGGCGAGACGGGCTGCGGGACTGCCTTCGATCTGGGTTAGAGGAGTAACGTTTTTCGCTTCGTTAGCGAGGGTTGGCATTCTGCCAGCGCTGATCATGAGGGTGCCGTTGGAGATTTTGTGCTGGTACTCGAAGAGGCCGCGCTCGGGTGGGCCGGAGGCGCGAGTGCCGTCCGCGTAGTAAGCGCCGCCGTGGCAGGGGCAGAGGAAGAGCTTTGATTGAGCGAACCAGCGGACGGGGCAGCCAAGGTGGGCGCAGTTGATGGCGAAGACCTGGAAGGTTTCGCCGGAGACGCGGCGGACCCATGCGGGGATGTCGCCGGTCTGGCCGTCCCACTGGGTGGTGATGGGGTTGCGGTAGCTGACGAGGCGGGTCTCGCCTTCGGGGAAGTCGGAGAGGGGGCCGAGGTTGATCCAGGAGTTGTCGGCTCCGGTCTTTTTGAGTGCAGGGCCGAGGATGTAGCCGACGATTGGAATGGCCAGAACGACGCCGACCGCTCCGTTGACCATGAGAGCGAGCTTGAAGAGGAAGGTGCGGCGCGAGTGCCCTGCGGCGATGGCCGGGTCTTTCACTGGCTCGGCAACGGGCTCAGTGATTGTGTGATCGGTTGGTGGGAGCTGCTCACTCGGTGTCATTGCTCGGTGCTCCTGCGGTGTTCTTCGTGGTCAATTCTTCTAGTCTTCCGTGTTTAGTGAGAGCGATATGGCTGGCCTGGATCGGCGATGCGTTTGGAGGCGAGCCAGGCGATGATGTCGGTGATCTGCTGGTCGGTGAGTGGTTGCGCGGCGTCGGAGCGCCAGTCGGGCATGCCTTCGTCGGGACGGCCCGCGATGACGATGCTGCGGAGATCCTGATTGCTGATAAGAGCGAGGTAGGCTGGGTTGACGATGGAGCCGAGTTTGCCGGCACCTGTATTGGGATCGCCGGCGTTACCTTCGCCGTTCGCTCCGTGGCATCGCGCACATGCTGTGGCGTAGGCTTGCTGGCCGTTGTCGGCGTTGGCAGGTAGTGTGGCAGCGTAGGGTGGAGGGTTTGCGCCTACGAGTGTGTCAGACGTGCCCCATTGCTGGATAATGCCCTGGGCGATGATGGCGACCTGACGGTCGGTTAGCGAGCCACCAGAGCTTTTAGCAAAGGCAGGCATGAGGCCGCCGGGGACGCCCTTGGCGGCAGTCTGCTGGATGGTCTGCTCTCCGGCTACCGCGAGGTAGACGGGGTTGGCGAGCGAGATGGCTGCGCCGTTTTTACCGTTCGCTCCGTGGCAGGCTGCGCAGTTCTCTTTGTAGAGAGTCGGGAAGTCGAGGACTTCGTCTGGACGTACGATCTCAGGGCCTGGTCCAGGGCGGCCATGAATGCGGCTGCACCCAGTGACGGCGATACAGGCAGCCGATAGCATGAGGGCGCCGACCACTGCGAGTCTGTGAGGGGCTGATCTCATTGATCGTCTTTCTCGATGGGTAGGTCGCTGTGAATTCCAGCGCGAACGGCGAAGGGTAGAGAGCGGAACTGTGCTGTGCGGACCTTTACGTGCAGGTTGACGATAAAGCCGCAGACGAGGCCGAAGGCGATCTGTGAGAGGACAAACCAGAGCCAGTTGATGCGGGCGTTCAGAACGGGGCTGATGATTCCGAGAGCGGAATAGAGGATGCCTGTCCAGAGAAATGGAGCGATGAACCCGGCGCGTGAGGATTGGCTTTCTGGGAAACATCGGCAGCATCGCTCCGTAGAGCAGGCCAATTAGTACGGAGGCGAGGGCGTGAATGCCGGTTGCGGCAAGAAGACCTTGAAGATGGAACTGTGCGAGAAACGCGTCGCTCTCGCCACCCCAGCTAACGAAGCCACCGGCGGCGAGGAGATTTACGGCGTACCAGATGCTGTGATATTTGAGCAGGCCGAAGAGAGCGGCAGGGATGATCATCGCGATGCCGCCGCCGATGCCTCCCTTGATGCCGGAGGTGATGCTGAAGGTTTCAATCGGCAGCAACTTGCGATGATTGGCGTCAACCGGCAGCTGCTCGCGGGTCGTACGAGTGCTTGAGATCTCCATGACGCCGGTCTGAACCGGTACGGCGACATGTAGCTCGTGCGGGAAGATATCAAAGAACCATCCGACGATGGATCGAAGGGCCAGTATCAATCCCAGCAGGCTGATAACCCAGTGCGTGACCATGCCGGTGATGAGCAGGGCGATACCGAGCGCAAGCACCATGGGCCATGGGGTGGGCGCGGGGAGGATGACGGTGTCGGACCGGTGTTCGTGGTCGTGACTTTGAGTGGCTTGCGTGAACTGACCTTCCTGCATCGTATCCCCTCCTTTCCAGAAGCTATCTGCCGATGACGTAGACCACGAGAAAGACGACGACCCAGACTGCGTCGACGAAGTGCCAGTAGAGTGAGAGAACTTCGAGTTTCTCCGAGTGCTCTTCCTTTACTCGGCCTGCCAGCGAGAATGCGAGAGTTAAGGACAGCATGATGAGACCTATGACTACGTGCGTCGCATGGAGACCGACGAGGGAGTAGTAGGTAGACCCGAAGAGGTTGGTCTTGATGGTGAGACCTTCGTCGTGAATGAGGTGATACCACTCGCGAGCTGTAGTGATGAGAAAGATAGTACCGAGCAAGACAGTGGCGGCGAGGTGAAGTGTGCAGGCGCGGAAGTTTTCTTTGCGCAGGGAACCGACAGCGTGGTGAACGAAGAAGCTGCTCGATAGCAGACAGATGGTGCCGAAGATGGGAAGCTCGAGAACCTGTGCTGGCGTTGGGCCGCTGAGGCTCTTGCCGATGTAGTAGATATAGGCGACGACGAAGATGATGAAGATCGCGGACTCGGCGACGATGAGGCAAGCCATGCCGATGTTGCCGCGGTAGGGCAGCTTCCATGGAGTTTCAATGGGTCCGTCGATTGGAATTCTGCTTGCGGTCGTCACGGTTGTCATTATTCGTAGTCCGAGTCTGGATCTTCAGGGTGCTTGAGATCCCATAGTGGCCGGCGGCTGTTGACGGTTGGCTCGATGGCGAAGTTGTAAGACGGCGGTGGAGAAGGCACTGACCATTCAAGGGTCCAGGCATCCCAGGGGTCGTGGCCGGCCTCTCTGCCTTTGAAGTAGGAGTGGACCATGTTGTAGACCAGAACCAGAGTGCCAGCTGCCTGAAAGATGGCTCCGATGCCGACGATGAGGTTCAGAGTGTCCCAGCCACGGCCAGCTTCGTAGGTGTAGATACGTCGCGGCATCCCGAGCAGGCCGGGGATGTGCATGAAGTCAAAGGTGAGGTGAAAGCCGATGAGGAAGAGCCAGAAGTGCCACTTGCCGAGCGTGTCACTCATCATCTTGCCGGTGACTTTGGGGTACCAGTAATAGAAGGCGCCGAAGAGAGAGAACACGATCGCTCCGACCAGAACGTAGTGGAAGTGAGCGACGACAAAGTAAGAAGCGCTGAGCTGCCAGTTGAACGGCGCGGCTGCAGAGCATGATGCCGGTAAGACCGGCGATGAGGAACTGGAAGAGGAAGCCAACCATGAACATCATGGGGACGGCGAAGATGATCTTTCCTCCCCAGATGGTGGCGAGCCAGTTGAAGATCTTGATCCCGGTGGGCACCGAGATGACCATGGTGGCGAAGACGAAGAAGGTGTTGCCCGCCGGGCCCATGCCAACGGTGAACATGTGGTGCGCCCAGACGCTGAGGCTGATGAAGCCGATCGCGACCGATGCCGCGACCATGGCGGGATATCCGAACATGGCTTTGCGCGAGAAGACGGGGATGATCTCGTTGGCGAAGGCGAAGGCGGGCAGGACGAGGACGTAGACCTCGGGATGGCCGAAGATCCAGAAGAAGTGCATCCAGAGAATTGCGGAGCCGCCAGCCTGAGTATCGAAGAAGTGCGCGCCGAGGTAGCGGTCGAGCGTGAGCATGATCTGCGCGGCGGTGAGCGGGCTGACGGCGACAAAGACGAGGCCGGACATGACGAGGTAGAGCCAGGGAAGCAGAGGCATGCGGCTCATCTTCATGCCCTTGCAGCGCATGCAGATGATGGTGGTGACGATGTTGAGCGCGGTTCCGATGCTTCCTATGCCGCTGAGGAAGACGGCAAGTGTCCAGTAGTCGGTGCTGTGGCCTGGAGAGAATACGCGTGGATGTCAGCGGGGCGTAGGCGAACCAGCCGACGTCGGGAGCAGAGCCCGCAGCGTAGAGGCCGCTGGCGCCGAAGTAGCTGAAGTACAGCAGGAAACCGGCAAAGGCGGAGACCCAGAAGCTGAAGGCGTTCAGTCGGGGGAAGGCCATGTCGCGCGCGCCGATCATCAGCGGGACAAGATAGTTTCCCATGCCGAAGAGGATGGGCATTCCCATGAAGAAGACCATGGTGGTGCCGTGCATGGTGAAGAGCTGGTTGAAGACCTGCGGCGAGACGAAGTGATTGTTGGGGAAGGCCAGTTGAATGCGCATCAGGATCGCTTCAAAGCCAGCGACGACCAGAAAGAGGAGGGCGTAGACGATGTACATCAGCCCGATTTTTTTGTGATCGACTGTCGTCAGCCACTCGTAGATGACATTGAGCGGTGGCTTGCCCTGAGTCTCCAGTGTCTCGTCGATTGCTTCCAATACAGGAGTTGTGGTCATGCTGCGCTTCTTTCCGGTAGAGGGTTAGTGAAGCTGAGAGAGATAAGCTGTGATGACGTCCAAATCGTGATCGTCTAAGTGCATTGCCGGCATGAGCGAGCCTGGCTTCAGGGAGTTTGGATCGTCGACCCACTTTCTTAGGTTCTCTGGCGTGTTCTGAATCGGACCTGAGGCGATGGTGTCGCGGCTGGCGAGATGGGTCAGGTCAGGGCCGAAGCGCCCGGTTGCGACGGTTCCCTTGACGGTGTGGCAGTTGATGCACGCGTTCTTCATGAAGACGGCCTGGCCTTCGGTAGCGGCGGCATTGCCGGGGAACTCCTGCTGGGCCGGCTTCTTCTGTTGCTCGATCCAGGCGGCGAAGTCCTGCGGTGTCTGCGCATAGACGCGAAGGAGCATCTTTGCGTGCTGCGTGCCGCAGTATTGGGCGCACTGACCGAGATAGAGGCCTGTCGCTTGCGGATCGATCCACATAACGTTGACGCGATTGGGAAGCAGGTCCGTCTTGCCTGCGAGACGAGGTATCCAGAAGCTGTGGGTCACGTCGGCGGACGACATCGTTAGGTAGGTAGGAGTTGGAGTTCGTCGGATCGCTGATGGGGACGTGCAGTTCATTGGCGGTGACGACTCCAAGTTTGGGGTAGTTGTACTCCCACCAGAACTGATGGCCGATGACAGTTACGTCCATGGCGCTCGTCCGGCTTTGGAATGGCTTCCGTGCCGAGGATGACGCGCGTTGTCGTGAGGAAGAGCGTGACAACGATCAGGATTGGGATGACAGTCCAGGAGAGCTCGATCTGATTGCTGCCGTAGATTTGTGCGGGCTCGCGGTTGGAGTCTGTAGGCCGGTGCCGGAAGCGAATCAGTGCATAGAGCAGCAGGCCGCCTACGATCAGAAAGATTACCAGCGTGATCGAAAGCACGAGCATCGAAAGGCCGAAGATGTCGTGTGCCGGAGTGCCGGCGGCGTCGAAGATGTTTGTGGGCGATTGGGCGACTGCGGTGCTGGCAATTAAAGGCAGGCTGTATATCAAAGCGCGAAGAGGGCGAGCGGACTGGCACCTGCTCTCGCTGGAATTCGCCGTCGGATATTTGCCGGAGAGAGACAATGTAGCTTAACCTCGATGCTTTATTTGAAAGACATTTAACGAGGGCTATGTATCTGAAACGATGTTAACCCAAGCAAGCGTTTCTAATTCGTAATTCTCAAAAATTTTGCATCGTCATGACGAAGTGGATCGTTAGATGATGGTGTTGTTTAAACGGCGTCAACTTGGAGGAAGAAATTTTCGAGTACTTATGAAAGTCGCCGAAAGAGCGGATGCTTGAGGCGCTCGTTCACTTGATAAGCACAATCTCGGCGTTAGCTGTCCGCTGATTTAAGTTTGGGCGTTCTCTGCCTTTGTTCGAAAGAACTCACACTCTGAACTGACAGCTGCGATCCGGGCTATCGGCTCGGATCGCTTCTCTGCTTTGTCCGCTGCTATTTGGTTTGAACCGTGTGTGGCTGTGGAGCACCCTTCTTCGCGGCAAGCTTTTCCGCAACACCGGGGCTAATGTCTATCGAGTTTCCGGTGGATGTTTCAACCCCTTCAAGATAGTCGGTGGTGTCGTAGCGATTGAAGAGTATGACCGGATTTCCAGTTGTTGTCTTCGTAGAGGGCCGTCCTTCAAGGATTACGGTGTGCGAGCCTGAACTGTTCTGAAGATTGAAGGCATTCGGATCATCCTGCATCTGCCTTAGGGTGTAGGTGCCTGCAGGCAGTTTTGCATTTCCGGCGTAGAAGCTGGATGTCATAGCGAAGGTCACCTTGACCTGCGCCATCGCTGGCAAGCAGGCCATTAGAGTGATCACGCCTACTGCCAAGGTAAATAGTCTGATTTTCTTCATCGCGACCTTCCTGTTTATCTCTGAATGACTGCTTGGTCTTTCGTTGCGCTCAGCTCTCTTTGCTGTCTCCCCGTTTTCAAGAGTGCGAACGAACGATGATTATCGGAGGATCGGGGGCGAGGAGGAACTGCCATAAATGCTAGTTGCGTTGAAAAATTTGTCAGGAGCTTGGAAGACTTTCTCTGCCAATCGTCCTCTTTCTCTTCTTCTCGCCAAATTTGGAGCGCTGTTTGGAGCCCTTAAGGGCTGTTTCCCTAAGTTATTTATTTTGTTTGGTTTTCGGATGGATGAATTAGACCTAAGTTCTCTGGGGGTAAACGGAAAAAGCCCCGTCGAGTTCGGGGCTTTTCTTATGCTCTGATCTAGGTATAGTTCGCGGGATGTACTCACGCGCCAGCAATGCATGTTGTTGTTTTTATTGTGGTTATGTGGTGTTGAGAGCTCGACGATTTGTATGGCGCGGTAAGGTCTTGCTTCGGTGCTACGCCAGTTTGACGAAATGCATGGATGCCGAGTTCATGCAGTAGCGAAGGCCGGTCGGTCTGGGACCGTCGTCGAAGACGTGGCCGAGATGGGCGTCGCACTGGCGGCAGGAGACGGCGGTGCGTTCTATGCCGAAGCTGCGATCCGTGATTTCGACGATGTTCTCTTTCGCAATCGGTTGCCAGAAGCTGGGCCAGCCGGTGCCGGAGTCGAACTTTGTGTCTGAGCTGAAGAGGGCTGTGTCGCAGCAGATGCAACGGAAGAGGCCGTGATCGTGGAGGTCCCACGAGTCACCGGTGTAGGCTCGCTCGGTGCCGGCGTGGCGCGTCACCTCGTAGGAGATGGGCGAGAGCTGCTGCTTCCATTCGGCGTCGGTTTTGACGATTCGAGGGACGACGACCTTTCCGGCCTTCTTGCCGTCTGGGTCGAATTGAATAATTGTCACCGTCGCGGGCGCGGGGCTTCCATCGGTTGCGGCGGATGCGACTCCGGGCTGGTGAAGGCGCCAGAGTGCAACCGCTCCACATGCAGCCACTGAGGCTGCTAGAAATGCGCGACGGCTGAGACGCTGACGATCCGCTGGGCTTTTCGTTCCATTTTCTTCCGGGCTCATGATGGCCTACTTTTCTTCCGGCTGGACGATTTCGATGTCCATTCATCGGAGTGAACCAAAGGCTTCTATCTGCCTATAGTGAGACTACAGAGTGCTGCAATTGGTTACGAAGTTTCGGTCTTAGTTTGACGTGCGTGAGACGCTGGTTTCGTCATGCTCGGCAAAGATTCGGCTAGTGATGGTTCTCGATGAACGTACCGATGATTTGCGCGACATCTTCAAGGAAGAGCTGGTCCGCCTGTGTAAAGGCTGCTGAGTCGTGGCTATCGATATCGAGCTCTCCGATGACGTGACCGTGCACATAGATGGGAACGACGATCTCGGATCTGGTGTTGATCGAGCATGAGAGATAGCGCGGGTCGGCATTCACGTCGTCTACAACGACAGTCTCGCCGGTGGCGACGGCAGCGCCACAGATGCCCTGGGTGACCCGGATACGCACGTGAGGCGTTGGATCGCCGACGAATGGACCGAGAACCAGCGTTTCAGGATCGGCCGGATCGAGCATGTAGAAGCCGGTCCAGTTGTAGTGGGGCAGATTTTGCGAGATCGATTCGACGACACCTTGTTGCAGAGAGGCGAGCGACGTGGAGACAGCGGCAAGCTGACGGATGCCGATGAGCAGAGCTGCTCTGTCTTTCGATGTTTGAAGGGTGGTCATATTTTCTATTCTCCGATGATCGAAATCGTCGTGGTGGATGTGCATTTCGATCGCCGGAGCGATGGATTGTTCGTGCGACTCCCTCAGTCGATGCGTTGCCTCACTTCAATTGGATGATGAAGAGGTGACGGTCGCATCGCATCGATTTTGCAGGGTATAATTAGCCCTAAAGCGGGAGTAGTTCAGTGGCAGAACGTCAGCTTCCCAAGCTGAATGTCGCCGGTTCGATCCCGGTCTCCCGCTCCAGATTTCGACTCAATCTCACTCGTAAAATTCAAGCAAATTTCTATGCGTTCGGGCGGGTGATGTCGCTGCGGTGCTAGCTATCCTTGCGGTAGAGGAGCTCGCGCATCGCTTGCCTGCGTGCCGCGTTCGCTTCGGTCGCATTCTTGCGTTCGTCGGCGTCCATGCGGCGCTTGGTGACCGGGTCGGTTGATTCGGGAGCGCTGCACTCGGGACAGCGATTGGCAAAACCGGGTTTATCGGGCTTGAGTTCAAACTCTTCTGAGCAGACGGAGCAGACTTTGATAGGGAAAGCCATAACAGTTCTATTTTACGACTCTATTGGCGGAGTCGTCAGCTTGCCAGGCTAAATGCTGACGGTTGGAACGTCGGCACGTCGTGAGATTTCGCAGCAAAATAAAATGGCGCTCAAGCTTAGGCTTGAGCGCCATTTTTCTGTGTGTCGCGTTAGGGTTTAGCGCTGGCTGTGTTGGTCTTCTGGGCCAGCCTGGAGTGGTCTTCGAGGGTCTGGGCTTCGGGCAGGAAGGTGATTGCCTTGGCGATCTGCGGATCCCACTCGGCGCGGACCTTGAGGCCTTCGAGTTGACCGAACTGAGAGGTGAAGAGCTCGCTCTTGATGCTCTCCTTGATCCAACCGTCGACGCCGGCGATGTCGGCGTCGGTGTATTCGATCTGGTTGTCCTTCAGGAAGGCCTTGAACTGCTGCATGACTGCGTCGTCGACCACGAAGTCTTTGGTGACGGTGTGGTTGGCGAGGTAGTGCTTGCTGAAGTTGAAGAAGGCGTAGTGGACGAGGAGATTGTCCTGGAAGTGGTTGGACTTGACGTTATCGATCTTCTCGTCGGGGGTGATGCCGCCGCCGCCGTAGACGGTGCGGCCGGAGTCGGTGAGCTTGACCTCGAGGTTGCTCTTATCCTTGGCTTTGGCCGCGTCGTCGCGGACGTAGTAGTAGTCGTAGAGCGAGACGTGGTCGTAGTTGCGCTGGATGAGGCGGCCGGAGGGCGTGTAGTAGTGATAGGTGGTGAGGGCGAGGCCGGTGTTTTCGGTGATCTGGAAGACGGTCTGGACGAGGCCCTTGCCGAAGGTGGTTTCGCCGACGATGAGGGCGCGGTCGTGATCCTGAAGCGCGCCGGAGACGATCTCAGCGGCTGAGGCGGTGTTGCGGTTGACCAGGACGACGATGGGGTACTTGGGGCCTTGCTCGCCGCGGGTGGCGCGGTAGACCTGGTCGGGGAAGGCGCGGCCGCGTTGCGAGACGACGATCTGGCCCTTCTGGAGGAACTTGTCGGACATGTTGACGGCTTCGTTGAGCAGGCCGCCGGGGTTGCCGCGGAGGTCGAGGACGAGGCCGTGGAGTGTCCGGGCCGGAACTTGTCGAGCGCGTCGCCGACTTCGCGGCTGGTGGTCTCGATGAAGCTGGTGACGTGGATGTAGCCGACGCCGGGGCTGATGAGGAAGGCGAGGTCGACGGAGGGTCGGGGGATTTCGTCGCGGACGAGATCGAAGACCAGGGGCTTGGCGGAGCCTTCGCGCATCATGGTGACCGAGACGTGGGTGCCGCGTGGGGCCTTTGAGCATGGTGGCGACGGCGGCGGAGTCCATGCCTTCGGTGGATTTGCCGTCGACGGAGAGGATGACGTCGCCGGGGCGGATGCCGGCCTTGTAGGAGGGCGTGCCTTCAAAGGGGTAGAGGACGACGATCTTGGTCTTGCCGCTGGGGGTCGGGCTGCGGCTGGATGGTCATGCCGACGCCGTAGTACTTGCCGTGCTGGTCTTCGCGCATCTGGGCGAAGGCCTTGGGATCGTAGAAGTTGGAGTGGGGATCGAGGACGTGGAGCATGCCGGGGATGGCGCCGTCGTAGATGGCCTTGTCGGTCTTGTCGGTGTTGAGGGGCTCGGCGTAGTTCTGCTCGACGAGGGAGTAGACGTTGGTGAAGGAGTGCAGGGAGTCGCGGAGGGTGGACTCATCGCTGGCGGACTGGGCAGCGACTTTCTGGTTGATGAAGGAGCCGAGGACGGCGCAGGTGGCAAGAAAAACGGTGGCGGAGAAGAGTGCGCGGTGGGTGCGGGGAGCCATGGGCGTGGATAACCTCGTGAAAACGGCGCTTGTGGATGCGCAGGGACAGACGTCCTAGTTTGACGGAGTATAGCATCCGGAGGTGAGCCGGGGTTTGTTGCAAAAGAGGGATTCGCTTGTTCGGGGCATGGCAGTTAGAATTGGGTACGGATACCGTCCAATCCTGTAACGAGTCTAAAAAACGCAGGGTTGGCGTGTGGTGCGGTGGATGTCTCATCGCGGATGTCGATAAAGATACGAGTGACAATGACCTTTAGAATTTCGCAGTTTGCGGTGGTGTGCGGGCTAGGTTTGCTGGCACTGCCGGGAGTGGTGCAAGCACAGGCGCCGCGGTATCAGAGCCCGTTGAGCGTGCCGAATGCACCGCAACCCGTACTGACGTTGCCCGTTACAGCGCCGATTACGCCCAATGGGACGGTGGTGGAGGACGTGGTCGTGCATGTGAACGACCAGATCATCAGCCGGAGCGATGTGGAGCGTGCGGAAGAGGGGCTTGCCGAGGAAGACCGGCAGGCGGGTGCGAGCGCTACGGAGGCGGCGGAGAGGCAGAAGAACCTGCTGCGCGACATGATCGATAAGCAGCTGCTGCTTTCACGCGGCAAGGAACTGGGGATCAATGCCGACGCGGAGGTGATCCGGCGGCTGGACGAGATTCGCAAGCAGAACAAGCTGGATACGATGGAGGACCTGGAGAAGGCGGCGCGGCAGCAGGGCGTGTCTTTTGAGGACTTCAAGGCGGGCATTCGCGATAACGTGATTACCCAGCAGGTGGTGCGGGACGAGGTGGGCCGGCGGCTGCAGATGACGCAGGGTCAGGAACAGGCTTACTACGACGCGCATAAGCAGGAGTTCGCACAGCCGGAGCAGATCAAGTTGAGCGAGATCCTGATTCCGACGGCTGCGGATGCAGATGATGCGGCGGTTGCGCAGGCGAAGGCCAAGGCGGAGTCGGTGGAGGCGAAGCTGAAGGCTGGTAGCAAATTTGAGGATATGGCGGAAGCTTATTCCGGCGGGCCTACGGCGGATAAGGGTGGAGACCTGGGACTCTACAAGCGTGGCGCGCTGGCGAAGGTGCTTGAAGACCAGACATTCGGCCTGAAGGCGGGGGAGTGGACGGCGCCGATCCGGACGCGGCAGGGATTTGTGATTTTGAAGGTGACTGACCACATCGCACCGGGTGTGCCGCCGCTGAAGGATATTGAGCCGCAGATCCAGGAGGCGATGTATACGGAGCAGATGCAGCCTGCGCTGCGTGCCTACCTGACGAAGCTTCGTGAAGAGGCGTATATCGACATTCGCGCCGGGTATGTGGACTCGGGTGCGAGCGCCAAGCAGACCAAGCCGGTGTTTACGGCGTATGCGCCACCTGTGGCCAAGAAGAAGACGGTTCAGCAGAAGAAGAGGTTCGATCGAGGAACGAAGTATTCCACGGTGGCGAAGGGTGCGGCGGCGGCTCCGGCAGCCACGGCTGTCGCGGCTACGGCAGCTACGACGACTGTGACGAAGAACGGAAAGACGACGGTCGTCAAGCCCAAGAAGGTGAAGCGCGAGAAGGTAAGGTATGGGCAAGCTCCGCGGAACTCGCTTCCGGCGGGCCCTCAGGAGACCGCGTCGGGGTCGGATGTTGGGGAAGGGGCGGCTTCTGCTTCGGCTGCTCCCGCTCCCGGAACTGCCATTGCACCGCTGGAAGGGATCTCTCAGGAGGCTTCGAGCTCCGATACAGGACCGAATCCGCTTGCGGCGACGACGGCTGTGCATGGTAAGACTCGCTACAGTGATCGCGCTAAGGTAGATGCGGAGAAGAAGGCAGTAAAGGTAAAGAAGAACAAGGAAAAGGTTGCTGCAGCGTCGACGGCTCCGATGACTGCCGAGGAGAAGGCGGCGCAACAGACGCAGGCTGCTCCGTTGGGTCTGAACGGCGATACGGCGAAGAAGCAGAAAAAGAAGAAGGTCAAGGGAGCTAAGAAGGAGCGGCTGCAGAACAAGCCTCCCGCGCCACCCGCAGAACCGCCGGTCGAGACGCCTTCAAAGGCTCCTGATCGAGGAACGGCGTTGGAGGGTGTTCATGGCACGGGTACACCGGCGCCGAAGGCCAGCGACAAGACGACGCTGCCTCCTGCGACTGCGCCTCCAGCGAGTAATGCCCCGGATGCTGGTCAGCCACCGGCTACGCCGGGTTCGCCGATACCAACACCACCGCAGTAGCGATTACTTCTGTAGACTCACACGTTGAATTCATGATGCGAGGGCTTCGGCTCTCGCATTATTTTTTTGTGGTGGGCTGTATTCTGGATGCGATGAAAGACTTTTTTATTGCAGATGCGGCGCGGTTCGACAATGCAACGATAACGACTTACTTCGTTTTGACATCGGTGCAAGTGCGGGATAAGAAGCAGGGTGGCCAGTACCTTGCGCTGACGGTGAGTGATAAGACGGGCTCGCTTGAGGCGCGTATGTGGGATGACGTGGACGAGGCTATTGTGAGCTGCTCCGAGGGCTGCTACGTCAAGGCGCAAGGAGACATCTCGAAGTATCAGGGGAAGTTTCAGATCACGCTGAAGAAGCTGCGGCTGGCGGCGGATTCGGAGATCGATCCGAAGGATTTTCAGCCTTCGACGAAGTTTGACGTCGAGCAGATGTGGGCGGAGTTGCGGGGTTATGTTGAGGCTTTTAAGAATGCGGAGCTGCGTCGGCTGGTGTTTGCGTTTCTGGATGATGAGCAGATAGGACCTGCGTTCAAGGCTGCTCCTGCGGCGAAGCGGCTGCATCATGCGTGGCTGGGTGGGTTGTTGGAGCATGTGTTGACGCTGGTGCGGGTGTGTCTCGCAACGGCTCCGTTCTATTCGGAGGTGGATGCGGATCTGCTGGTGACGGGAGCGATTTTGCATGACATTGGGAAGATTCGCGAGCTTTCGTGGGGCTCGAGTTTCAGCTACACGCTTGAGGGGCAGATGATTGGGCATATTAGCATTGCGCAGGGAATGCTGCGGGAGAAGGTGCAGCAGTTGGCGCCGTTTCCGGAGAAGCTGCGGGTGCTGGTGGAGCATATGATTCTGAGCCATCACGGGAAGTATGAGTTTGGATCGCCGAAGCTGCCGATGACGCCGGAGGCTATTCTTTTGAGTGCCCTGGATGATCTTGAGGCGAAGATGCAGGCGGTGCGGAATGAGTTTGCAGCGGCGGTGGCTAGTGGGAAGAGTAGCGGCGAGGTGACGGATTGGGTAAGGAGTATGGATCGGCCGCTGCTTAATACGCAGGGATATTTGAAGGACGAGTAGGCGTTTTTTTGTTTGGATTGCGGAAAAAATGTTGAACGTGGTGGAGTTGCGTTTTTGCTGGGGGTTTTGCGGATTTTGGGTGTTTTTTTTGATGGTAAATCGTGGTGAGTTTGTGGTGGTTTGTGTGGTGGATGTGGTGGTTAAGCAGCCACTATTTCGGGTCTGAAAAATACGCCACGGTTTAATATTTATTTTCATTCTGGGCAGGCGGGTTTCCGCTGCTGGCGAGTTATGCAGTGCAGGTTGCGAATACCGTGCGACCTCATATCGTTACTCCGAAGGCTGGCGGTGGGGTCTTACGGTTCGAAGACGAGGGTGGGCGAAAACGGGCCTCATATGGCAATTTCTCTATGGGGTAGAGCTGCAAACGCAGATTCCCTTCGGGAATGACAAACAAAAGCGGAAGTGACTCTACACCGACTGCGGTGTGGCTCTAAAGCCTTGGCCTACCTGGAAGCATGCCGAGGCTGAAGGGTTGGCCTCCTGCGTGGCAAGGCAATGGCGATCTTCCTTCTAGGGTAGAGGCTGCAACGCAGATTCCCTTCGGGAATGACAAACAAAAGGGCACAAGGGCTCTACACTATCTGCGTCGTTGCTCTAGGGCGTTGCTCTGCATCGTTGCTCTGGGGCAACGCTCTAGTCGGAGTGAAGGATTCTTGCGATGTCGATTCCGAAGGCTCGTCGGAGTGGCAGGAGGGCAGCTACTGCGAGGATTCCGATGAGGATGATGATGGCACCGAGGTAGCTGATCGGGTCGAGGCCGCTGATGCCGTAGAGGCCGCGGCGGATGATCTGCGAGAGACCAGAGGCCATCGCTACTCCTGCGAACAATCCGACGAGGACGGGCCATGCGAAACGATGCAAGATGGCAGAGACGATCTCGGCGTGGCTGGCACCGAGGGCAAGGCGGATGGCGATCTCTTTGGTTCGTTGCGAGACGGCGTAGGTGACAAGACCAAGAAGACCTACGACTGCGAGGAAGATGGCGATGCTGCCTAACAAGCTGATGATCGTTGCGACCTGTTCGACCTGGCCGATGCTTTTGGTGAAGCCCACCTTGAGAGGAGTGATGGTGGGGAAGAGTCTGGGGTCGATGCTGATGGCGATCTGCCTGATGGTCGGCGCTAGCCTGTCGGGGGCGCCGGCTGTTCGGATGAGGACGGACATTTTGGGGAGAGAATCGGTGGTTGGCGGATAGTAGATTTCGGTCGCGTCCGAGTTGTTGAGTTCCATGGCGCGGGTGTTGCCGACGATGCCGACGACAGTGTTTTTGCCTGTGCTCCACTCTTTGCCGATGGGGTCTTCGGTTGGCCAGCGTTTGCGGGCGAGCGATTCGCTGAGCATTACGACGTGGGTTTCGCCTGTGTGCATGGAGCGGCCGCGCAGGAGTGGGATGCCCATGGTCTGGAAGAACTCAGGACCGACCCAGTTGGGATAGGTCTTGATGTGATGACCATTGATGGTGAAGCCCATGATCATCACGTTCGTATTGATCAGTGGAGGGTTCTGGGCGATGGAGACGGAGGTGACTCCGGGTACGGTTCGCAGGCGGGCCTGCAACTGATCGAGGAAGCTTTGCGCTGTGGCCGAGGTATAGCCGTGGTCGCTCAGGGCGGGGTCGAGCGAGAGGACCTGCTCGTAGCCGAATCCGGGATCGGTGTATATGGTGTGGAGGGTTGCGCGTACCAGCAGGCCGGCGAGGATGAGGAGGACGCAGCTCGCTCCGACCTGGGCACAGACTACGAGCTGGTTCCAGAGTACTCTTTCTTTCTTTCGCCAGATGAGCTGGAGCGTGGGCAGGATGCCGAAGAAGAGCGCGGCGAGCAGGCCCATGACAGCGGTGAAGGCAAGGACGCGCCAGTCGGGTAAGGCGCTCATCCAAGTGGGTGCGCTGGTGTAGAGGAGTGCGAGATGAAGTACGGTGTAGCTCAGTGGCAGCGCTGCCAGTGCGCCGAGGAGGCCCAGGAGCAGGCTTTCCGTGACGAGTTGACGGAAGATGCGAGAGCGGCGGGCGCCGAGGTCGAGTCGTAGTTGAATCTCGCGGCGGCGGCTGACTCCGCGGGCCATCAACAGACCGCCGAGGTTGGCGCAGGCGACGGCGAGGATGAGAAGCACGAGGAGCGCGACGAGAGCGAGGATCGGGCCGGCGTCTTCGAGTGAGAAGAAGTGCGCGCCGGGGGTGACGATGATGCGTTCGTGGTCCCAGATGACGGCTGGGTAGAGCTTGCGGAGTTCGTTGGTGAGGGAGAGAAGCTCCTGCTGGGCGCTGGATGTTGATACGCCCGGCGCGAGGCGTCCCCACATGAGGATCATGCCGTCGAACCCGGGGTCGAGCAGAGGTCTGCTGCCTTCGACGAAGTAAGGGTGCTGGTCCAGTGGGAGCCATACGTCCGGGTCGTCTGTGCCCAAGTTCGCGAAGGTCTGCGAGGCGATTCCGATTACTGTGGCGGGCTTGCCGGAGAGGTAGACGGTCTTGCCGATGATGGCGGGGTCGCTTGCGAACTTTCTTTGCCAGAGGCGATAGCTGAGGACGGCGACGGGGGGTGAGCCGGAGGAGTCTTCGCGGGATGGGTCGAAGAGACGGCCTGCTGCTGCGGTGGCACCGAGTTCGGTGAAGTAGTTGGAGGTGACGAAGCTGGGCGTGATGCGTTGCTCCTCATGGTTGAGATCCATGGGGGAGGCGGTCATGGTGGCCATGACGGCGGAGAGGGATTTTGCGTTGTCGCGATAGTAGGCGATGGAGGCGTAGGGGACGCCGGGGGCGATGTTCTCGGGAGAACGGCGCTCGATGCCGACGAGGGTGGCGGGATCATGTACGGTGATGGATTGCAGGGCGAGGAGGTTGTAGAGGCTGAAGGCGAGCGTGTTGACGCCGATGCCGAGCGCGAGGACGAGGATTGCGGTGAGGGAGAATCCGGGTGACCGGGTGAAGATGCGCGCGGCGAAGCGGAGATCCTGCATTGTGGAGGCGATCCAGAGGGTTCCGCGACTCTCGCGACAGTCTTCCTTGATCTGGTCGAGGCCGCCGAACTCGAGGCGCGTGGTGCGGCGGGCTTCGGCTTCAGTCATTCCGGCGTGGACTTTGTCGGCTACGAGGGACTCGAAGTGGAAGCGGAGCTCGGTGTCGAGGTTCTGTTCCATTCGACGGCTGTGTAAGAGACGCTGGAACCAGTTCATGATGGCTCTTCCTGTGGGTGTTGCAGGATCATGGCGACGACTTCGGTGAGGCGGGTCCAGCTTTCCGTCTCGGACTTGAGTTGTGTTCGGCCCTTGGCGGTGAGGCGGTAGAACTTTGCTTCGCGGCCGGTTTCGGTTGGGCCCCATTCGGCGGCGAGGAACTTTTTGTTTTCGAGGCGGTGGAGGGCAGGGTAGAGGGAGCCTTGTTGGACTTGCAGGGCTTCTTTGGAGACTTGTTGAATGCGCTGGGCGATTGCGTAGCCGTGGACGGGCCCAAGCGCAACGACGCGGAGGATGAGCAGATCGAGAGTGCCCTGGGGAAGATCGAATTTGGATGGAGTCGTCATACCTATGGCTTCTACCTATACAGGAGGGACGTGTAGAAGTGCAAGGGGTGGGGGTTCCGATGGACTTCCGATGGTTGATTTTGTTCTTTGATTGAGGATTGGGTTCTGCGGGGGCGTTCTGCGGGAGGTTGAAGCAGGTTGTTACAATTTAAGTTTGCGGTTTGTGCTTTCTGAGGGATTGGCGAGGAGCTAACGACAGGGATGTTGCGATTTTCTACAGCGGGAGAGAGCCACGGGGAGAGCCTGGTGGCGATGGTGAGTGGGATGCCCGCGGGCGTTCCGGTGGACCAGGAGTTTGTGGATCGGGAGCTGTGGCGGCGGCAGCAGGGGTATGGGCGCGGTGGGCGGATGCGGATCGAGCGGGATACGGCGCATATCTTGAGTGGCGTGCGGCATGGGAAGACGATCGGGTCGCCGATTGCGATGATGCTGGCGAATAACGATTGGAAGAACTGGGACGGAGATTCTGCCGGTGGAGACGGGGGATCCTGACGAAGCATAAGGCGGTCGCTTCGCCGCGGCCTGGGCATGCGGATCTGGCGGGGAGTTTGAAGTACGACTTTCCGGATGCGCGGTATGTGCTGGAGCGGGCGAGTGCGCGGGAGAGTGCGGCTCGGGTTGCTGCGGGTGCGATTGCGAAGATGTTGCTGCGGGCGCTTGGGGTTGAGGTTGCGAGCCATGTGATTCGGGTGGGGAAGGCGGAGTTGCAGCGGGCGGCGACGTGGGAGGAGATTGCGGCGTTGCAGTTGAAGGAGGAGGTTTTGCTGAACTGCGTGGATGCCGAGAGTGAAGCCGCGATGAAGGCCGAGGTGGATGCGGTGCTGCGGACGGGCGATACGATTGGCGGGGTGTTCGAGGTGGTGGTGCATGGGCTGCCGCCGGGCGTGGGGACGCATGCGAACTGGGATGAGCGGATGGATGGTCTGCTGGCGCAGGCGGTGATGAGTCTGCAGGCGGTGAAGGCGGTGGAGCTGGGGCGTGGGGTGACGGCGGCGGAGTCGCTGGGGTCGGCGGTGCATGATGCGATTGGGTATGCGGCTGAGGGTTCAGGGCTCAGGGTTCAGGGTTCAGATGGCGCGCGGTTTACTCGGTTTACGCGGGAGCAGAACAATGCGGGCGGGATTGAAGGCGGGATCTCGAATGGCGAGGATGTGGTGGTGCGCGGGTATTTGAAGCCGATCTCGACGCTGCGGCGGCCGCTGGGTTCGGTGAGTTTTGAGACGCGGGAGCCGGTGAAGGCTGCGTATGAGCGGAGCGATGTGTGTGTGGTTCCGGCGGCGGGCGTGGCGGCGGAGGCGATGGTGGCGCTGACGGTGGCGCGGCTGATGGTGGAGAAGTTTGGCGGGGATTCGCTGCGTGAGATGCAGCGGAATTTCAATGGCTATTGCGAGCAGATTCGAGCGTATTGAAGTGACTGGGAAAGATTGAACGAAGATTCATGAGGTGGTGAAGTGGCCGGATCCGGTGCTGGCGAAGCGCGGGCGAGACGGTGACGGTGTTTGACGCGAAGCTGAAGAAGCTGGTGGACGAGATGTTCGAGACCATGTATGCGGCGCAGGGGATTGGGCTGGCGGCGCCGCAGATTGCGATCTCGAAGCGGATTACGGTGATCGATGTGAGCTTCAAGAAGAATCCGGAGGACAAGATTGTGCTGATCAATCCGGAGATCATCGAGCGCGAGGGCAAGCAGGTAGAGGAGGAGGGCTGCCTGAGCCTGCCGGAGATTCGCGAGAAGGTTACGCGGGCGGCGTGGGTGAAGGTGCGGGCGCAGGATGTGAAGGGCGAGTGGTTCGAGGTGGAAGGGAGGAGTTGCTGGCGCGGGCGATGCAGCATGAGATCGATCATCTGGATGGGGTGCTGTTTATCGATCGGCTGAGCCGGTTGAAGCGGGATCTGGTGATGCGGAAGATCAAGAAGCTGATGAAGAACGGCGAGTGGTAGTGTCCTGCCGGACGGGCTCGCTACGCGGGAGGCGGTCACTTCGTGACGTGTGTACCTTGTCTGGGTGGGTGGAGGGTTGGGCCTCGCGATGCTCGGGCCGTCGGCTGATGGTGAAGAGGTTGGGCGTATGAAGCTGGTGTTTTGTGGGACGCCGGAGTTTGCGGTGCCGACGCTGGAGGCGGTGGTCGCGGCGGGGCATGAGGTTGCGCTGGTGGTGACGCAGCCGGATCGGGCGGCGGGGCGGGGGATGGAGATGCAGGTGCCGGCGGTGAAGCGAGCGGCGCTGGAGCATGGGCTGCCGGTGGTGCAGCCGGAGAAGATCAAGAATAATGTGGAGTTTCGGCGCGGCTGGAGGAGATTCGGCCGGATGCGATTCTGGTGGTGGCGTATGGGCGGATTATTCCGCAGTGGATGCTGGAGCTGCCGCGGTTTGGGAATATCAATCTGCATGGGTCGCTGCTGCCGAAGTATCGGGGGGCGGCGCCGATTCAGTGGGCGGTGGCGAATGGGGAGACGGTGACGGGCGTGACGACGATGCGGCTGGATGCGGGGCTGGATACGGGCGATATGCTGCTGGCGCAGGCGGTGCCGATTGGGCGGAGGAGACGGCGGAGGATGTGTATCGAGTGCTCTGGCTCCGATGGGGGCGGAGTTGATGGTGAAGACGCTGGAGGGGCTGGAGGCGGGACGATCTGTCGCGAGGTGCAGGATCATCGCTGGCGACGCTGGCTCCGATCTTGACGCGGGAGGATGGGCTGGATGGATTTTTCGCGGACGGCGAAGGAGATTTATGACCGGTGGCGAGGGTTTCAGCCGTGGCCGGGGGCGCATACGACGTTGCGGGGGAAGAAGTTGATCGTGGCGGAAGATGCATGTGGCGGATGGCGCGGGTGGTGAGGCTGGAGTGTTGATGGTGGATGGGGATTGTTGATGGTGGGTGTGGCGGTGGGAGCGTGCTGGCGTTGGATGAGGTGCAGATGGAGGCAAGAAGCGGATGACGGCGGCGGAGTTTCTGCGCGGGTACCAGGTGAAGAGCGGCGAGCGGTTGGGGCTATGACGAGAAGAGGCCAGGAGCGGGTGGTCGAGCAGGGTAAGGCGGGTGCGGGTGGTGGCAAGGCTGTTTCGGGAAGCAGAGTGCGGGAAGCAGGCGGGTGCGAAGAGGCCGGTGACTGCGGGGCCTACGGCTTCGGTGGAGGCGGCGGTGGCGAAGATTACGCCGGCGCGGCTGGCGGCGTTTGAGATTCTGAAGCTGGTGGGGGAGGGCAAGGGGCATAGCGACGAGCTGCTGCATTCGGCGCGGGTGGATGCGCTGTCGCCGGAGGACCGGAATCTGACGACGGCGCTGGTGATGGGCGTGCTGCGGTGGCAGATTGCGCTGGATGCGCGGGTGCGTGGGTTGCTGCAGCGGCCGGAGCAGCGGCTGGCGGAGCCGGTGGCGATTGCGCTGCGGATGGGGGCGTTTCAGTTGCTGCATCTGGAGCGGATTCCGGCGCATGCGGCGTTGAGCGAGAGTGTGGAGTTGTGCAGGGCGGCGGGGGAGCCGCATGCGACGGGGATGGTGAATGCGGTGCTGCGGAAGGTGGCGGCGGCGCAGAAGCCCGGAGTGCGGATTCATGAGTCGATGGCGGCGTTTGCGGAGCGGCTGGGGCATCCGCGATGGCTGGTGGAGCGTGGGTGGCGGCGTATGGGCGCGATGCGGCGTTGAAGATCTGCGAGGCGGACCAGAGGGAGCCGGCGCCGGGTGGGATGTTCAGCTGAGGGCGGCGGGGATCTGCCGCTGATGGATGATGGGTCGCGGCTGGTGGCGGAGATTGCTGCGGCGGCGGTGCCGGGGGCGAAGCGGGTGTGGGATTGCTGCGCGGCTCCGGGTGGGAAGACGCTGATGCTTGCGCGGCGGCTGGGTGGGGCGGAGGTGCTGGCGAGCGATGTGAGTGCGAAGCGGCTGGCGCAGACGGAGGCGCGGCTGAGGCGGTATGCGTATGCGGAGCGCGTGGAGTTTGATGTGGCGGATGCTGCGGATGCGAAGGGGGTTGAGGGGGCGTTCGATCTGATCCTTTGCGATGTGCCTTGTACGGGACGGGGACGCTGGCGGGGAATCCGGAGATTCGGCATCGGCTGCAGGAGGAGGAGTTGACGCGGCAGGCGGTGCGGCAGAGAGAGATTCTTGCGGGGGCGTTGAAGCGGCTGGCTCCGGGTGGACGGTTGGTGTATTCGACTTGCTCGCTGGAGGCGGAGGAGTGTGAGGGTGTGGTGGATGCTGTTGTTGGTGCTGGTGGTGTGGTGAGGGTTCCGGTGGATGGGATGATGGCGGAGCTTGCGGAGCAGGGTGTGTTGTTGAATGGGGTGGAGTTGGGTTCGGCGGTGCGGGGTGGGGCGCTGCGGACGTTGCCGGGGGTGCATGGGTGCGATGGGTTTTTTGCGGTGGTGCTGGAGCGGGCTTAGTGGGTTCGTTGGGTTTGCGAGAACGGCAGATACAAATACGGGCGGCTTTCGACTACGTTGCTCACAAAGTGCGTGAGCAACTTCGCTCGAGATGATGATAGAGGGTGGAGTCTCGGGAAGAGAAGCAGCTGCAAATACAGGGATCCTTCCCCATTCGACTGCACTCAGGTCAGGATGACGACAGTGTCTCGTTAGGAGTGTTTGGTTCGGTTAGTCGGTGAGGGTGATGTGGACGGCGTCGCCTTTGACGACGCGGTGGCCGGCGGCTGGGGTTTGGAAGATGACTGTGCCGATGGATGAGACTGCGTGAGCGACTGGTGCAGTTGATGCGGTGGGTGGAGTTATTGCGCTTGTTGTTTGAGGTGAGGCTGGTGTAGTTGCTGGTGCTGCGGCGGGTGTTGTGGGTAGGTTGAGGTCTTCGGCGCTGGCGATGTGGAGGCCGATGGCAGCGGTGCGGGCGGCGGCTCCGGCGAGGGTGAGGCCGGCTAAGGATGGCATGACGAAGGCTTCGGGGGATTCGGCCTGCTCGGGGTCTGCGAGAAGAAGACTGACGCGGGGGCGGTCCACGCCAGTGGCGTTGGGGTTGGGGGTTTGAGAGATGATGGCGCCTGGCTCGCCGGGGGCTGCGATGTGGGCGACGGTGCCGAGTTCGAGGGAGACGCGGCGAATGTTGATGGAGGCGGTGCGCTCGGTCTGGCCGATGAGGTTGGGAATGGCTACGTCCTGGGGGCCGAGGCTTTCGGTGATGCGGACGGGCCACTCGCGGCGGACGATCGAACCGGGGGCGGGGGATTGTGCGAGGACGCGGCCAGGCGGTGCGGTGGGGGAGTAGAAGCGATTTTCGAGGTTGAGGCTGAGGCCGAGGGAGCTGGTTTTTTTGCTGGCGTCGGAGATGGTGAGGCCGCTGAGATTGGGGACTTTGACTTCGCGACCGTGAATGGCGAGACGCATGGTGATGAAGGCGGAGACGAGCGCGACCACGAGCATGGCCAGGGCTCCGAGGACAATGTTGAAGAAGCGATTGATGCGGGCGAGTCTCAGCTTCATGGGCATGATCAGGATACAGGGTGTGGTGGAGGAAGGTCTCGTGTCTTGATGAGCAGGGGCTGATGCCTCATTCACAGTCTTCTTCGGAGAAGTTTGTGAATGAGGCACAGATGTTTTGGTGTGTCCGAGTTTGGACAGTGAGGTTGTCGAAGGATTGATGAATGCCTGGGTTTTCTGTGGAAAGAAATTTTATGGATGCCGCGTTGAACTATTCCCGTGATGGGAGCGTAGATGCCTAGGAGCTCGCAACGCCCTATTGGAGAAGACTGCATGCATGACGTCATTGTTGCGTTTCGTCAATTTCGCAAATCACCTGGCTTTGCGATCACGGTCGTTCTTACGATTGCGTTGGGGATCGGGGCGAATACTGCGATCTTCACGCTGGTGCATGCGATTCTTTTGAAGTCGCTGCCGGTGGCTGACCCGAAGACACTGTTTCGTGTGGGCGATCTCGATGACTGCTGCGTCAATGGCGGATTCATCAATGAGAATGGCGACTTCGACATGTTTTCGTACGACATCTACAAGCGTTTTCTCGAGACGACGCCGGAGTTTGAGGAGCTGGCGGCGATGCAGGCCGGACGCGACACGATGAGCGTGCGACGAGGTTCGGAGCCGGCGAGACCGCAGAGGCAGGAGTTTGTTTCGGGGAATTACTTCAAGACATTTGGGGTGGGTCCGTTTGTGGGGCGTGTGTTCACGGATGCGGATGATAACGCCGGGGCCGCTCCGGTTGCGGTGATGAGCTATCAGACTTGGCAGTCGGACTATGGGAGTGATCCGAAGGTGGTGGGCTCGTCGTTTTATATACAGGGTCAGCCGGTGACGATTGTTGGCGTTGCTCCTCCGGGGTTCTTTGGGGATCGTGTTCAAAGCAATCCGCCGGCGTTGTGGGTTCCGCTGTCCGCGGAGCCGTTGATTGTTGGGAAGAATTCGATTCTGCATATTTCGGATAGCAACTGGTTGTACGCCCTGGGGCGTGTGAAGCCAGGTGTGAATGTGACTGCGTTGCAGAGCAAGATGTCTGGCAGTTTGCGGGACTGGTTGGGAACACGACCGATGTATACGCGGAATGGTGCGTCAACATTGATTCCGAAGCAGCATGTGGTGATTGTGCCGGGGGGAGCGGGGATTCAGAACCTGCAGCTGGAGACGGGGAAGGGGCTGAAGCTGCTGATGGCGATCTCTGCGTCTGGTGCTGCTGGTGGCGTGCGCGAATGTGGCGAATCTGCTGCTGGCGCGGAGTGCGACGCGCAGGGCGGAGACGTCGGTGCGGATGGCGTTGGGAGCGGCGCGGAGCAGGTTGATTCGTCAGATGCTGACGGAGAGTGTGCTGCTGGCGTGCATAGGCGGGCTTGCGGGGCTGGTGGTAGCTTATGCGGGGACGCGGATGATTTTGGCGCTGGCGTTTCCGGATGCGCCGAATCTGCCGATACAGGCTAGTCCGTCGCTGGTCGTGTTGGGGTTTGCATTTTTGTTGTCGTTGATGACGGGGGTTGTGTTTGGTGTGGTGCCGGCGTGGATCACGTCACACTCCGATCCGGCGGAGGCGCTGCGCGGGGTGAATCGTTCGACGCGGGATCGGGCTTCGCTGCCGCAGCGGTCGCTGATTGTGTTTCAGGCGGCGCTGTCGGTGGTGTTGCTGGTAGGGGCGGGGCTGCTGACGCGGAGCTTGCAGAATGTGGAGCATCAAAACTTCGGACTGCAGACGGCGAATCGGTATGTGCTGCATCTTGACCCGGCTGGCGCGGGTTATACGCAGGAGACGCTGCCTGCTTTTTATCGAACGCTGGAGGATCAGTTTGGATCGCTGCCCGGAGTGCAGAGTGTCGGGCTGGCGTTGTACAGCACGCTGGAGGGGAACAACTGGGGTGAGGGTGTTTACGTTGATGGACGGCCGACGCCGGGGCCGAACGATGAGAATGGCTCTTCGTGGGATCGGGTGAGCACGCACTTCTTCGAGACGGTGGGGCAGCCGATTGTGCGCGGGCGCGGGTTTACGGATCAGGACACGGCTACTTCGCAGGGGGTGGCGGTGGTGAATCAGGCGTTTGTGAAGAAGTTCTTCCCGAAGGAAGATCCGATTGGACGGCACTTCGGGATCATGGATCAGAAGTACTCTTCGGCGTTTGAGATTGTGGGGATTGTGGCGGACGCGAAGTATAACAATCCGCGCGAGCCGGTGAGGACGATGTATTTTCGTCCGTTGAACCAGCAGATGGTTGGGTTGACGGAGGCGAATGCGATTATGGCCGAGGGGAGGGGGATGTATATCAACTCAGTGACGCTGCACTTTGAGCGGGCTCCGCAGAATCTGGATGCGATGGTGCGACACACGCTGGCGAATATCAACCCGAACCTGACGGTGGAGGATTTGCATTCGCTGGATTATCAGGTGGCGGATAACTTCACGCAGGAGCGGTTGATTACGCGGTTGACGATTTTGTTTGGGCTGCTGGCGTTGGTGCTGGCGTCGGTTGGGCTGTATGGGATTACCTCTTACCAAGTGGCGCGAAGGACGAGCGAGATTGGTTTGCGGATGGCGCTGGGAGCGAATCGTGCGAATGTGGTGCGGATGGTGATGCAAGGAGCCGTGATACAGGCGGGGCTGGGACTGCTGATTGGAGTTCCGATTGCGATGCTTGCGGCTCGGTACATGAAGGATCAGCTTTACAGCGTGCACTCGTATGATCCGATGAGCCTGGTGATTGCGGTGGTGGTGCTGGGGGCGTCCGCGGCTGTTGCTGGATTTATTCCGGCGCGCCGAGCGGCGAATATTGAACCGATGACGGCGCTGCGTACGGAGTAGGGCTCCGCACGCAGCGTCTTAGTTGTATCGGGTGAAGCAGAAGTCTGGGGCTGAGGCTCCCTGGCCGTCGCAGCCGTGTTTGGTGGCGTCCTTGATTTCGTCGCAGGTGTTTTGTTGTATGTTGCAGCCGGTGTGGGGTGAGCGGGTGGCTTTGTTGCAGTCGTCGGCGAGGCTGTTGGCTTTGTCGGCGCCCATGGTTGTCATGCACGAGTGCGATTCGATGTACTCGCCTCGTCTTTCCTTGTCCTGCGAGTCGGTTTGCTGTTGGACTTGCTCCGGGCGGGCGGGCTTGCCGTTGGCGTCGACTGCGATGCAGTTGGGGCCGGACCAGTTTCCGTCGACGAGGTGGACGTCGGAGTCGCTCATCTTGCAGAGGGGTTTGGAGCCTCCGTTTGATGAAGGCTGGTTGTTGCCCTGGTGCTGCTGTTGGTAGGCGGCGTTGTCGCTCATCTTCTGCCAGAAGCTGCGCTTCTGTGGAGGGGGCGGGTTGGTGACCTGGCCTGAGCTGTTTGCTGAGCCGGGATCGGTCGTGTGGGTTGCGTCGGGGGCGACGATGGGTTGTGACGATGGGCCGCCGTCGCTGACTCTTGCGGTGATGGATACAGGTACGCTGACGCGGCTTCCGTTCTTGATGGCGTCGCAGCTTCCCTGGCTGGTGTAGTTGTACGCGAAGGCTGAGTTGCCGCCGCTGATGGACGATTTGTAGACGCCGGGAGGGACACTCTGCTGTGAGGGATCGACGCGGGCGTAGAGGGTTGCGGTGCCAGTGACTCTTTCCGAGCGGCCGATGGGGATGTCGATGGCGGGAGCCTTGACGGTTTTGCTGTACCAGGTGCCCCAGATGGTGGTTCGGGCCTCGTCGGAGTAGAGGTTGAAGAAGAGTTTGTTGCCTGCGTCATCGGTCATGAAGCGCTGGCCGTTGGGAACGCCGAGGCTTGGGCAGATGCGGACGATCTGGCGTGAGTCTCCCGTGCAGGCGTAGTTAAGGGTGCCGGTGGCGTCGTAGGGGCGGCCGTTTTTTACGTCGACGGTGCCGAAGGAGATGTTGGTGATGTTGAAGCTGCATTGCGGGGCAGGGCCTTGGGCTCGTGCGGCGGGTGCAAAGAGCGCAAGCAGAAAAATGACGAGGGCGAGCGAAGGGCCGTGGGTTTTCATCAGCTGTCTCCTGAGGTTTTTACCTGGGGCCCGAATGCCAACCATCAGAACATTAATGGCTTGGAATGGGAAGAGACTTAGCGGCGATTGTCGGTGGCGGGCTCGGGGTGGATGAGGAGGCGGCTGACTTCGGGGCAGTCGAGTTTGAAGGCGTTTTCGAGAGCTGTGATGATCTCGTGGACTCGGGACATTGGAAGGTCGTCAGGGAGCGTGCAGTGGCAGTTGACCTGGATGCGGTCGTTCATGCGGGTTACGAAGACCTCGTGGATGTCGAGGATCTCGGGGAAGGCGGCGGCAGCGCGGCGGAGGCGGACTTCGAGTTGGCGGTCGCGTTCGAGTGAGTCGGGGCGCTCGATGGTGGCGGGTTCGCTTTCGATGTGAGTGAGGATGGTGGAGATCTCGGGGATCTCGCGACGCATCTCGGATTCGAGTTGCGTGACGAGCGCGTGGGCAGCGCGGAGGGACATGGTCTCGCCGACCTCGAGGTGCTGTTCGACGTGGAGATCCTGGTTGTACTCCTGAACGCTGACGTCGTGGATGGCGAGGTTGGAGCGGGCGGCGACGGCGCGGATGCGATCGTGGATGCTTTCGGCGATGGAGGCGGTGGGGATGGAGTGGACGACGACGTCGGCCCCGGGGAGATGGCGGCGGATGGCGGCGGTGGCGGCCATGGTGATCTGCTCGGAGCGCTGGAAGGTGAGGTTGCGGGGAAGGCCGAGGGTGAGGTCCGCGAAGTAGCTCGGGCCCGAGCGGCGGGTGCGAATGCGGTCGACGGAGAGGACGCCATCGATGGCTGCGACGTCGCGGATCATGTCGCGGCTCTGGGCGCGGGTTTCGATGGGTGTGGCATCGGTGAGGGCGTCGACGGTGCGGCGGGCCAGGTTCCAGGTGACGTGGAGGATGACGCCGGCGACGATGATGGCGGCGACGGGATCGGCGAGTTCGAGCGCGGGGATGTGAAGGTGCTCGCCAGCATATGTGGCGGCGAGGCCGAGGAGGACGGCGAGAGAAGACCAGATGTCGGTGCGGAAGTGGATGGCGTCGGCCTCGAGTGCTTCGCTCTTTGTCTCGGCGGCGATGCGTTTGAGTTTGCGGGATCGTGTGTAGTCGACGGTGATGGAGAGGAGAAGGACGGCGAAGGGCCAGATGGAGAAGTTTAAGGAGAGGTGCTCGCGGTGGATGATGCGGCGGATAGCTTCGGTGAGAATCCAGACGCAGGAGCCGAGCATGAGGACGGATTCGATGCCGGCGGAGAGGCTTTCGATCTTGCCGTGGCCGTAGGTGTGGTCGGCGTCGGCGGGGCGGTCGGAGACCTGGACCGAGAGGAAGGTGATGGCGGCGGCGATGAGGTCGATGCCGGAGTGGGCGGCCTCGGAGAGCATGCCGAGGGATCCGGTGAGGAGGCCGGTGAGGAGCTTGAGGAGGGTGACACCGAAGGCAGCGAGCACGGAGAAGAGCGCGGCGGAGCGCTTGGCGCTGTGAGGCGTCGCTGCTTGCTCGGGTGTGGCTGTGGGACTCATCTGTGAAATCGTACATGGTGCGAGGGCGACGCGCACGGAGTTGTCCGGCCGATGGGCTGGCTATAGGGCCGGGGCTGTGCGGAGTAGTGAATCACGGCTAAGGAAGAGCATGATGGCGGCGGCGATCAGCATGTAGGGAGAGGTGAGGAGGAGGCCGTGCTGGTAGTCGCCGGTGAGGTCTTTGGCCAAGCCCATCCAGTAGGGGCCGACGAAGCCTCCGAGTATGCCGATGGTGTTCATGGTGGCAATGGCAGCTGCGGCTGAGCGTCCGGAGAAGAAGCTGGTGGCGATGGCCCATAGTGGGCCGATCATCATGTAGCACGCGACGACGGTGAGCAACTGGCCGAGGATCGAAGGGACGGGCGAGGTGGAAAGGCCCATGATGAGGAAGCCAAGGGAGACCATGACACAGGGGGGAATCACATGACGGAAGGGAGTTTGTCGGCGGTCCGAGCGTGTGGAGTACAGGATCATGGCGAAGGCGGCGAGTAGATTCATGCCAGCGATGAGGAAGCCGACACGGGTGACACTAAGGCCGGTGACCTTCTGCAGGATGGAAGGTGCGGAGAAGATGTAGGCATAGTTGCTGGTCAGCATGCAGAACATGAAGCTGCCGAGCAGCCAGACGCGCGAGTTGCTGAGGACGGGAAGGATGGACTCGTGATGGCGGTGTGATGGGGGTGGGATGCGGGCGAGGAGTACTTCGCGCTCGAGTGCGGTGAGCCAGGATGCGTCGGCGGGGCCATTGGGCAGGTAGATAGCGTAGACGATGCCGAGGAGAATGGCGGGGAGAGCTTCGATGAGGAAGAGCCACTGCCAGCCAGAGAGGGAGAGGCGGCCGTTGAGTTTGAGAAGGGCTCCGGCGATGAAACCCATGAAGACGGAGCTGAGAGGAATGGCGACGTAGAAGCGGGAGACGCTGCGGCAGCGCTGTTCGGGGGGAAACCACTGCATGAGGTAGTAGACGACTCCGGGGAAGAAGCCGGCTTCGGCCATGCCGAGGAGAAAACGTGCTGCATAGAACTGGAACGGAGTGCGGACGAAGAGCATACCGATGGCAATGAGACCCCAGGTGATCATGATGCGGGCGAGCCAGCGGCGGGCGCCGAAGCGGTAGAGGAGGAGGTTGGAGGGAACTTCGCAGGCGGCGTAGCTGAGGAAGAAGAGGCCTGCGCCGAAGCCGTAGACGGTGGCGCTGAAGTGAAGGTCGCGGTTCATCTGGAGAGCTGCGAAGCTGATGTTGACGCGGTCCATGTAGGCCACGCCGTAGCCTAAGGCGATGAGAGGGATGAGGCGACGTGTCGCTTTGCGCATGGCGGATGCGCCGGTTGCTGCGTCCGATGAGATTGGTGGTTCGGTGTACGCGGAGGTTGGGGGCGCGGCCATTCGGATACCACCTCATCGAGCGGGTGAAGTTGTCGCAGGGCCGTGGTGCGTTTAGGGAACGATATCACTGACCGATGAGAGAACGTGGCATATTGTTGGACTGGAGCGTTTCTGATTCTGCAAAGAGCGTTGAAGAGTTCACTACGGTCTCCGAACTCCTTTGTCGGAGCTACGCTTCGTGATGGCGAACTTCTTTTTGTAGCTCCTCAAAATTCATAATGAGCTTCAGGAGGCTCATCTTCGATGACATGGAGAATTCGTATTGCGCTTGGCGCGACTGCACTGATGTTTATGTTTTGTGTCGACTTGGGCGTTGGGAGAGGCCAGGATGGGGCTCTAACTGCCGATCAGGCACAGGTTGCTAGTACAGTGAGCACGATCTTCAGTGCGGCGACTGAAGATGATCTTGTGAAGTTTCACTCGGTAGTTGCGCCGGGGTTTTATATCTTCGACGCGGGCGCTCGATTCGATGGAGACAGCATCATGAAGCTGGTTAAGGCTGATCACGCACGGGGCAGACGGTATGAGTGGAATGTGACTGAACCCGATGTTCACATCAGCGGCAACACGGCGTGGATTGCTTATGTGAATAAAGGCCGCGTCTCTGATGCCTCGGGTACTGTGGACCAGCGGTGGCTTGAGTCGGCGTTTCTTGTGAGAGAGGGTGGAGTGTGGAAGATCGCGTTCATGCATAGCACGCGCGTACCGCCGCCTGCTGCTGCGCCTAAGAGCTAGGCTTGGTGGCGTGATAGAGGCCGACGACGCCGAAGGTGTAGCTGGTCCAAGTGGCGTTGGTGAAGCCGGCGGTCTTGAGGAGTTGGAGCATGCGGGGTGGGCGGGGGAAGCGCTCGACGGAGGCGTTGAGGTAGCTGTAGGCGCGTTCGTTGCCGGTGATGAGGCCGCCGAGGCGGGGCAGGATGGACTTGAAGTAGATGTTGTAGAGTGCGCCGGTGAGGCCTTCGGGCTGGTTGCATTCGAGGATGCCGAGCTGGCCGCCGGGGCGAAGGACGCGGAGGATCTCGGTGAGGCCTTCGTGGTAGTTGGCGAGGTTGCGGAAGCCGAAGGCGGAGGTGACGAGGTCGACGGAGGCGTCGGCGATGGGGAGGTGGAGCGCGTCGGCTTCGATGGGGACGACGTTGTGGGTTGCGAATTTCTTGATGCCGAGGGAGAGCATCTGGTGGGAGAAGTCTACGGCCAGGATGGGCGCGGCTTCGGGGGTTGTGGGGCGATGTTTGAGGAGCGCCATGGTCAGGTCGCCGGTGCCGCAGCAGAGGTCGAGGGTGACGGCTTCGGGGTGCTGGAGGATGGGTTGGAAGAGGCGGGCGGTGCGGGTCCACCAGGAGCGGTCGATGCCGGCGGAGAGGAGGTGGTTGGCGCGGTCGTAGGCGGGGGCGATGGTGTCGAACATCTGCTGGACGTTCGCTGCGGCGTCTTGCTCGGTGGTGATGCCGGCGGGGCGGGCGCCGGTGGAGCGTTCGTGTTCGGGTGGGAGCTGAAAGTTCATTGGGTGGGTTGTTGGCTCGTCGATCGCATAACGCTGAGCATGGCGTTGGTGGCGGCTAGGAGTTCGGGTTCGGTGACGTCGCGGACGATTTCTACTTTGCCGATGGCGATGGGGAGGACGAAGGAGCGGATGCCGCTGCGATTTTTCTTGTCGCGAGCGGTGAGGGTTACTAGCTTTTCGGCGGTGGCTTTGAAGGTGGGTAGCGGGCCGTAGCGGAGGATTAGAGTTTGCGATGCGGTTGGCATCTTTTTCGGTGATGGTGTTGCGAGCTACGGCTACGCTGAGTGCGGCGATCGAGCCCCAGGCTACGGCTTCGCCGTGGAGGAGCTGGTTGTAGTTGGTGGCGGCTTCGATGGCGTGGCCGATGGTGTGGCCGAAGTTGAGGATCATGCGGAGGCCGGACTCTTTTTCGTCTTTGCTGACGACGTCGGCTTTGACGCGGACGGAGGCGGCGACTACTTTCGTCAGGGCTGTGGTGTCGGCGTTTCTTTTGGTGTTCAGGATGGCGTCGGCGTTTTGCTCCATGTAGCGGAAGAGCCTGGCGTCGTAGATGATGCCTGCCTTGATGGATTCTTGCAGGCCCGCGCGGAGTTCGGCGGGGGGGAGGGTGCGGAGGAGGTCGGTGTCGGCGAAGACGGCTTGTGGGTGGTGGAAGCTGCCGATTAGGTTTTTGCCTGCGGCGAGGTTGACGCCGGTTTTGCCGCCGATGGAGGAGTCGACCTGGGCGAGGAGGGTGGTGGGGATCTGGACGTAGCGGATGCCGCGCATGTAGATGGCGGCGAGAAAGCCGGTGATGTCGCCGATGACGCCGCCACCGAAGGCGAGGAGGAGGGAGTCGCGGTCGGCTCCGGCGGTGGCGAGTTGCTGGGCCAGGGATTCGACGCTCGACATGCGCTTGTGTCGCTCGCCTGGGGGGTGGAAGAGGACAGTTGGGGGTTCTTTGTCTTTGAAGGATGCCAGGAAGGGTTTTGACCAGAGGGCCCAGATGTTGGGTGAGGTGATGACGAAGGGGCGGAAGGGCTTGCCGGGATTCAGCTTGCGGAGGCGGGAGTGGAGGGTGCGGAGGAGATCGGAGGAGATGGTGACGTCGTAGTTTGCTGATGGCGTGTTGACGGGGATGACGGGCACGGTGTCTTTATCGTAGCGCATGGGTTTTGGGGATTGTGTCCTGCCGGACGGGCCCGCTGTGCGCGGGGCAGCCACTTCGTGGCGGGTGTACCGGTCTTGGTGGGGTGGAATGCTTGGGTGCTCGCGATGCTCGCATTGACTATCGGGAGGCTGTGGGAGTTCCCTATGTCACGACACAGTCAAACATCCGGCTGGACGTGGTGTTTCTAGTAGCATTGAAGGATGGAACGGTTTGATTTTCTGGTTGTTGGGGCAGGGATTGCAGGGCTGAGTGCGGCGATTCGGTTAGCAGAGAAGGGCACAGTACTGGTGGTGACGAAGGAGGAGCTGGCGGAGTCGAATACGGCTTATGCGCAGGGTGGGATCGCGGTGGCGATGGGTGGGGATGAGGATGTCGCGCTGCATCTGGAAGACACGATGGCGGCGGGGGATGGGCTGGTGAATCGTGAGGCGGCGGCGGTGCTGGTGACGCAGGGGCCGCAGAGGGTGGAGGAGCTGCTGGAGTGGGGGACGGCGTTTGATCGGTACCCGGCTGCAGAGGGGGGCGAGTTGATGAGGACGCGCGAGGGGGCGCATAGCCTGTCTCGGATTTTGCATGCGAATGGGGACGCGACGGGGAAGGAGATTGCGGTGTCGCTGCTGCGGCATGTGCGGGAGGGTGGGGATCGCAAGGGAACGATTGAGTTGATGGAGTGGACGACGAGTGTGGATTTGATTGTGGAGGGTGGGCGCGTGGTGGGGGCTACGCTGCTGGATGGTGAAGGTGGGCTGCGGGTGGTGCAGGCGGGTGCGGTACTGCTGGCGAGTGGAGGGGCAGGGCAGGTTTATAGCGATACGACGAATCCTGCGGTGGCTACGGGGGACGGGATTGCGATGGCTTATCGGGCGGGGGCGGCGGTGAGCGATATGGAGTTTTACCAGTTTCATCCGACGGCGTTTGCTGCGGAGGGGGCTCCGCGATTTTTGATGAGTGAGGCGCTGCGGGGTGAGGGTGCGCTGCTGGTGAATGCGGCGGGTGAGCGGTTTATGGAGCGGTACCATCCGCTGCTGGAGCTTGCGCCGAGGGATGTGGTGGCGAGGGCGATTACACGGGAGGGGATGGATGGGCCGGTGTATCTGGATATGCGGCATGTGAAGAAGGATCTGAAGACGCGGTTTCCGGGGATCTCGGGGTTTTTGGCGGGGTATGGGTTGGAGTTGGGGAGGGATCTGATTCCGGTGCGGCCGGCGGCGCACTATCTGATGGGTGGGGTGAAGACGGATGTGCAGGGAAGGACCTCGCTGCCGGGGCTATATGCGGCGGGAGAGGTGGCTTGTACGGGAGTGCATGGAGCGAATCGGCTGGCGAGTAATTCGTTGCTGGAGGGGCTGGTGTTTGGGGCGCTGGCGGCGGAGACGATGTTGGAGGAGCAGGGTTCAGGGCTCAGCGTTCAGGTTTCAGGAGAAGTTGTGGCGGCTTCCGTCGATGGGGTCACGACGGAGGCGGCAACGGAGAGGTGGATCGCGGAGTTGCGAGGGCTGATGTGGAAGTATGCGGGGCTGTTGCGCGATGCGGATGGTTTACGGAAGGCTAGTTGTGGGTTGGTTGTGCTGGCGGAGTCGATGCCTAAAGGGTTGTTTCGACGGGCTGTGGAGGCGCGGAACCTGCTTGTGGTGGCTGAGTTGATCGTGGCGTCGGCGCTGGGGCGTGAGGAGAGCCGTGGGGCGCATTACCGGAACGATTTTCCGATGCATGATGCGGTCGGGAGGCATTCGGTGATGCAGAAGGGGAGGTTGGAGTTTGTTGCTTAAGATGCGATTGGAGAATGGGTGGGGCGTTGATGAAGACTGACAGGAGCGTTCGGAGCGTGATCGCTGCCATTGCGGGGTCGATTGCCAGCTTTTGTTTTGTTGCAATGGCGATCTATTACAAGGTGGCGGATGTTCGGGTAAATGGGATTCTTCATGGTGGGCCGACCACGCTGGCTGCCGCTATGGCAGGCTTGTTCGGAGGCGGAGTTGTGGCTGTTGTGGTGCTGGTGCTTTTGTTGCGGTAGAGGATCGCCTCGACCAGTGTGCATTGAACAGGTGACGTGGGTGGTGATGTTTTTCAGATTGCTTTAGGGCGGTAGGTGGGTCTTTTCGTTTTCGTTTTTTGCGACGTTACAGGATGGTCAGGAGAATCGGGATGACGATGCCGGCAAGGAGGATCGCGGTGATCAGCGTCCGGTTGCGGATGTACTTGTAGGACATGTAGAGGCCGGTGAGGGTGGAGACGAAGAGGCCTATGGCTACGAGGAGAAAGAAGATCTTCAGGGGCAGGGCGTTGTGGGGTTTCGGCGCAGGGGCGTCGGATGGCCTGGGTGACGTGTTGGGGGCGGATGCTGCGATTGGGGGCGACTGAGATTTGTCGTTTGGCTTGTTTGTCGATGTGTCAGATTTGTCCGCGGATTTATCTGCGGGTCGGTCGGGTTTATCCGGTGGCGGGAGCTTTCTGACAGGGACGACCGTGGTTTGTTTTTTGTGGATCTGGCCCAGGGTTACGGCCCAGGCGGGTGGTTTGTAGTTGCTGCCGCGGGTAGTTTCGTGAAGGCTGAAGGTCTGAAGTGCTCCGGTAAAGGCGAAGAAGAGCAGAGCCGGTGCGATAAAGACGCCGAGATAGAGATGGATCAGGCGGATGTATTTCAGGAGGACGTGGGAAGAGGACATTATGTTCTTTTTTACACAAAGAAACGAAATACGACAAGTTCGGTCTTATATTGTCCGCGACGGCTGTCCTCGGCCCTTGCGCAATGCTGCCTTGTCGAACCGGCCTCGCTTGTGCGGGTCAAGCAGGAGTTAGCTCGTCCTTCTTCATAAGGAGAGAGAGCGCGATCGTAAAGCCGAGGATGGCTACGATTGTGGCGAGGGAGACGATGGGGCCGATTTCGAGCCAGTGGGCGGAGAGCATCTTGAGGGCGGCGAAGGCGAGAACTGCGGCCAGGCCGTAGTGAAGGAATCGTAGTTTGGCGAGGAGGTGGGCGAGGAGGAAGTAGAGCGAGCGGAGACCCATGACGGCCATGATGTTGGAGGTGTAGGCGAGGAAGGGGTGGCGGGTGATGGAGAGCACGGCGGGGATGGAGTCGAGCGCGAAGACGACGTCGGTGAGTTCGATGGCGATGAGGGCGAGGAAGAGGACGGTGATCATGCGGCGGCCGTCTTCGATGACGAAGAACTTGTCCTGACGGAGGCTGACGGGGTGGACGCGGGAGAGCCAGATGATCCAGCGGGGGGTGTGGGTTTCGTTTTTTTGGGTCGATGGGAGAACGAGGCGGATGGCGGCGACGAGCAGGATGGCGGCGAAGGCGTAGCTGATCCAGTGGAAGCGTGCGAGGAGGCCGATGCCGGCGGCGATGAAGGCTCCGCGCATGAGGATGGCCCCGGTGACTCCCCAGAAGAGGACCTTTGGTTGATTGCTTGACTCGATTTTGAAGATGCGGAAGAGGAGGAGGAAGAGGAAGAGGTTGTCGATGGAGAGGGACTCCTCGATGGCGTAGCCGGCGAGGTACTCCGTTGCGGACTGGCTGCCGAGGGCGCGAAAGATGAAAAGGGCGAAGGCGAGGGCGGCGACGATCCACAGGATGGTGGCGGCGATGGAGGTGGAGCGGACCTTTGCCGGGCCGTGATGGCGTACGTAGATGAGTTCGATCGCGAGAAGAGCGAGGATGAAGAGGTGAAAGCCTATCCAGTGGCTAATGGGGGTCGCGACGGGCATCTCTGATGGATGCTACAGCGCGGGGAGGCGATGTGCACGGAGGAGAGCTTTTGTGGGGCTCGTCGGGGGAGGTCGACGGCGCGCCGTGTGCTTACCGCGTTTGCCTGACGTGTGTTTAGTGCGCGCCGGCGACCATGGAGTACACGGTGTAGACGATGATTGCGATGACCACCCAGAGGATCGAAGACAGGAAGAGGCTGCGAGCGATGTCCACGACGTGATGGGTGTCGAGGAAACCATCTGCATTTGTTTCGCGTGCTGTTCGGTTGGTTAGGTTTGTGTATCTGGTGTGTATGTCTGAGTACGATGGTGTTTGCATGGTCTACCTCCTATCGGCCAAGACTAGGGCCAACATTAGGTATGTCCTATCCCTCGAATGCGGGAGTTTGTAACTCGTTTGGGTCATAAATGGGGTGTTTTCGCAGGGTGGTAGCGGTTTTTGCCTAGTTTGGTGACAGGTGGGACGGGATGGGGTAGGATTTGGCGGTATTCAGGCTACCTAAATCCAATCATCCGGAGTGCGTAATGAAGATAGCGATTCGTTTTCTGGCGGTTGCAGTGGGGCTTCTCGGTACACAGCTCGCGGTGGCCCAGGCGGCACCACCAGCGGGATCTACGGGACTTTGTAAGGACGGGACCTATTCGACGGCGGCGAGTAAACAGGGAGCGTGCCGGGGACACCAGGGAGTAAAGGAGTGGTATGCGGCTGCTGCACCGGCTGCTGCGGCTGCTCCAGCGGCGGCTGCAGCACCAGCGCCTGGACCGAAGGCTGTTCAGCCTGCACCTGCTACTGCGCCAATGACTGCCTCAGCTCCTGCTCCGGCTGCGAAGAGCTCGCCATCGGCGAAGGCTGCTGCGATGCCTCAGGCGGCAGGTGGAGGACCGGGGTTGGTGTGGGTGAATACGTCGAGCAATGTCTACCACTGCTACGGGACTGACTACTACGGCAAGACCAAGGCAGGGGCGTATATGTCAGAGGCCGATGCGAAGGCGAAGGGCGCTCATCCGGATCATGGGAAGGCTTGCACGAAGTAGACTTGCGGCTGGATGTAGAAGTTGACTGCGCCTCTGATGCCTGTTTCCGGATCAGGGGCGCTGGTTGATTAAGTGGATCATCTCGAGGAAGAGGTCGCCGGAGATCTGGAGGGATTTGACGCTGATCTTGTCGAGGGTGTCCTGATCGGTGTGGTGGTAGCCGTCGGGGGTGGCGTCGGTGTGGGGGCCGTAGTCGAGGTCGATGATATCGAGGACGGGGACGCCGCGCTGGCGGAAGGGGATGTGGTCGTCGCCGAGGCCGGGGAGGTCGTTCTTGTAGATGTAGGCGGAGTGGCCGGTGTTTTTGGCGGCGACTTTGAGCATGTCGCGCAGCCAGGGGGTGGACATCTCGTCGAGGTCGATGTTGAGGTCCTTGTCGGCGCACATGTCGGCGACGATGAAGGCTTTGATCTTGCTCAGGGTGCCGTCGTTGGCCCACTTGGCGGCGAGGTGGCGGGTGCCGTAGAGGGAGTCGGAGTTGGACCACTCTTTGACGGCTTCTTCGCCGTCGTCGAACAGGAGCCAGATGGAGTAGCCCTCGGGCGGATGGGTGCGGAGGACGTTGCCGATCTCGATGAGCAGGGCGGTGGTGGCGGCGCCGTCGTTGGCTCCGTAGAAGTTGATGTCGCGGAGGGGGTAGTTGGTCTCGTAGTGAGTGGCGAGAACGATGACGCCGTCTTTTTTGCCAGGGAAGCGGACGATGTAGTTGTGCATCGTCTGGAGGCCGGCGGGGGTGCTGGCGGTGAAGGTGTCGGTTTCGAGGTTGCCCTTGGCGGCTTCTGGGGCGAAGTGTTGCTTAATGAACTCTTCGGCTTTGGTGTGGCCGGGAGAGCCGTTGAAGCGCTTGGGGGCGACGTCGAGGAGCTGCTTGGTGAGGTTGTAGGCGGCTTGTCCGCTGAACTGGGCGGGGGCCTTCTGGGCGTGGATGTTGGTGGCCGTCAGAAGAAAGAACAATGACAAGAGCAACTGCAGATGCTTCGGCTGCGTTCGCATGGTGCGCGAACTCTTTCGCTCGGGGTGATTCTGTTGGAGGCTGTTAGACGCGAAGGGAGCTAAGGTCATGCGGCTTTTTTGGCCTCTCTGGCTTTGCGGCGGGCCGGATGGACGAGGAAGGCGATGCCTACGCCGATCAGATAGAGGACCAGCATGGGGCTGGCGAAGAGGCACATGCCGATGGGGTCGGGCGTGGGGCAGATGATGGCCGCGATGATGAAGATGGCGAGGATGGCGTAGCGGATGTGCTGGACGAGGAACTTGGCGTCGACGATGCCAAAGAGGGCAAGGAAGAAGATGAGGATGGGGAGTTCGAAGGTGACACCGAGGCCGAGGATGACGGCGAGGAAGAAGTTGGTGTAGTCCTCGATGGTGAGAACGGGGTTGAAGTTTTTGCCGAACCCGCCGATCAGGACCTTGAGCGCACCAGGAAATACCCAGTGGTAGCCGAACCATGCTCCGGACAGGAAGAGGACGATGGTGGCGGCCATGAAGGGGACGACGTAGCGCTTCTCATGCGCGTACATGCCGGGCGCGATGAAGAGCCAGAGTTGATAGAGGATGAAGGGCGAGGCGAGGATGATGCCGCCGTAGAGGGCGGTCTTGAGGTAGAGGTTGAGTGGGTCGGTGGGGTGGGTGTAGTTGAGGGCGATGTGGAGGTCGTTGAGCGGCTTCTGGATGATGCCGTAGAGACGCACGTGAAATGCGTAGGCGACGCAGAAACCTATCAGGAGATAGAAGGTGGAGTGGATGAGGCGCTTGCGGAGCTCGGTAAGGTGCTCCATCAGGCTCATGCCTGGGAGTTCGGCGCGGTCGGAGACGGCTGCGCGAACGCTGTCGACCAGATCAGCCATGGTGGGTGGCCTCGCTGGTTGCTATCTCCGTGGTGGCGGGTTCGGAGTCGGGAACGTGAGGGATGGATTCGAGCACGGGGGAGAGCGCGGAGTTGCTGACCGGAAGGCCGGTGGAGGGTGGCATGAGATTGAGGTCGCCAGAGGTGGCGATGGGCTGCGGCTCGGATGTGGGCGGCGGCATGTGTGTATGGTCTTCGACCAGTTCGTGGGTGAGCTGGGCGATGCGCTCGGGGGTCACGTCGGACTCTGAGGTCGTGGTCGTGCTGGCGAGGGTATTTTCTGTGCCGTCTGTGATGGCCGGGGTGACGGGAGCGGCAGCTTCCATCGCGGCGATCTTCTTCCGCTGCTCTTCCTGGTCGGCGATGCGGAGCTCGTCTTCCATCTGCATGCGGAACTCGTTGGAGGCGCGACGAAACTCAGCCATGAGTTTGCCGAGTTGGCGGGCGAGTTCGGGCAGCTTCTTCGGCCCGAAGAGAAGGAGGGCGATGAAGAAGATGACGGCGCTGTCCTGAAAGCTAGGCATAAGTCTGTCCCATGATACGGCTTACGAGTTGACGGAACAAATGGATGGGAGAGTTGACGTTGTTGTAAGATTCTTGGTGTACGGCGTTTCGTGATTTTGATTTAAGCGCATCTTTTAAATTCGGATCGCGTCTAATTGATACGAACGGGCGGCTTAGTTGCCGCTGGTAGTGATAGGAGTTGCAACAGCCCCGTGGGTTGGGTGAAGGCTTGAAAGAGTCGTCACAGTGAATCCACTGCAACTTTAGCAGTGCATGCTTTCAACATCCCCGTCTCGGAGGCAAACGTTGGTAGCGGCTAACGCCGGTGCCAGATGACCTTGTGAGACTGAAGGCGGAGTACTTTGAACGGACTATTGGAGATAGCTTCGGCTGCGGCCGTTGCTGAGAACGTTGCAGATTCGTGTTCCCTCGATAACTATCTTTCGCAGCCAGACCACACGATGGATGCGCGGATCGCTGCGGCGCGGGAGAAGCTTGGGACTGATGTCGTTCTGCTGGGACATCACTACCAGCGGGACGAGGTGATCCGGTTTGCGGACTTTACCGGGGATAGTTACAAGCTTTCGAAGGTCGCTGCGGAGACGGATGCGAAGTACATGCTGTTTTGTGGCGTGCACTTTATGGCCGAGACGGCTGATGTGCTTGGACGACCGTGGCAGCAGGTGATTCTGCCGGACCTGAATGCGGGTTGCTCGATGGCCGATATGGCTGAGATCGGGCAGGTGGAAGATTGCTGGGATTCGCTGGAGCGGGCGGGGCTTACCGATGAACTCTCGGGCGGGTTGGTTCCGCTGACTTATATGAACTCGGCTGCTGCGATCAAGGCTTTCTGCGGCGAGCGGGGCGGTTTGGTCTGCACCTCGTCGAACGCTCGCGGGGCTTTTGAGTGGGCCTTTGCGCGGGCAGGGAAGATTTTGTTTTTGCCGGATCAACATCTTGGACGGAATACTGCGTTTGCGATGGGGATTCCGCTGAGCGAGATGGTGGTGTGGGACCCTTACCAGATCAACGGAGGATTGAGCCCGGATCGGTTGAAGGCGGCGAAGGTGATCTTGTGGAAGGGACACTGCTCAGTGCATCAGCGGTTTCTGCCGGAGCATGTGGATCGCGTGCGTCGCGACGAGCCGGGGATGCAGGTGATTGTGCATCCGGAGTGCCGCTGGGAGGTGTGCCAGAAGGCAGATGATGTGGGCTCGACGGAGCACATTATTCAGGCGATCGAACGTGCGCCGGAGGGTTCGAGCTTTGCCGTAGGGACGGAGATCCATCTGGTGAATCGGCTGGCGAAGCGGTTTGCTCCGCTGGGCAAGCGCGTGATTACTCTGGATGACGCTGGATGCTTATGCACGACGATGTATAGGATCTCGCCGCAGCACCTAGCTTGGGCGCTTGAGAATCTGGTGGAGGGACGGGTTGTGAATCGCATCAAGGTGGACGATGATGTGAAGCAGTGGGCGCGCGTTGCGCTCGACCGGATGCTGGAGATCAAGATTTGAGTAAGACGTTTACCTTGGGTGAGGCGCAGACACTTCTGCCTGTAGTGGAGGCTTTGTTGCGGAAGGCGCAGGCGGCTGGAGTCCGGGCCGTAGAGTTAGAGGGAGAGATGCAGCGGTTGAGTCATCGGATCTTTCTCTCAGGCGGCATGCATGTGGACGTGAGCGTTGCGGCACGACGCCGAGCCGAGCGCGAGAGGGCCGTTCAAGAGACCAGAGATACGGTGGCGGAGATCGACTCGATCGGCGTGCAGGTGAATGACTTGCAAGAGGGGTTGCTGGATTTCCCTTTTGTTATGGATGGGAAGACGGTGCTGCTGTGCTGGAAGCTCGGGGAGCCAGCGATTACTCACTGGCATACAGAAGAAGAGGGCTTTGCCGGCCGCAAGCCGCTGGACTCCAGATTTGGCAAGTCGGAGCGCGAGCGGTTGAATTAGGGATTCCGACGAGAACAGTTTACTGGTTGGATGGATGGGGCGATACGATTCAAAAATCGGATATGCTTCTAATTAGCACCCAGTCCTCCCCCAGGTGGTAGCCGTTCTATGGCTTTTGAAAATGTCGGCAGCACTCTGCGAATGGGTTCGGTCCCGAGCAGCTACAAACTGTTGCTGATCTCGGCGTCGTCCTCGCGCCCAAAGTTGCGATCAATCTGCTTCAAACTTCTAAAGCCATTCACAAAGAACGGGGAAGTTAAGCTGCGGTATCGCTGCTACAACCGTCTGATGCAGTGTTTTATTCGCCTTTCGGATCTTTCAAGCGATCTTCTGAGTGTTCGTGAACTTAGTCTTCGAGATACGTACCATCTTGATCTGGGTTTCAAGCCCGAACTGGTGATCGATGGTGGGGGCAATATCGGCCTTTTTACTCTTCGGGCAGCTGCTGCCGCTGCTTCAACGAAACAAGTGCCGGTAAAGTTTGTCGTCTGCGAACCGTTGCCGCGAAATATCGAACAGATTCGGAAGCATCTCGAGATCAACAGCATTTCGGCGGAGATCATGGCAGGTTGTCTGGGTGGAGCTAATCGGTCGGTTCCTTTCTACTGTCGCGAGGCGATACACAGCAGCTTCGATCCGCGTAAACCCTATACGAGCGTGATCGACATGCCGGTCTATACGTTGCAGGACGCGATTGGGTCGTCTCCGGCACAGCGCATCCTGATCAAACTGGATATTGAGGGTATGGAGATCGAAGTACTAAAGAGCTTCGTTCCTAAAGAGCATCGAGCTGTGTGCATCGTAGGGGAGTTGCATGATTACGCAGTGAATGCTTCAACCCTGGAGCAGATATTTCATGATTCTGGCTGGAGCTTCGAGTTCACATCGAATTCCGATGATCACGCAAATTTCCAGGCGTGCTCTCCGGCGGCAGTTCCGCTACTCGCGTCGATGGCTGGTGTTCAGCCTGCTATTTCTGCTTAGCGTTTCTGGTGGGAAGAAGGAAGAACTGGTGGGCGTGTAAGTAGCAAGTATGGTTACAAAAGGGCGACTCCTTTCGGAGCGCCCTTTTTGTTTGCTGATTTATTTCTGGAGCGGCTGTGGGGATGGCGAAGCGGACGGCATGGGAGCGGCCACAGGGTTAGGCTCGGGTTTTTTGCCAGGATTCCACTCGGGCTTCCAGTTGGAGTTTGCGAGCCATCGGATGGGGTTGATCATGGAGGCGATGGCGTTGGTCATGTGGGTGAAGTCGATGGTGCCGATTTCGTCGCTTGGCTGGTGGTAGTCCTTGTGCAGGCCAAAGCTGGAGACGGTGTGGGCGATGATGCCCTGCCTGGGCCAGGGCGTAGTTGTCGGAACGGCGGAAGAAGCTCTCTTTGGGGTGGGGATCGTTGACCAGATGGGCGCCGTGTTTGGCGAGCTCGGGGCCGAGGTTGGAGCGGTCGTAGCCGGTGAGCCAGAGGGTACCGGCGGGGACTGCGGGATCGGGGCGGCCGATCATCTCGAACTCGAGGTTGGCGACGATGCTGGTGAGGGGTAAGGGTGGATGGGCGAGGAAGGCGCGATTGCCGTAGCCACCGAGCTCCTCCGAGCCGAAGAGGGCGAAGATGATCGTGCGGCGCGGGCGCGGGCCGGTGGCGAGGATGTGAGCGAGGGCAAGGACTGCGGTGGTGCCGGAGGCGTCATCGTCGGCTCCGTTGTAGTTCGTGTCTGTGGGATTCTTGGCTGCGTTGGCGGGGCCGATGCCGAGGTGGTCGAGGTGCGCGGTGAGGAGGATGACCTCGTTGGGGGCGGTGGTTCCACGGAGGATGGCGATGGCGTTCCAGGTCTCTTTACGAGGGACGTCCTGGAATCTGGCGATGCGCTGCTGTGTTCGCGCTGGTAGCGGGTCGGGGAGCGGTGCCTTCTGGATGAAGGTGTTGTTGTCGCCGCCAGGTTCGAGGCCAAGGGCCTGGAGTTGGGAGGCTGCGAAGAGAGCTGCGATGTGCTCGTCGCGCGTGGCTGAGCCGCGGCCATGAAGTTCGTCGTCGGCCAAAAAGTTCATATCTGCATGAACTTCCTGTTGCAATGCAGTTGAGAGCGATGTCGTTTGTCTGGCTGCTGCGTCGAACGAGTGGGGCTGTTGCGCTCGCGAGGGGAAGGTTATGGCTAGTGTCAGACAGAGTGCTGCAAGGCCTAACGAGTGCAAGGGTTTCGGCAGATACATTGAGTAAATTATAGATGTGCGTGGATGAACTAGTCTTGGAATGGCGCGGTTGCTGCGAAGATACGAACTAGAGGGCTTGGCAACGATGGAACGAAGAAGAGGTTTGCGGCGTTGGATGCTGCTGGGCGCTGCGCTGGTGTTGCCGGTCCTTACTGGCTGCTCGGGTTTTTTCCCTCCAATCAATAATTCGGGTGGGGGCACTGGGGGCGGTGGTACGGGTGACTTTGTCTATGTAGCGAATGGGTCGAAGAGTTCTGTTGGCGGGTTCACGGTGGGGACGGGAACGTTGACGGCTATCAGCGGCCTTCCGTCGGCTCTTGGATATGTGCCGCAGTCGATGGTAGTGACTCCTAATAACGCCTTCTTGTACATTGGCGGCTCGAGTGCGATCAGTCTGTATTTAATTAATTCGAATGGTGCGCTGACGGTGCCGAGCACGGGCGCGCAACAAGTGGCTGTGTTTGCGCCTTCGCTGGCGGTGTCGCCGGATGGACAGTGGTTGATTGCGCTGGATGGAATCACGCAGCAACTAGATATCTATCAGATCAACTCGTCGACGGGCGCACTGACAGCGGCAGCGACTTCGCCTGCGGCCTATACGGTGCAATCCGGAACGTGGATACCGACCTCGGTGAAGGTGTCGCCCAATGGAGCGTTTATATTTGCGGCCCTTGGAACCGGGGGCGATGCCATCTTTACCTTCGATACAACGACAGGGCAGGCGGTAAGCAGCACGTATCTTCCTACTGGAAATGTGCAGACCAGCGACAACGCGTATGCGATCGATTCGTTGAGCTCGTATCTCTACATCGCGAGGAGCGGCGTTAACGGAGGAGTCGCGGTATACAACATTGGTGCGGGTGGCGTACTGAATGCAGTAGCCGGGTCGCCGTTTGCCGCGGGCAATGGCACCTTTTCGCTGGCGATGGACAGCACGGGGACCTATGTCTACGCGGCAAATCGTCTGGATAATTCAATCTCCGGCTATACGATTGTGCCACCGACGGGTACAGCCGGGTTGTCGCTAACGGCACTGAAGGGGTCGCCGTATGTGAGTGGAGTTTCAGTGCAGTCGCTGGGGCTCGACAATACGGGCAAGTATCTGCTGGCAGGTGCGATCGGTGGTAGCCCGGACCTGACGATGTACAGCTTCGATATCACTGTGCCGGGGAAGCTTGATCCGGTAACAAGTGTTGCGACGGCTGTTGATCCGGCAGGGGCCTCCGCGATTGCTTTGACGCATTAGGCGATTGGGTTAGGATGAGCAGCCCGGCCAGGGTGTTCGCAATCGGGAAAATTGTGTGAAGGTGTTCGAGTTGATGCTGTGATTTGCAGGATTGCGCGTTGCCACCGTTAGTATGGATGAGTAGTGGGTTTTGACGCGGGGTTTTTGGATCATCGTTTCTTCTTCTCGACAATTCGGTTTTGCACGGTACGGTTCGCGACTTTTTGGCTGCGTTGTGACCTCGATGTTTGTGATCGCTGGCGTGAGCGGCTGTTCGAGGCTGCACCCTAAACCTGCGGCGCAGTATGTGTATGTGACGGCGAAGCAGACGTTCCTGCGGGACCGGGTGGCAGCGGTGTCGAATCGTACGGCGACGGTGGAGAATGGCGACCGGCTCGAGGTGCTCGACCATGGACGGCGGTTTGTGAAGGTGCAGACGGCCAAGGGCGAGCAGGGATGGATCGACGAGAAGGTGATTGCGACACAGGATGTGTTCGATCAGTTTGAAAAGTTGAAGCAGGGGCATGCGAACGATCCGGTGGTTGCGTCTGCGGTAGTGCGGGATGAGGTTTATATGCACGCCAAGCCGGGCCGCGATACGGAACGGTTTTATCGGCTGGCGGAGGGTGAGAAGCTGAAACTGCTGGCGCGGGCGACCTTGGAGAAGCCGGTGCCGCCGGGGACTCGTGTGGCGAAGGCTGCACCTGCTGCTGCTCCTGTTGCTCAGGCACCTGCGGCGACTTCTGCTGGTGCGCTTCAGAAGGGCACTAAAGCTGCCACGGCTGCGAATGTTCCTGCGCCCGATGTACCCGCGCCGCCGGTGATGGAAGACTGGTGGTTGGTTCGCGATTCGAAGGGCGATACGGGATGGTTGTTTAGCAGAATGATGGACGTGGACGCTCCGGATGCGATCACGCGCTACTCCGAGGGGCAGCGAATTGTTGGTTCGTATGTTCTGACGACGGTGAATGACCCTGAGGCGGAGCAGGACGAGAAGAACATTCCGATCTACGTGACGGTGTTGAGTCCGTACAAAGCGGGGCTGACGTATGACTTCGATCAGCTACGCGTGTTTACGTGGAATGTGAAGAAGCATCGCTATGAGACGGGGTTTCGGGACAGAAATATTCAAGGGTATCTGCCGGTCTCGGTGAAGATGACGACTGACCCATATGGCAAAGGGCCAGCGGCGACGACGCCTGCGCCGACCTTTACGTATCGGGTGCTCGCGGATGATGCGGGGCCGGTGGTGCCTGATCCGGTGACAGGCGCGATTGTGCCGGGGAAGACAATATTGAAGACGTACCGGTTGGAGGGGAACCTGGTGCGGCGAGTACTTCAGCCAGGAACGCCTGCGCCTGGGGAGGCGCATCCGGAGCCGGTGACCGATAAGAAGAAGGCTGCGGCCAAGGGCGGTAAGGGGAAGAAGAAGCGGTAGGGTTGGCCTGGTATCGATCGAAGCGTGAGTCGAAACGACTATGAGCGATCTGGAGGAACGGCTTTACGGTGGCAATGTGGCGGATTCGGTGGTCCGCGTTGGCGACACGGTTCGCAAGCCTGCGACTGCGGCCACGAGTAGCGTGGAAGCGCTTCTGGAACATCTCTTCGAGGTTGGATTCAGAGGGGCTCCGCGAACGTTAGGCCGGGATGAGAAGGGGCGGCATGTGCTGGAGTATGTGCCGGGAGCGACTCAGCAACCTTTCTCGTACACGAATGACGAGTTGGGGCGGGTGGGGCGGCTGATTCGAGAGTTTCATGCGGCGGCGTCGAGTTTTGTCCCGCCGGAGGGGGCGGAGTGGCAGGTTGCGATTAGGCCCGATTCGGAGTCGATGATCTGCCATAACGATCTTGCGCCGTGGAATCTGGTGCGCGGTGGAGAGCGGTGGGTGTTTATCGATTGGGATGGGAGTGGGCCGGGGTCCGTTTTGTGGGACGTGGCTTATGCGGCGCAGAGCTTTGTGCCTTTGATCCATGGTGGAGAGCCGGCTGCGGACGCTTTGCGGCTACGCTGCTTTGTGGATGGGTATGGGCTTGATCGATCGCAGCGGGTGAGGCTGCCTGGGCTGATGGTCGCTCGAACGAGAGCGATGTTTGAGTTGGGTGAGCGTGCGGCGATGACTGGTGAGCAGCCGTGGGCTCGGATACATGCGGAGGGGGATGGCGGTCGTCATTGGAGGGAGGCTGCGGAGTATGTCGAGCGGCATCTGGAGGTTTGGAGGGATGCGCTGCTTGTTGGTTTTGAGGGGTGAGGGTTTGCTTTTGATCTTCGGCTGGATGTGATTTGTTAGGAACAGACAACGGCAAGAGCAACTGCTGATTCCCTATGGGGATGACAAACAAAAGGACAGGCGATCGCAGTCGCAGGAGCAACCGCAGATCCCCTTCGGGATGACAACCAAAAAGACGAAGAACAGGAGCTACAACGACAACTGCAGCGGTGAGGGGTCAGGCGTAGAAGGCTTTGATGGCGTCGACTACGGTTTGCTGCTCGTCTTCGCGTAGCTCGGGGTACATAGGGAGCGCGAGGACCTCGTGGGCGGCGGCTTCGCTGATGGGAAAGTCGCCTTGTTTGTAGCCGAGGCTGGCGAGGCTGGTTTGGAGATGGAGCGGGAGAGGGTAGTAGATCTCGCTGCCGATCTTCTGGTCGGCGAGGTATTGGCGGAGGGCGTCGCGGCGTGGGGCGCGGATGACGTACTGGTGGAAGACGTGGCCAGCGCGTGGGTCGGTGATGGGAAGGACGATGCCTTCGTTGATCGTGGAAGCGGTGAGGTTCGCTGCGCGGAAGAGTTGGTCGTAGCGGGCGGCGTGGTCGCGGCGTTGCTGATTCCACTTAGGGAGGTAGCGAAGTTTGACCTCGAGGACGGCGGCCTGGATGGAGTCGAGGCGGGAGTTCCAGCCGATCTCGTCGTGGTAGTAGCGGCGGCGCATGCCGTGGGCGCGGAGGATGCGGGCGTGGTCGTCGATTGCGTAGGAGGTGGTGGTGACGAGGCCGGCGTCGCCCATGGCGCTGAGATTTTTTGTGGGGTAGAAGCTGAAGGCTGCGGCGTCGCCAAGGGCTCCTGCGGGGATGCCGTCCCAGGTGGCTCCGAAGGCCTGGGCAGCGTCTTCGATGAGGAGGAGGTTGTGGTTTTGTTTCAGGAGGGTGAATGCGTCCCAGTCGGCGCATTGGCCGTAGAGATGGACGGGGAGGATGGCTTTGACGTTGCTGGCCAGCGGGGGATTGCAGGAGTTCTTCGACCGCAGTGGCAGAGAGATTGAAGGTGGCGGGGTCGATGTCGGCGAGGAGGGGCGTGGCGCCGCAGCGGAGGATGGCGCTGACGGTGGCGAAGAAGCTGAAAGGAGTGGTGATGACGGCGTCGCCGGGGCCGATGTTGGCGGCGGCGAGGGCGAGCCAGATGGCGTCGGTGCCGCTGGCGCAGCCGATGGCGTGAGGTGCAGCGCAGGCTTTGGCGGCGGCGAGTTCGAAGCTGGTGACCTGGGGGCCGAGGATGAAGTGCTGCGAGGTGCAGACGGCTTCGATGGAGTCTAGTATTTCCTGCCTGAGGGTGGCGAACTGGCGGGAGAAATCAAGCATTGGGACGGGCTGCGGAGTACGAGTCGGCACATCTGTCATGGTATATCGCGCATATATCGCTGTGGAGACGGCTGTTGACTTTCATTCTGCGTTGCAATGCGTCTAACGAAGTATTGCGTTCGTCTAGAGAATGTGACGGGGCAAGTTGATTATTGGCGTAGATGCTCGTATTGTTGACAGTCTTGGCTTCAGACTTGGCATTCCTGCGCTGAGTATTCTGCTGAGGCCGATGGGTCACGGAAAACCTCATCGCAAGATGAACTTAGATTTAGATAAAGGAGATCGGCACCATGGAATCAAAGCCGGCACAGAACATTCAGGATACTTTTCTCAACACTGTGCGAAAAGATAAGAGTCCGATCACGATCTACCTTGTAAGCGGCGTCAAGCTGACGGGGAAGATACGGTCGTTCGATAAATACTCGGTACTGTTGGAGAACAACAGCCAGGAGCAGTTGATCTTCAAGCATGCGATCTCGACGGTGGTGAGTGGGCGGGCCGGAGCGCATGGCGATGTGCGTACTGATGCAAAGCCAGAGGTGCGGGCTGCGGTTGGTTCTGCGGCTGCCAGCGGTGCTTCCGTGCAAGAGGCGGCTGGGACACAAGGCCGCTAGCCATTGATCTCAGAAGATCCGAAGGTCGAAGCAGTAAAGCCTACAAGGCGCAGCTTGGTTGCAGCCCAGGAAGCAGCTTCGCGGCTCGTTCGCGGCGGTAGTTTGTCCCAACCGGAGCGGGCGGTGCTGGTGGCGGTGGAGTTTACCGGTGAGCGGCGCAAGCTGACGGCGGCGGCGAGGCTGGCGAGGACTGCTGCGGCGGTTTCGGCAGGGACAGCTTTTGATGCTCATGATGGGGATGCTGCGGTGTTGCCAAAGCAGGCAGCGGATCTGGATTTCGACGCTTCGCTGGCGGAGTTTGAAGAGCTTGCACGGAGTGCTGGGGCAGAGGTTGCCGCGACGTTGATTCAGCGGCGCCCGAGGCCAGATCCTGCGACGCTTGTGGGGCAAGGCAAGCTGGAGGAGATTGAAGCTGTCATCGCCTCGACGGGGGCTGATCTGGTTTTGTTCGACCATGATTTGTCTCCGTCGCAGTTGAGGAACCTTGAGGCGAAGCTGCCTTGTCGGGTGATTGACCGGACACAACTGATTCTGGACATCTTTGCCCGACATGCACGGACCAGGGAGGGCCAACTGCAGGTGGAGTTGGCGCAGCTGGAGTATCAGCTGCCGCGGTTGGCGGGGCGGGGCAAGGCGATGTCACAGCTTGGCGGCGGTATCGGGACACGTGGGCCTGGCGAGACTCAGTTGGAGACGGATCGCCGGAAGATCAATCTGCGCATCGATCATGTGAAGGATCAGCTGGAGTCGGTACGACGGATTCGGCGGCAGCAGCGGCAGCGGAGGGAGGCTGTACCGGTCCCGGTGGTTGCGCTGGTAGGCTATACGAACGCAGGGAAGAGCACGTTGTTCAATGCGCTGACCGAAGCGGGGGTGCTGGAGTCGTCGCGGATGTTTGCGACTCTCGATCCGAAGCTGCGGCAGTTGACGTTGCCGTCGCGGAGGAAGGTTCTGCTGTCGGATACTGTGGGATTTATTCGGAGTCTGCCGCATACGCTGGTGACCAGCTTCCGTGCGACGCTCGAGGAGGTCGAGCGGGCGGAGTTGCTGTTGCATGTTCGGGACGCCTCGAGTCCGATGGTGGATGAACAGAAAGCTCAGGTGGAGAAGGTGCTGGCGGAGTTGGATGTCTCGAAAAAGCCGGTGATTGAGGTGTTGAACAAGATCGATCTGGTGTCGGGCGGTGAAGAGATGCCGATGGGAGCACCGGGGAGTATCGCTGTGTCTGGATTAAAGAAGCTGGGTTTGGATCATTTGCTGGCCGCGATCGATGCTGCGCTTGTGGTGGATCCGCTGATCGAGATGCAGTTTCGTCTGCCGCAGTCGGAGGGAGCTGTACTGGCGGCGCTCGAGGCTGGTGCGATTGTGGAGGGGAAGCGGTTTGAGGGGAACCTGGCGTACGTCACAGCGCGAGGGCCAGCATCGCTGTTGAACCGATTTCGAAGGTTTCGTGACCGAGCGGAATAAGCGTTTCTAGCAAGCCCTTAACTAGCATAGGCCGCCTGACGGGGAGCGGAGGTGGTGTCCCCAATCACGCGACCTATGTGACCCAGAGTTTAGGGTCCAGGTGGTGCTTTTAGTCTAGTCCTTTGGGGATGGATGTCAAAGGCTAAGTGTGTTTGGGTAAACAGAAGGATGGTTTCGAAGGGGTGTGCGAATATCGTTTGTAATGAGCGATATTCAACCATCCTTTGGTTGACACTCTTGTAAGCGCTTTGCTAAAACTAGGTGTACCTCTAACTATCATGCAGCGTCTGTGCCAGCATTTCTGGACAGAGTAGCGGTGTGAGACAGCTGACGACAGGACTTCCAGCGGCCCCGGCCGACCCCATTCATGGATCAGATACTGAATCAACTCGGTGGACTTGTGCTCGGCTCCGTGCCGACGATGGTCTTTTTCATTCTGCTAGTGGCAGCGTATGGGTTTCTCGTCCGTCGGCCTTTGGATCGCGTGCTGGACGAACGGCGCGCGCGTACTTCAGGTGCTATCGAGCAGGCGCGCAGTGCGATCGCCGCGGCTGAGGCGGAGACTGCGAAGTATGAAGAGAAGCTGCGCAGAGCCAAGGCCGAGATCTTCCAGTTGCGCGACCAGAGGTTGAAGCAGTGGAATGCCGAGCGTGAAGCGGCGTTGGGACAGGTTCGTCACCAGACGCAGGATCGAGTTCGCGGGGCCAAGCAGGAGATCGAGCAGAGCGCACACGAGGCGCGGCTCCAGATCGCAGGAATGAGCGAAGAGCTCAGTAGTAGGATTCTCGACGCTGTGCTGCCGGCCGATGTCCGTGCGACGGAGGTTGCGCGGTGAAGATTTCTCTCGTAAAGCGGTTTCTGCCTGTGGTCATGTTCGCGGCATTGCTGGTTGTTCCAGTTCACTCGGCTAAGGCGCAGGACGCGGGTTCGACCAGCGCCAGCTCAGGAGGCCAGAGCACGCCTGAGGCGCAGTCTTCAGCGAAGGACAAGCAGGTAGAAGACGAGAACGACCAGTATCTTCACTCCGCTACGGTCCGCGCTCTCGGCTCGAAGGTGGGCTTGAATGCTGAGCAGGCGGCGACTGCGTTTACGGTTCTGAACTTTGTGGTTTTGGCAGGGTTGCTGGGTTGGTTTCTGGTAAAGACTTTGCCCAAGACCTTCCGCGACCGCAACACTGCGATTCAGAAACAGCTCGTGGATGCTCGTACAGCTACCGAAGAGGCAAGTGCAAGGCTGAACAGCGTGGAAGAGCGCTTGAGCAAACTGGATGGACAGATTGCTCTGATGCGTGCCCAGGCGGAGAAGGACTCCGCGCTGGATGAGGAGCGCATCAAGGCAAGTGTGGAAGACGAGAAGCAGAGGATTCTGGCGGCCGCAGAGCAGGAGATTACCGCCGCGACGGCGATGGCCCAGCGTCAGATTCAGCAGTACGCGGCCGAGCTAGCGATTGAGCAGGCTGCACGCAAGTTGGTGGTGACGGCTGAGACCGACCGGCTTCTGGTGCAGAGCTTTGCGCAACGGCTGACAGGTGACGATTCGAAGAAAGGACAAAACTGATGTCTGTCCTTTCCTTGCGATACGCTCATGCATTTGCTTCGGTAGCCGCTTCCGCCCATTTGGATGTGACAGCCGTGCAGCAGCAGCTGGCTGATTTTAGCGGGACGCTCGCTGGGAGCCATGAGTTGCGTGAAGTTTTGATGAATCCTTCGATTCCGAACGAGCAGAAGCTGAAGGTGCTCGACGCAATCGCGGGACGTATAGGAATGTTTCCCCAGGTTCGGAACTTTCTTGCGGTCATCATGGATCACCAGCGTCTCGATGAGCTGGATGAGATTTTGGGCGAGTACCATCTTGTCGCTGATGAGCAGTCCAACCTGACCGAGGCGGAGATTACGAGTGCTCGTCCGTTGAACGAGCAGGATCGTGTTGAGCTTGAGGCGCAGGTGGCCAAGCTGGCTGGAGGGCGCGTTCGCGTTACCTATGGCCAGGATGCAACGCTGTTGGGTGGGGCGGTAGTGCGGATCGGATCGACGGTATATGACGGGTCCATTCGAGCTCAGTTACAGCAGCTGAAGCAGAAGCTAGTGAACGCGTAGATTTCATGCCGGCGACGGCACTAAGTTTTTTCAGATTTGATACGAAGCGAGTAGAAGGAAGACATGGCACAGATCAAGGCGGATGAGATAACAGAGCTGCTTCGCCAGCAGATTGAGAACTTCGAGCAGCGCATCCAGGTGGACGAGGTTGGCACGGTCATCTCGCTTGGTGATGGTATTGCGCGTGTGCACGGCCTCGACAAGGTGATGGCTGGAGAGCTGATTGAGTTCCCGCACGGCGTCGCGGGTCTCGCTATGAATCTTGATGAAGATCAAGTGGGCGCGGTGTTGCTGGGCGATTACACCGAGATCAGCGAAGGCGACCAGGTGAAGCGGACCGGGAAGATCATGTCCGTGCCGGTTGGCGAAGAGATGATCGGGCGCGTGGTAAATGCGCTGGGTCAGCCTATCGACGATAAGGGACCGATCAATACGGATAAGTATCTTCCGGTTGAGCGGCTTGCTCCTGGTGTAATTGATCGTCAGTCGGTGCGTGAGCCGATGGCGACTGGTATTAAGGCCATCGACACGATGATTCCGATCGGCCGTGGTCAGCGCGAACTGCTGATTGGTGACCGCCAGACCGGTAAGACTGCGATCGCGCTCGACACCATCATCAACTCGGCCAAGAACAACCTGATCTGCATCTACTGCGCGGTTGGACAGAAGCGCTCGTCGGTGGCCCAGGTTGTGCAGACGCTGGAAGAACATGGCGCGATGGCCTACACGATTGTTGTGGCTGCGACGGCTTCTGAGCCGGCTCCGATGCAGTACCTTGCTCCGTTTGCCGCGACGGCGATGGGCGAGTACTTCCGCGACAGTGGTAAGCATGCGCTGGTGATCTACGACGATCTTTCGAAGCATGCTGCGAGCTATCGCGAGATCTCGCTGTTGCTGCGCCGTCCTCCTGGGCGTGAAGCGTACCCGGGCGACGTGTTTTATCTGCACTCGCGTTTGCTGGAGCGCTCGTCTAAGGTTTCGGACAAGCTGGGTGGGGGTTCGCTAACGGCTCTGCCAATTATTGAGACACAGGCTGGCGACGTGTCGGCTTACATTCCTACGAACGTCATTTCGATTACAGACGGGCAGATCTTCCTAGAGACCGATCTTTTCAACTCGGGTGTACGTCCTGCTGTGAACGTTGGTCTTTCGGTGTCGCGTGTCGGTTTCTCGGCTGCGATCAAGGCGACCAAGCAGGTTGGCGCGACGTTGAAGCTCGACTTGGCACAGTATCGCGAACTGGCTGCGTTCTCGCAGTTTGGTTCGGATCTGGATAAGGTAACCCAGCAGCAACTCAACCGTGGACAGCGTCTGACGGAGTTGTTGAAGCAGCCTCAGTTCCAGCCGCTGACTGCGGAGAAGCAGGTTGCGATTCTCTTCGCCGGAGTGAATGGGCTTTTGGATGATGTGGAAGTGAGCGATCTGCGGGCGTTTGAGGATGGTTTCTATCCGTACCTCGAGTCAGCGCAGGCTTCGATTCTGACCGACATCGCAACGAAGAAGGCTCTTGACGACGATTTGCGGGCACGTCTGACCGCGGCGATCAAAGAGTACAAGGCGAGCTTCCTGGCGGATCGTAAGGATAAGAAAGAGACGGCTGCGGCTAAGTAAACCATGGCAAACGTACTCGATTTACGGCGTCGCATCCGCAGTGTGAAGAACACGCGGCAGATCACGAAGGCCATGAAGATGGTCTCGGCAGCTAAGCTGCGCCGGGCGCAGGAACGGGCTATGCAGGCACGGCCCTACGCGCAGATGCTGATCAATGTGCTTGAGTCGCTGGTTCGGCGCACCGATATTTATAACGAGCAGACGGGCGAGATTCTTCATCCGCTGCTGATCGAGCGGGACGAGAAGAACGTTCTGGTTCTCGTGATCGCGGGTGATAAGGGTTTTGCCGGCGGCTTCAACTCGAATGTTGGTAAGGCCGCGCAGAAGTTCATCGATAGTCGCCGGGCGAAGGGGCAGAACATCGATCTTGAACCGATCGGCAAGAAGGCAATTGGTTTCTACAAAAGAAAGTTTCCTGCGGCGACTTACGAGAAGACCGAAGAGCACTATGACAATGATCTGTCGACTCACTTTGAGACGATTCGGCACCGAGCTGAGCCGATCGAGGTTGCGGCTGAGTATCCCGACCTTCTTGTGAAGTCGGAGTTCACTGCCGTTTCGGAGCTTGCGCACTCGATCATTGAGCGGTATAGCCGATCGGAGATCGATTCGGTTTACATCGTTTACAACGAGTTCAAGTCGGTGCTGCAGCAGAGGATTATCGTCGAAAAGCTGCTGCCGATTGAGAAGCTTGGAGCACCGAGTGTTGTTGCGGAGCAGGTTCCGACTGAAGAGGAGCGCGAAGCTGCAGTCAAAGCGGCTCAATCGGAGGGCATTAGCGTGCACGTGCCCGAGCAGAGCGAGATGGAGGAGGAGGCCAAGAAGTTTGGCACGGCGGATGTCGATTACATCTTCGACCAGACGCCGGAAGATCTCTTCAGCCACCTGATGCCGCGGTATGTGACGACGCAGATCTTTCATGCATTGCTGGAATCGACGGCGGCTGAGCACGCGGCGCGCATGACGGCGACCGATGCAGCTACGAAGAACGCAGGCGACTTGATTGATAGCCTGAGCCTTACCATGAACCGCCTGAGGCAGGCGGCGATTACGAAGGAAATTATCGAGATTGTGAGTGGCGCGGCTGCCCTGTAAGTACGGGAGAGCTGCAATAACGAAAGAGACCTATGGCAGAGAATATTGGAAGAGTAATTTCGATCAGCGGCCCGGCCGTTGATATTCAATTCGAAGAGTCGCATATGCCGGCTATCTTTCAGGCGATTCGCATCGTCAGCGAAGGCTTCGATCGTTCCCACCCCGCTTGACGTCGTCGTTGAGGTGCAACAGCATCTTGGCGAGGGCCGTGTGCGCTGCATCGCAATGGTCGCGACTGAGGGTATGGTTCGCGGGATGAAGGCGATCGATACGGGCGCGGGCATCATGGTGCCGGTGGGTCGCGAGACGCTGGGCCGCGTGCTGAATGTGCTCGGACAGCCCGTGGATGAACTGGGGCCTGTCAATGCGAAGGTGCATATGCCGATTCACCGGCAGGCACCGGCGTTCGATGAGCAGTCGACCAGCGAAGAGATGTTCGAGACGGGCATCAAGGTCATCGACCTGATCCAGCCGTTCTTGAAGGGTGGAAAGATCGGTCTGTTTGGCGGAGCGGGTGTGGGCAAGACCGTCATCATTCAAGAGCTGATTAATAACGTTGCCAGCCAGCACGGAGGATTTTCGGTCTTCGCCGGTGTCGGTGAGCGCACCCGTGAGGGTAATGACCTCTGGATGGAGTTCCAGGAGTCGGGCGTTATCGATTTGAAGGATCTCCCAAAGAGCAAAGCGACGCTTGTGTATGGACAGATGACCGAGCCGCCAGGGGCGCGTCTTCGTGTGGCGCTGACCGGCCTTACTGTTGCGGAACACTTCCGTGACGAAGAGGGTGCGGACACGCTGCTTTTCATTGACAACATCTTCCGGTTTACACAGGCTGGTTCTGAGGTTTCGACGCTGCTTGGCCGTATGCCTTCGGCCGTAGGTTATCAGCCGAACCTTGCGACCGAGATGGGTGAGTTGCAGGAGCGCATTACATCTACGAAGAAGGGTTCGATCACCTCGGTGCAGGCTGTGTATGTTCCTGCCGACGACTTGACTGACCCGGCTCCGGCGACGACCTTTGCTCACCTTGACGCAACCACTGTGTTGTCGCGTCCGCTGTCTGAGCTTGGTATTTATCCGGCTGTTGATCCGCTGGCTTCGACCTCGCGTATTCTTTCGCCTCGCGTCGTTGGCCAGGAGCACTACGATGTAGCGCAGGGCGTGAAGAAGATTCTGCAGCGCTATAAGGATCTGCAGGACATCATCGCGATTCTTGGTATCGACGAGCTCTCGGAAGAGGACAAGATCACCGTGGCACGTGCGCGTAAGGTGCAGCGGTTCCTGTCGCAGCCGTTCCATGTGGCCGAGATCTTTACCGGTATTCCTGGCGCTTATGTGAAGGTTGCCGATACGGTTCGCAGCTTCAAGGAGATTATCGAAGGCAAGCACGACGATATTCCGGAGCAGGCCTTCTATCTGAAGGGCGGCATTGAAGACGTGCAGGCTGCTGCAGAGAAGATGAAGCAGACGGCATAAACCATGGCAGAGACGACGAGCAATTCGGGGTTGTTAGCGGTTCGGCTGGTTACGCCGGACCGTGTCCTGCTGGATGCGACGGCGGAGTCGGTCGAGTTGCCGTCGATGGCGGGTTATCTTGAGGCCCTTTACGGAGCCGCGCCGCTGCTCGCGGAGCTTGGTGCGGGCGAGGTACGGTTGCATGGTGGTAGCTCAGGCGATCAGAAGTTCTTTGTTGCCTGGGGATTTGTGGAAGTCCTGCCGGAGCGTGTGACAATCCTGGCGGAGACTGCGATGCACCCGAATGAGATTGATCGCGCTGAGGCACAGAAACAGCTTCAGGAGGGCGACAAGCTGTGGCATGAGGCTGGCGACGATGGCGCGAAGTATGACGAAGCGAATGCCATTAGACGCGAGGCCGAGGAGAAGATCGCTTCCGCGGACGGTAAGAGCTAGGTCTTCTTTCTGAGGTGTTTGAAAGCCGCCCTAAAACGGGCGGCTTTTGTTTTGCCTAAAACGCATCATGGGAGTGCCGCGCTGGACGAACATTTTGTCAAAACGTGTAATTTCGAGAAAAAATGGCGACGGCTGAAACTTTCGATGCAATTTGTGGATCACACATGCGAAGTGAATTATTACAGCGGGTCTTATGCGTTGCGGCCTGCTAGCCTTCGGCGTAACTGAATGCAAGCGCCCACCACCTGATGAGCACGGGCGATCGAAGCATAGGACAAACCCCCAGCACTCAGGAGGAATAAACGATGCGTTCCGAATTAGTCTTCAAAGCACTCGCCCATGAGCCTAACCGCTATCAGTTGGTGAGGCTTGTCTCCAAGGGAACCCGCCTTTTGCATCGGCCAAATACGCGGGTGCAGGATACGACCAACGAGATGCTCGAGCGGTTCACTGCGTTGGCTTCGACAGCCGCCGCCATAACGTTCGAAAGAATGCCGATTCGGCATCGACATGCCGCCTGATGAAGCGATTTCGCAGGTTCCGTGAGAGTGATTAGAAGTAGGAGTATGTCCGTGCTTAAACAAAAAGAACCCGGATTTCTCCGGGTTCTTTTTGTTATGTGAATCTACGTGTTAAGAGGCTTTCTTCGTCTTGGTTGCGGGCGCTGGGGCCTCCGTCGCGGACTCGGCCTGCTGGCGCAGAGAGTGGATCACAACTCGAAGCATCTCTTCTTCGGGAGCGGGTTTTCCGGTCCAGATCTCGAACTGACGGGCTCCCTGTTGGACGAACATCTCGATGCCAGTGATGATGGGAATGCTTTGCTGGCGGGCGAGGCGGAGCAGCGGAGTTTCGAGCGGGTTGTAGACCAGATCGAAGACCAACTTGGTGTTGAGGTCCTTCGCTTCGAGGAGAGGCCCGCCCTTGATGCCGGCCATGCCGATGGGGGTCGCATTAATGATGACGTCGAAGGGCGTCTTGGCGAGTGCGTCCTTCTTGATGGTTTTCGAGCCGGACTGCTTGGCGAGCTTCTGAGCCGTTTCGGCGGTGCGGTTAAGGATGAAGACATCGGCTCCCTTGTCGCGCAGGCCGAAGACTGCGGCGCGTGCAGCACCGCCAGCGCCGAGGACGAGAGCTTTGGCACCGCGGAGAGACATGCGCTTTTCGAGCGGGCCGGTGATGCCGGCGACGTCGGTGTTGAAGCCGTAGAGCTTGCCGTCCTGTGCGCGAAGGACCGTGTTGCAGGCGCCGATTTTGGCCGAGAGCGGATCGGTCTTTTCAAGGTGCGCCATGATCTCCTGCTTGAGCGGCATGGTGACGCTGAGGCCCTGGATGGGGATCTCATGGACGAGCTTGAGGAGGTCGGCGAGCTTGTTGGCCTGGAGCGCGAGGTAGACGGCGTTTACGGTCTCGCGGCGGAAGGCTGTGTTCATCATGATGGGCGAGAGCGAGCTACGAATGGGGTTGCCGGCGACTCCGTAGACCTTTGTGGCTGCATCGACCTGGTCGATGCGATAGGTTTCGATGAGGGTGCGAGCGGCGATTTGGCCGGGGCCGGTCTCTTCGCCAGCCGTGGCGGCGGCGAAGGTGAAGGCGCTGCCGGCGCGGAGGCCGAGGACGCGGGAGATGATGCCCGCGTCGCCCATACAGATACCGACGATGTTGGAGTGATCGTCCATGCGTTCGATGAAGCGCATGAGGGTGACGTTGTCGGTGAGCGTCTTGGCCGTGGGCACGATCTTGATGAAGTCGGGCTGGAAGGGCTCGATGCGCTTGTAGATGCCGTCGAGATCTTTGGTGGCGGCGAAGTCGTGATGGCTGATGATGAGCGCTACGCCAGTGTCGCGGAGCTTCTGGAGCTCACCCTTCTTAAGGCTCTCAGCGGACTCGAGCTCAAGGTCGACGATGTGAAAGCCGGAGGTTGCGGCCTTGGTGAGGATCTCCATCTCGGCGGCGAGGTTGCCGGCAAACTTGCCACCGTTGGCTGCACGACGGCAGGTCGCGATAGCGGTGACGGCGGTGTTGTCGCTGAGGAAATGCTTCAGCTTCGGCAGAGCGAGGAGGGGTTTTTCGAGGTAGTCGAGTCGGAACTCGAGGAAGGGCGTCTCTTTGACGACGGCGGTAGCTTTTTCAAGCATCTCGGCAGGAGTTGCGCCGATGATGGCGACACAAACTTTGCCGATACGGGAACGAAGAAATTGGGGGCTTACGCTGGGCACATTCACTCTCATGTCTACAATCGCGGTATATTACAGACCCGCGGGCAAGGATGCAAATTTTTGTTGAAATAAAAGGAGGTTAAGTCTGACAGATGGACTGCAAACCGAATACGTATCTTTGGATGCTTGGAGCTCGACATCGGTACTAGATGTAGACGCTGTATGTACAAGAATGTTACAAGTCGCGAGATGAAGAGGCTGGCTGGATCTGGCCAAAAGCCTAGAATTGGGAGCGACGGCGTGGGTCAGGGTGAACGAGCCAATGGAAAGTTTAAAGTACGCTCAAAATGAAGGAGTTAGCGTGGGTGATGAGTTAGCAGTTTTGCATGTTCCAGGGTGGGATCGGTTTGAGTGGCTGCGGCATGGGTTCAGTACGAGGGCTGGTGGGGCTTCCGCAGTTTATGGGGGAAGATCTCTCAATCTGGGGTGGACGAAAGAGGACGAGGCCGCATTGGTTGCGGAGAATCGACGGCGGTTTGTGAATGCGGTCGGCGGGGAAGATCGATTGAAGCTGGTTGGGCTCCGGCAAGTTCATTCCGATACCGTTTGGATGGTAGGGGAGGAAGATGGAGCTCTCGAAGGGAGATTGCAGACTGCAGAGGGGAAGGCGGTGCTTGAAGGCGATGGTCTGATCACCGATGTTCCCGGAGTTCTGATTGGAGTTGGGACTGCGGATTGCGTTCCGGTGCTGGTGGTGGACGGGAGGAAGAAGGTTGTGGCGGCGTTTCATGCGGGGTGGAGAGGGACCGTGGCAGGAATCGTCGAGGTGGGGATCGCGAGAATGATCAATGAGTACGGGTCGCGGGTGGAGGATCTGGTGGCTGCTGTCGGGCCTAGCATTGGGGCTTGTTGTTACTCGGTGGGGCACGAGGTACATAAGGAGTTCAGGACACGTTTTGAGTATGGGGAGGAGCTTTTTCGGGTAGGGAGCGAGGAGGATTTGGGCAGGTGGTACCTGGATCTTTGGGAGGCGAATCGGCGGCAGTTGCTGGATGCTGGTTTATCCGAGGAGCAGATTCACATGGTGGGGGAGTGCACTGCTTGTTCGCAGGATGCGAGTGGGGCGATGAAGTACTTTTCGCATCGGGGCGAGAGTGGTGTTGCGGGGAGGATGTTGAGTGTGGTCGGAGTCGTGCGGTAGCGACGCGGCGATGATAGAGAGCGTTACGAAACTCTTTGGCTCCGGGATCTCATTTGAACTTGGAGCCGAGCAGAATAGGATCAGTTTCAAGAAGCGTCAGAGACTTTATCATTTGTTGCGTCTGCTCTTTGTATTTCTTGAAATGCGGAGATTGCAGATGAGCCTGATATGCGGCTGCATTGCGATATGTTTCGAAGAGTCGGATCTGTTCGGGATGACCTTTTACTGAGACCGCATATAAGGTCAACACGCCTGGTTCCACTCGAATCGAAGTACTGATCTCTTCTTTCAGCGCCGCTTTGTAGGCCTCCAGTTGATCAGAATAAATTTCCAGTTCTGCGAGCCGCACGATGCGGTCATCCACCGGTTCGGCGTATCCGCGCTGGGTTGCCAAGAAGAGACAGGAGGCGATCAGCGGTAGCCCGAGGATCATGGCTTGTTTTGTTTTCATACTTACCTCGTTGCAGCTGATCGCCCGATTTGCAGCATCAGTTCTATCGCCCTTGCCTCGGCAGGGATGATTCTTTCCGTTGCCTGGTTTTGGTTAATCCATCAGCTTGCGAGTGAGGTAGGTGTACTGTTCGGCGCGGGTGTTGGCCTGCTCTTTGAGGTTGGCTCCGGCCGCGTGGCCGCCTTCGACGATCTCGTCATAGAAGAATGGCTTATGGTACTCCTCGAGCTTGGCGGCGAACTTACGGGCGTGGACGGGACCGACACGGTCATCTTTGGTGGTGGTGAAGATGAGCGGTTCGGGGTAGGTGATGTTGGGGTTGAGCTGGTTGTAAGGCGAGATGGAGGCGAGGAACTTGCGCTCTTCGGGGATGGTGGTTGTGCCGTATTCGCCGACCCAGGAGGCACCAGCGGCGATGTGTTCGAAGCCAAGCATGTCGAGGAGAGGAACCTGGATGACGACGGCGTTCCACATCTCGGGATGTTGGGTGAACTCGACGCCCATGAGGAGCCCGCCATTGGAGCCGCCGACGATGCCGAGGCGACGGGGCGAGGTGATCTTGCGGGTGAACATGTCTTGGCCTACAGCGGCGAAGTCGTCGTAGATGCGCTGGCGGTGGGTCTTGAGTCCGGCTTCGTGCCAGGCGGGGCCGAACTCGCCGCCGCCGCGGATGTTGGCGAGGACGTAGATGCCGCCGCGCTCAAGCCAGAGTTTGCCGAGGATGGGGTTGTAGGTGGGCGTCATGGAGACTTGAAAGCCGCCGTAGGCGCCCATGAGGGTGGGGTTGGAGCCGTCGTACTTGATGTCTTTGCGGTGGACGATGAAGTAGGGAACTTTGGTTCCGTCTTTGGAGGTGGCTTGCAGCTGCTCGACGACAAGGTTGGCGGCGTCGAACTGGGCCGGGAGGGTCTTGGCGGGTTTGAGGGATGCAGCGGATGCGTCGCCGAGAAGGAGTGAAGAGGGCGTGAGGAAGCCTGTGGTTTCGAGGAAGAACTGGTTGCTGGAGTTGTCCGTGGTTGCGATGTCGACGCTGAGATTGTCAGGAATATCGAGCTTTTTGTGGGTCCAGGATTTCTTTGCGTCGCGAGTGTAGACGTAAGCCCGACCCTGGACGTGGTCAAGCGTTGTGAGGATGAGGTGGTTTTTGGTGACGGCTGTGTTTTGTGCGAACTCCTCGGTGGTTGGGGAGAAGATGACGGTTGGCTTGAGGTGGGCGGGATCTTTTCTGACGGCTTCGAGGTCGAGCGAGACGACTGAGCCTTGCGGTAGGGTGGTGGACGATCCGTCGGGCTTCCAGTCTTCGTTGAGGGTGAGGATGATCTGGCCATCGAGCAAGCCGTTGATTTCGGACTTGCCTGGAGTAGAGATTTTTTTAGGACCGTCGGGGGTGTCGAGTGCAACCTCGCGTTCGAAGAAGTTGACGCCACGTGTAAAGACGACAGCGTGATGGCCCTGGCTATCGTGGAGTGCGCTTGCGCCGGCACTGACGTCGGCTTCAGTGCCGCGGTAGACCTCTTTGGCCTGGTCGAGTGGCTGGCCGCGCTTCCAGAGTTTGACCACGAAGGGGTAGCCGGACTGGGTCATGGTGCCGGGACCCCAGTTGCGCGCCACCAAGAGGGTATCTTTGTCGACCCAGGTGACGTCCTGTTTCGACTTGGGCAGGACGAAGCCGTTTTCTACGAATTTGCCGGTTTTAAGATCAAACTCGCGAAGGGTTTCGGCGTCTTCGCCACCAGCCGAGAGGGCGACGAGGCAGAGGCCATCGCCTGGATAAAGGCAGTTGAGGCCTTTCTGCACCCACTTCTCGTTGTCCTGCGCGGCGAGGGCGTCGTAGTCGATGACGGTATGCCAATCGGGCTGCGCGGTGAGATAGCTGGCCATCGATGTTTTTCGCAATATCCCGCGGACGTGCTGGGCGTCCTGCCAGGTGTTGTAGACCTCGCCGACGATGAGATCCGGGGATGGGAGACGGCTCGGCGATTCGAGGACCTTGAGCGCGGTTTCGGCCAGGACAGCGTAGCGCGGATCGCCTTGGAGGATCTTGGCGGAGCGCTCGTTTTCGGCGTTGACCCAGGCCATGGGTTTTTCGCCGGAGACGTCTTCGAGCCACTGGTACTTGTCGGGCTGTTCGGTGGTGTTCTGGGCTTTGGCGTGTACGCCGAGCGTTGTGGCAATCGCGAGTGCGGTCAGGGCTGCGGTCTTGCGGCTACGAAACTGCATTTGTCTTCCCCTTCATCGTGTGGCGGCTCCGCATACTTTGACGCATGCAGGATGGGTTTGTCTGCGGTGACTGGTAGTGTAGCTCAGGTTTGACGAGGGTTTGTCTCGTGCGTGATATGGCAATGGCAAAGCTAGGTTTTGCAGAGTTCTTCGGAGAGCTGTTCACGATGGTTAGCGGCGGTTGTATCGAGACGGTTGAGGACTTGAATGTAAAAGATGAACGCGGCGGTGGCCAGGATGAGGAAGATAGGGACCATGAGCCAGGGATGCTTGAGGTAGTTCGCAAGGACCACTCCGGCATAGCCGATGCCGAAGCAGGCGACGACGATACCCAGGGCGATGAGAGCACTGAGCTGCGAGGTCTGCTTTCGGCTGACCTTCGAGAGATCGATCTTCTTCGGGGCGGCGAGGGAGCGGAGGTTGCCGATTGCGCCGTTGGTGAGGGTGGCAAAGAAGAGCCAAGAGATAGTAGCGAGAGTGATGAGAAAGGTGGGGGGATGGGCGACGAAGCTGATCACGGCGAAGATCAGAACAAGTTCGATGAGGTTGAGGAGGAAGCCGACGAGGTTTTTGGCTAGGAAGACAGTGCGAAGGCGGATGGGCGCGAGGAAGTAGAGCTGGATGCCAGCGCCATCCATGCCAAGACAGTTGTAGGAGAGAACTGAGACGCCCAGTATGGAGTACGCAACGGCTACGGGGAAGACGAAGCTGCCGAATCGGCCGGCGCTCCCGATGCGGTTAGCGAATAGGAAGACCATAAAGATCGGGGCGATGAAGCCGTAGAGCTGGTTGGTGTTGCGGCGAACGTAGATGAACTCTTTTTGCAGGCATGCGGCGATCGTAGGGTTGAGGCCGAAGGTGCCGGTTGGAGCGCTGAGTGAAGGGCGAGCCGACAACGCAGCAATTGGTGTGGATCGGGCTACGGGAGGCTGCTTGGTGAGTTCGCTGAGGTTCTCTCCGCGGAACTCGCGATGCATGCGCCAGGCGTAGATGCTGAGGAAGAGGGTGGCGAAGAGGATGAGGCCAAGCAGTGATCCCATGGCTACGAGGATGCGACCCTGAGTGAAGCTCGCAATTGAGGTCGCGGTGAGTCCGGGTGGAAGGAGTGCGGCGATCGGTTGGATGTGGTGGAACGCTTTGAGTAAGAAGGGGAGATGGTTAGCATGGTGGCCGCTGCGTTGAAGGCCCGGGTTGAAGTTCAGGTTGATGTACTGGAAGCCGAGAGATGCGAAGAGGATGAACGCGGTGAGGAGCTCGCGGGCGCGACGTGTGGAGAGCCAGCGGTCGACCCAAGCGAGCACCATGCGGGTGAAGAAGATGTTTGCGAGAGCGAAGGTCGCGAGGAGGAGCGTAGACCAAGGGAGAAGAGAGGGTTTTGCAATGCCTATGCCGATGTCGGCTGCGATGAGGGCGAGGGTGCCGATGACGTTTGAGGCAGAGAGCAGGCCGAAGAAGAGGCGTGCAGTGAGGTAACGCGAGAAGCTCAGGGGGAAGCGGATGATGGTGTTGATGTCGAAGCTGAGGCTGGGTGGGGCGATGTTGAGAACGACGAGCTGCCAAAGGGCGAAGATGCTCCAAGTGAGGGCGGGGAGCAGGCCGAGCTTGTCGGACGAGATGAGGTAGTAGCTGCCGAAGCCAGCGCCGAGGATAGGGCCTATTGCGATGATGCCGATGAAGGGGAGAAAGATGATGCGGGCGGCTAGTTCGCCGGCTCCCCCTTTGCGACGGAAGGCGTTACGGAATATGCACCAGCGGAGTTGAGCGAGAGCGGCGAACTGGGCGCGGCTTTGAGCGGCAGTCCAGGGTAGGGCGTGGACTGCTGTCGGGTTTGTCGGCTGCGGGGGCGGGGGTTGCGTTAGCCCAGCCATGAGAGCTCCTGTTCAGGATGGACCGCATTGGGGTCACTGCCGACGACGCTGAGAAAGATCTGTTCGAGGGTGAGGGTTTGATTGGCTATGCCATCGCCTTCGGGAAGGCGGGCCTGGACGCCGGCGCGGAGTTCTTCAAGGGAGCCGTTGGCGATGAGGTGGCCGCGGTCGATGATGGCGATGTGGGTGCAGAGGCGCTCGACGATTTCGAGGACGTGTGATGTGAGGAAGATGGTAGCGCCTCGGGAGATCATGCCTTGAAGCATGGCCTTGAGAGTGCCCGATGCGATTGCGTCGACGCCTTCGAAGGGTTCGTCTAGGAAGAGGATCTTGGGGCCGTGGATGACGGCGGCGGCGAGGGCGAGTTTTTTCTGCATACCGTGGGAGAAGTCTGTGATGAGCTTGCGGGTTTCGCCAGCCAGGCCCATGAAGTCGAGGAGCTCTGTAGTGCGCGTGTTGGTGGTGGCAGAGTCGAGGCCGTACATGCGACCTACGAAACGGAGGTATTCGGCTGCGGTGAGGCGGCCGAAGAGGGCGAGGCCTTCGGGGACGACACCGATTTGACGCTTGACCTCTATGGCATTGGCGATGGCGTCAAGGCCAAGGATTTGGATGGAGCCGGAGGTGGGAGCGAGAAGGCCGGTGAGCATCTTGATGGTGGTGGATTTGCCGGCTCCGTTAGGGCCGAGGAAGCCGAAGAACTGGCCGGGGGCGACGGTGAGGTTGACGTCCTGAACGGCGGTGAAGTCGCCGAAACGGCGGGTGAGGCCTGTCGTGGTGACGGCGGGGATCATGTGAGGGAAGCATACCTTAGAGGCGAAGACGGGCTGGAGCGAAATTTGAGGGACTTGGGGGAAGGACGCCTGGTTGAAACCGTTTGTGAACGATCCGATCAGCTCGTCTTAGGCGTTATTCAAGAAAGAAGGGCGTTCTGTTTCGCGGATGCTTCGATTGAAAGAGATAAGAGATTTAGGGATATCACTTAAACGGTGACGAGCGTCTAAGAAGTCGTGACACGAAAAAGCAACAAAGAGCAGCCTTGAGGGTTGATATACTTAAGGGCTACCTCATTTCGCCGAGTTCAGGATGTGGTATGTGTTTGGCGCAGGACGCGACGCTCGGTAAGCGAGACTGCAGAACAGGTTTTGATGAGTAACATTCTTGAGACGATTAATTCTCCCGCCGATGTAAAAAAGCTGACGATTCCAGAGCTGACGCTACTGGCGGAGGAGATACGGGCGCGTCTGATTGTCGGAGTTTCGAAGACAGGCGGACATATCGGCCCGAATTTGGGCGTCGTTGAGCTGACTTTGGCGATGCACTATGTTTTTGATACGCCGACGGACAGCTTTGTCTTCGATGTCAGCCATCAGGCTTATGTGCACAAGCTGCTGACTGGGCGGGAGAAGCTGTTCCATACGATTCGACAGCCGGGTGGGCTGAATGGGTTTATGCTGCGCACCGAAAGCGAGCATGACAGCTATGGTGCAGGGCACGCTGGGACTGCACTGAGTGCGGCACTGGGGATGGCTGTTGCGCGGGATATGTCCGGGGGTAAGGAGCATATTGTCGCGCTTGCAGGCGATGCAGCGTTTACAAACGGAATCTCTTTTGAGGCGCTGAACAATATAGCCGCTCAAACTAAGCGCCTGATTGTGGTGTTGAACGATAATGCGTGGTCGATCGATAAGAACGTGGGGGCGATTGCGGAGTACTTCCACAAGATCGTGACGAATCCTACGATCTCGAATTTGCACGACAAGGCGGCGGACCTGCTGGAGCGATTTGGCGGCAAAACGGTGCGGCATGTGGCGCGTAAGGCGGAAGAGGCAGCCAAAGGTTTGATCGGTCCGGGTACGCTGTTTGAAGAGTTTGGACTGAGCTATTTTGGGCCGCTCGATGGACACAATCTGCCTCTGCTGATTGAGACGTTTAATTTCTTGAAGCAGCAGAATAAGCCGGTTGTGCTGCATGCTATTACGCAAAAGGGCAAAGGCTTTCAGCCGGCGATTGAGAAGCAGAAGAAGTTCCATGGGCTGGGGCCCTATGACGCGCAGACGGGTGAGACGAAGTCTGTGGGACAGAAGACCTACTCGGAGATATTTGCCGAGTCGCTGACCAAGCTGGCGACTGCGAACGAGAAAGTGGTTGCGATCACAGCTGCGATGCCGAATGGCACAGCGCTCGATCTGTTTAGGCCGCATCATCCAAAGCGATACTTCGATGTGGGGATTGCGGAAGAGCATGCCGTGATCTTTGCGGCTGGCATGGCGACGAAGGGCTATAAGCCATTTTGCGCGATCTACTCCACTTTTCTACAGCGGGCGTTTGACCAGATCGTGCATGACGTGTGTCTGCAGAATCTGCCGGTGGTGTTCTGCATGGACCGTGGCGGGTTGAGCGGCGATGATGGTCCGACGCACCATGGGCTGTTCGATATTAGCTACCTGCGGAGTGTGCCGAACCTAATCCACATGGTGCCGAAGGATGAGGATGAACTGGCGGACATGATGTATACCGCGATGCTGCACGAGGGGCCGAGCGCGATTCGTTATCCGCGCGGCACCGGGCCTGGGGTTGCTGTGAAGGAGCAGCCGGTGGCGCTAGAGATTGGCAAGGCCGAGGTGATTCGCGACGGAGCGGAGGTTGCGATCTTCGGCCTAGGAGCGATGTTGCCGGAGGCTGAACGTCTGGCAGAACTACTGCGTGGCGAGGGCTTTTCCGCGGCCGTCATCAATCCACGATTTGCGAAGCCTGTAGATCGTGATTGCGTCGCCGAATACGGCGGTCGTTGCGGTCTGGTAGTTACGCTTGAGGACCATGTGCTGGCGGGTGGATTTGGCTCGGCGGTAATGGAGGTGATTAGCGATCTTGAGCTGCAGGTACCGGTGGTGCGGGTAGGTTGGCCGGATGCGTTTATCGAGCATGGCAAGGTTGAGTCGCTTCGGGAGAAGTATGGCCTGACCGCGGAGGCTGCTCTGGAGAAGGCAAGACCTTATCTCGCGAAGATGATGGATCATGTACTGGCGAAGCACTCGTAGAGTTGTTCAAAGATGTCAGGAGAGATGGGGTGCTTATGCATCCCATTTTTCTGTCTAAGGACGTGACAGAGAGAGCAGGAGTTCGCGCGTGAGGGTGTGGCGATAGGCGAAGGTGCTTCGGAGTTGGCGGGTGATGAAGAGACGGTCGGCGAGATCGCCGAGTTTGCCGAGGGGTGGCTCGTATTCGACTTCGTCGTGGAGCAGGGTGCCAGGGGTAGAGATTCCGGATTCTGTGCGGGTCTCTGAACGGAGCTGATGGCAGTGATGCCAATAGGCGAAGGGGCCGCGGAGTTGGTGGTCGCAGAAGTGATCGTTCCAGACGAACTCGGTGATTTCAGCCTCCCATGTGGCTCGGAGTGGAGCGTAAGGGAAGGGTTTGAAGCTGAGGGTGATGCGTGAGCCTGCACCCGCGGCGGCGGCTTTTGGAGCGAAGGGGCTGGTCGGGGGTGGGAGGGGGTGGAGGAGCGGTGAGGGCTGCCTCTTCAATGCGTGCTTTCTGCCACGGGGGCATGAGACGAGGTAGATTCTCAGGGTTGGAGAAGAAAGCGAAAACTACATCTATGGAATAGGGGAGCCATTGCTCGGAGTGGTAGGTGTGACGCATGGCTGGGTTGGTTATAACTTGTCGTCGAGTGAAGCTGCGAGTTTTCATGCGTGCGAATTGTTAGGTGCTTTACACAGTGAAAAAAAGGGCGCCTCTTGATGAGGCGCCTTTGGCATTGCAGGAGGAACTCTTAGTTGGGCATGAGGACGGTGTCGATGACATGAATGACACCGTTGGATTGGAAGACATCGGCTGTGGTGACGGTGGCCATGCCGCCCTTGGCGTCGGTCAGCACGATCTTGTCGCCGGAGATGGTTGCGGTGAGGTCTTCTCCCTGGACGGTTTTGAGTGTGGCCTTGCCGCCGCCCTTCTTGATCATCTTCTCAAGCTCCTTGGCACTCACCTTGCCGGCTACGACATGGTAGGTGAGGATCTTGACGAGGGTGTCCTTGTTCTCCGGCTTGACGAGCATCTCGACTGTGCCTGGGGGCAGTTTGGCGAAGGCATCATCGGTTGGGGCAAAGACGGTGAAGGGGCCAGGGCTGTTGAGGGTGTCGACCAGACCGCCGGCCTTGACCGCAGCGACGAGGGTCTTGTGAATTGGTGAGTTGGCGGCGTTCTCAACGATGGTCTTGGTGGGGTACATGGTGGCGCCGCCTACATCTGGATCCTTCTGGGCATGGGCGCTGAGTGAGGTGATGGCCATAGCGGCTACGGCCATGGCTGCGAGGAATGTCTTCTTCATTGTCGTTATCCTTTGTGTTTCATGGTTTCTAGAAGCTCATTCCCTGCAGGGGTGCTCATAAGCATCTACGTCCACTCGCGCGGACTGGATTTGGTACATCTCTATGCTGCTCGCAAAAGCTGAAGGAGAACGTACTCGTGGAGAGCTCGATTGCGTGAAGACAACTGTTCCTTGAAGGATGTTGATGACGTAAAGACCGACTGCCACTGACGGGGCGTTGACAATTCCATTGACTCCCCGTCAACTGAAAGTCGGAGCTCATGCAAAACGAACCGAGCAGTGGTCACGGGTTGATGCAGGCGCAAGAAGACGGCAGCCATGCGAGCGGTACGCACGACCGCGGCTTGCTGCTGATTGGCCTGTTCAAACTAGGGAAGGCGATATTTTTCTTCTGTATCGGCGCAGGTGCACTTCATCTGCTGCATAAAGATCTTGGAGACGAGATATTGCGGCTGGCCGTAAGGCTGAAGTTCGATCCTGAGAGCCGGTTTGTCGCACTGCTGCTTGATAAGGTCGACCTCATCGATGCCCATCGGTTGCGACAGATTAGCGTGGCGACGTTCGGTTATTCGGCCTTGGCCCTAACAGAGGGAGTTGGATTGCTGATGGAGAAGGTCTGGGCTGAGTATCTGACTCTGGTACTGACCGTCTCATTTTTGCCGTGGGAGTTGTATGAGCTCGCGCATCGTCCGGATTGGTTCCGGTTGAGCCTATTGCTGATCAATCTCGCGGTGCTGGCTTACCTGATCTGGTTGCTTCGGCGGAAGAAGTTGTTAGGCGGGAGCTAGTACTTTCGCTTTTATTTCGCTTACCAGATGGATTCGAGCCTAGCAAGTAACTCCAAAGGTATGAACCACGAGAGCAAACACTGCCTGTAGTGGTTGTCTTTCTAGATTGCCCAAGAGGCTGAGTTTTCCACATCCCGATATGGGAAATACACAGAAGTTGCACAAATTAACTCTTTACAGGGTGAGAGGGCTCGGCGATGCTGGTGGAGCCAAGTAGAAGATTTTGGAGTTTGGTGGACCAAACTAGGTTCCCTACAGGCCAAATTCTACGACGCGAAGTGATTTTGGGCCGAAGTTGAGTCGGGCCAGGTATCGAGGTCGTTATGTTTCGGGGAAATCACCCAACACGCGTTGACGAGAAGGGGAGACTTGAAACTCCCTGCCGAGTTCAAGCGCCGTGTGGATGAGCTATATGGACCCCAGTTCTACATAACGAGCATGGATGGGAAGCGGGCGCAGGTTTATCCGCTGAAGGAGTGGGAGCAGATCGAGGCGTCGCTGTCAAAGATGTCCCCGATGGACCCGGTACGGAAGAAGTTTCAGGATGTAACGAATTTTTACGGCCAGATGGCGGAGATGGATGCGCAGGGCCGGGTGCTGATTCCGCAGAAGCTTAGGGAGTTGGCGAAGGTTACGGGCGAGGTCAATGTTCTTGGGTCGCAGACGCTGTTGGAAGTTGTGAACGCTGAACTCTTCGACGCCGAGATGAAGAAGGCAAGCGGAGCGGTTGAACTGACGGATGCGGATTTGATGGCGTTTGCAGATAAGACAAAGGTTGTTGCTTAGAAGGTGCACGGAGGCCCCCAGGGGCAGCACAGAAGGCGGGTGAATTATGAAGAGTCCGCAACATGTGCCGGTTCTTTTAGAAGAAGTTTTGGAGTATTTGAATGTGCGGCCGGGCGGCGTGATTGTTGATGCGACGCTGGGTCTTGCGGGGCACTCTTTGGAGATTGCAAAGAGGCTGGGCGGCAAAGGCAAGTTGATCGGCTTTGACCGCGACCCGGAGGCGATGGAAAAGGCTAAAGCAAGGCTTGAGGTTTTGCGGGCTGAGCTTGGAGACGAGATGCCGGAGGTGGTGTTTGAGCCGAGGGCGTTTTCGGAGACCACAGGGGTGATTGAACCGGGGAGCCTGGATGGATTGCTCGCTGATTTTGGCGTGAGCAGCCTGCAGCTGGACGAGGCGCACAGAGGATTTAGTTTTCGGACCGATGGCCCGTTAGATATGCGGATGGATACGCGCAGCGGGGAGACGGCCGAGCAAGTGGTAAATCAGGAAGACGAAAACGAACTCGCCGACCTGATTTACGAATTCGGAGAGGAAAGGAGGTCGCGGAGAATCGCCAGAGCCATTGTTAGGGCCCGGCCGATTACGACTACAGCAGAATTGGCTCGAATCGTATCGGCCGAGGCCCCACCAATGAAAGGCGAGAAGATTCACCCCGCTACAAGGACCTTTCAAGCACTTCGGATTCGGGTGAATAACGAGTTGGGAGAGATTCAATCGCTGCTGAAGAGCGCGGGATCTCTGTTGAAGCCGGGGGGAAGGCTGGTGTTGATCAGCTTCCACTCTTTGGAGGACCGGCTGGTGAAAGATGCGTTCAAGGCTGCTAAGGACGCGAAGATATTTGAGATTTTGACGAAGAAGCCGGTGGTAGCGGCTGAGCAGGAACAGATGAGAAACCCGCGGTCGCGCAGTGCAAAGATGCGGGCGGCAGAAAAAGTTTAGGTACAAGTTTCTCTGTTGCACCGAAAATGGTGCAATCTATATAGACAGAGAAAACAAGTGATCGGGCCGGGGTTGTCCCACCTTCTTTCAGGCGAAAGACAACTCAGTACGACAAAGTCCCTTCCTCCAATAGCGATCCCGGCCCGGTTCGTACGTTTGGAGAGTGGCAAAGATTTGAAAGACGAGTAAGTGAGGTGCGCGATGGCAGCTTCGGCGATAGCAGGACAACAGATGGAGATGGTGGGTTCGCGGGCGCAGAGCCGTGCGGAGTCGCTGACGTCGCGGAATCGTGAACTCTACGAGGCGCAGCGGCGTGCGCGTCGCGGACCGACGCCCGAGGTTTTCTTTACCAAGCACATTGACAACAGCCGCATCGTGAAGGCGGATGATCCTGAACGGCGGCGCGAGATGCGGACGTTCACTTCAGTGATGAGCGTGCTGTTTCTGCTGGTGATGGTTTATGTGTGGCAGCATTTTTCGGCGATCGAGATTGGCTATCACGTCGAAGCGCAGAAGTTACAGGTTGAACAACTGCGCGAGGAGAACCGGCAGCTTCGCCTCTCTGAAGCTCAGTTGACTGATCCGGGCCGGATCGACAAGATTGCCAAGCAGCTTGGGCTGGGAGAGCCGCAGCCGGGGCAGGTTGTACGGCCTGAAGGCGGAGATCCAAACGCTCCGGTGCTGGCGCAGGCGAACGCTCCCGCAATGCAGATGGTGCAATAGATTGTTGGGCTCAGAAAGCATCTGAAGTTCTTCGAATTTGCTGAGGGCGTTCGACGAAGAGGCCAGTGACGTACGACTAAACGAAAAAGCAGGGATGGAATGAACAAGGCGCCACGGCAGACGTTGACCGCTCCGATACGGAGGATCCGTTTTGCGTACGTGGCGTTGTTTTTTTGTGTCTGGACGTCTTTGATTGCTCTGCGACTCGGATGGTTGCAGGTGGTGCGGCACTCTGATTTTGTGCATCGCGCTGCACTGCAGCAGCAGAGAACGTTTGAGGTAGCTCCGCGACGGGGCATGTTGTATGACCGAAATTTGCGTGAGCTTGCGGTGACGGTGCAGGTCGATAGCGTGTATGCGGTGCCATCGGAGCTGGGGGACAATCGCGCGAGCGCGGCGGAGATACTGGCCGAGATCGTACATGCGGATCCGAGGGATAACTTCACTTCGCAACAACAGATGTTGGCGCGGTTCAATGCTTCGAGGAACTTTGCGTGGGTGGCGAGGAAGGTCGATCCGGCAATTGCGGAACGGCTGCGAGAGTTGAATTTGAAGGGCGTCTACTTTCAGAAAGAGTTCAAACGGTTCTATCCCAATAATGATCTGGCTGCGCAGGTGCTGGGGTATGTCGGCACCGACGATGTGGGACTTGGTGGCCTAGAGCGGCAGTTCGACGAGGATATGCATGGTGAGCCGGGGCACATGCTGACGGCGCTCGATGCGAAACGGCATGTGTTGGGCAGCGAAGAGAGTCAACCAATGCCAGGTGAAAATCTGGTCCTATCGATCGACGCAAATATTCAGTACATGGCGGAGCGGGCGCTGGACGCGCAGGTGGAGAAGGTGAAGGCTCTGCATGGGACGGTCGTCGTGCAGGACCCGCACACGGGACAGGTTCTGGCGCTAGCGGTTTCTCCGCGGTTCAATCCAAATGATCAGAAGCACATGGACGCGGGTTTGTTGACGAACCTGGCGGTAAGCGATGTGTATGAGCCGGGATCGACTTTCAAACTGGTGACTTACTCTGCCGCGATCGATGCGGCGGGGGTGCAACCAACGGACATTGTCGATTGTCAGGGCGGCGCGATGACGATGTATGGGCGCACGTTGCATGACGACAGGAGCGACCACTTTGGCCGCGTGACGGTTCAGTATGCGCTCGAACACTCGAGCGACGTCGGCGCGGCAAAGATGGCGTTGAAGCTGGGGAATCAAAAGTTCTATGACTATATGAGGGCCTTCGGTTTTGGCGATCGCTCGGGGATCGAACTGCCGAGCGAGACACGCGGCTTGTTGCGGAATCCGAGGAAATGGGATGCGACCAGCATTCTGTCGATGGCGATCGGACAGGAGGTAGGCGTCACGCCGGTGCAGTTGGTGACGATGGTCTCGACGATTGCAAATGGCGGAGTTTATATGCCTCCACATGTACTGCTGCAGTCGACCGATGAGATGAAGGGCGATTCGCGGCTGAAGCCCGCGGCGTTCCGGCCTTCGAACGGGCTGCCCGCGACTCTACCCGATGGCGCGCACCGAGTGATCACGGAGATGACCTCTGCGAAGATGCGAATGATGATGCAGGGTATTGTGGTCGAGGGCACGGGACGGCAGGCGGCGCTGAACGGTTATAGCTCGGGCGGCAAGACTGGTACGGCGCAGAAGATCGACCCGGCGACACACACTTACTCTCACACGAAGCTGGTGGCGAGCTTTGCGGGTTTTGCGCCAGTAAGTAATCCTGCAATCTCGGTCGCGGTCGTGATCGACACTCCGACAGCGGGCAGCGAGGTGCAGCACTACGGCGGTGCGGCGAGCGCGCCCGTGTTTGCAGAGGTTGCCCAGCAGGTGCTTGAGTATTTGGGCGTGCCGCACGATCAGCCATTGAAGACAAAAAAAGAGTTGACGGTGGCGGAGAAGACGGATGAGGCCGGGGATGCGCCGAGCGAAAACAATCCAGATTTGACCGCGATGTTTGACGATGTGAACAGTTTGCCAGCGGATGATCCGCTGCGCGCCCCAGCGAACGCTGCGCCTGCAGATGTGGCAATGAACCAAAAGCCGGTTGCGGCCACGCAGAAGACGACACAGAATACCGGGGGAATCACAAGTTTGCTGCCTGCGAAGGTCTTGGCGGCATTCCAAGCAAATGGTGGAACGAGTTCGGAGACGGCAGGTGATGGAGCAGCTTCGACGCGGTTGGCTCCGGTTAAGACTGTGCCTGCGATCGCGGTGAAAGAGAAGGGTTCTGTGGTGGTGGATGCGGGGCTGCGTGTCCCGGTGCCATCTTTTGAGGGAACTGGGCTAAGGGGCGTGGTGGAGCGTGCGGATGCCGTGGGTTTGCGGGTGCAGGCGGTAGGAAATGGGTTGGCTCGTGAGCAGGTGCCTGCGGCAGGAACCATGGTGCCAGCGGGGACAGAGGTTATTGTGCGGTTCAGCAGATAATGCATTTTGGGCGTCAGGCAGTGTCTCTGTCAGCTAGCATCCTTATATGAATTGGGAGATGGTGTGCAGGGAGCTTAACGCTACGGAGCGTTGGTGTCCGTCGGTTGAGGTCGCCGGGGTCGAATATGATTCGCGGCGGGTAGGAAGAGGCGATGTGTTCGTTGCGATGCGGGGTGGCGCGACGGATGGAAATAGATTTCTAGATGCCGCTGTTGCGCAGGGTGCAGTGGCAGTCGTGACTGACTCGCGAGAAGCTTTTGAGAGGCTACGGCGGACGCACGGTGGAGTTGGAGCCGCTCTGGTCGAGCGGGGTCGTCGGGCATTGGCGGAGGTGAGTTCGTCTGTAATGAATCACCCGGAGCGTCGGCTTGCATTGAGCGCCGTTACGGGGACGAATGGTAAGACGACGACTGCGTTCTTGCTTGAGGCGATGTTGCGAAGTGTGGGAAGGACGTGCGTGTTGATTGGGACGATTGAGACGCATGTGGGAGAGAAGGTGCGAGTTTCGCCGCACACAACTCCGGAGTCAAGGGATGTGTTGTCGCTCTTTGCCGATGGCCTGAGGGTTGGAGCGACTGAAGCGGTGATGGAGATGTCATCGCACGCGCTGGAGCAGGAGCGGGTGTGGGGGCTGCCAGTGGACGTGGCGATGTTTACGAATCTTACGCAGGACCATCTTGATTATCACGGGACAATGGAAGAGTATTTTGCGGCGAAGGCGAGGTTGTTCGAGGGAGTTGGTGCACCACCTCCCAGGGTAGCTGTCATCAACGGAGATGATGCCTACGGGGAGCGTCTTAGCGCGAATGCCCGAGGATCTCAGATGATGCGGTATGGGCTGGCACCACGAAGTGGGGAGTATCGTGCGGAAGATGTGATACTGCGTGCGGGTGAGACGAGATTTGTCTTTAAGACGCCGAATGGAGATGTGTCAATACGGTCTTCGTTGACGGGACGGGTGAATGTGTACAACCTGCTCGCAGCGTCATGTGCGGCGTTGGCGCGTGGGTTGACGCTGGAGGAGGTTGTGGCTGGGGCAGCGACGGGAGCACAAGTGCCGGGGCGGTTTGAGGTGGTGGCCTCGTCGAATGATGTGACTGTGGTGGTGGATTATGCCCACACGGATGATGCTTTGCGGAATTTAATTTCACTGGCGCGGGAGTTAGTTAAGGGGCACGGTGGAAGAGTGATTACGTTATTTGGATGTGGAGGGGATCGAGATAAGACGAAACGTCCGCGAATGGGGCGGGCGGCGGGCGAGGGCAGCGATCTTGTTGTGTTGACCAGTGATAATCCCCGAAGTGAAGAGCCGATGGTGATCATTCAGGAGGCGTTGGCGGGAGTGAAAGAGACCGGTACCACTTGCATCGTGGAGGAAGATCGAGCGGGGGCGATTGAGATTGCGATTCGTGCAGGTCGAGCAGGAGATATTGTTTTGCTCGCGGGCAAAGGGCACGAGAAGGTCCAGATATTGAAAGATGGTACTGTGCCGTTTGATGATGTGGCCGTGGCTGCTGATGTTTTGAAGGAGATTGCTTGAAACTGACGTTGGGACAGGTTGCGGATTGGATTCATGCGGATGGGGAGTTCGACACGTCGGCCGAGGCGGTGGGGTATGCGATCGACTCGCGGACGATAGGCGCTGGAGAGCTGTTCTTTGCGGTGCGCGGCGAACGGCTGGATGGGCATGAGTATGTGCAGGCTGCTCTCGCAAACGGAGCAGTTGCAGCGGTGGTAAGCAATCGGTGGATCGTCCCGTCCGAAGTGGACGCAACGCGTTTGTTGCAGGTTGCAAATGGAGAGGACTGTGTGCTGAAGGCACTGCAGCAGCTTGCTCATGCTGTGCGGCGGGAGTGGGGTGGACGTGTAATCGGGGTGACGGGGTCGGCCGGCAAGACGACTACGAAAGAGGCGGTGGCGCAGGTTCTGGGAACGAAGTTCAAGGTGCTGAAGTCGTCAGGGAATTTGAATAATGGGTTTGGCTTGCCGTTGCAGTTGTTGAAGCTGGAGCGCGAGCATGAAGTTGCAGTTATTGAGATGGGTATGAACCATGCGGGTGAGATCGCGGCTCTGGCAAAGATTGCAGAGCCGGATTGGGCCGTGGTGTCGAATGTCGGGCCTGTACACCTGGAGTTTTTCGCAGACGGAGTTGCGGGAATCGCTAAGGCAAAGTTTGAGCTAATTCAAGCGTTGCCGCCAGATGGGGTAGCGGTGCTGAACTTCGACGATGCGTATGTTGCTTCGTTTGGTCGAGGGCTCGGCGAGCGTGCGGTTTTCTACGGAGTGGGTGAGGGAGCCGAGGTGAGGGCGGTTCATGTGGCAGAGTTGGGTGCCGAGGGAGTGGTGTTTACCGTGGAGGCGAAGGGTGCGCGGGCAAGTGTGCATCTGAAGATGCTGGGGACTCACAATGTTCCGAATGCGCTGGCGGCGATCGCGGTGGGCCTTCGGAGTGGAATCGGGTTGGAGGAATGTGCGGCGGCAGTCGGTGAGATGCGGGCAGGCGATAAGCGCGGCGAGGTGCTGGAATGGCGTGGTGCGATGTTGATCAACGACTGCTACAACTCGAATCCGACAGCGCTGGATGCGATGGTAGAGGCGCTGATGTCGATGCCCGCGGAACGACACATTGTGGTGGCGGGGGAGATGTTGGAGCTCGGGCCGGATGCGGAGTCGTTGCACGCTGCCTGCGGATTGCGGATGGCGGAGCGAGGCGTCGACTACGTTCTGGGAGTTCGTGGAACGGCTGAGGCTATGGTGGATGCTGCCAAAACAGCTGGAGCGGATGCGTTATTTGTGTCCAGTTCTGAAGAGGCGGGAGAGTGGTTGGTTGCGAATGTTCGGGCGGGGGACGTAGTGTTATTGAAAGCTTCCCGAGGCGTACGTCTGGAAAAGGCTTTGGCGGTCATTGCGAAAGTACCGCAATAACGTGGCGGTTGTGGGTAGCATCTGAATGGTTTATGACAACTGGGTTTGAAACGGAGCGTAACGATGTCGGATAAGGGCAAGGCTATCGCCAAAAAAGAGGAGAAGGTCGCGCTGAAGAAGCACGCAAAGAAGGCGGCCAAGCACGTGGCTAAGAAACACGTCGCGAAAAAGCATGCAAAGAAGGCGAGCGAAGCACGTTGGGGAAAACGCGGCCAGGTCGAAAGCGACCTACGCATCAGATCATGGACTGATGACAGCCTTTCACCATATGCAGCGGGCTTCGGTAGTGATCTCTCTGATGGAAAGGGGCACCGGTGAAGACCTGCGAGATCTGCTGGAGCGAGGAGTGAAGCTTTATCGGAAGGCATCGGAGAATGAAGATGGAAATAAGTTTGTATTGCGGGCGATTGGAGTATTGAGGGCCGCAGAGCATCTGTCAATGGCCGGTCTTTACGCGGCGCGAGACAAATATCGACAGAAGGTCGCGTCGCCGGCGCCGGAGTGGCTCGAGAAGTTTATTGCGGAGACGGATCACAGATTAGAGCAGATCGAAGGTGAAGAACGTGGAAAGGGGACAGACCTATTTCCAGTGACAGTCGAATTGTTGCGGCAAGCGGAAGATGCAGACCACGATGCTCACCTGGCCTTCGAGTTGGCGATGGCTGCGGATGCGCTTTGCTTTGCGCTGGAGAATGGGCTTTGAGCATGAGGTTTCTGCGGATGGTGGGGAGTTGTGTTGGTTCGCGCATCAGATTAACCACAGGCTATAGGGCACATGGCTGTTAAGATAACGGGTGACTCGCGACAAAAACGGGCATAAGCTGCGGGTAAAAGGCGGAGACGTTTTGCTCTATTGGTTGCTGTATCAGAAGCTATTTCCTTATTTCCGGTTGTTCCGTATATTCCGCTACCTCACGTTTCGTACGGTGTTTGCGAGTCTGACGGCGTTGTTGATTGGCCTGCTGATTGGCCCCTACGTGATTGAGAAGCTACGGGAATTTCAGATCGGGCAATATATCCGTGAAGAAGGGCCCCAGTCGCATCAGAAGAAAAGCGGGACGCCAACGATGGGCGGAGTGCTCATCTGCATCTCGATTCTGGTGCCTACCCTACTTTGGTCGGATCTTTCGAATCCATATGTGTGGCTCGTGATGCTGTCGACGCTGGCGTTCGGGACGATTGGGTTTGCGGATGACTACATTAAGGTTGTGCATCGGCAGAACCAGGGGCTGACAGCACGGGCGAAGCTCGGCTTGCAATTTGTGGTGAGCGCTGGAGTGGCGGCGGCGCTGGTTGTGATGGAGACACGCGGAGGATATTCAACCCGGCTCATGGTGCCGTTTGCAAAACGGTTTCGGCCGGATCTGGTGTGGGAGTGGATGGGGCACGTTCCGCATATGCATTGGCTGGTGTTTGTGCCGTTCGTCATCTTTGTCATGATTGTGATTGCGGGTGCGAGTAATGCAGTGAACCTAACTGACGGATTGGACGGATTGGCAATTGGGTGCACGATTATTGCGGCGGGTGCGCTGACGGTGCTGACTTATGTGAGTGGACATGTGGTGTTCTCGGACTATCTGGAGCTGCAGCGAATGCCGATGGTGAGTGAAGTTACGGTATTTTGCGGGTCGATGGTGGGGGCGAGTATCGGTTTTCTTTGGTATAACGCACACCCCGCTGAAATTTTTATGGGTGACGTGGGTAGCCTTGCGCTGGGTGGCGCGATTGGGACGGTGGCGGTGGTGATCAAGCAGGAGTTGCTGCTACCGTTTATTGGTGGAGTGTTTATTCTCGAGGCGTTGAGTGTGATGCTGCAGGTGGGCAGTTACAAGCTGCGGAATGGAAAACGAATCTTCAAGATGGCTCCATTGCACCATCATTTTGAGTTGATGGGCTGGTCAGAGTCGAAGGTAATTGCGCGCTTCTGGATACTGGCGCTGGTGTTTGCTTTGTTTGCGTTGACTACGTTGAAGCTGCGGTGAGAGTGTGAAGGCATGATGGATTTGAAGAACAAACGGGTGTTGGTGGTTGGACTTGGTAAGTCCGGCCTTTCGGCGGCAATGTTTCTGCGTGCGCAGGGGGCGCGGGTGACGGTAAGCGATGCGCGCAGTGCAATGGCGCTGGCGCAGGAGATTCCTGCGCTATTGGAAGCTGGGATCATGGTCGAGTCTGGGGGGCACGGTCTGCTTACCTTTCGGCGGCAGGATTTGATCGTGGTGTCGCCGGGCGTGCCAATGGATACGCCAGAGGTGAAGCAGGCGATGGCATTTGGGCTGCCTGTTATTGGCGAGTTGGAGTTAGCGAGCCGCTATTTGCAGGGACAGGTGGTGGCAATCACTGGATCGAACGGGAAGACGACGACGACGACGCTGGTGGGGAAGATCTTCAAGGATTCGGGCTTGCCTACGCAGGTAGGGGGGAATATTGGCCTGCCGGTGATTGATCTGGTGGCAGCGAGCACGCCTGAGACGGTGAACGTGCTGGAGGTATCGAGCTTTCAGCTGGAGACTGTGGAGGAGTTTCATCCCAAGATTGCGGTAATCCTGAACATCACGCCGGATCATCTGGACCGGCACGGCAGCTTCGAGAATTATGTGGCGTCAAAGGAGAGGATCTTTGAGCGGCAGGACGCGAAGGATGCTCTGGTGTTGAACGGGGATGATCGAGTAACGCAGATGGGTGCGGCTCGGGCGAAGAGTGAGGTCTTCTGGTTCAGTGGAACCAAAGCCGTGCGGCGAGGCGCGTTTGTGCGGGAGGGAGTCATTGTATGGGTGGAGAAGGAGGGTGGAGTGACGGAGCCGATAATGCCGGTTTCGGAGGTGCATTTGAAGGGTGCGCACAATATCGAGAATGTGCTGGCGGCGGTGTGCGTGGCGCGGCTGGCGAATGTTTCGGCGGAGAATATTCGAGCGGCGGTTGCGACGTTTACGGCTGTGGAACACCGACTGGAGTTGGTGCGGAAGCTGAATGGGATTGAGTTTTACAACGATTCGAAGGCTACGAACGTTGATGCGACGATGAAGGCGGTGGCTTCGTTTCCGAAGGGGATTCACTTGATCCTTGGAGGAAAGGATAAGGACTCGGACTACAGTTTGATGGCCTTGCTACTGAAGGAACGGGTGAAGGTTGTTTACACCATTGGTTCGGCTGCAGAAAAGATTGAGCGCCAGCTGCATGGAGTCGTGAAGATGGTGGCAGCGGAGACGATGCAGACGGCTGTGGCTAAGGCTGCGAAGGCGGCTATTGCTGGCGATGTGGTGCTGCTCTCGCCGGCTTGCTCGAGCTTCGATCAGTTTGAGAACTACGAGCATCGCGGCCATGTGTTTCGGCAGCTGGTGAATGAACTTAATTAAGCACGCATGAAGAAGCAGGATGTGATGGGATGGCGAAGAGAGTAGGGGTGGACAAGTGGCTCTTCGGAGTGGTGCTGCTGCTGGTGCTTTTTGGTCTGGTGATGGTGTTTTCCGCATCAGCAGTGCTGGCACAGTCGAGCATGGGATCTCCTTATCCCTTTGTGGTGAGGCAGGCGCTTTGGGCAGTGCTTGGACTGCTGGCTATGGTTGCGCTGATGCAGGTGGATTACCGCAGGTATAACAATCCCAAAGTGGTGTTTCCGGCCGTAGCGGTTACGATGCTGATGCTGATTGGCGTGTTTGCGATGAGCGGCATGAATGGAGCTCATCGGTGGATTCGACTGGCAGGGACGACGCTGCAGCCTTCGGAGTTGGCTAAACCTGTGCTGGTGTTGTTTCTGGCTTACTTTCTTCAGACGCGAATTCATCAGATGGATGATTGGAAGGGGACGATTTTGCGGGCGGTTGCTGTGCCCCTGGCATTTACAGCTTTGATTTTGAAAGAGCCGGATCTGGGGACCGGTATGGTGTGCATGGCGGTGACGGGGCTGATGCTGTATCTGGCCGGAGCGAGGACGAGGTACTTTGCCGTTGGTGCGGCATTGGCGGCGCCGGTACTGTATTTCATGCTCTTTCATGTGGCGTTTCGTCGGGCGAGGATGCTGGCGTTCGTGAATCCGGAGGCGGATCCCCGGGGGAGTGGTTTCCACATACTTCAGTCGCTGATTGCGGTTGGAACGGGCGGAATTCGCGGTCTCGGATTGATGGAAGGCCGGCAGAAGCTGTTTTATCTGCCCGAGGTGCAAACGGATTTTATCTTTGCCAACATCTGTGAGGAACTGGGACTGATTGGGGCGCTGCTCGTTTTGGCCTTGTTTGTAGCGCTGGGGTATCGCGGGTTGAGAGCGGCGTTTCTGTCGACCGATCCGTTTGCACGGTTCCTCGCGTTCGGGATTACGACTGCGATTTTGATTCAGGCGTTCTTCAACATGAGTGTGGTGCTGGCGCTGCTTCCTACGAAGGGAATTCCGCTGCCGTTTATCTCTTCTGGAGGAACTTCGATTTTCATCACGCTGGCCGGCATGGGTGTGCTGCTGAATGTGACGCGTGAGATTGACTGAGGGGGCGAGGCGGCAGTTGCGGGTTTTGATTGCGGGCGGGGGGACCGGGGGGCATGTTATTCCGGCGCTGGCGATTGCGCGGGAGCTGCGAGATGCGCATGGGGCCGAGGTGCGGTTTGTGGGGACGGCGCGCGGGCTTGAGACTCGACTGGTGCCGGAGGCCGGCTTTCCGCTTGAGTTGATTCGCGTGGGGCAGTTGAAGAATGTCAGTATTGTGACGAAGCTGCGGACGGTGGCCGATCTTCCGCTTGGCGTTGTGCGGTGCGTGGAGTTAGTGCGGAGCTTCAAGCCGGATGTGGTGGTGGGGGTTGGCGGGTACGCTTCCGGGCCAGCGATGATGGCGGCGATTCTGTTGCGGATTCGGACGTTGGCGTTTGAACCGAACGCGGTGCCGGGGTTGGCTAATAAGTTGGTGGGCCGGTTTGTGTCGGCTGCTGCGGTGAACTTTGATGGGACTCGGTCATTCTTTCGTGGAGCGACAGTGACGGGGATTCCGGTGCGCCGTGCTTTTTTTGAGATTGCTGCTAGGCCTGAGCGGTCCGTCCCGCGGCTGCTGGTGTTTGGCGGGAGCCAGGGTGCCAGGGTGTTGAACGAGATGATGCCGAAGATCGCGGGGCGACTGCTGGGGGCGGTTCCTGAGCTCGAGATTGTGCACCAGACCGGTGGCCGACATGAGCTTTCTACTAGGCAGTTGTACGAGGGCGCAGGTTTGGCAGGCGAGAGCCGCATGCGGGTGCAGCCGTACCTTGACGATATGGTGGGAGAGTTTGCCGGAGCGGACCTGATGTTGTGCAGGAGCGGGGCGAGCACGATGGCGGAGTTGGCTGCGGCTGGCAAGCCTTCGGTTTTGGTGCCGTTTCCGTTGGCGGCCGACGACCACCAGAGGAAGAATGCGGATGCGTTCGTTGCTGCCGGAGCGGCGGAGATGATCGTGGAGGCGGAGTTGACCGAGGAGAGGTTGCTGGCGGCGCTGCAGGGGCTTTTGGTGGATCGAAAGCGGCTGGCTGAGATGGGAGAGCGCGCGAAAGGCTTGGCGCATCCGGATGCTGTCGAGGTCATTGGACGAATGGTGGCGGGTATCGCCGGCGCAAAGCGATGAGTGTGATCTTTGCCTGCTGAGGGGCAATGCTTCGCCCGAATGACTTCGAAATTTCAAATAAGCCATGGTTGTGTGACGGCGTTAAAAGAAGAGGGCTGAGGATTCCTCCTCAGCCCTCTTTGAATTTGAATGCTCGGCGTTAGCGATGACCGCCACCACCGCCGTGTGAGCCGCCGCCACCACCACCACCACCATGGAACCCGCCGCCACCGCTGTAGCCGCCGGTGCTACCGCCACCGTGATAGGCTCCCCCACCGCCGCTGTAGCCGCCGCTAGGAGCAGAGGGGTGATAGTTGCTGCCACCACCGCTGTAGCCGACGTTGCCGGACGGGCGATAATGCTGCCGTTGCTGCCTGCGTAGCTGTTGAAGTGACTCTGCGACTGCGCGGGCTGCGTGTAGGTGCGTGAGGCTCCGTTGTTGGCGATCGCTCCGTTGTACGAACGATTGCCTGAGTAGTTGCTGGCGCCGTTGTAGCTTCTGGCGGTGTTGGTTGTTGCACCGGAGAAGCCTCTTGAAGCGTTGGCTGTGGCACTGTTGTAGGTTGAGCGGCCTGCGTTGGTTTGCGCGAAGCTGCGACCGTTGATGCTGGAGCTGCGGACGTTATTGGAGTAGTTTCCGCCACGGTTGTAGGCTACGTTGTTGACGTGGGTGAAGCTCGATCCGCCAGGGTGGCCGGAGTATCCGTTATAGGTACGGTTGTAGTAGTTGCCGCCGTGCCAGCCGTGGCCAACGTTGCAGTAGGCGCGGTTGTAGTAGAAGCGGCCGCCGCCCCAGTATCCGCCGTAGAAGCCGATGCCGAAGTAGCCGAAGCCGTAGTTGATGCCACCGTAGTAGCCGACGTATGGGCCCCAGTAGCCGGTGTTCCAGAAGTAGCCGCCGTAGCCGTAGCCCCAGTAGCCGGGGGTCCAGAGAGCGCCGGTGTAGGGTGCTGCGACCCAGGCGCCCTGAACCCACTCGTAGCCGTCACCCGACCAGGCCCAGTATCCGGGAGTCCAGATGTAGCCGTCGCCGGGGGCGGGTGGTTGGGTGTAGTCGGGATCGCAGGCGGGGCCTGCTCGATGCCTTGCGGGGCGCCAGCTGGTGGGGCCTGGGGGGCTCCTGCTTGAGGATCGCCGTACTGCATGCGGGTAGGTGTTGTCCTGCGAAGCGCCTGCGGCGGGGCCGCCGTATTGAGGATCCTGCTGGGCGAGCTGTTCGGCTGCGGGAGAGCCGTATTGATCGTTCGGGTTGTAGGGCTGGACCTGGGCGAAGAGAGGCGCGGCCAACGTAAGGCCGGCCAAGGTTGCTACACCGAGAGAGTTTCTGAAGAGGCGGGTGAACGTCATGGCGCTACCTTCCTGCTCAGCCTTCGTTTATCCGGTGTTGCGGTCGTGCGGCGGACTTCGCGGAGAGCAAGGATGAGTTCCAGCCCGGCTGAAGAAGCCCGGGTCAAGTGCTCAGTTGATTAGACACGAATATTAAGCGTTTGTTGCTAAATATTGAAGGCGCAAGTGTCGTGTTTGATGACGCTTTCCGGGGCTAAGAGGTTGTACCTGTTCATCATGCTGATTGTGTGGGGTTAGTGGGTGGATGATGGGCGTGGTGAAGAGCTTTTTGGGGCACATGACGTGGACGCCGCTTTTGGTGTCGACGAGTTGGGTGATGTCGACGTCGCAGGCGGTGGAGATAAGGGCGTAGGCGTCGTCGCGGGTGAGATGGGGGTGGTCGGGGATTTGCTCGGAGAGGAAGGTGATCATGTTTCGGACGGCCATCTCGGTTGCGGTTTTGAGGTCCTCGTCGAAGCCCATGGCGATGTATTGGGTGGGGGTTTCGGCTCGGGGCCAGAGTAGGGCTGGGCGTGTCGCCTGGCTGGGCTTTGTGGACGATGAATTGGAAGGTGCCGGTTAGTTGGGTTTCGAGGGCGGTGATGTCGACTTCGCCGTTGCCTTGGCCGGCGTGGCCGTCGCCTGCTTCGAAGAGAGCACCTTTGGCGTTGACGGGGATGTAGAGGGTGGTGCCGGCGACCATCTCTTTGTTGTCGATGTTGCCGGCGTGCATCCAGGGTGGGGCGGAGTTGTACTTGCCGGCGGACTCGGGTGGGGCGATGCCCATGCTGCCGAAGAAGGGGTGGAGGGGGATGTCGATGCCGGGGGCGAAGTGGCCGATCATGTTGTCGCGGTCGAGAGGGATGATGCGGGTGCGGCTGTAGGGGAAGTCGTTGGGGAGGAAGCCGCGGCCGGCGCCGAAGCCGTTGCAGGCCCAGGGGACGTCGATGGTGATCTTTTGGATGCGGACTTCGAGGACGTCGCCGGGCTCGGCTTCGGTGATGGCGACGGGGCCGGTGAGGATGTGGCCGCCGGGACCTTTTTCGCTGGCGGGGTAGTTTTTGTAGATGTCGGCGACGTAGGGCGGGATGTCGGCGTCGGCGATGCCGAGGGACTTGAGGCGCTCGGGGGAGCCGCAGGTGGAGAGGGTTTGGATGGTGACGGTGTCGCCGGAGTGGACGGTGAGGACGGGAGTGGCTTTGGCGGAGTAGAAGCCCCAGGCTACGGTGGTGGGAGTGGCTAGGAGGATTTGGTTCTGCTGGGTCTGCTGGGCTGCGGCAGAGATGGTGAGGAGTGCAGCGGCGCACAGGGCGGCGAAGCGGGATTGGGTTGGCGGGCATGGATTTTATATATCACGTAGTTTTGGAGGTGTCCTGCCGGACGAGCCCACTGCGCGTGGGGCGGCCACTTCGTGGCGTTTGTACCTTTTTTGTGAGGAGAGCGACGGTGGTCCTCCCGTTGGTCGGAGGGAAGTTAAGTTGCGCACTCTCTTGTGCTTGTGAACGCTGGTAATCTGAAGGATCACTGCATAGAGCGCGTTATTTGCGTTGATGGCGTTTTGAAAGTAGAGATTACGAGAGCATGTTTGTGCCTGGGCACTTTTTGTTTGCGCCGTCGCAGCGGATCCACTTTATTGGGATCGGCGGAATTGGGATGAGCGGGATCGCGGAGATCCTGCTGACGATGGGGTATTCGGTGTCGGGGTCGGATTTGCGACGGTCGGCGGTGACGGATCGATTGCTGGGGATGGGAGCGCGGATCTTTGAGGGGCATGTTGCTTCGAATGCCGCGGCGAGCGATGTAGTGGTGACGAGTTCGGCGGTGGCGAAGGATAATCCTGAAGTTTTGGAGGCGAAGGAGCGGAAGATTCCGGTGATTCAGCGGGCGGAGATGCTCGCGGAGTTAATGCGGCTGAAGTATGGAATTGCTGTGGCCGGAATGCATGGGAAGACGACGACGACTTCGATGGTGGCGGCGGTGCTTGCTGGTGGAGGGTTGGATCCGACGGTGGTGGTGGGTGGCCGCGTGAATGCGCTGGGGTCGAACGCGCGGTTGGGGAACTCCCAGTATCTGGTGGCGGAGGCGGATGAGAGCGACAGGAGCTTTTTGAAGCTGTCGCCGGTGTTGGCGGTGGTGACGAATCTGGATCGCGAACATATGGACTGCTATCGCGATATGGAGGATGTCGAAGGGGCGTTTGTGGAGTTCATGGATCGGCTGCCGTTTTATGGGGCGACGACGGCTTGTGTCGATAATGCGTTGCTGCGGACTGTGCTGCCTCGGGTGCGGCGGAAGGTTTATACGTATGGCGAGAGTGCGGATGCGGACTTTCGCGTGGAGATGTTGCCGAAAGATGAGGAGTGCCACTCTTGTTTTGCGGTGAACTACAAGGGTTTGGTTCTGGGAAAGTTTAGGCTGCATGTGCCGGGGCGGCATAACGTGTTGAACGCGGCGGCTGCGGTGGCGGTCGGGGTGCAGTTGGGTGTCGCACCGGATCAGATTGCGGCGGGGCTGGAGAGCTTTCGTGGGGTGGATCGGCGGTTTCAGATCAAGGGTGAGGTGCGGGGCGTGACGGTAGTGGATGATTATGGGCATCATCCGACGGAGATTCTGGCTACGCTACGGGCGGCGCGGGATTGTGGGTATGCGCGGGTGCATGTTCTGTTTCAGCCGCACAGATTTACCCGGACGCGCGATCTGATGACGGAGTTTGCAGGGTCTTTCAGAGATGCCGACACGGTTCAGGTGTTGGATATCTACGCTGCGAGTGAGGCTCCGATTGAGGGTGTTGATGCGCAGGCGCTGGTGAAGGCGATTCGGGCTAACGGTGGCGAGAGGGTGGAGTATGCGGCTTCGGTCGCCGATGGTGTGGGGGCGCTTGTGCGGGAGGCCAAGGCGGGAGATGTGATTTTGACGTTGGGGGCGGGAAGTGTATCGCAGGCAGGAGCGGCTTTGCTGGAGGGGTTGGCGGCAAATGGGTGAGTTCCTCAAAGGGTACGTGCTGAAGATGATCGGCGGTTGCGAAGGTGGGGCAGGTTATTCTCAGGGTGGCGATTCTCGCGGCCTTGCTCAGGCGTGCGACAAAGCGATGTGTTTTCGAAGCGCGGGACAGCGGTGCTAGAGGCGCCTGAGCAGAAGTATGCTTCGGAGTCTCGAGGGCCGCGACGAGTCTCGGCTACTCCAGATCGGATGCTGCGACGTGATCTCAGTGAAGATTTCGCGGACGATCCGCATTGGGACGACGATGCCCCGGCGGTACGGCGTAAGGCAGGAGTGCGTGTCCGGTTTCGCGGGATCCCGACGACGAAGTGGGGAAGGATCGCTGCCGGGTGCGGGTTGGTTGTCTGTCTGGGGCTTTGTGCCGGACTGTATGTGGGGGCGAGGAGTTTTTTGTTGCACGATGAGAGGTTTGTGATTCCGTCTTCTTCTTCGATTGAGTTTCAAGGCAATGCGCATGTGACGCGGGCGCAGTTGCTGAGCATCTTTGGAGAGGATGTTGAACGGAATATCTTTATGGTTTCACTGCCGGAGCGGCGGGCTGAGTTGGAGAGGCTGCCGTGGGTGGCGCATGCGACGGTGATGCGGCTGCTGCCGAATCGGATGCGAGTGTCCATTGTGGAGAGGACGCCGGTGGCGTTTGTGCGGCAGGGGAACCATATTGGGCTGGTGGATGCGAGCGGCGTGCTGCTGGATATGCCGGTAGAGGCGAAGCCGGATGGGCATTACTCGTTTCCTGTTGTGACGGGTATCTCGGCGGGTGATCCGCTATCGACGCGCGCGGCGCGGATGAAGATCTATGAGCGGTTTACGACTGAGCTGGATGGGTCCGGAGAGAAAATCTCGGAAGGGTTGAGTGAGGTGGACCTCTCGAACCCGGAGGACGTGAAGGCGCTGATTCCGGATAAGTCGACGGAGATTCTGGTTCACTTTGGGGATGTTGATTTTCTGGATCGCTATCGCCGCTTTCAAGAGCATCTGCCGGAGTGGCGAACCGTTTATCCGAAGCTTTCGTCGGTGGATATGCGGTATGAGCGACAGGTGGTGCTGGAGATGCAGTCGGGGCCTGGGGTTCCGGTTGCGTCGCCTGGCGGTGGGGCAACTGCTTCATCGTTCGTCGACTCGAAGGCTGGAGCGACGGCTCCTGATGCTGGGACAGACGGGACGAAGGATGTTAAAAAGCAAGAGCCTGCCGTACATTCTGCTCCGCTGAAGCATCCAGTGGTTGTGAATGGGAAGCCTGCGGTTGCTCATATAACCGCGCAGAATAAAGCCGCGGCTGAGGCGAAGAAGAAGAAAGATGCTAAGGCCAAGGCACAGGCTGCGGCTGCTAAGCACCATCCTGTCGCGGCAAACGGGCCAGCTACTACGACGCAGTATCATCCTACCCAGGCGGTTCATCCATGAACCAGAAGCAAGACAATCTGATTACTGTGCTGGACGCAGGGAGCACAAAGAGCTGTGTACTGGTGGCTGAGCTTCAGGACGGTGTGCTGCGGTATCGCGGGCATGGTGTCGAACCGTCGCGGGGCATGCGTAAGGGGCTGATCGCTGAGTTGGGGCCGGCAGCGGAGGCGATTAATCGCGCCGCACTGACAGCTGAGAGGATGACGAAGGCCGGAATTGAGACGGCGATTGTGGGGATCGGCGGAACGCATGTGCGCGGAGTGAATTCGCGTGGCGGAATCAGCATGGGCAGCCGGATGCGCGAGATTACACGAGAGGAAGTGCGCGCTGCGGTGGATCGTGCGCGGTCGGTGGCGTTGCCACCTGATCGCGAGGTGCTGCACCTGTTGCCGCAGGAGTTTATTTTGGATGACCAGCCGGGGATTCATGACCCCGTGGGGATGGTGGGGAATCGGCTCGAGGTGAATCTACACCTTTCGACGTGCTCGGGTGGCGTGGCGCAGAGCGTGATTACGTGTGCGAATCGCGCTGGGCTTGAGGTGCAGGACACGGTGTATGAGGGGATTGCTGCGGCTGAGGCTGTGTTGAGCGCAGATGAGCGTGAGCTTGGTGTTTGCATGGCTGATATCGGCTCGAGTACGACGGAGCTTGCGGTGTTCTTTGAGGGCTCGATTGCGCATACGGCGGTGTTGCCGATTGGTGGAGATCACTTTACGAATGATCTTGCGGTTGGGCTGCACGTAACAGTCGAGGAAGCAGAGTATCTCAAAAAGATGTATGGGCATTGCGTCGTGACGGCGGTGCCGCAGCTGAATGAGATTGAAGTTGGTGGGAATCTTGCGTTCTCTGGCGGGCAGCCGGCGCGAATGGTGCGGCAAAGATTTCTGGCGGAGATTCTGGAGCCTCGTGCGCGTGAATTGTTTACGATGCTGCGGGATAATCTGCGCCAGGGTGGGGTGTTGGAGGCATTGGGTGCAGGCTGCGTGGTGACTGGCGGCGGTGCGAATATGGCGGGGCTGCTGGATAACGCGGAGAGCCTGCTGCGGGTGCCGGCGCGGATCGGGTATCCGGTGCCGTTGTCGCGGATGCCTGCTGAGTTGGCGACGCCGGAGTTTGCGGTCGCGATTGGGATGCTGCTTTATACGCACCGGACACAGGTGCGGCGAGCGAGCGAAGAGCAGGGATTGAAGGCGAAGCTGAAGGCGATCTTTGCGGGCAGCTTCTAACTGTCACTTCCTTGCCTGCTCCATCGAGTGACTGACTTTACTCGATGCTTGCTCTGATTTCGTTTGGTCATCCCAATAAAAACTCATCAACAAAAAGTAAAAAATCTCATTTTTTTGCTTGCCAAATTTTGTATTTAACATTATGGTTATTTAACGTAGTTGTTAATAACAATATGAGCGATCACATTTCTTCAACGTTTGCTGCTTTGGCCGATCCGACACGGAGAGCGATTCTTGCACGGCTGGCTTTGGGAGAGACCTCGGTTACGGAGTTGGCTGAGCCGTTTGAGATGAGCATGCCTGCGATCTCACGGCATTTGAAGGTACTGGAGAAGGCTGGGTTGATCTCGAGAGGGCGTGAGGCACAGTGGCGGCCTTGCAAGTTGAAGGCTGAGCCGCTGAAGCGGGCGGCGGACTGGCTGGAGGAGTACCGCCAGTTCTGGGAGCAGAGTTTTGATCGGTTAGATGAGTATCTGAAGACGATGCAGGAGAAGGAGAAGGGCAGGCCGAAAAAATAGTGGCGGCACGGGGTCTGCTTCCGTCCAAAGCATAAGGAAAATTTTGACCGCATGAAGAGCAGCGAGGGCCGGGATGGCTTGAGTAGGCGGAGCTGCAGGTGATGCCACAAAAAGGAGAAGCGAGGATGTCGAAGAGCATGGTTGAAGTGCAGGAGAGTGTCGCTGAACGAGAGATCGTTATTTCCCGTCTTTTTGATGCGCCACGTGAGATGGTTTGGGCGGCGTGGACCGATCCGAAGCAGGTTGCGTTGTGGTGGGGGCCGAATGGCTTTTCGACCACGATTGAACAGATGGATGTGAGACCGGGCGGTGTGTGGAAGCAGGTGTTGCACGGGCCCGACGGCACCGATTATCCGAACGAGAGCATGTTCCTCGAAGTGGTGCAGTACGAACGGCTTGTCTACACGATGAGTGGCGGCAGAAAAGGTGGCCCTGTGGTGCAGATGGAAAAGACTGCGACCTTTGAAGAGGAGGCAGGCGGTACGCGGGTAACCATGCGTGTGATCTTCCCCTCGGCTGGGGCTCGCGACCAGAATGTGCGTGACTACGGTTCGATTGAGGGCGGCAAGCAGACCTTGCAGAGGCTGGCGGATTATCTGTCTGGTTATAGGTCTGGGCGGGTTTCGATACAGGCACAAGGAGAAAAGCGATGAGCACAGCGACGATGTTTGAAACGATAGCGACGACTCAACATGAACTGCGAATCACGCGTGTCTTCAATGCGCCACGCGAGCTGGTGTGGAAGGCGTGGACCGATCCCGAGCATATGAGGCGATGGTTTGGGCCGCGCGAGTTTGTTGCGCAGAATCTGACTGCAGATGCGCGCCCCGGCGGCGAGTGGCGTAACTGTCTGCATAGCGATGGGTTCGACACGGGCGACGGGGAGAGGCGGCGGCTCGATCTATGGCAGGGCGGGGAGTACCTGGAATTGGTTGAGCCGGATAGGCTTGTCTTCACGTTTCACTGGGAGGAGGGCAAGGGTCTTCCTGAGCACGATACGGTGATTACGATCACTTTTGAGGAAAACGCAGGGAAGACGACGATGAACTTCCACCAGACGTTCTTCGTAACTATAGAGGACCGGGACGGGCACGTGAGGGGATGGAACAGCAGCTTCGATAAACTTGACGATCTTTTGCGCGAGGTGAAGCATGGCGGTTGAGGGAAGCGTTTTAGAAGCGGGGCTGCTTGAAGTCTGCCTGACGCGAAGGTTTGCAGCCTCGCCAGAGATGATGTTTGCAGCGTGGATCGAGCCGAAACACCTCGCGGAGTGGTGGGGGCCGAAGTGCTTCACCAATCCAGTGTGTCAGGTGGATGCGCGTATCGGCGGCGCAATTCTGATTGATATGCGCTCGCCGGATGGTGTGGTGTATCCGATGACGGGGCGGTTCATTACGATTGATCGGCCACATCGGCTGGTTTTTGTGACGGCGGCGATCGATGAGGATGGTAAGCCGATGTTTGAGGTGAAGAACTCGGTGATCTTTACGGAGGTTCGCGGCGGAACGGAGATCTCGCTGGTTGCTCGGGTCATCAAGACAACGGCTGCGGCGCCGCAATATCTTGCAGGAATGTCGCAGGGCTGGTGCCAGAGTCTGGATCGGCTGTCGGAGTTTGTGGCTCGAATGTAGGCTGTTGGTTTCGCTGCGTTATTTGAAAAGATCGCTACGTTTGCGAATTGATGGCGTGTTCGATCTGGGCGGAGGCCAACGCTCCGGCGATTCTTCGAGATTTTCCGACTAGTTGCGCATCTGTTTTGCGATGCGTTCGATAGCGTGATGGGCGGAGAGGACTGCGCCTTCTTGCCAGGCGACCAGGTGAGAGAGGTAGTCGCCAGCGAAGTAGGTCTTGCCTTCGGGCTTTTCAAGTTGTTCGTAGGCCGGGGCGCTGCTGGAGACGAAGTTGTTTGCAAGGCAGCCGAGTGAATATGGGATCTTGGCCCATGCGACGTAGATCGGTTTGGTGAGCAGGTGGGAGCGGCCTGGGTGAAGAAGCTCTACGGCCTGACGGGAGGCTTCGAACTTTGCTTCAATGGTGGGGAGCGCGCCGAAGGCAGAGAGCTCGCCGGTCGTTGTGCCCTGTATGCCGCCTACGATCTTCTGCTCAGAGTTGAAGCCGGCGACCAGGACGCCAGTGGGGGAGAAGAGCTTGTCGGTGGGATACCAGACGAGGTCGACCTTGTCTTTGAGGAAGGAGATGCCGCCGTAGATGTTGTTCTCTTTCTCCCAGAAGCGCGGCGACTGCCAGGCGATTTTATAGAGCGGGACCATGGGCATGCCTGTGAATGCCTGCTGTGCTTCGGGGGAGAAGTTGTTTTTGGTTTTGGCGAGGATTGGTAAGGGCAGGGTGCAGATGCAGAAGTCGGCGGTGATGGTTTGGGGTGTGCCGGATTTGGTGTAGGCGACGGTGACGCTTTGGCCGGAGGTGGTGATCTCGGTGACGGGACACTCGTAGTGGATCATGTCGCCGAGAGATTTTGCGAAGCCGTAGGCGATGCGATCCATGCCGCCGACGGGCTGGAACATGGTGGCCTGCCAGTCGATCTGTTCATCGTAGAACTCGCCGGTGGTCATGTCGGCGGCGAGGAGTTCGGAGAAGTTGAGCGGCTTGTGCAGAACGGGGTTGACGGGGCCTGCGCCAGGACCTGTGATGAAACCTGCGCGTTGGGTGCCGGTGTAACGTCCATCTTTGTTGAGGTCGCCGAAGTTCCGAAGGAATTCGAGGAGGCGTGCAGATTCTTCTTTGGAGAGCTCGTCGTCGAGGGTGTGCTTGTTGATGGCTTTCGAGAGAAGTTCGGCGAGATAGCCGCGCGTGTCATGAACGACCTGGCGCTGCTGGACGGGGTCGCCGTGGTTGAGTTTGGGAGACTGCATGAGGGCGGAGCGGGAGCTGTTGACTTCAACTTCGAGTCGAACGCCGAGCTCCTGACAGTAGCCGAGGATGTGGGTGTGGATGGAGGGGATGCGCGCGGGGCCTGCGTTGAGGTAGCCGCCGTCCTGCCAGTCGCAGTTTTGGATGGTGCCGTCGGTGAACTCGACTTTGGTGCCGTCGCGGACGGTCCAATTGCGTCCGCCGGGGCGGTTGCGGGCTTCGAGGATGGTGCAGTCGAAGCCGGCTTTGCGGAGTTCGTAGGCGGCGGTCATGCCAGCGATGCCTGCTCCGAGGATGATGACTTTTTTGCCTTTGCCGAAGTCGGCGGGGAGCTGCGGGAGAGGAGACTGGCCGACGGCGGGCATGAGGCCGAGGGCCTGCATGGACGCGAATGCGGCGGAGTATCCGCCGATCTGTGCGATGCGTTGAATAAAGACACGTCGGGTCAAGCTCATACGAACGGCTCCGATCGACTCTAGATTGTGAGGGACAGTTTCAGTTTGAGGTGCGAGTGCGGTCTTTGCAAGAAGAAAGTGATGGACGGCCTGCGTGCGTGACGGGATCTGTGCTTCGATCTTGTTTGTCAGACTCGCTTCGTCAGAGTGCCCGGAGGAACTTTTTGACTACGTCTCCAAAGGCTGTCGGATTTTCGAAGTGGAGGACGTGGCTGCCGTCGAGTTCTGCGAGGCGCGTGTTTGGCCTGCGTGAGGTCATCTGTTCGCACTCTGCTTGAGTTGTGACTCTGCTGTCGCGTCCGCGAAGAAGCAGGGCTGGGCAGTCGGTGGAGAGCCAATCGTGCCAGTGATCGCCGTTGGTACATTTGCCCGAGGCTACGATCTCTTTTGGCTCAAAGGCCAGCTTCCAGCCGGTGGGGGTTTTGCGGAAGGAGTCTTCGAGGTATGGTGCGAATCGTGGGCCGATGCACTCGGCGAGAGCCTCGCGTGTTGGGAACACTCCTTCCCAGGCGAGTACGAAGGATGGCTCGTCGCTGATGACTACGCCAATGTCCTCGATGATGAGCCCACGAACTTTTTCGGGATGGCGAGCGGCGAACTGGTAGGCGTTGATGCCGCCGAGGGAGTTGCCTAGAAGAACGGCGTCGTTCAGGTGCGAGGTGATCGAAGAAGGCTTCGAGGTCTTGCAGGTAGTCGGCGCGGGTGTAGCTGGCGGCGTGGTCGGAGTGTCCGTGGCCACGTTGGTCGAGTGCGATGAGCTCGCCACTCGGGCGCGAGGCGCGCGGCCAGAGGCGCAAAGGTGAGTCGCCTCCATGATGTGCGCGTGGAGAGCGACGAGTGGGCGGCCTTTGCCTCCGGAGTCGAGGTAGGAGAATCGCAGGCCGTCGCGGGAGAAGGTGCGACGTTCCATGACGGGCACGATACCAAATTGGCCACTTTTTTACGAGTTTTGAACCATGCATGGTACGGGTGGTGGAAAACGGGGGTCGTGTGTTTGGCGCTTAGATGGGAGAATTAAAAAACCTCAAGGAGTAACTGCTGCCATGTCCAATCTGCCCGAGTGCCCAACGATCTTCGCATTCACTATCACGATGAGATACCGCATGGCGCGAGGATCAAGGTCATTGGCGTCGGTGGGGGCGGCAATAACGCCGTGAATCGCATGATTGCGGCGAACGTGGTCGGCGTGGAGTTTATTGCGGCGAATACGGATGTGCAGGCGCTGCAGGTGTCGAATGCGCCGGTGAAGCTGCAGTTGGGCGTCAAGCTGACGAGTGGGCTGGGTGCGGGTGCAAACCCTGACGTCGGACGTCGGGCTGCGCTGGAGGATTCGGACAAGATTATCGAGGCGCTCGAGGGCGCGGACATGGTGTTTGTGACCGCTGGACTTGGTGGCGGCACAGGGACGGGCGCTGCTCCCGTGATTGCGAGCCTGGCGAGTGAGATGGGAGCGCTGACGGTAGCCGTAGTGACGCGGCCGTTTGCGTTTGAAGGCAAGCGCCGGATGCAGCAGGCAGAGCGTGGTATGCAGGAGCTACTGGAGTCTGTCGATACTGTGATCGTGATTCCAAACGAGAAACTGCTGGCAGTGGCGAAGGACGCGGGATTCTTTGAGAGCTTCCGGATTGCAGATGATGTGTTGCGGCAGGGCGTGCAAGGAATCTCGGACATCATTACGATTCCCGGTGTGATTAACCGCGACTTCGCTGACGTGAAGACGACGATGGCAGGGATGGGCTACGCGGTGATGGGAACGGGTGTGCGTTCGGGCGCGAATCGTGCGGTGGAGGCTGCGATGGCTGCGATGGCTTCGCCGTTGTTAGAGGCTGGAGCGATCGATGGTGCGCGGGGAATTCTGATCAACATCACTGGTTCGAGCAGCCTGAAGCTGAGCGAAGTAAATGAGGCTTCGAGCATCATTCAAAATGCGGCGCATGAAGATGCAAACATCATCTTCGGTGCGGTGCAGGATGAGTCGATGGGTGACGAGGTGAAGATCACCGTGATCGCCACTGGGTTCAAACAACAAGAGCTGCCGCAACGGCGTGAACGCATGCTGGCAGAGGCGACGTTGCCTACGGTGCGGTACGACGTGCCAATACAGCCCAGAGTTGTGAGTTCGCGGCCTTCTGCGTCGCGATTCGCGAGCGAGATGGAGTCTGAAGTACATGGGACGGCTGGGTTTAGCCGCGAGGAGAGTCAGGACAAAGAGCCGGCGGCGATGGTCGAACCTGTTGCGTCTCCTGAACTGATTCCAGTTCCGGCTTCAGTATTTGACGATGATTTCTTCAGAACCTCGTCGCGAGTTGAGAGGGCGGCTGAAATAGACCGGATGGAAAATGGATTCCCACAGGGAGCCAGGGAGACTGCTCATTTTTCATCGCCGGGGCGTATCCAACATGAAGACGTTCGCGGCATTGGAGAAGAAGTTTCGGTTGGGGAGACCTCAGTTGGGGTACAGTCATTTGGCAATACCTCAGGGGCGCCAGCGAACCAAGCCGAGCCGGATGAGCTTGATATTCCAGCCTTTCTGCGACGAGGCAACTGATTGTACAACTGATTTGTGCGGGGGGTAGCACCAAAGAGGGACGCTCATTTTCCGTGTCATAGTGTTAAATAAGTGTTCTGTAAGGTGAATTTTGTATCGATGGCAGTTCGATTGCAGTCAAATCAATGTGAGGGGTCGCCTGTGTCGAGCTCGATGAAAATTTACGGCGCAATCCTCTTCGGCCTGGTTCTAAGTGCTGGAGTGGATGCGAGTGCAACTGGTACGACGACCACTGCTTCGGCTAAGACGAAGCATCACTCTGCCGGAACGGCTCGTGTCGCGACCAAGCTGAAGTCGACCTCGGGTGCCTCGCATACGGTTCACAGTTCGACTAGTGCCAAGGTAGTGAGGCATGGACATGGAGCACGTCCCATGCTGGCGGTGCGACGGACCCGGTATCAGGAGCATTTCTCAGCGAGTTCCTATGCAGATAATTTGACGCTTGGCGATGTGATCGAAGGTGAAGATCCGGTGGTGAGAGCCGCGGCGATCGAAGCTCTAGGCAATATGAATGGAACTGCAATTGCGATCGATCCTTCGACGGGACGCATTCTCGCGATGGTAAACCAGAAGCTGGCGTTGTCGCATGGAGCGGAGCCCTGCTCGACAATCAAACTGACGGTGGCCCTGGCAGCGCTGGAGGAAGGGATCGTAACGAAGGATACTCCGGTGAATCTGGGTGGTAAGTATCACCTGACCATGACAGAGGCGCTGGCGCATTCGAATAATCTTTATTTTGAGACGCTTGGGCGCCAACTGGGATTTGAGCGGGTAAAGCACTACGCCAATGAGTTTGGGCTGGGGGAACTGGCTGGGTACCACATTCAAGGGGAGCAGCTGGGAACATATCCCGATGAGGTGCTGCCTGCTTCTCTGGGTGGTGTAGGACGGATGTGCTCGTTTGGCGAGAGTGTTTCGATGACTCCGCTGCAGTTGGGCGCGCTGGTCTCTGCGATCGCAAATGGGGGGACGCTTTATTATCTACAGCATCCTGAGAACTCAGTCGATGTGGCCACGTTTGAGCCCAAGGTGAAGAGAGCGTTGAGCATTGCTCCGCTGATTCCCGAGATCTCGGTCGGTATGCAAGGCGCGGTTCAGTATGGAACGGCGCGGTCTTTGCGGGCTAACTTTAGCGAGTTTCCGGTGATGGGGAAGACGGGGACCTGCTCGAATAATGGAACCAGGTTTGGGTGGTTTGGGTCGTATGCGGATACGCCGAATGGGCGGATTGTGACTGTATTTTTCCTTGAAGGCGGTCGGCCCACCTTTGGACCAAAGGCAGCTGAGCTAACCGGTGCGTTCTACCGGGCACTCTGGGATAAAAGCTACTTCATACAGAAGCCGGGTGTTGAGACCAGCGGTGTTGTAGGTGGCGGATCTGAATAGGGTTTGTGATGTTCGGCGGTAAAAACCGCTGGTTCTAACGTGGTAAGAAGTATGGTTTCGTGGTGCGAGTGTGGTCTGAAGCGGCAATAGAATTACGCGGCTCAGACTGCGCCACCTCTTTTTGATCTATTGTCGTCTCCGTTTGGTTCACAGTCAGAAGCAATTGCTTCGATGCTTTGCTTAGCGTGTTGTGCCTTTGAGATGATGCGCTAGGTTTTTTGCCATCAAACATGTTGGTTCTCTGTCCGTGAGATGCAATTGTCTAGCGTTGTGTTTGAGGCATGGAGAGTGGAGATTCTTGGCTTAGGCGTAGGAATCGGGTAGAAGGGACAGATGAAGATATTAACGGCGATGGAGATGGCAGCGGCCGATCGACTGACGGTGGAAGGATTTGGTGTTGCGTTGGAGACTCTGATGGAGGCCGCCGGGGAGGCTGTGGCAAAGTTCTGTCTCAGGCAGTATCCAGTAGCTTCGCGGGTGGTTGTGTTGTGTGGGAAGGGGAATAACGGCGGGGATGGGTTTGTTGCGTCGCGGATGCTGGCGCAGGCGGGGCGGTCGGTGCGGGTGGTATTGCTGGGGCGAATGAAAGAACCGAAGGGTGAGGCTGCTGCGGCGCTACGCATGCTGCGTGAGGAGGCCTCATCGGTGAATTTGGATGAGTTGGTGGATGAAGAGGGTTTGACGGCTTGTACTCAGGAGTTGGCCGACGCAGACCTTTTGATTGATGCGTTGGTGGGAACGGGGTTCAAGCCGCCGCTGCGGGGATTGGCCGTTTCGCTGCGGAAGATGGTGGAGGAGTTGTCAGTGCCGGTTGTGGCCGTGGATCTCCCTTCGGGGTGGGATGCCGATTCGATGGAGCAGACCGCTGACGGTGCGTTTCGTGCAGATGCGGTGGTGACTTTTACTGCGCCGAAGATGGCGCACGTTTTTGGGCATCTCACGCGGAATGACAAGGCGCGTGGAATGTTGGGCCCGGTGGTTGTGGCGGGGATTGGATCGCCCGAAGGTGCGGTAGTTTCGGCGAGTGGGTTGACGTGGACGGGTGCTTCGAAGGTGTTGGCGGAGAAGCCTCGCGATGTGAACGCGAATAAAGGAAAGTTTGGGCATGTGCTGGTGGTGGGGGGGAGCTACGGAAAGGCTGGAGCGCCGGCGATGGCTTCGCTGGCGTGTCTGCGAGCAGGAGCGGGGCTGGTGACGGCGGCGGTGCCGAAGAGCATCTTGGATACGGTGACGCGGATTGCGCCGGAGTTGATGATGGCGCCGCTCGCGGAAGGGACCAAAGGTGCTGTGTCGTTCAAGAACTTGGACGGAGCGAAGCTGGATGCTCTTGTGAAGAAGATTTCGGTGGTGGCGGTAGGACCTGGGTTGTCGACCGACGGGGATGCTCCTGCATTTGCGCGGCATATGGTGGAGAAGACAACGCTGCCGGTAGTCATCGATGCCGATGCGTTGAATGCTTTTGCTGGGAAGACGCAACTGCTGGACGGCACTGGGCGGGTGATGGTGTTGACGCCGCATCCGGGCGAGATGGCGAGGCTGGCCGGGCTGACAGTGAAGCAAGTTGAGGCGGATCGTATAGGACTGGCAAGGAAGTTTGCGATGAAGCACAACCTGACGCTTGTGCTGAAGGGATGGCGGACGCTGGTGGCGCATCCGGATGGTTCGATTGCCGTAAATACGAGTGGGAATCCGGCGATGGCGAAGGGCGGGAGCGGGGATATCCTGACGGGGATCGTTGCTGCAATGCTGGCCCAGTTTCCAAACGACGTTGCGCGGGCGGTGGAGGCGGCGGTGTATCTGCATGGGCTCGCTGCGGACTTTGCAGTGCATGCGATGGATGAGCATACTGTACTTGCCACTGATACGGTTACACATCTGTCGGATGCGTTCCGATATCGAGTGACTGATTCGGATGGACTCGTCTGGATCTGTGGGTTACGAAGGTAGTGGGTGGGCTTAGAAGAGTCTGTTGAGTCTCCGCTTTTTTTAGATCATCAAGGAACTTATGCAGCTTGAAGTACGTTAGAGCGATCAGACGATAGATCGAACGCTGTCCGGGAGAGCTTGTGGTGGCAACTCATCGGCAACTCGTTGTGCGTGCGCTAGCGGTCGCAGCTTTGTTGGGGGCACTTTTTGTGCAGCTGCTGGCTGTCAATGTTCGAACCTCGATGAGCTGGGATGAAGGTCACCATCTCTTCGATGGATACACGATATTGAAGCACCACGACTTCGGCTTGAATCCTGAAGTTCCTCCGCTGGCAAAGGCGGCTGCGGCGGTCCCATTGCTACCTTTGAAGTTGTACGAACCGGCCCAGCAGGGGCGGAGTTCGCAGTTGGAAGCGTTTGTGGATGGCAGAGAGTTTCTGTTCAAGAACGATGCCAACCGGCTTCTACTTCGAGGGCGTCTGGTCATCTCACTGCTCACGGTAGCTTTGGCGCTGCTGGTGTTTCTGGCCGGTCAGGAGTTATTTGGCATCACTACCGGGTTGCTGGCGTTGGTGTTCCTGACATTTGATCCGACCCTTCTTGCTCACGGAGCGTTAGTGACGACGGATGCGGCGATAGCGGTGTTTGTCTTTGCCTCTGTTTATGCCTGGTATAGGTACTCGGTGCGTCCAACGGTGTGGAGGCTGCTCCTCACTGGTTTGGCCGTGGGTCTTGCGTGGGCCGTGAAGTTCACCGGATTATTTTGGGGGCCCACTTTGGCCTTGATCATTTTGATTGAGTGGCTCCAGCGGCGAGATCTACGTCTGGTTTCGAGAAGAGCTGCGGCACTAGGGGTAGTCTTGTTGGTTGCTTACTCGGTGCTTTGGGGCTGCTACGGCTTTCGCTACACGGCACGCCCTGACGGCATGGTTCAAAATCCAAACCTTGAAAGCTACCTGCAGGAGTATTCCCACGTTGCCAACCCAAGGCCTTTGCAGATACTGGCTCGAACGCATGCTTTTCCCGAGGCATACATCTGGGGGCTTGTGAATACAAAGCTAACGGAAGAGCGCGACATCAGTTATCTATTTGGAACTTTGCGACGACATGGAACGAGGTTGTACTTTCCGGCTGCAATCGCGGTCAAGTCCACTCTGCCGTTTCTCGCGATGTTGGTGCTTGCTTTATTTCTCTTCTGGCGTGAGCCGACGATTCGCTAGCGCTGGCTGCTCTTGATGGTTCCGGTGGTCGTCTTCCTGGGTCTGGCCATGCAATCCGACATGAACATTGGCGTTCGGCATGTTCTTCCGATCTATCCGTTTCTTTACCTCGTTGGCGCGTCGGCTTTGAGTGTGGCGATTGGGCGTGACCGTCGATGGGTAGTTGCGGCGGCGTCGTCGCTTGTCTTCCAGGTGGTTACGTCACTAAGGTCGTTTCCTGGATATATTGCGTACGCGAATGAGGCGTGGGGTGGGCAGAAGAACGTGCACCGGCTGCTTAGCGACTCGAACTCGGATTGGGGACAGCAGTTGAAGACGGTCGCACAGTATCTGCGGGATCGCAAGGTGACCGACTGCTGGATGGCGTATACGGCGAGTGGTGTGGCGGATGAACGCCACTATGGTGTGCCTTGCCGAACGCTTCCGACCATGGTGAATCTATGGTGGATTCCAGTACCAATGAACGTTCCTAGTCAGATTGATGGGCCGGTTCTTATCAGCGATGACGAACTCGAGGGGGTCGATCTGCCTTTTGGTCAGGCTAATCCTTATGCCCAGTTCAAGCAGCTCAAGCCATCGGTGATTCTCGATGGTGGGATTCTGGTTTATGACGGACACTTTGATGTCCCTCTTGCTTCTAGTCTGGTGGAGATGGCGCGGCCAAAACAAAAAGAGGCGACAAGGACGGACTCACAGCAGTGAGAAGATGAAAGAGTTGGTTTGAGGAGAGTTAAGTGAGTTTGGAGTTGCAGGAGAAGAAGCGGTTCAAAACGCGGAGTGAGGCTGGAACGCTGGCGATGGGGGAGAGGGTGGCAGAGATGTTGTTGCCTGCTCCTAAGCTGTACGTGTTGCGCGGGGATTTAGGGGCGGGCAAGACGACTTTGGTGAAGGGGATTGCTGCAGCTCTAGGGGCGGCTGAAGCGGAAGATGTGACGAGCCCTACTTTTACTCTGGTGCATGAGTATCGAGGGAAGAAGGTGCGACTGTTTCATCTGGATCTGTATCGGCTGGAGACTGAGCGAGAGCTGTTGACGTTGGGACTCGAAGAGATGGCGGAGGAGCCTGATGCGCTGGTGCTGGTGGAGTGGGGCGAGAAGTTTCCAAGCGTGGTGGAACGATCGGATGGGGAGATCCTGATTGAACATGCTGGTGGGGATGAACGGATGTTTTATGTAAGGGTGAAGGCTTAAGCCCGCGCGGTGACTTTTGTTAGCGGGTTGGCTTCGAGCGGCCTGTGAGGCGGTAGATGGCGCACTCTTCATCGCCGGTTGAGCCGTACTCTTTTTGCTGGGCGATAGCGGCGAGGTCGGCGGCGTGGTCTTCGGGTGACATGGCTACGGGGCCGAGGAAGAGACGGGTGAAGGCGGGGTGGCGGTCGAGGACCGCGCGGCACTCGGAGTTGACGTAAAGGAGGTCGAAGGCAGGAGTGGGGGCTCCGGGTCGTTTGGCGAACTGGGCTTCGATGCGACGGAGGAGGAGCTTTAGCACCGGTGCTTCGAAGGGATGGAAGAGGAAGGCGAGGGTGGGGGTGCGGGGGAAGTCGAAGGTGAGGGCGTCCTGTTCGAGGAGGCGGATGGGGGCGATGGGTGCGGCAGTGGTGTCGGTGGCGTGGGCTTCGCGCCAGCGTTCGAGGTTGAGTTGGGCGGTGTCGGCGAGGGTGGGGTTGAGTTCGATGCCGATGACTTGATGGAAGGGGAGTTCGCTGGCGACGAGCATGGCGCGGCCCTTGCCGGCGCCGATGTCGACGAAGGTGTAGTGGGAGATGGGGTGGGGTGGGTTGGTCGCCCGCCAGAGGCCGATGAGGGTGCGGAGGATGCTGGGGGCGACGCCGTAGTAGGCGGTGACGTGGGCATCATTGGGATGGCCGGTGGTGAGATTGCCGGCGGCGATGAGGCCGCTGGTTTCGACGCCGTGGATCTGGTCGAAGGGATGCTGCGGCTGCTGAGGGGGCGGCATGACGAGCACGGGTTTGGGTTTACGCGGGGGCATGGTCAGCGGATCTGGACGAGGTTGGGGTTACCGTCGAGGCCCAGGGTTTTGCGGCCAGCGGGGGTGATGTTGAGGGGGGTCCAGATTGGCGATGTCGAGGAGGGTGACGGTGGTGCGGCTGACGCTTTCGAGGCCAGCTAAGCGGTTTGAGATTTGGGCGCTGAGTTGGGCATTGGAGGCTTCGTCGGTTTGGGTGGGGGTCAGCGAGATTTCGATGATGTGTTTTTGGGGGACGCCGGGGATGCTGGTGCCGGGGGCGTGGGGGTCGAGCGTGATGGTGACGGAGCGGATGAGGCCGAGGTCGACGATATTGCAGGGAAGGACGGGGTCGTAGCAGTCGCGGAGGGCTTCGAGGATGTCTGACTCGGTGAGCATGCGCTGCCTTGATAGTAGCTGTGACGCTGTTTGGGATGGATGAGGAGCTTTGAGGCGAAGTGCCCCCTACCTCGTCAATTTTCGTGCAATGCATTCTCTGCAGATACTTTAGCTTCGCACTTCGACGCTCTGGCGAGGGCGGTTTGGAGTGTTTTCGAGGGGCCTTGTGTCACGTTTTAGTGTTTGCGCTCGACCAGGTACGCGGCGAGGGATTTGAGGGAGTCGGCTGCGGGGCCGAAGGGGGCTAACGCGGCGAAGGCGTCGGCGATGAGCTGTTCGGCGTCCTTGAGGGATTGATCGATGCCGAAGACGGCAGGCCAAGTGGCTTTGATGCTGGCGGTGTCTTTGCCTGCGGTCTTGCCTAGTTCTTCTGAACTTTGAGTCATGTCTAGGACATCGTCGACGATTTGGAAGGCGAGGCCGGCTTTTTCACCAAAGGTGCGGAGGCGGGCTATGGTGTCGGTGTGGTGAGCATGAGCGGCTGTGCTTGACGGACCGAGCGTGGCGGCAAGGCCATAGAGGCCTCCGGAGACGATGCTGGTGGTGATGAGGGCGCCAGTCTTCGCGCGGTGGATGGCCTCGACGAGCGCGGCGGTGGGGGGCTGACCTTCGGCTTCGATGTCCATGACCTGGCCGCCGATCATTCCGGGGAGGAGCTTGGTTTCGAGATCGCCGACGCGGCCTACGCCGGTGCCTACGGCTAGGGAGACCTCGCGGAGGATGGCGACGGTTGTGGCCGGGTTGGTCGGGAGCTGGGCGATGGTTTGGAAGGCGAGTGTCTGGAGGGCGTCACCGGCGAGGATGGCAGTGGCTTCGCCGAAGACGACGTGGCATGTGGGCTGGCCTCGGCGGAGGTCATCGTTGTCGAGGGCCGGGAGATCGTCATGGATAAGGGAGTAGGTGTGGAGCATCTCGATGGCTGCGCCGAGATCGGCTACCCCTTCGGGGTAATCTTCTGTACCTGCGATCATCCTTGCGGCTTCCATGCAAAGGATGGGGCGGAGGCGCTTGCCGCCGGCGAAGGTGCTGTGGCGCATGGCGCGGTGGATGGAGTGAGGGAGAGTGTCGGTTGCAGGCAGGAGTCGTTCGAGCGCGGCGTCGGTGAGCTGCGCGCCGGAAACAAGCAGGTCTTTAACTGTGGGATGCATCTAGTGTCGATGATAAATCAGCGGGTATGGTGTGGGTTTGGAAGAGCAGAGTCGCGAGGACGGGATTGTGCAGATATTTATGCTGTCTCGGACGCCTGCGGTGACTTGCGAAGAAGGAAGAAGAGCAGAAGTGCGAGAGAACAGATTGAGATTGCGTCGCCGATGGTCTGGTCAGGAGTGTGGGCGTAGGTGATGTCGATGGACAAAGGGCCGGCTTGGACGGGGATGGCGATGAGCCCGTCGTCGCGCTGCTCGTGAGTGGTGGCCGGTGAGCCATTGAGGGTGATGTGCCAGCTTGGGTAGTCGCGGAGGTTGAGGATGAGGTCTTCGGGAACGGAGGCGTTGAGGTTCAGGTGAGTTGGTGCTTCGCCGGGTTGGGTAAAGGCAGGGGCTTTGGCGTCGGGGTTGGTTGAGAGCCAGTAAGCGGGGTCATTGTGGGCGAGGGAGTCGTTGTCGGCGGTGATGGGGGTGTATTCGTCGGTGGGGTCGGTGCCTTGGTTGGAGTGGAAGAGGGCTTCGCGAGCGCGGGGTGTGTCTTCTTCGTCGCAGGATTGGTGGAATACGGAGTATGCGGGATAGGTGAGGACTGCGGCGATGGCTATTGCTGCGACTGCTTTTGTAGTGGGCTTCCAGTTGAGAGATGCGAGGGCCAGCGCGACGGTGAGTGCAAGGACTACAGCGAGGATGGCGACGAGGCGCCAGGGGAATTGCAGGAAGGCTAGTTCGGGAGCGTGGTTCCAGGTGAATGCTGTGACGGGAGTGAGAAGGAGGGTGATGGCTATGGTGAGGGTGGCGAGGGACGCCAGGGGAGACCTGTTGTACTGATGGTCGGAGGCGACGGCTGGTTTGGCAAACTGCTGGGGTCTCTCCACTTCGCTGCGCTTCGGCCGAGATGACGCTTCTTTTACTAACTGGTGCTGGGTCTCTCGCGTGTCCGACGACTTTGTTTGCGCCTCCGAGATCACGGGGTGCTTTGCAGGGCGGAGGTGAAGGTAACTGAAGGCAATGGCGAGGACGGTTAGTACGAGGATGATTACGGAGATCATGGAGGCGGTGTGGAGGACCTGATCGTGAGGGATGTCGCCAGTGTGGTGGAAGAGGAAGTTGTCCTGGATGCGCATGTTGGGGATGATGGCCATGGCGATCTGGACGTAACGACGCTCATAGGCTGCAGGGACGATGTAGAAGGCTGCGGTGCCGAGGCCCAGGAGGGTGCCGGCGATGGTGTTGAGGATTAGTTGCAAAGAAGTTTGATGGAGGAGATTTGTGCCGCTGTGGAGCGCCGAAGATGGCGCACCTGGTTCTTCGCTAAATAATGAGCTTGAGTCGATGATGCGGGTGAGCGTTAGCAGGGCGAGAGCGTAGCAGGACATGACGGCTGCGGGGGCGTTGGTGAGCCAGAGCAGGGCGATGGGGATCGCGATGCGAGGGATGGTGACTTTGTTCCGCAGGATGGCGTGGAGGAGCAGGGGGATGAATGCGGCGGCAAGGAGTTCGGCGTAGGCAGTGCGCTCGTATGCGGTAAAGAGCATGTACGGGTTGACCGTGTAGAGGACTGCGGCGAGGAGTGCTGCTGTGGGAGGAGCGAAGTCGCGGGCGAGGTAATGCAGGGCGAGGCCACTGGCGGTGAGGGCTAGCCAGGTGTAGACGATCGGGGTCGCGGTGAATGGAACGACGAGGCTGAGGACTGCTCCGATGGTCCAGGAGAGTGGTGGATAGAAGACAAAGCGTGGCTCGCCGGCGTTGTAGGCGGGAGTGTAGGCCCAGTGAGGATGCAGGTTGCCGTGGGCGAACTGCCGAGCGGCCTCCATCCAGCTGAGGAGATGGAAGTCGAAGTCGTGGCCACAGGAGCAGCCGTAAAGGATGAGTGGAAGGATGGCGATAAATGCGGCGAGAGGGATCAGGAGATAGGGGAGCAGGTCGCGCCGCATGTTGTGTAGAGTATCGCAGTGGTTGACTACTGGATCCTCAACTGGCGCGATCTCTTACAAGCAGGGAGTAGAAGAGAGTGAAGAAGAGGCCCTGTATGACGATTCCCGGGACCTCAGACCAAGGATGGCTCGCGTGAGCAAGCTTCTTCCAATCCCAGGCCAGTCTGATCACACAGTAGATAGTAAGCATGTAGAGCAGCCTGAAGAAGTAGCGAGCCCATGACTGAAGTGCCGGGTTTCTAAGAGACATACCGATGCTCTCCGGTATTTGAGACCAAAAAGCAATCGAAAAGTTGCGGGTTTCTTATCGATCGACTTAGTGGGCGCCGGCTGGGGGTTTGCCGGGTTTTACTTTTTTGAAGAGCCAGACGATGCCAACGCAGAAGAAGCAGAGCAGCGAGAGCCAGCGGAAGACATCGACGAAGGCCCATAGTGAGGCCTGTCGGCCAAGTTGCTGGTAGAGCGTTGCCTGTGCGGGATCGGCGGCGTTTGCCTGTCCGTAGGGGTTAGTCAGGAATTGGGTCACGCTGCCGAGGGAGTTTTGAAACTGCTGGCCGGTGCGCGGGACGTAGTTGATGATCTCGTTTTGGTGGACATCGGAGCGTCGCGTGAGGAGCGTTGAGGCGATGGAGATTCCGATCGAGCCGCCTACGTTCCGCATGAGATTGAAGAGACCGCTGGCGTTGCCGATTTGTTTCGGATCGAGGGTTCCGTAGGCGGCGGTGCTGATAGGAACGAAGACGAAGCTGAGGCCAAAGCCGGTGATGAGGATGGGGAGGAGCAGGGTCGTGGGGGAGATGTCGAGGGTGACGTTGCCGAAGTAGAGGGTCGTGAGGCCGAAGGTGAAGAAGCCGAAGGTGAGCAGATAACGCGGGTCTACTTTGTTGGAGAGGTAACCGATGATAGGCATGCCGCAGACCGCGCCAATGCCGCGCGGTGCGACGACGAGGCCAGCTGTGAAGGCGGTGTAACCAAGGAGTTCCTGGTAGAAGAGCGGTAGCACGGTGACGGTGGAGTAAATGCCGACACCGAACATGAAGATGAGGATGGAGCCGAGGAGGAAGTTTCGGTCTTTGAGGACTTTTAGATCGACGATGGTGTCTTTGTCACGCCAGCAGTGCCAGACGAAGTAGATGAAACTGGTGATGAGGAAGAAGACGGCCCAACGGATCCAGGTGGCTCCGAACCAATCGTCTTCCTGACCTTTGTCGAGGACGACCTGGAGACAGCCTGTCCAGACGACGAGGGCGGCGAAGCCATAGCGGTCGAAGGCGGGAACCCGGGCTTTGCTGATGTACGGCGGGTCGTGGACGAAGCGGCTGATCATGAGGATGGCGAGGACACCGATGGGGATGTTGATGTAGAACGCGTAGCGCCAGGAGTAGGTGTCGGTCAGCCAGCCGCCGAGGGTGGGGCCGAGAACAGGTGCCACGACGACTCCAAAGGCGAAGACGGCCATGGCGGCTCCGCGTTTGGAGGGCGGGAAGGATTCTAGGAGGATGGCTTGGGAGAGAGGTTGGAGTGCGCCGCCGCCGGCGCCTTGAACGATGCGAGCCAGTAGCAAGATGCCGAGGGAGGGGGCGGCTCCGCAGGCGAAGCTGGATATGGTGAAGATGACGATGCAGGACAGTAGGAAGCGTTTGCGACCGAATTTGAGGGAGAACCAGTTGCTGGCGGGGAGGACGATGGCGTTGGCGACGAGGTAGCTGGTGAGGACCCAGGTGGCTTCGTCGTTTGAGGCGGAAAGGGAGCCGGCGATGTAGGGCAGGGCCACCGAGGCGATGGCGGTATCGAGCACCTCCATGAAAGTGGCGAGCATGACCGAGGCGGCGATCAGCCACGGGTTGACGCCTTTGGTGACATCAGCGGATTGATCTGCCGGTGCAGTAGCTGCTGAGGCCATGTGCCTGGAGGTGATCCCTTTTGTTGGTGTGATTCTCTCCTATGTAGAGGCAAAAAAGGGAGTAATGGATGCTTTTATCTGCGGCCGTTTCTATTTTCGAACGAGAAGAGGCGGCAAGCCCGTTGGATAGAGCCTGCCGCCTTGTTGGGTTATTGAATTTCCGGCGTATTCAGTTGCCGGAGGTAGGTGCCGATGGCTTTAGGAACGGTTGCGGCCGTTTGGGGCCATCGACTGGGAGACCGTGTGCAGGGATCCGATCTGGAGCCTGCGAGAAGATGGGGGATGGCGGAGAGCGGGGATCTGGGTGGCGTCGAGACTCTCTGGGAGGGGGGTGTCGGAACGGAAGTAGTCGCTGTATGGTGTCGAGGATTGGGTGCTTGAGGAGGTGGTCAGGGTGTCGGTGCAGCCGGTGAGGAGACCGGCGAGAAGGCCTGCGAGGCCGAGGGAGGCAAGTTTCAAAAGGCGGCGTTTGGTATTACGAGCAGCTAAGGAATGCATGAGCAACGCTCCAAGTGATGCATGAATTGAAGGAAGCGTAACCGGGAGCATCTAAGGCGACAATGACACCTTCGAGGCAGGTTTCAGGAGGGGCGATTTTGATCGTTTGGTGAGTCACGTGTCTGGTTTATCGGCAGGGATCGTGCCAGGCGTGAGGGTGTTTAGGAGGTCTTTCGAGTCGTTTTAGGTTTGACAGATCATCTTTTATGGGCTTGAATTCAGGCGATTTAGGGCCGTGATTGTTTTTGTGATCGATTTTGCATCCTAAAGGGGACAAAGCACATCAGAATACTTGACAATAAGTGACTCAAGCTGCAATTCTTGAGAAGTCGAAAAATGTTGATGGGCTGCGAGCCCAGATTGGGGACTAGGGATGGCGAAGATTATTGGTATTGACTTGGGAACGACGAACTCCTGCGTGGCCGTGATGGAAGGCGGCGAGCCGAAGGTGATTCCCAATGAAGAGGGCGGTCGAACGACCCCGTCTGTTGTTGCGTTCACCAAGAGCGGGGAGCGGCTGGTTGGCCAGGTGGCCAAGCGGCAGGCTATTACGAACCCGGAGAACACGATTTATTCGATCAAGCGGTTTATGGGCCGTCGCTTGAACGAGGTTGGCGATGAGATGAAGATGGTGCCCTACAAGGTAATTGCGAAGGGCGACAACATCGTCGTCAGCGCACAGGGTAAGGAGTACACCCCACCTGAGATCTCGGCGATGATTCTGCAGAAGCTAAAGAAGGCTGCCGAGGACTACCTCGGAACCTCTGTGACTGAAGCTGTGATCACTGTTCCGGCTTACTTCAACGATGCTCAGCGCCAGGCGACAAAAGACGCCGGTAAGATCGCTGGGCTCGATGTGAAGCGCATTGTGAACGAGCCGACGGCGGCTGCGCTTGCGTATGGATTGGATAAGAAGAAGGACGAGACCATTGCCGTGTATGACTTCGGTGGCGGTACGTTCGATATCTCGATCCTTGAAGTTGGCGAAGGCGTGATTGAGGTGAAGTCGACCAATGGCGATACGCACCTTGGTGGTGACAACCTCGACCAGAGGATTGTGGATTGGTTGATTGCGGAGTTCAAGTCCGACACCGGTCTCGATCTGCACGCGAAGGGCAACGAGATGGCACTGCAGCGGTTGAAGGATGCTGCTGAGAAGGCGAAGATCGAGCTGTCGACGGCGCAGGAGTCGGAGATCAACCTCCCCTTTATTACTGCTGATGCGAGCGGTCCGAAGCACCTTGTACGGAATTTGACCCGTGCGAAGTTGGAGTCGCTGGTGGATGATCTGCTGCAGCGGTCGATTGGGCCTTCGAAGCAGGCAATGAAGGATGCTGGCGTGGATGCGAGCAAGATCGACGAGGTCGTTCTCGTCGGTGGTCAGACTCGTATGCCTAAGATTCAGCAGCTTGTGAAGGAGCTGTTCGGCAAGGAGCCACATAAGGGTGTGAACCCGGATGAGGTTGTGGCGATCGGTGCGGCGGTTCAGGCTGGCGTGTTGGCTGGCGAAGTGAAGGACCTGTTGTTGCTCGATGTAACTCCGCTGACGTTGTCGATTGAGACGATGGGTGGTGTTGCCACCGCGATGATCAACCGGAACACGACGATTCCGACGAAGAAGACGGAGACGTTCTCAACGGCGGCTGATTCGCAGACTGAGGTTGAGGTGCATGTACTGCAGGGCGAACGGCCGATGGCAGCGCAGAACCGGACGCTGGGCAAGTTCAAGCTTGCGGGTATTCCGCCTGCTCCTCGTGGCGTGCCCCAGATCGAGGTTACGTTCGACATCGACGCAAACGGCATCCTAAATGTAACGGCGAAAGACAATGCGACGGGTAAGGATCAGAAGATTACGATCACCAGCTCGTCGGGCCTGAGCAAGGAAGAGGTTGAGCGGATGGCGAAGGATGCCGAGGCTCATGCCGCTGAGGATAAAGAGCAGCGCGACGCGGTTGAGGCTCGAAACGGATTGGATTCGCTGGTCTACAACGTCGAGAAGATGGTGAAGGAAGCTGGCGAGAAGGTTGCAGAGTCGGATAAGACCGAGGTTGAGACGGCTTTGGCGGATGCGAAGACGACTCTGACTGGAACGCCGAGCGCGACGGAGTTGAATGCAGCGAAGGATCGTCTGACCGCGGTGAGCCACAAGCTTGCCGAGGCGATGTACAAGGCCACAGCGGCTTCAGCGCCGACCGATGGCGCTACAGCGGCGTCGGGAACGACCGAAGAGCCGAAGAAGGACGAAGGCGTGATTGATGCTGAGTACGTGGACGTCGACGAAAAGAAATAAGTGTAATCCGTAAGGGTAGATTTTGACGTAATAAAGATGAGGGGCGTTCCTGCTGGGGTGCCCCTCCTTTTTATCGCCGGGATTGTAGAGATTGGCGTGTAGAGTGCGTCTATCACCAGAAAGGTGTGTAGCGGTGAACAGAAGTAGAGGAGAAGATAAGTACGCAGATACGTTTTGGTTGGAGAACCTGGAACTCAATCGATTGCTTGGAGGGAAGACTATGACCGAGACGATGTGGAAGTGCGACCAGGTTCGAGCAGGCCGGCTGTACAACCGGATGATGTTCGACACCAAAGAAGAGGCTGTGCAGTTTGCGCAGCGGATGCAGCAGATGGAGCCGGACCAGATCTTCTCGATTGAGGCGATTGAGGCGCGGCAGGTCTGGAACTAGGTTATTGGCAATTAACTGGGAAGCTGTTCAAGCAGTGGCGACGGTAGTTCTGGTGATGACCAGTGCCGGCGCCATTGCTTATGCTGGGTTGCAATTAAGACATGAGCGAGCCTATCGAACGGTTGAGAATCTTGAGAAGCAGCTGAGCTTCTTTCTTTCGGAAAAATTTGTTGCGGTGCGACGACGGTTGGCCGAGGACCGGCTGGATGAGACGGGATTGAAGCCGTGGACCCTTGATGATCCTCCGGTGAGTGCGTTTGAGGTGCTAGATTTTTATGAACACCTATCGCTGCTGGTGAAGAAGGGGCACCTGGATGTGTATGACGTGTGGCATACGTTCTATGAGTGGGCGCAACCGGTTTACGTCGATATGCAACCGCTGATTGAGAGCGAAGAGAGTCCATACGCAGAGCACTACAAGGACCTGCAGCGGTTGATTCGGCGGATGGATGAGATCCAGATGGCGAAGATGGAGACACAGAAGGGCGAGCATTGGGCGCTGTGGACTCCGGAGCGCATATTGGAACACTACAAATACGAGCTGAAGGCGAGTGGGCGGCCACGACAGGTGCGGCGGCGGCATCAGACTCAGGTGACAGCGACGAGGTTGAAAGACGATGCCGGAAGGAAATGAGATTCATCGATGGGCGGAGCGGCATGCGGCTGCGTTTGTTGGAAAGACGGTTCGGGTTGATGGGCCACAGGGACGGTTTACTGACGCAGCCATGATTGATGGCAGGAAGCTCCAGCGGGTGATGGCTGTAGGGAAGCATCTCGGGTATGACTTCGGGAAGGATCTTATTCTGCATGTGCATCTGGGACTGCAGGGGGATTTTACGGAGGGTTCGGGGCCGTTGGCGGATGTCCGTGGTGCGCTGAGGCTGCGGATGTGGAATGAGGCGGCGGTGAAGAAGCCTGCGGCGCCGGGTGTGAGCAAGCGTCATGCATGGTATTCGGACGATGATGGTACCGGGCACATCGCAGCGGATGAGGTGGCGTGGGTTGAGTTGCGCGGGCCGATGGACTGCTCGATCTATTCGCAGGAGAAGTGGGATACGTTGCTGGAGCGACTAGGGCCTGATCCTCTCAATGGGGATGGGCCGGAGAAGATGATTGCGAGGGTTGGAAAGAGCAAGAAGACGATTGGAGAGCTGCTGATGGATCAGTCGGTGGCGGCTGGCGTTGGGAATATCTATCGCGCGGAGCTGCTGTTTCGGGCGCGGTTGGATCCTTTTACACCAGGTAAGGAGGTAGAGCCGAGCACGCTACGGTCGATATGGAAGGAGGCGGGCGTGTTGATGAAGGCAGGGATGGTGGATCGGCGGATTGTAACGACGAAGCCGAAGGACAGGCCGCATAAGACGGGGCCGGTGTTGAAGGAAGAGGCGCACTATGTGTATCGGCGGCAGGGACGGCCTTGTTTTGTGAGTGGGACGAAGATTTTGACGAAGGTGATGGCCGGGCGGAATTTATTCTGGTGTCCGGTTTGCCAGGCTCCTGCTTCGCCGGAGAAGAATTAAAGAGTCAATTTGGGTTTAGAGATGCGGACGATCCGCATTGGCTGCAGAATGGAAGATGACTATGGCGACACAGACGAAGGACTATTACGGCACGCTGGGCGTGAAGAAGACGGCGACGACGGAGGAGATTCGCAAGGCGTTTCGGAAGGCTGCGCGGAAGTATCACCCGGACGTGAATCCAAATGACAAGAAGGCCGAGGAGAAGTTCAAGGAGATCTCTGAGGCGAATGATGTTTTGAGTGATGACAAGAAGCGGAAGATCTACGACCAGCTTGGGTTTTACTCGGACAACATCGATCCGGCTGCGGCTGAGGCTGCTGCACGCGGAGGCTATGGTGGTGCGTCTGCGGGGTATGGCGGGGGAAGGACGAGTTCGAGTCGAGGAACGGGGCAGGAGGTTCCGTTCGATTTTGGTGGGTTCGATTTTTCGGACTTTCAAAGTGGCCGGGGCGCGCAGCAGGAGTCGGGTGGAGGATTTGGCGGGAGCTTCAAGGATATATTCAGCGGGATGTTTACCGGAGGAAAGCATGCCGCTCGTGGCCCGCAAGCGGGGACCGATCTTGAGTATCAGGTAAGCGTGGATTTCTGGACGGCGGTGCGGGGCGGGGTGACGCGGTTGGAGATTCAACGGCAGGAGGTTTGTCCGACGTGTAAGGGGAAATCGACTACGGGCGGGAGTATTGAGTGCCCGGAGTGCCACGGGTCGGGGCAGGTGACGCAGATGGGCGGCCGGATGAAGTTCAACATTCAGTGCCCGCGATGCGGAGGGTCAGGTAAGGTGCAGAACTCGTGCCCGACTTGTGATGGCGAAGGCGTGGTGACGAAGAAGGAGCAGTTGGAGTTTCGCATCAAGGCTGGGACTCGGGATGGGCAGAGAATTCGTCTGGCGGGGAAGGGAAATGCTGGGACGAATGGTGGTCCGGCGGGGGATTTGTTTTTGATTATTAAGGCTGGGAGCAATCCGGTGTTTACACGCAGCGGGGATGATATTTATGTAACCGTTCCGGTTACGATGACCGAAGCTGCGCTTGGAGCGAAGATTGATGTGCCGACGATCGATACGCATGAAGGCGGTGCACGGACGCAGTTGAAGATTCCACCGGGGACGCAGACGGGGCAGAAGCTGCGGCTGCGGGAGAAGGGTGTGGCTTCGGCTTCGCGGGAGGGTGCGAGGGGCGATCAGATTGTTGAAGTGAAGATCGTGGTGCCGAAGGTGCAGGATGAACGGAGTAAGGAGATTCTGCGGGAGTTGGCGAAGCTGAATCCAGAGGATCCGCGGGATGGGTTGTTTACTGCGGTGTGATCGTCGTGTTTGTGCGCTGAAGGGTGAGCATCTGTAGTTAGCTTTGCTCTGGATTGGCTTGTGGTTCGAAGATCTCGTTGGATACGTGGGTGGAGACGTTGAGGGTGAAGCCGATGGGGAACTGGTCTACGGTGGAGGGTGCTGGGAGGATTAGCTCGTTGACGAGGCTGGCGGCATATTGGGTGGTTTCGGGGACGAGGCCGGCGATGCGGGCGGCGAGCCAAGCTTGTGGGGTGATGGTGATCTCGGCGCGGCCGGCGGCTACGGCGTCGTAGATCTTGTTGGCGGCGTGGGTGACCGAGGCTGCCAGGATCGGGGTTTTAGCGGCGAGGGAGAACCAGCGCTGCTCTTTGATGGTGCGACCGGTGTATTGTGCGTGGACTTCGCCGCCGGTGCGCATGAGGCCCGGGCAGACGGTGGTGACGCGGACGCCTTTGTGGCGGAGTTCGGCGTGGAGACCCTCGGAGAAGCCGACGAGGGCGAATTTACTGGCGACGTAGGGGAGCATGTGCGGCATGGCGAACTTGCCGCCGATGCTGGCGATGTTGACGATCGCGGCGTCTCCATAGATTGGGTTGCGGTCGAGCAGGTGGGGCAGCGCAGCGTGGGTGGTGTGGAGGGCGGCGAAGAAGTTGGTGGCCATGGCGCGGCGATAGGCTGCAATGGGCTGGTTTTCGACGGGGCCGACTTCGATGATGCCGGCGTTGTTGATCAGGACGTCGATGCGGCCAAAGTGGCTGACTGCGTGGTCGATGAGCATGGTGGCCTGGGCGGCGTCTGTGAGGTCGCCTGGCAACAGGAGAACATCATCGGCGGAGTAGACAGCTTTGCGCGCGAGGAGGGTGTTGCGGGCGTGAGTGAGTTCTTCTACGTTGCGGGCGACGAGAATGAGTTTTGCTCCGGCGCGGCCGTAGCGGTCGGCGAGGGCGAGGCCGAGACCACGGGAGCCTCCGGTGATGAGCGCGATCCGGCCGGGGCGGCGCTTTGGCGGAGTTGGCCTCAGCGCATAGGCAGCGGCTGCGGCGACGATGCCGGTGAGAATCTGAGCGGTATGGAGTACGGCTCTGGATGTCTTCATAACTGATTGGATGCTGAATTCGCAGGATAGCCGAGTTTGTTTGACTTGCCTATGTCGGAAAGAGCTAGACTTTCGATGGAAGCATCTGGCTAGGGGTCGGGATTATGGCGACAAAACGGAAGAGCAAGGGCGCTTACATGATTTCGTCGGTGGCGGAGATGTATGAGATTCATCCGCAGACGCTGCGTTTGTATGAACGGGAGGGGTTGTTGCGGCCCTCACGGAGTGAAGGGAATACGCGTCTTTATACCGATGAAGACTTGGAGCGGCTTGAGTTTATTTTGAACCTCGCGCGAGATTTGGGTGTGAATATCGCCGGTATCGCTATTGTGCTGCAGATGCGGGAGCGGATGGAAGAGATGAACCGGCAGATGCAGGGGTTCGTCGATTACGTTCGGACGGAGATGTTGACGCGAATGCAGCAGCAAGGGCAGAGCCCGGGGGCAGGTCTGGTGCCGATGCGGAGGCCGGTGGTAGTTCCTTTGAAGGTCACCGCGGTGAAGGTGGGGAAGAAGAAGTAGTTCGGCGGCTGGGCTTCGGCGATTGCTGATGGGCGGCGAGTTGTCGCGGGATCAGCTTGGAGTTCATGGATTTTTGCTGCCACGGAGAGTCTGAACGGTCTTCCGTCCGCGTGTGTGAATCGCTTTGCCTGCGATAAACTGTAAGACTGCGGATGAGATTTTTCCTGGCTTGCGCTGGGTCGTGAGTAAGGGTGAGATGAGTCTGTTGCTTCAGATTTTGTTCTGGATCGCCCTGGGAGGGACGATAACCTCCTCCGTCTACTGCATCATGGTGATGGCGGCTGCGGCGCGTTTTCGGGTTCGAAAAAAGCAGGAAGAGCGGGCGGAGACGACGTTTCTCCCGGCGTTGAGCGTGTTGAAGCCACTGCATGGAACTGAACCGGGGATGGAGAAGAACCTGGTGTCCTTTTTTGAGCAGGATTATCCGGAGTTCGAGCTGTTGTTTTGTGCGCGGCACGACACGGATGAGGGTTTGCAACTGGCGCGGCGTGTGGGGGAGCGTTTTCCGCAGGTCAATGCGAAGTACGTTACCTGTGGCGAACCGAGGCCAAAGTTTCATAATGCCAAGGTGTATTCGCTGGCGAAGCTGGATTCGGTAGCGCAGCACGAGCTGTTTATTACCAGTGACGCGGATGTGAGGGTGACGAAAGACTATCTGCGAAAGATGGTACAGAACCTGAAGGACCCGCAGGTTGGGCTGGCTTCGTGCGTGTATTTGGGGACGACGGATGCAGGTGGGCAAGCGGGGCTTTCAGCTCAGCTCGATGCGGTGGGCAAGAGTGTGGAGATGACTTCGGGAGCATTGGTAGCAGATATGCTCGAAGGGACGAAGTTTGCGCTCGGCGCAACGATGGCGGTGCGGAAGAAGTCGTTCCAGCAAGCCGGTGGATTCGAGGAACTGGGGGCGTTTTACGCGGATGATTTTGTGCTCGGCAACCGGCTGGCAGCGCAGGGGATCGGCGTCAAGCTGGCAACGCATGTGATTCGGTTAATGGTGCAGGATACGCCGTTCGGATTGTCGTTCCGGAACCAACTCAGGTGGATGCAGAGCACGAGGCGATCGCGTCCATTCGGACATCTCGGTACGGGACTGACCTTTGCCATTCCCTTTGGTCTGTTGGGATTGCTTTGGGGATTGTTGAGCGGACATGTCTTGCTGGGGGTGGTTTGGCTCGTCGGGATGGTGGTGAACCGGTGGCTTCAAGCAGGTGCGATTCTAAGGGCGCTGGGGGACGACAGCTGGGTTCGGGGAGTTTTGCTCTATCCAGTGCGGGACTTGCTTGGAAGTATGCTGTGGCTCGGCAGTTACGGAGGAGACCGTTTCTACTACCGCGGGAAAGTCTATAAACTGAAGTATGGCGGAAGGGTTGAGGAGCCGGAATAGGGGCTGCAAAGGTTTTCTAAGGTGCTGCATCCTTTGATGCTCCAATGTAGTCACATGCATATCGTTTTTTTGCGCGTGGGTCGCAATGGAGCGAGCGTAAGCGACCTTATCTGATTGGGCAATGCGTATGTCAGCTAGACGTGTTGGTTATCAGGCTGGAGGCCTTTGATGTACGCCGTAGAGTGGGTGCTGTTGGTGCTGGGGCTATTTGGCCTGGTTACCTCGAGTATTTTTCTTGGGATGGTTGTGGTCGGAGCTCGACGGTTTCGTCGCGAGGCCATGCTCCAGGACCTGCGCCTCGTGGAGCAGCCGGCTTATTTGCCACCAATCAGCCTCTTCAAGCCGTTGCATGGTGATGAGGCGGGGTTGGAAGCGAATCTAAGAACCTTCTTCGAGCAGGATTATCTGCGGCATATTGCGAATGTGGGCATAGCGCCGGCGAAGAGCGGTGTATCGCAGGTAGAGATACTATTTTGTGCTCGCAACTGGGCGGATAAAGGGTTGGAGATTGCACGGAGGGTGGCTGCGGAATATCCGGAGATTACTTCAAAGTTTTTGACGAGCGGTGAACCGTGGGCTGCAAATGCGAAGGTGTGCTCGCTGGCGGTAATGGCCAAGCTGGCTACGCATGATCTGTGGGTGATCAGCGACAGCGATGTCCGGGTAACTCCGGATTACTTGCGTCGTGTTGTGATGCCGTTTGAGGATGAACGAGTGGGTTGCACGACGTGTCTATATCGGGGCGCGGTAGGCAGGGGTGGCCTGTGGTCGCAACTGGAGGCGGTGGGGATGACGATCGAGATGAGTTCGGGCATCTGCGCGGACAGCCTGCTGGAGCCGGTTCGATTTGCGTTGGGACCGACGATGGTGACGCGGAGGGAGCGGGTCGAAGAGGCGGGTGGGTTCGAAAGCATGGCGGATTATTGCGCCGATGACTTTGTGCTCGGGAACCGGATTGCGAAGAACGGATACAAGGTAGTGTTGAGCGGACATGTGATCGATCACATGGTGTTGCAGGCGGACTTTGTGGACTCCATTGAGCATCAGGTTCGATGGATGAAGAGCACGCGGTTTTCGCGGCCGAAAGGGCACTTTGGCACGGGTCTCACCTTTGGTGTTCCGTTTGGTGTGATGGCCTGGGCTGGTGCGCTGCTTTTGGGAATGCCTGTGCTGGGCTGGTGCGCGTTGTTGGGCAGCGTGCTTGGAAGAGTGATTCAGGCTTGGATTGTGAGCAAGTATGTTGTGAATGAGAGACGCATATTGACAACGATTCTCTTGTTTCCAGTGCGCGATTTGATTGGACCGCTGATCTGGGCGCTCAGTTACGCGAGCAATCGAATCGAGTGGCGTGGCGAAACCTATCTGCTAGTGGCAGGCGGCCGGATGTTTCCCGTTCGCCGACAGGTGCCGCATCCCTTCGCCGCGCAAGCTATTGGGAAGTGATTATTTTGTTTTGAAGATGACTAGCGATTTGTGAGGACGGTTTTTCCTCCGGCGCTGGCGAGGATGTGAGTTGCGGCGTATGGGGAGAGGTCGCGGGCGCGGGCGGCGGGGTTGTAGGTAAAGAGAAAGACGCGGCGAGGGCTGGCCCAGAGTTGGTAGAGAGACTCTTCTGTCTCAAAGATCTGAGGCGAGTCGGGCCAGAAGCTGCCGTACCAGAGGCCGTTGACGCGGCCATTGACGAGATGAACCTGATGGCCGGTGTAGAAGATTAGGGTTGACCCGGAGGTGAGTTCGCCGTCGATAATGATGAGATCGTCTGGTCGAGGCTGGGCGCGCTGGGCTTCGTTGATGGCGAGTGCGAGACTCTTTGAGCCGAGGATAGGATAGAAGCGGACGAGTCCTTCGTGCGCGGCGAGGAGGATGAGTGTCATTGCGGCTGCCAAAGTGACATTGGCGGCGTACGTATGTCTGGCTCGCCGGAGGAGATAGCTGCCGAGACCGAGGAACATCATGCCGATGGCCGTGGCGGCGAGGGGACCGCGGAAGAAGCCCATGGCAGCGCCGGTGAGATCAGTGACGTGGCTGAGGGAGAGGTTGTAGGCTTCGGTGCTTCCGGCCATGGTCAGGAGGGAGACGATGTCGGTGCCTGGTGCCGGGATGTGGGCGGTGAGGGCGAGGTATCCGCAGGCGATGGCTACGAACGTGGAGAGAGGGACGAGAGTGTAGAGGTGCCAACGGAGGGCGAGCAAAGCTGCTCGAGAGACCTCATACTCACTTGCTCCTCCTCTGTTGAGGTCGTCGGCCCGCGCGAGGAGGCTCCCAATCATGAGGGCGAGAGCGGGGAGGGCGGGAAGGGAGTAGTACTCCTGGCGATTGGAGATCGAGAAGAAACCGAGGACGACGATGGCCCATAGGAGAAGGACGATGGCGGCTTGGCTGTTGCCATGAATTGTGTCGGTTATGGTTTGCCGTCGACTGCCGATTACTTCGGGTGATGCGCTTTCGGTGTGTGCTGTCAAAAAGACTTGACGGCGGCGCAGATTGCGGACGAGGCGGGTGAGAGCGGCTGGAAGGAAGATGGCCCAAGGCATGATCCAGAGGACCAGATAGAGCCAGAAGAGCCAGACGGGGGTGAGGCCGTAGTCGTGGGGGATGCGTTTGGAGAGGAAGCGGGCGATGTGCTCGTTGTAGAGATAGAACCATGCCCAGCCTCCGGTGGCAGGGAGGCCGAGGCCCGGTGGGAGAGCTATTGCAGGGGTGCGGAGTGCGGCGAGGATGTGCCAGGGAGCGGCGAGGACGAGGAAGACTACTGTGCTGGCGAGTAGGTGGAATTTGAGGAGCAGGTGGAGTTGTTTGGTGAGGGCAAGGTAGAGGAAGACGAAGCCAATGGGGAAGACGAGGCCAATGAGGCCTTTGGTGAGGACGTTCAATGCCATGACAACGGCGAATGCAAGGCAGGGGAGGAGCGCTGATTTTGGTGTCGCTGTGCTTTTGGAGTTGAGGCGGTCGAGGGCGATGAGGAAGAGATGGACGGCGAGGGTCATCCAGAGGGCAAGGAGGATGTCCGGGATGTAGAAACGGGTGTAAAGGTACGGGCCGACGCTGGTGGCCATGGCCAGGGCTGCATAGAAGCCTCCGCGGTCGGGGTTTGCAGAAGGGGAGATTGCGCTGAAGAGGCGAATGCCGAGCGCGTAGACGGCTAGCAAGAGTGTGAGGACGGCTATTGCAAGGGGAATGCGAGCGGCCCAGTCGTGGATGCCGAAGAGGTGCATGGAGCCGGCGGCCATCCAGTACATGAGCGGGGGCTTGTCGAAGAAGCGGATACCGTTGATGTAAGGAGTGACAAAGTCGTGACGGCGAAGCATCTCGCGGGCTATTTCGATGTAGACGGAGTCGACGTCGTCGAGCAGGCCGGGAGTGAAGAGGCCGCCTACCTGCAGGACGAACCAGGTGAAGGTGAGGATGGTGAGCGAGCGAAGGCTCCAGCGGCGGGTGGTGGCGATCTGGACAGATGGTTCGGGCACTGGCGCTTCTTTTCGTGGGTTTACGACTAGTGTCGCATGTGTTGTAGGCGTAGACGTTTAAGTCGGCGGCCGTGTTTCGGGGGTGCTTAAGTTCAGGGTCGAAGTTGAGCAATCACAGCTACTAAGGTCAGGGAGTTATTGACGTAGTAGATGTTCGTTTGACACGCGTTGGAATATTCGGAGCTATTCAGGTTTGTCCAGTTCGCGGTCGGTGAAGAGTGCCTTGCCGGAGCTCTCGAAGATGAGGATCTTTCGATTGCCAAGTAGACGATCGACGGTGTCGCGTTGGTCAATGGGGACGAAGAGGAGCTTGCGTTCTCCGATTCCCCAGGTGGCGAGGAGCTCCTGTGGTGTGAGGAAGATCGGTGGGGCGTCGGAGAAGGTGGATCCGAAGAGCATGGAGGAGGAGCGACCGTCGACAAGTGAGACTTGGCGTCCGAGATAGAAGGGGATCGAAGAGCCGTAGGACTGATCGCCGTAGAAGAGAATCTTGTTGTCGCGGGAGATGGAGTGACTGGCTTCGAGTCGCTCGATAGTGTCAGCGAAGGTCTTTGAGGAGAGCAACGGTGCGAAGCGGGCGAAGGCGATGTGGGCGGCGATGAGGAAGACGGCCGACGTTATGGCGATGGTCGTGGTGGCGGCGAGATGGCGACGCTGTGATCGGAGAAGCCACGCTATGGTTGGGCCAAACAAGAATGCCATTGCGGCGAGAGCGGCGGGCAGACGGAGTGCGGCGAAGCTGGGACCGGTAAGGTCGAAGAGGCTCGACATGGAGAGGGTGTAGTCGCCGACGCCGCGGTGGGCGAGTAGGTCGCCGATGTCGGGGACGAAGGGAAGGTGGCGTGAGGTCCAGAGCCCGTAGGCGAGTGTGATGGCGATGGCGGCGCCTAAGACCGTCAAGGTGGCGTGAGCGATAGTGATCGAGCGACGTGAGGCTTGGTCAGAGGCGAAGATTTGTTCGGCGCGAGTGAGGGCTGCTGCTAGAAGGATCAGGATCGGGAGGTACGAGGGGAAGGTGTAGTACTCCTGGTTGGTGGAGAGAGAGAAGAAGACCAGGACGAGTGAGGCGAAGATGCTGAGAAGAAGCGTGGTGCGTTGGGCGAAGGTCTCGGTGTGCAGCAGGGAGGTGCCGTACGGGGAGTTGAACTGGCGGTGGCGAAGTTCGTTGATGAGCAGAGCGATGATGGCGACGAAGACGGTGAAGAGGTATGGGATGTGAGCGGTGTCGCGCAGGAAGATGCCGACGACGACGACGGCAAATGGTTGCCAGTAGGAGATGCGATTGGCGACGGGATTGGTCTTGTTGAAGCTGGTGAAGCTGGCGTAGGCCTGACGGATGAGGACTCCGCAGAAGAGTGACCAGGGAAAGAGCCAGACGAGATGGAGGCTCCAGAAAAGATAGCCAGGGAGCTTGTTGTAGTCCATCGGGTAGCGCTTGCCGAGGAAGCGGAGAAAGTGCTCGTTGATGAAGTAGAACCAGAAGAAGCCGTGGCCGTTCATGCCGCCGGTGTTGCGGAGGCCTGCGAGGATGTGCCAGGGAGCGGCGATGAGGAGAAAGAGAAGAGGGCCGGTGAAGGGTTTGAGGTTGCGCCAGTTTTTGTATTCGCCGCTTAGGGCTAGATAGGAGATGGCGGCGCCGAAGAAAAAGACGAGGGCGACAAGGCCTTTGGTGAGGACGGCCAGCGCAAGGGCTGTCCACATGAGATAGGCGTAGCTAGCAGGAGAAAAAGATGCAGGAGGCTCTCCACTTTTTTCTCCGAGCGATTGGAGGAGGCAGTAGAGGGCGATGCAGAGGAAGAGGGAGAGAAGGACCTCGGGGATTAGATAACGAGTGAAGAGGAAGACGCCTGCGGAGGTGAGTGTGGCAAGGCCGGTGTAGAAGGCGGCGCGGGGATTGAAGGCGCGATAGGCCCAATGGTAACCGAGGAGTGCCAGAAGGAAGACGCCGATGACTTGAGGCAGGTGGGTGGCGAAGGTATTGAAGCCGAAGAGGCGGAAGCTGAGGGCGACGAGCCAGTAGGGAAGAGGTGCTTTCTCTAGGTAGCGGACGCCGTTGACGCGAAGTGTGACGAGGTCGCCGGAGAGTGCCATGTGGCGGGCGGCGTTGGCGTGAGTGGCATCGGCATCGTCGAGCAGAGGAGGACTGAAGAGCGCGGCAAAAAAAATGATGAGCCAGAGACCGCTGAGGATGAAGAGGGCGATGGGTCGGGTGGGAGTGCTGGTGGGTAGCGTTGCCGGGCGTTCGACGATTGTTTCCGGGAGAGATTGATTAGTCATGATTTCGCGGTGCTCTCTAAGCATAAATGGCTTAGCGGGCAGATGGTGCTGGTGTGGAAGCAGTTGTGAAGAGATTGTGACGTGAGAGATGTAATCTGCTGGTGGTGGGATTTTTTTGACGCCTGAGGTGAAGCTGGAACCATGCCTACGTTTGCTGCGGTTGATATAGGGTCGAATTCGTGTCGGTTGAAGATTGCTACCGTCCACATGCATCGACTGAAGATGTTGCACGAAGACCGCGAGGTGACGCGGCTGGGGGAGAGCGTGTTTCAGACCGGCGTGATCTCGCCTGAGGCCATGGCGGCGACGATTCGCGCGTTGAAGAGGTTTCATAAGGCGGTTCAGCTGCATGTCGTCGATAAGGTGCGGGTGGTGGCGACGAGCGCCATGCGGGATGCGCGTAATGCTGCGGCGTTTACGGAGTGGGTGAAATCGGCGACGGGGTGGAATGTTGAGGTAATTTCGGGGTTGGAGGAGGGCCGATTAATTCATCTTGGCGTGGTGACGCATGAGGTGGGTGCGCGTGGGAAGTGTCTGCTGATCGATCTGGGTGGCGGGAGCTGCGAGGTGACCGTTTCTGATGGTGGCCGGATCAAGACAATGGTGAGTATGCCGCTAGGAGCGGTGAGGCTGCAGGAGGAGTTTCTGCAGAGCGATCCGCCGGCAAAGGAAGATATCGCGCGGTTGAAGCAGTTTATCGAGCGAGAGCTGCGGAGGGCTGAGAAGAAGTTAGGAATGCCGCGAGTGGGACTAGTGATTGCGACTTCGGGAACTGCAGCGGCGCTGGCCGAAGCGAGTGGTCATGTACGGAAGGGCAGACTGGCGAAGAAGACGCTGGCGAAGAAGCGGCTGGAGCGCGTGGGAGCGCTGACTGCGGATACTACTGACGTGCGTAAGCTGGCTGATCGGCTGGCGAAGATGGACAACGCTGCGAGGGAGGCGGTACCGGGCATCGGGCCGCGGCGGTCGGAGATCATTGTCGGCGGCTCACTGGTGTATGCGAATCTGCTGGAGCGGCTGGGTTTGAAGGGTTTTCGCTACTCGCCCCTGGGACTAAGGGATGGAATGCTGGCGCAGATGCTGGCAGAGGTTGATCTGCGGACGTCAGTGCATCAGAAGATTGAGAGTGAGCGGTGGGCGGGTGTGCTGGAGGTCTGCGAACGGTATGGCATCGAGCAGCGCAAGGTAGAGCCGGTGCGCCAGCATGTGGTGGAGCTGTTCGATGCTTTGGCGCGGGTACATGAGCTGCCGGAGGAGTACAAGCTATGGCTTGAGGCGGCGGCGATGATGCAGGATGTTGGCAAGTTCATGAATCATCAAGGGCACTATCGGCATACGCAGTACATCATTGCGAACTCGGAGATATTTGGATTTTCGCCGGAGCAGAGGCTGATTGTGAGTGCGTTGGCTCGTTACATGGGGAAGAGCCGGCCCGAGCCGATGGATCGGCCGATGCGGTGGATTCCGGTGGAGGATCATGTGCACGTGACGCGTGCAGTGGTTTTGCTGCGTCTTGCGGTAGCGCTGAATCAGGACCGGGCCAGCGCGGTCCTGCAGATGAAGACACATGTGTACCCGAAGCGGGTGCTCCTGGAGCTTGTACCGGGCCGGGGTGGTGCGGAGTTGGAGGCCTGGTCGCTGAAGAAAGAGGCGGACTACTTCCGCGAGGTCTTTCGACGGGAGCTCTTCGTCGAGGTAGCGTAAAGAGCACGGACAGTGCGGGGGTCGAGCAGGGCCTGGAGTGTGGCAGGACCGCGAGTGTAGACGACACGGGCCAAAGAACCCTTGCGCAGGCGAATTTTGGCCTCAGAGCTGGCGGCGGGTACGAGGATCGAGCCTAAAAAGCTGGAGAGATTAGGGTTATGGCCGACGACGAGAAGGTTCTCGGCGTGGAGGTTCTCGCGAAGCAATTTTTGGAAGTCCTTGAGCGTTGCTTCAGGGGCAAGCGCGCTGGAGTTCACGATCTGGGCTTCATAACCGGTTTCGGTACCGACGAGGGACGCGGTCTGAAGGCAGCGCTTGAGGGGGCTTGAGATGATCAAGTCGAACTGGATGTTCAATGCATTCAGCACATAGGCGAGCTGGAGGCAGTGTTTTTTGCCTTCCTTATCTAGGGGGCGCTTGAGGTCGAGTACGGGATTGCGACGGCGGAGACCAGCACTGGCGTGGCGAAGGATATATAAATTCATAGTCTATTAACAATTTTACCGCAGGCGTGTTTCTGGACGGTTTGCCTGAAGTGAATGTCTCGTGAGACGCGTAGGCTAGTTGATTGGTTTCGCCGGATCGTGGTGGAAGACGCCGGGGTCAGGCTCGTCCAGTGAAGGGGGTGCGGGTTCGGGGTCGGAGATGGGCTCGTTTGCCATAGGTGGGTCCGGCGGTGGGGAGATATGCTCAGCCACTGGTTGAATGCGATGATCTGGGTGCAAGGGGTCTATCGTGGCGACCCTCGCGACGACAGGTGGGATCGGCAGCGGCGAGGGCGTAAAGATTGGGTTTTGCAGGGCGAGTGAGGTTTCGGACCCCCGCTGCCAGAACCGGGTTAGCAGAAGAAGAAAGAGCCCAAGCTGAGCGAGCAGGAAGGTGGGCCAGACTCGCGGCTGGGCGAGCATGTGCATGGAGATGCGGGCGGTAAGGATGACGGCCGCTGCTCCGAGGAGGGTGAGAAAGAGGAAGATCGGCCACGCCTGCGAGAAGTTGGCGCATAGGGTTCGCCAGGCTGGGCCAAGGGCGCGGCGAACGCGACGGTCGGGTTTTCCGTTACGGCGGAGGTGAAGGCCCAGTTGGACGGTATATACCTCGACCAGGTCGAAGTAGAGACGGAGAAGGGAGGCGACGAGCAAGATGATGACGTATCCAACGAGTGTCGCGAAGAATGCATGACGTCCGACGGCGTGGTCGTCGACGTGGTCGGCCCATTTTGCCTGAAGGAAGAAGAGGGGGCCAAGGATGAGAGCGGAGACGATGAAGGTGAGGATGGTGATTCGTACGAAGCGCCAGAAGTGGAGCAGGCCCTGGTGAAGGAGAGTGCTGAGACGAGCGGGGCTCTTAGTCAGATAGCAGAAGAGGGTGCCAGGAACAAGCAGGAAGTAGATCAGAAGATAGAGGGGAATGGATGAGTAGTTACCAGCAGCGTTGCCGCCAGGACTCTGCTGAAGACGACCGAGTGATTCGGCGATGGGGCCGAGGTCGAAGCCGCTTATGAGGCGCTGAGCGGCCAGGGAGTGATCCATCATGGAGCTGAATTGACTGTGAAGACGAACAGAGAAGAGCAGGGCGAGGCCGAGGTTGAAGGCGTAGGTCCAGACAAGCGCAGGGAAGCGGCGGAGGGTGAGCCACAGGCCGTGAAGAAAAATATTGCGGCGTTCAGACATGCTTAGAACCTCTGGTGAGTAGGGCCAAATGATGATGTCGAATATAGGGACGGCTTGCTGCGTTCAGGGATATGTACAACGTAGACAGCTTTGATGTGGCGGTTCGCTCATTACACGATCCAGGACGAGAGTTGGGCCAAGAGTTGTTGGAGGCTGAGCCAGATATTGCTGAGCTTCTTAGCGGGGATGTCGTTGGCTGCCGTCGTGTAGCTGTTGTTGAAGGAGTCTCTGTCGAGCAGGACGGTGTGGTCGGGATCGATCTCGGCGGAGATTACCTTGGCATTGCGAGTGTAGGTGAATTTGATCCAACGATCGACGCCATCCCAGTGTTCGCGGAGGCGGGTGCCATCGTCGAAGACGATCTCGGCGGTGACGGGAAGGATGAAATCACCTTTGCGGCGCAAGTAGACGGTGGAGAGGTACTGTGTCTGCTTCTTGTCTTTGGGTTCGGGGAGCCACCACGGGGTTGGATCGGAGGAGATGCGATCGACGGCGTAGTCGAGGACCTGGGTTCCGTAGACGGCTTGGTTGAAGTAGGGTCGGAGGGTGGAGTTAGTAACGGGTGCGGTGGAGTAGTCGGGATGGCCAGCGGTGTTGAAGGGTGGGGATGTCGGAAAGGCCAGCGATGATCCCTCGACTGCGCCACTCATCGAGGCATCTGAGGCTCCGCTCAGGAGGACCTGGCTCTGGGTGCGGCCTGATGAGGCGGGGATAGTTGAGATCGCTTTGCCGCGTGCGATGGCGACCTCCTCGATGGTGCGGAGAAAGTCTTCGGTGGTGGGGTGGCTAAAGCGGTAGCGCATGAAATACGTATGCATGGCCTCGTCCATCGTGTCGCGGCCGATGATGCCTTCTAGGGTGGTGAGGAGTGTGGCAGACTTGCCGTACGTGATTCCGCCGTAGGAGTTGAAGTCGCGGAATTTGAAGGCCCAGCGAGTGACCGGATCGAAGTCAGGTATGGCGATATATTCGATGCGCAGAAGGTCGCGGTCTCCGACGCTGGCGTAAGGGCGGTCGAAGATGGAGGTGTTGGTGCCGAGGATAGCGGAGAGGACTTTGGACTCGGTGTAGGAGTTGATGCCTTCGTCGAGCCAGGCATCTTCGAACTCGTTGGTTGCGACCATTCCGTACCAGTATTGGTGGCCAAACTCGTGCTCTGCAGTTTGCTCCGTGAGGTGTGTCGGTTCGTACCAGGAGGTGTCGCCGGTGAAGAGGGTGGGGTATTCCATGCCGCCGATCTCTGAGCCGGGTTCGGGATCGATGACCGTGATGATTTTGTAGGGATAGGGGCCATAGCGCTGGTCATATTGCGCCAGAGTCTTTTGGATGATGTCGAGGTAGCGTGGCCCGGCCTTTGGATTGGCAGCGAGTGCGAGCACGTGGATCTTTACGGGGCCGAGTGAGGAGAGGTAGGTTCCGTCCGTGATGGTGAAGTTCGGGCTGGCGGCCCAGGCAAAGTCGCCGATGTCTTCGCCGTAGAAGCTTAGGGTCTTGGTGTCGTTGGGATTGATGAGTTCGCCTGTGGGGACGCCGCTCGCTCCGACGACGTAGCGGCGAGGCAGAGTGAGCGAGACGTTGAAGGTGGCGAAGTCAGAGAAGAACTCGGTGGAGGAGTGGTACTGGTGGCAGTTCCACGCACCGTGCCAGAAGACGCCGGGCTTGGGGTACCACTGGCCGCCCATGATGAAGTCGCGTTTGTAGCCGTTGCGGGCGACGGAGATAGGGAACTTGTCGTGGAAGGTGAGGTGGAGGTTGATGGAGTCGTTGGGTGCAAGCGGGTGGGGGAGTCTTAGTTCGGTTACGGTGTGGTCGAGTGCGTTACCGTCGTCGGGGGCGATGAAGTGCATGGCGGCGGTGAGGTCGCCGTAGCCGTCGGCGTCAATGTGGGAGATGGTGATGCTGCCTAGTTTTTCGGCGGGGTAGTCGTCCTCTCGTTCGGAGTCGCGGCTGCCGCCGGTGAAGTGGGTTTCACTGGTGAAGGTGGATTCGGGACGAAAGGCGTTGAGGTAGAGATGGAAGGGAATCGTGGTGAGAGACTGACCGGTGAGATTTTTGTAGGTGACGGTCTCGGTGGCGTCGAGGGACTTTTTGTCGGTGTCGAGGTGGGCGTCGATGTTGTAGGCGACGACGCGCGTGGAGAGAGGCTTGCCGCCTGGGGAGTTTGTGGCGATGCTGGTCTGGGGATTTAGCTGAGCTTGCAGGGCAAAGGGCGCGATGAGAATCGCAGCAGCGGTGAAGAGGCGGGTGGGCGGCATACCGGGATTGTAGGGGTGGTTTTGGTTTTGGTGCGGAAAAAGTTTGTGGCGTGCGGATGTGCGACGTTATCGCGATGGATGGGAGATGGTGTTGGTCTGCCAAAGTTCGGTGACGAGAAGACCCGCAAGATGATGTTGATGAGTGACCTTGATGAGACCGGCTCGCGAGAGTGGAGCGCCGTGGTCGGGGAGATGAGTGGTGCGGAGACCGGTGAGGACGCGGAACGCGAGATAGAGCGTCCGGACGATTAACTTTGCTGGGAGGCGCATGGGGCCGCTGGGGATTCGGAAGTCCGAGATGAGCCAGAGAGCACCAGGTGCGAGGGTGGGGCAGATACAAGCGACGAGAGCTTCGAGTTCGGGTTGGGTGAGACAGTCGAGGAAGAAGTGTGTGACGACGAGATCGTAAGATTTTGTTTCGAGAGAGAAGGTAAGAGCGCTGGCCTGGTGGGTTTGGAGGCGGGTTGAAACGTCGGGTGCGATCGATCCGCAGCGCTGGTGGAGGAGTCGAAGCATCGCGGCACTTGTGTCGATTGCGTCTGCATGCAGTTGTGGATTGCGGGCAAGGAGTTGCGCGAGGAAGCGGCCGTCTCCATCGCCCAGGATGAGGGCTCTTTTCTGTTGGAGGAGTTTCGGGAGATAGTGAAGGCGGCAGCGTTCGAGGGCTCGGCCGAGAGTTAGGTATTCGAGCCAGCGATACGGGCGGGCGATGAGATCGAAGTTAGGCTCATTGGCGCTAACACTAACCAGGGGTGATGTTCGTGGTGGGCTCGTCGTTTCGTCTAACTTCGACTCGGTCAGATTCATCTTCATCGCGCGAGAAAGGGTAGGAACAGCAGAGGGGTTGCCAGGGCGAGGTCTGCGGCGGCCCGCAGGGTGATGGGTGGGATACGGTTGCGATTATGGTTGAGGGCCTGCAGAAGGACGAGCGATACGGTGCACGAGGCTGCGATATGCCACGGGATGCGATGGTCGAGGACACATAGGCTGAGTCCGACTAGTGTCATGGCGGCGGCGAGTTGAGGGAGATAGTGCAAGGCAAGGCGGGTGGCTGGATGGGCGTTACCCTGCTCGCATTCGTGCTCCCAAGCAAAGATGAAGAGGCAGTTGAGGCTGCAGAGTGCGGCGAAGAGCGCTGCCGGTGGGATGAGTGGGAGCCGCAGATGGGGCTGGCGCGAAACAGTGGGGATAAAGGTGGCGGCGGCGAAACAGATGCCGACGGCGAACTCCTTGGGGAGGCGATGTGCGCTTAGGGTGACGTGGATAAGGATGAAGTAAGCGAAGACGAAGCCACCAAGGATGAGGTAGAGGCGAATCGCTTCGGGCGTGAGATGGGGCAGCAGGATGACGAGGACGATGGAGGTGAGAACCATTCCGATGATGAACGCGCTGCGTTGCCGGTGATGGAAGTAGTGACGCGCTTCGAGAGTTCCAGCATCGAAGGGATGGGCTGAAAGAATACGAGCGTCGAGAAGGCGATCTGCAGCATAGAGCATCCAGACTGCGACGAACATGGCGGCGATGCTGCTTGCGGGGAGGTGGATATGGTTGGTGGAGGCGATGAACCAGGTCCAGAGAGCGGCGACGGTGGGGGCGTCGAGTGAGAGGAGATGCCAGAGGTCGAGAGGGTTGAGAAGGTGAGGGAGGGAGGGCCTGATTGGCGGGTGGTTTGGCGAAAGGCTGGGCGAGGTTGGCGATGTGGTGGCCACAGATTGTTATTTTAGGCGCGCATGGGTTGGAGTAGAGTGGCACGCATGCAAATCGCGTTCGCGGGCTGCAACGGATTTGCCCAGACTTCAATTTCATTGCGAGGTGAGAGATGGCGAACGATCCGCTGGAAGAGTGCTCGTTTCAAGTGGACTGGGGCGGTACAAGACCAGGAATGTTGCGTGTGAGTCCGGTGAAATTGACCACTAGCGTAGTGATTCATCGCGATGGCAGCAGCCCGTTACTATCGAGTCAGAAGATGCCAGGACTTATTACCTATGAGCCGATTGTTCTTGAGAGAGAAATCATAGCGGGTGATGCAGATTTTTGGTTGTGGGTAAATCAGGTTATCAACGAGGGCGGCGGAGGAGGCGGATACCGGCGAGACGTTACGATCCAACTGCTGGATTCGCTGCGCATACCCGTGGTCTCAGTCAATTTGCGCAACTGCTGGCCTAGTTCATACGAAGCGATAGCGGGATTGAATGCTGAGGCTACAGGAGTCGCAATCGAACGCCTCACAGTGGAGTATGAGAGTTTTTCCTACACAAATAGTTAGTCGTCGCTTGGTTCGTTGTGCTGGCGTTGAATTCTAACGTCAGCAGCGGCTAAGCTGTGGCTTCCTGAGGGGTTTCGACGTGCTCCTGTTTTGCGCCTGCGGCCCAGAGGCCGGGGTCGATGTCGGGGAAGACGCTGTCGCGTAGTTCTATCTCGGACAGGCGGGCGTCGTCTGTCTTCGTAAGCGCGCCGGTTGATTCGAAGTTTTGCCAGATGGTTTTGAGCTCGTTGAACTGATCGTTGTGGGTGAGGAAGCGAATCTCGGCGTAGTCACGAGCTGCGCCAGTCGTAATCAGGAACTGCCAGTCGGAGGATTCAAGGAGTAAGAGTTCGCGGCACAGCTGCTGGAGGATGCGCTTGCCCGTTGGGGATTTTTGCCAGATGCCGGCGGTGCATACATCGCGTGTGTAGAGCTCTGCTGGATAGATGTGGGTGTAGGTCCAACTGGTCTCGGGGTTCATCCAGACCTGGTTGGTGCCTTCGGCGCCCCATGAGCCTTCGTCCATCGCGATGAATCCAGCTCGTGGGTATTGGTCGAGATAGTCGGCGCAACTGATGAGTTGGATGCCGGTGTTGTAGTCGTGGAGGATTCGGGCGATAGCCTCGAGCCAAAGAGGACCCTCGAACCACCAATGGCCGAAGAGCTCCGCGTCGAACGGAGAGCAGAGGATAGGCGGGACGGTATCGTTGAAGCCGGATTTGAGAGCTTCGTAGACGAGATGAACGAAGTGGGCGGCGTGCGCCTTGGTGCGCTCCGCGGCTTCGTGCGGGTAGTAGGGCTGCTTGTCGCCCATGTCGACCCTGGCACCGGTGACGCGCCAGTACCGATGACCGCCCGGCCAGCGCTTTTTGTGAAAGTCGAGATAGACGCTGTCGCCGGGATAGCCGGTGTCGCCGGACCAGACCTGGACTCCGGTGCGAGGATCGCGGGGGAAGATCGTAGTGGGGCGTGCTTTGTCTACGGATGCGTTGTAAGGGCCGTCGACGTAGTAAGGCTGGTAGAGAGACCGGTGCGGCTCTCGCGTCATCCTCTCCGTGTCAGGGTCTGCGGGGAGTTCGCCTTTCTGAAGTTCGTAGGGAGACGGAATACGCTTGGATTCCTCGACGAGATGGGTGTCCACGAAGAAGAACTCGAGGCCGGACTCGGAGAGCGCCTGTTCGACGCCGATGCGATTGAAGCCGGGCGCGACGGGGGTTCCCTCAGCATTGGAGACGGGATAGTTCCAGTGGCCGGCAGGGCGGTAGCCGCATTCGGGTGCCCAGATGCCACGGGGTGGTTTGCCGATGTGACGGATGTGAGTATCAACGGCAGTGCGGATCTGGGCGCGGACGCTCTCATCGGTGCCGAGAAGGGGCATATATCCGTGGGTAGCTCCGCAGGTGATGATGTCGATCAGTCCAGTATCGTTGAAGTGGCGGAAGCCGGCGATGATATTTCGGTCGAAATGATTGAAGTCTTCAAGCGCCTGGGTGAAGAAGCGCTGCCAGAAGCGGGCGGTTTCGGCGAGATGGACGTCACCGGACTGGAGGAAGAAAGCCTCGTCTTCGCGCGCCGAGACGATCTTGCGCGTGAGGTAGTTGGGAAACTCCGCAATGAAGACCGGATGAGAGAGTTGTTCTAGAAGGATCGGCGAGAGGTTGAGGTTGCAGTTGAAACGGATGTTGTCGCGTTCCAGATTTTTGAGGACACGGAGAAGCGGAAGGTAAGTTTCCGCAGCGGCTTCGTGGAGCCACTCCATACCATGAGGCCATGTGCCGTGGTTGATGACGTAAGGGAGATGGGCGTGAAGGGTGAATGTGAGAAATCCTAAGGGGCGGGATGCGACATAAGGATCGGACTCAGCGGCGCTGGTTGGATGCGTGAGGGCTTCTCGCGATGGACGGGCCGCGGAGTCTGTCGATGCCTTCGTCAAGACGAATACCTCGAAGTGATTTTTCGGTTAGGGGCAGTATCCTGACGAGGCTCGTCGGACTGCTGTGGCTTAGTTTACTCCTGTATCGCAACGCTCGCAGGAGCTGAAGAGACATATGGATGCAATCTGGCTCTCCTCATTAGACGCATACTTGTGTTATTGCGGTGGCTGATCTGCGGGGCGCTGTTGCAGGTCAGGGTTAGTCGGTGCGGTTTCGTTATTTTGGGTTGACACCTTGAGAGAGAGTGGATTGGTTAGCTGGAAGCGGATGAGTGATTCAGACGGAATCTGGACTTGCTCTCCACGAGTGATGGTGTTGGCACCAGCCCCAACGCCGCCACCGGCAGCGGCTCCGATCGCGGCTCCCTTGCCTCCGCCGAGGATGCCACCCAGGATCGCGCCGACGGCTGCACCGCCGCCGACCTTTTCTGCTGTATTTTTGCCGCGGCCTTTACCCTCTACGCTGTAGGGCTCAGTGGCAATGGCTATTCTTTCGCCGCGTCGGTTGATGCTGGTGAGTTCGACAGTGAGCAGAGAGCTGCCTTTGTAGTGGGCAGCCTCCTGCACAGCAGAGACACGACCTGAGACGGGTGTGCCCTGGCGGATGACGACCAAGTTGTCTATGACGATATCTGTCGCAAACGTACCTGTGAAGGTGTCACCCTGTTGGGTCGTGGCGCTATCAAGCGTCTGGGTGATGCGGATCGGGATGGTCGTGTCCGCGGGGATGGTGATGTTCCGGAAGGCGGGAGGAGGCGGTGATGGAGGCGGCGGTGGAGGCGGAAGATCCTGTGGAGGAGGTGGTGTGGCGGCGGCGACCTGTGGTGGTGGCATCTCGGCAGGCGGGGTCTCGCGAACGACAGGTGCCGGTAGCGGATTCTGCTTCAGCTTTGGTGGTCGGCTCTTCTTTGGTATGACTGGTACGGGGGGCGGGGGTAAGACGGCTGCAGCAGCGATGGGTGGTGGCGACGCTTGAACCGTAAGGTTATTGACTACAGTTCTGATGCCGGAGACCTGGGCGGCGTCCGCGGCGGCAAGGGAACGGGCGGCTTCGCTGCTGACGTTGCCAGTGAGTGTGGCGACACCGGACTGGACGGAAGACTGAATGGACTCCGCACTCAGAGCACCGTCGCTAGCGATACGGCTTTGTAGCGCTGCGCTCAAGCTGTTGTCATCCGTTGGAACTGTGGGAGCGGCGCTCTTGCAGCCAGCCAGACCGATCATCAGGGCCAAGGAAGTAGCGATGAGAAAAGCGCGCGCAGCGGGGAGATGTTTGTTGGGGTCGTGCATGAAATCCCTTTCTTGCTGGAAGTGCTCTACACTGCGAACTGTAAATCACTAAGCTGCTATCCGATGCGGCCAGTCGGCTACTAGTTTCATTGGGCGCCGGTTTCTAGCAGGTCTACTCATCTGACGGAGAAGATGGACGAAAGGTGATATGGGTGATTCGCACACGCGAGCTCTCGGGATTGCGATCGGACGTCGGACGCGCAACCTAATCTCATAACGGGGCATCCACCTAAGAACGGGCAAGAAGGATCGTAGTTCCGGACGGCAGATGGAGTGTTCGAGTAGGCTTATGCTGTCGGTTGACGGTATCTGGTGGAACAGAAGTTTACGAGTTGAGTTATAAAAGCGGAGGAAGCAGATTCCGCAACTTGAAATCCGAACAGGAGAATGAGCATGTCAGATAACGACAACGAGAGTGGAGTTAGCGGATTGGGATGGTTTCTTGCGGGTCTGGGTCTCGGGGCCCTCGTCGGTGTGCTGTATGCGCCGAAGGCCGGAAAAGAGACTCGCGAAGACCTGGTCGCCAGTGCACTGGATGCGAAGGACAGGGCGGCGGTGCTCGCACAACAGGCTCAGGATCGAGCAGCTGTGCTGGCTTCGCAGGGTAAACAGCAGGTAAGTGAGTATGTTGACCGAGGCAAGGAGTACTATGACCGCGGGCGCACTCAGTGGGCTCAGTATGTGGAGAAGGGCAAGGGCCTCGTACAGGAGCATACTGATAAGGTTTCTGCCGCGATCGACGCCGGCAAAGAGGCGTACGCTTCGACGACGGCTGGTACTGGCGAATCCCACTCGTAAGTCGGTTCTGTTAGGCTGGGCCCGGTCGACCTCGTTTGGTGGCCGGGCCTTATGATTGTGTCTTATAACTCTGAGAGATAGAGAGAACGAACCTATGGAAGCGATGCGGATCATGATGTCGGCGATGTGGTTGCAAGACCCAGACTCGCTTTCGTCGGGTAACTCGAAGCTGTTGATGGTCTTTGTCGGAATGGTCGCAGTCGCGTTGATCGTTCAGGCGATCGCTCTGATCGCAATGGCCGTTGGGGCTGCGAAGGCGCGTAAACGCGGACTTGAGATTGTGGAAGAGCTTCGCTTGAAGCTGATGCCAATTATGGACAACACGCACAGTTTCATTCAGGACACTGCGCCGAAGGTTAAGATCATCACCGAGAATTTTGTCGAGACCAGCCACGTTGTTCGTGCCAAAGCGCAGGAGTTCGACGTCACTGCCAGCGATTTGAATTCGAAGGCGCGAGCGCAGGCGGCACGGGTAGATGGGATTGTGACCTCTGCTCTGAATACGACTACCGATGTGGCGGAGACGATTCAGAGAGGGATTAAAGTTCCTCTGCGCGAGGTTTCGGGCATCATCAATGGCGTGAAGGCTGGGTTGGACGTGCTGGTCGGCCGCGTGAAGGGGTTTGGCAGCGGCCGCACAGGTACGCGACGTGATTCGGACCCTGGCTGGTAGAGAAGCCGTTCAATTGATTTGTTAGGTGATCCAACCACCCCCGACTACCTCGTCTTCCTGATAGAAGACGGCGGACTGGCCGGGGGTGATTGCACGTTGGGGCTCGTCGAAGCAGGCGTGGACGGTCTCGGCGTCGACGCGGGTGAGCGTGGCCATGGCCGGGGTGTGGCGGTGGCGGATCTTGATGCTGACGCGGATGGGCTCGGTCAGCTCGGGGATGGAGATCCAGTTGAGGCGGTTGGCGAAGAGGTCGCGGGAGAGGAGATCTTCGTCCGAGCCGACGGTGACCTGGTGGGAGTCGGGGTGGATGGCGAGGACATAGAGCGGGTTCGGGCTGGTGATGCCGAGGCCCTTGCGCTGGCCGACGGTGAAGCTGTGGATGCCTGCGTGGTGGCCGACGACTTCGCCGGTGGTGGTGACGAGTTCGCCTGCGGTGTTGGGGAGGTCTTCGCCCTGTTCGTCGAGGTAGGCCTTGAGGAAGGTGTTGTAGTCGCCGCCGGGGATGAAGCAGATCTCCTGCGAGTCGGACTTTTGGGCGACGGCGAGGCCTGCGTCGGCGGCCATCTGGCGGACGGCTGGCTTCTGCATCTCGCCGAGGGGGAACAGGGTGCGGCTGAGCTGCTCCTGCGTGAGGCCGAAGAGGAAGTAGGTCTGGTCCTTCGACTTGTCTTCGGGGCGGGAGAGGATCCAGCGCTGTCGGGTTTCGTCGAAGTGGTTGCGGGCGTAGTGGCCGGTGGCGATGCGGTCTGCGCCGATCTGGCGGGCGGTGGTGAGGAGCTGGTCGAACTTGAGGTGGTTGTTGCAGAGGGTGCAGGGGATGGGCGTGCGGCCGGCGAGGTACTCGCTGACGAAGGGCTTGACGACGTCGGCTTCGAAGCGCTCCTGCTGGTTGACGAGGTAGTAGGGGATGTCGAGCTGCTCGGCGACGTGGCGGGCGTCGTAGACGTCGTCGATGGAGCAGCAGCGGCCCTGGACGGCTTCGGGCATGCCCTCGTGTCCGGCGAGGCGGCGCTGGTTCCAGAGCTGGAGGGTGAGGCCGACGAGGTCGTGGCCCTGAGCGCGCAGGAGGGCGGCGACGGCGGAGGAGTCGACTCCTCCGGACATGGCGACGGCGATCGTGTTGTTGGGCTCGGTGGGCATGGTCTTATCGTCGTCTACGGTATACCCCCCCGGGGGGTGGGTATGGTTAAGTTATTTCAATGCAGCGAGTTACGATTTTAGGTGTTTGTAAAATCGTCTATCTAAATGGCTTATAGGCAAATTCGTCATTCCAGATGACTTATGCGTATAACGCACGGAAAGCCCCGAATTGTCGGGGCTTTTCACACTCTTGTACAAGTATAGCAGTTTGTCTGGAACTGATACGCCACGCGATTTCGCTGGATTGGCGCGGGTTTTGGTTGATTTGGGGCTTGACAAGTTTTGGGGCTAGTTTGGTGTTGGTCGCTGAGGACCAGGGATAGGTTTCAGCACTGGGAACGAGGTTGGCGCGAACGGGATTTTGGTGGATGTAGGTTCGGCGGACTTCGAACTCGGTTCGGTCGCGGATGCGGCGGTCGGTGAAGCCTCGTTGCCATACTGGTTGGGTTGAGGAGAGGCGGTGGGAGAAGCCTCCTTTGATTAGTCCGACGGCGCGTTCGAGGGTAATGGCTTGCGGGGTGAGGAGGAGGTGAATGTGATCGGGCATGACGACGAAGGCGTGGAGTTTGTAGTGGCCTTCGGCTCGGTAGTGTTGGAGGGTTTCGAGGAAGAGTTTGGCGTGGCGGTCGACTTGGAAGAGGCGGCGGCGGTTGTGGGTTGCGCTGGTGATGAAGTAGGTGCCGGGGCGGGAGGTGCGGGGCGGGATCGCCATTGGTACCTCAGGGGCTAAAGCCCCGTTTGTGGATGGGATGGATGGCACGGCTAAAGCCGTGCCCTTAACAATACGGTTGGGTTGTGGCGTGACTGTCGGTTGTGGTGTGACGGTCGGTTGTGGTGTGACGGTCGGTTGTGGCGTGACGTCGTTGGTGGCGGTTGGTGATGGCGTGCGGCAGTGAGTGGTAGTGCGCGGCATGCACCCCGGTGACGGAACGCAGGCCGGGGTTCTACTTTGCAGTGGGGGTTGGGTAGATGGCCTGAAGGGTGAGGATCTCGTAGGGCTTGATGGGGATGGTGACTATGTCGCCGGCGAGTGGGAGATGCGGGCCTTCGGGTTTTTCCATCATGTTGGATTCGACGGCGTAGGTGGCGCCGTGGGGGATGTGGAGTTTGACTTCGGTGGCGGTGCCGGCCCACTCGTACATGCGGAAGACCAGGGCGTCCGAGTCTTCGGCTTTTTTGATGGCGGTGAGGGTAACGTTGGGGTTTTCGACTTCGGCCCATGACGATTGCGCGGGCAGGGTGCCGGTGTGGGCGAAGACTTGTGTGGCTTTGAGCGGGTCGTTTAGCTCGTAGCCGCGGCGAACAGTCTGCGCTTGCTTCCAACTACCGGTATGCGGGTAGAGGGAGTAGACGAAGTGCTGGTGGCCGCGGTCGGCTTCGGCGTCAGGCCATGTGGGTGAGCGTAGGAGCGTGATGCGGAGGGTGTTGCCCGCGGCGTCGTAGCCGTACTTGGAGTCGTTGAGGACGGAGAGCCCTTGCTTGTCGTCGCCGAGGTCGGCCCAACGCATGGCGGGGACTTCGAACTGGGCTTTCTCCCAGGAGTTGTTGCGGGTGGTGGGGCGCTCGATGGAGCCGTAGGGGATCTCGTAGGTGGCTTTGGGGGATGTGGCGGCTAGTGGGAAGGCGGCTTTCAGCAGGACGTGGGATTCGTGCCAGTCGATGTCGTTGGTGATGTCGACGTGATCGGCTCCGGCGTCGAGGGAGATACTTTGGGTGAAGGTGGATTTTTGCCAGTGGCGAGAGATGAGGACGGTCTTGCGGAGGGGGCTGTATCTGATGACGTGGATGGAGTCGACGTGGTCGATGATGGACGGGGCTTTATCGAGAGTACCGGGATCGATGTTCCAGGCGTCGTATTGTTTCGGGGTGTCGGCGAAGGCTTGAAGCTGGTTGCCGCAGGAGTTGGGGGCCAGATACTTGTGAGTCATACCCGGATCGCTGATCTGGGTGATGCAGCCGGTCTTCGGATCGATGGTCACCATGAGCTTATCGTTCGCGAGAGTCAGTTCGGCGGGAGCGTTTTCGTAGTTACGCGCCTGCTTGGCTACCGACGCGGTTGCATGCAGAACGGTATAACCGAGCGCGGGGACATCGACCGTGGCGAGCACAGTGTGCTCTCGAATATTTGATCCTTCGTTCAGGTCTTCGTAGGGGAGCTTGTTGCCGGCGTCATCGGTGAGAGTGAGTTCACCGGCCTCGGGCGTTTGCACGTTGATCTGCATTGTCTCTTTGCGTGGCCATGCGAGCGTGTTCGTGACGAGAACTGGTACGCCGGGTTGTTTTGCCGTGTCGATCTGGTTTGCCAAGGTCTCGCGTGCGGCGTTGGTGATGAGTGCGTCGGAGTTGAAGACTTCGGTGTATTCGCGCTGAGCGTCTTTGTAGATGATGGCGATGCCGGAGCCGGCGGCGAGGTCGTGGAAGCCGTTGAAGGTGATCTTCTTCCAGCTTTCGGTGAGTTCGGCGTTGGGGTAGGGTTTGCCGTTGAGCCAGGCGAGGGAGGCTAGTTTTTCTGCGTCGAGGGTGGCGACTTCGCTGGTGCGCATGTTGCGCTTGTGCGCGGCTTGCGTGGTGTAGACGCCGCGGTGGTACTCGAAGTAGAGCTCGTCCTTCCAGGTGGGGATGCCTAGCGCGCCGTTCGCGGCTGGTGGTGCCGTGTAGCCTTTCGCGATGCTGTCGTAGTCCCACGTGGGGGAGGTGGGGTTGAGGTTCTTTTCTACGTTGGTGAAGTAGTTTTGCGCGGTGTGGTAGCGCATGGTGGGGACGGCGTCTTGTTTGCCGGCTGCGATCCAGTGGTCGGCCTGGTCGAGCATGGCGCGGGTGGGGCCGCCGCCGTGGTCGCCGATGCCGTAGAGGTCGAGCATCTCGGTGGTGCCGGGGTTGCGGTCGGCGGATTCGGCGAAGTCGGCGGAGATGCGGGTGGGGTTGACGTTGTCGTGGACGTAGTCGGTGGGGAAGTAGGTGAGGACTTTGCTGCCGTCGGGCGACTCCCACCAGAAGAGGCGGAAGGGGAGCTGGTTGGTGTCGTTCCAGTGCATTTTCTGCGTGACGAAGTAGTCGAGGCCGGAGCGCTTGTAGATCTGCGGGAGTCTGCCAGTTGTAGCCGAAGGAGTCGGGGTTCCAGCCGATGCGGGCGACGACGCCATACTGATCGTGGAAGACGCGCTGGCCGATGAGGAGCTGGCGGACCTGCGATTCGCCGTCGGGGAGGTTGAGGTCGGGCTCGACCCACATGCCGCCGACGATCTCCCAACGGCCTTCTTTGACGCGCTGCTTGATCTGCTCGTTGAGTGCGGGATATTTTTCGGCCATCCACTCGGTGTACTGCGCGGCGGATTGCGAGAAGGTGTAGTCGGGGTACTCGTTCATGAGCTGGAGAGCGGTGGTAAAGGTGCGCTTGACGACGTCGATGGTTTCGCTCTTTGGCCAGAGCCAGGCGGCGTCGATGTGGGAGTTGCCGGCGAGGTCGATTTTGGCTTCAGCGAGGACGGGGTGGAGGGTGGTGAGGATCTCCTGCGATTTGCGGAGAGATTTGTCGAAGGCGGCTTGGTCGCCAGCGGCAAGGGCGTTGGTGTCGATTGCGGCTACGGCCTCTTCTACTTTGGGGAGGAGATCTTTGCGTGGGGTGGGGAGAGCGGGGAGGAGGTTGGCGGCGGTGATGCACTGGATGCGGATGTCGTCGGGCGATGGGCGGCCGTTGGAGGCGCTGGGATCTGGCTCGATGGTGAGACGGACGCCGGAGAAGGTCTTGTCGTCGACGGTCTGGAGAAGTTTAACGGCTACCAGGATTTTGTCGCCGGGCTTGGCGGGTTCGAAGAGGACGATCGGCTCGAGGTCTTCGCCGAGGGCGACGCGTTTGCCGTTGAAGTAGATGATCTCGGGGACGGCTCCGTTGGCGTCGGAGCGGAACTGGAAGGAGATGCGGGAGCCGGTGATGTCGTAGCCGTTGAGGGTCTTGGGGACTTCGATCTCGCGGCGGTACCAGACGGCTTCGTGAGGTGCCTTGGATTTGGGTTGGACGAGGGTCCAGGAGGAGTCGTCGAGGGAGACGGATTCGCCGTGGGGGATGTCGCCGACGTGGAAGCGCCAGTCGCCTGCAGGGAGGGAGTTGAGGGTTTCGAGGGTGTGGAGCTTGGCGACGGCGGACGGGGAGAGGTTCTTCTGCTCGCGGACTGGAGTGAAGGATTGTGCGAATGCAAAAGAACTCAGCAGGAGGGCGAGCGGAAGGCGGCGAAGACGCATGAAGGCAAGGTTAGCAAATGCGTGGGTGGCTCACAACGACCGGAGTCGTCGCGGCGCAGGTTCGGGTGCTCGGGAGGAGCTTGGATTCGCGGACAATAGGGTTTGGGTCAGGTGGTTAGATCGTGGATTGCGGCTTTGGGCGCGTTGGTCTTGACGGACTCGATGCCACCGTCGCGGGCGGTGGTGGTGGTGTAGGTTTCGCTGGTGCCGATGACCTGGTGATTGGCGGCCTTGAGGTTGAACATGTACTGACCGTTTTTGGTGTCTTTGCGCTCGTAGTTGCTGTCTTCGGGCGCGTTTTTCTTGACTGACTCGATGCCGTTTTCGGCTGAGGATTTTGCGACGTACATCTCGCTGGCCAGAATGATCTGTCCGTTGCTGGCCTTCAGATGGAAGTAGAACTCGCCGTCCTTCGCCTTCTTGATCTCGAACGTACCTGACATGATCTCTCCTTGATGGTGGAGCTTTTTGGATGTCTTGTGAAGGGGCCCGCGATTCTTGAACAGGATTGTAGCGGTTCCGAAAGAGTCCGCGTGAATTATGTTTGAGGCTTTACGCGGTGAAGTTGGGTTTGGTGGCCGAGCTATGAATGCGCTGGTAGTCTTTCGAGCATGATGAATTTCAAGGTGCGAGCGGCGGTCGTTTTTGGATCGGGTTGTGTGATGGTAGGGACGATGGTGGCGCAGAGTTCTTTGCCTGCGGCTACTGCAAGCCAGATCGATGCGGCGGCGGCTTCGGTGATGACCACTACGGGGGTTCCGAGTGCGTCGGTGGCGGTGGTGCAGGGTGGGAAGATCGCCTTCGTGAAGGCGTATGGCAAGGCGCGGCTGGAGCCGGTGATGATGGCGGAGCCGGGGATGCAGTATTCGATTGGTTCGGTTAGCAAGCAGTTCACAGCGGCGCTCATTTTGCTGCTGGCGCAGGACGGGAAGGTGAAGCTGGATGATCCGGTGGGGAAGTATCTGCCGGGACTGACGCGGGCGAATGAGGTGACGGTACGCCAGGTATTGTCGATGACGTCGGGGTATCAGGATTTCTGGCCTGAGGACTATGTGATGACCTCGATGATGAAGCCGACGAATCCGCAGCAGATTCTTGACGTCTGGGGAAAGAAGCCGCTGGACTTCGAGCCGGGGACGAAGTGGCAGTACTCGAACACAAACTATGTGATTGCGGGACGGATCGCGGAGATTGTCGGGGGCAAGCCGCTAATTGAGCAGTTGCAGGAGAGGATCTTTCAACCGTTGAAGATGACCGGTGTGTTTAATTCCGACGCGAGCCGGTTACCGGAGAACGATCCGACGGGGTACTACCAGCATGCGCTGGGGCCGCTGCGTCCGGCGCCGCAGGAGGGTACGGGTTGGATGTTTGCTGCGGGCGAACTGGCGATGCCGGCGAGTGATCTGGCGTTGTGGAATATCAGCCTGATGAACCGGACTCTGCTTGCGCCGTCTTCGTATGACGAGATGTTTCATGAGGTGAAGCTGAAGGATGGCAGCGGTACTCACTATGGGTTGGGTGTGCAGGTTAGCGAACGCGCTGGACATCGGGTGATCTCGCACAGCGGTGAGGTATCGGGATTTGTGTCGCAGAATTCAGTCTTTCCCGATGATAAGGTTGCGATTACGGTGCTAACGAATGAGGATGCTTCGAGCGCTGCAGGGGCGCTGGCTCGAAAGATTGCTCCGTTGGTGCTTGAGGGTATCCCAAAAACAAGCACGGATACTGCTGCTGCGGCAGAGAAGCGCGCGCTGGATATTTTTACCGGGCTGCAGGATGGGAAGCTGGATCGTACCCAGTTGACTGCGTTTTGTGACGCGTACTTTACGGCGGAGGCAGTGCAGGATTTTGCAACAAGTTTAAAGCCTTTGGGAACGCCCAGCAGCTTCAAGCAGGAAGCTGAGGAGCAGCGGGGTGGCATGACCTTTCGGGTGTTCATGGTTGATTTCGCTGGTAAGCAGGTGCGGGTTACCACTTACGAGGAACCGGATGGCAAGCTGGAACAGTACCTGGTGATTCCGGTGGGAAGCTAAGATGGCAATTCGTCAGACGTCGTTGAGATCGCATTGAGACGTGCGATGCAATGAAGGATAATAGGTTGTAATTGAGACGCGCCCGGCAGTGCTGGAGTGCCTTGAATGCTTTGCTGCTGTACTTGCCGTCGCCGGCGTTTCTTCCTCGGTTCGAAACCTACAGACTGGAAGCGATAAATGGAACTTTGGACCGAATACGAAGGCAGAATGATTGACGGGGGCTTTCGGCTCACCAAGCTGATAAGGCCTGAGGGCAGGAGCGCGTTTTTTTCGACCTCGAATGGGACTGGGGTTCCGACCGTCATTCGATTGATCGAGTCGCACTTCGACGATGACGAGATTCTGGCACGGTGGCGCGGCGTGCAGGCGCTGAACCATGCGAATCTTGTCAGGCTCAAAAGCTTTGGGCAGGTGACGGTCGATGAGACTTCGCTCGTCTATGCCGTGATGGAACCGGTTGAGGCAAATCTTGCCGAGATCTTGGTAGAACGGCGGCTGACAGTTCCGGAGACCAAGCAAGTTGCGACTAGTTTGGTAGCGGCACTTCAGGCGCTGCATTCGAACGGCTTTGTGCATGAACATGTCGAGCCAGCGAATGTGCTGGCGGTGGGCGAGGAGATCAAGCTGCGGAGCGACTGCATCCGGGAGACGCCGGAGGGTGAAGAAGGCAGCGAGCTGAAGAGATGGGACGTATACGATCTGTCGGTTGTGATGCTGCAGGCGCTGACGCAACACAAGACGCTGGAAGAGGCAGAGCAGGAACTTCCACTGCAGGCACCATTCGATGAGATTGTACGTAAGGGAATGAGCGGAGAGTGGGGGCTGGCGGAGATTGCGTCGGCGTTGAATCCGGGCGCAGTTGTACAGCCAGTTGTGCCTCCGGTTGCGAGTTCCGTTATGCCGCGTGCGGTTGAGGTGGAGCGGCCAGTTGCTGCGTTACCCGACGTGCAGCCGGTGCCAACAAGAAGGACTGTTCCAGTTGAAGTTGAAGAGGAGGAGCCGCGAGGTATTGAAAAGCGACGGCTCGTCATTGGTGTTGGCGCGATGCTGCTGCTGTTGCTGATTTGGTTCTTTGTGCACGGCAGAGCGGCGAAGTCGAACGGCACGGTGCAGACAGTTGCCCCGCCTGTGGTTGCGCAGGGAAGCGATGCTGCTGCAACGCAGGGTGTCGCAGCACAAGCGCCAGAAGCTAGTCCTGCTCCCGTGGCGGCGAGTGCTCCTCCTGCTGCTTCAGAGCCAGCAAGTGTTCCTTCTGCTCCAGAGACGACGACTACAGGTGATGCCCGCGGGCAGTGGCGTGTCGTGGCCTACACGTACAACCGTGAGGCGCAGGCGCAACAGAAGGCAGCGAGCGTGGCGGCGAAGCATCCGGAGCTAAAGCCTGAGGTGTTTACGCCCAATGGACATGCGCCCTTTCTCGTTGCCGTTGGTGGAACGATGAGCCGGGATGAGGCGTTTGCGCTGGTGAAGAAGGCTAAGAGAGAAGGGCTGCTGCCTCACGACAGCTACGCGCAGAACTACAGGGGAACAGGACGGTAGCTCTCTGTCGAGGTATGTCTGGGTAGGGAGAACGGTTCGCGCGTGGCGCGAATAACCCATCCTTTGCAGTGAGACTGTAAAGGATGGGTTATTCGTCGCGCCGATTAATTTGTAACTAAATTTATTCCTTTTCTTTATTTCTTTTCTGTTTGCGCCAGGAAGTCGATGAGGTATTGCTTCCATACGATGGCCTGAGTGTGGGTGCCGTGGCCGCGTGTCGCGTCGGAGATAGGGATGAGGATGAACTTTGCGTTCGGCATCCTGGTGACCATCTTTTCGGCGATGCCGAGCTCGGGCGGATTGATGAAGTCGTCGGCGGAGTTGATCCAAAGGACTGGTGCGGTGATGGCCGCGAGCTTCGGCGCGGGATTGTAGTTGCGCGAGGCGTTGACGTAGTAGAGGAAGTTGTTGGCGTCGGTGTGCGCGATGCTGTTGGCGATGACGCGGTCAATGTACGCTTCGGCCTGGGCGCGGGTGGGGTAGTTTTTCTGGAGTTGAAGAGGAGCGCCGCCTGCTATGACGATGAGGTCGCTCGCGCCGCGAAGGCCTTCGGTTGGTTCGGTGGTGTACTCACCGTTCTTCCAGGCGGGGTCGTTGCGGATGGACTGCATGGCCATGTAGCGCCACATGCGGTTGCGTCCTGCGAGCTCAACGGGCAGGCAGGCAAAGGGTGCGAGTGCGTCAGAAAACTGGGGGAAGGTTTCGCCCCAGACGAAGGACTGCATGCAGCCCATGGAGGTGCCGAGGATGAGGCGGAGGTGGTCGACGTGGAGACCATCGAGGAGCATGGTGTGTTGCGAGGCGACCATGTCGTCGTAGTCGTATTGGGGGAAGTGCATGTGGAGGCCGTCGGAGGGTTTGCTGGATTCGCCGTGACCGATATCGTCGGGGAGGATGATGAAGAATTTTGTGATGTCGAATGGCTGGCCGGGGCCGAAGAGGACGTCGGAGAAGACAGGATTGAGGAGCGAGTGTGCATCGCCACCAGTGCCGTGGAGAAGCAGGATCGCGTTGTCGGTGTGGCCGGCGGAGTCTCGGTGCGGCTGACCGAGGGTGAGGTAGTGGAGTTTGAGTTCGGGTAGGGTTTCGCCGGTGCCGAAGCGAAAGTTTTTGATGGTGTAGGTGCCGTCCTGGGTGGGCCACTTGGTGGGGGTGGCCTGTGCATGCGCTGCGATGGTCGTGAGCGCAGTGAGAATGAGGATACGGCTAAAGTTGCGGGCCAGTTTGATCAATGGGGTCGGCATCGGGAGTCGCTCCGGGCGTGATATATGCGATATCTCAAAAATATACCTCTTCAAAGTGGTTCATGCAGTTTTGGTGGGAGCAAATCGGTAGAACGGTGGAGGGAGTGAGGCTTGCATCCAAGCGAAGGATACATATTTGCGAAAAGGAGTCTGGTGAATTTGATGAGCGATCTCTATACGTTGCAGGACCCGACGAAGCAATATCCACGACCAAAGTTCAAGCGGCAGACGCAGACGGTGCCAGGGTTGGATAAGAAGATGGTGCCTAAGGCGGATCATGGCGAGACCAGCTATCGCGGGAGCGGGCGGCTGCCAAATCGCAAGGCGCTGGTGACGGGTGGCGATTCGGGGATTGGGAGGGCAGCGGCGATTGCGTTCGCACGAGAGGGAGCGGATGTTGCGATTAACTATCTGCCGAGCGAGGAGGCTGACGCGCTGGAGGTGATTGCACTGATCGAGAAGGAGGGGCGCAAGGCGATTGCGCTGCCGGGGGATCTGAAGGACGAGAAGTTTTGCATGAAGCTGGTGAAGGAGGTGCACAAGAGGCTTGGCGGGCTGGATGTTCTGGCTTGTGTCGCGGGCAGGCAGCATGCCGTGGAGAAGATTGCGGATGTGACGACGAAGCAGTTTGAAGAGACCTATCGCGTGAATGTGTTTGCGCTGTTCTGGATGTGTAAGGCGGCGCTGCCGCTGATGCCGCCGGGAGGTTCGATTATTACGACGGCGTCGATTCAGGCGACGCATCCGAGCCCAAGCCTGATCGATTATGCGCCGACCAAGGCTGCGATTCTCGCGTTTACGAGGGCTTTGGCGCGGCAAGTGGCGGAGGATGGGATTCGTGTGAACTGCGTTGCTCCGGGGCCGGTGTGGACGCCGCTACAGACGAGCGGCGGGCAACCGGGGAAGAAGATTCCCGAGTTCGGGTCGGAGACTCCGATGAAGAGGCCGGGGCAGCCGGTGGAGATGTCGCCGTTGTATGTGCTGTTGGCCTCGCAGGAGTCGAGTTATGTGACGGGCGAGGTATATGGGGCCACGGGTGGGCTGGAGGTGTCGTAGAGAGGGGCGCGACGGGATTTCGACTCGGGCGGCCTCGATGGCTCACAACTCATCGCGTTTTATTTTCGAAGTTGGGAACAAGGTTTGCCTGGGTGGCGTATTGCTGTGTAAGGAGAACTCCATGCGCCTGATCTTAGCCCCGTCTGCGGGCTTCGTTCCAGTATTGGCCGTAGCACTGCTTTCCGCTGCATCCACTTCGTCAATCGCGCAGAATAGCGAGCATGAGTGGCAGAAGAGTTATCCGCTCAGCGGCAGCGCGGCGCTCACGGTTGAAACAGGTGACAGCCACCTCGATATCCATTCTTGTGGGGAGTGCACAGCGATCCAGATTCGTGCGCACTCGGGGAGAAGTCTGAGTCAATATGTCCTGGAGGAGCGCCAGGAAGGCAATCATGTGTTTTTTACGCTCAAGGAGAAGCCGCATGTCGTCGGGATATTCGTTCACTGGAACGCGCATGAGTCGACGCAGGTGAGCGTGGAGACGCCGTCGAGTCTGGAACTCGATGCGAAAACGGCAGATGGGAACTTGTCGGTGGCTGGCTTGAGCGGCAATCTGACTGTGCATTCGGGTGACGGTTCCGTCTCGCTCGAAGACGTACATGGAGATCTGCGGCTGAAAACGTCGGACGGAAATGTGACCGTTCATAACGCAAGCGGCACGATCGAGGCGAGAGGGTCCGATGGCCATATGAGGGTCGACGGCAAGTTTACCTCGGTCAATCTTCATACCAGCGATGGGAATCTTGACTTCTCTCTTGCAGCCGGATCGCAGTTGACTGCTGCGTCGCGTATTGAGAGTTCGGATGGCCGGGTGTCGATCCTTGTGCCACAGAATCTTTCTGCCGATCTTGATGTTTCGGCGAGCGATGGACACATCGACTGCAAACTTCCGATCACGACCGATCACTACGATAGCAGTGAATCTTCGGGCCATCACCTGCACGGCCATCTGAATGCAGGGGGCGTCGCGTTGAGCGTTCATACCTCGGATGGGAACCTCAGCATCGCGAGTCTCTGATTGATGGGTGGATTTAAATGACAACGGCGTGGAGGATGACTCCACGCCGTTGCTTTGTTGACTGCAAGGGTTATTCGGTTTCGCTCCCGTCGGCCTTCTTCTCGGCCGGGATTTTTTCGGGTGTAGTGAGGGGTTTGGTGATGTCATCGAGGTAGGCTGGGGTGCCGTCTACGCGGACGAGGGTGGGGTAGCGTTCGCCATCGTGGTAATCGATGTCGGAGGTGGTGACGAAGGCGTCGCTCTGCAGGATGAAGTGAATGGGGTCGGAAGTTCCCTTCGCCTGCTTGATGGCTGTTTTGAGAGCATCGCCGGAGTAGACATTACCGTTTACGGCGATGATCTTCTGGCCGGGGAAGAGCTTGGCCTTGTCGGCGGGGCCGTTCCAGCGGACGTCGGCGATGTTTCCTTCGCTGGTAACGCGGATGCCGATGGAGTACCAGACGTCGACGCTGGCGCTACGGCGGCTGCCTTCGCTCGCGAGGGTGTGTTCGGATTTGCTGGGCTTGTCAGTGAAGACGAGCTTGTAGCCGCCGCGTTCGATGCCTGTGAGGTCCGCGTGGGGGTTGAGGTTGTCGATGCGCTCGTGGATGAAGGTGGCCCAGTCGTACTTGTAGACCTGGTTGAGGTCGGCTATGAGCTCGTCGCGGTTGTAGGTGACGATGAGCGGGCCGGTATTGCCGCCTTTACCGAGGAAGATGTGGAGGAAGTCGGTGAGTGACTTCTTGTTGTCGGTCTTCTGGCGGATAAGGGTGTCGGCATCGAGCCAGAAGAGTTCGCCTTCCTGGTAGTAATCCTGGCCGCGACGCCAGTTGGACCATGCGGGGTTGCCGCCACGGAGGATGCTGGCGGCAATGGCGGTGTCTTCGGTGCTGCGCCACTCGCGACCGGGCCGGTAGTCAAGCTGGGCGGCGGAGAGCGCGAGCATATCGCGGTACTGCTCCTGTGATTTGAGGCCGGAGCGGGCGGCCAGGACGTTGCCGAGGTATTGGGTCATGCCTTCGTAGACCCAGAGGAGCGAGCCCTGCTGCATCTTTTCGAAGTCGTCCTGATAGAGGTTGAAGGGGCGACGGTACTTGCCGTTCCACGAGTGGGTGAACTCGTGGGAGAGAAGGTCGGACTCGCCAAGTTGGTGAGACGGATCGGAGAAGCCCTTTTCACCGACGCCGTTGTCGGAGGACTGACCGTGCTCGAGGCCTTCGCCACCAGCTACGTCGGAGAGTGTGAGGAGGAAGTGGTAGACGTTGTAGTGGCGCGAGTTGTAGGCGGCGCCGGTTTCGCGGACGAGATTATTGAGCTCAGTGAGAAGGGCGGGACGGAGCTTGGAGTCTTCGGGGCTATCGGAGACAACATCGATATAGTGCTTCGGCGTGATCTCGGGTGCGAGGGCAAACTCGTGGAAGTACTGGCCGGTGATGACGGGGGAGTCTTCGAGCTGCTCGACCGTTGTAGCAGCATAGTGCGTGGTGCCGCCCTTGGGATTTTGCGGATCGTAGCCATCCGTCGGGGAGAGTGCGGTGCCGATGCCCCAGCCTGCAGGCACCGTGACGGAGGGTTGGATTGCGATGTCCTTTACCGGCGTCTTCGCGGGATAGAGGAGGAGTTTCTCCCATTCGAGCACGGCGAGTTTGTCGCTGACGCGGGCTGTAACGATGCAGTCGAGATGAGCGTGGAGGGTAGTGACGCCAGCAGGGACGGTGACGTGGAATTCATAGAGGTCTTCGTCGTCGCGACGCCAGGGGAGAACCTTTCCGTTGGCGGTGAAGACGACGCCGGTGATGTCATCGACGGGGCCGGTTGGTCGGTGGTTGCCGGGGATCCACTTTGGTGTGGTGAGCGAGACGGGGCCGGGCTCGACGGGGATGTCGACTTCGGCATGGTAGAGCTTGCGGGGGGCCTCGGAGAGATCGGCGGTGATCTGAATGGGGGGCTTTTGAGCTTGAAGGAGGCCGGGCGCGCCTAATGCGAGCAGGGCCAGAGGCAGGAGTGCGGTGCGGCTGGTCATGAGCGGGGACTTTTCCTCTCGGAGCGAAGGGATTTTAGATATTAGAGGTAGACGGACGGGAGGGGTGCGAGGACGCAGGCCGATTTGGGCGGACTGCGTCGCCAGGACAGTTGGGGATTGTCAGGATTTGAGGGCAGATTCGATGGCGGCGACGACTGAGGGATCGTCAGGCAGGACTTCCGGGGAGAAGCGGGCTACAACCTTGCCATTACGGTCTATCAGGAACTTTTCGAAGTTCCAGAGGATGCCGGGTTCGGGGTTGGTGGTGGCGTTGTGCTGTTTGAGGAAGCCATTAAGTTTTTCGCGGAAGCCGTCTCGACCGGGGCTGGTGGCCTTGGGCTCGGCGGCGATGAGGGACTGGTAAAGGGGATGGGTGTCGGGGCCTACGACGGTGATCTTCGCAAACATGGGGAAGTTAACGCCGAAGGTGGAGCGGCAGAAAGTCTGGATGTCCTCATTGGAACCCGGCTCCTGGCCGGCGAAGTCGTTGGCGGGAAAGCCGCAGACGGCGAAGCCTGAGTCCTGGAAACGGGTGTGTAGCTTTTCGAGGGCGTCGTACTGAGGGGTGAGTCCGCACTTCGAGGCGACGTTGACGATGAGGAGGACTTTGCCGCGATAGTCACCGAGGGAGGTGCCTTCGCCAGTGATTTTGTGGACGGGGATATCGTAGAGCGGGGCAGTGGACATAAGTTCTCCTGAGAGCTGTTTCAGTCGATTATAGGCGGGTAGGGGTTTGTGTGGCGGCGGTGGGCTGGAGAGGCCTTTATGGAATCTTTACGAATTTTTTGAAGCGGACATATTAAATGCGAGAGATTCGCTGAGCCGAGTTGACAGAGGCGGTAGGATCTAAATCGTATGTCATTAACAGATTCAATTATTGGTAAGCCCTTAGCTACGAGTGAAGAGCGGGCCGAGCATATCGGCGTCGCGGCTGGAATCCCGATCTTCGGGCTGGATGCGCTGACCAGCGCGGCGTATGGACCTGAGGCGGCGATGACGCTGCTGATTCCGCTGGGACTGGCCGGGGCGCACTACATCGTGCCGGTCATCACTTCCATTCTGATCCTGCTGGTGATTGTGTTTTTCAGCTATCGGCAGACGATTGCGGCTTATCCAAGCGGCGGCGGGTCCTACACGGTGGCTAGCGAGAATCTGGGTGCCGGCGCTGGATTGCTGGCAGCGGCCGCGTTGATGATCGACTACATTTTGACGGCAGCGGTGGGAATCTCGGCTGGTGTGACGGCGCTGACCTCGGCGGTGCCGAGTCTGGCTCCGCATACGCTTGCGTTCTGCCTGATTATTCTGGCGATTCTCGCGATCGTGAATATGCGGGGCGTGAAGGATACGGGAGCGGCGTTCATTCTGCCGACTTTTTTGTTCGTTGGCACCCTGCTGATCCTGATCGGTGTTGGGGTGTTCAGGACGTTTGTGGCTGGTGGACATCCGGTGCCTGTTTTAGCTCCGCCACCAGCGCTGCCGGCGACGGTGAAGTACCTGGGCCTGTGGCTGTTGATGAAGACGTTCGCGAGCGGGTGCGCGGCGATGACGGGCGTCGAAGCAGTTTCGAATGGAGTGATGGCGTTTGGCGAGCCCCGCGCTAAGAAGGCGCAGCGGACGTTGACGATCATTATTGCGATCCTGATTGTTCTGTTATTTGGAATTGCGTATCTGTCGAAGGCCTACGGCATTACAGCGATGGAGCCCGATGCGAAGAACTATCAGAGCGTTTTGAGCATTCTGGTAACGGCGGTGTTCGGGCGCGGCTGGTTTTATTTCCTGACGATGGCGAGCGTGTTGGCTGCGCTGTCGCTGAGCGCTAATACTGCGTTCGCGGATTTTCCGCGGCTGGCGCGGGCGATTGCAATCCATGACTACCTGCCGCATGTGTTTATTCTGCGCGGCCGGCGGTTGCTGTACTCGCATGGAATCTATGCGCTGACCGGATTTACGGCGGTGATCCTGATCCTGTTTGGCGGCATCACAGATCGTTTGATCCCTCTCTATGCGATTGGCGCGTTCCTTGCGTTTACGTTGTCGCAGGCCGGAATGGTGATGCACTGGTTGAAGATGGAGAAGCATCCGGGGCGTATGTGGCACGCGTTCGTGAATGGCTTTGGCGCGTTCGCGACGGGAGCCACTACGATCGTGGTGCTGCTGGCGAAGTTCATGGCGGGCGCATGGGTAACGGCGCTGCTGGTGCCGTTGCTGATCGGGATCATGCTGGTGGTGAAGCGGCACTACTCGCGAGTGAAGCGCGAGATGGCGGATATGACGCCGTTGAACCTGGTGAATCTGCAGGAGCCGATTGTGGTGATACCGATGGCTCGGTGGGACCGGATTACGGAGAAGGCGATGCGGTTTGGGCTGCTGCTTTCAAAGGAGATCAAGGTCGTCCATATCCACTCGGATGATGAGGAAGGCAGCCTGGATGAGATATGGGACGAGTTTGTGAAGGCGCCGATCACGAAGGAAGGGCTGCAGATTCCTGAGTTGGTGACGATTCCGTCGTCGTATCGGTTCATCATCAATCCGCTGATGGACTACATTCTTGAGCTTGAGGAGAGGAATCCAGGGCGGAAGGTGGCGGTGTTGCTGCCGGAGCTGGTGGTGCGGCACTGGTGGGAGAATGCGCTGCATAATCAGCGGGTGCAGCTGCTGAAGTTGCTGCTGCTGGTGAAGGGGAATCAGAGGATCGTAGTGGTAAATATTCCCTGGTATTTGTGAGGCGTGGTGGGAGCCGCGTCTTTACAGGGGGTTTGCAGAAAACAGGCTGTTTTTTCGTGGTGTTTTTGTGGTGAATTCGTGGTGGGATGCATGGTGAATGTGGTGTTTTAGCGGTCACTAATTTGACCCTAAAAAATGCGCCAAAAATTCTAGATTTTTTTTAGAAATTTTCCTTACGGTGTGAGGACTGCACGCATATTCCCTTCGGGAATGACAAACTAAAAGCGAAAGCGACTCTAGACCAACTCCGCAGTTGGTGTAGAGTCGCTTTGACGCTTTTGTGTCAGACGGCTACTGTTTCTGTCCGGCGCCAGGTGGGGCTGAGGTCGCGGAGGCGGGCGACGGCGGTGGGGATAAGGGTGAGGGCTTCGTCGATCTCTTCGGCGGTGGTGAGGCGGGAGAGGGAGAAGCGGATGCTGGCGCGAGCGCGGGTGGGGGAGAGGCCCATGGCGGTGAGGACGTGGGAGGGTTCGGTTGCGCCGGATTGGCAGGCGGAGCCTCCGCTGACAGAGAGGCCCTTGAGGTCGAGGGCGATGACGAGCGCTTCGGCTTCGACGTGATCGAAGTAGAGGTTGGTGGTGTTGGAGACGCGGGGGGCGCCTTCGCCGTTGACTCCGCACTCTTCTATCTGGGCCAGAATGCCTTGTTCGAGGCGGTCGCGGAGAGCTGTGAGTTCTGCGGAGCTGACAAGATGGGCGGGGGCAGTCGCGTTTTCACGCGATAACCCACCCTTCGCAAGAGGCGCGAAGGATGGGCCACCCGGATTCTTGGCGGTGTCTTCTTCGGTGAGCCAGGTGTTGGCTAGTTCGGCTGCTTTGCCGAGAGCGACGATGCCGGCTACGTTTTCGGTTCCGGCGCGGCGTTGACGTTCGTGTGAGCCGCCGTGAAGCATGGGGGCGAGGCGAACGTTGCGGCGGACGAAGAGGGCGCCGATGCCTTTGGGGCCGTAGATCTTGTGGCCGGAGAGGGTGAGGAGGTCTACATCCTTGAGTGGACCCTTGGGGCTGAGGTCGAGGGGCAGACGGCCGACTGCCTGGACGGCGTCGGTGTGGAAGAGAGCGCCGGCGGCGTGGGCGATGGCGGCCAGTTCGGCGATGGGTTGGATGACGCCGGTCTCGTTGTTGGCGAACATGACGCTGACGAGTTTTGTGTTGGGGCGTATCGCTGCTTGTAAGGTTGCTGGTTCGACGAGGCCTTGCGGGGTGCAGGGGAGATAGGTGACCTCGACGTTATTTTTTGCGAGGGACTCGGCGGCGCGGAGGATGGCGTCGTGCTCGATGCTGGTGGTGATGAGGTGGACGGGTTCGTTCGCCGATGGGTGGAGCGTGCCGAAGAGGGCGAGGTTGTCGCTCTCGGTGCCGCCGGAGGTGAAGACGATCTCGGAGGTGCGGCAGTGGAGGAGGCGGGCGATGGTGTCGCGGGCGTGGTCGACTGCGGCGCGGGCGAACTGGCCTTGCTGGTGGATGGAGCTGGCGTTGCCGTAGTGCTCCAGGAAAAAGGGACGCATGGCCTCGAAGACTTCGGGGAGGAGAGGCGTGGTGGCGTTGGCGTCCATGTAGATTCGGCGCATGACCCTATTTTACTGTGCTGGCGCGGATTTCACCCATCTTCTCCGCCTGTAACTCCGGTGGTGTCGTACTGCACCCGTGTGGAATGGGTGCCTCCTGCGCCTGCGCCCTCGCTGATAAGGAAGCTCCGAGCCCCGGCCCAAGCACTGCCATGACAATCAATGACACGGCTTTTCTCGTCATTGGCCCCACTTCAATCAATGCATTGGCGATTTCTCGTCGAGCAAAGCGATATGTAAAACGGCGGGCTCAAAGAAATACTGAGCGAAGCAATTGTTTAACGGGTTTCCGTCAGCGGCGGATATGTCCTATGCTGTCACTCAAGAGTGCACAACTGAAGTAGTACACTGGTGGCTCGTTTTTGGTGCCTTGTCATCCGTGAACTGCAGATAAAAGTGGGCGGAGGTTTGAATGGCAGAGCCATCTACATCACCAGGAACTTTTCGACTTAAGCCACGGTTAATTATTGCCACTGTCGTCGTTGTAGCTGCGGTGGCTTTCGCGTATACGGCTGGGTGGCTCTCGCCGCATCGGGTGACACCCAAAAAGCTGGTTGCGGGGCTGGCGCCTCCTGGCGGCCCGGCGTTGGGATATCGTCGCAACCATGCCAAAGGCATCTGTTTCACCGGCACGTTCGAGGCCAACGGCGATGGTTCGGCGCTTTCCAAGGCGACCGTCTTCGAACGCGGCCAGTATCCGGTGGTAGGCCGCTTTAACCTTGGCACTGCGGATCCAAAAGCCGCAGATGCAATGGTGCGCGTACGCGGCATCGGCGTACAGATCACGACGCCTGACGGGCAGCAATGGCGCAGCGCTATGATCGATGCGCCCATCTTCGCAGTATCGACGCCGCAGGGCTTCTATGAACTGCTGACTGCCTCGGGAAGTAAGGATCCCGATGCGATGAAGAATTTCATTGGCGCACATCCGGAGTTCACCGGGTTTCTCGGGTGGGTCAAGGGTGCTCCCTGGACCGAGAGCTACGCGGAGGAGCGGTATAACAGTCTCAACTCTTTTCTGTTTGTTGATAGCGCCGGCACCACGCATGCGGTCCGCTGGTCATTGGTTCCTGCGGCCCAACCCGTGTCCATCACACCGGATGAACTGGCTAAGCGTGGCCCCGATTTCCTGGAGCAGGAGATTACCCAGCGTGTCGCGGCAGGACCTCAACGTTGGACCATGGCGGTGACGGTCGCCAATCCGGGTGATCCGACAGCGGATCCTACGAAGGCATGGCCTTCGGATCGGCGCACCGTTGAGGTTGGCACGCTTACGGTGCAACAGATTGAACCGGAGCGTGACGGTCCTTGTCTCAACATCAATTTTGACCCGACGGTGTTGCCGTCCGGCATCGCGACGTCCGATGATCCATTCCCCGCCGCTCGTTCGGCTGCTTATTCCCGGTCGTACAACAGCCGCACAGCCGAAGCTTCCTACTATCCAGGTACAGGAGCGAAGCAATGACGACAAGCCGAAAACGCTTCACCGCGCCACAGCGACTGCTTCATTGGCTCATGGCAGTTTGCATTCTGACCATGTTGTTTATCGGCGTAGGGATGGTCTCGACCATTACTTCGAAGTACCTGACATTGGTCCAGATTCATAAGCCGCTGGGTATCGCCATCCTGGCGCTTGCATTGATCCGTCTGGCACTGCGCATTTTTTATGGCGCACCTGCGCTGCCGCCTGACCTGCCGGAGCCAATTAAGCTGGCCGCGAATCTGTCGCAGTATATCTTCTACGCGCTGATGATCGGCATGCCGCTGATCGGATGGGGTATGTTGTCCGCAGCTTCCTATCCCGTTGTGCTGTTCGGTAGCGTGCATCTTCCGTCCATCCTGCCTTTGAGTCCCAGCCTACATACATTGTTGTGGCGTGCGCATCACTACCTGGCCTTTGCCTTCTTCGCATTCATCCTGATGCACGTCGCGGCGATTCTCTTTCATAAGCTAATCAGGAATGACGGCATATTCGAGACAATGGCGCCCGTGCTCACGCGCGACGAGCCTAAGTGATCGACTAGCTCAAATTGCCGACAGTCTGGATTTTCGGGTTTTGAACTCAATGAGGCGCACCGAGAGATGTTCTCGGTGCGCCTCTGGTTTGAAGCTGGCTATGTTTATTTGGTTATGGCGGCTCCTTTCGTCTTGCCGGTGACGCCCTGGATGAATGGAAGGCCGTTGGGTTCGCCGTAGCCGGTGACGTTGTCCCAGCCGGGGGTTACGGTGAGAGAGGAGTCAGTGCCGAAGGTGATGGCGATGTCCTCCTCGCCGGGTGCGATGGGCCAGATGGCGCTGACGAAGCTGGTCTGAGAGTAGAGCAGGCCGGCGAAGAGGCCGGTCTGAGAGTAGAAGGCGGGGCCCTTCGAGTCATAGACGGTACCGGAGACGTCGGAGACATCGAGGGGTGAGGTGGGCAGCACGTCGGTGATCTGGCCGGACTTCAACCTGGCGACGGCTGGACTGGCCTGGCCGAGCGGCTTGCCGTTGTACTGGTCGGCGATGGCCCAGATGGCGGTGAAGATGGGACTTGCCAAGCTGGTTCCACCGATTCCGGCGAGGGCGGATTGGACTCCTTCTGAAGTGACGATGAGAGCAAATCCGGTAAATGGATCGGCTAGCGCAGAGACGTCGGGGAGTTGGCGTCCGGTTCCGGGGAGTGCCTTCTGCCAGGAGGGTTTGGCGTAGTAGAGGCTCTCGCCACCACCTGCGCCAGCGTAGAAGAAGCCGTCGCCAGTGGGGGGATCGACGGGGCCGAAGAGGTTGACGTAGGTGATGTCGTTGCCCCAGCCGGTGACGACCTGGCCCTTTCCTGCAGTGTTGTTGAGGATGCTGGTGCCACCGACGGCAGTGGCATAGGGCGAGTTCGAGGGAACGCCAACTGCGCCAACCGGAGTACCGAGTCCGAGGTCTCCGCTATCGCCGGTGGAGAACTGGAAGGAGATGCCAGAAGCAGCACCGATCTTCAGGACGGAGTTGAAGGCGTTCTCCTCTGCGGAGCCGGCGATGATCTCGTCGTCGTTCTCCCAGCTGTTGGAGACGGTGTTGGCGAGCTTGTGGGTGATGATGTATTGGAGTGATGCGATCTGATCTTCATTGTCCTGACCAGCTGAGGCGACGACGAGGATCTTGGCTCCGGGAGCGATGGCGTGAGCGGACTGGATGTCGAGTGCGATCTCTGTGGTCCAGCCGGTGAGGTCGGCAGCGCCGGGGTTGAGCGGCTTGCCCTCGGGGTAGATGACAGAGAAGTTTTTGGATGTGAGCGGGGGAAGACCGAAGGCTTTAGCAGCTACGTTTGCATCGGCCTCAGCGGCGGCGTAACCGTAGGCTTCGACAAGCGCGATGGTCTGGCCGGTGCCGTCGTAGCCCTCTTTGATGAGCGAGGTGAGGCCGTAGTGAGACTGGAGCTGCGCAGGAGAGTAGGAGATGGTGAGCGCGGGATTTTTGTCGTACACGTTGCCGTAGTAAACGCCGAGAGGCAATGAGGCTCCTGGAGTGGTGAAGGTGTAGAGGGCGGGAGCTGAGAGCGGGGTGCCGTTGATTCCACTGAGGAGGGTTGAACCTGCGTCGGCGGTGGTGACCGTCTTCTTGAAGAGAGGCTTGCCGCTGCGAGGATTCTGCGCGATGCTGATCAGGTTGTGAACCTGATGACGATCGAGTCCGGCCACGGATTCGACCAGTTGCCCTCCAGCACCGGTTAGCTGCGCATCTCGGGTGTGCGCTTGAAAGGTCTTGCCGTTATAGCGGAAGGTATGGAGTTCGGTTTGGAAGGCAGCTTCGACTTTGGCGGTGGTCCCAGTGACACGGAGTGAGAAGTTCTGCGGATCGGTGGAGACGACGGTGAAGCCTTGTTTGGTCAGCTCCTTCTTAACGGTTTCCAGTTCAGCTGAGGTGGGTGCGTACTTTGCAAAGTCATTCGCGGAAAACCACTGATGAAAGCTGGAGGATTCCGGGTCGTAGAGGTCTTCGATCGCCTTATCAAACTCGGATTCGTTGTGTGTCTTAAGCACAATGGTAAGAGTCTGGATCTGGTTCGGGTCTACGCGGCCCAGATCGTTGGCGAGGCTTACGGCCTTGGCGACGTTGTGTTCCTGGAGAGCAAGGGCGGGGTGAGAGGCAAGCGGTGATAGCGAGAGCAGCGTGAGTGCTGCCCAGGATGTCGAAGCGATCATTTTGCGCGATGTCATGATTTCCCCTAGTTGCGAGTGCCGACGCGAGTGCCGGCATGAATGCGGCGTGAGATGGACAGGCAAGTGATCTCCCGGAGAAATAGAGAGATCCACGGAGCGTGTTTTCGCTCTTCCCTGAAAGGCAGAGGAGCGCAACCGATGAGAATCGATTGCGTTTCAACCGGAGTTTGAACGAGGGGCCCTGGAAAGCCGTTCGTAATAGACACTCAGCAAGAAGCCGCCGTACGGTTACACGGCAAAGAGAACTTTGCGAGTAACAGTAAGACAACAGAAGCAGATGTTGGCTATCACTACAGAGCTGTGTCGAGGATATTGATATGCATCAACAAGTGCGGAGACTTGGGAGGGATGGAAGCAGTTGGATGCGATCAAACATGGAAGGAATATAAGCGGGTGCGCAGAGCGAGTCAAGCGAGAAACCTATGAATAGCTCATGTTTTTTTGCCGAGAGGCCCTAGGGATCTGCGTGCGGTCGTGACACAGTGGGAGGCGAAATCTGGTAGGCTTAGCGCGGCTCTGCGGCTTTTGTCGCGGTGATCCTAGAGACATATTGGAGATTGATGATGATGAAGCGGATGGTTGTGGCGTTGGCGCTGGCAGGTTGTTGTTGCTGCGTGAGTGGTGTGCAGGCTCAGATGGATATGAAGGCTCCGAAGATCGCGCCGGGAACAATGATTGAGCCGGCGAAGAGCTTCGATGGGATGCTGAGCGATTTGGAGAGCGAGTTTGTGCCGCTTGCCCAGGCCATGCCGGCGGAGAAGTTTGATTTTGCGCCGAGTGCTGCGAACTTCGTTGCGGGGCAGGGGAGCGAGTACGCAGGCGTGAGTACGTTTCGGGCGATGGTGCTGCATGTGGCGTCGGCGAACTATTACTATGCCAGCCAGGTGAGCGGGACGAAGCCGGATGTGGATGTGAAGGCGTTGGCCGATATCAAGGGTAAGGATGCTGCGGTCGCCGCGTTGCAGGCTTCGTTTGTGTTTGCGCATAAGGCGTTTGGGACGTTGACTGCGCAGAATGCGTTTGAGAGCGTGAAGGGAACGAATACGCGAGCGAGCCTTGCGGGTGGTCTGGTGGCGCATGCGTTTGACCATTATGGACAGCTCGTGGAGTATCTGCGGATGAATGGGATTGTGCCTCCGGCTAGCCGGAAGTAGTTTGCGATAGATTGCGGTATGACAATGGGCAGCCCTTAGCGGCTGCCCATTGTCGTTTGAGAAGAATTGTTATGGCAGGTTGAAACAGGCTTGCGACTTTCGGTAGAGGAGAGGCGCTCTTCGGCGAGAGCGGTTCGCATGTGGTGCGAATAACCCACCCTTTGCGGTAAGACTGCAAAGGATGGGCCACCCGTTGGATTATGGCTCTGGAGGCCTTAACAGCAGATTCCTCCGCTTCGCTGCAGAAGGACAACAAAAGAACAGGCAACGGCAACCGCAGATCCCCTCCGGGGATGACAACAAGAAAAACAGCGACAACGACAAATGCAAATGCACCCGCCAAAACAAATGCCACGAAGGTTGGAGATGCTTAGCGCTTTTCGATTGGGGTGTAGGTTGCTGGGTAGGCGGGGCCGGTGTAGTCGGCGCGGGGGCGGATGAGGCGGTTGTCGTCGTGCTGCTCGATGACGTGAGCGGCCCAGCCGGAGATGCGGCTGACGGCGAAGATGGGGGTGAAGAGGTCGATGTCGATGCCGAGGGTGGTGTAGGTGGAGGCGGAGTAAAAGTCGACGTTGGCGTTGAGTTTCTTTTCCTGCTTCACGAAGAGCTCGATCTTGCGGGATAAGTCGAACCACTTGGTGTTGCCGTCGGCTTTGCCAAGCTCCTCGGACATGCGACGGAGGTGGGTCGCACGGGGATCTTCGGTGTGGTAGACGCGGTGGCCGAAGCCGGAGATCTTTTTCTTTTCGGCGAACATCTGTTTGACGTACTCGACTGGATCGGCGCCGGCTTTGTCGATGGCGTAGAGGAGGCGCATGGTGGCCTCATTGGCTCCGCCGTGGAGTGGGCCTTTGAGGGCGCCGATGGCTCCGGTGATGGCGGAGTGGATGTCGGCGAGGGTGGCGGCGATGACGCGAGCGGCGAAGGTGCTGGCGTTGAGCTCGTGGTCGGCGTGGAGGATGAGCGCGATGTCGAAGGCGCGGGTGGCGGTGTCGGAGGGCTTCTCGCCGTTGAGCATCCAGAGGAAGTTGGCCGCGTGTGAGAGAGATTTGTCTGCTTCGACGATGGACTTGCCCTTGCGGATGCGGTCGAAGAGGGCGACGATCATCGGGATCTGGGCGGTGAGGCGGTAGGATTTGCGGACGTTGGCGTCGTGGGAGCAGTCAGCTTCGTCGGCGTCGTAGATGCTGAGGAGGGAGACGGCGGTGCGGAGGACCTGCATGGGCGTCGCGTTGGTGGGGACGCTGCGGAGGAGGTCGATGATCTTTGGATTCAGTTCGCGTGCTGCGGAGAGGTTCCTGGTGAAGTCGGCCAGCTCGGCGGAGGTGGGAAGTTTACCGAACCAGAGGAGGTAGGTGCACTCCTCGAAGGTGGAGCGCTGGGCGAGTTCGTGGATATCGATGCCGCGATAGGAGAGGACTCCGGCGTCGCCGTCGATCCAGCAGATGGCAGACGTGGTGGCGACGATGCCTTCCAGGCCTTTGGGTGCAATAGCGGTAGACATTGAGCGCTTCTCCTGGAGCCGATTTCTGGAACGAATTTATTTCGGCGTCAAACTTAGGTACATCTGGTTATAGCGCAGCGGAGAAACGGTTGTCACGATGGTGGGCGAATATCGGTGTCGCTGTGCGACTAAGGTGCTATGCAGTGGGAGGCGCTACGCGGGTAGGGGAGAACGCAGTGAGGTCGATGGAGGGAGCTTCGTTGGTCAGGAGTTGAGCCATGACGAGCGCGGTCGCGGGGGCGAGCAGGATTCCGTTGCGATAGTGGCCGCTGGCAATGAAATGGTTGGGATAGCCGTGAAGAGCGCCGAGGAGAGGAAGGCCGTCGGGTGTTCCGGGGCGCAGGCCGGACCAGGCTTCTAGCTGCGGTGCGTCGGCGACGGGAGGGAGTAAGGCGGCGGCGAGATAGCGGAGATGCTGGAGGTCGGCGGGGTAGATGGATCTGTTGAAGCCGACGTCTTCGATTGTGGCTCCGATGATGGCGCGTCCGGCGGCTGGGCCGGTGGTGCGAGGAACTATATAGATGTCGGGTGTGCGTACGACGAAGTGGAGTGGGAGGGAAGAAGGGAGAGTGATGGCGAGCATCTGGCCTTTTCTTGGCACGACCTGGAGATGAGGAAGAGGCGAGATAGTGGAGGCCCACGCTCCTGAGCAGTCTACGAATTGTGACGAGCGGATGGTGCCAAGGGCTGTAATGGTCTCGACGGAGTTATCTGCAGCGCGGGTCGAGAGGATAGAGGTGTGAGGTCGGAGGTCGATGGTGGTGGCTCGGACGGCTGCGAGAAGTGCGGCGGCGAGTTGGCGGGGGTCGAGGCTGTGCTCGTCGAGGAGGATGAAGCGGTGGCCGGTAGGAGTAAGCGCGGGCAGGAGATGGGAGAGATCTTCGAGCGTGAGCTCGTTGGGTGAGGCGTGGTTCGGAGGGAGGGCCTGGAGTGTGGTGTGGGTCTGGAAGGGGACGCGGATGTTCGAAAAGTTGTAGAGGCGGTCGAGAAAATCGGGGTAGAGTGAGAGGCTTAGGCTGGCCAGTGGAAGAAGCTGGGGCGGGTTGTCGGGATCCTGAGCGGCTAACATTCCGGCGGCTGCGATGGAGGCTTCAGCGAGTGGAGCACTCTGGTCGAGCACGGTGACACGGAGACCACGTTGGTGGAGTTCAAGGGCGAGGGAGAGACCGATGATGCCGGCGCCAGCGATGCAGATGTCGGGATCGAAAGAAGAGGGGTGGTGCATGGAATTAGTTTAGTTGGCTTTGGGGAGAGGTTATAGTTTGGATGTGTCCGATTCGCAAACGGATGTGATGGGCAGGTCGGCGATGCGTCAAACGAACAGAAGCATTTAGGAGAGTGTGATGAGCGAAGAGTACGTAGAGCAGAGAACGGTCTCTGGGGCATTGCTGGGAGTAGTGGCGGCTGCGTTGCTGGCGGCGCTGGGCGGGTTGTTGTGGTGCCACCTTCTGCAGAACAAGATGGAAGTGGCTGAGCAGAGGATTGTTGCCGCCGACCAGAAGAACGTTGAGCTGACGGAGAAGCTGGAGGCGACCAACGCCCGGCTGCGGGCGACGAGCGAGACGCTGGGCCAGACCGTCGGGATGACTCAGAAGCAGATTGAGGTTCGGACACAGAGCATCATCGCTCAGCAGAAGGCGGCTACGGCGAAGCTTGAGGAGGAGGAGGCGGCGACCTCGAAGAAGATTGGCGCAGTTTCGACTGACGTTGCGAGCGTAAAGACGGATGTGGGCGGCGTGAAGACCGATGTTGCGACGACCAAGTCCGATCTGGAGGCGACCAAGACGCAGTTGAACCGCGTGGTGGGCGATGCGGGTGTGATGAGCGGGCTGATCGCGACCAATCACGATGAGCTTGAGGTGCTGAAGCACAAGGGCGACCGGAACTACCTGGAGTTCACGCTGCAGAAGGGCGCGAAGCCGACGCTACTGTCGACGATCAAGCTTCAGCTGAAGAAGGCGGACGAGAAGCACTCACGCTACACGCTCGAAGTGAACTCGGACGATCGCACGATTGAGAAGAAGGACAAGGGGCTGGATGAGCCGGTGCAGTTCTACAACGGCAAGGACCCGGTGCTGTATGAGTTGGTCGTGAATGTGATCGGTAAGAACACGGTGTCGGGCTATCTGTCGACTCCGAAGAGCGGCGGAAGAGCGGCTGCAGCGCAATAACGACAGACACCAGCAGACGCAGAAAGGGGGACGCTTATCGCGTCCCCCTTTCCGTTGCCTTGGTTGGATTACTTTTTGGTTGCCTTTTTTGCTGCCTTCTTCGCTGGTGCCTTTTTGGCTGCTTTCTTGACTGCCATGTGCCTATTCTCCCTAGTGATTAGACATTGACTCTACAACTAGCTGCAGTGCAGCTAACGAAGGTATAGATTTACGTAATTTCACTGTCAAGGAAAAAATGAAGGTAAGGCAAATTTCTTTTTGCGAGTCGGAGCTCGAACGGTTCGGCAATTTACTTTCGAGGATGCCGATTTCGACTCGAGCAGGTGATGTTGGATCACTCAAAGTGTGAGTGAGGGCGTGATCGACTACGACGTTTGTGTGATGCGAGCGTGGGCTATAGTCATGGAAAGCAAAAAAATCAAAACGTCTTTCGGCACAAGCTGACAAGATTTGAGTACGACTGGAGAGCACTTGATGCGGGTAAAGAACATGATCGCGATGATTGTCTGCCTTCTTCTAACGACCGCTCTGGTGGCGGAGAAACGAAACATCACCGAGAAAGATCTCTTCAGCTTTACCTGGATCGGCGACACGCAGATCTCGCCGGACGGTAGTCGCGCGGTGTTTGTGCAGACGACCGTGAATGCGAAGCGTGATGGGTATGACACTGCGTTGTATCTTCTGGACACGACCCAGCCGATGACGCCGCCGCGCCGGCTGACCAATGGGCCGCATGACGCGCAGCCGCGTTGGTCGCCGGATGGAACGCAGATCGCGTTTGCTCGTGCGGTGGAGAAGGACGGCAAGCCGCAGCCGCCACAGCTTTACCTGCTTCCGATGGCTGGTGGCGAGCCGATGCAAATCTCTGCATTGGAAAAGGGGGTCGGTTCTCCGCAGTGGTCGCCGAATGGAAGGTGGATCGCAGCGGTGAGCGACACGGTAATCGTTCCTGTGCCGAAGGTTGAGAAGAAGGAAGGGGATGCGGCTAAGGAAGAGGAACATAAGAGCGACGTAAAGATTATTACGAAGGCGGTGTACCGATTTAACGGGCAGGGATACATCGATGCGAAGGTTGCATCGCAGCTCTATCTGTTCTCCGTGGCGCAGGTAGGTTCGAAGCCGGTAACGCCGTGGCAGGTGACGACGGGGCGGTTTGATGTGGATGATTTTCTTTGGCATCCGTCGTCGAACAGTCTCTATTACACGTCGGAGCATGTGGATGAGCCTTACTACGAGCTGTCGCACAACGAGATTTACAAGCTGGACCTGCCTGCGGACGACGCAGCGAAGGACGATAAGACGCCCGCGCCGTCGAGCGTTCTGGTTGCGAAGCTGGCGTTCGAGGCTTCGGGCATCGCGATCTCTCCGGATGGGAAGCGTCTTGCGTTTCACGCGGGCGACAACCCGCCGAAGCCGCGGTCTCATCAGCAGGCGGATCTGTTTGTGATGGATCTTGATGCGACGCAGGCGGCGTCGGGGAACCCTTCACTGCGGAATCTGACGACGAACTACGACTACGAGATGGGCGACGGGGTGGGTGGAGACAATGTGGCTCCGCGAGGGGGTGGACGTGCCCGCCCAGTGTGGACGGACGATGGGAGATCGATCGTCGATGTGGTGGGGAAGCAGGGGAGTGCTCTGCTGGTGTCGGTGGACGCGTCGACGGGAGCAGTGAAGGAGCTGACGGCGGAGAAGCAGGCGGTGGTGGGGTTCAGTGCGAGGCCGGATGGGACGAAGATGCTGGCGTTGATCTCGACGCCTGTGAATATCGGGGACCTCTTTTCGGTGACGATGGATGGGTCGAAGCAGCAGACGCAACTGACGAAGGTGAATGAGGCGCTGTTCTCGCAGCTGAACCTGACGATGCCGGAGGATATGCAGGTGACGCCAACTGCGAATCCGAAGGACATTGCGGGAAGCAAGATTGAGTCGTTTGTGCAGCTGCCGCCGGACTTTCATCAGACAAGCGGGGACAAGGCGAAGAAGTACCCACTGATTCTGAATATTCATGGTGGGCCGCATACGGCGTATGGGTGGGTGTTCGATCAGGAGATGCAGTGGATGGCGGCGAAGGGGTACGTGGTGGTGTATCCCAATCCGCGCGGGTCGACGACCTATGGGCAGCAGTTCGCCAATGTGATTCAGCATAACTATCCGGGGGATGACTTTCACGATCTGATGGACTGCGTGGATGCGGTGGTGAAGCTGGGGTATGTCGATTCGACGAAACTCGGAGTGACTGGCGGGAGCGGCGGTGGCTTGCTGACGGACTGGACGGTGACGCAGACGACGCGGTTCAAGGCGGCGGTGGCGCAGAGGGATATTACGGATTGGTCGAATTGGTGGTACACGGCCGACTTCACACTGTTTCAACCGACCTGGTTTGAAGGTGCCCCGTTTGATAAGCCAGAGGAGTTCAGGAAGTACTCGCCGATTACTTACATTACGAAAGTTCAGACGCCGATGATGTTCATCCTTGGGGAGGCGGACTATCGCACTCCGCCGACTGCGGGTGGGGAGGACTTCTTTCGGGCGCTGAAGTACCGGCATATCGATACGGCGATGATCCGGTTTCCCGGGGAGAGCCATGAGCTGTCGCGGAGTGGGCAGCCGTGGCATCGCGTAGAAAGGTTGGAGAATATCGTGAACTGGTTCGATAAGTATTTGATGGGAATGCCGGAGCCGCAGTATGACATCGTGCCCGCGGCGACGCCAGCTAGTGTGAAGGGTAACTAGAGGAGTAGAGTTTTCATCGAGGTGTTTTGATCGATGAAGGATGTTGTGATTGTTGCTGCAGTACGGACGCCGGTGGGGAAGTTTCAAGGGGCGTTTGCGGAGATGACGGCGGTACAGCTGGGTGCGATTGCGGTGCGCGAGGCGGTGAAGCGGGCTGGGATTGATGCTGCGAGTGTCGATGAGTGTTTGATGGGATGTGTTTTGCCTGCGGGGCTGGGACAGAATCCGGCGCGGCAGGCCGCGTTGCAGGGTGGGCTGGCCGATACGGTTTCGGCGATGACGATCAATATGGTCTGCGGGTCGGGGCTGAAGGCTGTGGCTCTGGCGGCGCAGGCGGTAATGGCCGGCGATGCGGAGATTGTTGTCGCGGGTGGGATGGAGTCGATGTCGAATGCGCCTTATCTGCTGCCGCAGGGGCGGAAGGGTTTTCGCATGGGCGACTCGGTGGTGGTGGATTCGATGGTGAAGGATGGGCTGTGGTGCGCGTGTGAGGACTATCACATGGGTATCACGGGGGAGAACGTCGCGGAGAAGCACTCGATTACGCGGGAGGAGCAGGATGCGTTTGCGCTGGCGTCTCATCGGAAGGCGAGCGCTGCGTGGAAGGAGGGGAGGTTCGATGCGGAGGTGGTGCCGGTGAGTGTGCCGGGTAAGAAAGGCGCGGTGACGGTGGTGTCGCGCGATGAGAGTGTGCGGGACGATGCTTCGGCGGAGGCGCTTGCGGCGTTGAAACCGGCGTTCAAGAAAGATGGAACGGTGACGGCGGGAAATGCTCCGGGTGTGAATGATGCTGCTGCGGCGGTGGTGGTGATGTCGGCTGAGAAGGCGAAGGAGCTGGGGTTGAAGGCGTTGGTGACGATCAAGGCGCAGGCGACGAGTGGTGTGGCGCCGAAGTGGGTGATGCTCGCTCCGGTGACGGGAGTGCAGAAGGTGTTGAAGCGCGCGGGATGGCAGAGAGACGAGGTGGAGTTGTTTGAGTTGAACGAGGCGTTCAGCGTGCAGGCTCTGGGGGTGATGAAGGAGTTGGGGCTCGATGCCGCGAAGGTGAATGTGAATGGTGGGGCGGTGGCGATTGGGCATCCGATTGGTGCGAGTGGGGCGCGAGTGCTGGTAACGCTGATTCACGAGATGATGCGGCGCGATGCGAAGAAGGGTGTGGCGGCGCTTTGTCTTGGTGGTGGGAACTCCGTGGCGCTGGCGGTGGAGCGGAGATAATTTGTGTCATTTCCAATAATTTTTGTGAGATGGACAACTGATTTTTCGGCAAGAAACATCCAAAACGTCTAGCGCTACGTACGCTTATAAGCTCGGGCCCCTGCAAAGAAATCCTTATCGTGACTCAAATTCCCGGTCCACAAAAAGGAGAGATTATGGCGGGTTCTATTTTAGAAAGTCTTACGAGTATTCTGGGTCCGCAGGTTGTTGGCCCTGTGGCATCGCAGCTTGGAGAGTCACCGGATACTGTTCAACGCGGGCTGCAAACGGGAGCCGCTGCTATGCTCGCCGGAATTGCAGCCAAGGCTGGGCAGCCTGGATTCCTGAGTCAGGTATTCAGTTTAATTACGAATCCGGCGAATAGTGCGGGCGCGCTTTCAGGAGTTACTTCGAATCTAGGTTCGCTGGTCTCGGGCGGAGTTACGAACTCGCCCATCGCTACTCTTGGCAGCCAGTTTATGTCGACGATCTTTGGATCGAATACGTCGGCGGTGACTGATTCGATCGGCCGTGCCGTGGGACTTACCGGAGGCAAGGCGGGATCTCTGCTGGCCATGGCTGCGCCGCTGGTGTTGGGAGTTTTAGGCCAGCACGTTCGGCAGAATAATTTGAGCGCGACAGACCTGGGCAACACGTTAAAGGCGGAGGCGCCGGGCTTCCAACGGTTCCTGCCTGCGGGCTTGGGATCGCTGTTCACCGGAGCAACTCATCTAGCTTCAGCAGCGCCAACACAGGTCGCCGCCGCCAGCAACCGCTGGTTGTGGCCCATTATTGTGCTGGTTGCGTTGGCGCTGCTCGGCTTTTGGTTCTTCAATCGTTCGAAGGCGCCGGTGGGTGATGCGGTTCAAACAGTTTCGAATGCGGGAACTTCTGCTTCGTCGGCGCTGGGAGATTTTTTCAAGACGAAGTTGCCGGATGGAGTCGAGCTGAATATTCCGAAGTTCGGCATCGAGAGCAAACTGATCGCCTTTCTGGGAGATTCTTCCAAGCCCGTGGATACGACGAGCTGGTTTAACTTTGACCGCTTGTTGTTCGATACGGGGAAGGCTACGTTGCAGCCGTCTTCGCAGGAGCAACTGGCAAATATCGCAGCGATTTTGAAGGCCTATCCAAATGCGCACGTAAAGATTGGCGGCTACACCGACAATACGGGAGATGCTGCTGCAAACCTCGCGTTGTCTGAGGCACGTGCGAAGAATGTTATGGATGCGCTGGTTGCGGCGGGTGTCGATCCGTCGCGGCTGGAGTCGAAGGGCTACGGCGACCAGTATCCAGTTGGTGATAATGCTACCGAAGAGGGTCGAGCTCAGAATCGACGCATCGCTTTGCTTGTAACGCAGAAGTAGATGTGCTGAGTCAGATAATCCGTATTCGTTGGTGCAAAGCCGATGCAGAGGACCTGCATCGGCTTTGTTTTGTGCGCGCGAAGGGCTGCGTGGCCGCGGGAGTACCAGGATGCGTCTAACAAAGGATGATGGAACATGCGGAGAGATTTACCGGTCGCGCTGCGGATTACGAAAAGTATCGGTCGCGGTATCCTGCGGCTGTGATTGAGATTCTGTCGACTCGTTGTGGGCTGCGGCGGGAAGATCTTGTCGCGGATATTGGTGCGGGGACGGGGATGCTGTCGGAACTTTTTCTGGAGAACGGGAATGCGGTTGTTGCGATAGAGCCGAATGACGAGATGCGTGCTGTTTGCGAGCAACTGGCGTCGGCCTGGCCTGGATTGACGGTTGAGAAGGCTACGGCAGAGGCTACCGGTCTGGAAGATGCTTCGGTAGACTTCGTTGCGGTGGGGCGGGCGTGGCATTGGTTCGATCGAGAGCGAGCTGTGGCTGAGTTTCGCAGAGTGCTGAAGCCGCATGGCTGGGTGGCGTTGGTGTCGAATCGGCGCTACAACGATGGGTCAGAGGAGTATGCGGCGTATGAGGCGATTCTGACGGAGTTCAGCAGTGGACGCGGCGAGACGGAGCGAGAGACGCGGAGAGCGAAGGAGATCGCGCCGCTCTTTGGGGAAGGCGCGGTGGTGCGAGAGGAGCTGCGAGGAGAGCAGATGCTGACGCTCGAAGAGTTTTTGGGGCAGACGCGGTCGTTCTCGGTTGCTCCGCTGCCGATCGATGCGAAGTATGAGGGGATGCAGGCTGCGCTGAGGGATTTCTTCGCGCGGTTTCAGCAGGATGGAGCGCTGCGGATGGGGACGCTGTGTTCGGTGATGGCTTGTCAGGTGAATGAGTGAACTGGGGCTCTTATCGGGCAGAAGATTACCTAAGCGCCTAACCGACAACGACGAAATACAAGGATCCTTCGCGCGCTTAGGATGACGACAGAGTGCATAAGAGCAAGATTCCGTTGAGAACGTTTCTCAGCACTCGATGATGTTGAGGGCCAGGCCGGCGAGTGAAGTTTCTTTGTAGCGGGATTGCATGTCGAGGCCAGTCTGGTACATCGTGGCGATGACCTGATCGAGAGAGAGCTTGTGATCGCCGGTCTCGTGCATGGCCATGCGGCAGGCGTTGATGGCTTTGACGGCGCCCATGCCGTTGCGCTCGATGCAGGGGATCTGGACGAGGCCGCCGATGGGGTCGCAGGTCATGCCGAGGTTGTGCTCCATGGCGATCTCGGCGGCGTGTTCGACCTGGGCGTTGGTGCCGTTGAGGGCGGCGACGAGTCCGCCTGCGGCCATGCTGCAGGCTACGCCGACTTCGCCCTGGCATCCGACTTCGGCACCGGAGATGCTGGCGTTTTCTTTGTAGAGGATGCCGATGGCGGCGGCGGTGAGGAAGTAGCGGATGATGCCTTCCTGCTTCTCTTCTTCTGTTCCTTCGATGAAGTGGGTGTAGTAGTTGGCGATGGCGGGGATGACGCCTGCGGCTCCGTTGGTGGGTGCGGTGACGACTCGGCCGCCTGCGGCGTTCTCTTCGTTGACCGCCATGGCGTAGACGGTGACCCAGTCGATGGGCGCGAGAGGGTCTTTCGAGCCGATGGTGTTGAGGCGTTCGGCGAGGCGGTGGGCGCGGCGGCGAACGTTGAGGCCTCCGGGGAGGATGCCTTCGGTGGCGATGCCGCGTTCGGTGCACTGCTGCATGGTCTGCCAGAGGGCGAGGATGCTGGTGCGAATCTTTTCTTCTGGGGATTGATTGGACGTCGACGAGGCGGGTTGC
>CAVYUE010000017.1:0-183958 GCA_963771625.1 uncultured Acidobacteriaceae bacterium
TTGTCTTTGAGGCGCTGTTGGTAGAGCGCATAGGCGTCGGTGGCAGAGTCTAACTCTGACGGTAGCCGATGCTCGATTGCCCATGCCATGGCGGCCATGTCGTCGCGGAGAAAGAGAACCTCCTCTAGTGGGTCGGCGTCGTCCGTAACACCGAGCGTGGGGGCCATCAGGATGAAGTCGGAGCGAGTGTTTTCGCCGGAGACCTTGAACATCGACCACGGGGATTCATTGGCATTGACCTGAGTTTGCTCGGATGGGCGGATAAGTGTACGGACCCCGAAAGTATCGGTGATGACGAGGTTGGTGATACGGCTCAGTGTGCCGCGCGGCGTGGGGTCCGAGCCGGAGATTCCTACCTGAATAGGGATTGGCACCCAGAACCAGTCGTTGCCGTAGACAAGTGCGAACTCCATGACGAGGAGCTTGGCGAGATCAACGTGTTCAACGTCGAGTTGGCCAAAGTCGGTGACGGCATCCTCGAAGTTCCACCAGCGCGAGTCAGGCATGCCGCGGAAGACGACTTGATTGGGGAGAAAGTCGAACGTGGTAGTTGAGACTTGAGCGGGAGGTGTCTGGGTGGCGGGTGGTGCTTGCCCTCCTGCGGGTGCTTGCGTTCCCGTAGGGACGGTCTCGTCGAGAGAGAAGGAGTACCAGTCGAGGTGGCCTCCTGGGAACTCGGGCGCTTCAAGCGTGATGATTTCGTCTAAGGCGGGTGAGCCAAGAGCGAACTCGTAGTCCAGATTCTGAGACCGCCATGGGTTGTCGGTGGTGGGCTCACTGAAGAGCGAGCCACGGAAGGCGAGAAAAGAGGAGATGACGGCGGGCATTCCCGGATTGGAGGCCGCGGCTGGTAGAGGGATAGTGGGAGCTTGCCCTGCGGCCACTGCGCGGGCAGAGGCGTAGAGTGCTTCGCCATCAGTGACGCGGCCGGCAGCGATGGAACGGAAGCGCAGAGCGTCAGGTGGGGCGTAGGTTGGATCGGGAGAGGCGGCCGCAATGGGGAAGGTGGTGCGGAAGGCGGCGATGACGGTTTCAGGTGTGGCGACGGAGGACTGGCGAATGAGGTTTTCGAAGTAGAGACCTTGTTGGGCGGAGCCGCGCATCTCGAGCGTGACAAGCTCGCGTTCTACGTGGACTTCAATCGGAAGAGTTGGGTCGATCGGGACGGTCGACGTGGGATTAAGGCCGGGGCGGTAGGTGGTAATGGTACGCATCTCGGCAGCAATAGTAGCGTGAATGGGTGAGCCTGCATCGTCGCCGAGAAATTCGCCGACCTGCCATTGGCGGGCGAGCAGCCAAAGGGGATCGCGGACCTGTGCTTGCAGGCTACGCTCCATGGAGGCGTCTCGAGGTTGAGGCTCGATACGAGTCCATGTGGTGAGCGACGGCGTGAACTTTACCTTATCAACGAAGGATTGAAGTGACATGGAGGCTCGTTTCATCGAAGCGAGTGAAGTTGGTGGAGACTGTCGCTCCCTGGAGGTTGAGGGCGAAGTAAAGAGCTGGGAGGATCTGGCCTACACGGAGAACACTGTCGAGGTCGACCGTGCGAATCTTGGCTAACTCAAGGGCTTCCTGAAGGGTGCCTGTGACAAGGTCGTCATCCCAGGTGGCGCGGTTGTCAGGACACACCGCGAGCAGGAGGGTTTGAGGAGCGCGGGCTTTAGGCCGTTCATAGTGGAACGCCACAGCGGCACGCTCATCGGTGCTGGGAATGCGCTCCGGCCACTCGTCGAGGAGAAGACCGGTGTATGGAATTTGTGTTGTTGGGTCGCCTTGGGTGATGCAGGCGAAGGCGACGCGGCCTTTGTTCGGTGGATTGCTGGGGTCGATGGGAAGGCCTAGCCAGCGATCACCGGCCTGCAACGGGAGTTGGCCCAAAAGAGGTTGAGGAGTAGAGGTGCTACCGCTGAGAATTTGTGCGAGTGAGAGAACGGTATCGAGTTTGGAGATGGCAGGACGAATGTGAGTAAGTTGGTTGAGCCAACGTGATGGAGCAACTGGGTCGGACGCAACGAGGGAGACGGATTGAGTGAAAGCACTCTGCAGGTTTGCGGCGTCGGGTGGAGTGAATCGGGGGAGGATGGTGAAGTTTGCACCAAAGACAGAGCTGAAGACAGTGAGAATATCGGCTTGCGAAGCCGTAGGGATGTTGATGGACGAGGCTTGAGTTGATCGAGGTTGCAGAGTCTTCAGGACTGCGGCGGCCTGATCGGGTAGGGCCGAGTCTCCGATTGAAGATGGAACAGAACCGGGTACGCCAAAGAAGCTACAGGTTTGGAGTGCTGAGCGGATAGCAGATGCGGAGCCTGCACCAATAGCTGTTGTTAATGCGGCTACGGCATTGCTGAGCTGCGAGGCCGCGGCAGAGGCCCGTGTTTGCAGATCTGTCAGATCGACTACGCCGCCTAAGTCGTCGGCTTTTTTCTCCGGGACGGTGAGGTCTTGTGGAGCGAGAGCGCGGGAGGAGCCGACGAGAGATTGAAGCGAGGCGACGAGGAAGAAGAAGTCCGGGAAGGCGATGTTGGCGACGGGTGCAGTGTAGTCAATCTGTTGGTTGCTCGCGCCAGCGGGCAGGGCGAATTGCAGGATGCGTGATTCCAATTCGGATTGTTGCGGGACTTCGGCGCTGTCGGCCATCGAAAGACAGTCGAGTGGGCCGACCTCGAGGTCGGACAGGTGAACTGTGGAAGTGTGGGTCACGCCAGCGAGTTCGTATTTAACCGTGCAGGCGACTTGTGTCGGATTCGGAAGGATCTGGCTGAGCCAGGAGTCGAGTGCGGGTTCGGCGAGTGCTCTCGGGTGCTTGGTAATGGCGTTCCACGAAGTGGCGTAGGTGGGCGTTGCCCGCGAAGAGAAGATTCACGCGATGAGTGAGGTCAAGTCCTCCGCGAGGAGTGGTGACGATATCGGGGTCAGGCGGCCGGTCGCCTTTGGAGATAGCGTCCATAAGGCCACCGGCACGACCGTAGTTTCCGCGAACGATCTGAAAGACTGCCTCGGCGATCGATACGTCGCCCAATGCATCGGAATAGTCATCGATAGTTTTGAGCAGAGTGAGGACTGAGGTTTGGTCGGGGCCTGCAGGCGGAAGACCCGCGCCCCAGTTTCCGCCAGCAGCAAATGTTCCTTTCTCGAAGGCCGCGGCGAGGGCAACACCGTCAACAACGTTAGAGGCGGCAACAGATTCACTGGGATCGCTCGACGGCGTGAGTTGGTTGGCGACGACGGGGAAGAGATCGCGGAAGGGCTGAGTGTACTTGTCGAAATTGAGATCGTGAAGGCCGTTCTCGAAGAGGTAGCCGAGGAGTGCGCTGAGGTTCTGACCCTGACGGACGCCGTCTAGTAGGTAGAGGGCTTTGCGAACACGGTCTGAAGAGATGTCGAGCGAGAGAAGGCCTTCGTCGGGAGTGCCTTTGTGAGTCATGTAGCCGTTGCGAAGGATCGCGGCCGTGCGTGCTTGCTCGAACGAGGGCGCAAAAATGAAGCCACCATTGTCGGCCAACGGCTGAACGGGTGTTGGTAGGACTGACGTGGCGTTGATGCGTTGGGAACGAAGCCGATCTGTGGTTTGAACGCTTGCAAGTTCGGGACCCTGAATGGAAACACCAACCGGTGAAGCGTACACTTGCTCGACCCAGCCGAATGCTCCAAGGTGGATGTCGTTAATTTGATTATGACGAGTGCGAGCTAGTAAGGCGTTTGCAACTGCGGAGGCCCAGACGTCGAGGCGATGACTGCACGAGTCGAGGAACTCCGTGAGGAGGCGATCAAGTTCGGCTGTTGGGAGCTTTGCGAGCCGGTCGAGACTATTTCGCAGGTCGGTGAGACGAGCATACGGTGACTCAGGCGTGGGGTCGACAGTGACCAGATATTGCGCCCACGTGAGCGCAGGGTTAGGCTCCGAGGGGCGGGCAAGAATCTCCCATGGGGAGACAGGAGGCTGAGGCGCTGGCTGCGCAGGAGGGATGCCCGCGATCTCGTTTTCGCGAAGCTGTGATGCGACAACGCGGCCGGTTAGGAGCTCTGTGTTGGTCGCGAGCGTGACGTAGTCGAGAAGTACGGATTGGCGCAGAATTTTATAGAGAAGAGATGTGGGTTTGGGACCAGGATAGTTTTCAGCTCGGATGTCATCGATGACAGCTTGCCGGAGCCACTCGATGTAATTGACCTTTACACCGCCGCCAAGATCGGCATCATTCGCGAGAGGATCCGTCTCAGACAGTGGAGGAGTTTGTACGGTGGGAAATGGAATGGGAAAGTTAGTGGGAGCCATGCCGAGATGAATAAGGCGTGGATCCCATGTGTTGTAGCCGAAGTAGTCCAGTGCCTGGCGTCCCGCAACTAGGTGTGAGGTCCACCACGATTGCTGGCTGTTGGATGGAGTGCGAAGAAAATTTAGATAGTTCCAAAGGAAGTCATCTCCCAGAACAGTACGGCCGCGGAAGGCCATGGAACTGGCATCCATGCCGAGGACGCTCGTAAGCTGTTGGTCGGGGTCTCCACTGTTTTGCATGTGTGGCGCTGTGGCGGAGCTTTGCAGCCAAACGGGCCAGAGGCGCTGGATGAAGTCGACGAGAGGCGCTTCGATGGAGGGAGCAGCAGTGCGACTTTGAGTTGGCTTGTATCGTTTGAGCGAAGTGACAGGAAGCACGCCGTAGGGAGTCTGGCCGGTTCGAAACGCAGGAATTGCTCCGCGAGGAGCTGCGTTGGCGAGGACATACTGACGAGCATCTTCGATCTGATCGACGCTGAAGACGTTGGACATCATCTGCGAAAGAAAGTATCCCAGCGTGGACGGCCATAGTGCAGTGACAGAGTCTGCTGAACTCTGCTGATCGATGCCGTCTGCGTACTGGACGTGCGCGAGGATCTTGGGATCGAGGCCGAGCAGCGAGGCAAAGATGTTGCCGTCAGAGTTTGAGGCTGCGTCGAGTGCGTCTTGCCGCTCAACCGCGAAACTAATGTCAAAGGTCGGGTCTTTGCGGGAGAACGCGGAGCTCGCATCGGTGGTGTTGTTGGTGGGTGAGCCTTGAGGAACAAGCGCGAAGCCGTCAGTGTAGTGATGGGCATCAATGAGATCGGCGAATTCGGCCGCGTTGCCCTTGCTGCGCAATCCATAAACAAAGACTTGATCGAAGCCGGCGCTACGTTGCTCAGGGGTAAGCGGGATCTTCAAAGCCATACCTGCGGCAAGGGCCTGATTGAAGTCCACGAGCCACTGGAGGTTTGCGTCGACTGGCGAACCCGGAGGGAAGGAACCGGCTCCTGGCGTTAGGCCGACTGCAAGATCGGGAGTAACTGGACCGCTGCGGAAGGTGGAGTTAGTGGTTTCTGAGACTAGGACTACAGTCCATGCGTCGGGGAGAGCGGCGGCGAAAGCAGTCTTCTGCCATGAACTATCGCGGGTAGGTGGCGTTGGAAAGATCGGCGCAGGAGTTGGTGTAGAGCCGGCGGGTGTGCTGGCAGTTGGCTGCGATGACAAATTGGTTGGTGTCATCTGCAAGGCGATCCATGCTGCTCGGGGTGCGCCGTAGAGAGCAGCAAGGCCCCGCCACGGAGCTTGAACTGCATCGAGAGTCGGCGATGGGAGGCCTGCAGCCCACACGGTATTCCAGTAGCTTTGCCCGTCAGCTATCTCTTGTGTGGTGAGCTCAGGCTCGTGCGAGTTGATTGCGATTTGATCAGGGTAGATGCGAACCCAGAGCTCATTCGCGTTACCGCTAGACATGAAGCGCGTTTCGATGTTCACGGGCAGCATGAGCAAGGGCGTCCGTGCGTCGAGCCCCCGAGGCAGGCCTATGTTGCTGACATCTGTCACGTCAGTGATTGCGCTCTGCGGCGATTTGAAGGTTGTATTCATTGTGTTGGCAACATAAGGTCCGCGTGGATGAGAACTCTAAAGGGAAGGCGCAACAGAATGTATGCAGTCTGCGCGCTGTTGACGCCCCACTTGTTATTGGGGTCGTTGGGATTATTCGCATCGGCGGCGATGGCCGTGCGAGCTGGAGAGATAGCTGGTGAAAGGATGTCCGGAACAGCATTATTAGAGACAACGAAGTTGAATACTTGGGATGCGAGACGCCACGGATTCTTCTTGATGATCATGGCACGAGTATTTTCTCCAAGGTCAGGAAGCTGATAGATGCCACCGCCCGCTGGTGCGGGCCCGAAGTTCGTCCATGCGAGATCTGCCCAAAGCGTGGTTGGGTTCGTGGCCTCAGTAGGCTCAAGGCCGAAGCGAGGCTCCGACGGCTGTTGCTGAAAGACGAAGAAGTAGCCATACGGCGCGGCAGCTGTGCCGCCGCGTGCATCCTCTTTGCTGAGATTGAAGCCCAGAAAGGTGATGTCGTCGGAGAGTTCGCCGCGAAAGATGTGGTACTTGTAGGCGCTGTCGTCAGACTCGTCTATGTCGAGTGTGTCGCCGGTGCGGATGGCTTTGGCAGCAAAGACGACTGCATTGGGATAACGCTTGAAGATCTCGCCGCGCACCAGCAGTACGACGTTATCGAGCGGGACGTCAGTACGGTTGGGATGATCTCCCAGTGGGACGGTGAGCGGCCAGGTGTTGATGGGAGGAATGTCCTTGAGTAATTCACTGAGCACGGCAGGATCCGTAGGATCGCCGGGTTCTGGAACGTAGGAGCTCACGTCCCAGAACTGGCGGAAGTAGCTGCCCCGCTGATCTGTGGGGTAATCGTTCCAGAGTAGTTGGCGAGCCATCTCGTGATTGAGGCCAACCATGTACGCCTCGATGAAAGCGTGATTCGAGATGACGAGCCCAACTGAATTTTGAGGAACGAGGTCGACGCCCGGAAGGACGTACTGCTGATCAAGGTCGCGGAGAGGAGCATACATGGGTTGCGTGAACGATGGAGCAGCCATGATAGGAGCGATCGGATCAAGAGGCTTCCATGGAACCAGTGTAGATAGATTGATAAGGGAGTTGATTCTTTGTGGCACGGTGATAGCCGGATTGAGACGCAGCATCAGAGTGGTCTTAAGGGAGACGAGGTCGAGCGCAGGCGCTTGTGGAGCGTCGATGGGGAGAGCCTGCACGTAGGTGAACAGATCAGAGGTGGCAGAGCGGAATTGAGCGGCCGCTGCGGTATCTGCCGTGCCCGTGGATGTAGTGGGCGGCGCAACTCCGGCTGCGACGACTTGAAAGGATGTGTTCTGTGGAATCGAGACGACTATCTGCGGAGTGAAGCCGGAGACGTGGAGCTCGTTCGAGAGAGTTACATTCGCAATGGCGGCCTTGGCTTTACTCCATAACGCGACGGCCGCTACTGCGCCTGCAGCAGCGACTGCGAGTGCTGCGGCAAGTCCGATAGTGAAGCCAGCAATGATGGCTAGCACGATGGCTGCAATGATGATCAAGATGAGCCAGAGCTTCCAGTTCTTTGCGAGAGACTGGTCGGAGGTAGAGGCGATCTGGTCAGAGATTTGATCGATGGAGACCATCCCGTCGGGCGGCTTGGGTGCTGGAACGATGGTCAGCTCGCCAGAGTTCACTCGGGACAGGATGGATGGCTTTACAGCAATGCTTGGTGCGGCGCTCGAAGATATTGCAGGCGTAAGTCTTCTGACAGGCCGTGTGACTCTACGGAAGACGGGAGAAAGCATGCGCTCGGGAACGCGACTGGCTCGAATCGTGGCGCGGATAGTGATGGGACTTGCCATGAGGCGGGAGTGCAGTGGTGCAGTTAACAAGAGGGCAGTGTCGGGCTGCATGATCTGAAAGTGTTGGGTGTAGATCTGCTGCAGAGCAGCGCGTGCGAGTTGTGCTTGGCGAAGTTTTTGATTTGCGGCAAGTACGCCGTCGACTTGTTGCCATGCAGAGGCCAGCACTTGCGTAAGTTCTTTTTGGATGACCTGCGTGCCCATACCACCGGCGGCGCGGTTGCGTGGGTCGAGATTGAGATCGTTGACCCATCCAGGCGCAGTGCGATCAACACTCTGCACAGCCGCATGCCACCGGCCGTAGATCGGTGGGGCGATGACCGGATCGTCAGGAATAGGGTTGGCCGGATCATCGACGAGGGCAGACGGCTGATTGATGAAAGTTTGCACAGCCGTCTGAAAAGCTGTCTTGTCGGGATCTTTCCAATCGGTTGACGTGGTGCTGACACTTCGCAGAGCACCCTCAAGACCAAGCGCCGGGCCGGCCGAGGGAATGCCTTCCTCCGCATGCTCCACGTCCATCAGACGGCTTCCTACGCCGTCTGTCAGCACAGTTGGCGTTAGAGCTCGCACCAGCGATTCGAAATCCCCAGCGTCACTGGTGTGAAATTGAAACTGATAGTAGTAAGGGAGCGTGAGCGGAACCGCCGTCTGGTTGGGGCCTTTGGCGATAGTCCATGCGGGGTCGGAGTGTGTAACGGCGGAGATATCCTGGCCGAGTCCAGCTTGACGGCCGATCTCGAATGCGGGGACGAGGAAGGCGGTGTAACCGGTCTCGGGATCGAGTCGACGCGGGCACAGGAGACGTGAGATGACCGTGCCGGGCACGGACGACATCGCATCGACGATGGGAGTGTCGCCGCTAATCTGCGTATGCGCCCAGTTCCATGAGTCGGCAAGCTCATTGAGTGGCGCGAGGGTGGTGATTTGAATGGCGGGCAGCGGATTCGGCGGAGTCGTGATGAGTTTGAACTCGTCGGACTTGAGTGCGATGAGAGCAACCCAGGGGCGAAGACGATCGCCAACGGGGGACGCGGGAGTAAAGAGCCAAGGCAGGTCGGGTGAGTCAAATTCGATGCCGCAGAGATAGTTCGGTTCGTAGTTGGTGGTGAAGTTTCGTGGCTCGGTACGGATGATGTGGCGCGGGTCGATGCCGATCACATCGCCGGGGCCGAAGATCTCAACGGTCTTTGCATCAGCGTTGGTGACAGTGGTGGTTGTACCTTGAAGCGAAGAGATAGCGAGCTGAACACTGAGGCTGGTGCGAGACGGCAGTTCACCTTGGTCAGGCTGCTTGATACTGGTTGCGACACCGCGTCGTGTCCATGCCAGGAAGTGGTAGCGGGCAAGGGCAGTATTGCTCATACGGCCACCTCATGAAGTGGAACGATCTGCAGGTTGCCGGAGTCTTCAGGGTGAAGAGTCAGGTGAGTTGCCAGCGTCGCACGTGCGGCAAAGTAGGAAGTGCCAGACGCATTCGCTATGTCGGCGCGAATCACCATATCATCCACACCCGTGATGACGAATACAGGATCGGTAGTCGTAATCGGTGTTGGCGCAGAGGCCTGCTTGTACTTCGCGAAGCCCGTATGCTTCACGGCCGACATGTAACCGGAGCCCTGCTGCACAAGAGATGCATGGACGTTGGCGCTCATCGAATAAAAGCGCTTGAATGAGGAGAAGGTCGTCGGGTCGATCTGTATCTCTTCGTAGACGATCGTGCGGGGGGAATCTGCACCGGTGAGAATTGGTGAGGAGCCGATGTTTATGCCCGCGTCATAGTACTCGAAGCTGGGGAGGCTGAGCTTATCGGCGTCGCTGAGTGTCTGGAACTGACCGGTGGCGAAGTAGTCCTTATATGGGGTATATGGAGTGGGCGGGTCTACTTGAGCATTGATTTGAACACCGCTGATGGAGAAGAAGGTACCGTCCGACGGAGTCGCGTTGCCGTATTTTGTAATAGCGATGTCGAGAGGAACAACATTTTCTTTGACACTTAGGGTGCCCAGAGGATGGACGCGGAGCGTGGTGTCATCGGGCTTTGGCGTAGAGAGAGAGACGGCCTGCACGGTATTGTCCGGGAGGATCGCGCTCCAATTGCTCGGAGCGTCGAAGGCGGCGAGGAGATCTGGGAGAACAGGTTTCGACGGGAGCGTGACAGGTGTGGAGTCGCCCCACGAAAGGTCGACCGATGCGCTGACGCTGAAGAAGAGGATGTCGATACTGGCGTCGCCGTGGAGATGCCACGGACGCGGACCAGAAAAAAGCCCATCGACGTTCAGGCCTAGGAGAGAGTGCCCATCATAGGAGACATCGAAGCCCGCAGAGAAGTCGAACTCGAAGGAGAAAGGAGAGTAGATGATGAGAACGTCATACCCAAGATAGCCGTGAATCGCGAACCCGCCTGCTGCAGCGTATGCTTCAACATTGGCGCCAAACTGCAGAGAGTTCGAAGTAATTGCGAAATAACTGTTAGCGCTGATACGAGGGTTATCTCCATCGCCGATACTGACGGACATCCTGACCAGTTTAGGTATGTCGAGTCCCGCGGTATTGAAGTGCGGATTGAAACCGCCGAGAGAGAAGATGAAGATCGGGTTGTCTCCCCAGCAAAGGCGAAAGAAGAGATCGCCCGCAAGAGAAAAGATGAGGACGCGCGAGTCGTATAACGATCCGTCGAGTTCGAATGTCTTGGTGCCGAAGTCAAGAGTGCCGAGTACATCGATGTGGAGTTCGATAAGGGGTGCATCTTCCGTGGGAAGACCTGCGTCGATCAGACCAAGAATCGCAATGCGTATCGGATCTGGAACTTCCAGAATTATTCCGATAGCCAGCGTGATAAGCGTTGGTGTTCCCCACCCAAGCTCGAACATCGGACCAAAAACGTAGCGTCCGGGAGCAACCGGAAAGAACGATCGAATATTGCTGATGATCTGCGGCGCATTGGCCACCGGGTCAGGCGGGAACAGAATCGTATCAAGCGTGTGAGCACGGAAACCTGCGTGCAACGCGTCGATCGACATTGTGCGGTTCACGCCGCCCAGACCGCCGACTCCGTTCAACGTAAAGCCGAACCCGAGCTGGATCGGCGGAAAATCGAAGGTGATGATGAGCAGAAACGCGAAGCCCGTCGATCCGTCAGGCATGATCGTGTCGATAACGCCGATCACCTTCACCTGAACCATGTCGAGAATCGAGACGTCGAGTACCCCGGCATACTCTCCCTTAGCGGGATCCAGCGATATGTAACCTCCACCGGCCGCTACTCCTGCATCGATCTCCAGACCAAGGCCGTTCGGCGGCTTGAAGCTGATGGCGAGATTGGCAGCGCCGAGATTGCCGCCATGATCGGGGAATGAAAGCAGACCATTCACACCGATACGATCAACAGAGGCTTGTATTGGCCCCAGAATCAAACCCAACGCTACAGATATTTCGAGGGGGATGCCGGCATCACTGACTCCGGCAATCAGGTAAAGCGTCTGCACAGTCACAGGACCAAGGCTCACATGGAGCGGAAGGTCGATCTCAAGTTGCGCACCTCCCGTGATGTGAAGGCCGACATCAGGCCCCCATGTTGCTGCCACGTCGAACGCGGCCTCGACATTCACCCCCGAAAGCACCGTCGCGATAAAACCATCCGCGTCCGATGTGTCGATGACAACTTTGCCTCCAGCGATCGCCGCCTGCACCTGCGGTTCAGCAATGGCTTGTCCAACAGTGGAGTTCCAATTGATTGTGAGCCCTGCACCCACCGTGAACGAATCGGTCTGTATTCGACTCCCACCGGTTTGCCCGACAACAATGATTGGATGCGAAGTATCCGCACCCTTTGCCACCAGGTCCATCTGCAGCAAGCCATTCAACGTTCCCGAAGGTGGTAGTAGTGAAATATTCGCAGGAGGAGTAATCGTGGCAGCCAGCCCAGCATCGATCGCTGCTTGCGCCTGCACGCGCACCGACCAGATCTCGCTCAACGGCAACGTAAGGTCGAGGCCGGAAGAAATCGGATACTGCACAGTCGCCAACAACCCTGGCGGATTCGTCGCTGGATTTGCTTGAACCGTGAGAAGCGAACAGCTAAGGACGGCAGTCGGCCCGGTCCCGATGATCTCCGATACAAATCCGAGAAGGTTGAGAGTTGCACTCAACCGCGGCAGAAGCTGCTGACCATCAAAGGTCGGACTACCCCATCCATAGAGCGTGTTCAGCAAATCTGCCGGTGAGGTAAAGAGTTTGCCCAGGTTGCCGAGCTGTAAATGTTCAGCAACGAACGCAGGATGCGTGGCATCGCCCGCGATGCCGGGATTGGGCAGATAATCGAACACGCCCAGAGCATTGAAAACCCCCACAGCTCCTGCCGACACCGTTCGCAGGTATGAGATAAGGAGATAGCTGAGAAGATTCTTGGCGAGATTCGTGGCAAAGGTTCCAACCTCAGCGGGATTCATCCCGGCAAGCTGCCCGCGAGACTGTTTAGTTCAGTACCAATCTGCTCCAACGCGGAGATGGTCTTTCCCACTTGCTGAATCAGCTGCAGCCCATCCTGCAGAATGCCCGACTCATTGTCGCCTTCGATGTCGGTCGCTAGTTGCGTCAACAATGGCGGTAGCCCACCCGCTGCGGTAGCCCCTGCACCGATCGCTGTCATAAAGCCGCTTGATCCGGTAAGCGCAGGAGGAAACTGCAAGCCGAGCTGCGAGAGAAAAGGGATAATATTTTCGGCCGTTAGCTGGTTCTCCAGCGGCTGCAGGGCTATGCCGACCTGCTGCGCGAGCACCTCCAGCGTTCCAGCTTTTCCTGCCATGCCTATTCTCCATTCCTAAGGCGTAACGTGGCTAACATCTGCGGATAAGTGAGGCCAGCGAAACTCTTCAGACACTCTGCAAACCGCGGAAGATCGGCGGCCAGCGCAGGACTCGCGTAACGTGCGAACACCTGCCTCATCCGCTCGAGACAATCAGTGAATGGTCTACCGTCGATGCTCTCTGGCATCGGCTCATCATGTCGTTGCAACATGCGCAACATCGCATTCACGATCTCCGGGCCGCCATTGCGATGCCATGCGGTTGCCACGCGACGATTGGAATTCACCAGCCGCTGCGTCTCCGCAAAGTGCGTCTTAACCAACTCCGCGTACTGCGCTCCCTCAGCAGTCGCGGAGATCTCTTTCTCCGCCTGCGCCAGCCGCTTCTCAATGAACGGTTGAGGAGAAGCAGCGCGCCGTTGCTCAGCAGCAACCATTGCCGTAGCTGAACTCGGCACTGTACGAACGTCGCCAGGAGCATGTCCTGCCTCAGGAGCCGGCGCTGCATTCAATTGAAGGTATGCGAAGGCGTCGTTGATCGCATCAATCGGAGTGACGTACCCCTCCAGATCCCCTCCGCCGAAGACAATTCCTACAACTGCGCGCGCGCTGTCCAAAACTGCCGCTCCGGAGTCCCCGGGTAAAACAAAGGGACCGTTATTGGGTGCTAGCGAAGTAATCTGAATCGCATTCGTGTAATAGCGATCAAAGGAACCACTGTCTTCGATATCACCGGTCACATTAAGGAAGTCAACCCTCCCTGCGGTCGATACCGGGAGTGTACGGCCCCGTTTGACTACGTTCAAAGAGATGTCCGCAGAGGTAAGAGGACGAACTCCCGTAACCAGGCCGAGATCCTGGATCTCAGGAACCCACTTTTGTCCGGCGTCCAGTTGAACTACGGCAACATCGAGATGGGCCATGGAGTCGATCACACGTCCTATCCGATGACTGCAGCAGTGCGAACACGTCGAGCCGAAGCTATTATCCGGCTGCCCTACCCGTGAGTCGCTCTTGATAATGCAGGACACCTCCTCCGCATTGGTGAAGTTCACGGCATTGGCAGTCGACGATACCGTAATCGGAGCCAGCAGAGGGTTAAGGTTGTCGGTAAACTGCTTGACAATCGCAGTCGCGATGGAGCTCAGCGTGTCCCCCTTGGCTGGATGAACAAACACGCCGCAAGTGGGGTGGGCACCTCCCGCACTCGCGGAGGTATAAATGCTGTAGTTATCACCGTCAACACTACCGGTGAAGGTGAGCGCTGACCCCGCTATTCTTGCTGTCAGAGCGGAGTTTGGGTCCGCTATGATCGGGCCATACACATTGCAACTCATGGTCATTCCCGCACCGGCAGGCAAAACAACAGTCACCACAGCGCCGCTGGCGGTAGCACTGACACTCGTAATGGTTGTCCCCCTCAAGGCAGCCGCCGTTATGGCGGCTGCCACGCCGGTCGCAACCCCGGTAGGCGTGTCCCCCGGAACAGTTGTGTAGAAAGCGTCCTCTGTGATCGTAAGATTTCCTTGCTGTGTATCGAACTCAATCTTCACGAGGGAGTTCAGAGGAATTGCGGCCCCAGTACTTGTGCTGAACGTGATCAGACTGTTATTTAACGTAGCCACGAGGTTTGTGGTGTCGTCGTGGGGCGGGGCAACCACGTGCTCACAGGTGATGGCGACCACCATACCTTGTGGATATATAGTGTTGGCGATCGTAGTGGCCAGAAAGCCGATCGTTCCGAATCCTGCGTGAGCGCTGCCTGCCTGAATCTGAATTCCGCCGCGGATATGATCGTCAAAATATTTTTTGTCGTCGATGGCAGTGATGTCGCAGTGCGTGATCGCGCAGGTTGTGCCGGGGCCCGGCGGCACAAGCGTGATTTGCGCCCCTGTAGCTGTTGCTGTAGCTGTAGCTGTAATCGGACTCGCCCCATTCGTAATATCGTTAGCAAGAGCCGCCGCAATCGTTGTTTGAGTATCCCGCGAATTCGTCCGCTTCGAGGCTACATATTGGACAGGCGCAGACGCGCCGCTCGTAACCGAGTAATCCAGCACAACCACAATGCCGGCCCCAGGCGGGTTCTTGCCAGAGAAGGTGCCGCTAGTGCCGCTCCCAGCAAACTGCAGGTTCGTAGGATTGGCCGCCATCATTAAACGCGGCTTCTGCCTTTCAATAACGTCGGTCTTTATGCCATTGATCTGCGAAGGAACAACCTCGTGCGGCGCCAACTCGCTCAGTGGCTTCTTCTTGGTAACGAAGACCGCGATGGCCAACTCGTCCGTGAATGCCCCATTCACCGACTTCTTGCCGATTCCGACGGCGTGTACGCCCGGAATCACACGCAGGCCTTTCTCGGCATCTTCCTTCACCTTAACGAGCTGTTGGTAGTCAGGCATGACTTCTATGCTGTCTCCTCGCAAAAAGACGATCGTCAATTTGCTGTAGGTCGAAGACGGGCCCGGGCAGTCCTACAAAATCGCCACATCGGCGAAGAATATCGACATCGCTATTACTGGAATCGCCTGAGGTCTTGAATCTCAACATACCCAAGGAGTTCTCTGATGCTTTCTCGCATGGCTGCGAATCAGAGAGGGGCCCACGTGCTGAGTTCCCGCGTACTGCTACCTGGGACGATTCTGGCAGCCTACCCGCTCGTGAATTTAGTGTCAAGCGGGAGAGTGGAATCAACGTGTGGGACATGCTATTGCAGTCTGTCGAACTCGTTTGAGTAACAACCACACGCCATCGGCAGCCACGGGAGTGTGCCAGTCGGCACACTCCCGTGGTGACGATCTTTTGCTACCGCTGGCGCTTACGCGCAGCGAGTCGGCAATCTATGTTGTTGCCACGAGGAGATGAGCTCTAAGCTCAATCACCTGGACGTCGTCTATGCCGTTGCAGACGGACAAAAGCTTCGGGTTGATGTGTATGGATCACGAAGACACGCCTCGCAAGGCCTAGAATTGTTTTGATCCGTGGCGGCGGTTTTTTTCTTCGACAGATCACTCATGGATAGCGATGTACGGGGCTACTACCTATTGGATAGTGATGGTGATCGCCGAAGAAGTTACAGCTCCTGGATTTACAGCCGTGACCGAAGCCGTGCCGGCGGCCGCAAGATCGGAGGCAGGGATAGCAACGGTTATATGGGTTGAGTCCACGATCGTCGTGGTCCGATAGCTTCCATTCCACATGACTCCAACACCCGGGACGAAGCCGCTTCCGGTGAGCGTAATGAGCGTGTTTCCAGAGCCGTGTGCGATCGTCGTCACGGTACTTGAGGAGAGAACTGCTGAGGAGTTCTGGTTCATCAACTGAGGAACGACTGCGGCACCTCGCAAAAGGTAAAGGTGGCCGCTACTGGTCAGAGCTGCTAGCCCATCCTGTCCCCAGCGAATGAGGTCAACTCCGGTGAAGCTGGTGTTGCCTTCAATGCTGAACATGTTCAGCGGCAGTGTGTTGGTGGGGAGGAAAGTGTTCTGGTCGTAGGCAACAATGCCGTCTGGCGGCCCGTAGAAGTTCGAGGTCGGAACACTGTTCCCGAGGAAGAAGATACGCTGCAATGACGTGTCCGGTTCTACCTTCGCGTTTGCTCCAGACTGTGTCAGCGGAGCGTAGTAGCCAAGTTGGGTTGCTGGAGAGGTGGTGATGTCGGCGATTCCACCTGCATCAGCATATCCAACTTTTCCGACGAGCTTGAATGTGCTGAAGTGCAAAAGAGTTGAACTTGTGTGTGGTGGGTTGAAGCCGAACCCTGCGCTCGTAATCTGGTACAAATCCAGAGTTTGCCAAGTATCGGAGTTGTACAGATACAACGACTGGGGGTCGTAGAAGTGGAGGCTGGTACCCGTATAGAGGCCCGTGCCGGTACCGCGTTGCGTTCCGGTCTTTGCGACAGGATCGATGTCGAAGAGGCCCATGCCGCTGGTATAGCCAAAGTCCACGGCAAGCGTGTTCTCTGAACCGGTCTGGATTGCGAGGTCGCGGAATCCGCTTGTGGGGGTGCCGTAGTTCGTGAACGACGGTGTAACGCTGAACTCGGACTGTTGCGTCATCAGGTTGAAGCGGACGAAGCTATTCGCGCCTCCGAGCAGAACGTACATAATGTTGCCGTCGTCGGAGATCGCCATTTTGGTCGGCTGGCTTCCGACGAAAACAGGTGTGCCGATGGTGGCCGTAGCAGGCGTGATGGCTGCGACTGAGTTTCCGGTCACGGTTCCGGATCCAGAGCCGACGCTCGCATAGAGCTTGCCAGAGAATGGTTCGTACAGGATGTGGTTGAGTCCTACGGTGAGGACGGTGAAGTAGGTGAGTGGGAGCTTCTGGGATGTGCCTCCGCCGGGCGCCGGATTGGACACCGTGACGGCACCCCAACCCAAGTTGGCCAAGTTGGCCGTCGGGATTGTGGCAGTTAGTTGCGTGCTGCTGGTGAAGTTGGTGTTGAGCGCTGTGCCGTCCAGGTTGACCGTGGAGCCGCTGACAAAGTTAGCGCCTGTAACGGTGATCGTGGTATCGGGTGCCCCCGTCTGAATAGCACTGGGGCTGATAGAAACGACCAAAGGCATCAGGGAGTAAGGCAATCCGGTTACAGCCACGGTTGCGCTGCTCTGATTGTTGCCTGCGACCGGGTCATTTTCTGATCCGCTCACCTGAGCGGTGACGGTACCGTTGCCGGCGGCTGTCTGCACTGCCACGATGGATACGGTGGCGTTCGCGCTGCTGGCCAAGTCACCGAGATTGCAAACAACTTCGTTGGATATTGAGCAACTGCCTGTGGACGGGGTTGCGGACACGGCCGAGCCGGTGACCGGCAGAGTTGCCTGCAACGTCAAGTTGGTGGCGGTCGCCGGCCCATTGTTCGTGACCGTTGCAGTGTAAGTTGTGTTACTTCCAGTGGTCGCGGACGACGGTGCTGTCACTGCGACCCCAAGGTCTGCATTGGAAGTCGACACGTCTTTCACTAGGTTTGAGTGAGCGCTGTAAATTCCGTCTGAGCCCCTGAATGCAAGGCCGTTCGTTCCCCAACGAACTATGGTCGAAAGTGAGGAACTGGTTTGGGCTAAGGTTATCGGAATGGTGGAAGAACTCGTGGGATTGAAGTTGGATAAGTTGAATATCTGGATCTGGTTGATGCTTCCGTATTGGGTTGCGCTGTCGAGCACGAAGGCTTTGCCGAGCGCCGTATCGGCAGTCGTTGGTCCCGTCGCAACTGTTGTTCCACTTTGATAAAAGGTGCCCAGCAGTGCTCCGGATTCCGAATCGTATACCGTGCCTTCGTCGGTATATGCACGCGATCCGGTTACTTGCAGGTCGGAGGGGGAGTAGTTGGTGTAGGTCCCGTTGCTGGCGGTGACGTTTTGGGTCAATCCGCTGGCAGAGTACGTGTACACGGCGTACGTTCCCCCCGAGGCGGCATAGATCTCGCTGCGCGAGCCGTCGGCCTGAAGCGCCTGGTAGGCAGAGTTGAAGTTGTAAGTGGTGGAGGGTGTACCGCGGAAGACCCCGTTGTCGTAGATGCCTATGCCCGGGGTGTATTCACCATTGGTGCTCACGACGACGGAGTTGTCCGATCCGGGTAGGGCGATCATTGCGGTGACGGTTGCAGGGGACTGGTAGATGCCGCCATTACCGCCGAATCCGAACTGCAGGCCGGCGGTTCCGGTAGTCAAATCTACTTTGCGGACAGCCGCCGCTCCGTCCAGTGCAACCCATAGGAACTTGCCATCATCGGTGAGGGCAAGCTTGTTTGGCTCAGCGCCGACGCGGATGGGGGCTCCAATCGCTCCGGTCTGCGGATCGACAGAGACGACCGAGTTACCGTATGCTGAGCCGGCTGAACTTGGAACCGAGACATACAGGAGTCCATTGGTCGGGTTGTAGACCATGCTGTTGTTAACGATGGGCACGTACGCGGTGTACACGAGGGCATTTGAGGTTCCGCCTCCGGGAGCGGGCGTCGTTACCGTGACGTTTCCAGTACCCGGAAAAAGTAACTGTGAGGCGGGTATGGTAGCAGTCAAGGAGGTGGTGTCCGAATAGGTTGTTGCAAGTGCCTGCCCGTTGTAGGAGACGGTGGAAGCCGAGGCAAAGCCAGTGCCGAAAATGGTGAGCATCGCGTCCGTAGCGATGGGCCCAGCCATCACGGAGATTGATGTCAGGGTTGGAACCGGTGGGTTGGTAACGTTGAATGTGATTGCATTCGAGGTAGGGCTGATCGCGGTGGGGCAGTTTGCCGTTATGCTCGCCGAGCCCGCCGTCGTGAGCAACGAAGCTGGAACGGTCCCGTAAAGAACGTCGCCTGTAGTGTAGCCACCGGTCACTGGGTTGTATGCCGTGCCGTACGAATAAGTCGTAGTCAGCGGAGTAGCGTTCCATTGAAGAGTGCAGTCCGCGGCGAAGCCTGTTCCGTTCGCTGACAGGCTAAACGTCGGCGACCCTGCGATCGCTGAGGTCGAACTTAGTGAGGTGATCACCGGTGTTGGCGTCGGGGCCGCTACCGTAAGAGTTGCGGTTGCCGAGACGCTGTAATTCGGTGCGGGATTGACTGCGGCGACATTGAGTTTTCCAGCAGTTGCGACATCTGAAGCCAGCAGGACGAAGGTGACCTGCGTCGCACTGAGGTAAGTGGTTGCGCGAGCGTTGCCGTTCACCTGAATACCGGTGCCGGGCACGAAGCCTGAACCTCCCACCGTGATGATGGTGCTGGTAGTCGCGCCCACAGGAACGGTGGAAGGCGAGATTGTAATGGCACCAAGCGCTGAGTTGTTGATCGCGATGGACGCTGCGCTTGAGATCCCCCCGCCAGGAGTTGGCGTAAACGCGTTGACGGAAAGACTGCCGGCTGTAGCCTGATCGGCAACGGTGAGTGACGAGAGCAGCTGCGTCGAGCTGATGAAGGTCGTTGACCGTGCGCTGCCATTAATCTGGACAACGGTTGAGGGAACGAAGTTGGCGCCAGTGATAGTGATTGGTGTTTCCGTAGCGGTGCCGGTAATTACAAGATTAGGCGTAACGGTAATTGAGCCGGGAGCAGGATTGTTCACGGGCAACGAAGCTGCGGCCGCGCTTCCGCCGCCAGGCGCTGGATTTGTAACCGCGATTAAGAGCACCCCCGCCGTTGCAAGATCGGCCGAGGTCAGCGATGTTACGAGTTGTGTCGCATTAACATAGGTGGTCGTCCGTGGTTGGCCGTTGACATACACGATTGCGGCGGGAACGAAGTTGGACCCGGCTACGGTGACTTGAGCAGAGCCGATTCCAGCGATTGCCGTAGCCGGAGTAAGCGTAATCGCGCCTGGAACCGGATTGTCGATTGCGATTGCTGTGGACGTGGAGATTCCTCCTCCCGGGACTGAATTGACGGCTGTAATGGCGATGGATCCTGCGTTTATGAGATCGGCGGATGTGAGCGCTACCTTCATATCGGTTGCGTTAATGACCGTAGCTGGCCGCGCCGCGCCGTTTACGAGAACTGCTGTGCCAGCGATAAAGCCGGTGCCAACGATGTCGACGGTGGTTGCGGCCGATCCGGCCTTCAGTTCGCTCGGCGAAATAGATGCAATAGTGGGTGCGGGATTCGCTACAACAAGAGCGATCGTGCCGGACGCTCCGCCACCGGGTTGTGGGTTGACTGCGTTGAGAAGTAGTGGAGCGGCACTCAGGAAGTCGTCCGCGGTAAGACTGGCAGTGAACTGTGTGGCACTAACGTATGTCGAGCTGCGAGGGCTGCCATTAACGGCGAGGGTGACACCCGCAACAAAATTAGTGCCGTTGACAGTTATCGTCCCCGCAGATGAGCCGACGAGAACACTCGACGGCGCGAGGGTGGTGACAGTTGGAATGGGGTTGCTCACCTGCACGTTATTGCTTGAGTCTGCATCGACGACGTGGGTGCCGTCGACGACGGCAAGCTTAAGAATTGTGCCCGTTTGTAGTTGAGAGGTAGGAATTGTGGCGCGTAGTTCTGTACTACTGATAAACGTTGTTTGGACACTTGTGCCTGAGAGCTGGATCACAGAATTTGATGTGAATCCGGTGCCTGTCACAACGATCATGACAGCGGGCGACCCAACTGGTACGTCTCTGGGGGAAACGGATGCAATGGCGAGCGGCGTAGCCACGGAAGTCGCGGTTCCTATGCCGGATGGCGAAGAGCCACAGCCGGAGAGAAAGGTCGAGAAAAGGCAGGAAAACAAAGCAAGACAGACGAATCCCAGAAGCTCAGGTAGGCGGATTTTCATTGAGAGCGCAGACTATCCCAAACCAGGCGAGCGGGCAAGAAGAATTCGATAACACTTTTTGGGAGCTATGCCAACTTCCGGTTAGCCCGTAATTTGGACTGTATGTATTACATACAGTCCCTACCCTCTCTCGAACGATTAGCTCGCCACTGACTTGGAGTAGACCCCGTCCATCGGGTGAAGCCACGCGTGAAGACACTCGGATCCCTATAGCCAACTGTAGTTGCAATTTTGTTAATCTCCAGCCTTGTGTAGACCAACAACTGCTGCGCATACTCGCACCTTATTTCGTCCAGGGCCTTCTGAAACTTGAGCCCTATTTCATCGAGGCGGCGGTGCATCGTGCGACGGTTCATACCCATCTGGGCTGCGGCCTTGATCGCAGAAACGTCACCTCGTATCAGCGCAACTCTCAATTCTCGGCGCAGCTGAGTGGATAAATCGGTTTCGCCTGCGTGCCAGAGTTCTCGAACAGTTCTCTCAAGAGAAATCCGATGTTTTGGGTCTGCGCCCCGGATTGGCTGGTCCAACATCCTTCGCGGAAAGATCACCGCGGTTTGATCTGCATTGAATGTCAGCTTCACTCCAAAAGCTTGTCGATAGTGGGCGATGTTACTTGGTTCGGATCGCGCGAATAAAACTTCCACACCCGAAGTGTGGCCTGAACCAGCTAGCTCACGAAAAATCGTGAACGCTCCCATAGCAGCGCCGTCGCAAATTAGATAATTACCCGGCACATTCGGCTGATATACCGCGTATCCCAAGAACGCCTGTGGGCCCTCTTCAAACAGATAGGCGACACCTCCGTGGGCATTGCGATGTTGGTTGAGTGCAAAATCTTGCAAAGAAACACGGAGCGTCGGCGAATTTCGCATTAACTCGCCAAGGACACCAAGCGTCTCTGTCCGAACTTGACGGCCGATTTCGAGGCCGAAATGCGGGCATCGAGTGCTCTTGCAGGCCAGCTCCGCGAGCAAGCCCATCGCTCGATAAGGGATCGTTCCTTCCGGATTGTCTAAGGCATCCTCGCCCAAGCCGGAGGCGGCTAGCACCTCAATTGGATCGACTTCAAAGCGGCGTAGGAGTCCAGGCAAGTGCGAGAGGAAGCCTACTCTCTGAAGGTTTTCGGGTGGAAGCGTTGCATGCATCTCGTTGACACCCTCTCCCGGGCACGCTCGAAGAAATATTTCGAAGGCTTGTCCACTATAGTCAAGTGATTTTACGCGAAGCAGACTATAGTCGAGCCGAACTCAAAAAATAAAATAGCCCGTTAGCGCGTAGCGCTGGCAGTTCGGTGGGTAACACGAGGCTGCGATCTGCCTCGTATTGAGGCTACGTTCTGAGCAGCACGACTCGATACAAACGTGTGACTCTACCGCCGCGGACGGGCTCTACGCTCTTCGCTGAGGTGCGCCTAACGGCGCTCCTCTATAAAAATTCAATTTCACTTTTTCTACAGAAAGCTAGTGGTACGAATATGGAGAACTTGATGCACAGAGACAATAGGTTAAAGCACTGCGCAATGGGAGTCTGTATTGCTATAAGCTTGATCGCAAGCCAGGATGCAATCGCTCAATCCCGCATAACTGAGGCAATCCAGAACACACAACGCATCGCCGTTACAGGAAGCACTCCAAACCGACTCATCGGTTTGAGCCGGGATACCGGTCGCCTCCCGGGCAGTCAAAAGCTCGGTCGGATGGTTCTCCTATTGGCACCAACCGCAGCGCAGGATCAAGCGGCCGCTGATCTTATCGCATCGCAGCACGATGTCTCTTCGCCCCTCTTCCACAAGTGGTTGACACCGGCCGAATTCGGCCAGCAGTTTGGAGTTGCTGATACCGACTCCGCTCAGGTTCGTCAGTGGCTCGAGAATCAAGGATTGACTGTCCATCAGGTTTCGCAAAGCTCCCGCTTCATTGTCTTCAGCGGTAACGTCTCTCAGGTCGAGAATGCGTTCGCTACACAAATGCACTCTTACATATACAAAAATAAAACTTTCATTGCAAACTCCAAAGACATCCAGCTGCCCCTGGCACTCCGCAACGTCGTTAAAGGCGTCGTTAGACTGCATAGCAACCCGTCTTCTCCTGCCGCCGTCACAGGCCCAAAAGTACATTTCAAAAAAGCGGGTGGACAATTCACGTTCGACGACAGCTCGCACGGTATGGCTCCCGCCGACTTCGCCAAGATCTATAACGTGCAACCTCTCTATAACGCTGGAATAAACGGAACCGGTCAGACGATCGCGATCGTAGGCCGCAGCAACATCGACATTCAGGACATCCGGGACTTCCGTAATATCTTTGGGCTTCCTGTAAACGATCCTCAAATCATCATCAACGGAGACGATCCTGGTATCACCACAGATGTCGATGAAGCCACACTGGACGTCACATGGTCTGGCGCTGTTGCCCCGATGGCAAAGATTGATTTTGTTGTGTCGGAGAGCAACTTTGCAGATGGAGTAGATGTTTCCGCGGTGTACATCGTCGACAACAATATTGCACCGGTAATGAGCACCAGCTACGGATCATGCGAAACCGATCTCGGCCCAGTTGAGAATGCTTTCTACAATTCACTCTGGCAGCAGGCAGCAGCACAGGGCATCACTTCATTCGTAGCTGCAGGAGACAACGGTGGAGCTGGGTGCGACGCCCCTGCAGGCGGCGTCTATTCTTCTGGCGTCCTTGCCGTTAACGGAATTGCTTCTACTCCCTACAACGTGGCAGTTGGCGGTACACAGTTTGACGATACGAATAACCCCAATAAATACTGGAGCGCAACAAACGACCCGACCACCGGCCAATCCGCACTGAGCTACATTCCGGAGATAGTGTGGAACGAAAGCAGTAACGACCCGAACGATGTGTTGCTATACGCCGGGAGCGGTGGCGTAAGCAGTATTTATGCAAAACCCAACTGGCAAACGGCACCCGGCGTGCCTAATGACGGCGCTCGCGACCTTCCCGACATCTCACTTTCTGCCTCGCTGCACGATGGGTATCTTGTGTGTCTCAACGGCAACTGCGGTTACGGAGACTATTTCTTTACCTTTGGTGGTACGTCAGCCTCCAGCCCTGCCGCCGCGGGCATCATGGCACTGGTAAACCAGAAGATGGGCGGTCAGCCGCAGGGTATGGCCAACTATGTCTTCTACCGTCTAGCGAAAGTCTCCGGCGTCTTTCACGACACAATCAAGGGCAACAACAAAGTACCCGATCCAAACGGCCAGTACACGGTTGGTTACAACGCAGGGACAGGCTATGACCTTGCCACCGGACTCGGCTCGATGGATGTAAACGCGCTCGTCAACAACTGGAAGTCTGCCGCCAGCGGAGTCAGCAGCGCAGTGACTCTCGCACTCGGTATTGGACAAAGTGCGACCGCAGTCCACGGAAAACCGATCACGTTCCAAGCAACTGTGGCCTGTTCCGCCACCGCAACATGTGCTGCGCCAACAGGGACCGTAGCTCTTTCGGCGGCTTCCTCAACAGCATCAACCGTTGGAGTAGGTTCAGGTGAGCTAACACCTCTTACGAGCTCCAGTGTGGCGAATATCCTGACATCCGTAGTCCCTGGCGGCAGCTACAACGTAAGCGCTCGCTACAGCGGCGACGGAAAATACAGTCCCGGTATCTCCAACAGCGTACCTGTCACTGTCTCCGCTGAGAAGAGCCAGACCTTTGTAGGTTCGGTTGGCGGTGGTACATTCGCAACTGGTCCTATCACGGTAAGCTACGGTGAGTCATGGCCAGTCGCGGTCATTGTTGCTGGAAACTCGGGCTACGGCTATCCGTCTGGTCAGATCACCATGACCGCAGATGGCAATCCCATCACCAACGGAGGCGTGTACGACTACGCAGCCGGAACATTTGCACCCAGCACGATGACTTTGAACTACGGCGAGAACAGTGCCGTAAAAACCGGGCTTCCGAGTAGCCAGTCGAGCACGATCTCTTACGTCCTGCCGACGCAGTCGCTGGGTGTAGGTTCGCACCGGCTTGTAGCAAGTTACCCTGGCGATCCGAGTTTCGCGGCTAGTAAAGGAAGCTACACCTACACCGTCAGCCAGGCGCAAGGAATCTTCGAGGATTTCTTTCCTGTCGGAGACACTGTCGCAAATGCTCCGGTCCAACTCGTTACTCAGATGGGATTTGCAAGTCAGGGGTTTGCACCGTATGGCGGAACTATTACCGTATCGGACATCACCACTGGATCGCCTGTTGTATTGGGCAAAGGAAAGGTCGATAGCTCGTTGTATGGCGGCTATTGGACAGCAACAGTCAACGTTCCTACTGCAGGGACGCACACACTGAGGTTGGACTATACCGGTGACGCTAATGTCAAAGGTGCGTCTCAGACTTACTACGTGCCATTCTCCGCAACAGACTATTCCTACGTGACCCTCGGTACGAGCGTCACAAACTCCTTTGGTGGGCAACCCATCACCCTCACCGCTACCGTCGGTTCGGGTGTCCCGTTGCACGTTGCCACAGGAACTGTCACCTTCTTCAACGGTACGACCGCTATAGGCGGAGCCAAGGTTCCCAAGAGCGGCACCGTCGTCCTTGTCACTCGCAAGCTTGCTGCCGGCGTCAACAATCTGACCGCAAGTTATTCGGGTGATGCCATTCTGACAACGTCTGCATCATCCCCTATCCCGGTTACGGTTGCGGACTACGTCATGCAAGTCTTACCTGACTCCGTCAAGGTCGAGCGAGGTAAATCCGAAAGCGTCACTCTGGATCTCATCCCCCAGGGTGGTTTTGCAGAGCCGGTGCAGTTGGCCTGCTCTAATCTGCCGGCGGATGTGACATGCAAGTTCAGCAAATCGTCTGTCACCCTCGGCGGGGTCAATCCAGTCACTGTCTCGCTGACTCTCAAGGCCACAAAAGCGGCGGAGGTCACCACAAAATCAGTGGCTGTCATCATTACTGCAACCAGTGTCACTGGAACAACTCCGAAGACATCCACCCTCCACCTAACCGTCAAGAAGTAAAAACGGACAGAAACCGAGAAGCAATGGCGCCACCGCAAGGTGTAGCCATTGCTTCCCGTCGAATTTAACGACGATCCCAGAACTGGCCCCTGTCCCAGCAGCGGCGCTTGGTCACCACCAGGCTCGTAAACTTTTACGTTAGATGTCGCGGACCCGCAACGACGGGGACACGATACGATCCGCAGCGAACGAGGATGAGCATTCGAAATAACTCCAGTGGCAAAAGAGTGCATTCCAGGGAACTATTGGTCGGTGATACCGTAGGTTTTGGAAGAATCGTTCAGCGAACCGACTGCACCCGGCTTGCATCGGCGGCCTTAGAGTTTTTTGTGCACGCTTTTCCTGGCCTTGATATAACAGCGCACAATGAAGTTTGGATTGGAGGAATGACAGGATGGAGCAGAAACACAGAAGGTTGACTCGAGTAGCATGATGGCGATTAACGAGCCAAACCAAGTTCCGCTTCCGCAGCCCGTCCTCGGGCCGCTGACTCGTGCGGCTATATTTCTTGTCGTTACCATCAAGCCGGAGCCGGAGTGTTATGCCGCTGTGCGTTCGTTCTGCGGAGACTTGGCTGGACTGATCCGCGCGGTAGAGTTCCGAGATATCGACGCTGGTCTTACCTGTATCGTTGGGTTCGGGTCGAACGCCTGGGACCGACTCTTTGGGAGCCCGCGGCCAGCTGAACTGCATCCCTTCCGGGAATTTCAGTCAGGGAATCGCCACGCTATAGCCACTCCGGGTGACGTGCTGTTTCATATCCGAGCGGGACGAATGGATATATGTTTCGAACTGGCGACGCAGATTATGGAAAGCATCGGCACCGCCGTTGAAGTTGTCGACGAGGTTCAAGGGTTTCGCTATTTCGAGGATCGGGACCTTATCGGATTTGTCGATGGCACTGAGAATCCAAGAGGTAGTGTTGCTCTTGAGTCCGCACTCGTTGGTGACGAGGATGCTGTGTTTGCCGGTGGCAGCTATGTCATGGTCCAGAAATATCTTCACGATATGAAAGGCTGGAATGCCCTCTCTACCGAGGCACAGGAACGAATCATTGGCCGCAAAAAGCTTACGGATATCGAACTGGACGACGCCGTCAAGCCGACCTCTGCTCATTCCGCTCTGACTGTCATCGTAGAGAATGGAAAAGAAGTTAAGATCCTGCGCGACAACATGCCCTTTGGGCAACCTGGCCGAGGCGAGTTCGGTACTTACTTCATCGGTTACAGCCGGACGCCCCGCATCACCGAACTGATGCTTGAGAATATGTTTGTAGGACGCCCGCCGGGCAACTATGACCGGCTGTTGGACTTTAGTCGGGCAGTCACTGGCGGTTTGTTCTTTGCGCCTTCAGCAACGTTTCTTGAAGGCGTTGGTGAAGAGGAACCAGTAGCCGCTGCGATCATTACGCCGGCCGTAAATTCTAATCAACCGTCTGTATCTTCATCAGTGCGCGATACATCTCTTGGAATAGGATCGCTTAGAGGAGAACGAAATGAATAACCTCCATCGGAAGTTAGCACCAATCTCAGACGCTGCTTGGGAGCAGATCGAGGAGGAGACTACGCGCACGCTAAAGCGCTACCTTGCTGGCCGTCGCGTCGTAGACGTGCCGACTCCAGGGGGAGTTGCTTTACCGGCAGTTGCTACAGGCCATTTACTCGATATCGAAGCGCCAGCCGAGGGTATCCTTGCTAGACAGCGTGAAGTGAAAACCCTCGTGGAATTGCGAGTCCCATTTGAACTCACGCGCCAGGCTATCGACGACGTCGAACGCGGCTCAGATGACTCCGACTGGCAGCCCGCCAAGGATGCCGCTAAGACTCTTGCATTTGCTGAGGATCGCGCCATCTTCAACGGCTACAGCAAAGCAAATATCCAGGGGATTCGCGAAGGCAGCAGCAATCCCATCATGACACTGCCCGCAGACGTACGAGACTATCCGGACGCCGTTGCACAGGCGTTGAGCCAATTGCGCCTCGTCGGTGTGAATGGTCCATATTCAGTTCTGCTCGGAGCTAAAGCTTATACAGAGCTCGCGGAGACACGCGATCACGGGTATCCCGTTCTTGAACATGTCAAGCGCATCGTTGATGGCAATATAATTTGGGCTCCGGCGATCGAAGGTGCTTTCGTATTGACCACACGCGGCGGAGACTTCGAGCTCAACATCGGACAGGATGCCTCTATCGGTTATCTCAGCCATACCGATTCGGTCGTAAAGCTTTACCTTCAGGAGACGTTCACGTTTCGCGTGTTGACGGGTGAAGCATCGGTTGTACTTGATAACTCCGAGAAGCCTTCCGTCTGAAAGCTGCAGTTCTTTCGATCGCTACTACATCGTGCGCCGCGCATCCTAAGAGTCACCGCCCGCCGCCGCCCTGGATAGGCGGATGCGGAGTTTGGCTGTATACATAGCTATGACCTTCCTGCGTCGTGCCGTCGTATTCTCTCGCAGCCGCCCAGCTGGCCGGTATCCAGAGGCCAGCTGGGCGAATTATGTTTTCAGGACGATTCGAGCGTCCCTCACTTTGCTGATGCTGTTATCGCTGGTGCATGCGCCGTGGGCTTTTGCAGCGAGTCCTGACTTGGAGACTGTGCTGAACGGCTCGCGCCAGCGGATTGAGGCGTTGGACTACCGTGTGACCGGGCGACTCACCCGGGTGGAGGCCAACGGCACGCGTACGAACTACAAGATGGTCGCCAAGGCTCACTGGTTTCCCGATGGTCTGCGCGTGCTGAGCGAGATCTCGGGGCCTGGCTCAGCGAAGACGACCCTCCTTCTTCATATGACCGCGACTGGGAAGGTGACCATCGAGGCTATACTTCCTGGCCAGACGGCCGCCAGCGTGGTGCCATTCGAACGTTGGAACGACCCGCTGGTCGGAACCGACTTCTCTTATGAAGACATGGTCGAGAACCAGTTCTTCTGGAAGAGCCAGGAGCTCCTGGCATCGGAGAAGTACGGCGCGCGGGATTGCTTTGTGCTGAAAAGCATGCCTGGGCCTCAGGAGCGGTCTTACTATGAGTCGGTGACATCGTGGATCGACCGCGGGATCTTATTCCCTGTGCATGTGACGAAGACGTTTCGCGGGACGGGGCAGCACAAAGATTTTGTTTACTATGGCCTGCGGCAGGTCGGGGGCATCTGGTCGGCGGCGCAGGTGGAGGCAAAGGTCCAGGGCAAACCCGGCTCCTCGATGCTTGTTATCGAAGGGGGCACGGGAAAGGCTCATCTTACAAGCAAGGACTTTGATCTCAGCCAGACTGGCACTCAGGGAAAGAAGTGAGATAGATCGCTTATCGGGCTGTGGTCATGGTGTCCGTCGTTATGGGACGAGTTCCTTTGCAGCCTTTGCCGGGGCGCCATATAAGCCAAACGGCCACCAATTCCAGTCGCCGGCGAGTTGCAAGAGTGCCGGTCCGACGATCATCCGTACCACGGTAGCATCGATGAACACGGCTACGGCGAGGGTGAAGCCGAGCATCTGGACGACGAGAAAACTTCCCACGGTGAATGCGGTGAAGACCGCGATCATAATTGCCGCGGCGCTTGTGATGAGCCCGGCTGTGCGTGCGAGGCCCTCGATCACCGCCGATCTCTCGGATAAGCCGCGCCTTCGTTCTTCGAGTACTCGGGCGACGAGGAAGACCTCGTAGTCCATGCTCAATCCGAAGACAATGGCGAAGGAGAGAATGGGCACGATGGGGAATACAACACCGGTCGGTCCGCTGAGCCCAAAGAGTTTGCTGCCGTGGCCTTCCTGAAAGACGAGAACCAACGCACCGAATGAGGCGCCGACTGAGAGCAGATTGAGCAGAATCGCTTTTACAGCGGCAAAAAGAGAACGTAGGCCGATCAGGAGCGCGAGCAAGCTCCCCAATATGACGCCAAGGATCACCTTCGGAAGGCGTTCCTTCACGACGGAGTCATAATCTGTATCGAGCGCGGGGATGCCGCCAACGCGCAGCACGGCGCCAGGCACGCCGGTTATCGCCGCAACATCGGAGGAGCGTACTTCTCGCACCCATCGTATTAGTTCGTTGGGTGAAAGATTGGCGGTTGGGAGCAACTCAAGCAAGGTAGCTTGTCCATCGCTGCGGAGAAAACTCTTGCGGATTGGCTCGGGTACGTCGTTGACCGCATCGGCAGTGTCCGCCATTCCTGCGAGGGTCGGAAGGGATAAGACCTCTTCCGCTCTGGGGTCGCTCTGGAAGTGCTTAGTCAAGCGACTGACGGCAATCCAGCCAGCCGGCGAGAGCGGTTGAGACTGCGGCGGCAACTCCAGGATGAGTCGGAGGGACTGCACGATGCCCGACCGTCCCATGCCTTGAAGGGCGTGCAGCGCCTGAACCGACTCGGCTGCGGCGGGGAGCGAGTCATGATCAGGAACTCCAGGAGAGATTCTTCGCGCCTGAGATGCAAGGAGCAGTAGGGGGATCCCAGCGACAAGCAGAGCCGCCCAGGGCCGGCGAGTTACGATTCTGCCCCACCACACCCACCGCTTATCCGCTGCGCATAGGTCCTCCCGCGTCTTTGCTCGTCTGCCTGGAAGACGCACTTTAGCGGCATCGAGGCGGTGTCCGAGCAGGCCAAGCACCCAAGGCAGGATGAATATGCAGAGCATGACACTTAAAACCGTTACAAGGAGGCCAGCTATCCCGATGGAGCGCAGTTCGCTGATAGGCACGGTCAGGAGAGCTGAAAATCCGATTGCAACTGTCGTGGCGGAGATCATCAGCGTCTTCCCCGCTTGTTCGGCGGCAATATCGGCAGCGCAGCCGGGATCGCATCCGTCGGCCAATGCTTCGCGAAAGCGGCTCACCATCAGCAGGGCGTAGTCGATGCCTAAGCCAAGGCCGAGCATCGTCGCCAGATTCTGCACCAGAATCGACAGATGCAGATAATGAGCGAGCAGGGCAGCAGCACCCATCGCCATCGAGATCGACAGGAGCCCTACTCCCAGGGGTAATAGCGCGGCCACAAGACTGCCAAAAGCCAGCAACAGCAGGAGGAGAGTCACCGGCATCGCCCTCGCTTCGGCATGGTTGACGTCATCTGCGCTGACCTTGCGAAGATCGAAGTTCAGTGGCGTTTCACCTGTGATCTCGAGGTTGATCTTGGGGTATTTTGATCTGAGCTGATCCTCCATCCAGTCTGCTCTTGCGCGCAGTTTGGGCACCAGCGCCTCGACAGGTCCATCTTTCGAATCCAACCCGACAATGATCAAAGCTCCGCCATTGTTTCCGGTGAACAAGGGATCTGGCCAGTCCAGACTCGAGACTGCACCCGACACTCCCGGCTCAGTACGCAACGAGCTGGTTAAGAAGCTCAGGGCATCCGCGCCCTCTGCTGAATCCGGATTGGAAATACCCCTGATCACGAGAATTACGCGGTGGGCGTACGGAGATTGGAAACGCTGAGCCAGTTCAAGGTCGACTTTTTCAGATTCGCCACCCTTGATGTGAACAGCTGTCTCTAGGCGGCGTTCGACTTTGTAGGAAAAGGGCAGCAGCGCAAGCGCCATCACAAACCCCAACATCGCCAACCAGAATCGGCGCCCAGCGGCGCCACGGCCAGTCTTCGAGCTTGGCATTACCATGGGAGATCCACGTCTTTTCCTGGTTCGTCTGAGAGCAATCGAACGACTTCGGTGATCGTTATCTCCATGAATGTAAGGGTCAATCTGGATATTTTATTGGGGATAAACTTTAACTTAGCGTTTTCTGTAAAGTGCTTGAAAATGGTGCGCCCGGAGGGACTCGAACCCCCGACCCTTTGGTTCGAAGCCAAATGCTCTATCCAGCTGAGCTACAGGCGCAGAAGACTAGGACTACGAAAGCACTCTAAAAATAACGAATAAATGGAAGTCCGGCAACTAGGTTGCAGCAACGGGCTCTGCCGGTAGCGGAGGAGCGAACATTGGCATTGTCTCAACGATGTCCAAACCCGCACGTCGCAGCAGTTGGTGAATGACTGGTTCGGTCAAACGGCTGGCGTCATACTCAATCCGTACCGTCTTCTTAATCTCATCAAGCTCCATGTGGCGAACTCCGTATACCTCGCGCACCTTGGCCATGGCAAGTACGGAAGCTTCAGTTGGCGGAACGCCATAACGGTAAAGAACGTCGAGCTGTGTCATGGACTCGATAATACCAGCGGTACTTACGACGAACGCGATGCCTGATCCCGGTTTTTCCACGACGTCCCGACGTCCTGAAGCTTGTCAAGTCCAATATGTTGCTAAGCTGTTAATAATCAACAAGATAAGCGTGGCGTATGAGTTATCTCCCAACATCTATACTGAATAGATAATTACAAACAAAGAGTTATGGCCTGAGGTGTCGAAACGTCCAACACAAACGTCAGATGTTTCAATAACCTCTTTTATTGCACGAATTTAGCTGTAACCCATTTGGTATGACGATTTTACGACATATATATCCCGTAAATGTTTGAAAATAAATAGTTTGTGCGCACATAGGTGGGGGGGGGTACCTTACCAGCATGGAACTACATCTTTGCAAGGTAGCCAGTTATCTCGGAGCTGGTCCAGTCCTGCGCGCCGATAAACTTTCTCCGTAGCACTCCCTGTTTGTCGATGATGTAAGTCTCAGGGATTTGCACCGTTCCGTAGAGCGCATTGACCCTCTGCTCCTCATCGCGGATGGTCAGCACATCCACATGGTGCTCCACGAGAAATCGCTTGTAGACATCAGGATCCTGGTCCATGCTCACGGCCACAACTGCCAGCTCGGGCATGCGCTTCTGCAAAGCAAGCAAGCTTGGTAACTCCTCGATACAGGGCGCACACCAGGTCGCCCACAGGTTCAGGACCACAACCCGACCTCGCAGCTTGCTCAAGTCCACCGTCCGGGTGCCGTCTCCCATCACGAACTGCGGTGCTGGCTTATCGATGTTTCCGGGGTGGTTCCCCCTGTCGCACCCAGCCGCCAGCATCATTAACAACAACAGACCTGCCCAATCTCTACGCACGATACGCTCCACTTCCTATAATACGAAGTCGTGAACGATACTGACCGCGAGCAGGATTTGAATTCCACTGAAATACCCGACCTCGAACTTTCGGTCATCATTCCAGCCCGCAACGAGGAGCGATCTCTTTCCGCCTGTCTCGCCTCACTGCTGAGCCAGTCTGAACCTGGATTTCTCCTCGGCCAGCAGTGGGAGCTGATCATCGTCAACGACGCTTCGACCGACGACACCCGCACAATCGCAGCCCAGGCTGCCGCCAGCCACGACGGCGTCATTCTGCTCGACGCTCCAACGTTAGATTTGACCAGCACCGGCGGATTTACAGGCAAGAGCAACGCCTGCTGGGCTGGCGCACAGGCAGCCCGCGGGCGTCACCTCCTCTTCACCGACGCCGACACAATTCACGAGACCAATGACATCTCGCGCTCCCTTCGAGAGGCCGACAGACACAAAGCAGTATTGCTCTCGTACTCTCCTCGTCAGATCGTCACTGGTTTCTGGCAGCACGCCGTGATGCCTATAGTCTTCTCTGAGCTCGCCTCGGTCTATCCATCAAAGCAGGTCAACGACCCGGTTCGCAGCTTGGCCGCCGCTAACGGCCAGTTCATCCTGGTTGAACGCGACGCCTACTTTTCTGTCGGAGGTCACCGTGCCGTCGGCAAGAGCGTCCTCGAGGATGTTGCCCTCGCTCGCAACATCAAACGCGGACCCCGTATCATCCGCTTTCGATACGCCCCAGAAGCCCTCTCCACCCGAATGTATTGGACCACCTCGGAAATGATTGAAGGCTGGACGAAAAATCTCGCTCTGCTTTTCCCGAAGCCTATCGCTCTCGCGCTCTGGCGAATTCTGGACATCCTTCTTCTCTTCGGTCTCCCATTCATCGCATTGAGCCTCTATTGGCTGCAGCCATGGCAACGGGGCGTTATCCTTCTGATCTGGGTTCGAACGCTATGGCGTTTCTACTCCCGAGTCGCCCGCTCAAACTTCCCGGCGTTTGACGTTGCAATCTCTGTCCTGGGTATTCCTCTTTTCGTCTACCTGCTCATTCGCAGCGTCATCTATCACCGTGTCAAAAAGACCGTTTCCTGGAAGGGCCGCAACTACAACATGACCAGCTAGTTACCTTAGGCTTTGCATCCACCTAAGTAGTCAACACGTCTAATCACAGGAATAACGATGATATTTCTCACCCGCAAAGCCGAATTCTCTTCAGCCCATTTCTATTGGAACGAAGCTTGGTCGCCAGAAGAGAACCAACGCATCTTTGGAAAATGCGCGAATCGCAACGGCCACGGTCACAATTACACGCTGGAGGTTACCGTCGCGGGGGCGATTGATCCCACTACGGGTTTCGTCGTCGACCTGAAAGAACTCAAGGACATTCTCGAGCGCGAAGTCGTCAGCATCTACGATCACCGACACCTGAACCTCGAAGTGCCCGAATTCAAAACCACAATTCCTACGACGGAGAATATTGCGATCGCAATATGGCAGAGGCTCGACGGCAAAATTCCTCATGCGAGACTGCACAGGGTCCGCATCTACGAGATGCCCGACCTATTCGCGGACTACTATGGTGAGCAATGAAAGCGCATCTCAATCGACGCTACCACTTCAGCGCCTCACATCGTCTTCATACCGAAGCCTACGATGCAGCGAAAAATTTGGCCATCTTTGGCAAGTGCAACAATCCCTACGGCCATGGCCATAACTACACCGTGCAGGTAACCCTGAGTGGCCAGGTGGATCCAGCAACTGGTATGGTCTGCAATCTTTCGGAGCTGGACGCCTTTGCACAAACAAATCTCATCGCGCGGTTCGACCACACGAATCTGAATACGCTGGACTGTTTTGCGAATACAGTCTCCACAACCGAAAATCTAAGTGTTGAGATATACAGAATCTTCCAAAGCTTTACCGCTGCCCATCTGGAGCGGGTTCATGTTGAGGAGACCAGCAATAACTCATTCGACTATGCCGGTGAGGCTACCCCAGCGCCAGGCACGATTTAGGAAAGGCCACTCTTATGCCACGTAACTCGGCCACTGTTGAAGCACCCCTGTTGGACAGCATTTCGACCCAGGATCTCTATCGCGAACTTCTTCTGCGCATCGGCGAAGACCCCACACGAGACGGTCTGCTACGCACCCCGGAGCGCATGGAAAAGTCCATGGAGTTCCTCACTCGCGGGTACACAATGGACATCACAGAGGTCCTCCATGACGCTCTCTTCGACGTCGACTATGACGAGATGGTCATCGTAAAAGATATCGAGTTCTTCTCGCAGTGTGAGCATCATCTGCTGCCCTTCTTTGGTAAAGCCCATATCGCTTATGTCCCGAATGGAAAGGTGATCGGCCTGAGTAAGATCCCGCGTCTCGTGGATGTCTTCGCGCGGCGACTTCAGGTGCAGGAGCGATTGACTCGCCAGATTGGCGACGCGATCACCGAGGCGATCCATCCCCAAGGAGTGGCCGTAATCCTCGAAGCGCAGCATCTGTGCATGATGATGCGTGGCGTCGAAAAGCAGCACTCCTCCACCGTAACCTCGGCAATGCTTGGAGTGTTCAAGTCTCAGTTGCAGACACGGAACGAGTTCCTTTCACTCGTCCGCCGGCAGGGAAGCGGTATGTAGCGACTAAACTAGAGATTGCATGAATGGTCTTCTTGTTCTCGATAAACCCTCCGGCATCACCTCGCACGACGTAGTGGCCATCGTCCGCCGAGCCACTGGCGAAAAATCCATCGGGCATCTGGGAACTCTGGACCCGATGGCTACTGGAGTTCTGCCACTCCTCCTCGGCAAATACACGCGTCTGGCCCAGTTCTTCGGGCAGGCAAATAAGCACTATACGGGGCATGTTCGCTTTGGCTTTGCCACCGACAGCTTCGACGCCGACGGGATCCCTTCAACTGAGGCGCAGCCACTCACCCAGTCTCTCGAACAGCTGCGTGTGCTTGGCCGCAGGTTTCAGGGAGAGCTGGACCAGCTTCCCCCGATCTTCTCTGCAAAAAAGATAAACGGTGTTGCTGCTCACAAGCTCGCTCGGGCAGGCGCAGAAGTCGCAGTCAAACCGGCCCGGATAACCATCCACAACTTCGAATTGACATCCCTGGAGGGTGACACTGCAGCCTTTGCGATGTCTGTCTCTGCCGGTGGCTATGTTCGCTCGGTGGCCCACGAATTGGGTCAACTGGCACAGTGTGGCGCCCATCTCTCGAGTTTGCGTCGCACAGCCGCAGGCGCATTCACGTTGAAGCAGGCGATCACAATCGATCAGCTCAAGAACTCATCAGCTCTCGAAATAGAAGCAATGCTTCCGCATCCGCGTACCCTGTTGCCTGAAATGCCGTCCGTCACTGTGGATGACCAATTAGCCGGACGTTTGCGCAACGGAATGCAGGTGAATCTGCCTGATTTTTCACAAGCTCCATTGATTAAGGTATTTACGAATCCAACCGATCTTCTCGCCATAGCCCGACGCGTCGCTGGCACTTTAATGCAGCCGATCGTCGTCCTCGGCTAGATCCTATCTCTTGAGAAGAGGCGCTATGAGTGGAAGAACGTTCCGCGCAACTACCTTATTTCCGTCGCTTGTGGCGTGGGTTCTATCGGCCTGCATCATCCCATTGACGCCAAAGACGCCGTTCAGCAGAAATGGGAGCAAAGGTACGCGATACTTGGCAGCAAGCATCGCGTAGGTAGCATTGAACTGTTTGATGTAGTCGGGACCGTAGTCTGGAGGCAGCGTAATCCCGGCAAGAACAACCTTAGTTCCGCTGGCCTTGAGTGTGGCAACAATCTTGTCCAGGTTTGTGCGTGAGTCTTCAATCCGAAGACCGCGCAGGCCATCATTACCGCCAAACTCAACAACTACAACGGCGGGCTTCAACGCAAGGATGGTGTCGAGCCGGTTGACGCCATCCTTCGTGGTATTGCCGCTGATGCCCTCGTTCACGACACGGTAGTTATAACCCTCTGCGTCCAAATCCTTTTGAAGATAGTCAGGATAGCTTTGGCCGAGATCGGTACCGTACCCCGCAGTAAGACTGTCGCCAAAGCAGACCACCAGAGGCCATTTGTCCATCGCCGTTGTAGCGTTTGGTGCTGGCGAAGGAGCGGTTTCTGGGATTGAACGGCTTGACTCCGAGCTCTCAGTCTGCTTCGGTGTCGTATCGGTTCGGCAACCAAGAAGCGAAAGTGCCACGACCGATAGAATAGCTATAGATTCCGTTCTCCGCATCTCTACAAAGTAACAAAAGCAAGCGGTTGCTGAATAAGGAGAAACCCGAAGGTGACACCACTCACTCCCATGATCTCTGTTGAAGGCCTTCGCAAGTCGATCCGCAACGGCAGCCGCACCGTGGACATTCTGAAGGGACTGGACTTTACCATTCCGCGTGGACAGTTTGCCGCAATCATGGGATCAAGCGGTAGTGGCAAATCCACGTTACTCGGTCTGATGGCTGGTCTCGACACCCCCAGCGAGGGGAATATCTTTCTGAACGGCACTGCCATCAGCTATCTCCCCGAGGATAAGCTTGCCCAGGTGCGAGGCAAAACGATCGGTTTCGTATTTCAGTCGTATCAGCTGATCCCAACGCTCACAGCGCTCGAAAATGTTCTGCTGCCGCATGAATTGAACGCCGACGCAAAGGAGAGTGGCGTCTCACGAGCGCGCGAGCTTCTATCCAGCGTCGGTCTTGGCGACCGCATGGATCATTATCCGGTACAGCTATCCGGTGGCGAACAGCAACGAGTCGCTTTGGCGCGAGCATTCATTCTCAGGCCACCGATCGTTCTTGCCGACGAGCCGACTGGCAACCTCGACACCACCAACGGAGCTCACGTGCTCGAGCTGCTGCTAAATCTGAACCGCGCAGAAGGAACGACCCTAGTGCTGGTCACGCACGACCCCGTCCTGGCAACCTATGCAAACCGGCGAATCACTCTACGCGACGGATTAATCATCGGGGACGAGATCAATCCGGCCCCGACTGAAGGTCCGCGTGAAGCCGCATTGGCGGATGGCTGATGGCGACCCTCTCCTATCGCTCCGCTGCAAAGATCGCCAGCCGCGAGATGCACTCTTCTCGCGGCAAGTTTTTCTTCGTCATTCTCTCGGTTGCGATTGGCGTCGCTGCGTTGACTGGAGTACGTGGCTTCTCAGCCTCATTCCGCAGTTCGTTACTGAATCGCGCGCGCAGCATCATGGCAGCCGATCTCTCAGCACGAATGTTTCAGCAGCCTACCTCCGATGAGCAGAAAGCGTTGGATGAGATTGCGAGCGCTGGTGTGGAGATTACGCCGGTTACGGAGTTGCTCTCGATGGCCTCTTCGCCGAAGACCCTCGACCCTCTCTTGGTCTCGCTCAAGGCAGTCGACCCAACAAAGTATCCGTTTTACGGTGAGGTGCAGCTAGCTTCCGCTGGTCAATTGAAGACCGCCCTGACAGCAAAAACTGTGGTCGTCGCGGACGATCTTCTCGTTCGTCTCAATCTAAAGGTTGGCGACGATCTGAAGATCGGCACCCAGCTCTTTCGGATTGCGTCCGTTGTGGTCAACGAACCAGACCGACTGTCGGGTAGCTTTGCAGCGGGCCCACGTGTACTGATCTCGCGCGAAGGGCTGGACGCCAGCGGTCTGCTCGCACCGGGAAGCCATGCCGGGCAGCGTTATCTCTTCCGAGTGCCGCAGCCGAGCAATGGTGCACCCATCTCCGACAAAGCTGTAGCAAATCTCAAGCTGCGTCTGGAAAAACTTCTGCCGGAGTCGCAGGTCATCGACTATCGCGAGACGAACCCCGCACTCACTCAAGGGCTGGATCGTGCGACGAGTCTCCTGTCGCTAATGAGTCTTGTTGCTCTCGTACTCGGCGCGATTGGCGTGGCCATGGCCATGCGCGCCCACTTGCAACAGCGGCTCGATACCATTGCCATCATGAAGTCGCTTGGCGCACGGTCGGGCCAGATCATGAAGATCTACCTGCTGCAAACGCTCCTGCTGGGCCTGGCTGGTGGCCTGCTCGGCGTCGCCCTCGGAGTTGGCGTACAGCTTAGTTTTCCATATCTACTGGCGAAGCTCATCCATGTCGATACCGAGCTTCATGTGCAATTTCGCACCGTCATCACCGGACTTGCCGCAGGTATCCTGACAACGCTTCTCTTCACACTCCCTCCATTGCTCGATATTCGAGGAGTGCGGCCCATTCTGATTCTCCGCCGAGCCGTCGAAGACAACGATGATCCCTTCGTAACCGCGATCTGGCGCAAGATCACAAAAAACCTCGCTCAACTGGGAGCAGCTCTGATGATCCTCGTTGGGCTCGCCGCGATCGCGACCACACTCAGTGACTCTGCCGTGGTCGGCGAGGTCTTCTCGTTAGGTCTCGTCGCCGTTCTGGCGGTTCTTCTGATTGCGTCTGTCGGCGTCTTAGCGGGATTAAAGTTTTTCCTCTCGAGGACCCGGCTGCACCTGCCGTCCTCGATTCGACATGGACTGGCGAATCTCTACCGCCCGGGTAATCCCTCTGCCGCACTCCTGGCTGCGCTTGGGTTAGGCGTGATGCAGATCATGACCGTCTACCTCGTCCAGCAGGCAGTCGTCTCCGAGCTTCATATCTCGGCTTCTCCAAACCTCCCGAACGTCTTCCTGATCGATATAACAAACGAGGAGGTAGGCGGAATTCGAACGCTGCTGGCTTCTCAACACAGCGTGACGGCTCCGCCGGAACTCCTACCCGTCGTCTCATCACGCATCGTCGAAATCGACGGCGTACCCGCAAACGAGGCGAAGCTGAAGAACTTTCCCAAGCGAATGTTGCGCTCAATCAACCTCACCTGGTCGAACACAGCGCCTCCCGGTACAAAAACAGTGGAAGGGAACTGGTGGGCCGCTGACGAAAGACGTCCGGTTGTCGCGGTGGAACAACGCCAGGCCGATCGTCTGGGGGTCCACGTCGGCTCGCACATTACCTTTGCCGCACAAGACACCCAGTTCATTGCCACCGTCGTCGCGCTCACCAAATCCGATGGACAGCACGCCTACTCACGAGCCGAGTTTATTTTGCCCCAGCCTGCTCTCGCTGGCCTGCCTGTAGTCTGGTATGGCGGTGTTCACGCAGATCCGAATCATGTCGGCGAACTGCAGCGTGCGCTCTACAACGCTTATCCAACCGTGACCGTGATCAATGTCGCCCAGGCACTTGAGACGGTCCGCGCGGTCGTCGTACAGATAACATACGTAATTCAATTTCTCGCAGCGTTTTCGATCTTTGCCGGCATCATCATTCTCGCCAGTTCAATCGCAGGCACACGATATCGCCGAATACGTGAGGTCGTTGTACTCAAGACATTAGGTGCGACGCGAGGACGCATCGCCACTGTATTTTCGATTGAATTCGCAGTGCTGGGCCTCGTCGCTGGATTTGTCGGCGTACTTTTTGCAAACGTCATTGCTCGAGTGCTATTGGTGCGCCTTACGGTTGCGTACCATTTCCAGTGGGGATGGGCGTTGGGAGCTTTGGCGGGTACAGCTGCTCTCACGGTTGCCACCGGCTGGCTTGCAAGCCACCGTATTCTAGGGCGCAAGCCGCTCGAGGTTCTCCGCGAGGAATAACTCAGCATAAGCAGCAGAGTTGAGGTGATTTTTCAGTGGTGACGCGTCATGATTTGGGTTCAGGTGGCGTACTTACTGGAACTCGAAGTGAGGCGTCCGGCCACATGTTCCCAGCCGTACACGATCATCTTTTGAATATCTGTGGGCTGCGGAGAGTGTAACGCTCGTTCACGTCAGAAACATCCGGCAACAACGGTTAGCCGCATCTTGTCCTTGATACTTTTGCAAACCCCTCTGTTTACAGGGAAATAATTTTTCTATTGACATTCGTTTATTCAGTCTCGTAAATTCCCGTTCGCGTCACAATTCACTCAATTTGGTCGAACCAATAGCGAGCAAATTGTTGGATGCGCTAAAACTGGATTGCTTCGGGAGACCCGTAATGCGAAGGAAATATCTGTTCGGCAAAACACTACCAATCGGTTTCGTGACCTGCCGAAACAACGTAAAGGTGGCGATTTTACTGTCTACGGCTTGCAGCTTCGCGTTGTTTTCTGGTTTGGCGATAGCGCAGACAGGTGGTCAAGGTGCAATTCAGGGGATGGTGACCGACTCGACTGGCGCGGTCGTACCAAATGTCAAGGTCACTGCTACCAATCAGGACAGCGGGGTTGCTACAGCCCGTCCAACGTCGTCCGCCGGCCTATTCGAGATCAATCCGATTATCCCTGGTACGTATACGGTGACAGCAACCGCTAAGGGATTTCAGACGTTCAAGCAGCAGAATCTCGTGGTGGATGCGCTGAAGGTGACGGGCCTGAATATTTCACTTGCGATTGGCGGGCAAGATCAGACGATCACAGTGACCGAGGCTCCGCCAGCTTTGAACACTACCAGCGCAACGCTCGGTGGCGTAATTGAGAACTCCACTTATCAGAATCTGCCGTTGCAGATGAATGGTCAACAGCGTGATCCCACAGCCTTTGCTACGCTACTTCCGGGCGCTCAGTCTCAGGGAAGTGCGCGTGCACCAATCATCGGCGGAACAGGGAACTACATCGCGGAGGTCTATGTAGATGGACTTCCAACGACTACCGCAAACCAGCAGGGTGACAACCGTGTCGTTTCCAACTCCATTCCGGTCGAAGCGATCGATCAATTTCAAGTGCTCACCAGCGTTCCGGGGGCTGAGTATCAAGGCGCTGGCGCACTGAACTTCACTATCAAATCTGGTGGTAACCAATATCACGGTACAGTCGCTGACTTCGTACGCAATACGATATTCGATACGTGGGGTTTCAGTGCACCTGCCCTGACCCAGCAAGATGCGAATGGAAACACCATTCCTGCCAAAAAGCCTGTCGAACACCAGAATGAACTCGTTGGCGCGGTAGGGGGGCCGATCCCTTTTACGCACAAGAAGGGTTTTTTCTTCGCGACCTATGACAAATACCACGGTCGCAATGGCATCAACCCCAATACCCTGACCGTTCCGACGGCATTGATGCGGGAGGGCGATTTTACGGAGTTGTCGAGCACGACGCCGATCATTTTCGACCCTTCCACCAACGCCTGCACGGCTTCAGGGTGTACGCGTCAGCCCTTCATGGGGATGAAGAATGGCCTCCCAACACTGAATGTGATTCCTGCGAGCCGCTTATCGCCGATCACCCAGTACATGCAGAAGTTCTTGCCCGCCCCAACCAACAGCGGGATCGTAGGTAACTATCTTGGGGGCGTTCCTTCGGGATACGACAATTGGGAGTTCCTCAGCAAAGTTGATTACGATCTAACGCCATCGCAACGTATCTCGGTCGTGCTGACTCTTGGAAACCGCACGAATGTTCCCTTCACTGTTGGAACCAACGTCCCTGCACCGGCATCGACTCCGGGCGTAGTGTTGCCTCTGCCTTACACCGCTGGCGGCTATGCAACGATCAAGCCCACCATCATAGATTTTGAGCACTCCATCGTGATCAAGCCGAATCTCGTCAATCAGTTCAAGTTCGGCTTCACCCGGTTCTCACAGCCGATTACATCGCTCACGGATGGAGCTTCACCGTATCGCGCAGCAGCCGATATCGGCATCACCAATCTGCCCCCAGGTCAGGCGTCCGATGAGTTCCCCGGCGTCACCTTCAACTCCAGCACGGCGTTTCCGAACGTTCAGAATCCATGGACTTCGAATGGCGCTTCCGGCGCGACACAAGCTACCGTGCCAAATGCATTTACCCTCGTGGATAACCTTCAGTGGATCAAAGGCAAGCACTCCTTCACGTTTGGCATTCAGATGCAGTGGCTCCAGGACAATGTCTCCGCACAGCTCGGGCCGTCAGGTATTTTTACGACGGTGTTCAGTCCAAACGACACCGCAAACTATAGCGGGACCTCAATCAGCAGCACCAAGACAGGTTACTCCTATGCAAGTTATCTTCTGGGTGCAATCAATAGCTCGTCCACGACGATTCAAGCGTTCAGTGAAGAAGGCGGCCGGTATCGTCCCATCTCCCCATATTTCCAGGACGACTGGAAGGCGACCCAAAAGCTAACGTTGAATCTCGGTCTTCGGTATGACTACTTTCCCCCATACGAAGAGGTGCAGAATCGATGGAGCTATCTGAATGCGACTGGAACTAACCCTGTAACCGGAACGCCTGGCGTACTTGAGTTTGCTGGCAACCGCGGCGCGGCTATTAGCTGCCAGTGCAGAACTCCCGTAAACACATACATGAAGAACTGGGGTCCACGTCTCGGCTTCGCTTACTCCTACAACGACAAGACTGTCATTCGTGGTGGGTACGCCCTGGTTTACTCGCGGGCAGGTGGTGTCGGCGGGCGTGGCGGGGCGGGCACTGGCACGAGTCAGGCAGGCTTTACCGCTAATCTTGTGCTGCCTTCAGCGCAGACTACAGGTGCAGCCGCTGGCCCTTCGTATTACCTGAATAGCAGCAATACAGCGTTTGGTGGACCTGGATTTGAGTTGCCCGCGCCCGCAACGCCAAGTGCTGCGAGCTTAAGTATCGGCACCGGGAACTACATCAACAGCTCGGGCGCAGTACAAGCGGCGGGCAGTGCTCCTGGTTATGCTGATCCGTACCTTTCAGGTCGTGCCCCTGAAGTTAATTTTTATAACTTCGGCATCCAGCGCGCAGTGACAAAGGATCTGACGCTTACCGTGGACTACGTAGGAAGCAATGCGCACTTCTTGGCCACGGGCTCGAACGCCCGAGGCCTTTGGGCAGGGCAGATGAATCCGGTTTATCTTGCTGCATTGGGCGCTCTGCGTGCATCAGACGGTACAACGCCGTTGCTGAGCGCTCCGGCTACTCCAGCTAATATCGCGATTGCAGCGAACGCGATGTCTGGAATTGCCACTCCTTATCCTGGATACACTGCAGCGGCGTCGAAGAGCTCTGCGGCGTCTATCTCTCATATGTTGACCGCGTTTCCTCAGTACTCCGGAACGACCGATACGTGGGGAAATGTCGGCAATGTCAGTTACAACTCACTCCAGATCACACTGAATCAGCGTGTATGGAAAGGGCTCAGCTACACGCTGAACTACACCTATTCGAAGAACCTTGGAGACGACAACACCTTTCGCACCGGCTTCGACACCCCTGCTGCTGCCACATCGAACGGAGTTGGCTATCGTCAAGGACGCGCCGACCGCTCCTACACTGTGGTCGCCGCGCCACAGAATCTAGCCGCTTACGGTGTCTACCAGCTGCCGTTTGGAAAGGGTGGACTCGGTGGTGACCACCTCTTGGTTCGTGCGCTCGCAGGGGGCTGGCAGTTGTCGAGCATCTTTACCTACGGGTCGGGCGTACCGTTAGCGATTACCTACGCTGGTTGCAACTCCCCTGGGCAAGGCCAATGCATGCCGGATGTGAATCCCAACTTCAGCGGTTCAGCTCGTATAAATCATGGCTGGGGCAAAGGGATTACAGCGGCCAAGCTTGGAGCTGCTCCAAGCAAAGGTGGTATCCAGTACATCAATCTCAATGCTTTTTCAGTACCGAATAACTACGGCACCACAGCACCGGGACAGACCGCAATTACAAAGATCGGCGATGCCCCGCGCACAGCACCGTATCAACTATGGAACCCAAGCACCTACGAGCTCGATGCAAGCCTGCGCCGTACCTTCAATCTCACCCCGGAGAGGGTGAAGTTCATCTTCGAGGTGGATTGCCTGAACGTACCTAACAAAGTTACATTCGGCGGAATCTCGACCGCATGGGTCGATCCCTCGGCGAGTCCTACCGCGGCAGCCTCCTCGAACTTCGGCACAGTGGGTTCGGCAAAGGGAAACCGCGACTTCCAATTGGTCGCTCGCGTGAACTTCTAACCCTCACATGCTTTCCTTTTACGGCGGACAGAGTGCATCTCAGCGTCTGTCCGCTTTTTCTCTTGACTACCATTCAATAGGAGGCTGCGGATGTCTTATTTTTTTGGTAAATCCAGCATTGCGATGGTAGTTGCCTTAGCAGGCCTTGGCCTACAAGCTACAGGACAGCAGGTGTCGATCGAGCACGCAACTCCACAGCAACTGGCCGGGATCGCCAAAGACAACTCGCGGCACTTCGGCGACGATCCCGACGACGGAGGCCCGATTGCGACAGATCTGTCTGCATCACTCGATCCGGCCTCTGTGAGTGCAGTGATGCGCAAGGTTGCAGACTGGCAGCTCGCTCGATCGCAGCCATACTTTGACCGCATTTGGACCTGGAGCGTTCTCTATAGCGGTTTCATGGCAGCCTCAGACTCGTTGGGAGATCCCAAATACCGTGATGCCATGGAGGAGATGGGAAAGAAGTTCGACTGGCAGCTTCGTTCGCACCTCCCGGACGCCGATAATCAGAGCGCCGGGCAAACTTACCTCGAGCTTTATCTGTTAAAGAAAAACCTCGCGCTGATGACACCGACGCAGGCAGAGTTGGACACCTTGCTGGAATCCCCTCACGTATCGAAGAAGGTAGGCAAGGGGATTCCCTGGTGGTGGTGTGACGCGCTGTTCATGGCACCCCCAGTCTGGGCCAGGATGTACGCTGCAACTGGCGACCGTAAATACATCGCATATCTCGATGAGGAGTGGGCCAAAACATCGAATTTGCTCTATGACAAGCAGGAGCACCTCTATGCACGAGATGCCGATTACGTCACCAGAACCGAAGCGAATGGCAAGAAGATGTTCTGGTCGCGCGGCAACGGATGGGTGATGGGAGGCCTCGTCCGGACGCTGCAGTACCTGCCGAAGAACGATTCAGCGAGGAACATGTACCTCACACAGCTGAAGGAGATGGCGGCACGGGTGGCTTTACTGCAGGGGCCAGACGGCCTTTGGCGGGCGGGCCTGCTCGATCCGGACAATTACTTGCAGCCTGAAGTATCGGGATCAGCTCTGTTTACGTATGCCATCGCCTGGGGGATTAATCAACGTGTCCTGGATGCAAAGACGTACCGGCCAGTCGTTGAGAAGGCGTGGGCTGGAATGTTGAAGCATGTTTATTCGGACGGCCGGCTGGGCTGTATCCAGCAAACCGGCGCGGAGCCAGCTCCGTTCAAAGCGACTGCCAGTTACACCTATGGTGTCGGTGCGTTTTTGTTGGCAGGCAGTGAAATCCACCGTATGGGAGCCGCATCAATTAAAGCAAAGAAGGGTAGTAAGAAAACCTAGACACACTGGTGCCACAGGATAATTTCGTCTCGCATTTTTCATATCATCTGGTGGTGTGAAACATCTTTTGCCGCACAGGCTCGCATGTGTTGACCCACAATTCAGTGGTCAAGCACACGGTCCCGCTCCGGCCTGAGCATCAAGAGGTGGATGTCCGTTGTTTTAGCAGCGTTGTTTCGTCAGGGATGATACTGATAGCTGCGGCATCCTCCCCAACCAGATGTTCACACTTTTCGGTCGGGAACAATCGAAATGCCGACCACGCCAAAATGCTTTCGAGTGGAAGAACCTACTTCGCGTGCAATTCAATCACCTGCACAGAGTAGGGTGGCATTACATGATTGAACTTAGCACCAGCGATCTTGATAGTCGACTTCGTGGGAACGATTCGCGTTGGAGTTGTTATTGTGTTCGTCTTAGCAAGACTATCGCCTGTTAACGTCACCAGCGTACCAGTCTTTTGAATGTTGTTTGCGCCTGTCATATCGACATCAACTGTTTGGGTGAAGGATGATGCATTGACCAGTTTCAGGTAAACCGTTTCTTTTGCGGGATCGTGCGTAACTGAGTAAAAGAACCGCGAACCGCCCCCCTGAACAGAAGATACCGGCACCTCCGTTCCAAGAAACTCTGCGAACATCGACTGTGCGTAGAAACTTGGCGCTCCGTAGCTGTTCAGCGCATCATAGCCGATTAGATCCGACTCCCATTGCATTCCCCCCGGATTCACGTTGACAAACAAAGGTGCATAAGAGGCCATGACGATCAAGTCGCTGTTTCTCTCCATGCCTGTCATCCACGCTGCATCGCCAAGTGCTGCGCCCATATTCGTGGTAGGTGAGCCCTCGCGAGTCGCCCACTCCCCCACAAAGATCTTCGGCCCATTCCGATCCACCGTGTCGTAGTGCTTCACGTCTTCAAAGAACTCGTCGGCGCGCTTATAGTAGTGGTCGTCCAACACATCTGGCTTCATCCCTTTGAGGGGTGCCGTCGCTATCAGCTCTAGTTGCGGATATTTCGACTTAATGGCTTTGTAGAACTGCGCATAACGTCCCTCGTAACTGCCCGAGCGGTCAAACCAGTCCTCATTGCCGATCTCGACGTACTTGATCGGGAACGGTGCCGGATGCCCGAGCTTTGCTCGCACGGCTCCCCACTTTGTTGATGTGTCTCCGGTCGCAAACTCAATCTCATCAAGAGCATCCTCGACGAACGGCGTTAGCGCTGGCCCGGGATGAATGTGGTCACCTTTCAGGGAGTATCCTGCATACACCGCGAGCACTGTCTGGATCTTCAGATCCTCGGTCCATTCCAAAAACTCCAGCAAGCCCATCCCATCTGATGATTGATAGTTCCAAGGACTTCGGTGTGTCGGCCGATCGACAAGCGGACCAATAGTATTTTTCCAGTCGAATCTCTCGTCAATCTGATCTCCCTCAAGATAATTGCCACCAGGTAGCCGCAAGAACTTCGGGTGCATCGAGGCCATCATTTCCATCAGGTCAGGCCGATTCCCATTGACACGATCCTTATATGTCGGAGGAAAAAGAGACACTAAGTCAATCCAAATTTTGCCCGGATGCCCTACCGTTAGCAGCAGATGATTTTCCGATGAAGTTGCTATGTTGCCTGTCGTCAATGAGAACTCATAGCGCTTCCAGTCCGTTGAAAGCGTTTGAACCACAGTGGTAGCGACTGCCTTTCCGGTGTTGTCACTTACCAGTGCAATGTTCAATGGGCCTATCTCGGCGGCATCCACCTTTGCATACAGCGATCCCTTGTAATTTGTGTTTGGTCGTAGAGCCAACCCCCAATAGCCTTCGTTCCGCACGCCTGCCGGACTTTCTGCATCGGCCTGCTTGACGTCGATCAGCAAGCTATGTGGCAGCGCAGCGCTCGGCCCTTCAGTTTCATCAACGGACATCTTCGCGTCTGAAGTTCCCAAGTGTTCGATGTTCCAATGTGCAACTCCTCCAAAGCCACGATCCTGAAAGGTGCGGTTCCGCACCATCTCGGCGTATAAACCCCCGTCGTAGGAGTAGTTGATCTCCTCGGTCATTAGTCCATAAAGTGTGGGGCTGACGGAATGTGCCACGTGATCGAGCTCAACATTTACCGTTGCTGTTGCCTGCTGCGCGACGCAAGTCCTCGTGAAAGCGCCTGTAAGCAATAGCAGGAAAACAGTCGAGAAGGTTCGCTGTTGGGATCGAACTTTCAAACTCATAGCTCCTGGAGCTGCATTCATAGTCAGATTCTCCGTGATCGGAACAATTTTGTGAAAACGCTTACTATTCGGTAAAAATCTAACCACTTGCATGATTCTAATCAGATTAACTACAGCGAAACTTGAGATATGACATGGAATTACGTCAATTTAGCTCTGCGACTTTACGAATGACATTGCGCTTATTAAGAAGCGAGGTCTATTGAGGCCATCACCAAAGAAACATAAAGATATCGACGAGAAAGCAACATACTCGACTAGACACATCATCGTCAACAAGCATCTTCAGCAGTATCTGGAGTTCCACGGCCGAGAGATGCCTCCTGGGGTTCAACAGGATATCCTTAGACGTAAAAGTCGGCCATCGATCCCGGCCCCCAAGTACGTTCCGTCTCACGATTGACAATCGCCAACTCTAAATAATGCGAAAACGTTTTCCTCTTCAACGTTATAGTTATATGGGCTGACATATTCATTACGCCCATAGGTCTCGCTGTCAGTCGAAGGATGTTTTATGAGCCACGTAGCAATTCTGCCTAGATGACGTATGCGCTGCGAAGCCTTTGAGAAATTCTGACAGAGTTCCTGGAGGGATAAAATTGTGGCTATAGTCGCCGGTGTTGATTTCGGAACGTTGAGCGTTCGAGTAACGCTATTGGATAGTGAGCGCGGCCGACTTGGCACTGCATCGTCCGATTACCCTTTGGAACGCAGGCGAGAAGATCCGGACTTTGCCACTCAATCGCACGATGAACAAATGAAGGCGTTGGTGCGAGCGACGCGGAAGGTTCTCAAAGACTCTCACGTTAGCGGCGAGGATGTTGTTGCTATTGCGCTCGACACAACAGGATCCAGCATCGTGCCGGTTGATGCTCAAATGCAGCCGCTGGACGACTACTACATGTGGTGCGATCACCGTGCCCATGAGGAGGCTCGTGAAATTACCGAACTGGCACACGCAGAGAACCTGGAGGCGATTGTCTGGTGTGGAGGGGTCTACTCCCACGAATGGGGCTTCGCAAAGCTACTGCATTGGCTCCGCCATAATCCGGACAAACGAGAACGTTTTGCCAGCGCCTTTGAACACTGCGATATGGTGGCCGCTACTCTCGCTGGGGTGACGGATCCGGCCAAGGTCCGACGCAGTATCTGCGCCATGGGCCATAAGTGGATGTGGAACCCGAAGTGGGGTGGGCTACCTTCGCAGACGTTCCTTTCAAAGTTGGATCCGCTGCTCGACGGTGTTCGCAAAAAGCTTAGCGGAGACTATTTCACCTCCGATCACCTTGCAGGCACTCTCTCCCAGAAATGGGCGCGAGAATTGACACTGCGGGCGGGCATTCCAATTCCGGTCGGCGCGTTTGATGCTCATTGGGATGCTATCGGAGCCGGATGTCGGGAGGGCGACGTTGTGAACGTCGTTGGCACTTCCACGTGCATCATCGCGATGGCCGCTCAAACCCAACTCGTCCCCGGCGTGTGCGGTGTGGTTCCTGGTAGTGTTCACCCGCAGTTCACTGGAATCGAAGCCGGACTCTCCGCAACCGGCGATATCTTCGAAGCGATCTCTCGCCGAGCAGGAGTGAAGGTTGCCGAGCTTGCGAAGGGGCTTGAAGCTTACACGGCAGGCCAGACTGGGCTACTTCGGCTAAGTTGGGACAACGGCGACCGAACCGTGCTGGTGAATCCCGAACTGGGCGGAGTAACCTTCGGCTGGAACCTTCTACACACCGCGCAGGACGAGCTATATGCGGCGATCGAAGGCACCGCCATGCACACGCGCATCATACTTGAACGGATGGCTGCCCATAGCGTGCCTGTGGAGCGAATTATCAATGCTGGTGGTATTCCGCAGAGCAACACGGTATTGAACCAGGTCTATGCGAACGTATTGAATAAGCCGGTACTGGTGCCAGCGGGAATCCCAACGAGTCTCGGATCGGGCATCTTCGCTCTTCTATCGGCAGGGGTCTTCGACACTATAGAAGAGGCTCAAAAGCAGCTGTGCCTTACTTACCAAACCTACCTGCCACAGCCCCTTGCAGTTGCGGTCTACGACCAGTTGTTCGAGTTATACAAGGCGGCATACTTCGCGCTGGGCGAGCGAGACGCTGCGCCAACATCTTTAGGCGCCATTCTTCCGGAACTCCGACGGATAGCAGCGACAGCACGAAAGTAGTCTGCGGGGTCGAACTGGTTTGATAGCGTTCTTACTGTTTCGGTAGCGGCAAAACGTTACGAGACGTCAATTGCTCAAGTTGAGTAGGGAGTAAACGTTCTCTTGACGCCAAACATAGTCAAGGCATAAAACAGGCTGTCATGATCTTCAGAGGTAGAATCGCTATGAAACACGGGATGTCCCGCCGCAATTTTATCGCTTCGGCTGTTTTGTCAGGGGTTCCCTCTGTTGTGGCTATTGCTCAACCGCGCAGCGGCTTAGCCGCGATGTTGGCCGGCGGCCAATCAAATGAAACGCAAAAGCTCCAGAAAAACGATTGGAAGAGTGCCGGTATCATCGATCTCTCCAACTCTCCCTTTGCAAAGCTGAAGACGGTGCCGGTGAGGGCAGTCGTTATTAAGGAGGGTTTTTGGTCGCAGCGTCGCAAGACGAACCTGTTGGCCAGCATTCCGAGCATGCACGATGAACTCTTGGAGCATGGGCGGATGGATAACTACCTTCGACTTTTGGGAAGGTCGTCAGAGCCGCAAAAGGGACCGGTTTATTCCGACTCAGATATCTACAAGTGGACCGAGGCAGTTGGCTTTCAGCTACAAATCGCAGATGAGCCAGAATTAAGAAAGTCCACAGATGCAATGATCCGTGATGTCGTTGCAATCCAGGAACCAAGTGGATATCTGAATACCTACTACAACGGCGATAGAAAGCCACTGCGCATGCAGTACGGCACGCAGACGACCGGCCACGAACTGTACTGTATCGGCCACTTGCTGCAGGGTGCGATTGCGTACTATCGAGCAACTGGTGACCGTACTCTGCTTGATGCGGGAATTCGATTTGTAGATGATTTTCTAATTCCCAACTACGGTCCTGGTTCTAGCCAGAAAGCCATTGTCTCCGGTCATCCTGAGATTGAAATGGCGTTGATCGAGCTCTCGCGCACGACTGGCAATCCTAAATACATCGAGCTGGCGGGATACATTCTGCATGGGGATGAGCGGGTTCCGCTAAAGCCTCAGCAGATTGTCTACATGTACTGCGGGATTCCATTTACATCGCGCACGAAACTTGAAGGGCATGCCGTCCGAGCCATGTACGCATGTTGCGGTGCCACCGACTACTACCTCGAGACTGGTGATCCGGCATTCTGGAAAACGCTGAATGTGCTTTGGAACGACCTGACCACGCATCAGCTCTATGTGAACGGCGGTGTTGGAGCGCGTGCGGAGGGCGAGGCGTTTGGTGATCAATACGAACTGCCGAACGCACAGGCTTACGGCGAAAGTTGTGCGGCAATTGGGAACATGATGTGGAACTGGCGCATGCTGGCTGCATCGGGAGATGCGAAGTTCACCGATGTGATCGAGCGGGCGCTCTATAACGGCATCAACTCGGGAATGTCGCTTGATGGGAAGACCTATTGCTATCGGAATCCGCTGGCGTTTGACCCGGAAGGAGAGTCCAGGGATGGGAATCTAGAGGACGGAAAGATTCGCAATGCATGGTACGACACGACATGCTGTCCTCCGAATCTTGAGCGCACCTTTGCATCTCTTTCAGGGTACTTCTACAGCACCAGTCAAGACGGGGTTTATGTGCATCTATATGACAACTCGGAAATGAACTGGCACCTGCATGATGGCACGGGACTCAAAGTGCAGCAGAAGACGAACTATCCATGGAGCGGCGAGGTGCAGGTGAAAGTGAGTCCATCGACGCCGAGCGAGTTTGTGATGTATGTTCGGATCCCAGGGTGGTCGTCAAAGAACAGTGTTAAGGTGAACGGCAAGGAGATCGCAGGTGCAAAAGCCGGTGAATATCTGGCGATTCGCAGGCGATGGGCGGAGAACGACACGATCGACCTGAACTTCGAGATGACGACGCATCTGCTGAAGGCGAACCCAGCCGTGACAGAGGATCGCGGACGAGTGGCGTTCCAGCGTGGACCGATCGTGTTTTGTATGGAGCACTTAGACCAGCCAGAGCAGAGCGGCGGAATGAATCTTGCAGAATATACGGTATTGCGGGATGCAGAGACGACAGCGCAATTCGAGCCGCATTTACTTGGCGGAGTGATGGTTCTGACACATCCCGCGACGATCAGCAAGAAGGCTACTGATGCGCCGTTGTACTTTCCTGCTTCTACGCCTAAGCCGAATGAAAGTCCGACGACAGTGAAGCTGATTCCTTACTATGCATGGGCGAATCGTGAGCCTGCGTCGATGCAGGTCTGGATTCCTTATAAGGACGCGTAATTTGTTCGGCATGGTTGGGTAGGCAAGATCTGCCAAAATGTCTGTTTTTTCTTCTGTGGTGGAGTGGCTTTTTTTGCAGGGGTTTTTGCGAAAAGGCGATGCAAGTTGTGGTGTTTTTGTGGTCACTCTGTGGTGTTTTGTGTGGTGGAAGATGGTTCGACGCAGGTCAGTTTTCGATGCTGAAAAATACGCCAACTAATTGAACTTTATTTTTTGATGAATGATTCAAGTCTTTAATGACAACGCCTCATCTGAATTGCGTTGCCGAGAGCTCATCGTGGGGGAGTGTATTTCAGAGCAAGTGTCTAGTATTTTCAGCAGAGAGTCCTTCGATGTCTGCAATTTCTATCATCGACTTTGCTAGGCACGCTCGTGCGACTGCACGCATTTGCATAGAAAGACAGCATTTATACCTCTTTTTAATGCCAAAGGTATCCTTTAGAGAGGTACAAGGGTAACTCCATGCAACGTTTGGGATGAGATTGGCGCGTCCGATGTTAGTTTAGAAACAAGTAAACGTTGACAACTCAGTACGCAGAGGAAATCCCTAGATCTTCCTAAAAGGGGTAGGGAGAAGTCTTCCCAAAACATTTCAGGAGGAATTGTTTGAGGAAAACTGAGGCGGCCTCGCAAAAAATTAGACTTCAGGAAGCTGGCGCAGCCAGCCTAAAACCCCTTCGCCAAGCGGTGTTGCCAACATGGAACCGCATTCTTCCCCTGGCCCTGTTAGGGACCTATCTTCTTGTGTTGCTATCTCGATTTTTTCATGGCGGCAATCAATTCCTCTCCTTCTTCGAGGACGATTTCTTCTACTATCTTGTCGTCGCAAGGAATCTGGTTCATCACGGCATTTCGACCTTTAACGGTATTCAGCCAACGAACGGTTATCACCCGCTGTGGTTATTGATCAACGCTGTGCTGTATCGAATCTTCGGAGACAGTAAATCCCTCTTTGTCGCGCTCGTTCTGATTGTCTGGCTTCTGGTTTGCGGAACGTACCGTGCACTGCGTCGCTCACAAAGCTTGCTACACGTCGCCGACGGCTATGGCCTTGCGTTTGCGCTCTTTTCCTTGACGTTCATGGCTGTTGTCTCTCGAACAGGAATGGAGGTTTCGCTCACTCTGTTCTTTCTCGCATTGTTCTGGCAGAGAATGGCTGCTCAGCCACTCGAAGACCAGACACCTCGTAGCGCCGTGCTCAGCGGACTGCTGGCGTCAGGGCTAGTTCTGAGTCGAATTGATGCTCTGATGGTGGTTGTCGCGTACGGTGCGTTGATGCTGTACAAGCCGACCACTACCCGCAAGACTGCGTTCAGGAACCTGCTCTGGTTTGGTGTGGGCCTGCTGCCGGTTGCGGCATACTTTGCATTCAACCGCATCGAGTTTGGCGCATTCCTGCCGATATCAGGTATCGCCAAGAATCTCAAAGAAGGGTTGATTCCGTCCTCGAGCACGGTGAAGAGCCTTCTCTCGGTGCGTTCCCTCAATGTGCTGCTAACCTGGCCCGCTTGTGTGATTGGGATACTTTACTTTCTTCACCTACTGAGCGGATCGGAAGAGGGAGAGTCACCCGATTCGGGCGGTAGAAGGGTACAACTGTGTGTGTTCCTGCACCCCGTTCTCTTCTATACGATTCTTTCCGTCACAAGTGACTGGCCGATTTGGACCTGGTATCTCTATCCACTCGTCCCGATAGGTGCACTCCTTGGGCCAGTAGTTCTCGCAGACTGGAAGCGACTAAGAAGCAAGACAGCGGTACGCGGGCTTACAGCGGCTGTCGCTTCCATAGCCGTGTTGATTTTGATCAGCCTGATACGGCCGAATGCGACAGAGGTATTACTGTACCAACAGGCAGTGGAACTGCAGGCTTTTGCCAAGGCTCATCCAGGCCGCTATGCGATGGGGGGCGGAGCTGGGATGCCGTCGTATCTTATGCCGGCGCCAATGGTGCAGCTTGAAGGATTAACAGGCGATGCGGCTTTCGTTGAACTTATCAAGCGGAAAGAGCCTCTTGTGCAGGCGCTAGGCGAGCTAAAGGTCGATTACTACGCCACCATGTTACTCAGTAAAAGTGGCCGTTTCCAGGGTCAATGCTTCGACTTGCGCGAGCCGGAGATGGCAGGTGACCGCAGCCCCGTTATGGCAGGTCATATATGCGTAAAACCTGTGGCTGACTACCTGCATGCGGAAGGACGTCATCTACTGGTCTTCGACGTGGATGACCTGACGGCGCAAAATGACAATGAAGACGAAGAGGAAGCGAAGCGCTAGGCAACTGTGTGGTGGTTGCTTGTCGAATTGGCCCTTCAGATGTCTGGCTTGATGCCGGCGTGTCAAGAAGAGGTGTGATGACTGCGCTTCGGATGACAATGGATGACTGATTGCGCGACTATCTAAGTTATGCTGTAAACGCATACCCAGGGACAACGCGTGGCCAAAAAGAAAACGACTCCAACATCGAAGCCTGAAGGCAGAGTTTCAGAGCGAATGGATATTCGCACGATAGCGCGGGCGGCAAATGTTTCGATTGCCACTGTATCTCGCGCCATGAACCACGTCGCCACCGTGAATCCGAAGATGGCAAAACGGGTGTGGGAGGTGATCGACGAACTCGATTATTTTCCAAATACTCAAGCTCGTGCATTGGTGTCTGGGCGAAGTCGATTGTTTGGTCTCATCGTCTCCGAGATCACGAATCCCTTCTTCCCAGAGCTGATTCAGGGCTTTGAAGACATCGCAGTGGAAAATGGCTACGAGATCCTGGTCAGTTCCACAAACTATGATCCCAAGCGGATGTCGCACTGCATCCGGCGCATGCTGGAGCGCAAGGTAGAGGGTGTCGCGGTTATGACCTTCGGCATCGAAGAGCCGCTGCTCGATCAGCTTGCCAAGCGTAAGGTGCCCTTGGTGTTCATCGATGTGGGGCCTTTACGCCCGGGCATCAGTGTGTTGAAGGTGGACTATCACCACGGCATACGGCAAGGTGTGCAGCATCTGGCGGCATTGGGGCACCGGAGTATCTCGTTCGTGAGCGGACCGAGGAGACTCCATTCTGCGCAGTCACGCGTGGCCGCGTTTTTACAGTCGCTACAGGAGTGCGGAATAGCTCCAGATCCACATTTGATCGTCGAAGGTGATCACACGATGGAAGGGGGTATCGCTGCCATGGAGAACATCCTGGCCGCTAAGCTACGACCCACCGCGGTCATGTGTTCGAATGACATGACTGCGATCGGTGTTCTGCACAAACTCTATCGTGCAGGGTTGCGGGTGCCAGATGATTTTTCTGTCATCGGCTTCGACGACATTCATATTGCGGAGGTGACAATACCTCCGCTCACTACCATTCAGATGTCACGCTTCGAGTTGGCACGTGCGGCGGTAACGGCGTTGCGAGCTCACGTTGAGGAGTCTGACTCTGTTCAGAAGCGCGAATTCAGCATTCAAACGAATCTTGTTGTTCGAGAGTCGACAGGATTTCCGCGCGGCACGATGACAGACCTGCAAATCAGTAAGGCAAAGGCCAAGCGTTAAAAGATGATTGAATCTGGGAGGATCTCTGCGCTAAGGCAATGGAGACGAAGTGCCTTAGCTCACCATCTTCACGAATTGATTGGCCGCTTCTTGCAGTTGATTGATGGCGCGTGAAAAGTCGGCGTCTTTACTGAGATAGCTTTTGCCGAGAGCGATCTCACGTATCCGTTTTGCTGCGTTGCCGATGAAGAAGTCGTCGAATGTGCTCGTTGCGGTTCGGGCTATGGACAAGATCCGTTTCTTCCCGCCAGAAGGCTGAACTGTCTTTGTTGCAGAAGTCTCTGCAGGCATGGTTTTATAACGTTCTTTGAAGTCGGCGATCAGCCCTGCCTTGCTATCCATATTCTGGACCAACGCCGATGCCACCAAGCCATCTGTCTTTGCCATGCGCTTCAAGACTCTGTGGTGTGCGATCTCCCATCCGGAACTGGCCGGGACGAGAATCGGCTCATACGGTAGGTCCAACGATAGAGTCCAATCGCGCCATTTGAAAGGCAGCGTATCAGGAGCGATGGTGATCGGAATCCAGGGGATGCGCAGGGTGTCGGCAACAATCGCGCCGTGCATCGCCTCAGTGACGACGAGTTTTGCGCGTGAAAAGTGTTCCATCACGACTGGCACGGGCAATCGCGGATCGAGGTAAGTCAACCCAGCTGCTGCAGCCACCTTTTCCCATTGGCCGTATGCGGCGGATGAGTGATGTGGAATCAGAAGCGTAGAGCTTCTTTCGGGGGCGAGGCTCACGATCTGTGGCAACACGGAAAGCAGTGCAGCCGAGTCGGTTGCTGCAACCTCCGGTTTACCGATAAGTTCGGCAGTAAGAGGACCTCTCACGGCCAGAATCTTCCAGTTTTCCCATCCTGGAGGCAATGCGAAGTATCCGGCGCCAGAGCCGAGAACGAAGACCCGTTTTCCTTGAGTGCGGGACAATGGCGCGAAGTGCGCGTTGAAGATACTACCAATTCCCATCAACAGGACGTCGTCAGCCTCGAAGACGTGTTTTGGTAACAGTTCTCGCCAGACGATCTCATTCAGATCGTCGCCAAAATTGAGTTTGCCAGTCGGATCGCGATAATAGAAAACTTCCATCAGGACGATTATCCAGTTCTTTTATGTGGCTTTAATATTCCGAATCGTTCGTCTGGTAGACAAGGGAAATTGAGGAAGAAGCTCTTAAGTAGTCACCTTTTGTAACCAACTTTAAGACATTCTGAACAATTACTCTAACTTTACTTCATTCGCTTCAGCGCCGTCTATAAAAACTCTTGATCGCTGCCCCACTTTCGTTGTGCATCCCGGCAGTAAATATTTCGGACGCTTCCAAAGGCTCCGATGCTCTTGCAGCTTCGTCTTAACTCGAGTGGCTGCGGGACAGACGTCCGCGGCGGATGGTAGCATCGCCACCGATGGGCGCGCGACGGTGTCGCCACTCTACATCGCGATGGTCAAAGGACAGGTAAGATTTCAGGAGATCAAAATGAAGTTAATGAAGTTCATCTTGCGATGCATTTTTCCGGCGCTTCTTGCCGCAAGCGGTTTGACCATATCGTCTACGTCGATAGCGCACGCTGCTCGCCCTGCTGGGGATGGTCGGCTTAAGGTCTATTTCATCGATGTCGAAGGTGGCCAGGCGACGCTCTTTGTCGCTCCGGCAGGTCAGTCTCTGTTAATTGATACCGGGTGGCCAGGAAACGACTATCGCGATGCTGACCGTATCGCTGGCGTGGCGAAGAAGGCTGGGCTCGCGAAGATCGATTATGTCTTGCTCACGCACTACCATGAGGATCACGCTGGAGGAATTCCTCAACTTGTCGCTCGTATTCCGGTCGGCACATTCATCGACCATGGCCCGAATCGCGAACTGGATCATGGGATCACTGAAAAGGATTACTCCGAGTATCAGAAGGTTCTGGCAGCAGGGAAGTCACAACGAATACTCGCGCATGTCGGCGATGTGCTTCCGATTGGCGGGTTGAAGGCGATGGTGATCAGCTCGGATGGCAACCTGATCGCAAACGCTCTGCCCGGTGCTGGCCAGCCAAATCAGTATTGTGCTGCCTCAGAGAAGCGCCCGGATGATCAGACGGAAAATTCACGTTCTCTTGGCATCGAGATTACTTTTGGCAAGTTGAGGATCCTTGATCTTGGCGACCTTACGTGGGACAAGGAGATGCAGCTGATGTGCCCGGCAAATAAACTCGGTCACGTCGATGTATATATCGTCTCGCATCATGGCTGGTCTCAAAGTTCCAGTCCGGCCTTGGTTGATGCGATTCACGCCAGGGTTGCGATTATGGATAACGGAGCGAAGAAGGGTGGTTCCACCCCAGTGCTGCAGACGGTCGCGAAGGCTCCGGGGCTTGAGACCCTGTGGCAACTTCATTTCTCCGACGAGGGTGGCACTCAAAACAACACGTCGGAAAAGTACATTGCAAATCCACAAGGTGCCGATGCTGGTCATTTTCTTGAATTGGTGGGTTCTCAGGACGGGAGCTTCGAGGTCGTGAACTCCAGAACTGATTTTGTTCAGAAGTATGCGGCACAGTAGCTCGCTAATCTTGAGTTTTAGGAGGCTTCGCAACGGTGGCGCGCATCGCACCTGTGGAGATACCGCCGTCCACCAGCAGCGTCTGTCCGGTGATATAGCGGCTGGCCTCTGAAGCAAGGAAGACCACTGCGCCATCGAGATCGTGAGGCTGTCCGGCACGTTTCACAGGGATTCGGTCTTCGAGGTACGCGACCCATTCTTTGTCTTCGTAGAGAACCTTGTTCTGCTCTGTGCGAAACCATCCCGGCGCGAGGCAGTTGACGGTAATTCCATGCCCGCCCCAGTCATCGGCCAAACTCATCGTCAACTGGCGCACACCACCACGACTGGCTCCATACGGCGCAAGCCCGGCATAACCGAATACGCTGGTCACCGAACCGATATTAATGATGCGTCCGTAGCCATGTTTCACCATTCGTCTGGCGAGATTCTGCGCGACGAAAAAGCTTCCGCGCAGGTTTGTATCCAGTACGAAGTTCCAATCATCCCAACTCACGTCGAGTGCCGGCTTTCGTGCATTGCATCCGGCGTTGTTGACGAGGATGTGCACCTGACCGCAAGCTTCTTCTGCCGCTGCGGCCATGCGTTCAATGCTGCCCTGGTCGCGTACGTCAAGCGCGAGGGGTGTAGCCGTGCGGCCGAGCTTCTCAATCTCAGCAACAAACGGAGTGAGGTCTTCCTGTTTTCGACTTGTGAGAATGAGGTCGGCACCAGCCCTTGCCAGAGCCCGCGCAAAGTACTGGCCCAGGCCGCGACTAGCCCCAGTTACCAGCGCAGTTTGTCCCGTTAGATCGAACAGATTTTCGCTCATTACGCGCCCATCCGCGGATCAAGCACGATCTTCATGAGATTCGGCTCGCCCGAATGCAGGCGGTCGAACCACCTCGGCCCATCGCTGAGCGGTGCAACCGCCGTAATCAGGGTGTCGACGCGAATCTTCCCTGAAGTCATCAGCTTCATCGCTTCGGGATATTCTCCACACGACGCGCACGAGCCCTGCAGACGAATCTGGCGTGAGACGACCTTCTGTAGTGGCAGATTGACCTGCGGTGTGATGTTGCCGATCAGCGTTACCGTTCCGCCTTTTCTAACTGAATCGATCGCGGTAGCAATCGTCTCATTTCGTCCGACCGCCTCGAGGACGACATCCACTCCGCGACCGCTCCGTTAGTCGCAGGATCTCCTTCGTAAGTTCCGCTCCGGACAAAAGTAAGGTTTTGTCGGCACCCAGCTCGGCGGCAGACTGTAATCGCGTCACATCGATGTCTGCGACAAATACACGCGAACACCCCGCAGCGCGAGCGGCCTGCAGAGTGAGCAGACCGATCATGCCAGCTCCAATTACCAGTGCTGTTTCGCCACCTTCCAGTTTGGATACGGCCACTGCATGAAGCGCTACTGAGACTGCTTCGAGCATTGCTGCTTCGGCGAAGCCGAGGTCGTCCGGAAGCTTGTAGACGATCCGCTCGGGAACGGCAACGTACTCTGCGAATGCTCCGGCTCGGCTGTAGTCTCCACAGGAGACACCGACAACTTGCCGATCATCACATAGATTTATGTCGCCACTCTGACAGAAGGCGCACACGCCGCAGTAGACCGTAGAGTCGAAGGTCACGCGATCGCCTACGGAAAACTGACTTACTTCCGATCCGACTGCAGCGACGACTCCCGCTGCTTCGTGCCCCATCACCAGAGGTGGAATGCGCCGCCCTGAAGTGCCATCAAACCCGTGCACGTCGCTGCCGCATATACCGCACGCTGCCACCTGCACCAGCACATCCGTTGCTGCAGGCACAGGCACGGGGAGGGTTGTTACTGCCAGATGTTTGTATTCGGAGAGAAGGAGAGCGTTCATCGTAAGTTTCGAAGACCTCGTGTAATAAGGGTATATCGTCGTGAATTTTTCCGTAACCTGGCCAAACTCACGCTCATGTTGCAACTAAGTTATGGAGTCGGTTCGGAGGGCATGGGTTCGATTCTGCCCAAGAGGAAGATATAACCAGCGATGCCGATGAGCAGGTACGCGGCTGAGACCCCGAAGGCCCACGCATAGGATTGTTTGGCGGCGACGAGGTAGCCGGTGATGATGGGTGCGGCGATGCCCGAAACCTGGTTTGAGAGGTTGATGATGCCACCGACCTTGCCTACGCTGCTACGGGGAGCGATCAGCGACGGGATCGACCAGCCTACTGGCGCGGCAGACGAGAGACCGCCGATGGAGATGCTGATCCAGATCAGTGCGGTGACGGGGCTGTGGGTGTTGGCCGCGCCAAGAATACCGAGGCCGCAGGCGGTTCCGATGATGAGAGTCGCCTTGCGGACACGGTTTGCGTTCCATCCACGCTGAATGAGGAAATCGACTAGCCAGCCGCCGACGATGAGGTCTCCCGCGGTAGCTACCAGCCAGGGTACGCCAGTGTAAAGGAATGAGTGCAGGAGATCGACATGCAGCGCGGACGAGAGATAGCTGGGAAGCCAGGTGAGGAGCAGATAAAAGATGTAGTTATAAGAGCCGAAGCCAAGAACCATTGCGATGACCTTGGGCTGGCGTATGAGATAGCTGAGAGAGGCGTGGCCGGTTTCGTTTGGGGCGAAGATGCGGTCGTCGGTGGCGATGTAGTCGCGTTCGGTTGCGGTGAGTTCAGGATCGTCCTGAGGGTCACGATAGATCCGCCAGAAGAGGGTGAAGTAAAAGACGCTGATGAGGCCCGTGACGGCGAAGCTCCAGCGCCAACCGACCTTGATGAGAAGGATGCCGATGAGGGGGACGCCAATTGCGGAGGCGAATTTTGCTGCGCCGTCGAAGATGGCTGTCGCGAAGCTGCGCTCCCGCGAGGGGAACCAGAGGCCGATGGCTTTGGCGTTCGAAGGGAAGGTGGGTGCTTCGCCGACGCCAAGAAGAAAACGCGCGCCAAAGAAGCCGCCAATGGTGGGCGTGATGGCAGCGGCGAAGGACGCGATGCTCCAGAGAAAGATGCTGATGCGGCCGACGCGTTTGATTCCGAGCTTATCCAACAGGACGCCGATGGGAAGCTGGCACATGGCGTAGGTCCAGTTGTAGGCACCGGAGAGATAGCCAAAGGTGACAGTGGAGATGCCGAAGGTGGTGACGAGGGCAGCGTGTGAGACCGAGAGGTTGACACGGTCGAAGTAGTTGACCAGGACACCGAAGCCGAGAAGCCAGGCAATGCGCCACCGGCGGCGTGGGATCTGCGTCTTCGAGGATGGGCTCGCGATAGAGATAGTAAGCCGGTGGAAGAGAATTTTTACGACGGGCCGAGGAGCGTTCTACGCGGCATCCCATCCTAACTTAGGGATGCGTGATGGTGGAGATGCTTTGTTGAGGCGGCTGTTTAGGCGACCTCGTTGACCAGAGTGCCGATGGTATCGATGCTGATACGAATCTCGTCCTTGCTTTGGAGGGTGAAGGAGTCTGGAGGTACGATGCCGGTCCCGGTGAGCAGAAAGCAGCCGTGAGGAAAGGTCTGATCGCGGAAGAGATATTCAACCAGAGTCGATGGATCACGCTTGAGTTCGGAGAGAGCGACAGAGGCAGCGAAGTGTGAGCGTCCGGAGCGAAGTATGTCAAGGTGGATCTGTGCGGATTTATCCATCGGTGTGGACTGGATGAGAACGCCGGGGCCAAGAGCGCAGCTGCCGTCGTAGACCTTGGCCTGAGGGAGGTAGAGTGGGTTTGCGCCTTCGATATCGCGAGAGCTCATGTCGTTGCCGATGGTGTAACCGATGATCTTGGCGCGGGGGTTGATGAGAAGCGTAAGCTCAGGCTCGGGGACGGACCAGGTTGCATCGCGGCGAATCCTTACGGGTGTATTGGGGCCGGCGACGCGGTGGGCGACTGCTTTGAAGAAGAGCTCAGGTCGTTCGGCGGAGTAGACGCGATCATAGAAATCGCCGCCACCGGCGTCTTTGGACTCGGCGATGCGAGCTCTGCGGCTGTTGTAGTAGGTGACGCCGGCGGCCCAGACCTCTTGGTGTTTGATGGGGGCGAGGATGGTGTTGGGTTCGGGTGGGTTGGTGGCGGATGTTTTTTCTGTGATTGCTGTCAGGTAGGCCTGAAGGTCTTCGTGGGCGACGAGGTTGTCGAAGGAGGGCTCGTCGATCGGGTGGTAGCTGCCGTTGTGTTCTACGAAATGGCCCTTTGCTGTGCGGTAGAGAATCACAGAGCTTTTCCTTTCTGCGCTGGAAGTATGTCGGGCTCTCTAGTTTGTCGGCCGCGGTCAAGCTGGCTGGTGATGGTGTCGACGTCATAGACACAGCCGCCCCAGATGCCTCCGCTGGCCTGGACGAGAGCGGCCCAAAGGCGGGTGTCATCGGGGAGAGATGGATGAGGCGCGAGGTCAGGGCGAGGATCGCGTTGAGCAAGTTGGTGGGCGGCCTCTTCGGGGTTGAAGAGATGAGTGGAGTCACCGACGAGGTTCACTTGGCCGGTTATAGTGTTGCGGTCGATAATGATTTCGATCCGGTCGCCATCGCGAATCTTTCCAAGGGCTCCACCGGCGAGTGCCTCGGGGGAGATATGACCGATGCAGGCGCCGGTAGAGACGCCGCTGAAACGGGCATCGGTGAGGACAGCTACGTGTTTGCAGAAGGGCAGGACTTTGAGTGCGGAGGTCACCTGGTAGATCTCCTGCATGCCAGCGCCGGCAGGGCCGCAGCAGATGAGTACGATCACGTCGTGCTCGACGATGAGGCCGGTCTTGATGGCGTGGATGGCTGCTGCTTCGGTGGTGAAGACCTTTGCGGGGCCGAGGTGGCGGTAGCGTCCATCAGCGTCAACCAGGGTGGGGTCGATCGAGGTGCTCTTGATGACGGAGCCTTCGGGTGCCAGGTTGCCGACGGGGAAGCAGACAGTGGAGGTGAGGCCGCGAGAGCGTGCGCGGTCGGGAGACATGATCACATCGTCGGGATCGATGCCGTCCTGATCGAGGAGATTTTTGCGGAGCGCGTGTCGGCGGGGGCTGTCCTGCCACCAGTCAAGGTTGTTGCCGAGGGTCTCTCCAGAGACAGTCTTGACGGTGGTGTCGAGGAGACCCGCGCGACGGAGATGGAGCATGACCTCGGGCGTTCCGCCGGCGAGAAAGACTTGAACCGTAGCGTAGTTTGACGGACCGTTGGGGAGGGCGTCGACCAGACGTGGAACCTGACGATTGATATGAGCCCAATCGCTGGCAGTGGGGCGGCGAAGATTAGCCGCGTGGGCAATTGCAGGAATGTGGAGGAGCAGGTTTGTGGAGCCTCCAAAGGCGGCATGGAGAATCATGGCATTCTCGATGGAGGCATCGGTGAGGATGTTGGCGGCTCCAATTTGTAACTGACGGAGGCGCAAAATAGCGCGAGCGGAACGTCGGGCGGCATCGAGCCAGATGCGCTGGCCTGAAGGAGCGAGCGCAGAGTGTGGTAACGAGAGGCCAAGCGCTTCGGCTACCACTTGCGCCGTCGCAGCAGTTCCCATGAACTGACAACCACCGCCAGGAGTGGCGCATGCACGGCAGCCTATTTCGGCAGCATATTCGAGCGTGATCTGCTTTTGCGCAAAGCGTGCACCGATGGTCTGAACCTTGCCTGCATCTTCGCCGTTTTCGGGCAGCAGAGTGACTCCACCGGGGATGAGGACGGTAGGGAGATCGCCCGCAGCAGCGAGGGCCATCATCATTGCGGGCAGACCCTTGTCGCATGTAGCGATACCGAGGACGCCGCTGCGAGTGGGCAGCGATCGCATGAGCCGACGCAGGACGATGGCGGCGTCGTTGCGGAAGGCGAGAGAGTCGAGCATGCCGGTGGTACCTTGCGTCCGGCCGTCGCAAGGGTCAGTGCAGGCTCCCGCGAAGGGGACTGCATCGAGGGATTTGAGTTCGCGTGCGGCCTCAGCTACGAGAGAGCCCACCTCCCAATGACCTGTGTGGAAGCCAAGAGCGATAGGGCTGCCGTCTTCGGCGCGGAGACCGCCGTGCGTGCTGAGAATCAGGATCTCAGGGCCAAGGAGGTGTGCAGGATCCCAGCCCATGCCGACGTTCTGGCTTAGACCGAAGAGATTGCCAGAGGGCTGATTAAGCAGCATCTCCGGTGTGATGGGGAGAAAGCCTGAGGGACCTGGCGCATGTGTCGCGACGGCGCTGATTTCGAAGTCGGCGGATTCAAGTACGGAGGTGAGTGATATGTCCTGAATTGAAGCCCCTCACTATGCGGTCAACCACGATGTTTCAAATTGTTGAGCGTCATCATTGCAGTCCCGCGACTCATCCTCGCGTCAGGGTGCCATCCACTGTGCGCCATATCTGTGGGAAGCCTGTCTGAGTGCGAAGCGCGTCGGGAAGACGATCCTCTCTTACATTGTCGTAGCAGTGCAGCGCACCGAACCGAAGCATCGAGCGCGGAATTCCGACAGCAGTGAAGCCAGGATGCGAGGTAGAGGGGAAGGGGCCCCCATGGCCCATCGCCGGTGAAAGCGCAACTCCCGTGGGGACCTTATCATTCAACAACCGGCCAACCCGAAACCTGAGCGCCTGTGCGACCTCATCGTATAGATGATCATCTGCGCCTGTGCTGCTGGTGTAGATGCTGCCGGTCAGGTTGCCCTCGAGCGTCTCGATCACTTCGATGAGTTCCGGAACGCCATCAAGCGTAATGAACAGTGTTGAGTTGCCGAAGGCCTCACGCTGCAGCTTCTCTGCTTCCTCGAGAAATCTTTTTCCTGAGATTCGCAACATCGTATTCTTGTAATGCCAACCTTCTCCTTCTACGCGGCCAGCCCCCGTGACGACCTCCGCACCTGCATTGACGAGCCAATGCACTCCCTCGTCCAACCCCTTCAATCCCCCCTCTGAGAGCAGAGGTGCGGAGGGTCGCGATTGCAGAGTCCCTGCAAGTGCTTCTGCAAGGGTGGTCGTCGCTTCACTGGCCACGGCGAGAATCAGATTGGGGCTGGTGCACATCTGTCCGGAAGCAGCGAGACAGCTGTCCGCGAGTTCGACAGCCAGCTTTTCTGCGCGTTCCGCGACTGCGCCGGGTAATAAGACAACCGGATTGAGGCTTGACATCTCGAGATACATAATCTTGCCGGCAGCATCTGCCGCGGCCTTAAGTCGTAGACCACCTGCCCTGCTTCCCGTAAAGCTGCTTGCGCCAACTCTCGGGTCGGCAACGAGTCTGAGGCCATCTTCGTTCGAGATGGCATAGAGCATCTGCACGGTAGCTTTGGGAAGATTGCTTGCATTCAGTGCTCGGGCGGCGCATTCCGCCAGGAGTTTTGTAGTGCCTGGGTGAAGCGGATGCGACTTCGCAATGACCGGACAGCCCGCTGCGATTGCAGTTGCAAAGTCTCCTCCGGAGATGCCGTTGAAGGCAAAGGGAAAGTTGTTTGGCCCAAGGATGACGACCGGACCAATCGGAGCGTAGTGCGAGCGGATGTTGCTCTTCGTATCGATGACGACATCCTGCCAGGATCCTTCACGAGCCGCCGCCGCCGCCTGTCGGAGTTGTGTCGCCGTGCGTGGAAGCTCCGCGTCGCTCAATCTTGGCTTAATGGGCAGTCCGGTTTCAGCATGCGCAATAGCTACAATTTCACTGGCGGCGCCTTCTATTTCGGTTGCGTATCTCTCCAGGAACTGAGCAATATCCGCACTTGATACGGTGCGAAGCGCCCGTGCAGCATCTACGGCAGCATTCAACGCGAGATCGCAATCGGACCATGCGCTGACCGGGTATTTCCCCGCAAGTTCAACGCCAGTCGATGGGTTTGTCGCACTAAAAGATGAGGTTGACGCAGCGTCACGCCATTCCCCGGCGATCCATACTTGTTCCACTTTCATCTCGATACTCCGTATTGCTCTCGATGCTTCCGATATGTCTGAGATGATCGGCAGGCCACGGAGCGCTTCCATGACTGACCGCATATCTCTTGACGAATCCTGATTCTATCGCGCTCTCATCACGCTCGCGCTATTTAGCAAGTACCGCTTTACCCACGACGGTGAAGTTGCCGGTTTGAACCGAAGCGCCATCGCCAGGTTGTGCGCCGCCAAGCGAGACGCTATACTCGCCTGGAAGAATCGCGCGAACACCTTTTGCGTCGACCTGGGCGATCGAGCGCGGGTCGATGGTGAGACCTACGTGGGTAGACTGACCGGGATCGAGATGCACCCGCGTGAAGCCCGCAAGCACGTGGATTGGAGTTTCAAAGCCATTCGGTTGCGTGAGGTAAAGCTCAACGACCTCGTCCCCAGCAACGGAGCCAGTGTTCTTCACATCGCCTTCAACTGTGACTGGATCCCCTGCGTTGATGTTTGAGGCGGAGATCCTAAGGTTGCTATAGGCGAAGTTCGTGTAACTAAGCCCAAATCCAAAACCGTACAGCGGCTTGTCGGAGAAGTAGCGGTAGGTACGGCCCTTCATGGAGTATTCATCAAACGCAGGTATTTGGCTCAGTGAAGAATAGAAGGTGACCGGAAGGCGCCCGGCCGGGTTGTTATCGCCCGCCAGGGTTTCGGCGATGGCGGTTCCGCCCTCCTCGCCGGGATACCAGGCCTCAAGAATGGCGTTGGCATTTTGCTGGGCCCAATTGACGGCCAGGGCACTGCCGTTCTGAAGGACGACGACCAGCGGCTTTCCTGTAGCGGCGAGCGCCTTCAGCAACTCCTCCTGCACGGCAGGCAGATTGATGGCAGTGCGGTCGCCACCGCTGAAACCGTCGAGCTTCACCGGCATCTCTTCTCCTTCAAGCGAAGGCGAGAGTCCGGCGAAGGCAATGACGACATCCGACTGCTTTGCCACTTCAACTGCCTGGTCGCGCAGGATAGCTGCAGGCGCATTCCAAGTGAGGTCGATACCGGCACTCCCGCTTCCGTGAAGATATTCCAGTCGAACAGGGTGGGGCTGAGCGTCGGAGAAATGCACTGAGGCTTCGATCACCGCGCCGCGTTCGCTGGTGCGCTTGGCATCGCTTGCAACGATCACTTTGCCGTCAAGATAGAGACGGAACCCCTCAGCATTTTCGCAGGCGTAGCAGTAGTTCACGCGTACACCCAGCTTGTAATCCCCAGGAGCGGGAGGCGTGAAGGAGCCAGTCCATCGCACGGAGTAGTTGTCACGTTGCAAGCCTTTGATGGGAACAACCTTGTCCCAGTTGAAATTAATATTGCGGTCTATCCGCGTGAGCACCGGCTCGCCGCTCAGATCCTTCGTTTTGAAATACTCGCCAGTGAGACCGAAGCCGGAACCGACGGCAGGACGCAGCGCAGTGTGTTCGATCGGCATCGCCAAACCTTCGGCGAGACTGGATCCCTGGGCATAGGAAACTTTGGACGAGGAGAAGCGCTTCGTTATTCCGTTGAGCGGATACACGGGTGACGGCGGAGGTCCGTTGTAGTTTCCTTGTAAGGATTGGACGAGCTCTGCGGTTGGTCCGATGACGGCAATGCGGCCAATGCTGGATTTGAGTGGAAGCATCTGGTCTTGATTTTTGAGCAGCACCATGGACTCACGCGCAGCCTGCAAAGAGAGCAGGCGGTGCTGCGGTGAGTTGTTCTCGCTGACAGGAATTTGGCCGTAAGCGTAGCTGGAAGGGGGATCGAACATGCCGAGACGGAATCGTGCAGTGAAGAGGCGGCGCAGCGCGACATCGATCTCTGCTTCCGTGATGAGGTTCTGATGTACGGCGTCGACGAGAGCGGGGTAAGCCTGACCTTTTCCGAAGCCGCACTCGATATCAGTACCGGCCCTCACTGCCGCTGCGGCTGCGTGAGCCATGTCTGTAGTGAAGTGATGGCCCGTAAAGACATCAGCTACAGCGGCGCAATCACTGACGACGTAGCCGTCAAAGTGCCAGGCGTCGCGCAAATGATCGCGTAGGAGCATGATGTTGGCGCAGGCAGGAGCTCCGTCGATGGCGTTGTACGCGCACATCACGGATTGGGCGTGTCCCTCCGTGACGCTGGCGCGGAAGGCAGGCAGATAGGTGTCTTCAAGATCATGCGGCGAGACATCGACGTTGAATTGATGGCGCGAGGGCTCCGGACCGCTGTGTACAGCATAGTGTTTCGGGGTGGAGACTAATTTCAAGTACTTCGGATCATCGCCCTGCATCCCGGTGACAAAAGCTACGCCCATGCGACCGGTTAGAAACGGATCTTCGCCGTAAGTCTCTTGGCCGCGGCCCCAGCGCGGGTCGCGAAATATGTTGATGTTCGGAGCCCAGAAGGTCAAGCCGAAGAACATCTCATGATGGTCCTCGCGCATCGCCTGGTTGTATTTGGCGCGCGCCTCGGTGGAGATGGTATCGCCCATGCGATGCACCAGGCTGGAGTCCCAGGTAGCAGCCATGCCGATGACCTGCGGGAAGTTCGTCGCACTGCCCGCAAACGCGACACCATGCAAACCTTCGTTCCACCAATCGTATTTTGGGACGCCCAGGCGTGGGATCGCATTGGCGTGATCACGCATCTGGGAAACCTTTTCTTCAAGAGTCATTCGACCGACAAGATCGGAGACGCGCTGATCCGTCGGAAGTGCAGGGTTCATAAACGGAAAAGGCTGCGAGTCCGAGGACTGCTGTGCGTGAAGGTGCAACGGCACCAGGACGGCGGCGACGAAAATAGATGAGAAAACGCGAGTGACCCAGATATGACGCATGCGAATGGCAGGCTCCTACAATCGTGAGAGGAAAGCTCTAAGGGGAGCCATTATATGGGTTGAGAGTGAGGTTGGATACGTTGAAAACGCCTCATTATCAGGCAATTCCGTACCGAATGCAGCAGCAATTTATTTCATATACCGGAGCGCAATGGACGACAGATGGATTATGAGGTCTCAGCGCCAGAGTCCTTCCAACTCTCCGATTTTTAGCGGATAATCCACCTACCGTGGTTTTCGCATTCGAGATGTCCTTGGATTGGGTGACGCTACGAAACGCTCTTCGCAAGCTTTGGAGTCGACACGCCCTATGCGAGCCGTTGATCTTAGGCCGGCGGTTCAAGAGCGTGATAACGATTTCTCTGTTTTTGGCCTGCACCGCCATCTCTCTGCTCGGGCAAAATGATCCTGTTCTTCAGGCGTCGGAGCTTATGCAAGCCGGAAAGTTCCATGATGCTGAGCTGATCTGGCGTCAATTGGAACAGCAGCATCCAAATGACGCCTTGATCCATAGTGGCCTGGGTGTCACACTTGCCCAGCAAGGCGAATTAGAGCCTGCTACCGTCGAATATCGCAAGTCCCTCGCCTTGAAGCCAAATCAACCTGACGTTGCATTCAATCTGGGTGTCGCCGAGTTCAAGCAGGGACATTTTGCGGCTGCAATTCCAGCGTTCGAATTGTTAGCGAAGGAGAGACCGGAAGATCATCGCAGCACGATCCTGCTGGGGATGAGTTATTTCGGGCTTCGCCAATATGCCAAGGCCACTCCGTATCTGCAAAAAGCGCTCCAGAGTGACTCCTCCAATCTGGAGCTTCACAATGTACTGGCTCAGAGTTGTCTGTGGAGCCACCAGTACGATTGTGCTTTGACAGAGTTCAACAGCATTATTGCTGTCAACCCGGATGCGGTCCAGGCACACATGCTGCTGGCCGAGGCGCTTGACGGGATGGGAAAGACAGAGGATGCGATCAAAGAACTGGAGGCCGCGGCACGCATCTCTCCTAAGGAACCTGTCCTCCACTTCGAGCTGGGTTATCTCTACTACAAACAGCGAGACTACGATAAAGCACTACCCGAGCTTCAACTGGAGGTACAGAATAATCCTGGCTACGCACAGTCGTACTTGTATCTCGGCGACATCGCGCTGCACTCCAATGATGACGCGACCGCGGAGCCGCTATTGCAGAAGGCTATTCAACTGCAAAATGAAAGCAGATTGGCCTACTTCGATCTGGGTGTCATCTATGCCGACCAGAACAAGAATCAGGAAGCGATCGCAGCGCTCCAGCACGCGGTTAAGCTGGATCCCTCGCAACCCGACGCGCACTACCGCCTCGCGCGACTGTACTCTGCGCTTGGGCAAAAGGAAAAAGCAAATCAAGAGTTCGCCAAAACAAAAGAACTCCACACCAAGACGGAAGAATCCTTGATTCAGAAGGTATCCGGTGAAACTCCCGCGCCGCGGTGAGCACTCGTTGAACAGAAGCTATGATGCGGAGAAGGATCACAGGCTCAAACTAAAGATGAGCAAAGCAAAGACAAGTATCTCGCGCCGGGATTTTCTATGGATGACTACTGCATCGACAGTCGCTTTGGCCCAGGGCGTAACGACTCGAAACCTGAAACCGCTGCCCAGAGGTAAGCCATCCGGCATCCCGTTTCTCGCACACTTCACCGACGTCGCAACGCAGGCCGGACTCACCTTCCCGGTTATCTATGGCGGACTCAAGCATAAGAACTACATCATTGAGACGGTGGGCTGCGGCGTCGCCTTCCTGGACTTTGATAATGACGGATGGCTGGACATCTTCGTATTGTGCGGCACACGTATGGATGCTCCTGTTCCGGATTCCAGCAATCGTCTCTACAAAAATAATCGGGATGGGACATTTACCGACGTTACAGAGAAAGCCGGTCTCCTGCGCACTGGCTGGGCTAGCGGAGTAACTGTCGGAGACTATAACAACGATGGCTTTGAAGATATTTTCATAACGTATTACGGCCAGAATGTTCTCTACCGTAACAATGGCAACGGCACCTTTACCGATGTCACTCAACAAGCCGGCCTGCTTTATGAAGGCAACACACGCTGGGGCTCGGGATGCACCTTTCTCGACTATGATCGCGACGGATATCTGGATCTCTTCGTTGCCAACTATGTCGATCTGCATTTGGATCGTCTGCCCAAGCCTGGCGCAAACCCGTACTGCAACTTCAAAGGCGTGGCAGTTAACTGCGGTCCCCGGGGCCTGCCGATGCCGCGCAACTACCTCTACCGCAACCAGGGGGACGGCACGTTTCGGGATGTCTCGCAGGAGACTGGTATCGCAAAGGCACAGCGCACCTATTCAATGACCAGTGTTGCCGCTGATTTCAGCAACGACGGCTGGACAGATCTCTATGTAGCATCGGATTCAACCCCAAGCCTTCTATTTCGAAACAAACATAACTCTACTTTCGCGGAAGAGGGGGCCGAACGTGGCATAGCCTTTAGTGCGGATGGCGCAGAGCAGGCTGGCATGGGTGTTGCAGTAGGCGACTACAACCTTGATGGCAATCTCGATATCTTCAAGACTCACTTCTCAGACGACACCAACGTGCTCTATCGCAATGATGGAACGGGCAACTTCACCGATGTAACAATTCCTGCAGGCTTCGGAGTTGAAACTCGCTATATCTGCTGGGGAACCGGCTTCGCTGACTTCGACAACGACGGCTGGCCCGACCTGGCGGTTGTTACTGGCTCTGTCTATCCAGAGGTCGAACAAGAGCTCCCGGATTATCCGCTGAAGACACCACGGTTCATCTTCAGAAATCTTGGCAACGGAAAGTTCGAGGAGCTGATTGAAGAGGCTGGACCAGGAATTTCGGCAACTCACTGTAGCCGAGGCTGCGCCTTCGGTGATTTCGACAACGATGGTGACGTCGATATGGTTGTCATCAACTTGAACGAACCTCCCTCCCTCCTTAGAAACGATCTCAGTAGCAATCTGAACTGGCTTAAGGTTTTCCTCGTTGGAACGAAGTCGAATCGCAGCGCGATCGGTTCAAGAGTCATAGCAAAATACGGTGGCAAGGTACAAGCTCAAGCGGTCTTGGGTCAGTCGAGCTTCTATTCCGTAAATGATCGAAGGCTTCATTTTGGGCTTGGACATAACACGCACGCAGATCTCGAGGTTCACTGGACGAACGGCCTGGTCGAGCGCTTCTCCGCCGTCGAAAGCAATCAGTTAGTGACGATCAAAGAGGGTCAAGGGATCTCTAAATCCCCACTCGAAGGTATTCATGCCCAACCGAACAAAGGACCGCAGAGTGCCCCGAAATAAATAAAGGGCGCCTCGGCAAGAAACCGCGGCGCCCCATTACATCTATCGAGTTAGAACGAGAACTTTGCACCAAGCTGCAAGGTTCGAGGATCGTAGGTAGAAGTTACCTGTCCGAAGTTCCCGTCCGTTGAGCCTGAGTCTATGTTCTGAAATTCTGTGTGGTTGAATGTGTTGAAGGTTTCCAATCGCAGTTGAAGCTGTGGTCCTGCTGATTCGGATGTGAACGCAAATGTCTTGAACAGGGCCATGTTGAAGTTGAAGAGCCCTGGCAGAACGACTACGTCCTTTGCCGCATTACCAAATCCTTGATTCGGGCCGCCATTCCAAGGTGCGATTGGAGCTGCAAAAGCATTCTTATTGAACCAGGCTTTTTGTGTCTTGGGATATGAAACATGTCCCACCAGGTTAGGACGGTTGGTTGTGCCGCCGCCCAGGCCGAGGGTATCAGCACCGTTATAAGTAATCGGTTGTGGAGTTCCCGACTGTGCGAACGTTACGCCAGATATCTCCCAGCCTCCCAGTGTTAACCTCTCTAGCGTAGTTCCGCCATGAGCGAACAGTGGCAGCGCATAGATATAGTTGACGTTGAAGATATTGCGTCGGTCGAGTGCCCCTGACCCACGGTCATATCCAATGTTGTATGGATCCGAAACTCCTCCGAGATCATTGCTTCCCGAATCGATCTCATGAGAGTAGGTATAAGCAAACTGCACGGTAAGCCCATGTAGGTTCTCTATGCGTAGACCCGCCTGGAGGGAGTTATAGCTGAAATTGCCTCTGTTCTCCTCTTGGTTAATGCCGCTATAGCCAGGGAAGTTTCGAAACAAATTAGCGTTCAACTTGCCGGTAGCAACTCCTTCTCGAAGGTCATAGGGATTTGCCGGATTCGCTGCATCTGTTAAAGGTAAGGTGTTGATCGCCCGCGTGTCGCTCTGGACCCAACCTAAAGAACCAACGTACTGCACGACCGCGATAATCGACGGTGCGAGCTGTTGTTGAACTCCCAGGCTGAACTGAGCGGTGCCCGGCGGTGGGTACAGGTAGGACAGGTTCGTGAGAGTGGATGGAAAAGCCTGAGCCGTCGTGTTTCCTGTCAACGCGCTGGTGTTGGGGTTAGAGAAGTAGACGTTGTTAGCGGAAGGCTGATAGGCAAAGGGTGGATTCAAAGCGGCGTTGTATACATCGTTCCCTTGAACACGTTCATAGAACAACCCAAAGCCGCCTCTGATGACAGTCGTTCCTTTATCAGACAGGTTGTAGGCAAACCCAACTCTCGGCTGGAAGGTGTAGTACCTGTTCTCGACCACTCCGCGGGGAAAACCATTGACTCCCGCTTCACGAATACCGTTGAGGTAGAACGACTGACCCTCAAAAGGTGAAAGCGAACTGGGGTTCAGTGTGCCGTCAGGATTCAGAGGATAAGCCAGCGCAGTGTTGTAGTCGCCCGGAAGGAAGTTCGCGAACTGGTTATATCGCTCAAAGGCATGAGGCAATCCGTCGTAACGAAGTCCTAAGTTGAGGGTCAACCGAGGAATAATGTGAAAGTTGTCGTTGACGTAAAAACCATAGTTGTTATTGACCCAGTGCTTGCCGGAGAGAAACTGCAGTTGTGTGAAGGCGGCAGCATCACCAAGTATGAAATTTATATAAGAATCGTCAGTAAATGAGCTGTTGTTGAACTGCGCTGTGCCCTGGGTATTCGCCTGCAGCTGTTGATTTTTAGGATCGTGCAGCCAGCTGAAGCCGAACTTGAGCTGGTGACGTCCCTTGTTCCAGGAGAGATCATCCCGGATCTCGTAGCCTTCGTAAGAGTTCTTCCAGGGAAAGTAACTTGAACTCCAATTTGTGTTGTAGGGTGCACCCAGATCGATCTCCGGCATGCGGCTGCCTACGTTGTTAGCTACAGGGAAGAAGCTTGTAGCCGTCCATCCAGAGGGCTGCGCCGAAACACCCACGGGACTAAGATGGATCGTATTGCCGCTGTAAAGGAAGGCAGTTTCGTTAAGCAACGTAGGTGAGAGTGTCTGGGTTAGTTTGATAGTCGCCGACCACGATGGATTGAGCATGGCCGTGCCTACTGTCGGATAAGTACCGTCGCTCCAGAGCGGCGGGTAGTAGGTCTGAGTTACCTGGTCGTGCAGATAGTGGCCCATCAGCTGCAGCTTGCTGTTGATGGCATGATCGATGCGCACCACGTCTTCGCGGACGTCGGTCGGCTGAGGGATGGAGGAGATGTACTGACTTGTGCCAAAGTTCGGCTTCGGGAAGGTGCCAGCATTGAGCTCGAGGACTGCGTTCGGGTCGAATAGCTGGTAAGGAATCAAGACGGTGGTGGGAGTTGGTTGGGTAAACGGTTGACCCGCAGTCAAACCACGGGAGGCATAGATAGCCTGCTTATTTGGGTCGCCAGTTTGCGGAACAATAGGTACGACTCCATTGGATGGAATGCTGTAGACCAGGTCTTGCCCAGCGACCGCGAAGTTATTTGCCGCGATGGTATTCACAGTGGTAGGCGCGCTGCCCTGGTTGAGCTTCCGCCACTCTTCATTCACAAAGAAGAAAGTTCTTTTGCGGTCGGTGTTGTACACGTGCGGGATCCATAGCGGGCCACCGATGTTTCCGCCGAAAGTATTGAGCCGGAACAATGGCCGCTGCTGGCCTGCGGCTTTGGTGAAGTAATTGTTAGCATCGTAGTCTTCGTTCCGGTTGAACTCCCAAAGTCCTCCGTGGAAGTCATGCGTACCGGATTTGAGAACCATCAGGATCGTTCCACCGGAACCGATGCCGTAGTCTGGTCCGTAGTTGCTGTCGAGGGTCTGAAATTCGGAGAGAGCGTCGACAGAGGGCAGGGAACTGAAGCAGCCGCCGCAACCGCGATCGTTCAGCTCGCCTCCATCCAGCAAGTAGATGTTATGGTTCACACGCGTTCCATTGAAGCTGATGCCGTTCGCGGATGTCAGCGCATTCACACCGCCAAATGATGGCAGGTTATTCGACACGCCCAGGCCCAAGGCTGCCAGCGAGACGACGTTACGGCCGTTAGTCGCAAGCTGGGTCACCTGTGCTCCGCTGATGAGGTTGCTGAGTTCATTGGTCTCCGACTGAAGTTGCAAAGCGTCAGCCTCAACGGTGACAGACTGTGCTTCGCTTCCGACCGTGAGGTTGATGTCCTCCTTCAAAGTCTGATCGGTATTCACCACGATGTTTGTCTTGGTGTATTTCAAAAATCCTGTCGCGCTGGCGCTCAACGTCAGGCGGCCGACGCCCACGTTCGCGAAGAGATAGATTCCGGAGGTATTCGTCGTTGCTTTTCTTACCTGGCCGGTGTCCGGATTAGTGAGAGTGATTGTGACATTCGGAACCACTGCGCCGGTGGAGTCCGTTGTTGTCCCGGTAACGGTTGCATTTTCCTGAGCCCACCCACGTACGGATAGCAAGAGTACGACGCCCAACATAACTGTCAATGCGATTCGAGAACGATGCATGGTATTGCCTCCGGAATTGACCTAAAACGTACCGAGGGAAGCCTCGGAGCCCTTACTTTCCCTGAACTGGTACAGGGGATAAATCCTGTCCAGTTGGGTGTAGATTTTCATTTTGTGAAAACGTTTCCCGAGAATAACGAGAATTATCAAAAACGAAGAACTATCAAAAGGAATATTCGAGCTTTTTGCTGACGCTTGTATAAGCTTCGGTTTGTTTAGCGGCCAGTAATTCAGTAAATGTTTACGCAGGACGGCAATATACGCACCGTCGATGGGTCTTGGCAAGAGATAAAAGTTGAAATCTCAAACTAGTGATCAATGCGTCAATCAACCACAGGTGGCAGCTAAGAATCCACCCAGTTCATTTGTAATCCGGAGTGGTGCTGGCTAACCACACGTAGTTGCACCACTTCGCTAGAGTTTAGGAAGTGGGCGACCTTAATCGGAGATCTGGGCGCTTTCGAGAGAACGGTTTCTCAGCCATTCGAGCTTCATAGTGCTCAAAGTCACTCCTAGGGCGCAACTGTGAGGGTGTAAGGAAGCGTTGCGGTAAGACCACTTTCGTCGCTAATCAGGCTATCGATTCACGATGCCAACGCGAAAGGCAGCTTTGTAGACATCGCAAGCAATGCTTACGAATAGCGCCGGCGAATAAGCAAGAATTCTCCCCATTGGCCTACGCAGCAGGTGTCTAAGCTACGGGCCAGGGATGAATGAGTAGGTCCTGAGCGGACTCATAAAGTTTTTCTTGGTGTCCCCGATGGGATTCGAACCCATGTTATCGCCGTGAAAGGGCGGTGTCCTGGGCCGGGCTAGACGACGGGGACCCTGGCAAGATGACGGCCCCACCGGCACCCTCACCAGCTTCAACGCTAACAATACAGGCATGCCATGTCAAAGATTGGCGCACCTTCTCCACGCACGGCATACTGGTATGGATGCCCCCGCAACTTGACACGGCCCCAATGGAGACGACGCGCTCCTCAGTCCGCAGCTTCAAATATCTCGACGCCCTGACGACTGCGTTCGTTGTCATACTGCTCGTTTCGAATCTAATCGCGCAGAAGGTCTGTCTTCTGGGGCCAATATCTGTCTTTGGCTGGTCGATCGGCCCGTTTGCCGTCAGCGGCGCTGTGCTGCTGTTTCCCGTCACCTATATCTTCGGAGATGTCTTCACCGAGGTCTACGGCTTCGCCGCTTCGCGTCGCGCTATCTGGCTGGGCTTCTTTGGAACAGCTCTTCTCTACTTCATAGGAGCAATCGTAATTGCTCTGCCGGCTGCGCCAGGCTGGCGCAACCAGCAGGCTTTCTCCACAGTCTTCGGCTTCATTCCAAGAATCCTTGCGGCCAGCCTCATTGCGTTTTGGGCAGGTGAGTTCGCCAACTCGTACACCATGGCGCGACTGAAGCTCATTACGAACGGCCGTAAGCTGTGGACCCGGACCATTGGGTCGACCGTGGTCGGCCAGGCCGTAGATACGGTTTTGGTCATCACCCTGACCTTCGGTGGGATCTACCCAATCCACATCCTGATCAATATTATTGTCACTGGCTATGCCTTGAAGGTCGGCTACGAGGTGATCGCCACACCAATCACGTATCTGGTCATCAACTGGCTAAAGCGGGCCGAACACGCCGACGCCTTTGACCGTCACGAGAGCTTTAACCCATTTTCATTCGCTGAAAAAAGCGGTTTGGACGCGTGAACGATATCTCCCAGACCCTCGTACGACTGTTTTAGTGCTTTTAGGAAACTCTTTCCATTCAGTTTACGAACCTTTCCCGTCGATCGCTTCATCTAAAATGGAACTCCAGAGCTGTCGCCAGATAAATCGTTGATCTGCAGAACGTTGCGCCGCAAATCTTCCTGTCCACCGCATTCTGCAACTGACTCGGTGGCCTGCCGTCGAAGTCACCGCCTGTGAAGGAGAAGTACTGTGCCTCTGATCGTGAATACACGCCGCGTCCTACCCCTCTTTTTCTGTGCGGCCGCTTGCCTGGTCTCAGGTTGCAAGCCCGCCGCACCGCCGCCGCCACCGCCGCAGGCGATGCCTGTCCAGGTGGCGCCGGTCACCTTGTCGCCGGTGCCCAACTCGGATACCTACGTTGCGACCATCAAGAGCCGCCGCTCCTCCACCATGCAACCGCAGGTCGACGGCAACCTCGTCAAAATCTTCGTAAAGTCCGGAGACGTCGTCAAGGCCGGACAGGTGTTGATGCGTATCGATCCGCTGAAGCAGGTAGCCTCCGTTCAATCTCAGCAGGGAACGCAGGCGCAGAAGAAGGCCGTCTACGACTACAACAAGATTGAAGTCGAACGCCAGCGCAAGCTCTTCGAAGCCGGTGTCGTCTCGCGTGACGCCTACGATCAGGCGAATCAGGCCTACGAGAACTCCAAGGGAGACTACGAGTCCAACGCTGCTCTCACCGACACACAAAAGCAGCAGCTCGCCTACTACGACATCCGCGCTCCCTTCAACGGCATCGTTGGCGACATCCCGGTCCACCTCGGCGACTACGTCTCTCCCACCACGCTTCTCACCACGGTGGACGAAAACGCGGATCTCGAAGCCTACATCTACATTCCCACCGAGCGCGCGAGCCTCGTTCGCAAGGGCCTGCCAGTCCAGATCCTCGACACCGCAGGCAACGTGCTCGTCAAATCGTCCATCAGCTTCCTCTCGCCTCAGGTTGACAATGGTCTGCAGAGCATCCTCGCCAAGGCCGAAATCCCACGCACCGCGCAGCTTCTCCGCAATCAGCAACTCGTCAAAGCGCGCGTAACCTGGAGCACCGCGCCCGCCCCGACGGTTCCCGTACTTGCGGTTAGCCTCGTTGGTGGTCAAACCTTCGTCTACGTCGCAACCCCGAAAGGCGACGGGTTCATCGCCCACCAGGTGCCAGTCACAGTCGGTGAAACCGTCGGCAACACCTATCCCGTTCTCGGTGGTCTTCAGCCCGGCCAGAAGGTCATTACATCAGGACTGCAGTTCTTGCAGGAAGGTGCACCGGTCAAGCCTCTCGGCTAAGCCGCTGGCCTCAACGGTTCCTGCGGAGTGGATCTCCACTCCGCACATCCTTCGCTACACCCCCGGGCCATCCGAGCCGGTTAGAGGTCGCCCTTGTTCGTAGACTTTTTTATTCGTCGTCCGATCTTCGCCACTGTTTGCGCGCTTCTTATCGTGCTCGCTGGCGCTGTGTGCATCCCGAGTCTGCCGATCTCTCTCTATCCAGACCTCGCGCCCCCTCAGGTCGTCGTTACCAGCAACTACATCGGCGCTAACTCCAAGGACGTCGAATCCGCCGTCACCATCATCCTCGAACAGGCCATCAACGGCGTCGAGGGTATGCGTTACATGAGCTCCACCAGCTCAAACGACGGCACCTCGGCCATCACCGTCACCTTCCAGACCGGATACAACCTCGACATCGCCGCCGTCGACGTACAAAATCGAGTCGCCACCGTTCAGGGACGTCTGCCCGCCACAGTCAACAACACCGGTATCAGCATCACCAAGGCCAACTCAAACTTCGTCTTCGCGGCCGGCTTCATCTCGCCAGACCACTCACTCTCTCAGTCCTTCATATCGAACTATCTCGACGTCTATGTCAGCGATGCACTCAAACGCGTACCCGGCGTCGGAGCGGTCGTTATCTTTGGCGAACGCAAGTACGCTATGCGTCTCTGGCTCGACCCCAATCGCCTCGCAGCCCGCGGCCTTACCGCGCTCGACGTCACCAATGCCCTCGCTGAGCAAAACGTCGAGGTCCCAGCCGGTCAGCTCGGTCAGCCTCCGTCCGACCCCAAGCAGGCGTTCCAAATGGCCATCCGGGCCATCGGCAGGTTTGACGATCCCAAGCAGTTTGAAAATATCGTCATCAAAAATAATCCAACCGCTGGTGGCGTCGTCTTACTCAGGGACGTTGGCCGGGCAGAGTTGGGTGCCGAGACTTACAGCACAGCCCTCAAATACTCCGGCGGAGACGCCATCGGTGTCGGCGTCCAGCAGCTCTCGAACGCCAACGCCCTTGATGTCGACAAGAGATGCCGCGCCGTGCTCGCAGAGCTCCAGAAGAACTTTCCTCCAGGCATGCAGGGCATCATCGCCGTCGACACCACTCTAGTCATCGGCGAGTCCGTTCACGAAGTCGTTACTACCATCGGCGAAGCGATCATCATCGTCGTCATCGTCATCTTCCTCTTCCTGCAGGACTGGCGCGCCACGATCATACCTGCCGTCACTATTCCGGTCTCGCTCATCGGAACCTTTGCCTTCATCAAGATCTTTGGCTTTAGCATCAACTCCCTGACGCTCTTCGGCATCACCCTTGCCACCGGCCTCGTCGTAGACGACGCCATCGTCGTCATTGAGAACGTGCAGCGCCATCTCTCTGGGCACTCGATCATTCCAGAGCGCCACGAGCTGACGGAACCCGATCCCTACGCTCCTGACATCCTCGAAGGCGAAAAAACCGGCTCCGGTATGGAGCAAACCTCATCTGACCCCCATAAAGCCACGAGCATCGCCATGGCTGAGGTCACAAGCGCCGTCATCGCAACCTCTCTCGTTCTCATCTCGGTCTTCATTCCGGTCAGCTTCTTTCCCGGAACCACGGGTATCCTCTACAAGCAGTTCTCGCTGACCATCGCCTTCTCTATCGCGATCTCAGCCTTCAATGCCCTCACACTCTCTCCCGCACTGGCTGCAATCCTCCTTCGGCCCGAGCAGAAAAAGACCGGGATCATGGGTCTCCTCCTGAACCCCATCGAAAAGCTGATCCAGTGGGTCATCCGCGTCTATGCACGAGCCGTCACCTTTGTCGTGCGCATACGCTACGTCATGCTGCTTCTGTTCGCCGGAGCTCTCGCGGCCACAGCCTTCATGTACAACCACGTTCCCACGGCGTTCATCCCCCAGGAAGACCAGTCCTACTTCCTGATCATTGTGCAGACGCCGCCCGGAGCTTCCCTGAGCTACACCAGTGAATTCGCCGATCGCGTTTCAGCGGTCGTTCGCAAGAACGACGGCGTCTTCGGCACCTTCTCCGTCATGGGCTTCTCGCTCTCAGGCGGAAGCTCGCCAAACTCCGGCCTCATCTTCGCGCCGCTCAAGCCCATCAACGACCGCACCAAAATGGGAGATAAGTTCACGGCGCGCAACATCGTAGCTGACGTCGGTCCCAAGCTCTTCGGTGTGCCTGGTGGCATCGCCTTCGCCGCCGAACCGCCCGCCATCGCTGGCCTCGGTACTGTCGGTGGATTCCAGTTCATCCTGCAAGACGGTGGACGCAACACCTTCGAAGACATCGACCGCATCGCTCACACTCTCGTAGGCGCCGGCCGTGCTCCGGGATCTGGCCTCACTGCCATGAACACGACCTTTACCTCGAACGACCCCCAACTCGAGGTCACTGTTGACCGCCAGAAGGCCGAAACCGTCGGCGTTCCCTTCAGCCAGATCACCGCTGCCCTCGGCACCTTCATGGGCTCCAGCTACGTCAACGACTTCAACTACAACAACCGCTCCTACCGCGTCTACGTTCAGGCAGACGAGCAGTATCGCCGTAACGCACAGGATCTTCGCCAGTACTACGTCCGCTCCAACACCGGACAGATGATCCCGCTCGACAATCTCGCCAGCGTCAGGCAGATCTCAGGCCCACAGGTCATCAACCACTACAACCTCTTCCGCTCGGCTGAGATCGACGGCTCGCCCGCGCCCGGCGTCAGCTCAGGGCAGGGCAACGACAACATGATCAAGCTCTTCAACAAGTACAAGCTCCAGGGCATGTCTTACTCCTGGACCGGCCTTGCTCTTGAAGAGGTTGAATCCCAGGGGAAGGCAATCATCATCTTCGGCCTTGGCTTGCTCGTCGTATATCTCACCCTGTCGGCCCAGTACGAGTCCTTCGCACTGCCGTTCATCATTCTTCTCGCCGTTCCTATGGCCATACTGGGAGCTCTCTCACTCGTCTCCCTCCGTGGTCTTGTTGACGACGTCTACGTTCAAATTGGCCTCGTCATGCTCATCGGTCTCTCGGCAAAAAACTCGATCCTTATCGTCGAGTTCGCGGAGCAGCTCCTCGGCCAGGGCCGTTCCATCATCGATGCAGCCATCGAGGCCGCTGAACTCCGCCTGCGCCCCATCCTGATGACCTCCATCGCCTTCATTCTCGGCGTCGGTCCTCTCTACGTAGCCACGGGCGCCGGAGCCTATGGCCGTCACTCGGTCGGTACAGCCATCGTCGGCGGCATGGTGCTCTCCACGGTGCTCAACCTATTCTTCATCCCGGTCCTTTACGTCATCCTGAAGACCATCCTGGTGAAGTTCTCCGGGGCAAAGGTTCCCGTCGGCCGCGCCGAGCTCCCACCTGCGCAACCCGGCCACTAAGCCAGCCTGCGTCGTCCGCCCTTCGGCTGCGCTCAAGCATCTACTGTTTGAGCGCAGCCAAGATCGCTCGTCATCCGTACAGTCATGTCGCAGTTCCAGCTATCATGCCCCATGGCCAAGACCACAGTCCCCTCCGCGCAGAGCTGGCTCCCGGACGCCAACGACCCCACCACCGACTTTCCTCTAACTCATCTCCCCTACGGCGCGTTCGTCGTTGAAGATCAACAGCATCTTTGCGTCGCCATCGGTACTCACCTACTCGATCTCCATGCCTGTGCAGCATCCGGCCTTCTGCCTTCCTCATTAGTCGAAGCCTGCCAGGCTCCAACTCTCAACATCCTCATGTCCCAAGGCCACCGAGTCTGGGCTCTGCTCCGCAAATCCCTAACCGCCCTCCTCCAAAGCGACACTAAATCCGAACTCCAGGAAAAAGCCGGAGCCGCCCTCCACTCTATCGCCGGAGCAACCCTCCAAAAACCGGTCCACATCCCCAACTACACCGACTTCTACGCGTCCATTCACCACGCCACCCGCGTCGGTCAACTCTTCCGCCCCGACCAGCCCCTCCTTCCCAACTACAAACACATTCCCATCGGCTATCACGGTCGCGCCTCCTCGATCATCGTCAGCGGAGAACCCATTGTCCGCCCTATCGGTCAGTCACGCCCTGCCTTCCCCGGAAGAACAACCTAAATTCCTTCCTACCAGCGCGTTAGACTATGAACTGGAACTGGCACTTTATATTGGAAGCCCCACTCGTCTCGGCACTCCTCTCCCCATCTCGGAAGCAGGAGACCACATCTTCGGCATCAGCCTCCTCAACGATTGGTCCGCCCGCGACATCCAGTCTTGGGAGTACCAACCTCTCGGTCCCTTCCTCGCAAAAAACTTCGCCACATCCATCTCCCCTTGGGTCACGCCAATGTCTGCCTTGGAGCCCTTCCGTGCGCCGATGGACCCTCGCCCAACCGCCGACCCGAAACCACTTCCGTACCTCCACTCCGTTGCGGATCAGAAACATGGAAATATTAATGTAAAACTTGAAGTATTAATGACAACCAAAACCATGCGAACGAATAAGCTCAAGCCATATTCAGTGAGTAAATCCAACGCACGAGACCTCTATTGGACTCCGGCTCAGCTGATCGCCCACCACACCAGCAACGGCTGCAACCTCCAAACCGGAGACGTTCTCGCCACCGGAACCATCTCAGGACCAGCCGAAGCCTCAGCCGGCTGTCTTCTGGAGCTCACACGCAACGGCGCTCAATCCATCCTTCTTCCCACAGGAGAATCCCGTACTTTCCTAGAAGACGGAGACGAGATCATCCTTCGCGGTACCTGCGAAGCCCCCGGCTATCCCCGCATCGGACTAGGCGAGTGCCGCGCCACTATCCTTCCCGCCCGGACCTGAGCCGCTCGCCTAGCCAACCCCCGCCCCCGTGAACTATCCTCATCCTGCACCACAGGGCTACACGCCCACCGAACCGGAGACTCCCATGGCAACACACGCACCGACCCTGACCCAGCAAGACGCTACAACGACAGATTTTCTCCCCCTCAAAGGTACTGACCACGTCGAGTTTTACGTGGGCAACGCCCGCCAGGCTGCCTACTTCTACCGCGCCGCCTTTGGCATGTCGCTGGTCGCCTACTCAGGCCCTGAAACCGGTCAGCGTGACCGCGCCAGCTATGTTCTCCAGCAGGGCAAGGTCCGCTTCGTCTTCACCACGGCCCTCCGCTCCGACTCCGATATCGCCCGTCATGTCCACACCCATGGCGATGGCGTCCGAGCCATCGCGCTTTGGGTCGACGACGCCCGCCAGGCCTGGCACGAAACCACCAAACGCGGTGCCCGCAGCGTCCAGGAGCCCACCGACTTCTCCGATGACCACGGCCGAGTCACCACCTCCAGCATCGCCGCCTATGGTGACACCGTCCACACCTTCGTCGAGCGCACCAACTACACCGGCGCCTTCTTCCCCGGCTACCACGCCGTCAAGCACGACCACATCGCCCGCCCTGTCGGCCTCCTCCACATCGACCACATTGTCGGTAACGTCGGCTGGAACTCCATGAACCAGTGGGTCGACTTCTATCGCGACGTCATGGGCTTCGGGCTCTACCAGCACTTTGACGACAACGACATCTCCACCGAATACTCCGCCCTCATGTCGAAGGTCATGGCCAACGGCAACGGCTACGTCAAATTCCCCATCAACGAGCCCGCCGAAGGTCGCCGCAAGTCCCAGATCGAGGAGTACCTCGACTTTTACGGTGGTCCCGGCGTCCAGCACATGGCCCTCGCCACCGCCGACATCCTCGCCACCGTCGCAGCCATGAAGCAGCAGGGCGTCGACTTCCTCACCGTCCCTCACTCTTACTACACTGAGCTGCAGCACCGCATCGGCAAGATCGACGAGCCCATCCACGAGCTCGAAAAGCTAGGCATCTTGGTCGACCGGGACAACGAAGGCTACATGCTCCAGATCTTCACCAAGCCGGTAGAAGACCGTCCGACCGTCTTCTACGAGATCATCCAGCGCAAGGGTAGCCGCAGCTTCGGCAAGGGCAACTTCAAAGCCCTCTTCGAAGCCATCGAACGCGAACAGGAACTCCGCGGCAACCTCTGAAGTACGTTGTTCCCCGCTGGTCGGAGCCAAAATCTGATCTCCGACCAGCGGGAGGACCGAAGTCTCGTCCTGACTTAGAAAAGGTATACAGGTCACGAAGTGACCGCCCCACGCGCAGTGGAGCCCGTCCGGCAGGACAGACCTCTTTATGTATAAATATCCGTTACAAATGAATAATCATTAGTGTTGACGCGGCTTTTGTAGTCATCCATGCTCTACACATGAGCACGCAACCAATCGAGATTACCAACCCGGCGATCCTCTCCACCATCAGCCCCACTCCAGCAACATTCCTGATGTGCCCCCCAAAGCTCTACGACGTCAACTACGTCATCAACCCATGGATGGCCGGCAACGTCCACGCCTCCTCGCGCACCCGCGCCTCCGAGCAGTGGCAGCGCCTCTACGAAGCCGTCCGCACCATCGCTGACGTTCAGCTCATCGAGCCCCAACCCGGCTCCCCCGACATGGTCTTCACTGCCAACGCCGGCCTCGAGCGCAACGGCACCGTTGCCATCAGCAGTTTCTTCCACCCCGAGCGCCAGGGCGAAGAGCCCCACTTCCGCCGCTGGTTCGCCGAAGCAGGCTACACCGTGCTCGACACCCCACGCGCCACGCCGTTCGAAGGCGAAGGCGACGCTCTCTTCTCCACCGACGGCACTCGACTCTGGGTTGGCTATGGCCCGCGCACCGTCGCCTCCAGCCATCAGGCTCTCCGAAAGATCTGGCACACCGAGGTTACCTCACTCCACCTGATCGACCCACGCTTCTATCACCTCGACACCTGCTTTGCCCCGCTCGAAGGCGGCTACATCATGTACTTTCCCGAAGCCTTCGACCGTGCCTCCCTCGACAAGATCGAAGCCTTCTATCCGCGGGAGAAGCGAATCGTCGTCTCCGAAGCCGACGCTGTCTGCTTTGCCTGCAACGCCATCAACGTCGACCGCACCATCATCCTGAACAACATCAGCAACGATCTACGTCATCAACTCGAATCCCGCGGCTTCGACATCATCGAGGTCACGCTCACCGAGTTTCTCAAAGCCGGTGGCGCAGCCAAATGCCTCGTCATGAAGCTGAGCCAGCCCATCAGCTAGCACAGTCAAATTCCGTCCTCAAAAACGGGTGGCCCATCCTTTGCGGTTCCGTCGCAAAGGGTGGGTTATTCGCTTCACACGCGAACCGTCTTCCGCCAATAAGCCGCACTACATCGGAGCAGGGAACTAAAGCCCCTCCGCCATCACCCTGTCATAAGCCGGCACCGTCAGAAAATCCACGAACTTCGGCGACCTCACCAGCTCCTTCATCAACTCCGCAGCCCGCACATAAGCCGAGTAGCGCGTTGCATCCACAGTTGCCTTCGCCCGCTCCAACTCATCAGCAATCTCGGCATCCACCATCTCCACGGTCACCGGCAGACCATCCTCCATCACCGCCTTATGGTGAACCCACTGCCAAAGCTGTGCCCGGCTGATCTCCGCCGTCGCCGCATCCTCCATCAGATTGAACAGCGGCACACACCCGATCCCGCGCAGCCACGCCTCAACATAACCCAATCCAACCGCAACATTCTGCCGCACCCCAGCCTCCGAGATCGTCCCCTCAGGAATCTGCAACAGGTCATCCGCCGTCACGTGATAATCCGGCAGCTGCTTCGAGATCTGATTCGCCTGCGGCATCACACGATCAAAAACCTCCAACGCGACAGGCACCAGACCAGGATGCGCCACCCACGTCCCATCGTGCCCATCCGTGGCCTCGCGTTCTTTATCGGCTCTAACCTGTGTTAGCGCCCTCTCATTCGCTACCGGATCGCTCTTGATCGGAATAAACGCACTCATCCCGCCCATCGCGCTCACTCCTCGCCGATGACAAGTCTTGATCGCCAGCTTCGAGTAGCTCCGCATGAAGTGCGTCGTCATCGTCACCTGCCCGCGATCCGGCAACAACACGCTAGTGTCCCCTGCAAATTTCTTGATAAAGCTGAAGATGTAGTCCCACCGCCCACAATTCAGCCCAGCCGAATGATTCTTCAACTCCCAAAGAATCTCATCCATCTCAAACGTTGCCAGAATCGTCTCGATCAGCACCGTCGCCTTGATCGAACCCGCTGGAATCCCCAACTCTCCCTCAGCCTTGATGAACACATCGTTCCAAAGCCTCGCCTCCAGATGGCTCTCCATCTTCGGCAGATAAAAGTAGGGCCCTGAACCCCGCGCCAGCAGCTCCTTCGCGTTATGAAACGCATACAAGCCAAAATCGAACAGCGACCCCGACATCGGCTCTCCATCCACCAACAGATGCCGCTCTTCCAGATGCCAACCGCGCGCCCGCACAAACAACACCGCAGGCTTCTCAATCAATTTGTAACTCTTACCGGTCTTTTCATCCTCAAATGTAATTGTCCGCCGCACCGCGTCCCGCAGATTCAACTGCCCATCAATCACGTTCTCCCACGTCGGCGTCGTCGAGTCTTCGAAGTCCGCCATGAACACCTTCGCGCCGCTGTTCAGCGCATTGATGATCATCTTTCTATCCACCGGCCCCGTAATCTCCACCCGCCGATCCAGCAAATCCGCAGGCAGCGGGTCCACCACCCACTCGCTCTCGCGAATCGCCTTCGTCTCCTTCAGAAAATCCGGCCTCTCCGCCGCATCCAGCCGCCGCTGCCGGGCACCCCGCGCCTCCAGCAACTCCTTTCGCCGTTCATTGAACGTTCGTTGCAAGCCCACAACGAATGCCACAGCCTCCGGAGTCAAAATCTCCGCATACTGCCCCGTAGTGGGGGCAACGAACTCAACACTCTTAGCCGACTTCATCTCTCTATCCTTTGCCCTACGGAACCTAAACGCTCGATGGCGCACCAAACCTACTCAAACCGCAGATGAACATCGCCAGCCGTTGAAAACTTAACATCAACCGTGGTCCCGGCGTCCGCCAGCTCAGCTCCTGTCCAGCTTCCCGTCGTGATCCATTGGCCCGCCTTCAACCCACCGGTGCGCCACGCACCTTCATTCGCCAGCCACGGTAGCAGGCGCATCAAATTCCCCGACGTATTCGAGCCAGTCCGATCCACCCGCACCACACCATCCACGGCGAGCACAACGTGCTCCATCGAAAAATCAATCTTCTGCCAATTCGCCACCGCTGCCCCATACACAAATCCGCCATGCATCTGCAGATCAGCGATCATCGACAACCGCGTCGCACTCAGTGGAGCCAGCAGCCCGCTCTCCAGCACCTCAATCGCCGGATGGCAGCTTGCAATCGCATCCACCACCTCGTCCATGGAATACGCAGTCCCTCGTGGCGGCAGATCCTTTGCCATCAAAAACGCAATCTCAGCCTCCAGCCCGCGAAACCGGTGCGACGTCTGCTTCAACTCCGCTCCACTCGACGCAATCCGAGACAGCGGCATCGGCGCGAACATCGGCGTAGCCTCAGGCGTCGGCGCTCCAACCTTCCACCCGCCGATCGTCCCATACACAAGGCTCAGCCTGTCTTGAACAAAGTAGGCCTCACCCACCGTCGTCGGCCGCACATCTTCAGGCAGATCGTCAATCGGCTCATTCGTCCGGCGAGCATCCATCAACAATCTCGCCGCATGGATCAACTGTTCTTCTCGAGCGCCAGTCATCATCCTGTAAGTGTCTCGCAACCGGCCAGCTTCTGTCTCCCCGCTGCGGCAAAAATCCGGGCCGTGCGCACAACTACTGGATCGTCGCCTTCCCCAGGCTCAACAGATTTGCGAACAGCCGATACGCTCCCGGTACTCCCTCGGGCAACTCACGGTACAGCGCAAACGCCACGTAGACATAGGCCCCCTTGCCGGTCTTCGCCACCAACAACCCGCCCTTCTGTGGATCCTGCCCCGGATCATGCGTCTCCAGCAGTGCCTTGTACTGCGAATCCCAGCTTCCCATAAATCCGTGTCCGCGCTCCTCGACCCAGCCGTCGAAGTCCCGCTCTGTAATCTTGTTTGGCCAGCTCAGTAGTGGATTCTCTGGCATCAGCAGCTTCACCGGAGAAGTCTCATCCACCACCCTCTCGTTACTCCCCAGCGAGGAAGGGTACGGCCCATAGTCGAAATTGCCCGAGTTGTACTGCACAATCAGCACGCCACCGTTCTTCGCGTAGTTCAGCAACTGGCCATTCGCTGCCGCCAGCCCCGGATGCGCAGCATACGCCCGCACACCCAGCACGACGACGTCATAACCGGCAAGCTTTCCCGCCGCAACATCGCCCATCGTCAACGTCGTGGCGTGCACTCCCAGATTCTCCAGCGACGCCTGCACCTCGTCCCCGGTCCCTGGCAGATATCCCACCTTCAACCCCGGAGCCACCTTCACATCCGCGCCCCGCGCCTTATACGTAGCCGGCCGATAAAGATTTGCCGGCAACAACCCGGCATACCCCACCGTCTTATATCCTTCGCGATACTCCCGCCCCGCATACGTCGCAACCGCCGTCATCGTGTAAGCCGTCTCCGCCATCTTCCCCGGAGTCACAACAAACGGCACCTCCACCGAATCTCCATCCTTCGCCAGCGAAAACTCCCCCTGCTCTGGCGACGCCGTCCACCCCTTCGGCAGCTCAAGCTTCACCGTCCCTGCTGCCACGCCCTTCACATTGCTCTTCACATCCACAGTCATCATCAGTGTCTTCTCGGTCAGCGGCACCACGCCAGCCGCAGGCGACACCGAAACCGAAATCGCCGGAGCCACCACCAGCGGCTCATACACCGTCCCCAGTCCAGTCACACGATGCAGCGTCTGCACCTGTTGCCCCAACCGAACATCCACGCCGTCATAGTTCACCGTCACCCAGGCCGTCAGCGCAGGCAAGGGAAGCGAAGCATTCCGCATCGTCGGATCAGCCACATCGTAGTAAGACTTTTCAACATCCGTCCGCGTAAACGGCGGCCTCGTTGCCTTCGCATCTTCCGGCAACTTCACCTGAAACAATCCCTCATACGCCAGCCCGCTCACAATGGTCCCGTCTCCCGACCGGCTCCCCGTGCTCTCCGATGTAGCGCCGGCGCTCGACTCCAACTCCGCAGTCTTCAGCTTTACCGGCACGTTGCTTCCGTTGACGACGCGCATCTGCACGCCAAACGTCTGCCCCGGTACCGCCGTCACAAACGTGTCGCTGCCATCGCCAAATCGCGCAAACGGCCCATTATCCGCGCGTCCTGCCACCTGCGCTCTCAGGCTCAGCCCCAGCGCTTCAACGATCGCATCGTTGAACTGCACTCTCTTTACCCGCAGCTCATGCAACAGATCAAACTTCTCCCGAGCAGTCAGCCCACTCGTCTCGACTTTAGCAATCAACTCGTCGGTCGCACGCAAACCATCGCGCAGTAATGGCGCAATCTTCTCCGGCGCATCGATGCAATACCCCTTCATCGCCTGCTGCAGCAACCCATCGATCTTCGTGAGATCCTGCTTCAAAAAACTCGTCTCGCCGGGAGCCAGCGTCGCCATTCCAACCAAAGAAACATCGATGCCATCAAAAAAACTCTTCTCCTTCGCATCCGGCGCAGCGCCTGCACTCACCCTCGATCCATACCGGTGATACGGCACATCGAACTCCCCCGCCGCCGGCACTCCCATCCCGCCATTCTGAGTCTTCTGCAGTCCCAAACCCATCCTTGCGAATTGCAGATAGGTCAGCCCCAGCACCGGGCTATACTCCCCCTCAGGCACCACCACATTCTCCGCCGGAGACTTCGTCGTCCACTCCTTCGTCACGTAGTTGTAGAACCTCGCCGGAGCATACTTTCCCGTCGCATAGTCATACATCCCCTTCTCGGTGACAGAAAAAAACGGCACCCGTCCCATACACCTTCAGCGGACTCCACGGCTGCAACCCCGCCGCAATCTGATCCGGAAACACCTTCGGATCTCCCGCCGCATCGAACACCTCCTGCGCCATCTCACCCGACACCTGGTGCTGCCCATGTCCATCCGTAATCCCACCAACAAACACCGCCGTCACCACCAGCGGCCGATACAGCCTCACCGCCCTCACCGCGTCATACAACACGCGATCATGTCCCCAGTTATCGAAGCTCTCCTCCTTTGTCTTCGAAAACCCGAAGTCCACCTCCGTTCCCCACATCTGGTCGATCCCCATATAACGACCAGCCGCCAGCAGCTCCTGCGTCCTCACCAGCCCCAACGCACCATCGAAGTCGCCCGACATCAAATTCTGCCCACCCTCACCCCGAGTCAGCGTCAACATCGCCACATGCGCACCCTGCCCACGCGACTCATACGTCAGCATTCCGCCATCTTCGTCGTCAGGATGCGCCACAATCATCATCAAACTTGCCCGTGTCCGCAGCTTTACCAGACTCTGCCACAGCGCCGTAGCGCCCTCATTCGCCGGAATCTCATTCACCACCACCGCCGGCCGCACCTGCTCTCCCGCTAGGTTCGCCGGATCGCGCAGTGCCTGATCCCGGACTTGAGCTCGTACTGGCCCCCGTCCCAACCCACCCGCCACCGCGAGCCCCACTACCGATACCGCACCCAGAGCTGCAATTATCCGTATAGAAGTCATTACTTTCTAATCTCTCACACCCTCCCACCCCAGATCACCCTGCAAATCCAGCATCCGCCGCCCAATCTCATTCGTACTGTAACCAGCAGGCCTATTTCAGAGTCATATCATTGACAGTAGTCTGTAGGGAGCAAGAGGGAACCAAGCAATGCTTCTCCGCAAGTCACCCAGCCTCGAATCCGCCATCAACTCGTCCGACATCACCCCGCAGCACGTCTTCGAGCAACACCAGCGGAGCCGTCGCCGCTTCCTTACCGGAGCCGCCACCCTCGGAGCTGCCGCCCTGGCCGCGCGTACCATCCCCGATCTCATTGATCCCGCAACTGCTGTACACGCCGCCGACCAGCTCCAAACCATCCCCAGCAAATACACCCTCCCCGACCCGCAAACCCCACTCGCCAAAGCGTCTAGCTATAACAACTTCTACGAGTACGGCACCGACAAATCCGATCCCTCGCACAACGCCTACCGTCTCCAGACCCGCCCCTGGCCCATCCAGATCACCGGCATGGTCAAAAAGCCCCAGACCATCAACATCGACGATCTCATCCACTACCGCCCGCTCGAGTCGCGTGTCTACCGCTTCCGCTGCGTCGAAGCCTGGTCCATGATCATCCCGTGGGACGGCTACTCCCTCTCCGAGTTCATCAACTTCTGCCAGCCGCTTCCCAGCGCCAAATACGTCCAGTTCTTCTCCTACAACAACCGCAAAGTCATGCCCGACGAACCCTCCGGCTACGACTGGCCCTATCGAGAAGGCCTTCGCATGGACGAGGCCATGAACCCCCTCACCCTCCTCACCTTCGGCTGCTACGGCCAGGTCCTGCCCAACCAGAATGGCGCCCCCGTCCGTGTCATCGTCCCGTGGAAGTACGGATTCAAGTCCGCCAAGGCCATCGTCCGCTTCCACTTCACCGACAAGGAGCCCGAGACCACCTGGAATGAAGCCGACGGCCGAGAGTACGGCTTCTACTCCAACGTTAATCCGAACTACGACAACGCCCGCTGGTCCCAGGCCCACGAGCGCCGCCTCGACACCGGCTTTCTCGGTCGCAGCATCCCCACCCTCATGTTCAACGGCTACAGCGATCAGGTTGCCAGCATGTACGCCGGCATGGACCTCAAAAAATATTACTGACCATCAAGCATCACGAAGACACACCGAAACTGCATGATCCTCACTCGTCAAAGCGGTCATACCCCCGCGCTAAACTAACTCCAGCCAATGTCCAAGCGCGCCATCATCATCCTCAAGGTCCTGACCCACCTTCTCTGCCTCGCCCCCCTGGCATGGTTGCTGCACCTCTTCACCTCGGGCCGCCTCTCCACTTATGCCGACCCGGTCAACTACATCACCCACTTCACCGGCGACTGGACGATCTACATCCTGCTCGCGTCTCTCTCCATTACACCCATACGCAGGCTTTCACCCTCCATCGCCTTTCTCATTCGTTTCCGCCGCCTCATCGGTCTCTACGCCTTCTTCTACGCCACGCTCCACCTCGCAATCTTCGTCTTTCTCTTCTCTGGCTACGACATCGAGGCTGCATTCAACGGACTGCGCACCGGCCACCCCGGAGTACTAGTTACTCAATTCAGACTCGTCTTGCCCGGCATGGTCCACGACGTTCTCAACCGCCGGTTTATTCAGGTCGGTCTCTTGGCCTGGGTCCTTCTGCTCGCGCTGGCTTGCACCTCACCGGCCTTCATCATGCGAGCCATGGGAGGCAAAAACTGGCAGCGTCTTCATCGACTCGTCTATCTCGCTGCAATCGCCGGTGTCGTTCACTACTGGTGGCTGGTCAAGGTCGGCAACCGCTCCCCCTGGAAGGACACCGTCGTCCTCACCATCCTCCTCCTCGCCCGAGTCGCCTACACCGTCATCAAGCACTTCAAAAAACCGGCCCCCACTGCACTCAGCCTCCAGTCCGGTCTCGTGACGAGTTCCAACTCAGCTAAGCCTTCCACCATCCAATAAGCATGAAGCCAATCGATCGCAGACAATTCGCTACCGGCCTCGTTGTCACGGGCTTAGGAGGCAGCAAAGTCTTGGCATCGGCAACTGAAAAGTCCACGCCCTCAACTCCTCAGCAGATTCATCTCAAGCCCAACGGATGGGTTCCCAACAACTCTTTTCCCGTCCTCCTCTATCGAAGCGCTCTTCCACCAAGCGCCAACCTCGCCGACGATATGGAGCGCATCTTCAAGACCAACGGATGGCCACCGCAGTGGCGCAATGGTGTCTATTCCTTCCATCACTACCACTCAACCGCACACGAAGTCCTCGGCTTCGCAGCAGGTCATGCGGATCTCATCCTCGGCGGCGAAGGCGGCGAGCTTGTCACAGTTCGCTCTGGCGATATCCTCATCCTTCCCACCGGCACCGGCCACTGCCGCATCTCCGCCTCCGACGACTTCCTCGTCATCGGCGCCTACCCCGAGAACGAACATTGGGATATCTGTCGCACCGCAGCCACTCCTGCCATGCTCGAGAGCATGGCCCGCGTCCGTTTTCCGCCTTCAGATCCACTGACAGGCACAACCGGCGCCCTACCAAAACTCTGGGTTTGATCCGCCACTCATCTAGGGACAGCTCTAAGGAAACAGCCGCTCCTTCGTCCAGCTACTCCCATTCTTCGAAAACAAAAAGCGGTCATGCAGCCGCCCTTCGCCATCCTTCCAGAACTCAATCCGCTCCGGGTGCAGTACATATCCTCGCCAGTACTCTGGCCGCGGAATCTCCCCCGGAAACTCCCGCTCCAGCTCCTTCACCCGTTCAACCAGCATCTCCCGCGACGCCAGCACGCGGCTCTGCTGTGAAGCCGAAGCCCCTAGCTGACTCAACCGCGACCGGCTATGAAAGTAAGCATCCGCATCCTCACGAGACAACTCCGCCACCGTCCCTGAGATCCTCACCTGTCTCCGCAGCGACTTCCAGTGAAAACACATCGCAGCCTGCGCATTTACAGCCAACTCCGAGCCCTTCTGACTATCCGCATTCGTATAGAAGCAGAAACCCCGCTCATCCAATCGCTTCATCAGCACCATCCGCACACTGGGCGCACCGCCCTGCGTGGCCGTAGCCAGAGCCACCGCATCCGGATCGTTCACTTCACGAGCCGCCGCATCCTTCATCCACACTCGAAATAGCGCAATAGGATCAAGCGCCGTCTCCATCTCCATGTCATCCATCTCGGTCCTCATATCCTGCAAGTTTACAGACGCAATCGCTACATCCATTTGCAACAGATCATCGCAAAACTGCGATCAACGAAGTGCTCAACGATTACCGGATCATTCTTTGCTCCGGCGAAACCTCTTCCTTTTTCCACCTCTTGCCAATATGATTCGTTCTTCCCCGATTGAAGGAGTTCCCTTATGGCGAAGAACATCGTCATCTGCTGCGATGGCACCGGCAACGAGTATGGCGACAACAACTCCAACGTCATCCAGCTCTATCGCGCTCTCATCGTCGACGGCAAGCGGCAGGTTGGCTACTATCATCCCGGCATCGGCACCGAAGGCTCTCCCATCCTCGACGAACAAGATAGAAAGCTTCTTCTCCATCGTTGGCGGACTTGCCTTTGGTGTAGGTTTCCTGCGCTACGTCAGCGACGCCTACCGATATTTGATGGAAGTCTACGAGCAGGGAGACGATGTCTACCTCTTCGGCTTCAGCCGCGGAGCCTACACTGTTCGCGCCCTCGCTGGCGTGCTCCAGATGTTCGGTCTGCTCTGTCCCGGCAACGACGGACTCATCCCCTACGTCGTCCGCATGTATGCAAAACGCAGCCGCAAAGCGGATGGCATGAAGCACACCTTTCAGGTCGCATCAGGCTTCAAGGAAACCTTCTGCCGCCCATGCCCTATGCATCTCGTTGGCGTGTGGGACACAGTCAGCTCCGTCGGTTGGATATGGGATCCACTCAAGCTACCCTATACCGCGCGCAATCCGGACATGGCGCACGGTCGCCACGCCACTTCCATTGATGAGCGCCGTTGCTACTTCCGCAATAACATGTGGGGCTTGCCATTCCCCGGCCAGGACATCAAGCAGGTGTGGTTCGCCGGCGTCCACTCCGACATCGGTGGCTCATACCCAAGCGCCGAAGCCGGCCTCTCCCAGATCACCCTGCAATGGATGCTCTGCGAAGCCGTCTCCCTCGGTCTCCTCGTCGATCCGCAGCGCGCGGCCGATATTATCAACGGCACATCGCCTTACTCCGCGGTCCCACCCAATCCCCCACAACGCATTCACAGATCGCTAAACAAGTGGTGGTGGCTCCTTGAGATCTTCCCCCACTCCTACTACGACTCGACCTTGCAGAAGAAGCGCTGGCGCATACCGCTGGGAGCACCAAGGACCATCCCACCCGGTTCTGTCGTGCATGCAAGCGTGTGGCAGAAGCTCGCCGACGACCCAACCTATCGTCCACCCAATCTGCCGCCAGACTGGACCACCAACCCAGCCTGGAAGAGCAACGCAGAACCAGACAGCGCCTGCAGCTTCACTTGAATCACTGTGGTCCGCAGCGGCAGAAAAGCGAGCGAATCGAAATTACTCCAGCCCTTCGAACAGATCCGTCACTAACCGCGCAGCTTGTGGCTCAGCCGTAGCCACCAACGTATAAAACTCCTCCGGACCATATCGCTCGAAGATCTCCTTCGTCTTCTCCATCAGCGGAGCCTGCGAAACATGCCGTCGAAACGCTTCCATCTTCCGCTCCCACGCCGCGCGGATATCGAGCGTCACCGTCCACGGCATTGGCACAGCAGGCGGCCTGTCTGGCAGATGAAAGTTCGCAGTAACGTAGTACAACCGTTGCGCCCTGAAGGGTGCTCCCAACTCCCGATATCGCTTCGTCTGCCCTGCCCAGTGAAACGCCGCGGTAGTCAGCATCGACACGATCATGTGATCCGGGTGCGTATTCGGTCCGCCATCCCCGCCAAACGTCACCACGACATCCGGCTTATACCGTCTTATCCGTTCCACCAGTCTCCCCGCAGCCGCCGAGAAGTTGACGAACTCCAGTTGTCCATCCTGATAGTCCATCAGCTCGTGGTGCGAGACACCCAGCACCTCACAAGAGGCAGAAAACTCATCCCGCCGCATCTTCCCCAGCGCATCTGCACTCGCCGCCTCGCCTCGATTTGTAGCCGCCTGGCCATCCGTCAGGCAGACCACGTAAGTCTCAATCCCACGATCCGCCGCCAGTGCTAACGCTCCACCAAACGCATAACACTCATCATCCGGGTGCGCCACCACGCACATCAGCTTCAGGCCCACTCCGCATCCTCCAGGTCCACATCATCAAACAGCAACTCAGCCGACACCACCTGATCCAACACCGCATCTGGGTCAACAGCTCTCACTGGCGCAAAAGTTCTCCGATGCAGCGCGCAAGGCCCAATCTCCGCCAGCGCTCGCCGATGCTCCGGCGTTCCATAACCCTTGTGCGACGCAAGTCCATACCCTGGATGCAGCTCATCCAGTTGCCGCATCAATCCATCGCGATGCACCTTCGCAACTACTGAAGCCGCGGCAATCGACAGACTCAATGCATCTCCATAGATCAGTTTCGTCTGCCTGCATGGATGGTCAAGCCGCATCGCGTCGATCAGCAGATGATCCGGAGCCATCGCCAACCCCACGACAGCCTGCAACATCGCCATTCGCGTCGCCTGATAGATGTTCACCCGGTCGATCGTTTCTGCATCGACCTCCGCCACGCAAATTGCGAGCGCCATGCCACGTATCTGCTGGTCGAGCGACTCGCGCTCCTCCCGAGTTAGCTGCTTGGAATCCTTCAATCCCGCATCCGCCAGCGCGTCCAAACACTCCGGAAGAATCACCGCCGCAGCCACCACCGGCCCAAACAGCGCCCCACGCCCCACCTCGTCCACTCCGGCGATCCGCTGAAACCCGTAGTACCGCAGAGCCTGCTCCGGCGCATCGCTGCAAACCAGCTGCTTCAGCATCCGTTGTTTCGCGGTAGCTGCCGTCACTGTTCGGGGCGCACGTGAGGAGGGAATCGAGGCCATGCTCTTCAGGTTCGAGTGTATAACCACCGCGCAGAACGAAGCCACGACCGAAGTCGTGGCTCAGTGGAAAACAGGGAACTGAAAGCTTACTTGGCGGCGCGCTCAACCTCGCGCAGACGAGCAGCCTTACCGCGCAGACCGCGCAGGTAGAACAGCTTCGAACGGCGAACTTCGTACGAGCGAACCTTCTCGACCTTGTCGACAACCTTGGAGTTGTACGGGAAGATGCGCTCGACGCCCTGGCCGAAGCTCATCTTGCGAACGGTAAAGGATCCTTGTGCGCCCTTGCGGCAGGCAATCACCATGCCCTCAAACGCCTGCAGACGCTCTTTCTCGCCTTCACGAATCTTGACTTGAACACGAACGGTGTCGCCAGGGGCGAACGAGGGTAGATCGGTCCGCTCTATCTTGGCGGCCAGCTTCTGCATAATGGGATGAATGGACATGACACAACTTTCCTATGTTGGACTCGACCTTTAGTGTACACGAAATCAGCGCAAAATGCCTCTTAGAATCATCTCCGCCAAGCCAGGGACGCCCCACCAAAAAGGTATAAAAGTCACGAAGTGACCGCCCCACGCGAAGTGGGCCCGTCCGGCAGGACATATATCTAACTAGACCCTGAATCGTCCCTCCTCAACTCAGCCAGAATCTCCCGGTCCTCATCGTCAATTTCGATCTTATCCAACAGATCCGGACGATTCTCCAGCGTCTTCTTCAACGCCATCCGCCGTCGCCATCTTCGGATCGCCTCGTGATTTCCCCCCGAGAGCGCCTCCGGAATCATCCTTCCCATAAAATCCGCAGGCCGTGTGTAGTGCGGATAGTCCAGCAACCCTCCCGAGCCATAGGTCGACCGCGGCGGCCTATCCGTCTCACTCGCATCCTCGGCCACATCGTCCGCACCAAAGCTCTCAAATCGCGAAGAGTCAGGATTACCCAGAGCACCCGGCAACAACCGCACCACAGCATCCACAATCACCGCAGCCGCCAGCTCCCCGCCCGACAAAACATAATCGCCAATCGAAACTTCGCGATCGCAGAGCATCTCATTCACCCGCTCATCGATCCCCTCATACCGCCCGCACAAAATCACCACACGCTCTGTTGTTGAAAGCTCATGCGCCAGAGACTGACTAAACGGCTGCCCCTGCGCCGACAGCAGGATCACGGTCTCCTTCTGCCTCTCACGTTCTTGCTTGGGCGCAATATGCAGCGACTGCACCGCGTCATAGATCGGCTGCGCCTTCAGCACCATCCCTTCGCCTCCACCAAACGGCCTGTCATCCACCGTTCGATGGCGATCATGCGTGAAGCTGCGCAGATCGTGAGTAGCAATATCGACCAGGCCCGCAGCGCGAGCGCGCTTCAGAATCCCAAAATCGAACGGGCCGCTAAAGAAGTCAGGAAAGATCGTGATGATGTCGAAGCGCATAGACGATAAGTGCGGTAAAGCTCCTGATGGATGACCGTGCAGATTGCACCATATCACCTCAAAGTTCTAGAACCACGCAGCCTGTTTCAAACGAACTCTGAACGTGATGGACCGAAGCAACAAAGCCATCTCCAAGGCATCACGAGTAGAAAGAGTCTCGCCATGTGCCGAATAAAACTTGCCGCTGTATTGATTATGCTGCCAACGTCTCTTTGTTTTATCGCCACGGCGCAAGAGCAGCTATCAGCTAATCCAGCCCGGCAGCTTGCACTCCTCCAGCCCTCAGACAATACTCTGGCATCGATGAGAGTTCGCCGCACGAAACAACGCGTCACCCAGGGCTAACGGACTGGTCCGCACGGTTCCGGTACCGACAGCGAAGAAAAAACTCTCAGCCATAAGACCCTTCCGCACCGCCGCCTTCGGCATCAAAGCCAATACCCTGGGGGCTGGCGTAGAGCTGGCCACACCTCTCTCCCGCAGCCTCAATCTCCGCACTGGGTACAACGTCTTCGCCCTCGGTTACCCCTTCGGCGTCGACGGAGTGAACTACAACGCCCACTGCCACTTCAGGTCCTCGCAGACCACCCTCGACTGGTTCCCGACGCACGGCGGATTCCACATCAGCCCCGGCATTCTCCAGGCCAAAAACGCCGTCTCTGCCATCGCGACCGTTCCCGCCGGACAGAGCTTCTCACTCGGCGACCAGACCTACCTCAACAGCGTCACCGATCCGGTCAAAGGAACCATGTCGGTCGTCTACCCTCGCAACTTCTCCCCTGTGCTCCTGCTCGGCTTCGGCAACATTCTTCCACGCACTGACCGCCGGCTCTCGATTCCCATTGAGTTTGGCGTCGCCTACACCGGCGCCCCCACCATCAACGTCAACCTCACCGGCACCGCCTGCAATGACGGCGGCTGCGCCAGCTTCGCCAATAACGCCGAGGCTCAGGCCAGCCTCCAGCAGGAGATCCAGAAGATCAACGAAGACCTGAAGAAACTACCGGTCTACCCGATACTTTCATTAGGCCTTGCCTATCACTTCTAAGTCTTATCGCCCGCTGTCCGATTGACCTCAACTAGGCCCTCAGGCAGCTTCATCTCGATGCGCTTCGCCTCGGTATCCACCGTCACCAGAAACGCCTTCGCAAACGGAATCAGTACCTCGTCTCCATCGACCGAGGTCACCGCCAGCAGCGGAGCAGCGTCGGTCAACCTTCGCGCACCATCCGCAGTCGTAGCAAATTGCACATCTTCCACGACACCAACCGCCAGCGTCCCGTCATAGACCGTGCAACCGATCAGCTCGCTGATATAAACCGACTCATCGTCCAACGGAAGCCGCTCTTCACGCGGAACGATGACATCCTGCCCAGCAATCGATTCAGCGTCTGAGATCGAATCGATTCCCGCAAACTGCAGCACCACGCGTCCTTCATTCTTGCCCACCGGCAGCCAGAACGACACAACCTCGGCCAGACGCGCCTCTGCCTCTTCACCTTGGAAGCCGGCTGGAGCAAGAAACACCCGCGTCTGCTCCTCAAACCGTTCGGGGAAGTCGGTAAACAGCTCTGCCAGCACCTCACCCTTGCGGCCCTGTGGCCGAAGCAGGTGCGCTAATACGATCCATGCTGGGGTACTTTGCGTCATAAGAAAAAGACTGAGGCAAAGGAGTAACCGGCGCGCTGTTCTCGGTCGATCGAACCTCTATGGAGCAGGTGTCTGATCCTCTTCCACAATGTCGAGCGAAAAGCGATGCTTCAGCTTCATGCTCGCTGCACTGAGGATGGTACGCATCGACCGCGCCGTCCGGCCTTGTTTTCCGATCACCTTGCCGACGTCGCTATGAGCGACCCGCAACCGAAGTGCGGTGGTTTCGCCATCTTGAATGGCCTCGACGGAAACACTGTTCGGATCGTCAACCAGGGCACGGGCTATCTCCGCTACAAGGTCTGTCATGTTCTTTACAGGGTTTTCCCCTGCAGGAAACTGAGTTGCCTGAGTCATCACACACCTTCTGGGTCTGGGAGTCACGAGGATTCGCTCAAGCCAAATCCCTTCGTCTCGTCTACTGCGAGATCTTCCAGGAATTGCTGCAACGAGCGAAACACCGGTCGCAGTTGATCCACGGCTTTTAACCCGGGGCCATCTGCTTTGCAAGGCCAACTGCAATTCGACTGTGCAATACCAAGGAGTCTACGTGAAACCGTGTACAGGGCGTGCCACAAAGAACCTAGTGTGTTAGCTATCTTTGGGCACCACGTAGGTTACCCAAAGATAGCTTCGACGTTACTCTTAAGCTACTGCGACTGCCTCTGCCGGTTTCTGGGACATCAATTTCCCAACGCGCTCTGACAACTGTGCGCCGTTGCCGGTCCAGTAGTCGATACGGTCGCGCTTCAAATCAACTGTCGCGGGGTTCGTCCGCGGATTGTAGGTTCCCACCACTTCGACCGAACGGCCGTTACGGGCGCGGTCCTTCTCAATAACAACGATGCGGTAGTGCGGCTGCTTACGCGCTCCAACGCGCGCCAAACGGATCATCAACACTGGCAATGCCTTTCAAAACATTTTTGGTTTGGGTGACATAGCCGCGCTGTCGAATCTTCCTTCAGACAGGGACCTTAAGTACACATTACCCAACAACTAAGTATGGCTGAAAACGCGCTTTTTCGCAACGAAATAGCGCAATATCAGCTCACTTGGCGGGAAACAGGAACCGCAGCACGTCCCCGAAGCGATCCGACCACGCATTTTCGTCATGAACCGCCCCGTCCGCCTTCATATAAGCGAGGTCAACCCCCAATTGCCAGCCTCGTTTCACCAGTTGCCGCTCCAAATGGTCTGCATCCCGCAGATGCCGCACGCCCTCCGCCGTTCCAATATCCAGCCAGATGCGCAGGTCGGGCCTCGGCCGCGTCTGGTCGATCACGTTGAAGATACTCCGCTGATCCCACCACAGTGACGGCGACATCACCGCCACCTTGCCAAACACCTCGGGGCGCGTAAACCCAAGATAAAGCGAGATCAACCCGCCCAGCGACGACCCGCCCAGACCCGTATTCCCGGCCTCAGGCAGAGTCCGATACGAGCTGTCGATCAGCGGCTTCAACTCCTCGATCAGCAGCCGCCCATAACTTCGCCCCTCGCCCCCGCCCATCTTGTAGTCGCGCGTCGGCGTGTACTCGGCCATCCGTCGAAGCCCTGTATTTGCAACGCCAACCAGAATCACCGGCTCAATCTCGCCCTCTACAGTCAGCCGGTCAGCCGTGGTGTGCGCATTCCACGTCCGTCCCGCGACATACGAGGTCCGCCCGTCAAACAAATTCTGCCCGTCATGCAGGTAAAAAACCGGGAAGCGCCGCTCCTCCTGCTCCAGATACTGTGGCGGAAGATAAACCGAAACGACGCGGTCATCCGGCAAAATCTCCGAATGAAACTTACGCACGCTATATCTCGGATTCAAATCGAGATCGTCTGCGGTATGCTCTCTCAACGCGTCTTCGTCGGAGATGGCGGAGATCGACCCGCGCTCAGGGGCCTCAAGCGCAGGATGGGAAGCGGATGTCGGTATAGGTCTCAATGCGGAAGAAATTGCTCCAATAAACTACGATTGCATCAGACTAGCAGAGGGAGCTCGATGAAACGCGATTACCACAAATGGTTTTCACCCTCCCTCGGACGCGATATGGAACTGCTCGTCTTCGGACACGCAGGTTTTCCCGCGATTGTCTTTCCCACCTCACAAGGCCGCTTCTTCGAGTTTGAAGATCGCGGCATGGTCAACACCGTTCACGACAAGCTCGAACACGGCCACCTCCAGCTCTATTGCGTCGACTCGGTCGACGCCGAAAGCTGGTACAACCGCAATGTCCCTCCGCGCTGGCGCATCGCCCGTCAGGTGCAATACAACAACTACATCATGAACGAGGTCTGTCCCCTCGTCCGCCAGGGAAATCAATACTCCGGCCTGGGCTCCATCGGCACCAGCTTCGGCGGCTACCACGCCATGAACATCGCCCTCCGCCATCCCGACGTCTTTACTGCGATGCTCTCCATGAGCGGAGCCTTCGACCCATCCAACTTTTTATCCGGCTACTACGACGACGACTGCTACTTCAACATCCCCATGCACTACCTCCCCAACATCGGCGACTCGTGGTATCTCGACCGCTACCGTCGCAACACCTACGTCCTCGCGACTGGTGTCCACGATCAGTGCTGGAACGAAAACGAGCGCATGGCGCAGGTCTTTCGCAACAAAAGTATCCCTTGCCGTCTCGACGTCTGGGGCGACAACACAGGCCACGACTGGCCCTGGTGGCAGAGAATGCTTGCAACCTATCTCTAGTCCCCAACGGCAATCCACCTCTCCAACATTCGTCCATGGAGGATTTCAGTGAAGAAGATTGGTGTTCTGTTCGGAATGGAAAATACCTTTCCCGGCGCATTCGTCGATCGCATCAACGCAATGGAGATCGAAGGTATTCAGGCCGAGTTCGTTCATCTCGGCGGCGTCCACATGGCTGCGCCCTCGGGCTACGCCGTCATCGTCGATCGCATCTCGCACGACCTTCCCTTCTACCGCTCGTATCTAAAAAATGCTGCCCTCACCGGCACACAGGTCATCAACAATCCCTTCTGGTGGTCTGCCGACGACAAGTTCTTCAACTACGCCCTCGCCTCAAAACTTGGAGTCGCCGTCCCTAAAACCGTTCTCCTGCCGCACAAAAAATTTCCTCCGCAGATCAACGAGCGCTCCCTACGCAATCTGCAGTTTCCCCTCGACTGGGACAGCATCTTCGAGTACGTCGGCTTTCCCGCCTTCCTCAAACCTCACGACGGCGGCGGCTGGCGCGACGTCTTCCACGTCCACGACCGCGAAGAGTTCTTCCACGCCTACGACCAGACCCGCGACCTCTGCATGACCCTCCAGGCCGCAGTCAACTTCAAGGAGTACTTCCGCTGCTACGTCGTCGGCCAGACCGACGTCCGCATCATGCCCTACGACCCGCGCCGCCCGCACGAGCATCGCTACGTCCTCGATCCACCCGAGTACGACAAGAAACTCCTCAAGCGCGTAGAAAAAGATGCCCTCACCCTCTGCAAAGCGCTCGGCTACGACCTCAACACCGTCGAGTTCGCAGTCGAAGACGGCATCCCCTACGCCATCGACTTCATGAACCCAGCCCCCGACGCCGACCTCCACTCCGTAGGCAAAGAAAGCTTCGACTGGATCGTCGACAAAGTCGCAAAGCTAGCCGTAAAGAAGGCCCAGTCCTCTGACAAAGAAACAGTGAGCTGAGCTGGTCCGCCTTCCTCGCACCCTCAAGCAAAAAATCATCCGCGAAACCAGAAGCTAAATCCGCTCCGAAGAAGGCAATAAAGAAGAAAGTAAAGAAACACGAATAATCTAGTTCGCTAATTGCAGGTGCAGGTGCAGTATCTGTCTTTGCTAACGTCTGTTTCGCCTTTGTCGTTGTTTTGCTGTTGCTCGTTCCTCTTGTCAATCAACCGCAACCAAACTTGAGAGAATTCCCATCGTTGTTCTTCGTTTTTGCCTCAAGTGATACGCTTCTGAATCACAACTGAAAGCGGAGAGTATATGCGGCCATCCTTCACGCTAGGCATCGAAGAGGAGTACCAGACAGTCGACCCGGAGACCCGCGACCTGCGCTCGCACATCGCGACCGAGATGCTCGCCAAGGGCAAACTCCGCCTCGAAGAGCGCGTCAAGGCCGAGATGCACCAATCCGTCATCGAGGTCGGCACCCGCGTCTGCAAGCAACATCCAGGACGCGCAGGAGGACCTCTTCGACCTCCGCCGCAACATGATCGCCCTCGCCGAGGAGCACGACCTCCTCCTCATCGCCGGAGCCACTCACCCCTTCGCCGACTGGCGCGTCCAGGAGATCTATCCCGATCCCCGCTACGCCCAGGTCGTCGAAGACCTCCAGCTCGTCGCCCGCGCCAATCTCATCTTCGGCCTCCACGTCCACGTCGGCATCGAAGACCGCGAAGCCGCCATCCGCATCATGAACTCGCTCCGCTACTTCCTCCCCCACATCCTCGCGCTCTCCACCAACTCGCCCTTCTGGCTCGGCATGGAGACCGGCTACAAGAGCTACCGCGCCAAGGTCTTCGAAAACTTTCCTCGCACCAACCTCCCCGACAGCTTCGCCAGCTACTCCGAGTTCGAAAGCTACGTCAACCTGCTCATCAAGACCAACTCCATCGACAACGCAAAAAAAATCTGGTGGGACGTCCGCCCCCACCCGTTCTTCGACACGGTCGAGGTCCGCATCTGCGACATCCCCCTTCGCGCCCAGGAGTCCATCGCCATCGCCGCGCTCATCCAGGCCACCGCCTGCAAACTCTGGCATCTTCACTCAAACAACATCGACTATCGCCAGTACTCCCGCGCTCTGCTCATGGAGAACAAATTCCGCGCCGTCCGCTACGGCATCGACGGCAAGATGATCGACTTCGGTAAACAAATCGAGGTCCCTGTGCGCGAACTCATCATCGAGTACCTGGCCTTCATCGACGACGTCCTCGACGAACTCGGCAGCCGCAACGAGATCAACTACATCCACACCATGCTCGAACAGGGAACCGGCGCCGATCGCCAACTCAAAGTCTTCCGCGAAACCAACAGCCTGAAATCCGTAGTCGACTACATGGCCGCCGAAACCCGCGCCGGCTTGTAATATTGCGAACCGCCTTACCGCCCAAACACTCGTCACCTCGACCGAAGCCACTCACAGTCTCATCGTGAGTGGCGCAGTGGAGAGCCCCCGCATCTGTTGTTGCCGTTGTCGGTGTTTGGCCTTTTGTTGTCATCCCGCAGGGATCTGCTGTCTCTCGACCCACCCAAACGCTCGTCATATCCGTTGAAACTAGAAACTTACCAGCAGTTTCTAACTCACACCCTGCAATATCTTGTAAATCCCCCAATCTCGGGGCACCATGTGATCCCAGCCCATCAACAAAAAAGCATCAGCACTCTGTGAAAATACCGAGAAACCTATATCCTGAGAGGAACGCTACACCCGGAAGGCCGTACCCATGATGGATCAAGCAACACAGGCAGCACCAGACCTCCGCACCACCGCCTTCCCCGCCGAGTTCACCCCCGGCGCTCGCAACGCGGTCACCACCTGCCTGCGCATCCAGCCCAACGAAAAGGTCACCCTCATCACCGACGAGCGCTGCCTCACCATCGCCGCCTCTCTCGTCTCTGAACTCGACCGCATCGGTTGCACCTGGAACGCCTTCGTCCTCGAAGCCCTCGCCCCCCGCCCACTCATCAATCTTCCTGCGGCCATCCTCGACGACATGGAGTCCTCGCAGGTCAGCATCTTCGCCGTCGAAGTCCAGCCCAACGAGCTGCATAGCCGCATGCAGATGACCGACGTCGTCAACCGCCGCCGCATGCGTCACGCCCACATGGTCAACATCACCCCAGAGATCATGACCCAGGGCATGCGCGCCGACTTCCTCGCCATCGACAGCCTCTCTCAAGCCGTCCTCGAAAAAGTCCGCGCCGCCACTTACGTTCGCGCAACCACCCCCGCCGGCACCGACATCCACGCCCAGCTCAATCCCGACTACCGCTGGTTCAAAACCTCCGGCATCATCAGCACCGAAAAATGGGGCAACCTCCCTGGCGGCGAGTGCTTCACCGCGCCCGGCGAAGTCAACGGTGTCTTCGTCGTCGACGGCGTCGTAGGCGACTTCCTCTGCGCCCGCTACGGCATCCTCCGCGATCAACCCCTCACCATCAACATCGAAGGCAACCGCATTACTCGCGTCTCCAGCGAAAATAAAGCCCTCGAGCGGGACTTCTGGGCCTACACCCACACCGACGAGAACTCCGACCGCGTCGGCGAGTTCGCCATCGGCACCAACATCGGCGTCGACCGCGTCATCGGCAACATCCTTCAGGACGAAAAATTCCCCGGCATCCACATCGCCTTCGGAGACCCCTACGGAGCCCACACCGGCGCCCCGTGGAAGTCCTCGACCCACATCGACGTGGTAGGCCTCGAGTTCAGCATCTGGCTAGGCGACGCCGACGGCGAAGAACAAATCATGCGCGACGGCCAATTCCTCATCGAGGCATAAGCGCTTTTGTTTTTCTTATTGCCATTCCGCAGCGCAGTGTAGGAATTCGCCGATGCCGTTGCCTTTCTTGCTGTCATCCCCGAAGGGGATCTGCGGTTGCCGTTGTCTGTTCTTTTGTTGTCATTCCGCAGCGCAGCGAAGGAATCTGCTTCTCAATCACAACTCACCCATCATTTTCATCCAGTGTTGAAGCCTCCACCCCCCATCCCACGTCCAATCCAACTATGGACAAGAAACAACTAGGCAACTCTGATCTCCTTCTCTCCCCCATCGGCTTCGGTGCATGGGCAATCGGCGGAGGCGACTGGGCGTTCTCCTGGGGCCCGCAGGACGACAACGACTCCATCGCAGCCATTCACAAAGCAATTGACCTCGGCATCAACTGGATCGACACCGCCGCCGTGTACGGCCTCGGCCACTCTGAAGAGGTCGTCGGCAAAGCTATCAAATCCGCATCGAGCAAGCCCTACATCTTCACAAAAAGCTCGATGGTCTGGGACGACAAGCGCGAGATCACCAACAACCTCAAGCAAATCCGCCGCGAAGTCGAAGACAGCCTCCGTCGCCTCCAGGTCGAAGCCATCGACCTCTACCAAATCCACTGGCCCAAGCCCGACGAAGACATCGAAGAGGGCTGGACCACCATGGCCGACCTGCAACGCGAAGGCAAAGTCCGCTGGATCGGCGTCTCCAACTTCAGCGTCTCGCAGATGGAGCGCGCCATCAAAATCGCTCCCATCACCTCAAACCAGCCGCCCTACTCCATGCTCAACCGCACCGTCGAAGCCGAGATCCTGCCCTTCACCCACAAGCACAACATCGGCACGATCAACTACGCACCCATGCACTCCGGCCTCCTCACCGGAGCCATGTCCAAAGAGCGCGTAGCCTCCTTCCCCAAGGACGACTTCCGCCGCAACGCCAAGAACTACCAGGAGCCTCTCCTCTCCCGCAACCTCACCATCGCCGACTTCCTCAAAACCATCGGCACGCGCCACAACGTCACCGCCGGAGTCGTCGCCATCGCCTGGACGCTCCACAACCCAGCCATCACCGCAGCCATCGTCGGCGGCCGCAACGCCAAACAGGTCGAAGGCGTCATCCCCGCCATCACCTTCCGCCTCACCGAAGTCGAGTACGCCGAGATCAACACCTTCCTCGCCGCACATCCATAAACTGAACCCTCGCGAAACCGGCTGCAGCAGCTACACTAGCTCCCATGCTGCAGCCCTATCGCGACCAGTTCAACGCACAGTTCACCTCCGCGAAGTACGCCGACCTCATCTCGCGCCTGAACCGCCTCACCCGCACCACCATCGAATTCCGCATCGCCGAAACTCCCTGCTTCTTCCCGCAGTCTCTACTCGACGAACTCACCCACGCCGGCGCCGACCTCACGCACCAGCTCCTCGACAACCCCGCCTACATGCAGGCCTCCAACCAAACCATCCCCGCCCAATATCTCGTGCCCAACGAGAACCCCCGCCCCAACTTCATGACCGTCGACTTCGGCCTCGTCCGCAACCCCGACGGCACCCTCAGCCCCAAACTCGTCGAACTCCAGGCCTTCCCCTCCATCTTCGGCTATCAGGACATCCTCATCCGCCAGTACATCGAAACCTACAACCTTGATCCCAACCTGCAAGGTCATCTAGGCGGCCTCAACGAACAAACCTACTGGGAACTCCTCCGAAGAGTGATCCTCAACAATCACGCCCCTGAAAACGTAGTCCTTCTCGAGATCGACCCCGACCACCAGAAGACACTCCCCGATTTCCATGTCTACGAAGACAGGCTCGGCATCTCGACCGTAGACATCGCCAAGCTCACAAAGCATGGCAACCGCCTCTTCTACCATCGCAATGGCCGTGAGATCCCCATCCACCGCATCTACAACCGCGCCATCGTCGACGAACTCGAACGCAAAAACATCCAGCTGCCCTTCGACTACCGCGACGACCTCAACGTCGAGTGGGCCGGCCATCCCAACTGGTACTTCCGCATCAGCAAGTTCTCCCTGCCTTACCTGAACCACCCCTCCGTCCCCAAGGCCGTCTTCCTCGACGACTGGTTCGCCCACCGCAACATCGAAAACCTCCCCACAGATCGCGAAAAGCTCCTCCTGAAGCCCCTCTACTCCTTCGCCGGGAAGGGAATTCAGTTCGCCCCCACCGATCAGGAGTTAAACTCAATTCCAACCGCAGATCGCCACCTTTATCTCCTTCAGGAGCGTGTCTCCTTCGAGCACACCATCCACACTCCCCACGGGCTCACGCAGGCCGAAATTCGCATCATGTACCTCTGGCCAGACGACGGAGCCCTGCAACCCGCCATCGCCCTCGTCCGCCTGGGGCGCGGGCTCATGATGGGTGTAGACCACAATCGAGACAAGGAGTGGGTTGGCAGCTCTGCCGCCCTATGTCCACAGGTATAGTCCAGATGTAGAAAAATGCAGAAACAAGTGGTCAGGTGCGGTAGACTCCACTGTGTCAGTTCAGCGATGCCGTCTTATAGAGTAAAGTTGCACCAGAACGCGGTCCAAGGAGGATGAGTGGCTCAGTGGCAGATGCCGAACGGGGAAAATCCGGTTCGCACCGCAGTACGTTTTCCTATGAGACTTCCGATACGGGTGCAGACGGAGCAGGGCGAGTTGGAGGCCATTACTGAAAATATCTCGGCAAACGGGCTGCTCTTCGTGAGCGAAAATTTGCCGCAAGTCGACAGCAGAATTGAATTCACCATAGCGATGCCTTCGGCAGTTATGGGTACCACAAACGACGTAACCATACATTGCATAGGCCGCGTCGTTCGTCACTACTTACAGAATGGTGAGAAGAAAGCGGCCGCAGTGATCGACGAATACTTTCTAAAGGCCTGACATATGAATGTAGTTCATTTCGACACAACAACTCGAAGCAACGAGGAACTTCCAGAAGAAAACGCTTCTCCTGCGGGCATTCGTGTCGTCCTCGCCGATTCGCAGGCGATCTACCGCGTAGGTATGAAGAAAGTCTTCGCCCTCGAAGATGACATTCGAGTCGTAGCCCAGGTCGAGACGCTTCAGAATCTCTACGCCGCCCTGCAGCGTTACCCAACCGATGTCGTTGTGCTTGAGGGACAGCTCATCTCTGGCACAATCGATGCCATCCCCGAGCTCGTCCGTCAGGCGCCCGACGCGAAGCTGATCGTCCAGGTCTCAGAGACCGACGAATCCAACACCGTCGAGCTCTATCGTCGCGGCGTTCGCGGAGTCGTGCCTCGCTCTATCTCTCCCGACCTCCTCGTCAAATGCGTTCGCAAGATCGCCGAAGGCGAAACCTGGATCGACAACCAGTCCATCAGCTGGGTCATCGAGGCCTACCGCTCGCAGGCCACCAGCCTCACCGATCCCAAAGTCCAGCCCAAGCTCTCCAAGAAAGAACTGGCCATCATCAGCTGCATCACCCGCGGCATGCGCAACAAAGAGATCGCCTACCAGATCGGCACCACCGAGCAGGTCATCAAGAACTACCTGCGCAAGGTCTACGACAAGCTGGGCGTATCCGACCGTCTGGAGCTGGCCCTCTACTGTCTGCACCACGAGCTCCTGAAGAAGTACCTGGTCGAGACGGATCCCGCCGCTGCAGCCGCCCACACCGAGCCGTCGCAGCCTCTCCGCGCCAAGATGTAACTCGGCCCAGGTCATCGCGAGCGAAATCATAAGCGTCATCAAACGCTTATGAGGAAGTGAAGTGTGCGCCAGTGATCGATCTTGCCGGAGCATATCGCCCTTCGCTCGTTCGCTGATGGTTGCTGTATGTACTTCATAAATAAAAGCTTACAAATAAGTGCCCCAACGGGAAGGACGTACCACCTCCACGGTGACAAAGTCATCGTATGAAAGATGTATCCTTCTGCTGGTACTAAGGAGCACTAAGAACCACATGGGAATTGCGACATCACCGCTGAATCTGGCCCAGGGCAAGTTGAATGTGGCCGCACCGTATCTGATCGAGCAAACCTGGGCCGACTACACCCCCGAGCAACATGCCATCTGGGCCGAGCTGGTCAGTCGCCGCATGCCCCAGCTACGCGAGCACGCCTGCCAAGAGTATCTCGACGGATTCCGTCAGATCGGCCTGCAGGAAGACAAGCTACCCAACCTCTCCGAGGTAAGCGCACTCCTCCAGCCCAGAACCGGCTGGCAGTCCACCCCGGTCAGCGGCTTCCTCCCAGCCGACGCCTTCTTCGAGATGCTGGCCGCTCGTATGTTTCCCACCACCACCTGGCTCCGCTCGCGCGACTCGATGGAATACACTCCCGAGCCGGACATCTTCCACGACGTCTTCGGCCACGTTCCCATGCACGCTCACCCGGTCTTCGCAAACTTCCTCGAAAGCTACGGCAAAATCTGTGCACGTCTCACCGACCCCGAGGCGCTCGAGCGTATGGGCCGCCTCTTCTGGTTCACCGTAGAGTTTGGCCTCATCCGGCAGAACGGCGAGATCAAGGTCTATGGCAGCGGTCTGATCTCCTCCCACGGCGAGTGCTCCCGCGTTCTGGCTGGAGGCTGCGAGGTCAAGGACTTCGATCTTGACGCCGTCCTCAACCAGGAGTTCCAGACCAGCGAGATGCAGTCAGTCCTCTACGCCGTCGAGTCCTTCGACCAAATCTACGAGGCCACCAAGCTGGCCGAAAGCAGGCTGGTCTAGAACAACAGGCGTTCGATTCATAAACAAAATAAGAACGGCTGCGGGAATCAAACCCGCAGCCGTTCTTATTTAGATCAGTTCACGAACACCTTACCTGTGTCCGCCACCACCACCATGGCCTCCGCCGCCACCGTGGAATCCACCACCTCCGCCGCCTCCATGGAAGCCACCGCCGCCGCCACCACCATGGAATCCGCCGCCTACAGAAGCGCCGTGATAGCCACCACCCGCAAAGCCGCCCCGCACTGTGGCGCCGTGATAACCACCAGCGTAGCCTCCGTGGTATCCGCCGCCATAGCCATAACCGCCTCGGTAGCCGTATCCACCGCGATAGCCGTAGTATCCGCCACGGTAGCCGTAGACGCCCCGATATCCATAGCCATAACCACCTCGGAACCACGGGCCGGCACCAATGAAGATACCGCCGCTAAACCACGAAGGTCCGTAGTATCCATACGGCGCGCAGGCATAGGGGTAATAACCGTAGTAGCCATAGGCACAAACTGGAGCAGCGTATCCATAGCCCCCATACACGGGGCCTCCGATGCCGATCCCTACCGAGACCTGAGCATGGGAGTAAGTCGCTGCCGGGACGATCAACACAGCGAGTAAAGCGAGGTAACGTAAGAATCGCATTTGAATCTCCTGAGCACGGCCCAGTACGCCTTCCAGCGTCAGTGGCCTAGCGAACTCCAGCTCGTACGAACCGAACTGGCATTCTGTATATAGGAACGCAAAAACCCAAAAAATGTTGTGCGTGGCCCCAGATTGCCCTAAATGTCCCGAGATTGGCAACTCGAGTGCAATAAAGTGCAGAGAGCTCCAACGATAGGGGAAATTTGGGAAGGACGTTACTTTGAATCTCCCTTAGTGAAGTCCTCTCGGAGTGCCGGAATGGTCAAAGGGAAAGCCGGTTCCTATGTTGCTAACAAAAAAAGGGAAAACAATTTGCACTACAGGGTAAAATATTCCCAACTGAGCAAAAAATTTGCGTAAACTCTGCAATATTCAGCATGTCTTACCCTGTCGCTGCTTTGGTCTGCTAATTGCAATCAACCGTAGTACTCGTCCCGTACATCATTCAGGGCGATTCTTTACTTCCTAAGGTGAACGAATGCGTCGCTTTGTCTATCTTCTGCTTTTGGTGATCTTTGTAAGTGCATCTGCAACCTGTGTTAGCGCATCGACCGACTGCGAGCGCTGGTTCGCCGCTTACCGCCAGGAACTTGCACACTCACGGCAACTCCAGCGCATCGCGGCAGCCAAGCGCCGCGCCAAGCTGTACGCCCAGCGGAAGATCGCTCAAGTGCAACCTGCGCCCAAGCCGAAGCTCGTTCCCGCGAGAAGCCCGCGAATGAACCGTAAGGAGACCCTCCATCACTTCAACCTGGCATGCGGTGTCCTCCCGGAGGGTGGCGGAGACGAACCTCTCGTATCAGAGGAGACTCCCGGCACCTTCGACGCCGAGCGGCCGATGAACGACACAATCGATCTGCTTCCCGCAGGTCCAGGCGAATTGATCGCCGAAAACGAGGCACCGCCGTTCCCGGCCAATGGTTTCGCCCCTGATAGCTCATCTGGAGGCCCTGCTCCCTACTTCCCAGGCTTTGGCGGCTCAGGTGGCGGCGCTCCTTCAGGAGGTGGCCCCGGAAAAGGCGTAACCGTGCCTCCGCCATCGACACCTCCACCATCCACCCCGCCGCCGTCGACACCCCCACCAACCACCCCCCCGCCCGTCTCAGTTGTGCCGGAGCCTGCCAGCTATGTCTACTTGCTGACTGGCCTAGCCGGCGCCGCCGGAGCAATCCGACGCAGGTTCAAAGCTTAATAGCACCCTGCCACTCCCGGCTTTCGTAGGCCGGGAGCTGGATGGCCTGACCGATCAGTAGAACTACAGGTGCAGGACCCACATCTGCATCCTCCAACCCCGCAAGAGTGGTGCCGTGGATCAGCTCCTCGGGCGTCGTCGCATTGCTGATCGCGACACACGGGGTCTCGGCCGTAACTCCGGATGCAATCAGGTCATCCGCCAGCGCACGAAACTTCCTACCCGGCATGTAGATCACCAGCGTAGCGTCTTCAGCGAGCCCCCCAGACCACTTTGGGACCACCTCCAACTTTCCCGCGGCGTGATGTGCCGTAGCCAGAATCAGTTTCGAAGCCGCGCTACGATCCGTCAGCGGAGTCTTTAACCGGGCGGCCGCAGCAAAGCCCGCCGTAATACCCGGAACAACCTCGAACGGAATCCCAGCTTTCAGCAGCGCAGCGATCTCCTCGCCCGCCCGCCCAAAGATAAGAGGATCGCCGGACTTCAACCGAAGCACCGACCTGCCCGCCTTCGCAGCCTCCAGCATCAGCACATGAATCTCGGCCTGCGTAATCCTCGGTTGACCACACCTCTTACCAACCGGAATGATCTCCGCGGCCGTGTGAGCCAACGCCAAGATCTCCGTCGACACAAGATCATCCGGCAGAATCAAATCCGCACTCTCAAGCAACCGCAGCACGCGCAGCGTTAGCAGGTTTGGATCCCCGGGCCCCGCTCCCGCTAGATACACACGGCCGGGCTCGGCGGCGGCGTTCAAGACTTCTTCTCAGGCAGCGGATTCGTCAGCGCATGTTGCCTCGCCAATACACGCGAGGGGCAACCGTCATAGCCGCAAACCTCACGCTGTGCAAGTTGATGAAGCAGCCACTTTCGCTCTTCATTCAGCGGCTCCATCTGTGTCACCTCGCGCCGCAGATTCCCCAGGTCAGCCACCCAGTCTCCCGCGTCCAGCGGCAGTTGCGCGTTAATCTCTTTACGTAGTCTCTGCGCGAGTGCAGGGCTGGCCCCGGCCGTCGAAATCGCGATCTGCAGATCTCCCCGGCGCACCACGGAAGGGAAGTAAAAATCACAGAACGGTGGATCATCGACCGCATTACAGATGACGTTTCTCTCCGTAGCCTCGCGATAAACGGCCCGATTAACGGCAGCATTATCCGTAGCCGCCACCACAAGAAACTGTCCAGCCAGATCGCCATCAACATACTCTCGTTGCTGCCATTCAATCTCTCCTGCGGCAGCCAGCTCAACAATGCTGGGCCGCGCGGCAGGAGCGATCACCGTGACCTTGGCATGAGCGGCCCGCAGTGATTCGATCTTCGACTCCGCAAGATGACCCGCCCCAACAACCATGCAAGGCCGGGCAGCGATCTTCAAAAAAATAGGAAAGAGATCCATGCGATAAACCTACTCTCCCGGAGCATGACGGCCCGCGCCAACCGGTGGCGCATCCCGCTCGACTGGATCGATCACCGTGCCGGCAAGTTGCGCGCGCAGGCTATCGTCGTCGGTGCGCGCAAAGTACGACCGCAGATCTTCCGCCGGCTCTCGAGCCGCAAGATAACCACGAAGCAGCCGCTCAATAGCATCGGGTACCTCGTCCGCCGCAGCCCGATAGCCCAGCGGCCGCGCGGTACGCGCAAACTTGCCGACGGCCCCTCCAACACAAAAATAGAAAGCGTCTACCGATTGGCCGTCCTTCTTGATCTTCTTGCCCTCGAGTCCGATGTCCGCGATCCAGTGCTGTCCGCAACTGTTCGTGCAGCCTGTAACATGCAGCTTGATCTGCTGATCGAACCCCGGAAGGCGCTCCTCCATCTCGCTGACCAGCCACTTCGAGAACCCCTTCGTCTCCGCGATCGCTAGCTTGCAGAACTCCGTGCCGGTGCACGCAATCGCCCCTCGCCAGAAAGCCGAAACATCCACCTGCAGATCCATACTGTTCAAGGCAATCACGAGACCCGCTGTCTTCTCGTTCGGCACATTCACGAGAATGATGTTCTGCATGATGGTCGTGCGCAACTCACCGCTGCCATACTGCTCAGCCAGATCGGCCAGTTGAAGTAGCTGATCGCCCGAAAGCCGCCCTCGCAGAACGCTCGCGCCTACAGCCGAGACGCCAGGCTGACGCTGCGGTGTAATCCCGACATGGTCGCGGTAAACATCATCCGGAACGACATCCTCAGAGATCGGGTTCGGATCCAGCTTGTAACCAAGCTTGCTCTCCAACGCCTCGAGGAACGATTCCGCGGTCCAGCCATGCCGCATGAAAAGGTACTTGATGCGCGCACGCGTCCGATTCTCGCGAAGCTCCTGCTGCTCGCGGAAGATCTCTGCCGTTGCATGGACAACCGCGTAGGCCTGCTCCTGCCTGATAAACGCAGGAATTCTCACCGCGAGATGAGGCTCAGTGGAGAGTCCGCCACCAACCCGAAGCGTATAGCCAATCTCTTCTCTCCCATCAACCGTGCGTTTGATCGCCGTGAGCGCAACATCGTTAATCTCTGGATACGAGCACCACAGCGGGCAGCCGGTAACAGAGATCTTGAACTTCCGCGGCAGGTTATAGAACTCCGGGTTGGCTGTCAGCTTGTGTGCGACCTCGACCGCCAGCGGCGAAGCATCGATGATCTCGTGTCCATCAAGTCCAGCCAGCGGGCAGCCGGTCACATTGCGAACCACATCGCCGCAAGCGCCCTTCGGAGAGAGTCCTACCGCAGTCAGCGCATCGACCACCTCAGGCAGAGATTCAATCGTCAGCCAATGCAGTTGAATATTCTGCCGCGTCGTAATATCCGCAAGGTTTCGCGCATACTTCTTCGTCAGTTCTCCAATCACTCTCAGTTGTGCGCTCGTAAGAATTCCATTCGGCAGGCCAATACGCATCATGAAGAACTCAGTGGCCTTGCCTTCGCCGCCGACGCCGCCCGTCACTCCAACGCCGTCGCCTTGGGTATAGACGCCCCACCACTTGAAGTAAAGTCCGGTCCACTCGGGAAGCACTGAGCCGCGGCCCTCCTTGGCAAACTGACGGACTTCGTCCCACGCCTCCCACGGATTCTTAGCAAGCTTTAGCCGCTCTGACTTCTGTGCTTTCGTCTCTTTGATAGGTGGAGTAGGGCCGGTGCTCATGGTGAGGGTCCTTTGGTGTGCGTCAAAAATGAGAAAGCCCACTTTATAAGTGGGCGCTTGTGGCTTTGCTGAGTAGATCGGGACTTAGTTGGTAAGTCGGCGAATCAGGCAAAGTCGACCGCGCGCGCAGTCGCAACAACACGCGCAACAAACAGCCGACATAAGTGCAGACGAAATCGCCATAAGCTAAGGTTAGTTGCCACACCACCACACGTCAAGGCGATGTAGCTTATTTACTGCTTAAAGTTCGACATCCTCAATGATCCCAGCACGAACTCTCGCAAGAAGGCGGCTAATCCGCTTCAGCGAGAGAGAGTTTATGCCGCACGTCGGACCCACGGACCCAGAAGATCACGTCTTCGGCGATGTTGGTCGCGTGGTCCGCTGCGCGCTCCAGGTTGCGCGAGATGATGATGGCATTCAGCGCCTGTCCGCTGACCACAGGATGCTGCTGCATCACCTCCATCAACTCGTTCTGCACATCGCGGTTCATATCGTCGATCTCGTCATCCATCGCCAGCACGGACTCCGCCAGCTTCGCGTCCGCCTCCAGCAGCGACTGAACCGCTCTGCGGATCATCACCCCAACCTTCTCCCCCATGTCCGGGATGTCGATTGGCAGTGAGATCTTCGGCGAATCATGCAGGAACGTTGTGCGCGAAGCAATATTAGTCGCCTGATCGCCAATGCGCTCGAGGTCTCCATTGATCTTGATAACAGACAGGATAAAGCGAAGATCAATCGCCATCGGCTGCTCTTTGGCCAACAGATCGTAGGCCATCTCATCGACGTCACGCTCAGCGGAGTTGATCGCCGCCTCAATCTCTTTCACATGGTCGCAGAGGCCCAGATCTCCAGTGAGATATGCCTCAAGAGACAGCGACAGCGCCTGCTGCGAGAGCGCCGCCATGGCGAGAAGTTTGTCTTTGAGAGCTACCAGCTGTAGCTGAAAATTGATGCGGGGCATAGGTAAGTCCCTCGAAAACCGTTCTTCTATTGTGACGTAAAGAAGGCGAAGAAACCATAAATATTGTGCGAAGAGGAGACGGGAGTGTACACAATTGGGACGCGGCAAAGTTACTTATAAAGCAGATACTGCAGACGTCTCTGATCGAAAGCGGCTAGATCTTTCTCCCATGCCGACGCGATCTTTCGCGGGTCCTCCTGGTTTGTCAGCGCCTGCATCGTGTCGACGTTCGCCACAAGGTAAGCGGCCTTCGCCAGCTGAAAATCTGGATAGAAATGATGCAGTGCGCTCAACAACTCAACCCCAAACTCCGGCGAATCGAACACGCTCCGGTCAGTCACCGTAAACGCCACCCCCGGAATCGTCTTCCCATGTGACGGATAGTGGTTCGAATCCTCCGCGACAGCGAAGCTCGTAGGCGCAAAGCTCACACCTGGAATCTTGCGCGCCGTCAGATACGCTGCAAGCTCCGACGCGTTGATATAAGGAGCGCCGATGTGCTCATACGGCTTATCGGAGCCGCGCCCAACCGAAATATTCGTCATCTCCGTCAGCCCAATCCCGGGGTACAGCATCGCGGCCGCCGGACTCCGCAGATTTGGACTCGGGTTCGTCCAGGTCAGTCCGGTCTCGTCGAAAAACTCCCTCCGCTCCCAATCCTGCATCGGCACAACTGTGAGCGAGGCCTGAATAGGCACTTGGATATTCGGTGAAGTAACGCTCGCTACGCGACGTTCACTGTTGAAGTAGCGCGCGAGCTCGCCCAGAGTCATACCATTCCGGACTGGCATTGGCATGTAGTCGTTGTATGACTCGACCCCCACGTCGGACACCGGACCCTGCACCGCGAGACCGCCAATCGGATTAGGCCGATCCAGCACAATAATCTCGATATGCGCCTGGGCTGCGGCCTCAAGAAAATAACCCACCACCGCTTCGTAGGTGTAGAAACGAACTCCCACGTCCTGCAGGTCAATCACAACGGCATCGAGACCCTTCAGCGACTCCAGGCTCGGACGTCGCTGCTCCGGCTTTGTTCCATAGAGGCTCAGGACAGGCAGCTGCGTCGAAGGATCAATATCATTGCCGATCTTGGTCGTATCTTTCACTCCCAGCAGACCGTGCTCCGGCGAGAACAGAGTCTTCAGTTCAACCTCAGGAATACTGTGCAACAAAACGTCGATCGTCCGCTTTCCCTCACGGTCGAGTCCCGTCTGGTTGGTCAGCAATGCCAATCGCAGATGATTGTTGTGCCGCTTCGCCGCCTGCATCAACACTTCGAAGTGAGTAGCCTCAAGCACATCGATGCCAGTCAGCGTCTTCGAATTCGTCACCACTGAATCTCGTCCCTCATAGAGCCGAAGAGCCCGAGCCGCAGCGCTTGCCACTTGCCCACGTATGACGGAGACAGGCGGCGCGCCTCGCGGATGAATCGCATTCGACAAAAGAACAACGAACGTATCACTCGCCGGATCCATCCACAGCGAAGTACCCGTAAAGCCGGTATGACCAAAGCTCCCGATCGGAAAAACCTCGCCCCGCGGCCGCGAAAACGCCGAGTTGATATCCCAGCCAAAACCTCGCGTTGCTACTCCCGTCGTGGTCTTGCCATCGGCAGTAAAAATCGTCGCGCCTCCAACAGCCGTAGCGGGCTGCTCCGGCTGCGTCATCAGCTTCAGCGTCGACTGCTCAAGCGGAAAATCACTCGCACGCCCCGCAAGCCGATCCAGTAGCGCCTGTGCAAACAACGCCACGTCGCCCGCAGTAGAGAACACCCCGGCATGCCCCGCCACTCCACCCATTCGTCGAGTCGTCGGATCATGCACCGTCCCCCGCAGCAGCTTGTCAAAATCAGGATTCGTCGCAGCCGTTCCCTCGTTGTCATAGGCCGTCGGAGCAATATTCGGAATCCACGCCGCAGGAGGCAGGTACCGCGTATGCGTCATCTTCAGCGGCCCAAAGATATGCGCCTGTGCATAGTCCTCAAGCCTCTCGCCGCTCACCTTCTCCACCAGAACACCCAGCGTGATGAAGTTGATATCGGAGTATTTGAAGTGAGTTCCCGGCGCAGTCTCCAACGTCGCATTCATCGCCCTCCGAACACCCTCAGCCTTATCCGGCGCAGCCAAACCCCATGCATCCTTCAAATCCAGATCTTCCGGAAGCCCCGAGTAGTGCGTCAGCAACTCACGAATCGTCACAGCCTGCTTTCCATTAGCCGCAAACTCCGGAAGATACTTCGCCACCGGATCATCAACCTGTAGCTTGTGCGCCTCATAGAGCTGCATCACCGCCGTCGCCGTCACCAGACACTTCGTCAGCGAAGCCATGTCGAAGACCGTCTCCTCCGTCATCGGTTCCACCGCAGGCTCAAGAGCACGATTGCCATAAGCCTGTTCGAAGACCGTCTTCCCATCGTGGTTGATCAACACCACCGCTCCCGGCAGCTTCTTCGCCGCAACCGCCTGCTCCAACAGCGAGGAAACTCCGCTGAAGTCGTAACGTTCCCCCGCAACCTGTCGTCCTCCGCCAACCGAAGCAGCCTGCGCCTTACAGCACGAAGAAGTAAGAAACGGAACCGCAAGCACCAGAACAATACCCGCAACCCGCGCCGCAGCCTTCCTCTGTTCCGCAGTCGTTCGATCAGCCGGCAACACCAGGCTAGCCACTGTCCCCACAACAAACGTAACGATCGACCCGATCAGCACATACCAGGTGAAAGCAATATGAGGAAGCGTAACTGCGCCCAACGTAATCGGCGACGTATGCAACCACAGCAAAAGATTCAGCGCGAACCCGCAGATCATCCCAACAATCGCTCCCGCCTGCGTGGCATAACGCGTCAGCGTCCCCAACAAGAACACTCCAAGCAACGCACCATAAGCCACCGAAGCAATCGACAACCCAACCTCCACCACATGCCCCTTCCCACCGGCAAACACGCTATAAACAGCCACTCCAAACAGCACCAGCGCCCACACCACCGTGCTTGACCGCGAGATCATCATGCGTTCCCGATCATCCGCCTCCGGTCGCCAGTGCATATAAAAATCCACCACCGTCGTTGACGAAAGGGAATTGAGCGCCGCGCTCAAATTCGACATCGCCGCCGCGAGAATCGCAGCCACCAGCAGTCCAGCAATCCCAATCGGCATCTCGCGAACGATAAAAGTAGGGAAGATCCTGTCCGCCGAACTAAACACCGTCGGATGCAGCCCGTAGAAAACATAAAGCCCCACGCCGATCAACAGAAACAGCGTGAACTGCAAAAAGATCACCGCCCCACTCGCAAGCAGCGCCAGCCGCGACTCCCGCAGATTCCTCGCCGCCAGCATCCGTTGCACCATCAGCTGGTCCGTGCCATGCGAGGCCATCGTCAAAAACGTGCCCCCCAACACACCCGCCCAGAACGTATAGCTCTGCGTCAGGTTAAACGCAAAATTAAACAGCCGGAACTTGCCCGCCGCCGCCGCGACCTCATGAATCTGCGACCATCCACCCGGCACATGCGTCCCCAGCGTGAAGATCGCCACCATCGTCCCGCCAATATAGATCGCCATCTGCACCACATCGGTCCAGATAACCGCAGCCATCCCGCCCTCAAAGGTATAGAGCAGCGTTAGCGCCGAGATAATCCCAATCGACAGCACATCGCGCGTCCCAATCGCAATGCCCACCACGATGCTCACCGCGAACACCCTCACACCCTCCGCCGCCGCCCGCGTCAACAAAAACAAACCCGCCGTCACCTTATGCAGCGTGTGCCCGAAGCGCTGATCGATCAACTGATACGCGGTCAGCATGCGCCCCTCAAAATACTTCGGCAGAAAGATCAGCGCCACCACCACCCGCCCCAGCATGTAGCCGATCACAATCTGCAAAAACCCAAAGTCCCCGGCAAACGCCACGCCCGGAATACTAATGATCGTCAACGTACTAGTCTCCGCCGACACGATTGACAGCGCAATCGCCCACCACGGAATCGTCTGGTCGGCGAGAAAGTAACTCCGCAGCGATCGCGCATTCGGGTCTTTGCTGCTTCGAAAGCGCAAGCCAAACAGCGTGATACCTATCAGGTAAACGACGATCAGGCCCAGGTCGAAGGGGTGGAGGCGCGTTGGAACTACGGCAGCATGCATTCGTGCAAGTGTATAGCGACCAAGCGCCTGCACGCAGCATGCCTCTTCCACCAAACCCGGCGGACGAAGGTTGCAGCCACTCATCGCTCCGACGCCGCAAACCTGACATATCATTTCAGCTTATGAGTTTGTATCTGGCAATCGACGCAGGTGGTACGAAGACAAGATGTCTCCTTGCAGATGAGACAAAGATATTGGGCCGCGCAGTCACCGGCAGCGTGAAACTAATGCGAGTCAGCGAGGCGGAGGCCTCCGCCAGACTCCGCGCAATGCTGGCAGATGTATCCCAGGCAGCTGGCGTAAGCCTCAGCGAAGTCACGCAAACCTGCATCGGGCTAGCCGGGCTGAGTATCGACGCCGTCCGGGAGTGGGCTGAACGCGAGATTGGAGCCGTGGTCGGCGGCAATCTCCTCCTTGTTGGGGACGAAGAGATCGCCCTCGACAGCGCCTTTCATGGCGGCCCCGGCATCCTGATCATCGCCGGCACAGGGTCGAACTTTATGGGCCGAGTGGAAGATGGAACTATGTATCACGCCGGCGGATGGGGCCCCGCTATCGGCGACGAAGGCTCCGGCTTCTGGATCGGACAGGAGGCCCTGCGTGCAGGCTTCTGGGCCAAAGATCGCAGCGTTCCAACCAACCTGCTTACAGTGATCGGTGAGTTCTGGGGCGCCAGCTCTCTCGGCGAGATCGTCGAGATGGCGAACGCCCGCCCCGGCCCCGATCTTCCAGCCCTTGCACCCATCATTACTCGCTGTGCCGAAGCAGGCGACGAGCTCGCCATCGCAGTCCTCGAACGCGCCGGAGCCGAACTCGCCGAACAAGTCGCCCTCGTGGCCTTGAAGATGAGAGAGTCCGGCGGCAGACGAAAGATTGAAGCAGCCTACACCGGCAGCATCTTGGAGCACATTGCGCTGGTCCGTTCTTCCATGGTGGCAGCTCTCAAGACCTCATCCCCAGGAGTAAAAGTGTTGGACGGAGCGGTAGATTCCCTCGAAGGCGCTCTCTGGCGAGCAAGACAGATCTTGAGATAATCGGCCGTAGCTTATCTCGGTGCCCGTTTAGAGCAACGTCGCAGTTAGTGTAGAGTCGCTTTCGTTTGTCATTCCCGAAGGGAATCTGCGTTTGCACTCTCTACACCATAAGGAAATTGCCATGGAAGCCGTATCGCCGTTCGTTTTTGTGACGAATCCTAAGACGAACCAGCTCTTTCCAGCGACCGTAAAGCCAGTCCTCGTGCCACAGAAGTAAATTCGTTCCCTGTTCGCACTTTCGCAGCCGTAAAACGCGTCTCGAAGATGCGCCTCACCGCCGGCACAAAGCTCGTCCCACCCGTCAGAAACACCCGGTCCACCACCCCTGCATCAATCCCGCTATCGGCCAGCAGCGTATCGACACAACGCTCGATCGATTGCAGATCATCTGCAATCCAATCTTCAAAGTCCGTGCGCGTCACCGTCGTGACGAGGTCCATACTCCCATCACGAAATCGGAACTCAGCAGACTCATTACGCGACAGATCGATCTTCAGTCGCTGCACCGCCTGGTGAAGCTGATACCCAAGGTCTTCCTCAACCAGATTGATCAGCGCTTCAATCTTCTCCGGCTCCTGCGCGCGAGCACGAGCGCTCTTCAATATCTCCGCCACATTCCGCGTCTTGAGAAACGAAAGATAGTGCCACCGTTCAAGATTTGCATAGATCCACGCCGGCACTGCCGGAATGATACTGGCAGGGCGGTCGGGAGCTTGCGCATAGGAGCGTTCAAAGCTATCCGAGCCCAACACCGGAGACACCAGCTTGCGGACGATCCGCGCATCGAAACTATCTCCGGCAAGCCCCAATCCGCTGTTGCCAAGCAGGTCTTTTGCGGTCCGCCCACGCCCGCGAACACCGGGGCCAACATGCAGCAGTGAAAAATCACTCGTACCGCCGCCAAAGTCACCGATCAAAATCAGTTCGTCATGATCAAGCGTCGCCTCATATGCATAAGCCGCAGCAATCGGCTCCATCTCAAACGTAACGGACTCGAATCCGCTGTGTACGAACGCCTGCCTTAGACGTTGGACCGCGAACTCATCATCCTCGACACTGTCTGCGCCAACGAAGCGGACCGGCCTACCCACGGTGGCGTGACGAACTGGCTGGCCAAACTGACGCTCTGCAGCCAAACGCAGATCAGTCAAAATGCGCGAAATCAAATCTTCAATACTGTATCGGCGCCCAAACACCTCGGTGCCAGTCAACGTGCGGCTCGTCAGATACGACTTAAGAGACTGAATCAGCCTTCCCTTATGCTCAGCCTCGAGATAATGCTCAATGGCCGCCGGCCCGGTGAAGCCCTTAATCTGCGTGCGGCCCCATGCTTCTGCTGTTCGAGGTAAAGCACCGACCGAAACGACTCTGTAGCAACCGTCGCAGTGGGAAAGGACACCAACTCCACGTCGCCATCGCCACGCGCGAACGCGATGGAGCTGTTCGTAGTGCCGAAGTCAATTCCCAGGGAGGGCCCGATGGAGTCCGTCGAAAGCATGATCTTTTAGATTGCCAGACTTTTCGACCGGAATGCCACCGCACCTCTGGAAAAAGCCCTACTTTGCCGCAGGAGCCGGAGGTGGAATCCCCAGATCCGCAGCCGGCGGCAGAGTATGGTTATCCGACCACTGCCGCTGAGCACTCCGCAGTCTTTCGCTGCGAGCCTCCCATACCCCGACGGTGTAGTCATAGTGCTCCAGCACCGGCCGCAGCGCGTACGCCCGATTCGACCGATACCATGCCTGCTCATACAGATCACGCAGCAGCGAATAAGCGTCGATGTAATCCTGAATGCGCCCATTAACGCCATTGATATCCGAGAGCTCACGGCTCACACTCATGCGTTGCTTCTTGTCCGTCGTGTTCTGCATTGCATAGGCGCGCTGATAACCCTCCGCAATCTCCTCAGCAAGCTGAAACTTCAACCCGATCAGATCCATTCGCCGAGCCCCCAGCTCCAGCGCATCGATAGCCGCAGTCTCCCGCAGTGTCGTCGGCGCGGTCGGATAAGAATCCGCCGGATCATAGACCTTAGGCCCCGACGAAACCGGTGGCGCCGCAGGCGCAGCAGCCCTCGCCTGTGCAATCAAAGTCAGCGCACGCTCCGCATGCAGCCTCAAGTCATGCGCATACGGAAGCACCTGCGCCCCAATCCTCAGCCCATCCTTCGACATCGGATCAAGCCAGAAGATGCTGTTCGTCCCATCCCCCTCCTTCGCCTGATCCTTCAGCACCGAATGAGCCAGCATCATCTCCTTCTGCGCTTCATTCAGATCCCCCGTAGCGTCCCCATGAAACACCTGCGCATACGAGTCCTCAAAGTCCAAGATCGGAGACTCCCCCTTCTGCCATGCCGCCGCCGCACCAAACAGAATCCCATACCAATCCTGATTGAACAGCCCCTCGCCATCATCGTTCCAGATCGTATTGAGCTGTCCCGTACACCCGAGCCGCTGCCCATCCGCCGTGAAGCGCTGAATATTAGCCAGCGCATAGTTATTGTTCGGATAAACCTTCCTGAAGTTATTCACGCTCGGTGCGACCCACGTCTCAAACCCAGCCTTGGTAAACGGCGTCAAAAAGCGGTCATACCCACGAGCCTCCGGGCTATACACCCAGGCCACCGCAATCGTGGAATCCTTGAACGCCTGCGGCATATCCTTCAGCAGATCCGGCGAATCCTGCGCAATATCTCCCCAAAAAAGTAGCTTCCGATTCAGCGGCTTCAACGCTGTCACGATCTTCTGCAGAAAATCCAGATAAACCGGCCCTAGCCCCCGCGCATCCACATCCGCCTTCGTCTGCCCCAACCCCAGGTCCACCGTCTCATCCGCCCCGATATGCAGAAACGGCCCCGGATACAGCGCCGCCAGCTCCGTAAACATCTGTGTGATCAGCGCAAGCGACCCCGGCTGTCCCGGCGCAAGCACCGCCCCATGCGGAGTCTCCGCCAGCGTCTGATACTGCTCCCACGCCAGATTGTGATGCAGATGCCCAAACGCCTCCTGCTCCGGCACCACCGTAATGTGATAAAGCCGCGCATACGCAACCAACTCCGCGGCCTCCGCAGCAGTCACGCTCCCCGGCGGCGCCATCAGCGGATTCGAAGCATACTGCTGCGTATGCTCAAAGTAAGGCGAGTAGAGATTCACTTTATAAGCCGCCAGCGTTCGCATCAGCTTCTTCTGAAACTCCAGCGTCGTAATCGGCCCCCGCGACAAGTCATCATCCAGCCCGCGATACTTCATCGCTGGCCAGTCGTGAATATTCGCACCATGCAGCACCGCGCGGTCGCCATCGCCCTCAATCAACTGCTTTACCGTCTGCGCCCCGTAGAAAACCCCCTCCGCAGTCGCGCCCACAATAGTCAACGAAGTAGCGGTCGTCGAAATCGCATAACCCTCGGCCTTCATCTCGTCGGTAAACTTGGCATCCGGATGAGCACTCAGCCGCGTCAGCTCAATCTGAAACCCCGTCGCCGCTGCCGCTGGAATCCCTCGCGCCTGCAACGTCGCCGCAAGATCATCCGCGGCAAACTGGTCCTCGGTCGAGCACGGCGCAGCACACACAATCCGAACTCCGTGCAGCAGCCGCTGGTCCGCCGTCGCGTGCACTTCACGCGGTATAGGAATCAGTTTGAGCTGCGATTGTGCTGAGGCAAATGAGGCGAACAGGGCAAGGCCGGCCACAAGGGAACAGTGACGATGAAAGGGCATGCTCATAACGGTAAATCACTTCCGCAGGCTTTGCTGTAACCAACCAAGGTTCAGCCGAAGCCGCGGAATCCCTGAAATTCATGTAGCGTTAATAAAGCAAAAGTGTTTTATCCATGAATACCGCACAAATTATTTCTCTGTTCACACGACTTTGTGAGCATGAATCTAAAGAGCAAAGGAAGAAAATTGGAGAGGCCAGTAAGGCCGCCCTGATTTCTTGATGTCCTTGTGCCTTTTCACAATTCTGCGAGGTTCCATGACGAAGCAACTACGAGCGACTATGGCAGCGATATTGGTTATAAGTTCAATATCGCTTCAGGCGCAAACGAGCACAGCCACAAAGAAACCGGCTGTCCATAAAAAGGCACCCGCCGAGAGCCCGTTGGAGCGGCAGATCCGGGAGCTGCGCGAGCAGATGCAGAGCCAGCAGGCTCAGATCGACGCTCTCAAACAACAGAATGCAGATAAGGACGCCAAGCTCGCGGCCGCTCAGCAGTCAGCGCAGGAAGCGCAGGCAGCAGCCGCAAGCGCATCCGCCAAGGCTGACAGCCTCAGCTCCAACCTCTCGGCCAACACCGAGGCCGTCTCGAACCTCAACAGCACCGTGACCGACCTCAAGACCACCAACGTCGGCCTCGCCCAGACCATCAGCGACACCAAGAAGACCATCTCCGATCAGATCGAGTCGCCCCTGGCAATTCACTACAAGGGTGTCGAGATCACACCGGTTGGCTTCTTCGCGGCTGAATCCGTCTACCGTCAGCGCTCGCTCAACTCCGACGTCAACACGCCGTTCAACTCCACTCCTTACCCGGGTGCAGCGCAGGCACACACCAGCGAATACAACTGGTCAGGTCGTCAGAGCCGTATCGGCGCGCTCTTCGTCGCCAACCCTGGTCCCGCCAAGTTCTCCGGCTACGTCGAAGCTGACTTCCTCGGTTCAGGCATTACCAGCAACGACAACCAGAGCAACAGCTATGTCCTCCGTCAGCGCCAGATCTGGGGTCAGGCCGCCCTCAACAGCGGCTTCACGGTCACCGGCGGTCAGATGTGGTCGCTCGTAACAGAGACCAAAAAGAGCACCGACAACCGGACAGAGAATCTGCCACAGGTCATCGACGCTCAGTACGTTGTCGGTTTCAGCTGGGAGCGTCAGCCTGGCGTACGGTTCCAACAGAAGATCGGCGGCTTCACCGCAGCAGCTTCGATCGAGCAGGCTGAGATCATCTACTCGGCAACCAATGCAAACGCGAACTTCTTCATCGGAAACGCTGGTGCCGGCGGTGGTCTCTATAACCTGAGCGCCAACTACTCCAACAACGTTGCCCCGGATGTGATTCTCAAAGCCACCTACGATGCAAAGTATGGCCACTTTGAAGCTGGCGGACTCGTTCGCTGGTTCCGTGATCGCTACTACCCCAACCAGACCCTCACCGTTCCATCGGCTGCAGGCGGCCAGAACAACACCAAGACCGGCGGCGGCTTCTTCGTCAACGGTCGCGCCCCGGTCACTAAATTTGCTGACGTGGGCGTTCACATCCTCGGTGGAACTGGCGTAGGCCGGTACGGTACCGCCACCCTGCCTGATGTAACCGTTCACCCAGACGGCACGCTTGAGCCAATCAGGAACCTGCAGGGACTGGCATCGCTCGAGTTGCACCCTCTCCCGAAGCTTGATCTGTTCGGATATTGGGGCACAGAGTACGCTCAGCGCACCACCTACCTCAGCACCGTCGGTGCAGATGCCGGCAAGCTCGTAGGCTACGCGCCGATTACGAGCTCAAACGCTGGCTGCGGCATCGAAACCCTGCCAACCTCTACCGGCAACGGCCTCGCTGGAGCAGCGCCCTACAATCCGGGAACCCCTGCTAACTGCCTCGGTGCAACCCGCACCGTCGCGGAGACAACCGCTGGCTTTACCTACCGCTTCTACAACAGCCCCAAGTACGGACGTTTCCAGTATGCGATGCAGTACAGCTATCTCACGCGTGACGCGTGGGCCGGCATCACCAGCGCATCTGGCACACTTCCCGTCACGACCGGCGGCGCGAAGGCGACCAACAACATGGTCTTCTCCAGCCTCCGTTACTACATCCCGTAGCATCATCGCTTGAACGAAAAAGGCACCCTTCGGGGTGCCTTTTTTGTTCCACAAATGGCATTTGTTCGAGGTACGGCTGAATCTTTGATACGCTGTCATGTGCTGGCGTTCTTCAGAAGCCATCGAGAGCGTAGAGGAGTTGAGAATGATTCTGGATGCGAACAGGCTTTTCCCCGCGGATAGTGCGGCACGCGCAGTAGCCGCAAGACTCTATGAAACAGTACGGGATCTGCCCATCATCTCCCCTCATGGACACACCGATCCTCGATGGTTCGCCCAGAACGAGGCATTTCCAAATCCCTCTGCACTCTTCATTCAGCCCGACCACTACATCTTCCGCATGCTCTACTCGCAGGGAATCTCCCTCGAGTCGCTTGGAATTCCTCAACTCGATGGAGCTTCCAACGCCGACCCGCGAGAGGTCTGGCGCATCTTCGCGAAGAACTACTACCTGTTTCGCGGCACCCCCACTCGTCTCTGGCTCGACTACGCGTTCGAGAACCAGTTCGGCCTCACCAAACGACTCAGCGCCGAAAATGCGGACGAGTACTACGACCTGATCGCCAAGCGTCTCCAGACCCCCGAGTTTCGGCCCCGCGCACTCTTCGAAAAGTTCAACATCGAAGTCCTGTCCACCACCGACACTCCCCTCGATACCCTCGAGTTTCACAAGGCCATCCGGGAGTCGGGATGGAAGGGAAGAGTACTACCGACATTTCGCCCCGACTCTGTGATCGACGCCGAATACGCCGGCTTCCTTCAGAACATCGAAAAGCTGGGTGAGATCACTGGCGAAGACATCGGCACCTGGCAGGGCTATCTCAACGCCCTCAGGAGCCGCCGCGCCTTCTTCAAGTCCCTCGGGGCCACCGCCACCGATCACGGGCACCTGACGGCCCTGACGGCCGACCTGGACCCTGCTACAGCGGCCTCTCTCTACGGTCGCATCCTCTCCGGCCGCTCCGTGCCGCAGGAGCAGGAGATCTTCCAGGCCCAGATGCTCACTGAGATGGCTGGCATGAGCATCGAAGACGGCCTCACCATGCAACTTCACCCCGGTTCGGTGCGCAACCACAACCGCCTCGTCTACGAAAAGTTCGGCCGCGACAAAGGCGCCGACATGCCCTCGCCCACCGAGTACGTCCGCGCCATGCGGCCGCTCCTCAGCAAATATGGAAACGACTCCCGCCTGACCCTCATCCTCTTCACCCTCGACGAAACCGCCTTCTCGCGCGAACTGGCTCCTCTCGCCGGCCACTACCCCGCGCTGAAACTCGGCCCGCCATGGTGGTTCCACGACTCCCCCGAGGGCATGATGCGCTTCCGTGAGCAGGCCACCGAGACCGCCGGCTTCTACAACACCGTCGGCTTCAACGACGACACCCGAGCCTTCCTCTCGATCCCTGCCCGCCACGACGTAGCCCGCCGAATTGACTGTGCCTTCCTCGGCCGCCTCGTAGCCGAACATCGCCTGGACGAAGACGAAGCCTTCGAAGTCGCCAAAGACCTGACCGTCAACCTCGTCAAAAAGGCCTACAAGCTCTAACCCGAACTCATGGATCACGCAAAATTGGTCCGGGCACAAATTGAAACTCGCAAATTCGACCGGGTGGCCCATCCTTTGCAGTCGCATCGCAAAGGGTGGGTTATCGAGCGAAGCGAGACCGTTCTCTCGACCATCGCCAACACCGCGACCCCACCACTTCTCCAGCCCCGCACTACGATAGTGATCTCGACCGAAGCTGTTCACAGTTTTATCAACCGAACCGACTTGCCGTTCTAGCGGTCATTCGAGCAATCCGTACGGGGAGCTAGACGATTTTCGTTGTACGACTCGCACTTTTGATAGTGGTTGATACCGCCGTCTCGCCTTAGCATCATCTCCGCGAAGGCCTAACTGGCGAGGATCGTCGCCGATTTCCCTGGCCTGCATATTCAGCCCGAATACCAGAGGCTTGGGTCAGAAGAAAGGGATCAACTATGAGATTCGTCGAGAGAGCTTTCATGCGTTCTGTCCTATTTGCAGCTATGGTGGTTGCGATAACCACGCTGTCTGGAAGCGCAAGGGCACAGCAAGCAAGTGCCGGACAAAATGACGTTACGGCCATCGACATCCTGCTTGACCCGGACACGACGATGATCCAACATGCCACGGACGCCAATGCCCAGCTCCTCAAGAATTTCCCGAAGGGCTTCACGTTGGGGGGCGTACATGCACCGCACGTTACCATGCTGCAGCGGTTCGTTAAAACAGCAGACCTCCCCAAGGTGTACGCAACTGCCGACAGAGTAATAGCCAAGGCGAATCCAACCAGCTTCAAGCTTACGGCGTATAAGTACGACCACATAGGTGAGGCGAAGATGGGAGACGATATCGTTGGCGTTGGCAACATCCTGGTTAAGCCGACACCCGAGCTGCTCAAACTTCAGCAGGAATTGGCCGATGCGATCAAGCCGTTCGAGGCGCCCACAGGAACTTCCGCCGCATTCGTCACCACGCCCCAGGCTCCCAATATCTCCGAGGACCTCATTCACTACGTCTCAGTCTTCGTTCCCGATCACAGCGGAGATCATTACGTCCCGCACGTCAGCATTGGGGTCGGCACCATCGACTTTTTGACGACCTTTAGCTCCGCCCCGTTCGAAGACTTCACCTTCTCTCCTGCCGGAGCATCCGTATATCACTTGGGCGAATACGGCACCGCAATGAAAAAACTGCATTCCGTCCCGTTGAAGCACTGACAAAACGACCTCCAGATGACCCATCACGCGACGATGGTCCGCGAACCAGCATAGGGCGGATGAAGTGGTCCGGCCAAAAAAAATCAAAAAAGTTGGCGCATTTTTTGCTACCGATTTTAGCGCTGCTTAACCCCACGATTGCGACCACATTCCACCACAATCTCACCACAAAAACACCATCAAAAAACGCACCTTTTTGCCACAACCCCCTCCCAAAAAGCCAGCAAATACGCTGAAAATGCTCCCAACCCCGCGGCCAATTTTTTTCTGCAATTTTCCCATCTTTCCATCCGGACGAATGAGCCCCACCAGGCATTTAGACCTGCCCCAAGAGTAAGATCAAAAGCCATGAGCCTCTTTTTTGCTGCAGGAAGCGCGACAACGGAGATGTCGCCCACAGAAGTGCGGTCGAACCTGTTCCAGGCGCTGGATAAGCTGGGCAAACGACAAAAAGTACTCGCTGTCCCGCCCGATTTCACCCGAATGCACTCCCAGAGCGGCGTCCTGACTGAACTTGCCTGGCAGTACTACAGCGAGAATCTCGTTGATGTGCTGCCTGCGCTAGGCACTCACAAACCTATGACAGACAAGGAGATTGCGACCATGTACGGCGCAACTCCCCGATCCCTCTTTCGCATTCACGACTGGCGCAACGACGTCGTAACCCTCGGCGAAGTCCCCGGCGAATTCATGTACGAAGTCAGCGAAGGCAAACTCGACTACACCTGGCCCGCCCAGGTAAATAAGCTCTTGCGCGACGGCGGCCACGATCTCATCCTCTCCATAGGCCAGGTCGTCCCACACGAAGTCGTCGGCATGGCCAACTACAACAAGAACATCTTCGTCGGCACCGGCGGTTCCATCGGCATCCACCGCAGCCACTTCCTCGGCGCGGTATACGGCATGGAGCGCATGATGGGACGCGCAGACACACCCGTGCGCCGTGTGCTGAACTACGCAAGCGAGCACTTCGCCACGCACATGCCGATCGTCTACGTACAGACGGTCGTAGGCAAAAACGCCGACGGAAAGCTTGTAATTCGAGGCCTTTACGTGGGTGACGATGCCGAGTGCTTCGAGTTAGCCGCAGCCCTAAGCCTCAAGGTCAACTTCAAAATGATGGACCGCGAGATCAAGAAAGCCGTGGTTTTCCTGGATCCCCACGAGTTCAAAAGCACCTGGCTGGGCAACAAGAGCATCTACCGCACTCGCATGGCCCTCGCAGACAACGCAGAGCTGATCGTGCTCGCACCCGGCGTCCACGAGTTTGGTGAGGACGCAGCCATTGACGTCCTAATCCGCAAATACGGCTACTGCGGAACCCCCCGAACCCTCGAAGCAGTCAAGGAAGACCCCCAGTTAGCAGGCAACCTAAGCGCTGCCGCCCATCTCATCCACGGCTCCAGCGAAGGCCGATTCACCATCCGCTACTGCCCCGGCCACCTCACCCGCAAAGAGATCGAAGACGCCCACTTCGAATACGGCGACCTCGCCACTATGACGGCTAAGTACAACCCCGCCACCCTAACCGACGGCTGGAACACCATAGACGGCGAAGAAATCTTCTACATCTCCAACCCAGGCCTGGGACTTTGGGCCTACCAGGGCCGATTCCAAAATTAAACAATTTGCTCATCAAACCCTTTAATCGGTATGCTAAGACGGTTTCAAATTGGTTAGACCAATTGAGTCAAGAAGGGTACTGCAATGAGCGAGGGACTAAAGCTTCCCAAGTTTTCGGTGGGTGTTGGCGATAGGTTTGCACATCAGGCTAAAGCGCAACTTGCGGCGTGTGTGCTGGCCGCCAGTGCGGGGGTCGAGGTGGCGCCGGTCTGGAACAAGTCCAACCGTGAGCACGTGATCATCGGCTCTGAACCAAGCCAGACCCGTAAGGCAGCGGATGCCGCGGTGAAAGATCTTGGGTGGACGAAGGCCTATTTCGTAGACGCCGATCATATCGGCGTAAAGACCGTCGCAAGGTTCTTGGATCCATGCGATTTTTTTACATTGGATGTAGCAGATTCGATTGGACAGCCTGCAAACCCCGCTGATGTCACGGCGTTCGTACAGCGGCATCCCGAACTCGTAGGGACGGTTACGATCCCAGATATAGCCGAACCATTCAAGACGGATGCGACTTTTGTTGAAGGGGTGGCCAATAAGTTTCTTGCCGCTGTGCAGCATGCGGGGGTAATCTACCGGCTTTTGGTCGAGAAGAAAGGTCACGGTAACTTTGTGCCCGAGGTCTCAATGGACGAGACCGACTCGCCGCAGACACCGGTTGAGCTACTGATAATCCTCGCAGCCATCGCCGATGAGAAAATCCCTATCCAAACGATTGCGCCAAAGTTTACCGGTCGATTCAATAAAGGGGTCGACTATGTGGGCAATGTAGCCCAATTCCGTAAAGAATTCGAAGAAGATTTGGCAGCAATTGCGTTTGCTGTAAAGACATATGGTCTACCGAAAAATCTAAAGCTCAGTGTGCATTCAGGTTCGGATAAGTTTTCCATTTATAAAACGATCCACGACGCTGTGAAGAAGTTCGATGCCGGCGTCCATTTGAAGACCGCGGGCACGACTTGGCTAGAGGAGCTGATTGGGCTGGCGGAGGCGGGTGGGCAAGGACTTGAGATTGCCAAAGAGGTGTACGCCGAGGCGTTTGCGCATAGTGAGGAGCTCTGTGCACCTTATGCAACGGTGATTGATATCAATCCTGCAAAGCTGCCCACGCCTGCAGAAGTAAATGGTTGGACGAGCGAGCAGTACACCTCAGCTCTGCGACATGATCAGAGCAACAAGGCATATAACCAGGACCTCCGACAGCTGTTGCATGTCGGCTTCAAGGTGGCAGCGAAGATGGGAGACCAGTACCTGAAGGCTCTCGAGGCCAATGAAGAGGTTGTGGCGCGGAATGTAACTACCAACCTCTTCGAACGGCATATCAAGCCGGTCTTTCTGGGCCTATAAACGAAGTGCTGGCCTGCCCTTTAGTGATGTGTGTTTGAGAGGATGTTGCTGGATGATAGTTGTGTTGATGGGGGTAAGCGGTTCGGGAAAGACGACCATTGGAACGCTGTTGGCTGAGCGTATCGGGTCGGTATTTGCTGACGCTGATGACTATCATCCTTTGGCGAACAAGCAGAAGATGGCTGCGGGACACCCTCTGGATGACCAGGATCGCCAGCCGTGGCTGGAGGAGCTGAACCGGTTGTTACGGAGCTGGTTTGAGGCAGGAGCGAGTGGTGTGTTGGCGTGTTCGGCATTGAAGGCTAATTATCGATCGACGCTGCAGGCCGGAATGCCGACTGGTGCTGTAAGCTTTGTTGTGCTGGATGGGTCGAAGGAACTGCTCACGGCTCGGCTGTCAGAGCGGAAGCATGAGTTTATGAGTGCGAAGCTGCTGGAGAGTCAGCTTGCGACGCTTGAGATGCCGGAGGACGCTTTGCGTATCGTGAACGATCGACCTCCGGAAGAGATTGTTGATCAGATTCTGGCGCAGATTCCACTAAGTAAGAGTTGAGTTCGAGAAGATTTTTTTGGATAAGAAAGAGGACGTTTCGATGGGGCATCCGTTGTTTGATTTGAACGGCAAATCGGCTGTTGTAGTGGGGGGGACGTCGGGTATAGGTTTGGCGATGGCGATCGGCCTAGCGGAAGCGGGCGCCGATGTTGTGGCCAGTTCGCGTCGGCCGGAGCAGGTGGATGAGGCGGCCAAGGCGATTGAGGCAACGGGACGCAAGTCGTTACGATTGGCCTCGGATGTGGCCGAACGCGCGACCTTGCAGGCACTGTTAGACGGAACAGTGAAAGAGTTTGGCAAGGTCGATATCTTGATCAACTGCGCGGGCAAGATCAAGAGGGAGCCGACGCTCACAGTCTCTGAGGAGACGTGGGACGGCATTATGGATACGAACGTGACCGGAACACTGCGGGCCTGCCAGATCTTCGGCAAGCACATGCTGGAGCGCGGCTACGGGCGAATCATCAACATCGCATCGTTGAACACCTTTGTGAGCCTGAAAGAGGTCACGGCCTACGCGGCGAGCAAAGCTGCAGTTGGAGCACTGACTAAATCCCTGGCGGTTGAGTGGAGCTCTCAGGGCGTGACGGTCAACGCGATCGCACCTGGAGTCTTTCGGACGGCGCTCAATCAAAAGCTGCTGGATGAGAGCGATCGCGGCAAGGAGCTGTTGATGCGGACGCCAATGGGCCGCTTCGGGAAGACTGCGGAGCTTGTTGGTTCGGCGATCTTTCTTGCGAGCGATGCTTCTGCCTTCGTTACCGGTGAGATTCTCGTGGTGGATGGTGGCTTTCTAGCCAGCGGCGTAAATCAATAACACACCGGTTAGCGTTTCACCGGAGTTTGCGCCCACCTAGAATCCATAGGTGTGTCTAAAGTGTTTACTTTCAATGACAGGCTTGCCGCAAAGGAAATAAGTTACCGAGACCGAGAGATAAGAGCAATTAGGAAGGTAATATACGCGTCTGTACCGCAATCGGACATATGTGGTTGACGGTGTTCACTTTGAGTGCCATTAAGGTTGTGTGGGAGAAGGCTAAACATATTAGTAGCAATGGTTACGACCCCGTACCCGCCCGAAGGCCCCTGGAAGATTCACAGGTGACTTTAGGCCCCATGAGGTAATGAGTCTCTGCTTTTGACTGCAATAAATTGCAAGGTTTGAGCGCTGGGCGCGACAGGAAGATGCAAGCATAGCGCTTAGCTCGTGAAGAGTTGGCAGGACGATTGCTCATTATGGTGGCGTTCCTGGAGATTCCCCATGCGCCGCTTGTGTCTTATCGTCACCACCCTCGTTTTTGCCATCTCCTCGCTAGCCGCACACGCCGATATCGTCGACACCTTTGCCGTGAATATCACGACCGGTTCTGGGTTTTTGCCAACCGATACGGCTGGTGGGACTCTTGCTCTGGACATAACAACCGGCCTTTGGGTCTCCGCGGATGTGTCTTATTACTACGGCGGCAATCCTGAGGATATCGTCGCCACCTTTACGACGATGGATGGCTACTACCCGCACTCGGCATTTATCTACACATTTTTTCTTTCGGACCAGAACTCGAATGCACCTTTTTCTCTGGCGTTACCTATCGCCAGCCTGGTCGGCTACACCGGCGGAAGCATCTGTTCTATGGAGTCGACGTGCGCGGATGGGGTCGATTTTACGAGCGCTTTTTCCTTCCCAGGCTCCCCTAGTACTGATCCATACGTCGAATCCGGCTCGCTCACTTTTAATAAGTTCGGTAGACCCCCCCAGCGCGGTCACCCCTGAGCCTTCCACATTCGCTTTGGTCGGCACCGGCCTTTTGAGTCTTGCAGGTGCAGCAAGGCGCAAGCTCTCTGCTGAATCCTGCTTCGTGTCAGAACTATAGCGCGCGGATTCAGCGTATGGTGGATTTAGTGACCCGGTTGCTGGCTGGCGTTTGCTTGCCTGTGAGCAGCCAGGGGTAGAGTACGGCGAGGTTCGGCGGAACGATCGTGAGGAAGAGAAGGAAGATTCCGACGATCTCGGGGATGTGCAGCATATCCCTGGTTTGAAGAAAATATGTCAATAAGGCAAGGGCGACAATAGTCAGGCAGATGACGGTACGTGCCACGCCCTTTGCCCAGGGTTTGTCATCGTGGGGAAGCATTTTTTGATCCGCCTTTCGTCACGTTTGATAGCGAACTACCAACTATGCCTCGTTCCGTCAGCTACGACGGGCGGAGGCTCGTGCGATTAAGACGGCAGTGTAAGCCGCGCCGAAGCCATTGTCTATATTTACTACGGTGACGTTGGGGGAACACGGGTTAAGCATTCCCAAAAGGGCAGCGGCGCCATCGAAGCTGGCTCCATAGCCGACCGACGTAGGTACCGCGATGACAGGGACACCTACGAGACCGCCCACGACAGAGGGGAGCGCGCCCTCCATACCGGCGCAGACGATGATTGCGTTGGCCTGACTCAGCTGATCGCGTACGGCAAGGAGTCGGTGGAGACCGGCTACTCCGACGTCATATAGCCGGGTGACCTTCGTGTTGAATAGCTCGGCGGCAACGGCAGCCTCTTCGGCGATGGGTTGGTCGCTGGTCCCCGCGCTAAGAATAACGATGTTGCCTACGGGTTCGGTTGCCGGCGATTGTCTGAGGGTGATGGCGCGGGCATGCGAGTGATAGACGGCTGCAGGGACGGACGCGAGGACCATGGAAGCGGTCAGCGCATCCGCCCTGGTTGCGAGGACGTCGGTGCCGGAGGCGGCCATCCGAGTAAAGATCTCCGCCGTTTGCTCTGGAGATTTTCCTTGAGCGTAGATGACCTCGGGGAGGCCGGTCCGGAGGGTGCGATGGTGGTCGATGCGGGCGTGACCGAGGTCTTCAAAGGGAAGATCAGCGAGACGCTCGGTGGCGGCTGAGGGAGTGATGGTACCTGACTGCACGGCGGCGAGGAGTTCAAGGAGTGTGGCTTTGTTCATGGTTAGGACTGGATATACTCTCTGGACTCTATCCTAACCACTTGGGATTTTGCGCTGTGCCATCGAAGTGGGAGGTGGTCTTGAAGAGTTCGAACTTGCCTTCGCTGGCGGCGGCTGCAGTGCGGTCGAGGAGAGCCTGGACCTGCGCATCGCTCAGGGGTTTGAATGTGTGAACGGCTTCCAGAGCCTGGTCGAGGATTTTGGTGCTGTCAATACCAGTGATGACGACAGAGACCGGCTGAGTGAGGCCGTAGTGTAAAGCCTCGATTGGCTGGACGGTGTTGCTGTCGAGGATGAAGTGGTCGCCGAAGGTCTTCATGGCGAGTACACCGACGCCTTGTTTGAGGGCGACGGGCATGACCTCTTTGGTGAAAGATCGGAAATGTGCGTCCATGACGTTGATGGGCATCTGGACGGTGTCGAAGTGAAAGCCGTGCTTCTGTGCGGTTTCGAGCATGCGAAGGTGCACTGCAGGATCTTTGTGTCCGGTGAATCCGATATAGCGGATTTTGCCAGCCTTACGTGCTGCTATTGCTGCTTCGATGGCTCCGTTTGCCGCGAAGATGCGATCAGGGTCTTCCATGCGGATGACCTCGTGAAACTGAACGAGGTCGATCACATCGGTCTGGAGCCGGCCGAGGGACTGCTCAAGCTGCTTGTTGTACTCGTCCGAGGTGCGGCCGTCGATCTTGGTCATGAGGAAGATCTTCTGACGATAACCGTTGCGAAGGGCCTGCCCCATGCGTACCTCAGAGATTCCATCGTTGTAGTCCCAGCAGTTGTCGAGGAAGGTGATGCCACGGTCGACGCCCGCATGGATCAGCTGAATACTCTCGCTGGAATCCTTCTGCTTGCCGAGATGGTAGCCCCCCATGCCAATGGCTGAGACTCGTTCGCCGGTAGTGCCGAGTTCGCGGTAAATCATATCCGGGGATTCGGCCCGTTTGACCGGCGCGGCGTCAGACTGGCTACCTTGTGCGGTTGCTGGAATTGCAGCGGCGACGCTAGCCGCGGTGGCGGTCTTGAGAAAATCTCTTCGCTCCATGTGCTCGCTCCTGATCAGACGTCTGCTGCCTATGCTCCCTTGGATGCAATCTGTGGTTTGGGAGAGGGGGGACCGCGGAGGAGCTATTTGAAGTAAGCCACGATAGCTGCTTGCTGTACCTGCTTTAGAGGTACATTATGCTTGGTTGCTGCGGCGCGGCAGTCCTCGAACTCTGGCGCAACGTTGCACTCTTGCCCATCGAGGGTTCCGATTTTGACGCGGATCTCGCCATAGGCTGTGGTGACATGGGCGTGGTGGCGATCAAGGCAGACGCGACTGTCCTGACGGACACGGACACCGAGGGTACTGGTCTCCCGGAGGACCAACTGCTCCAGTGTTTGTCGTTCTGACGGATTGCAGATGATTGTCAGCAAAGTGCCTGGACGTCCCTTTTTCATTACGACGGGAGTGAGCATGACGTCTAGTGCTCCCAAGGTCAGGGCCTGTTCTGAGACGTAGGCGAGAACCTGAGGGGAGAGGTCGTCGAGCGCTGTCTCGAGCACGGTGACGGTTTGCGCGTTGTGGTGATGATGGGCTTCGCTTTTTTTGTGGGATTGCGGAGCGGGGGGCGTGGGGATGTCTGCTGTGTCGGTTGTCTCGCCGATGCTTAAGCGGAGAACGTTGGGGAAGTCTTTGGGGTTGCGAGTGCCTGCGCCGTAACCGATTTGCTCGACGCGCATGGCGGGTTGCGGGCCGAATGTGGGAGCGAGGGCGCGGATGAGGGCGGCGCCGGTGGGGGTCACAAGCTCCTTTTCGATGTGCGCCGAGTAGGTGGGTAGGCCGCGCAGGAGGTCTGCGGTCGCGGGCGCGGGGACAGGGAAGCGGCCGTGGGCACAGTCGACCATACCGCCACCGATGTTGAGCGGGGAGCAGTACCACTTGCCGATGGAAAGAGCGTGGATACCGGCGGAGGCGGCGACGATGTCAACGATCGCGTCGACTGCGCCTACCTCGTGGAAGTGGATCTTTTCGACGGGGACGTTGTGGATTTTGGCTTCCGATGCGCCGAGGAGTTCGAAGGTCTTGATCGCAGTTTGCTTGACGGCGGGAGCGAGAGAGGCTGCGCTGATCAGGTCGCGGATGACGGTAAGGGAGCGGCCGTGTGCGTGATCGTGCGTGTGCGCGTGGCTTGTTTTGTGCTGGTGTTGCGTCTTGGGCTGGTGCTGGTGGGTGTGGCTGTGGCTGTGCTGGTGTCTGTGATCTTCTTCGTGCGGATGACTGTGATCTGGCGCCGCTAATGTTGAATTTTCTTCCGCGAGTTTTGCGCCATCGTAGACGTGAATTTTTGTAGAGGAGATTCCGCTGCGGTCGACCTTTTCGATCTTGAGGGTAGCGTTGAGGTTTAAGGCTGCGACGGCTTCGTGGAAGACTGCAGGATCGACTCCGGCGTCGATGAGAGCTCCTAGGAACATGTCGCCGCTGATGCCGGCAAAGCAGTCGAGGTAAGCGATATGCATAGGATTATTGTTTCATGTTCCGGCTTGCTCGTTACTGTGCGGGTCGGATGGAGGAGGTTGCGAGGAGCGTGTCATTCATGGAGCCGGAACGGTAGCCTTCGGTGTCGAGGGTGACATAGAGGAAGCCGAGGGGCTTGATGGCAGCGGTGATGGCTTCGATGATGGGAAGAGAAAGCGCGCGTGGCAGGTCATCACGGGAGATCTCAATACGGGCGAGGTCGCCGTGGTGGCGAACGCGGACCTGGGTAAAACCCAGGGCGTGGAGGGCATCTTCTGCCTGCTCGACCTGCAAGAGATTTTCGCGGGTGACGGGGCGGCCGTACTCAATGCGGGATGAGAGGCAGGCACTGGCCGGTTTGTCCCATAGCTTCAGGCCGGCTTGATGAGCAAGGGTACGGATCTCTTGTTTGGTGAGACCGGCGGTGACGAGGGGCGCCACAGCATGGTGTTGGGATGCGGCTTGCTGGCCCGGTCGGAACTCCGCGCGGTCGTCGAGGTTCATGCCGTAGGCGATGTGGGCGAAACCGCGGGATGCTCGTTCAGTCTCCATTTGGGTGAAGAGCTCATCTTTGCAGTGGAAGCAACGTCGGGCGTCATTGCGCTGGTAGTCAGGACTGTCGAGTTCGTTGGTGTGGAGGATTTGAGTAGGAATATTGTGGTCGGCCGTGAAGGCCAGGGCGTCAGCGAGTTCGGCGCGTGGCAGGGAAGGGGAGTCGGCGATGACCGCTTGCATCTTGTCCCCGAGAGCGAGGTGGGCGGCGTATGCGAGGTAGGCGGAGTCAGTACCGCCGGAGTACGCCACCAGTACACTGCCCAGATCCTGCAGCGTGGCGTAGAGTTTGGCGGCTTTGGCAGCTAGATCCATCTCGATTGATTGTAGAGCAGCGGCTCGGTCTTTGAGCTTGCAAGGGCTTCATGGCTATACTTCGGCGACGTGTCGCCTAGCCAATTTGATTGTTAGTTCATCGACAAATACGTAGCGGTTTGGTGACACAATTTTCATGACAAGGGCTAATTTGAGGCGATATCGCAACTGTAGCCAACTCGCTGCATCCAAAAGCCTATGAAATACACGCTTCTTCCTGGTCGCCCATTCCCGCTTGGAGCCACGGTGTCCAGCAAAGGCACTAACTTCGCCATCTTTTCTGAAGGGGCTACTCGAGTCGATCTATGCTTGTTCGATTCCGCGGGCAAGCAGACCGACTGCATCACCCTCCGTGAGCGCACTGCCTATGTGTGGCATGGTCTTGTTCGTGAGATTAAAGTGGGACAGCTGTATGGCTACCGCATTGATGGACCCTGGGAGCCGGAGCGGGGCCATCGTTTCAACTTCAACAAGCTGCTCGTTGACCCTTATGCGGAGGCGATCTGTGGCCACGTGGACTGGAAGCAGCCGATCTTTCCTTACGATGTGGCTTCCGGAGATGACCTGAAGATGGATGTTCAGGATAGTGCTGCAGGTGTCCCGAAGTGTGTTGTGATCGACAGCAAATTCGATTGGGGTGATGACGGTCCGCCAGAGACCCCACTAGCCGACTCGGTTATCTACGAGGTGCATGTCAAAGGCTTTAGCATTCGTAATCCTCAGGTGCCCGAAAAGCTTCGTGGCACCTATGCCGGCCTCGCCTGCGCGTCCAGCATTCACTACTTCAAAAAACTTGGAGTCACAGCAGTCGAACTGCTACCGGTGCACCATTTCATCGACGAAGGTCACCTGGTCGAGCGGGGGCTTGTTGATTATTGGGGCTACAACACGCTCGGCTATTTCGCTCCCATGTCGCGCTACAGTTCGTGTGGCGATACCGGCGGTCAGGTCAATGAGTTCAAACAGATGGTGAAGGCTCTTCACGCCGCTGGTATTGAAGTGATTCTCGACGTGGTCTACAACCATACCTGTGAAGGCAGCCAGATGGGTCCAATGCTGAGTTGGAAGGGTGTATGTAACAGTACTTATTACAGACTAAAAGAGGACAATCCTCGCTATTACATGGATTACACCGGGACCGGCAATACGTTGAACGTCCGCAATCCTCAGGTTCTGAAGATGCTGATGGATTCACTTCGGTATTGGGTTACGGAAATGCACGTGGATGGGTTTCGTTTTGATCTTGCCGCTACACTTGCCCGCGAACTTCATGACGTAAGCCGGCTATCCTCATTTTTCGACACGATTCACCAGGATCCGACGCTCGCAGACGTAAAGCTGATTGCTGAGCCTTGGGATGTTGGCGAGGGCGGTTACCAGGTAGGGCAGTTTCCTGTCTTATGGGCAGAGTGGAATGGCAAATATCGCGATACCGTTCGTCGATTCTGGAAAGGCGATGAAGGACAACTCTCCGATTTCGGCAATCGCCTTACGGGTTCGAGCGACCTCTACCAATTCGACGGGCGCAAGCCCTATGCCAGCATCAACTTCGTCACAGCTCACGACGGCTTCACTCTTTGCGACCTGGTCAGTTACAACTCAAAGCATAATGAGGCTAATGGAGAGAATAATAAAGACGGTTCAGATAACAACGATTCGTGGAATATGGGTGCTGAGGGACCAACGGATGTTGAGGCGATCAACGTTCTGCGAGAACGACAGACTCGCAACTTTCTAGCGACTCTCATGCTTTCTCAAGGCGTACCGATGCTGAATGGAGGCGATGAGATTGCCCGGTCGCAGCGCGGCAATAACAATTGCTACTGTCAGGACAATGAATTGACCTGGCACGACTGGGATCTGGATGATCCTCGTAAACGGCTTCGAGATTTCACCAGTAAGCTCGTACATCTTCGCCTTGCACATCCGAACCTGCATCGCCGCAAGTTCTTTCAGGACCGTGAGATTCGTAGAAAAGGTGAAAGCACGATCATTCAGGACATCGCATGGTTTAATCCGGACGGAAATCAAGTCGCCGACGAGGTGTGGAATGCAGGATGGAGTCGTTCTGTAGCAGTGTTGCTCAACGGGCAGACTCTGCAGGTCACTGATGAAGATGGAAAAGATGTCATTGACGATAGCTTTTTCCTCGTCGTGAACGCTTCTCAGGATGGGGTTGAATTTGTTCTTCCGCCGTCTCCGTCAAATAATCCGTGGTGTCAGGTTATTGACACTGAAAACATCGATGACCCCTTCATGGATGAGAAGGTCGGCAAGAAGGTTATCGTGGGTGGACGAGCCTTGAAGTTGTTTAGCGACGCGCCACACTACCGACAGTGAGAATGATCGGTTTAAACGAAGATCAGCGGCGGCTGAAAAGAGATTTCCTGCACCCGTTTTCGCGCTCAGGCATCCATTGATAGTGGTCTAACTGTTCGAGCACCTCATTTGAGGGAAGTCTCTCTCCCTGAGTTCGAATAGATGGGCCGCTTTTCGAAGGAGCAGATTAATGAGCAGTCTTTCCAATAAAATTGCACTTGTAACTGGAGCATCCCGCGGTATTGGACGAGCCAGTGCGAAGGCCCTCTCCGGCGCTGGTGCCCAGGTCCTTGTTCATTACGGCAATGCTGCAGCAGAGGCCGATAGTCTCGTTGGTGAAATTCGTGCCGCTGGTGGTCGCGCCGACGCACTGCAGGCCGATCTCTCCACTTCAGATGGCGCCGCCAAACTCGCCAAGCAGGTTAAGGAAACTATCGGGGAGAGACTGGACATCTTCGTTTCCAATGCCGGTATATCTAAGGCTGGCAAGATGGAGGACCACACGGTAGCGGAGTTCGACAACCTGTTCGCCACGAATGTTCGTAGCCCGTTCTTTCTCGTGAAAGAGCTTCTGCCACTACTTGGCGACGGGTCTAACGTGATTATGGTGACTTCGCTTGCCGCTGGGGCCGTCCCCGGAAGTCCGGGCCAAGCGGGTGCACCTTCGCTGCCAGCGTATGCCGCGACGAAGGGTGCTTTGGAAACCCTGGTCAAGCACTGGGCGTCGGTGCTGGGACCGCGTGGGATTCGAGTGAATGCCGTTGCTCCCGGTGTGATCGAGACGGACATGTCGAACTTTACGAAGACCGATGGTGGTCGCAACCTTACGCTCGATATGCAGGCACTTAAACGAATCGGAAAACCGTCCGACGTTGCTGACGTAATTGCGTTCTTAGCCTCAGATGGGGCACGTTGGATAACAGGTGCCAGCATTCCGGTTGACGGCGGATCGAAGCTCTAGACAAATGTCAACTTCCCGCGATCTTAATTCCAGCCTGCTCCCGATCTAACTCTTGTGGGATGTGGTGATGACAGCCTGGGCGTTTGTTAATTGTTGATCCACCTCTGCAGCAACAGAAGTTGCTGTTTGGGGGGCGCTCGTTGGCTGTATGGCGTCATCGCTGCTGCTCGGGGGAGTGAGATATTCGTTGAGCTTATATCCTGCATTTTTTGCAGAGCGAATAGATTTGCCGATAGGGCCTTCGAGCTGGATGATCGACTCCATCTTATGAGACTTCTGATGCGCGATTTCGATCAACGCGGGCAGTTGGAGCCAGCATAGCAGTTCTTCGAACCGTTCTTTGTTGAAGTAGGTTGTGCCGGATGACTCGTTGACGCCAGCCAGCCAGCGAACATCAGGATCGTTCCAGAAGCTTTCGGTGCGTGTCAGCGTTGTCGGAACAGCACCTTCATGTGCCAACAAAACTCTGACTTTCGCGGCGGCTTGCCATGTACTCTCACCCTCCATCCCAACGGATGAAAAGATCTCTGACAAAGCGGAGCGCAGGTGGAGTTTGTCGAAGAGTTCTGCTCTGTCACTACGCGTCGGAACACTGCGCAGGATGATCCATGCCAATATCGGAGCCCAAATTTGTTCTGGATGAATCAGTAATTTAGTTGGCGTCGGCAGCACGCGACGCACTGCTTCCGGCCATGCAGTTGAGAAGGTTTGTGATAAAGCGGCAAGCTGAGCTGTGGCTATTGCTCTTGCTTCAAGTGACTCCGGAGTTGCTGGTACGGTGGAAGTAGGCAACTCTTCTAGCGGCGGAGTATCTGCCGTAGTGGCGGTGGTCGCAGCTATAGAAGAAGTCTCTGGAGTGCTTGACGGGACATATGATTCAGCTGCTTCGTTATTTTCTGACGGAAGTTCATCGGCCACTCTCTCGAAGAAATGTTGGCTTTCTCCTAGAAATGCGTCCAGGGTCGGATTGAAGTGGCTATGTTCCACGTTCAAGAGCGGGGTTTTCTCTGAAGGGATCGCTTCGAGTGGCTGTCTCTTCTGCTCGGTCTTATCGCGTGTTTTTGCTGCATTGTCTTCGATGGCGGAAGATGATTGCCGGTCGAGCGCGTAGTTCGTCTTTTGCGCTGTCTCTGCAGCGACGGTTGCAAACGCTTGGATGTTGTCACAGATGAGAGCCTGACGTAGTGCTTCATGCAATGGCCGCAGGCGGAGTTTTGAGAGCGCCTCTTCGAGGTTGTAGACTCCGGCACCGTGTAGGGCATCATGAAGTCTGTCCCATGGCTGATCGGCCGACGCTCGTAGCTCACGCCAGTCGATCAGGACCGCATATTGATAGCCGCGCAGATCGATGCTCAGTCCGTGATGATGCATATCCGTGGTGCGGCGAAGGTATTCCAGTCCATGCGCAGTGTCACGGTAGGCGAGAAAAACGGAGCCATCGTTTGGTAGAGCGAGGCCGTCGGCGAGGCTTTTTTGTCGGAGGAAACCGGTGACTTTGTCGAAGGAGGCCGCAGAGAAGTGAATGGTGCCACGCGTGCTCCCGTAACTATTGTTGTAGAGAATGACCGCACGTTGGCCGCCGGAGCGATTTGAGTAGGCGAAGACATTTTCGTCAACGGTGCCGTGATCGTTCCAGAAGTCATAGAGAACAAAGTTGGTGCTTTCGGCAAATAGGTGGCGGTTCTTGAGCAGAGGTGCGATCTCGTGTTGATGACGAGCAACGAGATCGTCATTCGGATACTCGTTCATCTTCGCTTGCTTGAACTCCATGCCATACCGTTCGGTGTAGCCCTCGATTTGTCCATGGCCGAACATCGGCAACCCCGGCAGGGTCGCGAGCAAGGTGCAGACGCCGAAGTATTTGTCGCCAGAGCCGAACTGGTCGATTGCGGTGCGTTCGTCGGGATTGCTCATGAAGCTGACGTAACGTTTGAGGATGTCCGGATCGAACTCGATAGTTTTCTTGAGATAAGAGCGATACTTCGCGTTCTCTTCGTCCCGCAACATATTCATGAACGCACTGTTGTAGACGCGATGCATGCCTAGAGTGCGGACGAAATACCCCTCCAGCAGCCAGAATGCTTCGGCAAGGAGAAGTGTTCCGGGAACCTCAACGGCGACACGGTCGACCACCTCGCGCCAGAACTCGTGTGGCATCAGAGAGTCGAACTGCTCTTGCGTCATCGCGTTTTCGGCCCGTGACGGGATAGAGCCACCAGCGCCTGGAAGAGGGAACCAGAGCCGTTGGACGTGGCGTTTGGCCAAGACCATCGCCGCGTCGAAACGGATGATTGGGAACAGCCGTGCAACGTGAAGAATCACCTGGATAACATGTTCGCGGACTGCCGCTTTGGAGTAGTCCAGTTGTGCCGTATCGTTCCATGCGAAGGTTGTGCCGTCGTTGCCGTGGTACATGTAACGGGTTGTGCCTTCGCGATGGTGACGCAGACGAAAGACTACGGCGGCGTCCGATTGGTCGTAGTAGTGATCTTCAATCTTGATTTCGACACGGCTATCGGTCGAAAGATCGGGCCCTTCAAAGCGATAGACGGGGAAGGGACTCTCCCAGCGGTAGAGGAACCAGTCGGGGTGCTCGATAACCCAGTTGGAGTCGATGCCCATATGGTTCGGCACCATGTCGCTGGCGAGGCGGATGCGGGCTCGAGCGGCGCGGTCGCGGAGATTTTCGTAGGCGGAGTTTCCGCCCAGGTCGTCGGCGATCTGGTACTCCTTGAGCGAATAGGCGGAGGCCACCGCATCGCTGTGCCCACGTAGCCGTTTGATGGTTCGAGAGGCGACGCTTCGTTCCCACAGGCCAATCAACCATAAGCCGGTGATGCCCCTATCGGAGAGGAGCTGCAACTCTTCGTCGGGTATCTGATCGAGCCGGTGAATGTGCCTTAGATATTTCTTTGATAGTTGTTCGAGCCATACGTAGGTGCTCTTCGCCATCAGGACGACGGTTGGCATCCAGGCCTGATCCGCGCTGAAGGCTTCGTACTCGTTCAGCGGCGCTTGGTAATCACTTGCATAGCGGCGCTGCCTGGTGCCATCGGGCCCGATGATGAACTCATCTTCGAAGCCGATGTACTCATCTCCGACGAATCCTTCTCCTCCCCGGCCTGGCGCGCCGTGGCGGAACTGGTCGGGCCCGGGCGGATGAAAGCGCATCCAAATGGCCAGGTCTTCTTCCCGGAGGACATCGATCGCAAGAAGTACCCGGCGAAGATCCTCTCCTAGATACTTGGGCCAGTGCTCGCGAATGTAGTCGAGTTGGCCGGTGAGGGAGTCGGGTGAAGCGAGCAGAGGGGCGCGAAGGGCGTCGAGGAGGCTTCCCACTTCAGGGGAGAATGGGGGTCGGGTAACGAAGTAGTCCGGAAATGATGCCGTGACGTTTTGATAGACCGTTTTGCGCTTTAAGTCAGAGTCTCCGAAGAGCTCGCGGAAGGGGGCGAACGCGGGGTTGATGTTGGCGAGCCACAGCATCAGCAGTTCTTCGAGAGCAGCCTCGCGGTTCGGCAGGTCGTCCGTTGTGCCGTTCAGCCATTCGGCTGCGGTGAGTTCTCCGCGATGTACAGCTACATTTGGAAACTGAACGGTAAAGGCGAGGAGGAGGCGCTCAAGATCGGCAGGTTTGATTTGGCTTCCGAACCAGCGCATAGCTTCTTTGAGGACTGAGGGATCAATCTCTTTGCGATAACGAGCGACCATCGCGTGGTTGAGTTCGTCGATGAGGCCCATCGCGAATAAAGCGCCTGCGTTGACGGGCTCTGATGAGCCAGTGCTTCGGGTACGGAGCTCCTGCAGCTGTTTTGCCAGGGCACGGCTTGCGGCAACATTGCTGAAGACGATGTTGCCCGTGTAGCTGAACAGCAGGTCGTCGATCTCAAGTTTTTCTCGGAGAGCGCGGGATATGTGAAATTCCATACGAGATGCCCCTCTACGGCTGTCTTTGTGCGCTCCGGCACTAACGGAGTATTTAGTTGAGCTCCCAGAAACGAGGGCAGTTGAGACTGCCTATATTACCCGAAAGCTATGTCATGTTAGTTAGATGCCTTATAGCCATGGATAGAATGACAGCGCTTTGCCGGTGTCGCAACTGGCGCACCTCACGGATATCGAATTGCGGCATCTGTATGATACCCATCGAATGACGTCCCTGCAGGAGGGCCAGCTAGTCCAGCGGCGTCTGTTTTTGCGGCGTCTCTTATGGCAGAGAGTACGCTCCAAACGCATTTGGCTTTGTTATGGAGGCGATTTTGGCTAGAGGAACGAACCAGCGTTGGGTTGTCTGCAAAACCAGCCCAGATGCGCCGCGTGCGCGAAATATTCCTGGATCTTTGCCGCCTGATCCTCTGCCGTGAGGGAGCTGCCGTTGAAGGCTACTTCCAGAGCTTGACCGAGAGGAACGCCCGTCTGAAGAGCTGAGAGCAGAAGGAAGGCTTCATGGTCGATCCGCCTGTAATAAACGGAGTTTTCGAAGCGATGGACGGCCAGATGAACTTGAAAACGGCGCATTCTGGGCAGACGGGCCTGCTTGACCTGCTTCCGTTCGGTGACAGCGTTGCTCATGATGTCGCTGGGAGGGGTCTGTTGGTGAACAGCTAGAACCAGCTCGTCAACCGGATAGCTAAGATCCAGAAGCTGGAGGTGCGGTTGCAGAAAGAGTCTTGTTTCTGCGCCAAGGTCGGCGAAGTCGGCGGTTGTTAGAGGTGCATATTCGGCGCTGTCGAAGGCCTCGACGTAAGCCCACTCGAGACGGGCTATATCAAGGAGCAGCTTGTGGCGTCTTGGAGCCAACTCGGGATGAGCTTCAAGCCATTGCGGCAGCTTCGAACCGAGATTGCGGAGGGTGAAGGAAGTTGACGGATTCTCGCGGAGGTATGCGAGGACCAGGGAATCGAACTTTTTAGCTCCCAGAACGGCGCTGATCGCGGGAAAATCTTCCGAGACGGCTCCGATGACTCGAAACCAGTACTGACGGTTATAGATTTCGAGGCGGTCGAAGGAGGAGAGACGGTCGTTAGGCTTGATATAGGTGGCTGCAAGTTTCTGAGTAGGTTGCCCGTCCGGGGTGGCTGACTGCATCTGAAAGTCAGGCGTGAGCGGACGCATCACATCCTCCGCCATACGTCGTTGCAGTTCGAGCAGATTCATGGATGGACCACTTCTCCGGCCTGGTTCTCCACCAAATGTTCCGGAATCTGTGTGAGTTCCGAGGACTCAATATATTGGTTAGCCTTCAGAGCCTCGCAGTGCACTTCTTCGAAGGACGGAATGTTATCGTCCCACTCGAGCAGGGTCGCAGTGGGTCCAACGCGCTCGATCGCCCGTGCATAGAGCTTCCAGACAGGGTCGAGGACAGGATGATCGTGCGTGTCGAGAATGTATTTCTCAAACTTTGAGTGTCCGGCGATGTGAATCTGTGCGATACGCTCCGCGGGCACGCTGTTGACGTAATCGAGTGGATTGAAGCTGTGATTTTGCGACGATACGTAGATGTTATTTACGTCGAGAAGAATTCCGCAGTCGGCGGCTTCCACGACCTCGTTGAGGAACTCCCACTCTGTCATTTCAGATTGGTGAAATTCGGCGTAGCTGCTAACGTTTTCGACGGCAATCGGGATTTCGAGGAAGTCTTGCACCTCGCGGATCCGCGCCGCTGTCGCCCTGACCGCTTCGAAGGTGTAGGGCATGGGCAGGAGGTCGTGGGTGTAGCGGCCGTCTACGCTTCCCCAGCAAAGATGGTCAGACAGCCAGGGTGTCTTTGTGCGACGAGTGAGAGTCTTAAGGCGCCTGAGATGTTCGCGGTCTGCGGGCTGAGCAGAGCCGAAGTACATGGATACACCGTGCTGGACGACTCTGTATCGGTCGAGTATCTGGTCGAGGACCTGAAGTGCCCGGCCACCGTCAACCATGTAGTTCTCTGAGATGATTTCAAACCAGTCGACTACGGGTTTTTCCGCGAAGATATGGTCGTAGTGGGGAACTCGCAGGCCAATCCCCACGCCATAATCGCTAAATCCATTGAAACGATTGGCCGGCATCAATTGCTCCCGTGAGCTGTAAATCGTGAGGAGGATCTGGAGACTTGAAAGAGAATCAAGCCTCCAGACAGGGGAGGTAATTATGCCTGTGAGGGCTTGGAGCCGTCGGTGGCGCAGCCACCCTTGCCCTTGCAGTCGTTCTTGCCGGGGTGCTTGCCGCCGCCCTGACCCTTACAGTCATTCTTGCCCTTGCAGGAGTGCTTCGGAAGATCGGGCTTGTCCTGTGCGATCAGCACGCCAGCGTGCGCGGTTGTGGCAGGGGCGTTGTTGGGCTGGGCGGTCTGTGCATTCATGCGCACTGTGGTGCCGCCAAGCAGACCTGCAAATGCGGCGGCCAAAGCGAGCGATTGTGCGGAGTTCTTCATGATGGTTGAACCTTTCTTTTGGTTGTGCCACACGCGCGAGCGTGCTGGACGTGAATGATGGCTACGAAAAAATCGCAGCAGAATGACGACGGGGCCCTGGAACGAGTTGCTGTTGTGGCAAGGTCGATCTCTGCCCGTATCCTCCCTGCCGCAGATTGGACTGCAATAAGATGCAAAGGTTACAGACAGTTCGAGGCCGACCGAAGACTAACAGCTTTATATTTTTTTTGTTGATCGACTCCTACCATGCAGCAAGTGAATCTTCTTGTTTAACGTTGAGACAGCTTCATTGGATTGCGTGGATTGGACTTAGGGAATAACGACAAAGAACGCTTTGGGTTCGTCGGTAAACGTAGGAGTCCAGTCTGTCGACGAAATATTTATATGTGCCATCGGCGTATTTTTGTAACCAATCGTATGTGTGCGGTTCTAACGTATGCAGGCCGAAAGACGACTCTCTTTAGGGCCACAGCTAGCGCCATATTCTACGCTTCGGTCAAGATAAATAGACAAGGATTGTGATGAAACCCCTGTACAAAGTATATGAACGGTTTTCCGCTCTTGCTTCGCACCTTCAATCGCCGTTTCTCTTGATAGTGCGTCTCTACTGGGGATGGCAACTCATGCAGAGCGGCTGGGGAAAGTTGCATCATCTCGACAAGGTTACCGACTTCTTTACGAGCCTGAACCTGCCTGCCCCAGCTTTCACGGCGCACTTTGTCTCTGGCCTTGAGTGGGTCGGTGGACTTTTGCTGATTTTAGGACTCGGTTCGCGGCTTATCGGTCTGGTGCTTACGGTAAATATGCTTGTGGCTTACTGGACTGCGGATCGTGATGCACTCTTTGCCGTCTTTTCCGATCCAGGCAAGTTTTACAACGCCGACCCATACACGTTCCTCTTCGCGTCAGCGATGGTGCTGGTATTCGGTGCTGGGCTGTTCTCCGTGGATGCGTGGTTGGCAAAGCGTTATCGTGGATGGATCGAGAAGCAATGACTGCAGTCGTCGAGAACAGGGATGAAGCTCAGATGATCGCCTCCATACTTGCGGGCAACACGCATGAGTTTCATGATTTGATACAGCCCTATGAGCGAAGCGTGTATAGCATGGCGTTGTCGATGCTGCAGAACGAGGCGGATGCAGAAGATGCCGCACAGGAGGCGTTTCTCAAGGCATTTCGTAATCTTGGAAAGTTTCGTGGTGACGCAAAATTCAGTACGTGGTTGATTAGCATTACGTTGAACGAAGCGCGGAGTCGGCTGCGAAAAAAGAAAACTGCAAAGACAGAGTCGCTGGATGAGTTGAACGAAGGTGGGCTTGTCTCGCCTGCGCTTCTACGCGACTGGCGTGAGATTCCGTCTGAGGTTTTGGAGCGGCGCGAAGTGCGTGTCATCCTACAGCATGCGATCACCGACCTCCCGTTGATCTATCGGGAGATATTTTTACTCCGCGATTTCGAGGAGCTCAGTGTCAATCAGTCGGCTGAAGCGCTCGGTATCAGTGTTGCGGCTGCAAAGGTTCGGTTGCACCGGGCGCGCATGATGCTGCAGAAAAGACTGGCGCCGCAGTTGAAACAAGTGATGCCGAAGCGAAGGTGGTTCCCATGGTTCTAGAGTGCAAACATGTTTGGGAACACATCTCCGGCTATTTGGATGGGACGCTGGACGCGGCTGTGTTGGAAGAGGTGCAGAAGCACCTGGAACACTGCGAGATATGTTCGGCGATCCTCGATTCGACGAGGAACATACTGATTCTTACAGCCGATGAGCGTGTATTTGAGCTGCCGCTGGGCTTCAGTGAAAGGCTGCACGCGAGGCTGGATGCGGAGATGCAAAGCCTAGATGTTAGGCCCGATGATGGGTAGGTGCGCCGTAGTTATGGGATCCGGTGGACCATGTCGTTCACAGGGAAGATGAGTTCGGTTAAGCGGCAATCAGGAGATTCAAAAGCGATTGCTCCAGCCGCCTCGTTGCCCAGGTCGAGATCGCTGACGAAATATAATTTTCCTTCGTCATCAGAGGACTCCTGTAGGCGAACGGGATGCAATTTTGCAGGGCCATGAGATACATCGAAGGATGACAATGGCAGCAGGAGGCCGCGGCCGTCCGCCTTTGCAATCGCCTCTTTTCGGGTCCAGTATCGATAGAAGACCTGAATTCGAGTCTCCTCATCCGCGATTGCAGCCAGTGAACTTGTTTCATCGTCCGTAAAGTTGTAGCGGGCAACCTCCATGATATTGGTCAGCCGGTCAAAGTATTCAACATCGACCCCTAATGCGCCTTGATGGCCGAGCGCAATCAGGATCGTGTTTTTTGAGTGGCCGACGTTGAAAAAGATGCTGTGTCCCCCGACATTCGGGATCTCCGGTTTACCGTTGACACCTGTCGAGATCTCGATCGAACCAGGATCGATCCCCAGTGCATTGCCAAGAAGAATTCTCAGACACGCTCGTCCGACAGTGAAGTGTTCTCGCGCTTGACCGGACCGGCATCGATTCGCCTGGGCTTGCTCTTTAAGACTGAGGAGCGAATTGTAATGCTCACACAGTTCGGCATCGCCGTTCAATTGGATTCGCCACAGCTGTACTTCATCGGCTTCCAGAACGGGCAGCTTGTCAACCGGAATCCACTTATTCAACATGCATAGTTACCTGACCTGAACGAGCAGTCTTGTCATCATAACCAGCGATTTGTGGTCTTTTGCGGTTTATCACCTGCTTCGTACCTTTCTGTGTTTCGAAAATGTACAACTTTCAGGTACTTTTGGCATAAGTTAACGCCCGTAGACTTCCGCCATATGCGTACAATTAGGCAGCACGAATGGGCTTGGGTGCCTGGGCATCTGCAGCACCTTTTATCTCCAATTGCATTATTGAGTTAGGTGAGCGATGTTCGCGAATCTGGTGCCTTCCAATCAACACTGATAAGCGCTCTAAGTTAGTCCGTTCCGCAGCTTTTTAATCTGTATGGGGCTCGATGGAGAACAATAGGGTTTCGAAGTATCAGGCCACTGGGGAAAGACGACTTCTGGGGTGTTTGCAGACTTCAGAAGAATCAGTCAAAAATGGGCTAGGCAACAAGCTTGATGAAACGATTGTCAGTCGTTTCGAAAGAGTCGTTGCAGAGGATCCCGACAGAGTCGCTTCCGTCTGCGGAAGACTCAGCCAAACCTACGGCACACTGAACGCTCAAGCGAACTGTCTTGCGGAGCACCTGCGCGGCGCCGGTGTTCGAGCGAATTCGTTTGTTGCGGTCTACCTGGATCGATCGCCGGAGATGCTGACGGCTATCCTCGGTATTCTCAAAGCTGGCGCTGCTTATCTGCCAATCGACTCCACGTATCCCTCGACCCGCGTTTTGGAGATGCTGGAAGACGCGCGACCCGTTGCAATCGTAACGACAACCCTGCTTGCTGCAGGTCTTTCTCATCAGTTTTCGCAGTTGTCGGTGACTGCTCTGAAATTGGACGAGCTTTTCTTGTCTGAGCGGTCCACAGAGATTGAAAATCCACCGCTTGCTGCCAGCAATGACGATCTCGCGTACCTGATGTACACCTCCGGTTCAACAGGAAAGCCAAAGGGAGTAATGGTGTCGCACAGGAACGTCGTTCGTCTCCTGGATCAAACGGAACCGTGGTTTCATTTCGGCTCCAGCGATGTATGGACCATGTTTCATTCAATCGCATTCGACTTTTCCGTTTGGGAGATATGGGGATGTCTGCTTACGGGTGGGCGGTTGGTTATCGTGCCATTCGCGGTAAGCCGTTCGCCGCGCGACTTCTATGATCTTCTCTCCACGGAACGGATCTCAGTGCTCAATCAGACTCCGTCAGCGTTTTCGATGTTGATTCAAGTGGAACAGACTACTGCACTCGTACCGCTTGCGTTGCGTCTGGTGATCTTTGGGGGCGAGGCGCTGCAATATCGCAAGCTTACCCCATGGTTTCAGCGTCACGGAGATACTGCACCCCAGCTGGTGAATATGTACGGCATTACCGAAACGACCGTTCATGTGACATATCGGGCCATCAGAGCGGATGAAGCGGAGTCAGTGCAGGAGAGTCTGATCGGGTCGCCCATCCCCGACATGCAGATCCATCTATTAGACGCCTCTGGCAAGCCGGTAGCGGTGGGCGAGATCGGAGAACTTTATGTCGGCGGTGGTGGGGTTACACGCGGATATCTCAATCGACCACAGCTGAATGAGGAGCGCTTTATACCCGACCCCTTCGCGCAGTCGCCGGGCGCACGGCTTTATCGCTCTGGCGACCTTGCTCGCCTTCGCCTCGATGGGGAGATGGTGTACCTCGGGCGGAATGACAGCCAGGTTAAGATCAACGGTTTTCGCATTGAACTTGGAGAGGTCGAGGCAGCGATAGCAGCAGCCCCGGGAGTGCAACAGTCCTGTGTGGTCGTTCAAATGGATGGGAACGGAAACCAGCGATTGGCTGCGTACTTTGTCGCCGCCTCGGAGACTGAACCGACAGCTCGTGCTTTAGGCGAGTTCTTCGCCGGCAGACTGCCTGCACACATGAGGCCCTCGTCCTACACGCGGCTGAAGGAGTTGCCGCTGACGGTAAACGGCAAGCTCGATCAAGCTGCTTTGCCCAGACCTTTTACACAGGTAGATAGAGATGCGGTGGCGCGTGAAGGAGCAGTTTTCCAGTCGCTATCAGAGACCGAAGAACGGGTAGCGCGAATATTTCAGGATGCTCTCGATCTGCGACGGATAGACCCAGACGATAATTTCTTTGATTGCGGCGGAACGTCGCTGCTCTTGATCAATGCTCACTTACGCCTGCAGGCACAGTTTGAAAGGCTGATTCCGGTCACGATGATGTTTGAATGCCCGACCGTGCGTTCACTGGCAAAGCGCCTCTCAAGCGTCAAGACCTCCTCATCCGAGAGAAATGTCGTTCAGGAGCGGGCACAAAGAGCGAGGGCTGCGTTTGCCCAGGCCCGTGCAGCGAAGGTCGTGGCATCATGAGCGAAAGACTGCAAGAGACGACCCTGTTGACCGACCAACAGGTTGAGGAACAATCGCTGGGGGGCATCGCTATCATCGGCATGTCGGGGCAGTTTCCCGGTGCGCCCGACGTGGAGACGTTCTGGCAGAATATTGCTGCCGGCAAAAGTTCGATCTCCCACTTTTCGCCTGAGGAGCTTGAGGCCAGGAGTGGTGCGGGTCTCGAAAATGGTCCTGACTATGTTGCCGCGCGCGGAGTCCTGAACGATCCTGGCATGTTCGATGCCGAGTTCTTTGGTATCTCGCCTCGCGACGCCGAGAGCATGGACCCTCAGCATCGCATCTTCCTTGAGACCTGTTGGAACGCACTGGAAGACGCTGGCTACGATTCCTCGACGTATGCCGGACAGATTGGTCTTTTTGCCGGCTGTAGCCTCAATACCTATTTACTGGCGAACCTGTGCCACGATAGAGCGTTTATCGACGAACTGACGGGAAGCTATCAGGTTGGCGAATTCAGATCGTTCATGGGGAACGACAAGGATTTTCTGACAACTCGCGTCGCATACAAGCTTAACCTTCGCGGTCCCTGTATCAGTGTGGCGTCTGCGTGCGCGACTTCCCTCGTTGCGATCTGTCAGGCAAGCCAAAGTCTGCTGAACTATCAGTGCGATATGTCTTTGGCTGGCGGTGTCTCGATCACGTTTCCACAGAAGCGTGGGCATATGTACTCCGAAGGCAGCATCGGATCGAAAGATGGACTGTGCCGGCCATTCGACGCTGCAGCAACGGGAACTATCTTCAGTCATGGCGCAGGTGTGGTGGTGCTGAAGCGCCTGGAAGATGCCATCGCGGATCGGGACCACATCACAGCTGTGATCCGCGGCTTTGGTGTGAATAACGATGGCTCGATGAAGGCGGGCTACATGGCGCCAGGAGTGGATGGGCAATCGGGTGTGATTGCTGCCGCACAGGCAATGGCCGGAATAGACCCACGCTCAATCTCCTATATCGAAGCTCACGGCACGGCGACGCCGCTCGGCGATCCGATTGAGGTCGCTGCGCTAACAAAGGCGTTCCGTTTGGGCACGGAGGATTCTGGTTTCTGTGCAATTGGAACGGCGAAGGCAAATGTAGGGCACCTCGATGCGGCGGCTGGTGTGGCAGGCCTGATCAAGACTGCGATCTCCCTGAGTAAAGCGACACTACCGCCACTGGCGCAATTCGAAACGCCGAATCCCAATATCGACTTTGCGAACTCACCCTTCTATGTAAACCGTGAGCTGAGCCCATGGCAGTCGGACGGTCCACGACGGGCCGGGGTAAGCGCCTTCGGAGTCGGTGGTGTGAACGCACATGTTGTGCTGGAAGAATCACCAGCGCCAGCTGCTTCAGCCTCTCCTTCTCGTCGTTCGGCTCAACTACTTTGTCTCTCTGCGCGATCGCAACCTGCGCTCCAAACAGCAGTGGAAAACCTCGCTCGGTTTCTTCAGTCGCATCCGGAGTCGGCACTTGAAGATGTGGCATATACGCTGGCTGTTGGAAGGAAGGCATTCGACTATCGCGCTTCGTTTGTTTGCGCAAATGTTGAAGACGCGATCGCAAAACTTCAGTCTGCCGGCGCGCAGGCGAGTAGAGCGGCATCCTCAAAGAAACCAGAGGTTGTCTTTTTGTTTCCCGGGCAGGGCTCACAGTTCGCCGGGATGGGCAGTACGTTGTATGCGACGGAGTCCATCTATCGGCAACAGGTAGATGAGTGTGCCGAGATATTGCTGCCGTTGATGGGTCACGATATCCGCGACGTTCTTTTTCCGGCTGATACAACAGCGCCTGAAGCGACAGAACGAATCCAGCAGACCCAATTTGCGCAAACGGGAATATTTGTAACTGAGTTCGCGATGGCGAAGCTCTGGCAGTCGTGGGGAATTGAACCGCGGACCATGGCTGGCCACAGTATCGGCGAGTACGTGGCTGCAGTTTTGGCCGGAGTCATGAGTCGCAAGGATGCGCTCCGCCTGGTCAGTATTCGCGGGCGGATGATGCAGGAGATGCCGCGGGGTGGGATGGTCGGGGTAAGGCTGAGCGAGTCTGAACTTCAGCAATATCTTTCTGCAGATATTTCGCTGGCCGCCTTGAACGCACCGAAGCTGAGCGTTCTGGCAGGGCCGCTGGATGCAATCGAACGGCTCGAGCAGCGGCTGACGTCCGATGGAGCCCCGTTCCGTAGACTTCGCACCTCACACGCCTTTCATTCTTCGATGATGGATCCGATGCTGTCGGCGTTTGAGGCAGAAGTGGCAAATGTTTCTTTGCATAGCCCCTCTCGTCCATATGTTTCAAGCTTTACGGGTACTTGGATTCAGCCGGATCAAGCGACCAGTCCTCGCTTCTGGTCGGAGCAGGTCCGCAATCCTGTTCGCTTCGCCGACGCACTCAAAACCTTGATGTCGACTTCGCAGATACTGCTCGAGGTAGGGCCGGGAAGTACGTTGTCCACACTTGCACGCCAGCAGTCGAACAGCAGCGAATCCGTCATCCTCCCATCGCTATCGCAGCGAGATGAAGAGTCTCCTGTGGAGGCAGGCTCACTTCAGGAAGCGCTTGGACAGCTGTGGATGGCGGGTGCCGAGCCGAATTGGGAGCACTTCTACGCACATGAGCAGCGGCGACGGATCTCGCTGCCAACTTATCCTTTTGAGCGCAAGTTGCATTGGGTAGAACCTCCGCCTCACGCAACTGCATCAACAACCAACGAACGACCGTCTATTGCAATTCCCGTATCGCTGAATACAAAGCGCGAAGAGGAAGCTGTTTCAGTCGTGATTGAACCACTGAGAGAGGCTCAAATGCCAGAACGCAAGCTGCGTCTGCAGCCGATTATTGCCGAAGTCTTCACCCAACTAAGTGGTATCGACATCACTCCCGATCAGGTCGACCATCAGTTTCTGGAACTTGGACTCGATTCGCTTTTTCTCACTCAAGCCACGCAAGGCCTTCAGAAGAAGTTTGGAGTCAAGCTGACCTTTCGTCAGATCATGGAGCAATATTCCACGATCGCAAGTCTTGCTGGATATCTCGATAGCGTGCTCTCACCCGATGCATTTCCAGCAGCAGCGCAGACGCAAGCCGTTATTCCACAACCGGCTCAAGTTTCCGGTGGTGCATTGACTTTGACCGCGACGGCAACTTCTACGGCTGCAGATACTGCCGTAGAGCGACTATTTAGCGAGCAGATGGCGATGATGTCGAAGATGTTTGAGCAGCAGATGTCGACGTTACGAGCTGTCACAGGGCTTCCGGTGCCTGCTGTCGCGGCGCCATCGGAAACAACTTTCCCCCCACCGACGGCTGCACCACCTAAGACATCATCATCATCAGCCGAAGCTCCAGAGGTCAAGCACGGCTCTTACCGACCGCTTCAGCCACGAGTGCAGCAGGAACTCGACAACGATCAGCAGCAGTATCTCGATGGACTCATCGCAAGATACGTAAAGCGTACGCCAGGATCAAAGCGTTTCACGGACAAGGCACGCGTTCATCTGGCAGATCCGCGAGCAGTCGCCGGATTTCGTCCACAGTGGAAGGAGATGGTGTATCCACTTGTAACTGATCGCGCGAAAGGCTCTAAGATCTGGGACGTCGATGGCAATGAGTACATCGACATTGTGAACGGGTACGGCGCAATTATGTTTGGGCACTCCCCGGAGTTTGTGCTGGATGCCGTTCGGCGTCAGATTGAGTTGGGCGTCGCGATCGGCCCACAATCTCCGCTGGCCGGTGAGGTTGCTGCGCAGATATGTGAACTGACCGGCAATGACCGGACTACGTTCTGCAACACCGGATCCGAAGCGGTTATGGCCGCCATTCGCGTAGCACGCACTGTTACAGGACGTGATCGCATTATCTATTTCACCGGCGATTACCACGGAACATTCGATGAGGTGCTGGTGCGCAACACGCCGCGTGGCACGGTTCCGCTTGCGCCCGGAATTCCAATCGCCAACACAGGAAACGTGGTCGTACTGGAGTACGGAGCCGACGCGTCACTCGATTACATTCGCAAAAATGCGAGCGAGATCGCTGCAGTCTTGATTGAACCGGTCCAGACCCGCAACCCTGGTCTGCAACCTATTGCCTTCATCAAGACCATAAGGGAGATCACAGAACAGGCCGAGATAGCGCTCATCATTGACGAAGTTGTCACCGGCTTCAGACTCGCTCCCGGCGGAGTGCAGGAGGCGTTTGGTGTGCGCGCGGACCTGGCAACCTACGGCAAGGTGATCGGGGGCGGTTATCCGATCGGCGTTCTCTCCGGCAAAGCACAGTTAATGGACGCGCTCGACGGTGGCGCGTGGCGGTATGGCGATTCGTCCATACCGGAGGTCGGTGTGACCTTCTTTGCCGGTACCTTCGTTCGACATCCGCAAGCTCTTGCGGCAGCTCGTGCGGTCCTTAATCATCTTAGGAACGCTGGGCCACAGCTCCAGATTGATTTGAACCGAAAGACCGCGGAGCTTGCGACAAGGCTGGATAACTTCTTTGTCGAGCGAGGTGTTCCAAGCAGGATCCATCACTTCGCGTCTTGGTTTTACTTCACGTTTCACGGTGACGCACGACTTGGAAGTCTGCTGTATTACGCTATGCGCGAGAAGGGAATTCATATCCAGGAGGGCTACCCCTGCTTCCTTACAACGGCACACTCCAGCGCAGACCTGGAAGCTGTGGAAGCAGCGTTCCGCGAAACGGTGGAGGAGATGCAGCGGAGCAATGCACTCCCAAGCCACGACTCGCACCCAGTAATTGCCGCAACTGCAACTGCCCCTTCAATGCATCCTGCCGCCCTGACCGAAATCCCCGCGCAGGTTCCTATAACGGAGGCTCAAAGAGAGATCTACTTCGCTGCGGCGCTGAGCGACGAAGCGAACTGCGCTTTCAACGAATCGGTAACGCTCCGCCTGCGCGGAAGTGTCCAGGAGAAAGACCTGCAGCAAGCCGTCGAATCAGTGCTCTCGCGGCATGACGCATTGCGCAGCAGAATCCATGAGGACGGCGAGTCGATAACGATTGCTCCGGTCTTCACCGGGGCCATTAAATATCTCGATCTTTCCGCCTCGCCAGACGTCGCATCTCGCGAAGCCGCCCTGCAAGAAGCAGTCAAGCAGGAAGGGAAGACCCCATTTTCACTGACCGAGGGTCCACTCGCTCGCGCCACGATCTTTCGAATGTCGGCGGACGAGGTCGCCCTGCTTTTCACGGCGCATCATATCGTTCTCGATGGTTGGTCGGTCAATCAGTTATTCGAAGAGATCAGCAAACTCTATAGTGCGAAAGACAGCGCAACTGCAAAGTTACTTCCTCTTCTTCCTTTCAGTAGCTACGCGATCCAAGAGCAGACACGCCAGCGTATCCGGAGAATTCGCGGACAATGAGGCGTACTGGGTTAGCAGATTCACGGGTCTCGCGCCGGTGCTTGAGTTGCCCACCGACCGGCCTCGTCCAGGGAGCAAGAGTTATCGCGGCGCAACTCTGAAGGGCAGCCTTGGCTCTGAGCTATACACCGATCTGAAGAGCGCCAGCGCACGGCTAGGTTGCACTCTGTACGTCACGCTTTTGTCGGGTTTTCAACTTTTGTTGCATAGCCTGACACGCCAGCAAGAGGTGGTCGTCGGAATCTCCACGGCCGGGCAGGCGCTCTTTCAGAATGCCAGCCTTGTTGGGCACTGCGTTCATTTTTTGCCAATGTTGAGCCAGATAAGTGAGGCTGAGACGATCAAAGAACATCTTGCATCTACGCGTAACCTCTTGTTCGATGCGTTTGATCATCAGGAGTTCACCTATGGCAGCCTGCTCCACAAGCTATTGATTCCGAGAGATGCAAGCCGTCTCCCTCTGATCGAGGTGCAATTCAATCTCGAAAAGATCGGTACGCGCATCGAATTTGAAGGCTTGTCGGCGAAGATCAAGGCCAATCCCAAGCAGTTTGTGAATACTGACATGTTCTTGAACATGATCGAAACCGAGAGCGATCTTGAGTTCGATTGCGACTTCAATACCGATCTCTTCGACGAAGAGACGATTCGTCGCTGGATGCACTTCTATACCAATCTTCTTTCTAATGTCGTTCGGGACCCGTCAGCGCGCGTGGATGATTTGCAACTGACTGGACCAGCGAAGATCGCTTGCAGATCTTGGAAGGATGGAATCGCACCGAGGTGGAGTTTGACAGCGAGTTCGTTCCAATACACCGATTGGTGGAGAAGCGGGCCCAGGAGCAAGCGAACAAGATCCTTGTGGCGAGCGGCACGTCGAGTTGGACAGGAAGAGAGCTGGACGAATATGCGAATCGCGTTGCTCACCGGCTGCAGCGTGAGGGACTGAAACCAGGCGATCTGGTAGGTCTGTGCGTCGAAAGATCCGTAGAGATGCTAGGTGCGTTGCTGGGAGTGCTGAAGGCTGGCGCCGCCTATGTCCCCTTGGACCCACGGCATCCGAGTGAACGGCTCAGTATGGTGTTGGAGGATGCGGGAACGAAGCTGCTGTTGGTCGGGCGCTCGTTCGCATCTGCTCAGCGTGACCTGAAGACCACCGCAAAGCAGATCGTGCTGGATGCGCAGATGGCCGAAGAAAGCGCCGCACCACTTGAGATCACCGTGTCGGCAGATTCGCTGGCATATGTGATCTACACCTCGGGGACAACGGGCAAACCGAAGGGTGTGGCGATTGAACACGGCGCGTTGATGAATCTGTTGCGCTCGATGGAACGTGAACCGGGCCTAGACCGCGAGGACGTTCTGGTCGCAGTGACGACGCTCGCATTCGACATCGCAGGCTTGGAACTACTGTTGCCGCTTCTGACCGGAGCGAGCCTCGTGATTGCGAACGAAGAGCAGGTCATGGATGGCTATATGTTGCTTCAGTTGCTTGAGCAGGCCAAAGCGACAGTGTTGCAGGCCACCCCCGGGACATGGAGAATGCTGATCGATGCAGGATGGGGCCGGCAGTTGCCGCTGAAGGTGTTGTGTGGCGGCGAGGCTCTACCGCGAGATCTTGCCGATCAACTCGTCGAAAGAAGCGACCAGGTGTGGAACGTGTATGGCCCGACCGAGACGACAATCTGGTCATCTGCCACTCGTGTCACTGCTGGGACAGGGCCACTGTTGGTCGGGCCGCCTATAGCGAACACACAATTTTATTTGCTGGACCAGCGCTTGCAGCCCGTGCCCATCGGAGTCGTAGGCGAACTGTACATCGGAGGCAAGGGGTTAGCGCGTGGATATTGGAAGCGTCCTGACCTGACATCCGAGCGCTTTCTGCCTAACCCATTTATTCAGGGTCGCATCTACAAGACCGGTGACCTGGGACGCTGGCGCGTGGACTCCAACGGCCAGGGAAAAGTTGAGCTACTTGGTCGAACCGACTTTCAGGTGAAGATCCGTGGCTATCGTATCGAACTCGGTGAGATCGAAGCTGCGCTGAATCGCCACCCCGCGGTACGCGAGTCCGTCGTACTCGCGCACACCACTCAAACTGCTGGACCGGCGATCACTCGACTCGTGGCTTATGTGGATGCAGGTAGCTCCGCAGAACACGCCACAGCACTTACCGCCGATCTGGTCACAATGCTCGCTGATACGCTGCCTGAGTACATGATCCCGGCTGTCATCCTTCCACTTCAGCAACTTCCTCGTTCCCCGAACGGGAAGATTGACCGCAAGAGCCTGCCGGACGCAGAGACGGTCTTTAAGTCCGGCCTTTATGCGCCGCAAAGGTCATTCACGCCGCCCTCAACGGCCGAGCACAAGAAACTCGCGGAGATATGGGCCGACGTACTAATGCTCGATCGTGTGAGCATTACAGACAGCATCTTCGAACTCGGCGCCGACTCTCTTCTCATCTTTCGAATTGCCGCACGATCCCAAAAGGAAGGTCTGTGCATCTCCGCAGCCCAGATATTCAAGCACCGAACGATCTTGGCCTTATCGAACGAGCTAAAGAATTCGAGTGACGCGAAGGCTCACAACCGCTAAAGGCCCATCACGAATTGCAGTAGCCCCACGAAAAATTTATCGCGGCCAAACCGGAACAAGCGAATGAAACAACAATTTCATTCCACGACGGGACTAATAATGAATACTTCAGAGGAGTTCTCCGTCTTAGACCCAATGCTCCCACCTGCAGACGATGTTTACGTCATGCCGGCGACGCAGGGACAGATCCGCTTCTGGTCTCTTGACCAGATGCATCCTGGTAATCCTGCGCTTGAATATGCCGCTCATGTGGCAATGCCGCGGCAAGTTAAACGTAGATCTGCTGGCGACGGCATTCACTCAGGCCGTGCGACGTCATGAGATGTTGCGGACGACCTTTGCAATGGTGGACGGCAAGCTTTCGCAAATAATTGGGAAGCCGTATACAGCGTCGCACTGCCGGTCAAAGACTTGCAGCACATCCCCGACGCAGCCAACTCTCCAGAGGCGGGCTCACTTATTCGTGAGCATGCTGCTTATCGTATGGACCTGCTCAACGGTCCGCTCCTTGTGCTCAAGCTGCTAAAGTTTGCTCCGCAGCATCATCTTCTGCTTGTGACGATGCATCACATTATCTGTGACGGCATATCGCTTGGCATTTTGCTACGCGATATTGCGGTCTTTTATGAGGCTCTGGTCGAAGGAAAGCGGCCCATTCTGCCGGAGCTGCCAATCCAATTTGCGGACTTTGCGGTGTGGCAAGAGGAGTGGCGAAAGAGTGCAGGCGGCAGAGCGCTTCGCTCGATTTCTGGCATAAGACACTCGGTAGCAACTTCAGCCGCATCGAACTACCGCGTGACGCTTCTGCTGAACAAAAGCGCGACAACCGCACCGACTCCGAGTCGGGAGATATAGAGACGCTTTTGATCTCGCCAGAGCTGACAGCCTCCGCTCATAAGTTCTGCAAAGATCAAAACGTCACATTGAATATCTTGTTGTTTAGCATCTTCTGCGCTCTGCTTCACAGAGCGACTGGACAACGAGATATCGTCATTGGATCTCCATGTGCTAATCGAAATGAGGATACAGAAGAGCTCATTGGCCTCTTCATGAATATCCAGGTACTACGCGTTCAGGTAGAGCCCCACGAGACCTTTCGTTCTTTGCTCACGAAGGTTCAGGACTGGACGCTCGGCGCCTACGAAAACCAGGAGCTTCCATTTGAAGAATTGATCTACGACTCTCATTTTTCGCATAACAACACTTCGTTCGAGATTCCGATCTTCTTTCTTTATCAAAAATCTTTCATGGTGACCCATCGCGTCGCTGGACTCGAGATCGTGCCTCTGCGATCGATGAGCCCCGGAGCGGTCTTCGAATGGATGTTTGCTATCGTCGACCGGGCCGGAAGAAGGACCACGACTGCAACTCGAATACAATCCAAACTACTTTCGTTCAGCGACGATCCAAAGCTATTTGAAAAGCTTTGTTGCTTTGCTTGATTCTGCTGTCCAGGAACCGTCGGTCCGGTTAGAGGACATGGCCCCGCACGACGATTTTCTTCCTGCTGGCCTGCCTGAAAGCTCGAACCGAACAGCATCACGAAAGAACGCGCGGCTCCTCGGTGCAAAACAATTTGCTGATAGCGCTGAGATCATGGAGAAGTTAGATAAACAATTAGCGACCACAAACGATCCAATCGAGATCCAACTCCTCGAGCTTTGGCGCTCCATGTTGGCCGTGGAAGACATCTCTGTTGATACAAATGTTTTTTCGTTGGGAGTTAGTTCGCTTTCTATTCTTCGGCTCGTCACCCGAATGAACAGCCTCTACTCGATGGGGTTCGGACTTGCAAGCTTGATCTCTGCTCCCACCATCAAACTCGTCGCGGAGTTGGTTCGCAGACGTTACGCGCCAAATACTGCGACATCGCTCGTTCCGATTCAGCCTGTTGGATCGCGGCCACCGCTATATATTGTTCACGGCGCGGGTGGAAACGTAGTTAATTTTTATGGCCTTACCACGAGGATTGGTCCTGACCAGCCAGTCTATGGAGTCCAGGCCCAGGCGCTTGAGGCGAACCAGCCGGCACTCCTTCACATTGGAAGACATGGCTGCTCATTACCTGAAAGAAATTCGACGAATTCAGCCTGAAGGCCCTTACCACTTTCTCGGTTATTCCTTTGGCGGTATCGTCGTGCTTGAAATGGCCCACCAACTCCTCAATGCTGGCGAAACGGTTGGCTTGTTGGGCATGTTGGATACGAGAGCTAAAGACTACACTCCGGAGATGCCGAACGCAGACAAATCGGAAAAGGTACAGAAGCAAGGACGTCTTATTGGGTTCTTCCGAAGTAACAAAGGTCACGGAAGCGGTAAGGCGTGGGCGGAGTTTTTTCTCAAAGACCTCAAGGAGCGACGAGTCCGTTATGTGACTACGATCGCGGCCAAGATGTTTTCAACACTTCCGGCTTTCCTAAAAAATACTCACGAGATCAATGCTGTTGCGGCGCGCAATTATCGCCCTCGGCCTTTTTCAGGTAAGTTGACTCTCTTTCGGGCTTCAAAACAGACAAACGTAAACATCCCCTCCGATAATGGTTGGTCGCCTATCTTCAAGGAGGGTATCGAGATCCACGAAATCCCTGGCGATCATTGGCAGGTGTTGTCGGAACCCGGAATCGACGTGTTGGCTAGGACCATTCACAGACTGCCTGAGTCGATTTGACCGACAGGATGCATATGTAAACGATCTAAGTGTTAGTGATGATCGACAGGAGCATCGATCGCATTTTGATTGCTTCCGCCGAAACAGTTTTCGCTGCTGGCGCCCATTGCTCTAACTGGACCTCATGAAAACGACTCGAACTTCCAGGTTTGAGCAGGGTCGATTTTTCTCCCCGAATGGTCTCGTCAAAGAAAGCCAGTACATAGGCGCGCACGATGGACTGTATCTCTACCGCCGAAATATGGCCATGCTGTACCCACCTGCGCGATGGGTTTACCAGAGGGTTATCTGTAAAGTCCATGTGAGAGGTGCCGCTTACATATAACTTGTATCCGCCATACTGTTTTAGGCTGGCAGCTACCTCGTTCTCGTCGCTAGCATTCAATTCATTGAGCGTTCGTGACTCGGGAGTTGAAGGGCTTAGATCTTTTGTTCTGGAGGGGACTGTTTACCGTACATGAACATTGTCTGGCTGGTTGGCCGCGCGACGCTGAATGTCTCCGAACGTCCAGCCATCCATATTGAGTGCGGATTGAATGCGGGGATCAACGGTGCAGATCTGGATAGAGGCAGCCCCACCGAATGAGTGACCGAAGGCGCCGGCTCGTTCAGTATTGAGTCGGCCATACCAAAAACTCTTACTATCCATATTCTCGTTTTGCAGCGCGCTAAGAACAAATACCTCGTCATCAACCCATCTTCTGAGTTCCTTGTTCCAGGTCTCCTTCGATCTCTGCGGCTGTATGCTTTGAAGCGTCTAGCGGGTCATAGCCGTTGGTGTTATCAACAATACGATCGCCAGGCAGCGCAACGCGAACGGAGTTATAGGTGTGATCGATTGCAGCAACGACGTAACCATGGCTCGCAAGATCTTCTGTGAGGAATGTATCCTGCGTCCGCCTTCCCGCCCATCCATGGTTGAAGAGCAGCACAAAGAATGGAGGCACCTCGCTGTGAGATTGGCGCATCGGCGCGAGAATTGGTCCACAGAACACTTCGATAGGAGGTTGCAAGACTTGTCTCCGACAGCCTTTGATATGCGGCAAGATGGTTGTGCGAAGGATCTGCCGGATACCAAATTTGGACCATAAGCTCGCGCGGCGCTCCGGAGTGCTGCCCCGCATCTTCAATTCTGCTCGAATCTTTCAGGTAGATGATTCGAGTGCCGACTAGATACGGTCCAGTTGGTTTCGGAAGAGCAAACATGGGAACAAATAGAAGCAGTCCAAAACTCATTATGCAGAGGATCACCACCGCCAAGGCCTAGACGGATTTCTACGCTGCGGTTAGACACAACTCGAACATGGTTTGGTCTCATCCGCCAAACCACTAGAAGCAAGTAGTCCCGCGAGAGCAGGGAACATCTGCCAGTAGGTACCTCGGACAACATGCCAGGCGGCAAGCAGAACGCCAAGAAGCGTCAGAGAAAGAGACCAATGAGCAGCAATCTTGGATATTTGCAATATCGCGGCTGCCACGATGGCAAGAATCAAAATAATTTCGAATAGCCGCATAGAAGATCGAGAGAGAACATCAATACTAGCCCGCTCGTCCAGCACAGTTATACCCAAATATGTGCGGGCTTCGTTGCGACACCATGGGAGAGTAGCGCCAGACTGCGATGCTAACATCTTCGCCGACGGTAATGTCGTTGTAGTCCGTTGGTCAACCCAAAATAGGTTGCGATCCAATAGGCGATAGCAACTAATGATTTGTCGGGTGCTATTTCTTTATAGAACCCAGCTTATGCAGCGCGGATTTGGCCGCCATAACAGGAACCATAGATCGAGATTTAATATAGTCCACTGCGGCAGATTGCCCCGGCGGTCTCGGCGTCAGACCGAGAGTTCGAAGGGTGTGATTCGCGCGGTAGGTATTAGCGCGCAGCGTGTCTTTGAACTGGACGTTTACATTGAGAGAAACCGATATGTTGTCGTCATTTTCAACCCAATGAGGGCAGTTCACGGGAATATGAACTCCCGTGCCAGCGCGCAACTTATAAGAAGTTGCACGAGCTTGAAATTGCGGTTTGTAGACGGGCGCATTGTTGTCCACTGTCCAAAATCGTTCAATCTCTTCTTCCGGAAGGACCTCTCGATCGGAGCGATCAAAGATGTGAATGGTCTTCGTTCCTTTGATCTGCAATAAAAAGCTACATTCACGATCGATATGGTAAGTTGCAATGCGCTTTGGAGAAGTGACGAAGATGAGAGCGTCTTCGCGCAGGATCTGCGACTTCAAATTATGACCGATCATTGTTTTTATCTTGTCCCACCCACTACCGAGAAAGGCCCGATACTCTGGATCGCGTTGCACGTCCTTGAATAACAACCAGGCTCCGCAGGTCTCGATACGCTTCATCGTCTCCACGACTGAAAATTGCTTTTTAGGCATTTGATCCCATCGTTGGTCGACCCGGATATCGCCCGCATCGTAGTAGATGCCGGCTGGCCTGGTCTGCAGGGTTCGCTCCGCTAACTCCATCAGCTCTGGGATCTGTAGGAGCGGATGCTCTGCCAACGTATGAGTAATCTCGAAGTGTTCGCGATCGAACTTGCTGCTTAGTACTTCACTATCTGTTGTAATCCAGCAGTCCTCAAGTAGGTCATTCGAAACGATAGCTGTAGACATAAGCTGGCAAGCTCTCCCTGGGACATTTATAGCGAAGTCTATTCCTAAACGTTTACCTGCACAATAACGAATTCGTTCGGAGATTCTGTAATTATTCCGATGCTCGGAGAGAGTATGGCATCCAAAAATATCTAGCAATTTACTTACCATTGGACCAAGCAGTCAATTTGAACGGGACTCTGGCTTTGATGGACAAAAATGGGTTCAGGCAAGGTTATGAGCTGCTATCATCAGCGGGTACCATCGGCTCTGCTCTATGCGGGAGAACTTTGAATGTCGGCCAATTTGAACATTACAGCCACACCGAATGCCAATACCCAGCCACGAGTCGCGCTGGAGGATGTGCAGCTCAATATCGATCCAACCTCCTATGAAGCGTTGTATAACAGAACCCCTTTCGGGTTCACGCACAACCTGCATCAATTGGAGATCTTTCAGTCCGACTCTATCTCCGAATTACTCGATCGATATACAGGGGCTAGTAATGATTACTATGTAGCTGGGAGTGCTGCTACCGCAAGCAGCGCCTTCTTTGATGCTCCTCACATAAAGTTGTCTCCCAAAGAAGCTATTCATCAGCTTGACGAACGTCCAACCCGCATCTTGCTAAAGCGTCTTGAAAATCATGACGACCGCTTCCGTACACTGCTTGACTTGATCATCAAGCAGATTCGAAGCATCCCGGGCGGCCTTGGAGATCAGCCGATTCTACGAATCCAGTCGAGCATGTTCATAACCTCAGCGGCATCCACCACGCCACTTCACTTTGATCCTGAGGTTGGATTCTTTACCCAAATAGAAGGGGACAAGACTTATCATGTCTACTCTCCTGACGACGTGCAGGAACAGGATCTAGAGGATTTCTACGTTCGAGGAAAGGTCAGTATCGGCCAGCTCGATATGGCGCAACGCGACCCAGGCAAAGAGCAGGTTTACAATCTCACCGCAGGACATGGTTTTCATCAACCTCAGAACGCGCCTCACTGGGTCGAGACTTGCGGGACCAGATCAATCTCTTACAGTTGTGTCTTCGAGACGAGTGCTGATCGAGCACTCGGGCGAACGCGTGCGTTTAATTACTACGAGCGAAAGTTGGGTATGAGACCCACGCCCCCGGGAAAAAACTCTCAGCTTGATAGTGTGAAAGCTGAAGCGATTATTCCTGATCGCTTGGCTCGTAAAGTTCTCGACAGAATCCGTCGAACCTAAGACACGGACGCGCTAGACCTCATACCTTAGCATAGAAGTGAACGACTGCAGCTCTTCGAACCGCGCCACTGTGTTGTGCGAATACTCCCCATAGCGCGGGCTCTCAAGAATGGCTGATTCGACCAAATTCTCTACATGAGTTATGGAGATGTCAGTTTTTTGTACGATTGCTTGTGCCATGGCGTCGATGCTGTCGGCTAATCTCTGACGCATTTGAATCAGAGCCGGCTCGACTAGAAAATCCTTGTCTTCTTCGCTATGGAGAACAGCAAATTGATTCCAAAAGAGCGCGCCAGCTGTAACGGCCGTCCGAAGAATCATCTCGCCCGATCGGACGTGCATTTCACGGTCGACTCCGAATTCATAGTCAACAGCATCATTCATTGATCGGAGAGTTGCGACAGTCTTTCCTACTTGGTCGCGCAAGATGTCTGCACGCTGGACCAGCTCTTGATGATCTTCGTTCGAGACCATAAGCCGGAGGAGGCTGGCCTCGTTGTTGAGAATGGTGGCAAGCTGTCGGCGCATAACGGTAACGGTTCGTACCGGCCACATTTGGTCGAAGACGAACCACATCACAACAAGCGCTAGCAATATGCCGATAAGGCGATCACGAGCCGGCGCAAGTTGTGTCGGAGCACTAAACCCTTCGAACGCCACGATGTAGAAAGAAAATGCAATCTGCAAACCCACATAGTTGAATCTTGGTCCTGCGGCAGTCCACGCTGAAAGAAGCGCTATGGGCGCTACAAGAACGATCAAAGAGGTGATCGAATCCATATGAGGGAAGAGAAACGAAATAGCTCCAAGCCCAAAAATGAGACCACCGATGATCGAGCCAAGCAAACGAAAGAGAAGTCTTTGTTTGATCGCGCCGCTACTACTGAGTCCAGTCACAATCACAGTGATCACTGCGGTGGAAATTCCAGGCCAGGCAACTGCGTTATAGACGATGTAACAAAGAGTGGCACACAAGCTGATTTTAAGTGCGAAAGCTACAGTGTCTTTCTTGTAGATTGCTCCGGGGATAAAAAAATGTACCTTTTTCGTAGGTAGCGCGACCATCTCTTTGTCTCTCGTAGAAACGATTTCCGTGGGCATCGTCATAATCGCATGGATGGCACCTTCTACACGATCCAGCAGGCTAGATACGCTCACTTGGTCCATCTTCTGCAAACGCTTTTCGGACTTAGGTATAAAGTTAGGAATCAGCTCACGGCATTGTTCAGCAATACGTGCACAACGTTGACGCAGCTCAGGGCTGTCTTCGTTGACGTTTTGCAGGCCAAAAGCTGCGGCTACATCCATGATTTGCGCCTGCATCGTGATACGCACACGGATTCCTATCGGAAGCGTGCCCGTATCGAGATTGCGCTCAACGATCGTGTTATACAGTTCCATCATCCCTGTTGAGCCCGCTATGGCCAAGCGAGAGACGGGAATAGCGGTTGCCATTTTTTGTTCCGGAGTGGCTCCCTGTGCATATGAGGTAAACATCTTATCCAGCGCTTGGTATCGGATCCGACGTTGTTCCTCCAACTTCTCCGCAGGATTGCGATCGCCCAATATATATTCCACTGCAACGGCACACCCCACAGCGACGGAAAATGTCCCGATCAGCCAAAGCGAGTTTTTGACGAGCGTATCCGCCCGGGCATGGCTCTCCCAGAACGCAATCACGGTGCAATAGATCAATCCCCAAGTTGACCCTAACGTTGGGAAATTGGTCGAAGCTACCAGCATGCCCGCAATGAACGTGACCACTGTTACGCTGAGCAACCGAGCCATGGGGTCATTGTCGGTACAGATAATCACCGCTAGTTCGACCGCGATAGCAAGCACAACAGTCGTGACGGAGATGAGACTTGATTTCAAAGAGAGGGCGGGGCTATCTCTTCCGATGAGAAAGATGAAATATAAGCCGACGGAGACGAACGGCATCTGCCAAACGAGTATCAGGATCAAGGCGATAATCGTGGCGAGCACAATGCGTAAAGAGCTATTAAGTCGCCCAGGAGTTGGCTGCAGATCCTGCCAAAACTTTTGGCTCAGGGATGAGAAAGTTGCAGCTATGGAAGTTGCACTCATTCGGTTATTTCACGACCGTTACTGCCGTCGCGCCGATGCGAAATAAGTCAGGATCAGGATCTTGCACGCGAACACGGACAGGGAATCGGGTTGAAAGATGAACCCAGTTCAGAGTGCGCTCGATATTGGGCAACCCAGCAGTCACACTGCCGTCTTCCGGGAAAACGCCATACCCAATGCTCTCAACCAGTCCATTGAATCTGCGATCGGGATGTCCCATAAGATAGACATCGACGTGGCTTCCAATTTGAATGTTCTTTATCTTTGCTTCTCGGTAGTTTGCCACGACATACCAGGTGCTTGTATCGATCAGGGTGAACAACGGAGTACCGGGATGGGCATAGGCACCCACGGAGATATTCATGTTAGTCACATACGCATCGAATGGAGCGACAACGCGGCAACGTTCAAGATCGAGCCTTGCACTATCGACTTTGGCGGCTTTGGCCGGCCGCTCTGACATCAGGGTATCGACTGTGTCGATGGTATGAATGGCCTGACCCAGCTTGGCCTGTGATTCGGCGGCAACAGAGTCTGCCTCCTGTTGGCGCAAGACAGACTGAGTCTGCTGTGCCTGGGCTTGCGCCAGCGCAGCCTGGGCTTCGTCGTAGTTTCCTTGGGCGACGCGTACAGCGGTGTTGGCTTCATCAATTTGTTCCACCGTCACATATTGTTTCTGCAACAGAGGTTCAATACGGTGCAGGTTGTTCGTAGCGAGCTTCAACTGCGCTTCCGCAGCGACGGCCGACGCTTGAGCACGAGAGACGGTTGCCTTCGCGACATCGACACTACTGCCAGCGGTTTTAATTCCTGTTCTCGAATTATGGACTCCAGCCAGCGCTGCTTCCGCTGCACTGTTTTGGGCCGCAATCCTCCGTCTTGCATCAACGATCTGCTGCTCAAGCGCCTCCTGATCGGAGAGTGCCTGCCGCAGAGCGTATTCGTACGGACGGGGATCGATAAGAAATAGCAGGCGGCCCTTTTTCACGTATGCATTGTCTTTTACTGGAAGCTCAACGAGGCGGCCGCTGACCTCAGGAGCAATTTCGATGAAGTTTGCTCTCACGCTTGCATCGTCCGTTCGTGGGTGCAGGTCGGTCTCTAGGACCACAGCCAGCAGCGCTATGATCGCAGCCACGACGACACCAATACCGATCCAGCGGCCAATCGGCTTGCGGTTGAGAACTTCAGTTGCCTGTTCCATTGGTTCTCCTTACCGGAAAAAAATCAGCCAAAGCAAGCTGGTGAAAAGAACGACGACGCTAGGGTAGAAAAGAGCGACGGGACCGACATCGGATTCGAGATGGTATCGAACCAGCAAATGTCGCACGACGAAGGCGAGTAGCACCGCAATTGATAGGCAGACCATCCAGACAGGGAAGAAGGAGCCAATGATATCTACAGAAGGCGCATGCCCACACCCCGCGCATAGCAGACAGAGAGTCGTCAAATAAGCCGTACAATTTCTGGTATTAGTCATTGCTTCCCGTTATCCAGTGGTTGTAATTTTGTTGCAGGTGGCTTGCTTCGCAAAAGATTTCCGGTTGCAAACTCCAGATCGACTGCTTCCAATAAGAGCTGAGAACGTGCAGAGACCCCAGAGAGCCGAGCCTGCGCTAACTGCTTCTCTGCAGTGAGGACGTCGACCAGATTCTTCACTCCATATTTGTACGCATCCAATGACGCGGAATAAGAAGTATTGGCTGATTCGAGCAGCGCCACTGCAGCCTGCTCTTTTCTCTGTGCGGTGCGAAACGCAATGAACGCAGTCCACACTTCTCGCGTTGCCTGATCGTGTTTTGCTGTCATTACATCTTGCGCTGCGCGGCGCTTAGATTCCGCTATAGCCAACTCATTCTTTCTCGCACCTCCATCGAAGATGCGCCACTCAATGGCCAGTTCGGCAGACCATGTCGGCTCGCTCGCGGCGCCAAGTTTGCCATAGTCCGCAGTCGGCCACACCGACGTCTGCGCAGCAGAACCCGATAGAACGATCTTCGGACGATACTCCGCTTTTGCGGCCCGAACCTCGTCGTCAGCCGCGCGAATCTCTGCAGCCTGCGCCATCAGATCGGGCCGATCGGCTAAGGCACGGTCAATCAGCTCATTGATGGAGAGCGTGAGAGATTCAGGTAATGGAGCATTCTTCTGCGCATCAATAATGATGTCCGGCGAAGGTTCCACGCCAATTGATTCCGTAAGCGTGACTCGCGCTATCTTTTCATCGCCATCCGCAGATTCCATATCGAAGACAGCCTGCGAAGTCTCCGCCCGAGCATTGAGCACATCCGGCAATGTCGAACGTCCGTTGGTCAACTGGTCTTCGGCAGCATCTTGAGTCGTCTGAGCCGTCTTCAGAGTCTCCTTCGCAGCCTGCAGGCGCTCCTGTGCGGTGAGCAACTTATAGTAGCCACTGGCGACAAGAAAGGCTACGTCTTGGTTTGCCTGGATGAAGTTGGCCCCGGCTGCAAGTTTTTCAGCAGTGGCCGCGTCAACCTTGGCCTCGCGCTTGCCGAAGTCGAATAGAAGATATTTCAATGTGATCTCAGGCTGCACGAGTGGAATTTCAACCATGTTGCCGCCCTGAGGCTCGAGCGACTCCGGAAAAGGTTCATAGACACGTTGGTCCGCGAACACTGCCAGGCCTGCGAGTACTGGATAGTAGGCGCTCTTTGCCACGCCAAGGCTTTCGGCGCGTTGCTTTGCCAACTCCCAAACTACGCGTGTGCGAGGATTATTTCCCTCCGCAATATCGATCAATTCGGCAAGCGTATACGGATGGGCAGGATCGAGCGTCGCTTTCTTATCAAGAGGTATAGCGTGGGCAGCGCAATCGGCAGCAGAGCGAGGAGTAGAGGCGATTCCCGCGCACTGCGCCAATCCTCTTCCTGGTGAGAATGTACATAGAATGAAAAGCCAAGGCATCAGCCTGAAGCTGAATTTCGATCGAAGCTGCATCGCGCCTCTCATGAAGGAATGGTCAAGTCTACCAGTTCATTCCCGACAGGAAAAACTGAAACGTCAACCAGACCGTAAGTCGACCAGGCTCATCATTCGGAAGGGTGTCTTTGCTCGATCCCTTCATGCCAGCGATCGACGGAGCACGGACCTGGCGCGCAATAGACGCGACTTGGTCGCTGCCACCGAAATCCCCGCTATCTCCGCGATCTCTTTGATTGAGCTGTCGTGCACCTGCTGGATCTCAACGATAGTACGAAGCGCAGGCCTCAACCGGTGGATAGCTCGTTTCAAATGTCTCTCCCTTTCGTTTCTAGCGTAATGCTCTTCCGTATTAACCCGCCGATCAGCAACCTCCCAGTGTTGCCAGGAGTCACCATCCACACTGCCATCCATCGAGATCTCAGGATGTGCGCGCTTCCGACGCAAGATCATCAGCGCAGAGTTAATCGCGATTCGCGTAAGCCATGTAGAAAAAGTCGACCGGCCATCAAAATTCTTTAGGTGCACGAAGGCCTTTAGAAATGCATCCTGAAGCGCGTCTTCCGCGTCCTGTCGATTTCTTGTAATTCGATACATCGTGTTGAAGACTTTCTTCGAGTGACGATTCCAAAGCTCGGAGAAAGCCATATGCTCGCCAGACCGCGCCGCTGCGACGAGGGTCTCATCGCCCGAACTACCGAGAATGGCTTGCACACTAATTGCGCCTGTCGAAAGGTATGAATTCATAAGAACCGCCTTTGAGTACTTAGGGATTGATGAATGGTTGGAAGTTAGGGTCGGACTCTACGCCGTAATCAAATTCAGAGTAACGATGCGGGGCCGATAGTTATTGAATGAAATTGCTCAAAGCATGCTTGCATTGCTCAAATGCAAATAAAGTAGCTCTCAACACTTTGAAACAAGAAATGCAAAAGGACTAGTTATCCTTACCCTGCAGCTTCTTCGCAGATCGCCCTGATCCCGGCAATATTCTTCAATAAGTCATCCGGAATGCCATGCCTGTTTTTTAGATAATCGGGGCTGTTGTAAGAGAGCCAGACCTTGCCATCAGCGTCCTGCCAGATCAGTGCCTTGAGTGGCAAATCGATGGCAATTGTTGGAGCAGCGATCATCAATGGTGTTCCCGATTTTGCATTCCCAAAGATCAGCAACTTAGTCGGGGGCATCGATAAGCCCGCTTTCGCCGCGTCACCGCTATGGTCGATCTTCGCCAAGATAGGCAGGCCTTTCGTCTGGAGGATCGCCTCCAATCGCGTGACCGTATCCACTACGGAGTGATTGCTGTTCAAGTGAACCATTCCGTTATCCAGCAGCGGTGCCATATTAGCTTCCTATCAAGTTACAAATTGAGAAAATGATGCGTGTTAAAAAATCAAGTTGCGTGCAGGGTTAGCATCGACGGGTTCGGCGCCATTCACCTGGCGTCATCTCGGCCGTGCGCTTGAAGGCCCTGATGAAAGACGCTTGATCCGCGAAGCCGCATTTCGTCGCGATCTCCACCATAGGCAAAGTGGACTGCAGCAGAAGGTCTTTGGCTACTCGCACGCGTTGCTCTACAAGCCATCGGTAGGGCGGCAGACCGATCGTCTGCTTGAACGCTCGAACAAAGTGACTCAGGGAAAGCTGACACTCACGCGCCACCTTCGACAAGCATGCCTCCCCATCCAGGCGAGCCAGCAACATCTCGGTGGAGCGGCGCATCTGCCAAGGTGCCAGGCCTCCACGGACGGGCTGACAATCAATACGCATACCACCGTAGATGCGTGCGAAATGCGCTAGCAGCGCAAGCACTGCATGGTCGAGAAAAAGTCTGCAGGCGCGTTCCGGATTTTCCATCGCGGCAAGGATGGTAGACCCGAGCTGATGAACCACCGGATCGACATTGCCTCGGGGACACACAAGGTCTTCAATCCGCCGCGCTCCATTGTCGTCTGCAATCTCGTCCAAAGCCGCACGTGATACGTAGAATTGAAGGGAATCAAAGGGGCTGGACCGAAGCGCAGCCGGCCCTGCTGCCAGGTTTACGATGTCGATGGCCCCTCGTGAGTATGAGCCCGCCACGCTGGGTCTTCCCTCGAACCACCACTGATAAGAGTCGACTTCGCGAAGGTGGAGATTCACAAGAAAAGCACTCTCAGCGGCAATAGGCTCAGATGGCTCCATAAGCCCGGTGTCACAACGAAGTCGCGTAACGGCGAGTTGTCCGCCTCGTCTCGCTTTGACAGTGATGGACGGTGACATCGGCCAGATGCAGGAGCGCAGCAATTCTGGCTCCGTAGGCGCCGGATTCGTTGACGCCGATTCGAGCACGCGTGAAATTAGGTTTGTCGTAACTGCGAACCAAATTGCTGGAAAGGGACGGAGGAGGAGGATTTTGAGTGGGAGTGACTCCGAGCGCGAGGTCTGAACTATGCATGGGAGAACCACCTATCCTGCAACATGAGGATCACATGACCGATTAGGATCTTCCTCAAGTTAGGATGGAACCCTTCTCGACGAAAGCCTAAATCGTGCCTATGTTGGGTTACTCTTTCGAGGGGTACCAGGTAACCAGTTGTTCTCAGTCCGATGTCAAAGAGAGCTTCGACACAACCTGGGTCAATCGTCGTCCATGCTGCTATCCGAGGATGAAACCACGAGTCTCCGTCCGAACATGCGCGCGTCGACAGAATATGCTCCGGGCCCTAACATCGCCAATGATGCAGCAAGGAGAATGGAAACGATAAGGGGAGTCACACCTGCTCCTTTTAAGTCCGATAGAGCCGCGAGCTCAATAAAGCACGCTAAAATGGACGCCACCGGCGTAAAGACCCCAAGACATAGTGAGACCCCGAGCAAGCCGAGGCCAGCAAGCTCCCACATGTGAACGATAGGGTCTTCACTCGCAACGACATTTGTAAGAAGCAATATCGAGACAGAGACCCGCAGCAGAACTAACGCAACACCAGCCGCTCCCGTTGGAAACATTGAAAAGAGTCTCTGCACGCGGAGAGGTTAGCTGCCATCTCGCAAACAGGCAAACCCGGAGAGAGCGCATGCAAAGCAACCCTTTCGGGGGGTATCGCATTACCCGCGCGGCGAGTAATGAGGCTAATCTCAAGTAAAGACTATGGCACGTTCTGACCATCATGCAGACGCCAGTACCTGCCAGAAATCAGATCCTGAAAGCCTGCGGTCGCTTCAATGCAGGCACGGAGATAGAATTGCGAGTGGTCTCGCCATTAACTGTCGGACGCCGTCTGCGCTGATCGGCCGCAAAGGAACTCTATGAGCGATGGACATACAATCAGAGTGCTCACGGTCGACGATCACCCTCTTCTGAGGGGAGGAATTTCAGGTGCGATCAACGCGCAGCATGATATGACCGTGGTTGCCGAAGCGTCGGACGGCGAGGAGGCACTCGCCTGCTTTCGAATGCATCGCCCTGACGTTACTTTAATGGACATCCGAATGCCCAAGATCAATGGCATTGACGCCATTGTGGCAATTCGCAAGGAGTTTCCTTGGGCTCGCATCGTCGTTCTTACGACCTACGGAGGGGATATCCAGGCGCTTCGTGCGTTCAAAGCTGGAGCAGTCGGATATTTGTTGAAAAGTATGCTCCGGACCGAGCTGATCGAAACGATTCGGGTCGCCCATGCAGGTATGCGCCGCATCCCGCCCGAGATCGCACAGGAGCTGGCAGAGCATGCCGGTGAAGATACGCTAACCACAAGGGAAATTGAGGTCTTGCGTGATGTCGCGAAGGGCAATTCCAACAAAATTATCGCTGCCCGGCTCTCCATCTCCGAGCATACCGTCAAAGGTCACCTCAAAAACATTCTTGCCAAGCTAGAGGCAAGTGATCGCACCCACGCGGTCATGATCGCATTGAAACGCGGTTTTCTCGACATCTGAAATCTCGCAAAGAATGCGTGTGGTATGTCAGAGAAGGCTCCTAAATATGCTCTCTCTGCCGTTACCACGTCCTTTCCGCTCAAAAAAGAGACCCAAGGCAGACCCGCAGCAATTCATGGCTCAAGCCCACGCGGCGCTCTATGTCACAGCAAGAATTATTGCGTTTTCTCGAAGATTCAATGGGGCTTCGATACCGACTGACTATCCGATCCGCAGCAAGGACAGTCAAAAAATTGACGCGTGATTAGCAACCAAACGGTAGACTTTATTTACGGCAACTTCGCCGTGCGTGAAATGCCTATGTCTTTCGAATGGGATTCTGGGGCGGAAGCCGGTTCAACCGCCGCCTCATCTCGCGTGCGTCGGATAATCTCTAAGAAGGAAGCAATAACGGGCTTGATCCTATGGGAGATAACGAATTTACGCGATGAGTTCAATCAGTTTCAGGCACCCTGCCACGGTCATGTTCTATTTTGGCGTCTTTCTGCTAGCAGGCTGCCACGATAAGCCGTCCGACCCTAAGAGTGAAGCTCCCCCGCCGGCGGTTGTGCAAGCCGATGCGGATTCGAATCTGGTTCACGTCGATCATCCCGGCCAGTTCACTCTGGTTGCGGCGACCAACTACGCGGCTGCTTCTTCCATCCAGGTCACTGGCACGGTCAACCCCGACATCTCCCGCACCATCCCGGTCATCTCCATCGCCTCCGGCCGTGTTGTTGAAGTCCACGCCCGCATCGGCGACTACGTCAAAAAGGGTCAGCTCCTCATGGACGTGCAGAGCACCGACGTCTCCGGCGCCTTTGGCTCTTACCTCAAGGCCGTCAACGACGAGCGCCTCGCCAAGGTCCAGCTCGACCGCGCCAAGATCCTGAACGACAAGGGCGCCATCCCCAACAGCCAGGTCGAGATCGCGCAAAACGCCGAAGACGACGCCAAAGCCGCGCTCTCGGCATCCGAAGAACAACTCCGCGTCCTCGGTGTCGACAAAGATCATCCCGCCGCCACCGTCAAGGTCTACGCCCCAGCCTCAGGCTTCATCATCGCGCAAACTGTAACCAACGCCGCTGCCGCGGGTGTCACCTACGCCGGTTCGGCCAACGCCTTCACCATCGCCGATCTCTCGCACGTCTGGATCATCTGTGACGTCTACGAGAACGATCTCCCCACCGTCCATCTTGGCGAGAAAGCCGACATCCGCCTCACCGCCTACCCCGACCGAGTGCTCACCGGCGTCATCAGCGATATCGGCGCCGTCCTCGATCCGCAGATCCGCACCGCAAAAGTTCGCATCCAGGTAGAAAATCCCGACACCCTCATGCGGGTCGGCATGTTTGCGACCGCCACCATCCACGGCAAGACCCTCCAGACCCACACGCAAGTGCCCTCCACCGCCGTGCTTCACCTACACGACCGCGACTGGGTCTACGTCCCTGCGAACGACGGCCAGTTCCGCCGCGTCTCCGTACAAGGCGGAGCCACTCTACCCGGCAACATGCAGGAGATCCTGTCCGGCCTGAACCCTGGCCAGCAGGTCGTCTCCAACGCACTCGCACTGCAGAATACGGTGGATCAGTAGATGATTCGTGGACTCATCGACTTTGCACTGAATAATCGATGGCTCGTCCTCGGGGCATCGCTTATTCTTTTTGCCTGGGGCGCCATCTCTTTTCATAATCTTCCCGTCGAGGCTTACCCCGACGTCGCCAACAACTACGTCCAAGTCATCACGCAGTGGCCCGGTCGTGCCGCCGAAGAGGTAGAGCAGCAGGTCACCACACCCATCGAGATCCAGATGGCCGGCATCCCCCACATGTCCCATCTTCGCTCGACCTCGCTGGCCGGCCTCTCCAGCGTCACCATGGTCTTCGACGACGACTCCGTCAACAAGGACAACCGCGACCAGGTCTTCCAGCGACTCGGCCAGGTCATTCTTCCCGCTGGCCTCCAACCCCAGATGGGCAGCGACTGGAGCCCCGTCGGCCAGATCTACTGGTACACGCTTCGCTCCACCAACCCTGCCTACGACAGCATGGAACTCAAATCCCTCCAGGATTGGAAGCTCGAGAAGGAGTTCAAGTCTGTCCCCGGCGTCGTTGACGTCGCGACCTTCGGAGGCGAAACCCGCGAGTATCAAATCCGCGTTGACCCCGACAAACTCATCGCGTACGGCCTCTCCATTAGTCAGGTCGAGCAGCAGCTTGCCAACAATAACCAAAACGCAGGCGGCAGTTTTATCGAGCAGGGCCAACAGCAGGTCAACGTCCGAGAAGTCGGCCTCTTCACCAACGTCCACGACATTGAAGAGACTGTTCTCAAAACCCAGGCCGGCGCCGCCATTCGAGTAAAAGACATCGCGACAGTTGCCCAGGGGGCCAAGATTCGTCTCGGCCAAATCGGCAAGACGTGCCAGGCCGGAAGCACACCGGCTGCCGAATCAGGAGCTTCCTTCAGCGCCACCGACCCCTGTGTCGATCACGTCGACAAGCCTGATAGCAAACATTCCATCCGACACGAAGACGGAAAGCTCATCGACAACGACGACGTCGTCGAAGGCATCCTTCTTCTCCAGAAAGGCGTAGACTCCGACGGAGTCCTAGAAGGAATCCACAAGAAGGTCGACGAACTCAACGATCATGTTCTGCCGCCCGGCGTAAAGATCGTCCCCTTCCTCGATCGCAGCGAACTCCTCCACTACACCACCCACACCGTCCTCCACAACCTCACCGAAGGCATCATCCTCGTCGTTGTCATTCTGTTCCTCTTCCTTGGCAACGCGCGCGGCGCCATCATCGTCGCGCTCACCATCCCATTTGCTCTTCTCTTCGCCGCAATCTGCCTCAACCTGCTCCATATCCCTGCAAACCTCCTCTCGCTCGGAGCGCTGGACTTCGGCATGGTCGTCGACGGCTCCGTGGTCATGGTGGAAAACATCGTTCGCCATCTCAGCCACCAGCGCAAAGACTCTCTCACTCCCTCCCAGCAGATCCGCGAGGCCTCGCACGAAGTACAGCGCCCGGTCTTCTTCGCGCGCGGCATGATCATCACCGCGTACCTGCCTATCTTCACGCTGCAGGCCGTCGAAGGTCGTCTCTTCAAGCCGATGGCGTGGATGGTGAGCTTTGCTCTGCTCGGCGCGCTCGTCTTCTCTCTACTCCTCGCCCCTGTCCTATCGAGCCTGCTCTTTCCAAATGGTGCCACTGAGTGGAAGAACCCGTTGATGACATGGCTCACCGCTCGCTATCGCAATGCCGTCAAATGGGCCGTAGAACATCGCACCGTCACTCTATCGCTCACCGGCCTCGCCTTGGCTCTTGCCTTCTTTCTCGGATTTAGCGGTGCCATCGGCTCCGAGTTCCTCCCTCACCTCGACGAAGGCTCCATCTGGGTTCGCGGAACTCTCGCCCCCTCCGTTGGGCCAACCGAAAGCCTCCGCGTCATGAATGAGACACGCGTTACGCTTGCGGCATTTCCAGAGGTCAACAAGGTCGTCAGTCAGACCGGACGTCCCGACGATGGCACAGACACCACCGGCTTCTTCAACACCGAATACTTCGTCGATCTCAAGCCCAAAGCCGACTGGCGCCCCGCCTTCAAGCAGAATAAGGAAGAGCTCATCGCCGCCATGCAGCGTGAACTCGATAAGACTCCCGGTGTTCTCTGGAGCTTCTCGCAACCCATCTCCGACAACGTCGAAGAGGCCGTCAGCGGCGTCAAGGGCGAGCTCGCCATCAAGATCTACGGTGACGATCTCAAGACCCTTGAAGCAAAGGGCGATGAGATCGTCTCCGTCATGAGTAAAGTTCGTGGCGTTCAGGATCTCGGTCTCTTCCGCGTCATCGGCCAGCCGAACCTCAACTACACCGTCAACCGCGAAGCTGCCGCCCGCTACGGAATCAACGTCATCGACGTACAGGATGCGATTCAGACCGCCGTCGGAGGCAACGCCGTCAGCCAGGTCCTCGACAAGGAAGCTCGCTACGACGTCGTAGTCCGCTACCTGCCGAAGTACCGCGACACCGAAGAAGCAATCAACAACATCCGCCTCCTCTCCCCGAGCGGCGAACGCGTCTCCCTCGCTCAACTCACCACCGTCAAGACCGAAGACGGAGCCGAGGAGATCTATCGCGAATCGGGTCAGCGCTACGTTGCCATCAAGTACAGCGTTCGCGACCGAGACCTCGGTTCCACCGTAGAAGAAGCCATCAAGAAGGTGAATGAGCAGGTAAAACTTCCCCCCGGCTATAAGACCGACTGGGCTGGCGAATATGA
>CAVYUE010000018.1:0-278374 GCA_963771625.1 uncultured Acidobacteriaceae bacterium
CGCGAGAGATCCAACCTTGAACATCATTCGTGTCATGCGTTTGGCCTCATTGTTGCCGAATTCCCAAGAGCATCGTTACAGCCTGGCCCAGACGAATCGCGCCGGTTCATGGAACCAAATCACCCGTTCGAGAGTATAGCTGACTGGGATGTCGGCACTTGGCTTGTTAAAGGCAAGACCCGCAGCCCTGCCGCACTATGGCAAAATAGTATGTCTTGGAGACACTTATGTTCTGCACACAATGCGGCAATAAAGTCGACCTTTCCTCCCGCTTCTGTCCTTCCTGTGGAGCTCCCATCAACGCCTCTGCTCCACCTCCCCCCGCGCCTGGCTATCAACCCATAGCTCCGCGTCTCACCCGCTCACGCGACAACCGCATGATCGCAGGAGTCTGCGCAGGCTTCGCTCAGCACTACGGCTGGGACCTCAACCTCGTCCGCGTCGTCACCGCGCTGGTCAGCTTCTTCTCCGGTGGCACCGGCGTTCTCGCCTACCTCATCGCCTGGGTCATCATCCCCGAGGCTCCATACGCCCTTCCAGCAAAGAGCACCGCAAACGCCTCCTGACGGCCTGAGGTAGTCGGAAGGGGAGTGTCCGTAGTATTTCGTCGTTATATTTGCCTGCCCTTCCGCCCACCCAAAGAAGCGTCATCTCGACCGAAGCAACAGACACTCTCACCGTCTGTTGCGTAGTGGAGAGACCCCGTATTTCGTCGTTGCTTGTTTCACCCCGCCATCTATTCAAACTTCAAATCGTCCCTCAAGCTAAGCTGTTAAGAACATGCCCAGAGCACTGCCGAAGAAAGCCCCCACACCCCAACCCAACTCCCGCCCATTCGCCTACCGCAACCGCACCCTCCACTGCGATGGAGCCGACCTCACCGCCCTCGCCACCGAACACGGCACCCCGCTCTACGTCTACTCCGCCGAACAAATCTCCCACCGCTTCCAACTCTTCGACCAGGCCTTCGCCAACCGCCCCCACACCATCTGCTACGCCGTCAAAGCTAACTCCTCCCTCGCCATCCTTCGCCTCCTCGCCAAACAGGGAGCAGGCTTCGACATCGTCTCCGGTGGCGAGCTCGAGCGCGTCCGCAAAGCCCACAAGCCCGCCCTCAAAAAAGTAGTCTTCTCCGGCGTAGGCAAACAGCAGTGGGAGATCGACGCCGCCCTCGACGCCGACATCCTCCTCTTCAACGTAGAGTCCGAAGCCGAGCTCCATCTCCTCGCCGCCCGCGCCGAAGCTCGCAACAAAGTCGCCCGCTTCGCCCTCCGCGTCAACCCCGACGTCTTCGCCGAAACCCACCCCTACATCTCCACCGGTCTCAGCGAGCACAAGTTCGGCATCGACATCAACGCCGCCCGCGCCATCTACCGCAAGGCAAAAAAATCGAGGTGGCTCGACCCCGCCGGCGTCTCCGTCCACATCGGCTCCCAGATCCGCAAAGTTGATCCCTTCGCCGCCGCCCTCACCCGCGTCACCAGCCTCATCGCCGACCTCCGCAAAGACGGCCACAACATCCGCTACATCGACGCAGGCGGAGGCCTCGGCATCGACTACGGCACCACAGCATTCGATCCGACGAAGCAAGTAGAAAAATACGCAGCAGCCCTCACCAAAGGCCTTGCCGAAGAATCCGCGCATCTGCTCCTCGAGCCGGGCCGCTTCATCGTCGCCCAGGCCGGCGCGCTCCTCACCCGCGTCCTCTACGTCAAGAAAAACGGCACCAAAACCTTCGTCATCACCGACGCCGGAATGAACGACCTCATCCGCCCCGCCCTCTACCACGCCCACCACGAGATCCTTCCGATCAAACAACCAGCAGGGAAGCGCTCTACAGAAAACGAAGAAAACAAAGTAGACATAGTAGGTCCCGTCTGCGAGTCAGGAGACTTCTTCGCCCGCGACCGCGCCCTCCCACCCGTAAAACCAAACGACCTCGTCCTTCTCCTCGACGCAGGAGCCTACGGCATGTCGCAAACCTCCAACTACAACACCCGCCCTCGTCCCGCCGAAGTCCTCATCGAAGGCGTCACCACCCGCCTCATCCGCCGCCGCGAAACCATGCGCGACCTTTTCGCTCCCGAAGTCATCTAAGCCGCAAACGTATCTTTGGGCGGTAGATCGCAACGTTCGCTATGGAAGCTTTTCTTCGCCACGACGGCTAACCGTCCCGATGCAAAGCTCGCTTTGTTGCTGGGCAAAACAGATGGTCAGACTAGCGGAGAAAATCATGAACTTCATTGAGACGATCATGCAACGGAACGAGGATTTTGTTCGGGCTGGTCACTCCGCTGATCTGAAGATCATTCCGTCAACGAAGACCATCATCATCGGATGTTTAGACCCCAGAGTCGATCCGATGGACATCCTCGGCCTCAAGCCCGGCGAGGCCGCAATCTATCGCAACATCGGCGGCCGGATTAACTCCGCATTAGTCGAGACCTTAACGCTGCTTCCCATCGTCACAAAGGCAGTGGGTCAGGAGATGGGCCCTGGCTGGAATCTGGTTATCATTCATCACACGGATTGCGGAATCAACGGCTGTTACAAATTCGCGCCTGATCTTCTCGCAACCCACCTCGGCGTCACTCGTTCTGAACTCGACACTATGGCGGTCACGGACCCTCGCAAAGCAGTTGCTATGGACGTCGCCGCCTACAAGGCCAACAAAGATATTCCAGGCGGATTCATGATCTCCGGACTCGTCTACGACGTTTCTACCGGAAAGATCGAAATCGTCGTACCGCCAAGTCAGCTGCGCTCGGAAAACTAACGACCCGCAACGAAAACTTCGTCAACTCAGAAGTCAAATTTACCTCTTGACAAACCATAACCATTTGGCTATGGTTTCGTGTGTGAAGCAGGTCAACACCAATCACGTCTTCCGCGCTCTCGCCGACCCGACCCGCAGGGCCATCTTCGAGGAGTTGACCCGGCAGGGCGAACAGACCGTCCACGCCTTGACGCGCTATGCCGGCGTCTCCCAGCCTGCTGTCTCCAAGCACCTCACAGTGCTCAAGCGAGCAAAGCTGGTACGGCATCGCCGCGACGGACGCGAAACTCACTACCGCGTGCAACCCGATGCTCTCGCGCCGATGGTGGACTGGCTCAATCTCTACGGCGCCTTCTGGCGTGACCGGTTCGATAAACTTGAAACCCTTTTGGAAAGGATGGACCCATGATGACCCAGGAATCAGTGAACAAGGAATCAAAGACCAATGCAGCGGAGACTACCCGCACCCTTGTAATCGAGAGAGTCTTCGCACACCCGCCACAGAAGCTGTGGCGGGCGCTCACCGAAAGCCCACTCATCGCGCAATGGATGATGAACAACGACTTCGAGCCTGTCCCCGGGCACAAGTTCCAATTCCGTGCCGACCCCATGCCGAACTGGAATGGCATTGTCGACTGCGAGGTACTCCTCGTCGACCCAATCCAACGCCTGTCCTATAACTGGGGCGTCGGGGGAGGCGAAAGCGGCCTTCAATGGGTTGTGCTCTTTACGTTGACTCCAGCGGAGGGCGGCACTCACGTTCGCATGGAGCAGTCCGGCTTCGGTCCCGATCAGCAGGCAGCCTATCAGGGTGCAAACTACGGCTGGCAGAAATTCTTCGGCGGTCTCGAGCGCGTCGTTGGGGAGCTGGTCTGAACATGAACGCGAAATCCATTGCTTATTGGACAACAACCATACTCGTCGCACTTCCTATCGGAAGCGGCGGTATCGCGCAGATGGCACAATTTCATGCCAACCCGCATGGAGTTGTGCCCGTCCTTGGCTACCCGACCTACTTCTTCGCCATCCTTGGATTTTGGAAGTTGCTCGGAGCCATTGCCATCCTCGTGCCGCGCTTTCCGCGACTCAAGGAGTGGGCCTATGCCGGTATCTTCTTCGACCTGACAGGAGCCGCCGCATCCTGCGCTGCAGTCGGCGGCTACGGCGCTTACGCCTTTCACGTCATCGCCCCTCTCATCATCGCTGGCTTCACCGTGGCATCGTGGGCCCTGCGACCCCAAAGCCGCACCATCGGCATCCTCTTTCCTGCGACAAACAGCGTGCCGGTATAAACACGAGAACAATGGCTAAACTTTAGCCACGAGAGTTGGAGCGCTACATGAAAAAAACCATCCCGGCAGAGTCTGCCTCTGCATTCATCGACGCAAAGATCAACGAGCTCGGAGACTGGCGCGGAAAGACGCTCGCGAAGGTGCGCGCAATCATTCACAAGGCCGACCCTGAGATCGTCGAAGAGTGGAAGTGGATGGGAACTCCCGTCTTCTCTCACGGTGGCATCATCTGCACAGGCGAGACCTACAAGAGCGTCGTCAAGCTGACATTTGCCAAGGGAGCTTCGTTGGAGGACCCTTCTGGTCTATTCAACTCCAGCCTCGAAGGGAATGTCCGGCGCGCCATCGACATCCACGAAGACGACAAGGTCGATGAGGCAGCCTTGAAGGATCTCATCCGCGCCGCAGTGGCGCTCAATCTCAAAGCCAAAACCAAGAGCAAACCCCAGCCCAAGCCGAAGCCCTAGCGAGCAAGCAGCTAGCAGCCCGACGAGCGTCATCACTGGCCTCTCCTCTGCAACATTTCCCGGGCTGTTCTGAGACTTTTGCTAGTGTTTATCTGAATCTATAACCGCTACAACTACCCTTACGAGCTGAGATTGTGAACGACGCATCCTCACGCGCCTACTGACCTCAACCCCAGCGCGCAGAGGGATTTTAAATGCAGACAAAATACTCAGCGTTCGTCTCCGCGGCAGCATTACTGCTGGCCACAATTGGCTGTAACTCAAAGCCGGAATCCGGCACTACCACCCCGGGCCTAGAAGAAGCTGTCAGCACCGCTACGGATGCTTACATCTATGGCTACCCGTTGGTCACCATGGATATGACCCGCAAGCGATTCACCAACGTCGCCACCCCGGATGCTGCTCATGCGCCCATGGGCCAACTGCTCAAACTGCGCACCTATCCAGCAGTCACTAATCATGCGGTGACTGCTCCCAACGCCGACACTCTCTACACGACCACGTGGCTCGATCTTTCGAAAGAGCCCTACATCTTCGGCATCCCTGACATGGGCGACCGCTACTACCTCATGCCAATGCTCAGCGGTTGGACGGATGTCTTTCAAGTGCCGGGCAAACGCACCACCGGCGGCAAGGCTCAGAAGTATGCCATCACCGGCCCCGGCTGGTCGGGCACGCTCCCGGCCGGTGTTACAGAATACAAGTCTCCAACAGCCATGGTCTGGATTCTCGGGCGCATCTACTGCACCGGCACTCCGCAGGACTACGCAGCCGTCCACGCGCTGCAGGACAAGTTCACGCTCGTGCCGTTGAGTTCCTATGGCAAGCCTTACACTCCACCTGCAGGCGTCGTCGATCCCGCCGGTACTGACGAGGGCAAATCGGTCCGTGACCTCGTCGATGCAATGGACACGACGACATATTTCAGCTACCTCGCTCAACTCATGAAGACAAATCCTCCGTCAGCCGACGACGCTCCGCTGGTTGCGAGAATGGCGAAGATCGGACTCGTCCCTGGACAGGAGTTTGACCCCAGCAAGCTTGGCGCTTTTGACAAAGAAGCGATCCGCGTCGTCCCCAAGACAGCTCAGCTAAAAATAATCGGCCAGTTGAAGGACATGGGTAAAAACATCAATGGCTGGCAGTTCACGACCGACACCGGTCTCTACGGCACCGCGTACCTGAATCGCGCGCTGATTACCGCCATCGGCCTCGGAGCCAATCGTCCTAAGGATGCCATCTATCCAACTTCAGAAAAAGACGCGGCAGGCAAGGAGTATGACGGAGCCAGCAACAAATACGTCATGCACATCGACAAAGGACAGTTCCCACCAGTCAACGGCTTCTGGTCGCTCACCATGTACGACGCAAATTATTTCTTCGTGCCAAACGTGCTCAACCGCTACACGCTAAGTGCACGCAATAAATTCGTCACCAACGCCGACGGTTCCGTCGACCTCTATGTGCAGGCCGACTCCCCTGGCAAGAACAAGGAAGCCAACTGGCTTCCAGCACCAAAGGCGAAGTTCATCCCCATGTTGCGTCTGTACTGGCCAAAGGAGACACCTCCAACCATCCTTGACGGATCATGGGTGTTGCCCGCAATCAAACAGGTGCAATAGCGAAGACAGAAGACAAATAAATCATGGCCGGGGCACAGTGCCCGGCCATTTTTTTTAGCTAATGCTGGTTTTTGGCCGAAGGAGTAAGTTTCCGCAGAACAAACTCCTGTATCACCCCGTTAGCCATGTCCGCAGCGATGTCAATAAACGTGATCGAAAGCAGCAGCCCCGGCCCGCGATTCGACTCCGGATAATACGCATTAGCGATCGCACCCGCAGCAACATATCCCCCCAGCCCGGAGTAGTTCGGCTGCCAGCGTCCGTTGTCCCCCTTGCATATGAACGGCGTCGAGAGTGCGTGCAGCGCGCGCGACTTCTTCGTGCCCGTGCCTTGATAAAAGTAGCGCGGGTCCTGATGCAGAATCGACGGCAGAATCGCTCCGCCGATCATGATGTCGGTCAAACCGTTGGCGTAGTTGGCCCCCATACGCTGCCCAAAGCCCTTCGCGCCCTGCCCATAGTTCGGGGTGTCAGCCGCTTGATCAACGCCAGCCAGAAAGGCAGCGCCAATGAAAGTCACAGGGTCAGTCATCGTCCTGGCAGCGAGTCTGAACTTCAGCTTCGGCGTCAGCGGCACGGCGTGGGGATCATAGACCACATAAAAGTTGGGGAAGATTCCCAGCACGCGCTGCTTCTCCTCCACCATAATCTGCTCCGTGGCAAGCTCCTCAGTCGAAATTGCGCTCACAGTGGTTACCGCCACAGCGATCCGGAGCCGGATGCCTGTCAGTTCCATAACCTGACCTGGCGTCAGGATCACTTCAGGCGAGCTCCAGTCTGCGAATCCCCTGGCACTTACCGTGACGTGGTAAGGCACTCCCGGCCTGAGATGTTCGAGTCTGAAGAAACCGTCATCACCCGTCACCACGCCCTGGGTATCTGCAACCGAAGGGCCCGCAAGAGCGACCGTCGCGCCCGGAACGATGCCATCATTCACATCAACCACCGTACCGGCAATCGCCCCAGTCTGCGGCTCTGGAGCGGAGACAAGCTGGCCGACCGCTGCACTCGCGACAGACACAATAAGTAGAAGGAGACACAGGCGATGCCCGGCACCCATCCGCCCTCCACCTTTTTTCACATCATCATGCTGGTGGGTTTCTTTCACCTCTGGCACTCCGAAAACAACAGTTGAGAATTAAGTCCCTCACTGCACCGGGCCCGTACCAAACGATCTCTTGATCTCATCAGATGCAGCCGTCGCGGCCTATGATTCTGGAATATCCTCGTCTCAAGCGTGACTAAGCTGCAAAGGAATCCACCGACCATAACGCAAAGCCACCATTCACCAATTGTCCGAAATTTCCAAACACAAAGCCTTGCAATAAAACACGGATTGTTGCATGAGTCCTGGCATCTTAGACTCAGGTGTGTACGGTTGCTTTCGCCGGTATACCGGTTCTTCCGCGCTCCTCAAATCTATTGAAGAGGTAATTCGCCATGTTGCATCGCAAGCTGGGAAACACAGGTATTTCTGTTGGGAAGATTGCACTTGGAACGATGTACTTTGGCTCCGAGACACCTGAGGCGGACGCGTTCGATATCCTCGACACATTCATCGAAGCCGGTGGCAACCTGGTAGATACCGCCAATGTGTACGTGAATGGCGTTTCGGAAGAGATTATCGGCCGCTGGTTTGCCGTCCGTCCTAAAGACGTAACCGACCAAGTTGTGCTTGCCACCAAGGGTCGCTTCAATGCAAGCCAGGAAGTGAACTCGGCTGGCCTGACGCGCCGCTGGCTCCATCGTTCGCTGAACGCTTCTCTCACACGCCTGGGCGTTGAGACGATCGACCTCTATCAACTCCATGCATCCGACATGCACACACCGGTCGAAGAAACTCTGTCTTTCCTGGATGACGCGGTGAAGGCCGGGAAAATTCACTACATCGGCCTGTCGAATTTCACGGGCTGGCAACTGCAGCTGATCGTCTCCACGGCCAAGGCTATGGGTGTACAGGTTCCGGTGACGTTGCAACCGCAATATAGCCTGCTCTCGCGCGAAATTGAGTGGGAGGTGATTCCTGCAGCGCTCTACAACGGGATTGGCTTGCTGCCGTGGTCACCGCTGGCTGGTGGTTTCCTCACCGGCAAGTATCAACGTGGCGGCAAGGCGACCGCGGATACAAGGGCGGGTTCCGAAAAACCGCTCTATCAGTCGATTTCAGAGGAGTATGCGGACTCCGATCGAAACTGGGACACGATCGATGCCGTCGTTCGCATCGCCAAAGAGATTGGCGCGACGCCGGCACAAGTCGCCTTGAGCTGGATCGCAGACCGACCAAGCGTTATCGCACCGATCGTTGGTGCCCGCACGGTCGAACATCTACGCGGCAACCTTGGCGCTGCCGAACTCACGCTGGGCAAGGCTGCAACGGAAGCTCTTGAGAAGGTCAGCCGGCCACAGGCTGGTGGTTATCCCTATGGGCTTTTTGGCCAATGGCAGCGAGGACGCGCGTTACAGGACGGGAACGATGCTCCTCCGTCTCCGGCCGTAGGTTCCACGAACACGCTCGGAAAGAAAAGCAATGGATGACGACCGACACGCTCGATCCACAAACGAGCAAGCCTGCAGCCTGGGAGCGATGTTCGCGAGGCGCTGTGCGTGTTCGTGTTCGTGTTGATCGCCTCCCGATTGATGCTGGTCGGCCTGCTCAGCCTGATCGTACATGGCAGCGTTTTTGCCGATGTGTGTGGTGACCCTGTTTTGCTGTTGTCTACCCTTTGATTGCTATCCTCCAAGGGTCGTCATCTCGCCGCACTAATCGACTCCCGCACTGCAGCGAGCGGAGCCTTCGCATCAAACACCACTCCATGATTCGGCCCCGCGCTAACGCCCAACTCTTTCCACAGCTCCGTCAAATCCACTGGCACCGGGCTCTCGCTCCACTTCGCATACATGGTTGTCAGAACAGTTGTTCCCGTCGCTCGATCCCCAATCTGCAGCACCCGCGACAGTGGCCAGTCCTTATCAATGCCGCCGCCGCTATCGACCACCGCGCGCAGAGCATCCTTCAGCCCTTTACGATTATTCGTCTCTCGCCGAATCGATACATCTGCCATCAGGCAGAACATCGCCCCTCCCCAGTAGGTGCGACCCCACGTTTGCGTCTCATTCAATCCTCGATCCCCATGCTCCGGCTCACCATTGTGCATCTCGTGCAGAAACTCCGCCCAGACCCTCGCCTCGGTCAGCCTTCCGCTCTCCGCACGTGCAATCGGTTCGACATAGGTCGCCAGACCCTCCTCCATCCAGTGCTGATCATCTGGAAGATCAGGCAGCGCCGTATGCACAAGCTCATGCGTCATCACCCAATCGTCCTTCAGATCGTCCTTGCTCACATGCTGTCCCAATCGGATGCGCGTCACAGCAGGAAATCCACCCACATCTCCCCACGTCGTCCCGTGAATCGAGCTGGAGTCGCCCGCAATAGGCTCAATCACCACCAACGCACGCGCCACCGGAAACCTGCCATAGTACTTTGCCACCGACTCAGCCGACTCTTTGACCCACCCCACCACCTCGGCCTGTGAAAGATCAAGATCCCCAGCAGCAAAGTCCACCCGAATCGTAGCTCCTCCAACCGCAAAGCTCTGCGATGCGACGATCGTCTCCCCACGCCATCCCCGAGGATGGTCGTGAGAGGAGTCTGCCCCCTGTGCGATCACTCTCGAAGACGCCCACAAAAGAATCAAACCCATGCAGATCAGGATCAAGCTGCGTCCCACCGTCCGTCTCATCCCCACCTCGCACCAGACCCTGCGCCCTGGCTGATCCCTAATAAGACTCGCATTCAGCCCAAACAGATACACCACGCCATTGACTTCCCGAAGGTGTCCCATTCGGAGATCGCGTAAGCGGTGAGACTGTTGCCGCCGGGAGTTCACGGGCCATTCCGTGGGCTCCGTAGAGTTCACGATACGAAGATCGAGGCCTTTGACGTCATCCGGTGCGGTGAACGAGTCTTATATAGCGATGGGGAGAAGATCGGGTCAAAAATAAATGTCAAAACCGTGGCGTATTTTTCTAGCCCAATTTAGTGACCATCAAACCACCACATTCACCACGCAAACCACCACAAATTCGCCACGATTCACCAGCGAATTTAACCCCGAAATCGCGAAAACCCCCTGTAAAACACCACTTTTCGCCTTTAGAAATTAATTCCGCAAAAAGTCACCAAAAACCACCTCACATGGCGCCACCCGAACCGCCCTCCGCCGAGCCTCCACCACCTCCAACATGGTAAGATCGCAAGGTCGAGTCAGCCCGCAATGCACCGCAGGCACACGCTAAATCACCACCGAGGTAGTCCATGTCCGGCCACTCAAAATGGGCGACAATCAAGCATAAAAAGGGCGCGCTTGACGCCAAACGAGGCAAGATCTTCACCCGCCTTATCAAGGAAATCACCATAGCCGCCAAGACCGGCGGTGGTGGCGATCCAGACGGCAACCCGCGCCTCCGCGGAGCCATCGCCGCAGCCAAAGCTGAGAATATGCCTGCCGATAACATCAAGCGCGCCATCCAGCGCGGCACCGGTGAACTCGAAGGCGTCAGCTACGAAGAGATCACCTACGAAGGCTACGGCCCCGGCGGCGTCGCCCTCATCGTCGACGTCCTCACCGACAATAAAAACCGCGCCGTCAGCGAGGTTCGACACGCCTTCTCCAAAAACGGCGGCAATATGGGCGCCGAAGGTGCAGTCGCCTGGATGTTCACCAAGAAGGGCGTTATCACCATCGCCAAGGATGCCGCCAGCGAAGACAAACTGACCGAGATTGTCCTTGACGCCGGAGCCGAAGACCTCTCCGACGAAGGCGAAAACTGGGAAGTTCTCTGCGATCCAAAAGACTTCGAGGCTGTCACCGAAGCCCTCAAAGCCGCCAAGATCACCCCCGAACACGCCGAAGTCACCAAGATCGCCTCGACCTACACCAAGCTCGAAGGTGCTCAAGCCAACGCCATGATCCGCCTCCTCGAAACCCTCGAAGATTTGGACGACACGCAAAACGTCTACTCCAACTTCGACTTCGACGAAGCTGCGGTAGCCAACGCCAGTCACTGATTTAGAACGGTAGCTAAGCCCCAACGGCCGCCGTTTACCGGCGGCCTTCTTCTGCACCCATCTTCTGGAAAATTGGAGCCATCAGTGACGAAAAGCACGCATCGTATCGGGGCCACCAGCATCTGGATCCTTGCTCTCCTGCTCTCCGCCGTCCACTTCGCCTCCGCCCAGACTCCGACGACCAACGCCCCCGAACCCAGCAATCCACTCCAGAACGACCTCTCAGACCTTCACCACTTCGAAGTAGGCGCGCTCGTTCAAGGTGGCTTCGGCGTCACTGAAAACCGCGACGACTTTAAGTTTCTCCTCGCGGGCGTGCACGCCGGCAAAATTCTCACTAGCAACCACGGCGGGGGGCCTCTCCGCGGCAACTTTGAGTACGCGGTTGAGGTTTTCCCATTCTGGCAGTCCTACACGCCCAAGTTCGAGCGCCCCCTTTGTATCAATGAACCCGGTACTCCACCCGTGTGCACACCCTTTTATACTGTGGGCGGCACGTTTACTGGTATATCCATCACCCCGATCATTCTTCGCTGGAACGTAGTTGGCACGAAGCGCTTTTCCTTCTGGGCGCAGGCCGCTGGCGGTCTTCTCTGGACCAACCACAAATACCCAGCATTCGGCGGACCACCCTACAACGAGCAAAATGACGGCCCCAACGCTGACGCAAGCGTTTGGAACTTCACTCCCCAGTTCGGCGTCGGCACTCACTACTTCGTCCGCCCCCGTCGCTCCATCGACTTCGGTGCCAACGCCGTCCACATCTCCAGCGCATCTCTCGGAGACCGTAACCCCGGCGTCAATGCCAGCGTTCAGTTCTCCCTCGGCTACACCTGGTGGAAGTAACATGGCATCGCCTAACCCGCTCTCCCGCTAATCATGAATCCAGAAGCCATCATCGAGTGTGTCCCAAACTTCTCTGAAGGTACAGACGCCACCAAAGTCAAGCAGATCGTCGCTGCGATGCAGGTCGAAGGCGTGCGTCTCCTCGATTGGTCGCTCGACACCGCCCACAACCGTTCCGTCGTCACCATCGCCGGCTCGCCCAGTGGTATCGTCGAAGCCGCGGTCCGCGCCGCGGGCAAGGCCGCCGAACTCATCGACCTCACATCGCAAAACGGCGTCCATCCCCGCATCGGCGCCGCCGACGTCATCCCCTTCATTCCAGTGAGCGGAGCATCGCTTGCTGAGTGCGCCGTTCTCGCTCGTCAAGCGGGCCTCCTCATCTGGCGACGCTACGGTGTTCCTGTCTACTTTTACGGAGCCGCCGCCGCTCGTCCCGACCGCGTTCTGCTTGAAGATGTCCGACGCGGCCAGTTCGAAGGCCTCCGCGACGCCGCCCGACGCGATGCCTCCCGGCGCCCCGACATCGGCGGCCCTGAGCTTCACGAGACCGCTGGCGCCAGCGCCGTCGGAGCCCGCAGCTTCCTCATTGCCTACAACATTCACCTTCAGCAGCCCGACATCGCAGCCGCCCGCGCGATCGCCCGCGACATCCGCGCCGCCAACGGTGGTCTTCATGGCGTCAAAGCCATTGGAGTCCTCGCCAACGGCCGCGCCCAGGTCAGCATGAATATCACTGACTTCAACCTCACCCCTATGCGTCACGTCCACACCACCGTTCAGCATCTCGCCCAGCGCCACGGAGTCCTGATCGAAGACGCCGAACTCATCGGCCTCATTCCTGAAGCAGCGTACGAGTCTGACTCCGAATGGGTACGCCAAATAACTGGCTTTGACCCGGACGGAAAGGTATTAGAGCGCAAACTCCACGCCCCTATCTCCTGGCCATAACCGGTGTTGCGTCGGTAAGGATCGATCAATGAAAAATCGCTCTGTACCCACCGACATCATCCTGCCTCACATCGTCTATCAAAACGTTCCCGATGCGATCACGTGGCTCAGCAACGCATTCGGATTCACCGAACACTACCGCTACGGCACCGAACTCGAATCCATCGGTGCCCAGATTCATCTGGGAGATGCATGGTTCATGCTTGAGACAGCAAAACCCGGCACTGCTACCCCTAAGCAACTAGGAGCAAAGACGCAAAGCCTGACCATCTTCATCGACGACGTAGATGCTCATTTCCAAAAAGCAAAATTAGCCGGTGTCACCATCGTCGAAGAACCACACGTCACCATCTATGGGGAACACCAGTACGCCGCCATCGATCTTGAAGGTCATCATTGGCTGTTTTCGCAGCACGCCCAGGATGTCTCACCGGATGCATGGGGAGCGCAGATCGCAACTCGATGACCACGCAAGCCTCCGCCAGTAGCTTGCGACCGCGTGTTAGCAAACCTCTCTCCAAACCGCCCCAACTAACACGAAAGTAGCAAGCTTGCTAACAAATCAAGACTCATCCAAGTCTTGATACTTAGGCGTATTCACGAAACAATAGAACTAATGACGCTACACTGTCCGTAGCTTATGGAGCAAAGGTAACCATGACATCGATCAAGCAGAATCTCTTCACCGCGGCCGTCGCTCTAGCGACCTTCATGGCCCCGACCTTCGCCACCGCCGCACAGCTCTCCAGCGACGCCAAGACCGCCATTCCCAAGGATGTCCAGCAGCTTATCGTTGTCGACTATCGTGCCATGCAGAACTCCACGGCCGCCATGGATCTCAAAGACCGCGTGCTGCCCCCCGAGCTCAAGCGTCTTGAGACCGCCCTCAAAAGCTCCGGCCTCAAGGTCGATCAGGACGCCGACGTTCTCGCCTTCGCCTCCTTCCGCGAGCAGGCTGGCCAGGGAACACGCATCGTTGGTATCGCCCAGGGCCAGTTCCACACCCGCGAGATCATGGCGAACTTTACCAAGAACAAGATCAAACCCAACATGCTTCGTAACAACAGCATCTATCCCATGGGTTCGAACGGCATGAGCGTCGTCTTCCTCAACCAGACCACCATGGTCTTCGGTGATAGGGAAGCAGTCAAAGAAGCAATGGACGCCCGTGACGGTATCATCTCCAACTTCCTCGCCAACGGCGATATGGTCAACGATATGGCCGCTGTCGACTCCAAGGCCGTCTGGAGCCTGCTAGACGCAAAGGGGACCCAGACCATGATGAAGAGCGTGCTTGGCGATGCCTCCCAGTTAGCGGACTACGACACCGTCAAAAATCGTATGAAGAGCAGCCGCTACACGATGGACTTCCAGAACGGCGTCAAGTTCGACATGGCTGTCGTCATGTCCGATACCCTCACCGCCGCGACCGCAGCCACCCTGATGAAGGGCGTTTCGATCATGCGCAAGACGGCCGGCTCGCCGCTCGAAAAGTCCGCGCTCGACCAGACCACCATCGACTCCAACGCGGGCACTTTGACCGTGGACTACTCCTCTTCGGATAGTCAGTTTGCCAGCCTCCTGACCTCACCGCTCTTCCAGTCGGTAGTCCGGTAAACCCCTAACCGAAACACAGCTCCAAATGCAAAATCCCGATCACCGCCAGCAGCGGAGGATCGGGATTTCTTATTTGTTCTCGGTCACTTGATCGGCACCCATACCTCGACATCACCTGAACCGATTCTCGGGTCGAAGCTCTCACCATAACGTTCAAAAAAGCCCGGCTCTCCAGGTGTCCCATGCACGAATGCGTACTGAGATCTCGGCAACCACTCACGCTCGATCGCATCACATGTTTCCTGAAGCTTCGAGATGTGGCTGTGGTGCGTGAAAACTGCATATCGTTGAACAGGCATCGTCACTACGCTAAAGTCATCAGGCAATCCTGAAGCGCTGAGCACTTCAACCCCGGATAGATAATCGAATCCATCCGACAGCGGAAAACACACGCCGTACGCCACACTACCAACCTGTCCGGGGATCTTGCCAATATGAGGCGCAAAGCGCTGCCATAAAGCAGGAATGTCTTTAATCGTTTCTCTCGTGTAGTGCCCGCGTAATCCCGCAATGACCCTTGGTTGTTCGTCAACAAAGCGCGGCGATTCGAGCTTCTCGGAATGTGTTTCATCCGCTTGTACGTTGCTCTCCGTCATGAATCGTTCTCCTGGGTTAAGGCTTGCTGAAAGTATCTCGATGTATTGGTGCAGGGTGATCGACGCAGGCAACGGCAACCTTAGGACTACCTTTGGCCTTTGTAAAGAGTGAAGGACCTTTGCAGGGCAGCCTTCGTATGAAGCGCAAGACGTTCGGCTGTCACTCAACGTCGATACCATACTTTTGCATCGCTTCCGCAATGTCAACTTCTATCGTTGCCCCATGGCTACTGAGTTCTTGTTGCAGGCATCAGAATGGATGAAGTCGTCTCATACAAGCAGAAAAGCCCCGCAATTGGCCGGGGCTTTTTTGTTAGACAGCGCAATTACTCTTGTAACTCATCTGTTTCAAATAGTTTGGACTAAGTATTTAGAATATTGCAAGATAGCAACAGTCTCAAAATGCACATTATAAATAGTTTAGGCGAAATAAATTGTGCGATGGAATGCCCCTAAAAAGCAAGAACAATGCCGAAGACGTTTCCCTGAAACGAGTAATTTCGGCTGAACTTAGTACCGAACTTGGCCTGATAGCCCTCGAGCCCTTCGCGGGTCACTGCCGGTGTGGAGATCGAGCAGTTCGAATCCGGAGACGCAAGCTTGCTCTTCCAGCCACCAGCGATCATGTTGCACAGCTCTCCGATAGCATCGTCAACCATTGGATCGTGTGGTTCAGAGGGTGTTCCCAACAGTGCCTCTGCCGTCACCGAGGCAGTCGCCTGGCTGGCATAGAGAAGGCATTCACCATCGACAGCGCCAGTAAATTGAATCCTTGCCACGATCCGACCTTCCACTGTGTCGACCTCACCATCCAAAGGATCGCAGCTTCTCGCCAGCATCGTCTCGAAAACTTCTGAGACTGCCGAGTCGAGCCGAGTCACTGCCTCATCTTGCACGTTTGCCACAATCGTCCTCTTTCTGTTTCTGATTATGTTTTGCGATAGTCCAGAAGCGATTACAGATCGACAACCGATTGCCTTTGGTCGTCTAAGCTGCGCGCAGCAGTGGAAGTACGCGCGCCTTCACCTGCTCCGCCGTGAACGGCTTGCAGATATAGCCTTGCGCGCCTGCCGCAATGGCTCGCATCACGAACGTTTCGTTGCCTTCCGTAGTAATCATCACAACCGGAACGCCCTGCGCCAGATTCTCCTGCTTTCTGGCCTCCAGAAACTGCAACCCATCCATCACCGGCATATTGATGTCACTCAAAATCAAAGCCAGAGCGTTGGAACCACCTTGATTATCTCGAAGAGTCTGCAACGCCTCCTCCCCATTCGAGGCTTGTAACACCTCGCTCAGTTCAAGGCCGGCCTGTCGCAGCGCCCGTTCGATAACCTTCCTCATCACAGCTGAATCATCAATAATTAGAGCTCGCAACCGACCCTCCCAGCATTCATTTGGTCTGATTGCTGTATCGGCGTCTCGAAGCAAACCTTGAACAACGCACTCCTTAGTGCCTTCTAACCGATGCCTCTCCAACTTCGGCCATCGAACTGCATTTGCTCGTGGCATGGATAGCGGAACCTATGCAGCATACACAGGCCTCCTCTCGCGCACACAAGCGCTCGACACAGCCGCGAACAACCTCGCCAATGCAGGAACAGCTGGGTTCCGCGCACAGCGTGACTACTTCAGCGGCGTCCTAGCGGGAGGAATAGACCAGGATCTCGAGACTGCATCTCAGGTAGGCCAGTCCGTAAATGGATTCGGTGTCCTGGGCGGCAACAGGCTCGATCTTGGCCAAGGGGAGTTGAAAGCTACGGGCAACCCGTTGGACCTGGCCTTGGAGGGCCAAGGGTTCTTCGCAATTCAAACAGCAAACGGTGTTCGTTACACAAGGGACGGAGCTTTCTCCCGGTCCTCCAAGGGCGTTCTTCAGACCAGCCAAGGGGAGCCCGTGCTCGACGGAAACATGAAGCCAATCATCATTCCCACTGGCACCACCTACGTCTCATCCGACGGAAGCGTCTCTGTCGCAACGGTCGATGGCAATGCAATCGTAGGGAAAGTGGGTGTCTTTGACTTCGCGGACAAGTCTGCCCTCACTGCAGAAGGAGCGAATCGCTTTTCAGCAAATGGTGCGAAACCGGTTGCGTCAAACGCTTCTGTACAACAAGGTTCCGTTGAAGGAGCCAATGAAGATGCGGTCCACGGAACGATGCAGCTCGTGCTAGTGCAGCGACAGGCAGAGATGATGCAAAAGGCACTCAGCGTCTTCAATAACGATTTTGATAAGACTGCGTCGGAGGATCTACCTCGAGTCTGAGATAGCCGCGAACGGAAACCGTTCTCAAATTAAGAAAAAGGAGATTTGAAATGATTCGTGCTTTATATACAGCGGCAAGCGGCATGAGCGCCCAGCAAACAAACCTGGACACGATTGCAAACAACCTGGCCAACTCATCGACGGCAGGATTTAGACAGCGCCAAGTGCAGTTTGAAGACATGATCTATCAGAATCTGGTCACTCCAGGGGCAGCCGACAGTCAGCAGACTATCTCTGCTGGTCTTCAGGTCGGTCTCGGAACGAAGACATCTGCCAGCGAAGTCATCATGACGCAGGGCGATCCCAACAAGACAGGTAATACGTACGACCTTGATATTCAGGGGGATGGTTTTTTTCAGGTGTCTTTGCCCAACGGAACCATCGGTTATACCAGGGCCGGCAACTTTCAACGCAACAGCCAAGGCACAATTGTCACCTCAGATGGAGACACGGTCCTTCCAGCGATTACGATTCCCGCCAACGCAAGCAACGTTGTGATCTCTCAGTATGGGGTCGTTACAGCAACACTCCCTGGACAGACAAACGCTGCGCAACTTGGAACGATGCAACTGGCAAACTTTCCAAATCCCGGAGGGCTGAGTTCTATCGGCGGCAACCTCCTGCAACAGACAACAGCTTCAGGCAATCCCATCACGGACACTCCAGGCGGAAACAGCGGGATGGGCACGCTGCAGCAGGGTAGCCTCGAGAACTCGAACGTTGACGTCGTCACAGAGTTTGTGCAGATGATTCTGGCTCAGCGCGCCTATGAGAGCAACTCGAAAGTAATCCATGTGGCAGACGATATGTACTCCCAGATCAACGGACTGATTCGCTAGGAGAGTTATGAGCTATCGACATCGTCCCGTGATCATGCACAACCTTATCTGGCTTTCAATGCTCAGCATGGGTGGTCTTGTCTCAGCGCGGGGCGCTTGCTACAACACCCCGGCTGCCGCGGCCTACTCCATGAAACAGGATTCGTCTGCGTCGACGACGATCGAAGGTGGCGGATATCGGGTGACAAGCATCGAAGCCGATCCTGTATCAGGCCAGAGATGGGCAATGATTTCCAGCTGCGACCATCCCGAGCGCCCCGCTTTCTCTCTTCAAATCGAAAGATCCGATTCGCCAGAACATTCTCTACCGAGTGAACCGCAGAGTGCCCGTCCGATTCCTGTAATCCATGTTGGCGACAACGTTCGATTGTGGAGACAGGAAGCTTCTCTACGAATTGAACTGGCCGCCGTGGCAGAAGAGAACGGCAGTTTGGGCAAATTGATACGGGTTCGCTTGCTTCGTCGAAACACAGACGATCAATCAATCCCTGCCGAGTTCAACGGTATCGTTCGCGGGAAGTCGGATGTGGAGATGCAACCATGATGAGCCATCGATTGAGTCATTCCTATCCCGGAAGCAGTGCACATCCAGACCTTAATTTGCCGTTCATTGTGATGCCGATCTCTCCTCAGCCACCTCAAGGTGGTCCGGGGAAATTCGTAGCCGGGACGGTAGCTGTGCTCCTTCTGCTTTTGGCGGCAGCTTCATTGCGAGCACAAATGGCTTCCATCAAAAAGGCAATGGAACCAAAACCGAACGTCGCGGCTACATCCTTGACTTCCTATCTAGATCGAGTGCGCGCGGAGAATTCAGCCGTACAGCCAGTTGCAGGATCGATCTGGGCAGACAGCGGCCGGCTTACCCGCATGACCACGGACGTTCGTGCCATGCGGCCACACGATCTCATTCAAGTGGTGGTAGCTGAGAATCTCTCGTCCTCGACAGATGGAACCGTAAAAAATTCACGAGCCTCCTCTGCGAACTCAGCAATTTCGGGCTTGTTCGGTCAATTAAAAGCTGGAAATGCGCTGCAAAATATCATCACGCAAAACTCATCGTCCGGATTAAACGCGCAAGGAACCAGCGCAACCGACTCCAGCCTGAGCACGACGTTTGGCGGACAAGTGGTTGAGGTACTGCCAAATGGAATGCTTGTGGTGGAGGCGGCGCGTCAGGTCGAGTTCAGCCAGCAAACCCAGACAATTCTGCTTCGTGGCCTCGTACGTCCTGAAGACATCTCTCAACAAAATCAGGTGCTGTCAACCGCCATCTCGAGTCTTGAACTTGAAGTCCGAGGCAAAGGCATTATCAACGACTACACCCACCGCCAAAACCCTGTGATCAGGTTTTTGCAAAATCTTTTGGTCTTCTAATGGTGAACCATGCGGGATGCTTCGACCCAAAATAAAACGCAAACAGGCTTCATAACAAACAACACCAAGATTGGCATCGTCTATCGCGCCTTTCTGTTGGTGATAACTCTCACGCTTGCTCCGACGATGTTTGCATCGGACCCGCCCGCCACGGCGTCGAGAGAAGCGCGAATCAAAGACGTCTCTTCCATCGAGGGCATCCGTGACAATCAGTTGGTAGGCTACGGCATTGTCGTCGGGTTGCAGGGAACAGGAGATAGCCAACAGACAACCTTCCCCGTTCAGACTTTGACGTCAACACTTCTGCGAATGGGAGTCAGTGTTCCGGCGGCTTCGATCCGCATTCAAAATCTCGCCGCAGTATTTGTGGCAGCCACCCTGCCGCCATTCGCAAGGCCAGGAACAAAACTGGATATTACAGTGTCTTCCGCGGGTGACGCGAGAAGTCTCGAAGGCGGATTGCTTCTCATGACACCTCTCTATGGAGCAGACGGAAAAATCTATGCGCAGGCGCAAGGGCCGCTCGTAGTGGGTGGATACTCGATCAATGTGAATGGGAACGTGAAGCAGTTCAACCATCCCAATACCGCAAGGGTGCCTCTCGGCGCAATGGTGGAGCGCGGTGTTCCTCTCGAACTTACCGGCAGGAAGCAGTTTTCACTTCTGTTGAACGATGCAGACTTCCGCAGCGCCGAGGCGATGGAAAAGGCAATCAATCAGGAACTAGGCAGGACTGCAGCTCGAGTCGTGGACAGCAGGCAGATCGATCTATCAGTCGCCAACGGCGAAGACATTCCAGCGCTACTCGCACAAGTGGAGTCCGTCGAGGTTCCCATCTTTCCTCGAGCGAAGGTAGTTGTGAACGAGCGAACAGGAACAGTCGTTATCGGAGGGACGGTCGTCCTACAGCCCGTATCCATTCTTCACGGTGGACTGGCGGTCAATGTTGTAAGCGAATTCCAGGTATCTCAGCCAAACGCTTTTTCCTCCGGAGGTACGACTCAGGTAGTGCAACAAACAAGAATCGACGCGCAGGATAAGCCGGTCAATCGTATTGAACTGAAGCAGGGAGCGACTGTAGACGATCTGGTCAGAAGCCTCCAGACGATAGGTGCTTCAGCAAGAGACGTCATCTCGATCCTCCAGGCAATGAAGTCCGCAGGCGCTTTAGAAGCAGAGATTGAGGTGCTATGAAGATCACTTCAGATGCTTCCAGCCAGCTTGTATCTTTGCCCGAAACGCAGAAGCAAGCAAAACTAACCGACGCCGCGCAACAGTTTGAAGCGACGATGTTGCAGGAGCTTCTAAAACCAATGCAACATGGGCAGGACAGCTGGGGAGGCGACGAAAAGAGTGACGACACTACTTTTGACACGATGAGTAGTTTTGGAGCCGAAACAATGGCAAAAGCTATATCGAAGGGGGGAGGATTTGGGATCGCGAGACAAGTCGTTTCACAAATCACATCGCAGCATCAACAGAAGTCCGAAAAGAAAACGCCTGGGTACTAAAGTTCATGGATTCGGTGCCGATACAGTCAAGTAGACGGAGGCTCACCATGAGTTTTGCAAGTGGAATCGATAGTCTGCAGCAGACAATCAGCTCGAGCACGCCACCCGGCGCGGTACGAGCGGACACATCAGAAAGCGCGGCCATCGCAAATGAAGTATCTATCCCAAAGGCGGACAAGGTTGATCAGGCAAATGTAAGCCCGGCTGCAAACTTCATCGCCCAGGCGCTGGAAGGCTCTGACACCAGGTCTGCAAAAGTTGAATCCTTACAGCAGGCGATCGCTGCTGGGAGTTACAGCGTATCTTCCGCGGACGTGGCGAACAAGATAATCGAAGGGTTACTGAAATAATGATGGCGAGCGATCAGGAAGTGGCCGACATACTCGATGAGGCCGTCCATGCGATTTCAATGCTCGGTCTGAACAACCTAACAAGAGTAGAAGAAAAGATCTCCGCCCTGGCGCACTACAGCATCACGTGCGGTAATGGGGACCGCAACACGGTCTTGGTAAAAAAGCATCTACTCGACACCATACTTCAGAACTGTGAGTCGAACCTGGATTCGCTCAACCGCCTGCACGGCAGAAATACGAGAGACCAATGGGCACACTGACATCAGTGTTAGACATCGCACAACAAGCCTTAATGGCAGACCAATTCGGACTCAACATTACCGCGAACAACGTAGCGAACCAGAACACTCCAGGCTATACGCGCGAAGTCGTCACCTTTCAGTCGGAGGACTCCGTCTCACTCAGCGGAGGTACTCAAAGCTCAGGTGTGACAGCGGCTGAAACGTCTCAACGGAATCGCGTTCTCGAACAGCGCGTTCAGCAGCAGACTCAAGTGGTCGCCCAGAGCGGCGCGCTGGGATCAGCCTTGCAACAGGTAGAAAACATCTTCGGGCTGAGTTCCACATCATCGACAGAAAACTCGTCAGCGGTGGCTTCTTCCGCACTTGGCAGTGCGATCAATAGTTTTTTCAGTTCGTTGTCCTCTCTCGAAGGCAACCCTTCGGGCACGTCTACCCGACAAAGTGTGCTCTCTGCCGCGACCGCATTAGCCGGTGCCTTCAATGATGCGTCGAATCAGTTGTCGCAGATCTCTTCCAGTCTCAATCAGCAGGTCTCCAGCGATGCCACTCAGGTAAATGCACTCACTACTTCAATCGCGTCTCTCAACGCACAGATCGCCAGCACAAGCCCTACAGGAGACGCCGGTACACTCGAAGATCAACGGCAACAGGACATTGCCCAGTTGTCTCAGTTGGTCGGATTAGACCAAATATCAACGTCGCAGAATGGCATTGAACTGACGACCAGTGGTGGCGCTGTTTTGGTAAGCGGCGGTCAGTCGTTCACAATGAGCACCACTCAGGTAGGAGGGAACACCGATGTTTTGGCGGGCGACCCTCCCCAAGACGTAACCACAAATCTGACCGGTGGAGACCTCGGAGGAGCTCTGCAAGCGAGGGATCAGTATCTGCCCTCGTATTCTAAAGCGCTGGATAATCTTGCCTTCTCACTTGGTACTGCAGTGAATCAGCAGAATGCGCTAGGAGTCGACAGCAGCGGCAATGCTGGCGGCGCAATCTTTAGCCTTCCAACTACCCAGACTGGTGCGGCAGCGCAGATTACCGTCTCCGCGACTAACCCCGGGGCAATAGCAGCCGCTACGCCAGGGGAAGGATCCTCCGGCAACGACAATGCGACCGCCCTCGCTAATCTTTCAACCGCAAATACTGTTGGAGGTCAGACCGCAACTGGTTTCCTCGCCTCATTCCTGGGCCAGTTGGGTAGCGACGCTTCCGCGGTCACGACGGCGAACACTGCAGAACAGGCCACACTCACGCAACTAACGACCCAGCGCGATTCGTTGTCGGCCGTATCTTCCGATGAGGAGGCAGCCAATCTCACGCAATTTCAGCGCTCGTATCAAGCGGCCTCCGAGGTCTTCAATATCGTCAATACGCTGATGGCGAGTGCAATCAATCTTGGCGAAGAAACGACTGTGAGCTAGAAGCTCGTTACGATCTTCAACTTCGCAGAAACACGAATCAGGAGAAGGCATTGAGAGTCGATCCAAACTACATCAACAACCTATCGGGCTCACTGAACCAGTCCAGCAATCTGCTCAACACGCTCTCCTCCGAATTGTCGAGCGGGATGAGCATCTCCAAGCTCGAAGACAATCCCGTCGCAGCCGCGCAAAGTACTCTTTTGGCCGGCCAGATTGAGCAATACGATACGTTTGTTCAATCATCCTCAAGCGAAGCGTCGATGATGCAGGTGGCTGATTCCACTTTGGGCGACGTCGTCACACAGATAACCCAGGCCCTCGGGCTTGCGGTAGAGGGGAACAACGGCACACAGAATTCATCAGACAATGCAAGTGTCGCTCAGTCTCTTAGCGGAATTCTGAATCAGGTGGTCTCGCTGGCAAACACGAGTTATCAAGGACAGTTCTTATTCAGCGGCAGCCAGGGCTCCGTCCAACCTTTTACACTCGATACTTCTACGACCCCGGCAACGGTGACCTACGCCGGCGATACGAATGTGCAATATATCGAGACCCCCAGCGGGCAAAAACTCCAGGTCAATTTACCTGGATCGTCTGTCTTCGGTTCCGGAAATACTGGTGTAATCGGCGCCCTCAGTCAGTTAGTCGTCGACATTTCAGGTGGCGCGTCGACTGCAAACATAACGACAGACACAGCAACACTGAAGACCGCACTCGATCAATTGTCTAATCAGCGAAGTACGCTTGATAGCTCCCTTGCACAGATGAACTCTTCGAATACCTTCGCCCAAACCACCGAAACCCAGCTCGAACTAGCACAAAGCAGCCTCGTCAGTGCGAACCCGGAGGTAGTGGCCACGCAGCTGTCCTCAGCTGAAACGCAACACCAAGCATTGCTGAGCGTCATCAGCACTTTGGGTAACCAGGAAGATCTCTTCCAGATGCTGAGATAGTTGTAGCTCGGGCGCACACACGCCAGGCTGTGTAGCCCTGACTTTTCAGTTGAATCGCAGCAAGATACTGCATCTAATGGTATTTGCCTTCGGAAAGCGCGAGACATCCAAAGCTGCGACAGCAGAGACACTCTTCGACGGTGGGAGTGAATATACTTCAGGAGTGGCGACTGGTATCGGCGAAGAACTCAGGTTTTTGTGGAATGCGACGCGCGGCAACAGGTTGAGACCCTGGCGGAGCGCTTATCTCCGATGGAGACTCGAAACTTACTCCGGTCAGCGTGCGGATACCGTTCGAGCGCGCGATTTTTGGAATCTGTTCTGGAAGGAAAAAAAGCAGCTCTTCCGATTTCTTCGCTGGACGCGCGAGATCAAAAACTATTCGGATTCCAAGCAGAAATAAAAGAATTACATCAAGTTTTTGATCCGGCCACGACGCGGCATTCGCGAGCGTGTTTTTACTTTTATTTGACAACCATCGAAGCCAAACTTTCCGGCGCGTTGAGTATGATTGAACTCATGAGCGAATGGATCAAGTTGAAGGCGCAGGATGGACATGAGCTGAGCGCGTACGTAGCACGTCCCACCGGACAAGCAGTTGGGACATTGGTTCTTGTTCAAGAGATATTTGGCGTAAACGCCCATATTCGCAGCGTCGCAGACGGATACGCAAAAGATGGTTTTCTAGTAGTTGCGCCAGCGATCTTTGACCGTTTCGAGCCTGGCGTACAGCTGACCTATCAGCCTGATGATATGCAGAAGGCTTATAAGTTTTACGGCATGCTCAAGCCCGAGACGACGCTGATGGACGTGGCAGCTACGTATGAGTGGGCGAAAGCAGCGGGCAAGGGAATCGGCGTGATTGGCTACTGCTACGGCGGTCTGACGAGCTGGCTGGTCGCGACGCGTGGCGAAGACTATAAAATGCAACCCTCCTGCTGCGTTGGCTACTATGCGGGCGGCATTGGTTCGGTTGCAACGGAGGAGCCAAGCTGCCCCGTCATGCTGCATTTTGGGGCGAATGACAGCCATATTGGGTCGGATCAGATCGAGGCAGTTCGTGCGGCTCATCCCGAGGTGGAGATCTTTGTCTATGAGGGCGCAGGGCATGCGTTCAACCGGGACGTGGATCCAAACAGTTACCATGCGGCCTCGGCAAAGCTGGCGCGGGAGCGCTCCCTCGAGTTTTTAAAGACTCATATCGCCTAAAGTGTCCTAAATCGTTAGTTCCGCTGGTGGCCGGCGATTGCCCGGTTCCGCCAGCGGTGCTATCCTTATGCAGACACTAAGAGTGAACTAGAAGATCAGGAGTAGAAACAGCTGTGTTGGCATCCGCTAAAAAGACAGACATTATTGCGAAGTTTCGCACGCACGACTCAGATACCGGGAGTCCAGAGGTTCAGATCGCCATTTTGAGCGAGCGTATCGGGGAATTGACAGAACACTTCAAGGCACACAAGAAGGATCACGGATCACGCCGCGGGCTTCTGATGCTGGTGAGCAAGCGTCGCCGCTTGCTGGACTACTTGAAGAAGTGTGATGCAGACCGATATCGCGAGGTCATCGGCAAACTCGGAATCCGCAAGTAACCGCATCATCCCCGGAGACACCGTCCAAACTATGGGAGCATACACGGCCCGTTCTCATTCGGCTGCTAACTTCGTGCAAGGTCATGCAAGACCTTGTCGCTGGAGTTGCTGACGATGGGACATCGAGGCGTAGTCTCCGTTAGTTTCATCGCGTGCGGGTTTGAGCCTACAAACGATTCATTACAGCGCAGCTTGCTGGCGGCCCGATAACCGCCTCGCCAAGCTGCGCTTTTTCGCGCCCAGTCACCGGATGACGCGAACCCAAGCTTAATCAAACGAAGACGAGAGAAGAGAGGCAACATGAAACAAGATGTGACAGTTGAGCTTGCCGGCGGCAAGCAAATTAAATTTGAGACCGGACGCATGGCGAAACAAGCCTCCGGCGCGGCGCTCACCTCAAGTGGCGACAACGTAATTCTGGCAACAGCCGTTGCATCGCCCGATCCAAAAGAAGGCATCGACTTCTTCCCGCTCACCGTGGAATACCGTGAGTTTACCTATGCAGGTGGCCGTATCCCCGGCGGGTTTATCAAGCGTGAAGGACGTCCGAGCGAGAAGGAGATTCTTACCAGCCGTCAGATCGATCGTCCCATCCGCCCTCTCTTCCCGGAGGCGTTTCGGAATGAGACCCAGGTGGTTGCGTTCGTTTACTCCGCAGACAAAGAGAATGATCCCGATGTGCTTGGCATCAATGGTGCCAGCTGTGCTTTGGCGCTGAGCGATATTCCTTTCCACGGGCCTGTTGGTGCGGTGCGCATCGGTCTGGTTGACGATCAGTTCGTCGTAAATCCTACCTATGCTGAGCGCGCGAAGAGCCAGTTGAACATCATGGTCGTCGGCACCAAAGACGGTATTGTGATGATCGAGTCCGGCGCGAAGGAAGTGGCCGAAGGCCGTGTCGTCGATGCGATCGAGTTTGCGCATGAACAGATCAAGAAGATCTGCGCTGCCATTGAAGATCTCGCGGCCCGCGCAGGCAAGACCAAGCGAACCGTTACCCCAGTCGAGATCGATCACGACTATCTGAATGAGCTGACTGGCAAGATCGGTGCGCAGTTGAAGGATGCGCTGGACACCGAGAAGCATCCCAAGTTCGAGAGCTATGCGTTGGTAAAAGACATCAAAGACCAGCTCAAGAAGGACCTGCCCGAGGGAGATGCCGCTGCGGCGAAGAAGCTCAGCAAATACTACGAGCTCCTGCGCGAGAAGATCTTCCGCGACCAGGTGCTTGTGGACCGGATCCGGCCGGATCACCGCGCGTTCGATAAGATCCGTGATCTGAGCATCGAGGTTGGCGTTCTGCCCCGTGTTCACGGTTCGGCCCTGTTTACTCGCGGAGAGACGCAGGCCTTGGTTAGCGCAACGCTCGGAACCACCGACGATGCGCAGCGCCTTGAGAGCTACGAGGGCGAGCAGAAGCGTCGCTTCATGCTTCACTATAACTTTCCTCCGTTCTCCGTTGGTGAGGTTGGACGTATGACGGGTGTTGGCCGGCGAGAGATTGGCCACGGCGCGCTCGCGTCGCGTGCAATCGAGGCTGTGCTGCCGGCTGAGGATGAGTCCCCCTATACGTTGCGCGTTGTCTCGGACATTCTTGAGTCGAATGGATCGTCTTCGATGGCCACTGTCTGCGGCGCTTCGCTTGCTTTGATGCAGGCCGGTATCGCAATCAAGGGATCAGTCGCAGGCGTCGCCATGGGCCTCGTGAAAGAGGGCGACAACTACGCCATCCTGACCGATATCGCTGGCGCGGAAGATCACTACGGCGATATGGACTTCAAGGTCGCAGGTACGCGTAAGGGAATCACCGCTCTGCAGATGGACATCAAGATCATGGGCATCACGCCGCAGATCATGCGTGAGGCGCTGGAGCAGGCCCGCCAAGGTCGTCTCTTCCTGCTGGATACGATGGACGGAGTGATCTCGGGCGCGAGCCAGGAGAAGTCACAGTTTGCGCCACGCATTCACACCATTCAGATCCCCACGGATAAGATTCGCGATCTGATCGGACCCGGAGGTAAGGTCATTCGCGGCATCATTGATGCCACCGGCGTCAAGATCGATGTGGATGATACCGGACGGGTCAACGTCGCTTCGAGCGATGCGGACGGTCTTGCCCGCGCAATTCAGATGATCAGCGATCTTACTGCGGTGCCTGAGATTGGAAAGACCTATCTGGGCAAGGTGGTTCGTCTCGCCGAGTTTGGTGCGTTCGTTGAGATCTTCCCGGGAACCGACGGCTTGTTGCACGTCTCCGAAATCGCAGAACATCGCGTGAAGGAGGTCAAGGACGAGCTTCGTGAAGGCGATCAGATTCTGGTCAAAGTTCTGGCCATCGAAGGGAATCGCATCAAGCTCTCTCGAAAGGCTGTTTTGCGCGAGCAGCGTGCGAAGCTTGGTCTGCCAGAGCCGGGTCAGATCGGGACCGATGGACCGACCCCCGAAGCCGGTGCACCGCATGCTCGAGCAGAGCACGCGCCAGCAGGGTCTGACGTCTCAGCGGATGATGATGGGGATGATTTCGATGACGACGGAGACGAGTCAACCGATGAGCCCAACTTTAACCGTGCCGATGGTGCTGTTCCTGTTCCGGCAGGCGCAGGCACTGGAGCGAATAACCCCGGCGGACAGAGACGCCCAGGTGGCGGAAGACGCCGTCGTGGTGGACGCAGGCCAGGTTCAGGTTCGGGTGCACCGTCGGGCGGCGGCAATCGGTAGATTTCACATCATTACTTACCAGAAAGACCGCGCATTGGCGCGGTCTTTCTGTCTCTGTCGTGAGTGGAGATCATGAGACGTGCTCTGTGGGTCGCGTTTGCGATACTTTGTGTTTTGTCGGCCACTTCATGGGTAATCCCTCATGGAGAAGAGTTGTCAGTCTTTGAGCAACAGGGCGTTCGGTATGCAGTAATCGGGCTGGTAGCGCTTTTGTTGGGCGGGCACAGGGGGTGGTCGTGGAGCCTCGGGTTGCGCCTGGCGGTAGTTGGCATAGCGTTCTTTGGAGTTCCTCTAGCGGTTGGGGAGTGGTCACGAGGAGCTGTGCCTGAGATCAGCAGATCGGCGCTATTTGCGATGGTTCCCGTGGTTGTAGTGATGGTGCTTGCGGCTGGAGATGAAGAGCGCGGTGCGAGGCGGTTTTTGGCTCCTGCCCTGATAGGTCTTGGCGGCCTCCTACTGCTGTTGCCACTGGGTTTCTCGGGATCGGCACGCGGTCGCTGGATGATTGCCGTCGTTTGCGCGGCAGTGGTGCTAGTGGGGTTGTCGAGCGTCTGGTTGTATCGGCTGCTGCATGGAGTTGCGTTGACCCACGCGTTAGCCGTGGTCTGCCTTGCGAACGCGGCGTTTCTGCTGGTCTGTAGTGCTATCCGTGGTGATTTCGTCTGGAGATGGACTGGGCTGCTGTCAGTCGCCTCTCTCTCGTCGCTCGTCGATGTGGTGGAGGTGGTACTGATCGCGTGGTTGTTGCGGGAGATGCCGCCAGTACGCTTCGCCGCGCGGTATCTGTTCATCCCGCTGCTGACTATCTTGGAGAGCTACGTCCTGATTCGTCCTGAAGTTACGGCGAGGATTGCCTGCGGCACAGCTTTGCTCGCGGCAGGTGCAGGGATGCTTCTGTTTTTGAAGGCCGGCGACGAGGACACCATATTGTCGCTTCGATGATACTTTGCGGAGCTTGCTCGGCAGGGTACACTGCGGTTAATGGCTGCTTCCATGTACATCGTGGTCGAGGGCGAGGACCCTGGATTCGATATCTTCGTAAACGGGCGCTCGCTGGCGCGGCATGAAGATGCGCTGGAGAGGCTGGCACTTCGGTTGGGGGTCCGCCCGCTGATCGAGTTCTTTTCGGCCGATGAGAATTCAATGTCGCTCTTGATTGAAGAGGGAGCAGGGAACCAGGAGCTCTTGCGACGGCTGCCCCCACCGCAGTGGTACTCGCCCGGCGAGGGCCTGACCACCGTGCGAGCCCTGCTACGTGCACTGGAGAGCGACCCGCAGCAGCTTGGGACAGAGGGGGAGCAGGTGCTCTCCGAGCTTCTGGAGTACGCACATGTGCTCGAGAAAACAATGGACCGGAAGATGCGGTGGCACCTGGCGGTTAGCTGGCGGTAGCGCTAGGATCCGAAAATAGCCCGGGTAGCACTTCTGTGGCCGAGCCCAGAACAATCTCATCGAAGTTGTCAGCATTCAGAGGCTCTTCCGGACCGGCATAGATGGTTCGAATACCCCGCCGATTGGCAACATGCACGAAGCCCGCAGCGGGATACACCGAGCCCGAAGTGCCGACAACAAGAAGTACTGTGGCACGGTCGAGTTCTCGATAGATCCCTTCCATGTCGAGCGGAACTTCGCCAAACCAGACGATATGCGGACGAACAGGCGCGCCACAGTCTTGACATCTGGGAAGACTGGCTGTGGTCTCGTACAGCGCCTTATCCGGACGAGGCTCGTTGCAGCGCTCGCATCGCGACTGGAAGAGCGTTCCGTGCATGTGGTGGACGCGAAGGGAACCTGCACGCTCGTGAAGATCATCGACGTTCTGGGTACACAGATAAAACCGGTCGCCGAGCTTCTGTTCGACCTCTGCAAGCGCAAAGTGGGCAGCATTCGGCTGCGCAGCGAGTGCATCGCGGCGGCGCATGGAGTAGAAGTTCCAGACGAGTGCGGGATCGGCATCCCAGGCTTCAGGTGTCGCCACCTCCTCGACACGATAGCCATTCCAGAGACCTCCGGATCCCCGGAAAGTAGCAAGTCCACTCTCGGCGGAGATACCGGCGCCGGTGAGGACAAAGAGTCGGTCATATGGTGTCAGATGCATGCTGAGAATGAGATGCACGTAAGGCGAGGGAGAGTCGCGCGATCTTCACTGTAGGACGGCAATCCAGCCGCGATCTTCCCGACTACACTCAATGCTACTCGCGGCAACTTCTCACTTTGAAGTAGTTATCTATTTGAGTGAGAAACTCTCACTGGGATTAGTGCTTATACAAAAACTCTGTGTAATCTGATCTCCATTCGACGGCGCCTCCAGACACTGGCCCGTCGCACTGCTCTTAATCAGAAGTTGATTCGGACCTGAAAATAAGAGGGTCACATGGCCAATTTGAGGCTGCACTTCATAGCTCCCATCACTTTGTAATTGAAATGCAAAGACCGTATTACTCTGATCGGCACATGAAGAGACCACTGGCGCTGATGTGGCCGTCGCCCCAATACATGAGGTAGAACTCGTCCCAATGCCAATCTGATGATTTCCAGATACATGAGTTGGAACCGAACTGAGTGTGTTGCTGTTATAGGTGTTTTCTTGAGCAGTAAAGTTCACGTTATAGTCACACCATTCGGCCTGCGAGTTATTGATAGTAAGGGTCAGATCTAATTCATTGTCGTTGATGTAACTCACGCTCTGGACACTTGGCTGTCGTGCCCCATTCACAGTAGTCGAGCACGCGGCCCATGATTGAAAATCATTCGCGCCGGTATAGAGAGTTGAAGGTCCTGGAAAACTGCCATACAGCTTGACGCTGAGAGTACCTTGAGTATTCGGAGCGATATCTAGATACACCAGATCCACCCAGGTCAGAATTTGCTTATCGGCGATAAGTTGATCTCGAAGTGAGGCGTAGTCAACTTGCTGTACTGGTACCTTCTCATCAATAGCCAGAGACGCCGCAGCACCAACGGCGTGACCCATCATCATGTAGACCGGCTCGATGCGGACTGATTTGTAAGCCTCATTAGTCGCAGAAATTGCCACCGATACCAGGAGATTCGTCGCTTGTTGTGCCACAGGCGCCAGCGACGCGTAGGGAATTCCATAAGGAAGCGCAACATTCGTATAGGATCCTCCCTCAACAGACACGGTTCCACTCAGCGCAAGTCTTTGAGTCAAGTGGGAGTCCATGGGATACGAACCAACAGCAACTGGATTCACGGCCAAGTTAGTAGCATTACTTAGATCATTTTGTGTAAGAACATAATTGCCCCTCATTCGGCGCGCCACTCGAACATACAGTTGCGGGGGCCAATTACCCGTCTGCGTGAACTCATCCCTGCATAAGCCCAACGTAGCCGTCTCCGTTCGGACGGTGGCTGGCATCGAAGGGTCGGTTAGCAGGAAGTAGAGCAGTGCTTGCATGTAGCGTTTATGTTCAGAGGCGATAGACGTCCTTAGAGAAACAGAGCCATCTGGATAATTCAAGCTCGCTCCCACATCGTCCGTAGAAATCAGATTTGTTACGAGCCCATTGTTGTTCAGATCAACCTTGAAACCAGGTCCGTCAGTATCTACAGCAATCAGAGTCAAAATGTCTTCGAGATCAGGTGGATTGCCCGCTGCAGTAAGGGCTGCAGAGTACCGGCTTAAAATCTCAAACTCAGAAGAGTTGTAATTGGCAGGCGCTGTAAACGGAATTGCATTTGCCGGATTTGTGGTCAGGCACAGGCGATAGTTATAGGCCATAACATTCTTATCTGCAGACCCAACTGGAGCCACGCTGGTACCTGTAATGTGCGGCAGCAAACCGCTTGAAGGGTTTCCCTGCACCACATACGGATCAATGGGCACTGCGAAACCCTGCGGCGCTTCTACTCCAGCTAAGGGTTCATTGAATTCAGTAGTAGCTTCCCGACCAACAACATAGTTCACCTGAGCAAGAGCCAATAGATCGCCTTCATAAGTAGCATCTATAAACTCCGACGCAAAATACTGTGTGCCGTCGTCTAGTGTGGCGGATTGAATCACAGCGCCCGTTTTTTGCACGGAAGCAATGTGAGAATTAAGAACCGGACTGACATGCGCCCCGTTGAGCATGTCCTGAAAAACCTGTGCCGCGACATGAGGCGCAAAGGTAAACCTGGGAGTTCCATCCGTACTTCCATAGGCCACGTTTATCCGTTGGTAGAATTCAAGGGCCAGCCCACCAATCGTGCCCGGAAGTCCTGTGTCTGTAAAACCCAGACCGTTCGCTGTCATTCCACCTGTCCAGGAGTTTTGGTCAAGAAGAAGTACAGTTTTTCCCAGGCGCGCCGCCTCGACCGCAGCGATAATTCCCGACGAGGTGGCACCGTAAATTAGCACGTCCGCGTGGCTGGGGTTTGTCACGGTAAGTGCAAGACTTCCCGTCTTGTTTTGGTAGGCGGCTGATATTACTGCCGTCCCTGCCTCGAACGTAGTTAGGAGACCAGCGGCTGAAACTGTAGAAACCGTCTGATTGGATGAAGACCAAGACACCAGACTAGTAACGTCCTTTGTTGATCCGTCACTGTAGGAAGCTTGTGCGGCCAATTGCTCGGTCTGGCCCACAACTATGCTGGAAGACGATGGCGTGACCTGCACGGAGGACAACGTCGCAGGCACACTGAGCTGTGTTGCGTTTGTCTTCCCGCATCCCAATGCAAGCAAACAGATGACATAACTAGTGAAGGAAAGAAGAAGTTGGACAACGTGCCAATTACACCTTCTAGTCACTCTGAGCCGAAACTGGCACACGATACGCTCCCTGGGGATTAACGACGCGGCCCGAAGTGCAGATGTACTAAGGATGTACTGAGTCAGAGTTGGTGTTGGCCTTCGAGATAACGCAGCTTCCGAAGCCTACTGGCAGATAAATCAGAGCTGATCGCAGCGTGGCCCTCACAAGGGGTCACGCACAGAATACCCGAAAAGCAGCCCTTGCAAAGCACGGCTCCACGATGATTCCCATGACTCGCCACGGAACACAGTTCACTGTAACCAGCTCGTAACATTAGGTTTTGCTGGAAGATTTGGATTTACAAACTAGATATGGCGGAGAGACAGGGATTCGAACCCTGGATACCTTGCGGTATACACGCTTTCCAAGCGTGCGCCTTCAGCCACTCGGCCATCTCTCCGCAATTTTTGCGGGCCTTGTAAAGGCTAACACAATCGGGACTTCTCCGAAGCCGCTGGCGTATCTCAATCTTCAAGGAGCTTGTGCATCGACGTTCTGCTTCACGATGGCGGATGATTTCAACTCCACCGGAACACCCTGCGTCAGATATCGTCGCAGCGTCGACCGATCGCCCCAGTTGATCTGCCATCCATGATCGATGGCCACCAAAATATATTGACCCGGAATTACATTCGCAATATCAAAGCTTCCATCCGTATTGCTTTGGTCTTGACGCAAAAACGTGATGGAGTCAGGCTCTTCAATCGTAATCGGGACCAGCAGAACCATCGCACCAACCGCCGGCTTTCCTTTGAGAGTTGTGATCCCGCTAAGACTCGCGCGGCCACTCGCAACATGCACCGTCAACGTCGACTCACCCGCAGACAGAGTCACATATCTTCCCGAAGCATCTGCTCCCTTCGCGCTAAGCCCGGTGAGATAAACATTCGGCCGTCCCTGCAACACAACTTCGTAACGGCCCGGAGGAACCTCGATCGTACGATCTGCCGTCGGATCTCTCTGTCCGCGTCGTCCGTTATTCGCGAAGCCACCTTCCTCACCGAGAGCCGAAAAGCTTCCTCGCCGTGTATCGGTATCAATCAGGTTAACTTGCAAAGCTCCATTGCGGCCCTCTCCGGGGCCCGGACCAGTATCCGCAACGCCGTCAAAACTAATCGTGACTCGAGCCATGTCACGGGACGGAGTGCTTAGATCGAATGTTCGAGCCGAGTTCGCCGTCAGTTCGACCATTGCAAAGTGAGTGTCCTGGTTTGGCCCCGCAAGCCTCACCTGATAAAGACCCGGCGTCAAACCTCCAATATCAAACTGCCCCTGTGCATAGCGATTAGTAGTCACACTCGTATCGATAAAACCTGGCCCTAAACCCGAGTCAACCTGTTGCACCATCGGAAACGCGGGAGGCAGATGATCACCGGTCGCAGTAGATGACCTTGGTGGCGAAGCAATACGCAGATGGACCGACGGAATAGGAACAAGATGAAAATCAGCCTGATGCGTATCGCCGGCATGCAAAACGATCGTCTCCGCAAGAGCGGCATCGCTGCTACCCGGAAACCACGTCAGAGGATAAGCAACGTCGAGAGACGGCTCCAAAGCTGTGGCTCCGCCAGTCGCTTGACCCCCTTGTTGCGACGAGGCGGCGTACCACGGATGAGCCTGTACCGCCAGACGATAACTTCCCGGCGCCAGATTCGCGAGTTCGTACCTGCCTTGGTCATCGGTCTGCGCGTTTGCTCTCGTGCCTCCAAGAGCCTGCGGACCTCCAGGGCTCGGTGGCGGTACGCTATGGAGCGAGATCTGTGCATTCCTGACAGCCTCACCAGCCTCATCTAAAACGACACCCGTAATGCTCGCCTCGGGACTCAACCTGAAACGCAGATCGATCGTCGGCGAATCAGCAGTCAGCACAACGGCCGACGAAAAGTTCTGGTGCTCATCGTAAGCCTGGGTAACGAAACCGCGAGCGCTCGCAGTCAAGTGCCACGACCCAGCCGATGGCAGCGTGATCGAGAAGTGACCCTGCTCGTCGGCCTCGAAGTTGTTGGCCGAGGCAGGGAACTGACGGTTCGCGCCCCTGCCTCGCGCTGCTACAAGACTCGCCGCAAGATGGCAGTGCGGCACAGGGCTTTCAGTGACACTATTGATCACGATCCCGGTAATCTCATAATGTGTGCTGGCCGCAGCATGCTTGGCATCCGTCTTAGCCTGCGCTGAAACCTGCGACGGAGCAACTACACACACACACGCCATTACAAAAACAGCCAACCCACGCAAAGAGCTCCACCTCACGGAACCACCTCCGCCGCAGGCACAGCATCAAGATTCAAAGTCGGTTTATCGCCAGCGTTGATGCTGACAGAATGCACTTGGCCACTAAACGGAGAGAGACTCTCTGGGTTCCTGTAGTCCGCCGAGTGCCGCCGCTCAAATGCGACAACCTGATAACTGCCCGGCGGCAAATGCGCAAAGGTGTAACTTCCATTGGAATTACTGCGCGTGCTGTACACCGTCTGAACGCCGGCGCTCCCTGGAATCAAATAGACCCAGCAAGCACTCAGATCGCCGTTCAGCTTCACCGTACCTTGCAGGCCACCCATCTCATTACTCACCACAATGCGAATCGGCGTACCGGCAGCCCCGGGTGCGACGACAAGCTCCTGCTCCAGCAGATCCGAGTCACCATAACTAACCGACTTGACATACCACGAACCACTATTGCGAGCGGCCAGCCGATAGCTACCCGGCGGCGCCAGAAAGACATAGTTCTGATCCCGTCGACTCGTCAGCCGAACACTGGAGTCGCCTCGGTCAGGATCGGCCTGTTCGCTCTGAAGAGTCAGCCCCAGCTGTGCCACGTTCGGCGGAGTATTATCGGACGTTGACGAGCCGTCAACAACCAGCTCCACCGGAATCGCCGGAACCGGAAAAAACTGCAACACCACCCCAGAGACGTCGTGATCAGGCACTGTCACCGTCGTATCAGCCTGCTCAGGAGCATCTGGGTCGCCCATCGTATGAGCCGTCAGCGTGTACGTCCCTTGGGGAAGCTGTATCTTCATCTCCCCGCTCGATCCGTTCGTCGTCGGACCCACCTGCAACGTACTGCCGTTGCTGGAACGCGCCGAGATTCGCGTAAAGCCATGGCCCGAGGAAGGCTGTGAAACCGCCGTCACTGCATGAACGGGACTTACAACTGGCCGAAGTTCAAAGTGTTGCTCCTCACCGCCATGAATCCGGATCAGCTGCGATGTATTCGATGAACTCTCACCCGGAACTGTAACAGGTAAAACAGCTTGCCCCGTAGTCCTATCCTGCGGGATGTACCGGGTCTCCAATCGGTAGTCACCGGCCTGCACTGGGATTCGAAAGTTGCCATGCGAGTCTGTCTGCGCCTGACCGGCCGAAACCCATCGGTGACCGGCATCATCGTAGACGCTGCGCAGGGCGCTGACCGAGATGTGCGGCAGGGGAATACCCTCAGGACCGGTGATCGTCCCCGTCAGCAACGCCTCAGGATACAGCCGAAGCTCGAGCGGCGCCGCCAGCTGAGCCGACCCTAAATACAGGTTACCCGGCTCGGAGAACTCCGTGCCTGCGTAATATCCGGGTTTGCTCACCAGGACATTGGCGCTGCTCTCCGTATTCTGGTCAAACCGGAACTTGCCCTCGTTATCAGTAAGGACTGCACGATCGTTGAGGCGAACCAGGGCACGAGAGATAGGAGCGCTCGTACTTGCATTAATCACTCGACCAGAAACAGAACTCGGAATCGTGGAGGGGGCTATCGGTGTGCCAGATCCAAAACCGTTGCTTGAAGAAGAACTCTGAACTTGCGCATTCAACAAGGGTAACGAGCCAAATGTGAAGGCAATGAGTAGTGATAAAAACGCCGGGCCGATGTGTCTGCGAACGATTGGAGCAGGTGACACGAACGAATACCTCGTAGGGCAGGCAGAAATAAGACGTCCAAAAGTGATTTTAGTGAGGACGGCACAAGTTCAAGCTTATCTATGTTCAATAACATTACGTCCGATAACACATATTATGTATAGTTGCAGTCAATCAAGTCGGGACTGCTCACATCTGCCCAATAGAAATATCCGATTATCCTTTCACGTTTCGGTCTTACACGCGGACCACTCTGGTGTGCCCTTCTATCTGTAAGAACTGCTAGCACTTTTGCCAGTGTTCCCGCGAAGCGCAAAACCGCACAATGCTTGCGACAGCGTTTATCTCGGCAACTCGTGTTGAAACGCCCGACACTGTCCTCCTTCTTAGGTGGAACTCCTTATATGGTTACCGAAAGGGTCAAACTAAAGTGATAAATCTCTCGATCCAACTCGCGCGAAAATGCTGCAACAGCGGTCTTGTACTGGCTCTGCTCCTTGCAGCGGCGACGCCCGCTATCTCCGCCGATGACAGAAAAACAGAGACGATTGACGCCCAGGCCATGGGTACCAGCACCCAGATGGGTAGGAACATCGCCGTCAAGGTGATCATCAACCAGTTCTCAACACAAGAGGACAGGCAGGTCCTGGTCGATGCTTTTAAGAAAGGCCAGAGCCGCGGTTTAGTCAAAGCGCTCACAGACATGAAGCCAGTCGGCCGTATTGCCATCACAGGCACAGTAGGCTACGAACTCAGTTACATCGCCTTGATCCCCTCGTCTAAGGGTCGCAAGATTCGGTTCGCCGCAAATCGACCGATCAGATTCGCCGAAGCCTATAACAGCGGCCCAAGCACTGCTTACGATTTGACTGCCGGCGAAATTGATTTGAATGATTCAGACAAGAACAAAAGCACCGGCGTCCTTTACCCTGCTGCTCAACTGATCATCAACAAACAGGGTCAACTTCAGTTCGAGCTTCGCAGAAATCCCTGGAAGCTGGTCAACATCATCGACTGGAACGGCGCTGGTTCCCACGAGTAGACTCGCTTCGATATCTGCAGAAATAATTGCGCTGAGGCGAATCACTTGTGAACCGCCTCAGCCCACTTATTTCATCGACACTCTCGATCATTAGTAAATGACCACAGGCTCCCTTGCATTCTTGATCTTCAATCGGCTGATGTGTACGTCATACGTGACCCCAGGCAGCAAAGACTCCAGCGCAAACTGGTCGGTCGCACCCGTCTTCACCTCGCGATAGCGATACACCCCAACCTCTCCCTCCGATGTCTCGACGCCTCGCATAGGCGACTCCAGAAACCGTTGCGCATCCTCCATCGTCGCCGCATCATGCTTGCCCTCGCCAGACAGAACCTCCGCAGCATACGACCGCACCAGCTTCGTCCAATAGCGCGCCAGCAGATCCGAACTCGCGAAGACGTCTGCCCATATCACCTCTCCGCGCACGGCAACCACTACTCCAACTGCGTGCTCCTGCTTCAACACCGCCAACACCTGCTCTCGCGACTGAGTCAATCCTGCGCTGGCCTCATCTACCTTCGCGCTGACCGAACTGAGCTGCATCGCCTTCGCATAACTGGTCGTCCCCAGCGAACCCGCACTCCCGCTCCTCATCTCTCCATGCAAACCACCAGCGGAAACCCCTCCCTCACCACCAACAGAGCGGTTCGAACTCATCGGCGCCGCTGAAGCCATGACTGACATCGTCTCGCTCACAGAGTTCCAAACCTGTTGCTGATCCTTTGCCACCATCGCCTGTTGCCGCACCGCCGGCTGCACCATAAAACTCGCCGCCGAAGTCTTCGCCGTCGAACCAAACTTATCCGAGGTCCCCGTCCAACGTCCGTGCTCGATGCAGAAGACCGAAAGGTCGATCGGATCCCCCTCAGCTGGCACAATCCTGTCCTTGGCAATCACGCGGTCCTGCTTTCCTCCGGTCACAATCTCGCCTGCCAGCAGCAACAGCGGCCGCTTCGAATGGTTCACCAGCACCAGCGTATTCACCTGATCTCCGCTGTAAATTGGCACGACACCTCCGCGCGTGCGCACCAGCGGCCGCACACGGCCCGCCTCCGTCACCTCCACCTCGCCACTCTTCAATCCTTCATCCAACGTCAGAAAAGTATCCTCCGCTCCCGCCCTGCCATTCGCCCTCACCACTGGAAACAGCGTCAGTCCTCCACTTTCAATCGGCTTCAACACTTTGAACCCACCCTCCACGGGTCCCGCCGCAACAGGCATCGTCCCACCAACCAAGACACACACCACGAGCATCGCCAACATAAACACAACGCGAACCTTCGGCATATCCGTTCTCCTCGTTGGCCCTCTACCGGCCTCTAAGTCAGGAACGCGACTCACCCAAAACCTTGCAGAATTATTTTTAGAATTTTCTGAACTCTCCCATCCTCCTCTCCGGCGTATCTTGAGTACGTGGACACCGCCTCGCCACAACCCGGCGAACTCACGCTCGATCTGCCATCCACTCCGGCCCCTGCGATCGAGCCCACAGACATACCCAACGCACTCCTCCACGATCTCTGGCTGTCCGCAGAGTGCGAAACCGTAGGCCTTACCAAACCTGAACTCGCAACCGCCCTCACTGCTATCGGAACAAAGCACAACTTCGGCCTTCCCTCCGCAGTCCGCGCCACACGCGCGCAGATGGACAAGTTCTACGCTGCTCTTCAGCTACCAGAGCTAGCTCTCGCTCAAGCCTGCGCTCTCGGCCGCGACCAGGCCTGGCAACTCTTCCTCGCCCGCTATCGCATGCCGCTCAAACATGCGGCCATCGCCATCACCGGCTCCTCTTCACTCGGCGAAGACCTCGCCGACTCTCTCTACTCCGAACTCTTCGGACTCACCGAGCGCGACGGCCAACGCCGCTCTCCCCTGGCTTCTTACTCTGGTCGCGGTTCGCTGATGGGCTGGCTACGCACCACGCTCGCGCAACGCCACGTCGACCATCACCGCCGCACTCATCGCGAATCCCCACTCGAAGACACCGAGCCGACCTCCGCGAGTTCCCCACCAGCCACCTCACCCGACACCATTCACAAACTACAAGCCGCCGTCACCGCCACGCTGCAAACCCTCCCACTCGACGACCGCTTCCTTCTCTCCACCTACTTCCTCGACCAACACACCCTTCTCCAGATCGCGCAACTCCTTCGCGTGCATGAAGCAACGATCAGTCGCAGACTCAAGCGCCTGACAGCAGCCGTCTCCAAACAAATCCTCAAACACCTTCAAAGCTCAGGCCTCAGCAAACGCGCCGCACAAGAGGCCCTCGGCACTGACCCACGCGATCTCACAATTAATCTGCGAAACCTCTTGCAACCTTCACCATCTCCAACGTTCCTTCATCAAACAAGCACAGCGGACACAAAGCAGTCATGAGCCAACTCCTCCAACCCGGCCAGCACCTCGACCCCGATCAGCTCAACGCCTTCGTCGAGCACGCTCTCCCAGAACACGAGCGCCTCGCCACCCTCGCACACATCTCCGAGTGCTCCCACTGCCGTCAGATCGTCTTCCTCTCCCAGCAAACGCAGCAGCCCATCACTCCACTCGCGCAGCCCACACCATCATGGAAGCGCTGGTTCAACTCCGCCCCCGCCTTCACTGTGGCTTCCGCATCTCTGGCGTGCGCTCTCATCGCCGTCTCGTTGCACCTCCACCACATCGCGCAATCCCCTGCCAACTCCACCAAGGCGGCCTTGACTTCAACTCCGCCACTCGTCACCGAACAGATAGTCGAACCAAATCAAGAAAGCCGCCAAATGGCAGCACCTCCGCAAGACGCTCTGGCGAAGCCGCATCCCCAACCCGTCTCACCTGCGCCACTCTTCTCCACCCACGCAGCTAAAGCAAACAGACAAGCCACCGACAGTCAGAGCGCCGCAAAACCACCCGCCCCGCAGATCAATGGGGTCTCCTTTGGATCGGCAGTTGGCAGCGCAAACGCCAACTCCGCACCGCTCGCGTCCCAGCAACAACCGATCGCGCCACACACCCCCGCCCTCGCACCCGCACCATCCACGAAGGCGCTCGACCAGACAGCCTCTGCATCTACACTCGCGCTCCTTCCAACACAGCAGCGCAGTACAAACGAAACCGTAGAAGTTGAATCCTCCTCACCGCAGATCCAAACCACCGCAAAGACCACCGGCAGTCTCTTTGCCCTTCGCACCAACGTCAATGCCAAAAGGTTCGCAGTGGCGCCTTTACCCAGCAACCTCGCCACCGCGACCACCATCTCAAACGGCCATCAGACCTTGGCGGCCGACACCGCCGGCGCCCTCTTCCTCAGTCTAGATGCTGGCCACCACTGGGCTCCCGTCGATCAGCAATGGATAGGCAAAGCGATCCAGCTCTCCCTCGTTGTGCCTGCTCAATCCCAGGCCGCTCCACCAAGCCACCAGCAAGCTGCGGTTCATGAGGCAGCCTCAGAGTCGTCGCCGCAAACCAGAAAAAATACAGATGCGACTCCACCCTTACCCGCAACCGCCGCATCGAGCTTTCAACTAACAACCGACTCGGGCGCAGTCTGGACCAGCCCCGACGGCCTCATCTGGAAGCCGCGTTAAAGAATAAATCCAGCGCTACAATCCACCGCCGACAAAGTGAACCACCTCGAGCCGATCCCCACTGCTCAACGTCGTCTCCGTCCAGGTCGAGCGAGGAACGATCTCCCCGTTGTGCTCCACCGCGACCCGATCCCCCTTCAGCCCCAACTCACCAACGAGTTGTTCAACATTTGCAGATTGCTCAAGCGCATCAAACGTGCGCGACTGACCATTCAAAACCAGTGTAAGTGACATACTCCTTCAGCCTAGCAGGTGAAAGGCCGGCCCTGCACTGCAGACTCAGCCACTACTCCAGCAGACGAACAACGCGCTCAATCACCCAATCCCCTACCCGACCCTTCGCCGTAGTCTGTTCGGCAAACTCCTCAAAAACCTCGCGGCTCAGCCCCATCAAAATGTGGATCGCATCTTCATCTGCTCTGTCGTCAAACCGCAGCATCGAATACCGGCGAGAGTTCGCAAGGTACTCGGCAGCGCGGCCCAACATCAGCAGCGTGCGTCCATGATGCGTCTTCGTGACCCTGTGAATCGTCAGATCGGGTTTCTTCGGAGTCGGATTGCCCGGAGAAAAACTCGGTAGACCCTTGGACTGCCGTTGAGTGCGTGCCGGGCGAAACACGCCGGGGAAAGCTACTGTGGCCATGGACTGAAAACCTCCGTCCTACCTCCTATCGGCCAACCCATCTCCGTCATCATTCGAAAAATCACTGCCACAACGAGTCGATCCGCTCACCTTCGGGTCTACACAATCAGGACAGTCAGGCGAAACCTCGAGCGTCGTAACATCCATGCACCGGTATCTACAGGAGTTGACCGTGCCCGCTTCCCTTCTTCATCCCGCGCACCCCAACCCAAACGCTGCAGGCTGCACCCAGCCATTCCCAATTCTGCAGACCGTTATGGCCGCCCTCCTGTCAGTGCAGATGGCCCTCCCGGCTCAGCTGCTCTCCCAAACTCCCACTCCGCCCGCCTCGCAGATGACCCCCGACGCCACTCCCCACTTAGCTCTCCCACCTCTTCCCCACTCCAACCGCCCACTCGACAACGACGAGAAGCTTCTCCAAATCCTCGACCGCTTCACCTACGGCCCCCGCCCCGGTGACCTTGAGCGTCTCCGCGCCATGGGCCTCACCGCCTGGTTCAAGCAGCAGATGAATCCCCAGACAATCGACGACAGCGCCCTCGACGCGCGCCTCTCCACCTATCCCGCCATGCAACTCCCTCTCAAGCAGATGATGGAGATGTACCCCACCAACGCGATGATCCGCGCCGACATAAACGGCCGCGGCCCTGGCGTCCCTCGCGGCGAAGCTGAAAAAGCAATCTACGCCGACCAGATGGCCCGCGAAAAAAACAAGAAAAACGGAAAGGATCAAACCCCAGCAACGGACACCCCACCCTTTCCAGCCGATCAGGTCGCCGAAATCGTCTCTCTCCCGCCCGACAAGCGCTTCTCCGCCCTCTGCAAGATGCGCCCACCAGAGCTACAGCAGTTTCGCCGAGCCCTTACCCCCGACCAGCGCGATCATCTCACCGACGGCTTCTCCCCGCGTCAACTCGAAGCCCTCGCCGCCTTCAACCGCCCCCAGAATCTGGTCGCAGCCGAGGTCGTCCAGACCAAGCTCCTCCGCGACATCTACAGCGAGCGCCAACTCCAGGAGGTCATGGTCGACTTCTGGCTCAATCACTTCAACGTCTACATCAAAAAGTCCGATCAAGCGCCTTATTACATAGCTGCATATGAGCGCAACGCCATCCGCCCACACGCCCTCGGCCACTTTGAAGCCCTGCTGGTCGCAACCGCATCCAGCGCGGCCATGTTGAACTATCTCGACAACTCATCGAGCATCGGCCCCCACTCTCAGTTCGCGACCCGCCCCTTCCGCAACAACAACCAGAAGAAACCCAGCGGACTAAACGAAAACTACGCGCGCGAACTCATGGAACTTCATACCGTCGGCGTCAATGGCGGCTACACCCAACGCGACGTTACCGAGGTAGCCAAGGTCTTCACCGGCTGGACAGTCGGCCGCCGCCCCAACGCCAGCGAAGACCTTGATCCCGAATACGACGACTCCAAACACGAACCGGGCTCCAAACAGGTTCTCGGTGTCACCATCAAAGACAAGGGCGAAAAGGAAGGCATCGAAGTCCTTCACATTCTGGCCACGAGCCCCAAAACCGCGCAGTTTATCTCCACCAAACTCGCCATCCGCTTCGTCAGCGACACCCCACCCCCAGCCATGATCGACCGCATGGCCAAGACCTTCCTCAGCACCAACGGCGACATCCGCAAGGTGCTTCTCACCATGATCAACTCGCCGGAGTTCTTCACCGCCAACACCTATCGTTCAAAAGTAAAAACCCCGCAGGACTTTGTCGTCTCTGCCGTCCGTGCCTCAGGTGCCGAAGTCACAAGCCCCGGCGCACTCGTCGACGTCATCGCCGACCTCGGCATGCCCCTCTACGGCATGCTCACTCCTAACGGCTACTCCATGACGTCCGATGCGTGGAACAACACCGCCGCCCTCATCGATCGCATGAACTTCGCCCTGGCCCTGTCCTCGAACCGCGTAGCTGGCGTCACCACCAACTGGCCCGCCATCCTCGGAACCTCAAACACCACCGACTCCACGCTCACGCCCGAAGCAAAAGCCACCATCCTCGAAGCCAAACTCCTCCACGTCCCTGTCAGCGACCGCACCCACCAGACCATCCTCACCCAAATCACCACCGACCCCAAACAACAAGAGGCCAACCTCCGTCAGGTTGCCATCAAAGATCGCAAGCGTGACCCCCTCGCCGTAGCTCCCCGCAGTCATCACGACGGCGACCTCACCGGCATCGACAGCCAGTCCGCCCTCGCCGCTGGTCTCCTCTTCGGCTCACCCGAATTTCAACGCCGCTAAAGGCCCACTTGAACCGTCGCCTCACTGGTAAGCGGAATATCAGAGCCTGCCAAAATAAAAATATAAAAATATTAGAAGCCGTCATTGTGAGCGCAGCGACGATCCCTTACCGAGAAGCCACCTACTCTTCCCTCAGCGGCCAAAGATGATTCACCGGCCCAATTCCCTTCCCCATCGGCTCAGCCGTCCGAATCGCCTCCGCCACATATCTCTTCGCCATCATGGCCGCACCCAGCGCCGAATCCCCAAGCACCAACCGACTCAGCAGCGCACTCGAAAACGCACACCCCGTCCCATGCGTTGACCGGCTCACAATCTGCTCCCCCGGCAGCCAATCCATCTCTCCCCCAACCCGCAGCAACAGATCATCCGGCGGAATCAGGTGCCCTCCCGTCGCCACCACACTCAATCCCCTCCCCATTGCCTGCAGATCGCGCGCCGCTCTGGGAAGATCTTCCTTCTGCATCACGATCCGGCCCGCCAGCGTCCCCAACTCCTCCAGATTCGGAGTCACCCAATCCACCAGCGGCAGCAACCGATCGCGCATCACACGCACGCCCTCCGCATCCAGCAGATCCCTCCCCGAACTGGATCGCAACACCGGATCCAGCACCACCGGCACCCTCGGCCCGCGCGCGCGCAGCCCCTCCAAAAAATCCGCTACCACCTCCACATTCGAAGCCGTAGCCAGCATGCCAATCTTGATTCCCGCCGCCGGCAGATCACTCTGCAAACAATCGAGCGTATCCCGCACCAGCTCCGTCGGTACCGCCGAACTCGCCCTCACGCCCACCGTCGACTGCACCGTCAAGCTCGTAATGCACGAAGTCCCAAACAATCCATGCGCCGCAAACACCATCAGGTCGGCCGTCACGCCCGCTCCCGAAGACGGATCGAAACCCGCAATCGTCAGTACAGTCAGCATCGCTCACACAACACAGGCATCATCATCACTCCTTCAGAATAACGGAAGCCCCATCTCGCAGCCGATCTCTCACCATATCGAAATATGCATCACCAAACCCTGCGATACTCTTGCAGCAAAGTTCCATCAAGGAGGCAGTGATCCATGACACACATTGATCCCCTGTTAGCGCTCGGTGTGTCATTGTCCACCGCAGCCACCGACGCCGTATACGTTATGTTCAACGCCGCAGTTTCGTCTCGTCGCCGCGTCCCTGCAGCCACGTGGAGCAGCATCTGGTATCTCCTCTCTGCCTTCGCCGTCATCAGCTACACCAAAAACTGGGTCTACGTCTGTTTCGCGGCCGTCGGCTCGTGGATCGGCGCCTACCTCTCAATGACCCTTCTTCGAAAGCCAAGAGCAACAGACACCTTAGGCACGACGCAATGACCTGTCTCATCAGACAGACCAGTGAACCCATGAAATTCGACCTTTTAGTCGCTACGAATCTCAAACGAAAGGCTCCGAAATCCCGAGATTAGAGATATGCTTGTCTCGCGCCCTAAGCTCATCAATTGCGATACAGGCAAAGCTCGACGCATTTCTCAGCTGGAGAGAAGAAAATGATCATGAACTTCATGAACCGGCTTTTAGCAGCGACGTTATCTATCCTGCTCATCATCCCCGCTGTGCCAAACCAGGCGTTAGCCCAGCAACCCGCGCCTGACGGACAGTCCGCATACTCAGGACAGGGCGCCCCTCTGACTGCAGATACCTTACAGCAACTAGTCGCCCCCATTGCGCTCTATCCCGACGCTCTCGTCGCCCAGATCCTGGGAGCCGCGACATTTCCCGATCAGGTTGCCGCTGCAAACGGTTGGCTTCAGCAGAACAAGAGTCTCACCGGCACGGCTCTATCTCAGGCTGTCGATACCCAACCGTGGGATCCCAGCGTCAAGGCGCTCACCCAGTTCCCCTCTGTCCTCGACAACCTCGCGAAAAACCTCAGCTGGACCTCCGCCCTAGGCGAGGCGTACCACACGCAAGCCGCCGATGTGATGACGGCAGTTCAGGTACTGCGCGCCAAAGCACAAGCTGCCGGCAATCTGAAATCAGGCTCGCAGATCACGGTCGTACAACAGGCGCCACAAACGATCGTGATTCAGCCCACCAATCCTCAAATCGTGTACGTCCCGCAGTACAACCCCACAGTTGTCTACGGCACTCCTTATGTGACGCCCGGCTACAGTACCGCGGCGGTAGTCACGACCGCAGTACTTGCCTTCGGAATCGGTATCGCAGTAGGTGCGGCGATAAACAACAGCTGGGGATACAGCTACTGGAACTGCAACTGGCACGGTGGCACAGTGGTCTACCATAGCTCCGGCTACTACGGAAACAGCGCATGGCACGGCGGCTACTACGGGTCCAGCGTCTCCGCCTATGGCCCATACGGCAGCGCCCACGCCTCCGCTGGCTATAACCCCTCCACCGGTACCTACGCACGCGGCGCATCAGCCTCAAACGCCTACGGCTCCCAGGCAGTCGGACAGGCCTACAACCCAAACACCGGCGCATACGCCGCCACGCATCAAGCCTCCAACGCATACGGAAGCTATGGCAGCTCCGTCGTCTCCAAGAACGGCAACACCGCCTACACCCAGCATCAAACCACTGCGAACGGAACCGTAGCAACCGCACAGACTTCGGCAGGTGGTTCAGCCGCAGCCGCGTCCGGCAAGTACGGCAACAGCGGCGCCGTGGGACAAACTGCAAACGGCGACAAATACGCCGCGGCAAACGGCAACGTCTACAAGAACACCGGAAGCGGCTGGAGCCAGACACAGGGAACCCCTAAATCCCCCTCAAGCTACTCAGGCAGCACTGCACCCAAGTCCACCTCAAGCTACTCAGGCGCATCGGCAAGCAACTCTGCTGCCGCGAAGGGCTACGGAGGGCAGCAAAAGAGCGGCTCATCGGCCTTTGGCGGCGGCGCAAGCGGCTGGCAATCTCGACAGGAGAGCGCTCGCGGTTCGGCCAGTCGTGGCGGCGGTGGCGGCTGGGGAGGTCGCCGGTGAACCCAATAACGCGGACCAAAGCAAACTCAAGTTCAGCAACCGGTGGCAAGAAACTTAGGCACGAAGTTTTGGAGGATGGAATGTCGCTGAAACACCGCAGAATTGCGTTTACGATTCGGTTTCTTCTCCTGGCCTTAATCGTTCCACTCTCGGCCTGCAAAAAGTCCGAGAACCCGGCGAATCCCGAAAAGCCTTCGGTCGTCGTCTTTGCTACCCCTGACGACGCGAGCAATGCGGTGCTCACAGCGGTAACCGCAGGCGATCAGAACACCCTGCTTGCAATCTTTGGTCAAGACGCAAAAGAGCTCATCCATTCAGGCGACGACGTACAGGACAAAAACACCGGCAAAGCCTTCGTTGCAAAGTACGGAGAGATGCACCGCTGGCGCGACATGCCTGGCGGTGAACAGATGCTCTTAGTCGGAGCCGATAACTTCCCCTTCCCCATCCCTCTGAAGAAGAACGCCGATGGAAAATGGTTCTTCGATACAGCCGCAGGAAGGAATGAAGTTCTCAACCGCCGCATCGGGCGCAACGAACTGGCAATTATCGACGTCTGCGGAGCAATTGCGGACGCTGAGGCTGAGTACTACTCCAAGCCTCATGAAGGCGAAAAAGCAAAGCAGTTCGCGGCGAAGTTCATCAGCGACCCAGGCAAACAGAACGGGTTGTATTGGAAGGTCGCAGACGGCCAGCCCCCAAGCCCGCTCGGACCAATGGCAGCATTTGCAACCGCTGAAGGATATACCGCAAAGCCCGAGGGGCACACGCCATTTCACGGTTACTACTTCCATATGCTGAAGGGTCAAACCGACAAAGCGCCCGGAGGCGCGAAGGACTACATGGTCGCTGGCAAAACGACAGGCTACGCCTTCGTCGCCTATCCCGCCGAGTACGGAAACTCAGGCATCATGACCTTCATGATGAACCAGGACGGCGTGCTCCTCCAAAAAGACTTGGGAAAGACCACAACAGAAACGGCAACCGCAATGAGCGTCTTCGACCCCGATCCCGGCTGGACAATCGTGGAGCCATAAATCGGTCCAGAGCCAAAGTCATTTGTCCGGAAAGCCGACTTATCGCCCAAAGTGACGAGATGCCCGTTTCTCTGTACGAGTCTGCCTCACGCGGGAAGCAATCCTGCTGCGCGGTAGCTGTCGATCAGGCTGTCATAGAGAGCGATATCTGCGCGGCCCCTTGCCATCAGTTGAGCACCCACGATTCCAGAGTAGATAGCACGTGCTCGCTTCTCGGCTTCCTTGGGGCTGGCAACCTTAGCGGCAACCAATGTCTTTTTTAGCCACGCAACGTTGACGTCAGTGAAAGCTTGAACTTCCGTCTTCACAACGTCAGGCAGATCGTCGAATTGCGCAGACATAGAGCTGCAGAGGCAGATGCGATTGTCGTTCTCCAGTGCCCAGCGAAAGGTCTCCGGATAGCGCCGCAGCGCATCCAGCGGCTTCGGTGAGTTCTGCAGCAGAGACTCAAGATAAGCTGCGGCATCCTCCCAATAGCGCTTCGCCACCGCCGTAGCCAGTTCGGCTTTACTCGGGAAGTAATAGTAGATACTTGCGGCTTTGATGCCGACCTGTTCAGCTAAATCACGGAAGTTCAACCCTGCATAACCGCGAGCTTGAGCAACAAGCTTCGCGGCAGCCAGGATGTCTTCACGAGCGTTTGCACTCATCACACATCTCCGCAAGTCGTAAAAAACTCTCTCGATTTCTGAATCTACCATGTGGCAGGTAGAATCTCAAGTGTGTCACCTGCCAAGTGGCAGGTAGAGAGGGCACACAATGAACACAGAACTGATTTATTCCGACGCAACGAAGCTGGCCGAACTGATCCGCACACGCGAGGTCTCTCCTGTCGAAGTCATGAAGGCGCACCTCGAACGAATCGAGGCTGTCAACCCGAAGGTGAATGCGATCGTTACGATCGCCGAAGATGCCTTGAAATCCGCCCGGGAAGCAGAGGCGGCGGTACACCGAGGAGACGAGTTGGGACCTTTGCACGGTGTGCCCTTCACGGTGAAGGATTCGATCGACACAGCTAATGTGCAGACCCAACGTGGAACACCGATCTTCAAAGGCAGAACGCCCGACACGGATGCGACCAGCGTTGCGCGCCTGAAAAGAGCCGGGGGCATTCTTCTTGCGAAGACCAATCTTCCTGAATTCTCCTACGGGATCGAAAGCGACAATCTGCTCACGGGCCGGACGAACAACCCCTGGAATCTGGACCTGACGCCGGGCGGCTCAAGCGGTGGCGAGTCGGCAGCGATCGCAGCGGGCATGTCTCCTCTTGGCCTGGGTACCGACCTTGCGATCTCCCTGCGTGGTCCGGCAGCCCACACCGGCATTGTCTCGCTCAAGGCGACCCACGGACGCATGCCCATGACGGGCATCTGGCCGCGTGAGCCGCGCCGTTTCTGGCATGTAGGCCCGATGGCGCGAAGTATCCGCGATCTGTCGTTGGCTTTTTCCCAACTTGCTGGACCGGACGGACAGGACGGCTATTCCAGCAGCGCCATCCCATTCGATAACGGGATTGGAAGTTCCAACAAGCGTCCGCTTCGTGTGGGCTGGCTGGTGGAGCCCGGCTTTGGGCCGGTCGACCGCGAGACCGCATCGACGGTGGAAGCCGCTGCGGCCGCGCTCAAGGGCTTCGGGCATACCGTCGAGTCCGTACGCATTCCTGCACTGGAGCGCGATTTTGCGCTTGATGTATTTACCCGTCTGCATGTCCTCGAGATGAAGCCTGGATTCGTAGAGACGACGGCTGGACGCAGCGACAATGAAATTGGAGACATGGCCAGGTTCATGCTCTCGTTGCCCGACACTCCCGCTGCGGACTATATCGATGCTGCGCAGGCTGCAGAACGGCTGAAGGATGGTTATGCCGAGTACTTCCAGAAGTACGATGTCCTGCTCACTCCGGTACTGCCTACACCGTCCTTCAAGCACGGCCAGGCGGAGTTGCTGATCGACGGCCAGACTGTGAACATCATGGGAATCATGTCCGCGACAACGCCGTTGAGTGTTACCGGCCTGCCGGGAGTTTCCATGCGGTTCGGCACTAGCCATGACGGAATGCCGATCGGCGTGCAGATCGTTGGCAGTTGGCAAGCCGAGTCCACGATCCTTCACGTTGCGTCACTTCTTGAGCAGGTAAGCCCCGTACGCGATCTACGCCCCAATCTGTAAATGCCCCAATCACAAGCGAGCAGGAGAGGACGAGCCGCTCCTGCACGTTCGCTCTACTTTTGGAGGATCAATACAGATAAGTCCGCTTCTGTTGATTAACTTATTCATAACTTTTGCCATAAAACCGGCCTGTCGGCGAGGAACTCATTCAGGTCAACCAGAGCTAAACTGAACACATGGCCCCGCCAGACAAACCGACCGACAAAACCCTCGACCCCAGGCAACACCTCGCCGTAGCCCTGGACTACCCGGACGCCGAAAGCGCCCTCAAACTCGTCGACAGCCTCGGTGACACCTGCCAATGGTTCAAGGTCGGCATGGAGCTCTACTACGCCGCCGGCAAACCATTCGTGCAACTGCTCCGCAACCGCGGCTTCGACATCTTCCTCGACCTCAAGCTCCACGACATCCCCAATACCGTCGCCGGTGCCGTCCGCTCGGCTACCCAGGCCGGCGCAGGCCTGCTAACCATACACGCCAGCGGTGGTGCCGCTATGATGTCCGCCGCAGCCGAGGCCGCCCTGGCTCCCGGCTCCCCACGCCTCCTCGCCGTCACCGTCCTCACCAGCATGGACGCCAACGAACTAGCCGGAATCGGTATCACCGACTCCCCTGCTCACCAGGTTCTCCGCCTGGCAAAGCTGGCGAAACAGTCCGGGATCAACGGCCTGGTCTGCTCAGCCGAAGAGGTCGCCGCCGTCCGCGCAGCCACCGGCCCTGAAACCCTTCTCGTCATCCCCGGAATCCGCCCCACCGGGAGCGCCATCGGCGACCAGAAGCGCATCGCCACCCCCCAACAAGCCATCGCAGATGGAGCCTCCATGCTCGTCGTTGGCCGCCCCATCACCCGCGCCGCCGATCCCGCAGCCGCCACCCGCGCAATCCTTCACGAGATCGAGCAGAAGCTGGCCTACGCCTGAAAAAGCTCCTCAAAAAGCTCTTCCTGGACTTCGTGATTCAGACTTCGTGATTCAGACTTTCTTGAATCGGACTTCCCGGATCAGACCTGAAAATAAAGTTGAAAACTGTGGCGTATCTTTCGAGCCCAAATTAGTGACCATCAACTGACCACGTTCACCACACAGAACACCACAAATTCACCACCAAAACACCACGTTCTGCACCGTGTTTTTTGCAAATACCCCAGCAAAAACGCGGTTCCACCACGTCTCGAAAAAAATACGCAAACCAACCCAAAAATCTAAAGCCCGATCACCGAATCAGCGGTCTCAGATCCAAGCGCCAGCTTAGAATCACTCAGCCGAAGCGCCAGCGACTTCGCCGACCCGCCCCCCCGCTGGAACTCGCTCAACTGCAGCTCGGTTACCTCAAATCCCCGCGCCATCAACCGCACGGCAAGGTTCGTCTCCACCGCTCCCATCAAAATTTCCTGCCCCACATTGATCACATTGCAACCAAACTGGGTAGCCTCTAACTCATTCAAAATGATGCGTTTATCCGCTTCATACGCCGCTTCAATCTTCTCCAGCGAAGCTGCATCGAAAGCCCCGGGAAAGTACATCAAATACCCCCCACTCAGCGGCGCAAAGCACAGGTCGAGATGATAAAACCGAGGATCTACAAGATGCAGTGACGTCACCCGCGTATGCCAGGCATCGGACAAATGCCGATGGCTATGCCTGCACGTCCTTACGCCATGCGCAGCCCACAGATGCCCTCCATTGGCGTCAAACAACGCATCCCCTTCACCTTCAAACGCGGTCTCTCTTGGCGTCTCCCATAGCAGAAAACCCGCGTCCTGCAGCCACTTTCGCAGATGCCCCTCTTCCGTCTGCCTCTGCGGATGAGCGAAGCTCGACACTGCCGCCACCCCATGCTGCACCACCGCCGCATGCGCCACAAACACCATATCCGGCGAGCCCTCACGCGCATGTAACAGACGCACATCCGCCACTCGCTGCAGCTGCCGATACAGATCCTTCCACTGCATGAACGCCGTATCGCGCGATGGCTGATGAAGATTTCCCGCCATCCACGGGTTGATGACGTAGTCCACGTCAAAAAACTCAGGCGGACACATCAGGTAGGTCGGGCGATTGAAGTGCGGGAGCGAAGCGAAGCTAGAAGGGGAGGATGATGCAGAAGCGGTGGTTATCATAAAAGCTAGGTTCCTACTTTCCAGCGTAGAGTCTGCCCCTCCCGAATGACGATCGTCAAGCCCTTATCTGTAAATTATCTGTACAACTTTGGTGCACAATTCGTAACGGAACCAGGAACCTTTCAACCCACCACAAAACACACGTCCGCACACGACAAAGAGCCCACGAGGGGCTCCTTATCCAGTCTTTTCGAACTAAATCAACTTAGAGCTTTTCGTAGAAATCGCATGCCGAGCAGGAGATATACACTCCGCCAGGAGTATTACGTTCACGGTCCTTGACGCGCTTGACAATGCGGGTTGGTTTGGAGCACTTCGGGCAGTCCGTGCTCTTGTTAGTATCCATGACCTTCTTACGGTCGCCGGTCTTGGCAATCTTCGCCATAATCCTTGATCTCCCTAATACAAACGTTGATACAAATCTCGTTAAAAAATATTTCGCCCTGTGCAGCGGATGTTTTGCTAACCTGCTGCCCTCGCGGACAAGCAGAATCGAACCATCCGACACTTCTCGTAAAGATTTTTCCGGGACGGGCCACGGCGGGAATCGGAGGAGAAGAACTGCAGTTGAGGCTCTCCTATAAGTCTACACGACCGCAGCTTTACAGGGGGTGCGACATCTGTGCCAGGTTGCTCGAAGGCGGCGGAGGTGGGGGCGGAACCGGTGTAGACGCTCCCCCCTTAGGAGTATCGGTCGGAAACTGGACCTTGTTGTTGGAGCTTCCTGCAGACGCAGCCTCTCCAGGCTTTAGCAGTGTTGGTGGTGAACTGGTCTTCTCAGTCCCATCCGTGGCCTTATCGCCCATCGCAACCTCGCGCGTTAGCTCGGGCGAGTTATAGCCACCCATCTCGTCTTTGTCATGAATCTCAATAGGCTTCCCCAACGCCGCTATCTCGACCACAGTGACTCGATCCCCTACAAATCGCACAAAGCGAATGGTCTGCGGCACATGCCCGTAGATCCACTCCTCATAGCGGCCACCGTTCGGATCCCCACTCGGCTGGTCCCGCACCTTGTTCTCTGGAGCACCCAGCGCAGCCAGCACCATTCGATGATTCATTCCCACCAGAACGTCATGTGCCGCAATAGCCTCCTTCAACACGGGAGGCAGCGTATCCGCGTAAGCCTGTTCTGTGGTCTTTACTCCAAAATCAATCACCGGCTCCAGCAATGCTTTCACCTCCGGTGCTGAGATCTCCGGTACGTGTCCCTCAAAGAGCAGCGTGACGCGCGAGCCACTCGCCCGATCTTGCCCTGTCTGTGCCATTGGAGTGTCATTAATCTGAACGTGCCGCAAAAAACGGTGCTTCAGGTAAGGGCCGCCGTTAAGGTCCAGAATAATTCGATCCGGTTTGATCTCTAACGAAGTAATGATCACGCGATCCCCAAGAGCCGCCGCCTCACCCTTTTCGTAGATGATCTTTTTGTATTCGGCTGGGGCGGGTGTCAGCGGACCGTTCGCACGTAGCACTACGCTTGCACTAACCGGCAGTGCACGATGCGCGAAGCCTTGTTCTGCTTCGAGATTGCGGACCAAATCACGACGTCCACGCTCCGTCAGTGGAGTGTCTGCGAGCGGTACATGGGTCGGTGAAAAATCAGTGGCAATATCCGCGGTCGCAGATTTTTCGCCGACCACGAATACCTGAGCGTGGACTGGCGCAAAGGATAAGGCCAGCAGGCCCGAAAGCATCGCCGATCTGTACAGAGTCAGTGCCATGGAAGCACCTCAGATACACACAGCTTGCGCCTTCTCTTCTCTTTTTTCAAGTGGTTACCTTAGATGCTTCCACCAGACTACAAAGAATTTACAAACCGCTTACAAGCCCTTGACGAAGTGGCAAGAGCGGTCGTTCGCTACAGCTTCGGCTCGTCGCCTACCGACCTGCTCTGTGGAGTTACGGGTAGGATCTGTACCAACGAATTCGCCGAAGCCGGCTTCCCCTGTTGTTCCATGGCCACATGCGCCGCCGGAGGCTGCACCTCGGTCGCGTACCCTCCAGGAATGATTGGCTTATAGGTGTAGTCCCACGCATAATCCCGCGTAATCCTTACTACAACGGCAACTCCAATCAACAAAACAAATGCGGTAAACACTGCACCCTCAGGCCCGTAGTCACCACCAGTCAGCCAGCGGCGGCCGAACGCACGAGTCTGCACAACAGATGCAAAGTTATTGATTCCGCTGATCGGAAGTCCAAAGAGTATGCCTGTGCAAGCGTTCCAGGCAAAGTGCAATCCCCACCCCAGCCATAATCCGTGCGTGCGCAACCATGCGACCGACAATAACAGTCCTGCCAGCATTGTCACGAGAACGCTGGTCCACGTAGCCCCTGGATTGAAGGCGTGTCCAATTCCAAAAAGAAGCGACATCCCAATCGTCGCGGCAACCGGGCCAATTCCCTCGATGAGACGGCGATACGGGTAGCCCCGGAACGCAACTTCTTCAGCGAGAGCTGCAACCGCCAGCGTCGCCAGATTCAAAAGTAGCAGCAACCAAGCACGCGGCTGAGTCCAAAGGTGAACATACAACGTCCCCCCTAGAGCCATGGGAAGAACGGCCAGCACAACCATGCCCCAACCCACAGCAATACCAAGAGTCCACTCTTGCAGCGCGGTTGATCGCTTCGGCAAGCCGAGTACTTCGCGCAATGAGGAGTGCCGATGCGCAATCGCCTGCAGGATCGAAAACCCGACAGCAAGCAAAAAGAGAAGAAATAGTGAGATGAGCAGCGGCCGTGCTGCGTCGAGGCCGAATCTTTCAGAGAGCCCACGAGCAGCGCGTCCGGCCAAAACATCCGAGGCCAGAAACCAGGCCACAGATGTTACGAAGAGCGCCAGTTGCAAGGTGCGCTCAGAGCGGCCTGAGTATGTCGTATTCAACGCCTGCAACGGTACCTGCTCCAGAGTTTGCTCGAATACCGCTAAGCGGTAGTGTAAAACTGCGCGATGTTGCGAAACTTGCTGTAACGCTGTTCCAGCAGGTCCTCGACAGACAGGGTCCGAAGACTGGTGAGATGGTATTGCAATCTTTCATCGACCAGAATCATCGCTCCAACGGGATCGTTCTGTGTGCCGCCCTTTGGCTCCGGCAGCACCTCGTCAACACAGCCCAGCAACTTCACGTCTCCGGCGGTGTACTTCAGTGCCGCGGCTGCCTGTTGCTTTTTACTGGCGTCCTTCCACATGATCGACGCACAGCCCTCGGGAGAGATCACCGAATAGATTGCATTTTCAAGCATCAGCACGCGGTCAGCGACCGCCAGTGCCAGTGCGCCACCCGAACCACCCTCGCCTGTAATCGTAGCGATAGTCGGCACACGCAGACGCGACATCTCCAGCAGATTTCTAGCGATGGCCTCACCCTGTCCGCGCTCTTCTGCCCCGATGCCCGGGTTAGCACCCGCCAAATCGAGAAACGTAAAAACCGGACGCCCAAACTTTTCTGCAATCTTCATCGCACGCAGCGCCTTGCGATATCCCTCTGGATCTGGACTACCGAACTTCCGAGCCACCCTCTCTTTCAGGGTCCGCCCCTTCAAGTTGCCCACAACCAGAACCGGTTCGCCATGGAACAATGCCATTCCGCAGCTCATCGCTGCGTCATCGCCAAAGGCTCGGTCGCCATGAATCTCGCTGAAGTCGGTAAATAGTGCTTCGATGAAGTCCATCGGGTAGGGGCGCTGTGGATGCCGCGCAAGCTCCGTCTTCGTCCACGCTTCGGGAGTTGGTGCGGTCACTGCCTGGGCGTGCGCTGATCTGCCTGTTTCGTGTTCTGCCATGGTATATGGATACTTCGCTATTCTCTATCGATTGTATGCGATGAACGACATAACCGCGCCTACAGTCGACGTAATAACGACGGGCCCTTTGCTTTCAAGCCCTCGCGTAAAATCTCTAAGTGCAACAAAGCTGTTCGACTGCCTTACAGGCGATCCAGGCAATTAGAACCGCGAAGTGGAGGTGCTTCACAAACGTGCTTCTCAAGATCTGCGAAATTGGAAATCCCGTGCTTCGCAAAGTAGCGAGGCAACTCACGCCCGAAGAAATCGTCACCGACACAATCCAGAGCCTGATCGGGTATATGCGGGAAACTATGCGGGACGCGCCGGGAGTTGGTCTCGCAGCTCCGCAAATTGGCGAGTCATTGCAAATAGCGGTTATCGAGGACAAAGTTGAATATCACAAAGGAATAACAGAGGCCCAGTTGCAGGAAAGGCAGCGAAAGCCGGTTGACTTCCACGTCATCATCAATCCGCAGATAGAACTTCTCTCCACTCCAGATACTTTATTCTTCGAGGGCTGCCTCAGCATCCCAAGATTGGTCGCCGAGGTTCCAAGAGCGTTATCTGTCCGCGTAACCTGCCTCAATGAGCGTGCCGAACCACACGTCATTCTTGCCGAGGGATGGTACGCACGCATCCTTCAACACGAAATCGACCATCTGCAAGGCAGGCTGTATACCGATCTCATGCAGCCGAACAGCCTTACAACCATTGAGAACTATCAACGCCACACAATAAATGCTCCGCGACCCGCGTCGAAGAAAAAGACTGCCGACGAACTGAAAAGTTCTGCGTAAACAGTTACGGCTGGATCTGAGTGAGGGTTCCTTTCAATCCTTACTAGACGAACCCTTCGCGCAAACTAATCCATGATTCGAACTCCCCCGCGGCCAACAAGCTCTTCAACCTGATCGATGAATAATCGGTCAGCTGCCACTAGACAGTTGTGCGGCTCCAGCACCGCGCAAAACTCTCCCGGCTCCTCAAGATCCAACAGCAGCTTGCCTTTGCCCGGCGCTCCCAGCAACACAGCGTGAAGTTTTTCGAGCAGAGCCGTATCAGGATTGTGCAGCGGAACCTTAATTCTCAGCGAATCCGGCAGCTTAATCTTCACATCCTCAAGCGCCTGAATACTCGAAATCGCAAGCTTGGGTGCTGAGTCCTCTTCCCCTCGCAGCACACCCCGAACCACAACCGGCACATCGATCTTCAATTTCTCTGCCAGCTTCTCGTAAGACTGCGGAAACGCGATCAGTTCGATCTTCCCAACCGTATCTTCAAGCGAAGCCTGCGCATACATCTCCCCGGAGCGTTTCGACTTCGCCACCTTAAGCCCCGTAATCACCCCGGCAATTGAAATCTCATTCTGTGGCTCTTCATTGCGCCCACGCCGAAACACCTGCGGCTCCGGCTTCATCTCGCATGCAGTCACTGTATCGACGACCTTCATGTTCCGAAGTTTTTCGCGATATTTATCCATCGGATGCCCGGAGACGAAGAACCCAAGCACTTCCTTCTCGTTCTGCAACCGCGTATGTTCATCCCACTCTGCGACGCTGGGCAGTTCATCTTCACGATTGTTCGCACCGGAAGATTGAATATCCGAATCGAAGATGCCGAATAACCCGTGCTGCCCTGCCGCCTCGTCGCGCTGAGACTTCTGCGCCCGCTCCATGGCCTTATCCAGCGCTCCACACAACTGCGCACGGCCACCGAACGCGTCCATCGCGCCGGCCTTGATCAACGATTCCAACACGCGTTTATTCAGCAGCCGCAGATCGACCTTCTCGCAGAACTCCCACAAGCTCGAAAACCCAGTCTTCCCTGCCGCCTGCAACGCCGTCCGAGCAGCAATGATCGACTCAATTGCATTATGTCCGACGTTCTTGATCGCCGCCAAACCAAACCCAATGGCTCCGTTAATCGGCGTAAAGTTCGCATCCGACACCTGCACATTCGGCGGCACCACGGAGATATTCATCTCCTTGCACTCCGAGATGTACTTCACAACATTCTCAGGCTTCGAAGTTTCGCTCGTCAGCAGCGCCGCCATAAACTCTACCGGATAATGCGTCTTCAGCCATGCCGTGTGATACGCCAGCAACGCATACGCCGCCGAGTGAGACTTATTAAAGCCGTACCCCGCGAACTGCGCCATCAGGTCGAAGATCTTTCCCGCCGTGTCTTTCGGATGTTTGTTCGCCGCCGCACCACTCATAAAGCGGTCACGCTGCTTCGCCATCTCCGCAGGATCTTTCTTACCCATCGCGCGACGCAGCAAGTCCGAATCCCCCAGCGAATAACCCGCTAGCACATTCGAAATCTGCATCACTTGCTCTTGATACACAATGACGCCCAAAGTCTCCCGCAATATGACCTCAAGCTCCGGTAGCTCATAGCTGACCGCACGTCTGCCCCACTTGCGTTCAATAAAGTCGTCAATCATGCCGCCCTGAATCGGCCCAGGACGATACAAAGCATTCAACGCCGTCAGGTCTTCAACGGTATTCGGCTTGTACCGTCGCAGCACATCACGCATGCCACCCGATTCAAACTGAAACACACCCGAGGTCAACGCGCGGTGGTACACCTGCTCATACGTCGTGGCGTCATCAAGCGGCACCGTTGCCATATCTACATCTTTGCCCGTCGTCGACTTGATCAGCTTCAGCGCATCATCGATCACCGTCAACGTCGTCAGCCCCAGGAAGTCCATCTTGAGAAGACCCATCTTCTCAACCGCCTTCATGTCATACGCCGTAACGATGTCATCGTTCTTCGCGCGCGTCACTGGTACTAACTCGGTCAGCGGCTTCGGCGCAATCACAACACCGGCAGCATGCACCCCTGCCCCTCGCACCAACCCCTCAAGCCTGAGCGCCGCATCGATCAACTCCTTGATCTTCGGATCTCCTTCATACGCAGTAGAGAGCGTTGGCGAGTCCTTCAACGCCTGATCGATCGTGATTCCAATCGTCGTCGGGATCATCTTCGCGATTCGATCGACCTCGCCATACGGCATATCGAGCGCACGGCCTACGTCCTTGATCGCCGCCTTCGCCGCCATCGTATTGAACGTGATGATCTGCGCCACTTGGTCCCGCCCATACTTCCGCGTCACATACTCAATCACTTCACCGCGGCGATTCATGCAGAAGTCGATATCGATATCAGGCATCGATATGCGCTCAGGATTCAAAAACCGCTCGAACAGCAACTCATTCTGAAGTGGATCGATATCTGTAATCTGCATCACATAAGCCACCAGCGACCCAGCAGCCGATCCACGTCCCGGCCCCACTGGAATATTTTGCTCGCGCGCATATCTGATAAAGTCCCACACAATCATGAAATAGCCGGGAAACTTCATCTGTTTGATGATGTTCAGCTCACGATCCAACCGCGCGTGATACTCAGGAATCGTCTTCTTCAGCAGACCTCTCTCCCGAAGATGCGCAACGGCCGTCTCAAGCCGCATCGTCAACCCATCGCGGCAAATCTGCTCAAAGTAGCTATCCAGAGTTTCACCCTCCGGTACGATGAAATCCGGAAACGGGTTGTCAACCTTCGTCATCTTAAGGTTGCATCGATCGATAAACTGCATCGTCCGCGTGCACACCTCAGGATTCTGCGAGAACGTGCGCAGCATCTCCTCCGCGCTCTTGATGTAGAACTCCTGCGTGTCGAACTTGAAGCGCTTCGGGTCATTCATGCTGCCCGCCGTCTGTACGCACAGCAGAATCTCATGCGCTCGCGAGTCATCCGCTGCAACATAATGGCTGTCGTTGGTCGCAATCAACGGAATATTTAGCTCGCGCTCTAGCTTGAACAGCGCATCGCAGACGCCCTTATCCGGTTCAAGCCCATGATCCTGAATCTCGAGAAAAAAATTGCCCTTCCCAAACATCTCCTCGAAGCCGCCAGCAACTCGCTTGGCCTCTTCGAACTTCCCTGCCATCAGGTTCTGGTTGACCTCACCAGCCAGGCAGCCCGAAAACCCAATCAGGCCCTCCGTATGCTTCGACAAAAACTCTTTTGAGACCCGTGGCTTACGATAAAAACCATGCAACGCAGCCTCGCTGGTCAGTCGAACCAGATTGCGATACCCGGCCTCGTTCTCCGCCAGCACAAGAAAATGTTTATAGCCACCGCTCAGATCGCGGTGGTCCTCTGTCTCGGATAGATAGAGTTCGCAGCCTAGAATCGGCTTCACACCCTTCTTCTGCATCGCGTCGAAGAAGTGGACCGCGCCATAGATGTTGCCATGATCGGTCATCGCCGCCGCCGTCTGGCCGATCTTGCTCAGGTGACCGGCAAGTTTATCGACATCGCAAGCGCCATCAAGAAGGGAGTAGTCGGTATGAAGATGTAGGTGGGTAAACTCTGCTGCCATCCCTCTAGTTTAGAGCCGTAACCCCCATAGGAAAACGCGGTCCCAAATAGCCGCATCCAAGTTGGTTACCACATGCCTGGGATCTTTTTTATCGAAGCAATTAGCCGCTGGGTTCGGCACAGAACCCTCGAAAAAAAGCTACGCCTTGCCTCCCAATGGCCTCTAACGACCGCGGAAATCAATCACTGGCAAATCCTCCCGGCTGACGAGGAGTTCGCCTCCATGGGCGCTGCCTACCAGATTGAGGCTGGCTTCCACTTCAAAATCAGTGGCGAATACTACGGCGGCTACCTTCGCAGTGTCGCCCTCACCCATCATGAAGCTGAGTCAAAAGCTATAGGTAGCCCCACTGCCAACATCCGTTACAACCCGGCAAACCCCGATCAAACTGCCGTCCTCGCCGAAGACAATCCGGTTAATCTGCCCTTCCGCATCATCTCGGGCTGAACGGCAAGCGACAAGTCACACGTGCCGAGCCAGGTAGGGAGTCGCGGGGAAACCTAGAACTCGAAGCCTGAGACAGTACTCCGCCTCGACGCAGTAATGCACGGCCCTTTGCAGCGCCGAATACTCACGAGGCCAGGAAGCCGGATGAGTACGCCAGAAAAACGAATAGTGCTCCAGAATGAGAGCGGCGCGTGGAAGATGGCTTGGTGAACTTATAACTTCAGCGCTCGTCCAGTGCTGAGCCGCCATGATTCTCTCGCTGTAATAGATATTTTGGATGGTGTTCTGAGCCTGACCCTCCTCCGTAATAGCGTCGGGTGTAACGCCCTGCTCGACTGCGAGCTCCTTCATCGCGTGTGCTTCGACAAATGATTGTGGGCAGCACCGCCAGTCATGATGAGGTGAGAAGCAACGCCTGCTTTGAACTCGCGGACGCCCTCAAGCGTACGCTCCCGTTGCTCGGGAGATGCACTCCCATCTGCATTCGCGGGAGTTCCAAGAACGATCAGCGTGTCAAAGTGACTCAAGCTGGTGTTGCCGGTTGGGATGTCGCGACACACAACTGCAGCACCGATAATCGCTAAAAAACACACGGCAGATAAGACAATTAGAAGCTTCTTAAATCTCAGCATTCAATCCTAGCTATTCTGAACGAGGCTAGTAGCAAGTTCCACGTAAAGATCAACCGCTTCCAACAGCTCCTGCTTTGCAATCTTCTCAGCCGGTGTATGAGCAACCTGGATCGATCCCGGCCCCAGCAGAAACGGCTCTCCCCACGCCGTCAGCTTCGGGATATCTGTCGTGAACTTTGCTATCATCGTCGGCAGGTTTCCCACCTTTCGCATTCGCACGAACGGCAGATCGAGGCTGAACTCGACATCCGCCCGATCCCCTACCGTCTGCTCAATCGATCTCTTGATCTCATCCGACGGCCCTACCAGACGAACCAGAATATGCGCCTCTGCCTTATCGGCAATCACGTTCGGCGCTCGTCCGCCTTCAATCAGACCAATGTTGAGCGTCGAAGGCCCAATCTCCGGCTCGACCGGCAGCGGCATCGCGAGCACATCATGCAGTGCCGCAACCAGTTTGTCGATCGCAGACTCACCCAACTCAGGATAGGCAGAGTGCGCCATCCGTCCTTTCGCACGAAGTTCGACTCGCAGCGCCCCCTTGGACGCCAGCGCCAGCCGATTGTCCGTAGGCTCTCCGTTGATCAGAAACCTCGAACCCTTCGGCGACCGATTGGCCATCGCTGCTCCTGCCGAGTCCCGCTCCTCACCCACGACGAAGAGCAGTCCAACCTTTGCGCCGCCCTCGCGCAACCGGTCCGCGGCCGCCACCTGGGCAGCGATAATTCCCTTCGCATCGCAAGTCCCGCGTCCATACAGATACTCATCATCTTCGGTGCAGCCAAAGAACGGAGGAACGGTGTCCATGTGCGTCGAAAGCACGACATCTGGCGTAACACCAGGCATCGCAGCATACACGTTGAACCGTTCCCCACTCCCCGCGCCCGGCGTGCTTGCACGATCTGGCTGCTCGACCGGCATCCGTTCGACTTCATAGCGCTGAGCTGTTAAATATTCGTGGAGAAAGAACCCGGCAGGACCCTCGTGATAAGTGGTGGATTCAATATTCACAAGCTGTTTGGTCAGTTCAACAGGGTCGATCGCCATGTTCTTCAGCATACGGCATCCGCCATGTGCGGCGAATGACTCAGACACCCGATAAACTGAAAGAGATGACCCAAACCAATCCATCACAGATACGATCGATCGACGACCTGCACGGTCCAGCTGGACGACTAGAGGCCATCCTTAACACTGGACGCGACAACGCACCTTACGCCGCACTCGTCTGCCACCCCCACCCCTCCGGTGGAGGCACAATGCACAACAAGGTCGTCTATCACGCCATGAAGGCCTTCTCTTCCTTCGGCGTTCCCGTCCTTCGTTTCAACTTCCGCGGCGTCGGCTTGAGCGAAGGAGCCCACGACGATGGCCACGGAGAACAGGACGATGTTCGAGCCGCACTCAGCTGGCTAGAACAGAATCTGAGCCGCCCAATTCTCTTCGCAGGCTTCTCCTTCGGCTCGAACGTCGGTCTGCGCGCCTGCTGCGGCGACGCCAGGGTCAAAGGCCTCATCGGCTTGGGGCTTCCGGTCCGTGCAGAGGGCCGCGACTACACCTACAAGTTCCTACCCAACTGCACCCAACCCAAGCTCTTCATCAGCGGCGACCACGACCAATATGGCCCACGCGACATCCTCGAAGGTGTCTTCGAGCGGGCACCCGAACCAAAACGACTCATCTGGATCGAAGACGCCGATCACTTCTTTCAGGGAACAACCGACTCACCCGGCCCGAAGCTCGACCTGATGCAGAAAGAGATTCGGGCCTGGCTGCAAAGCGAGTTCAGCTTGAGCTGATCTATGCCACGCTACGAGCTTCTGCGGCCACGCCGAGTTCCGTAGCCTGACATGGAAAAGCCAAATGATCCCTGTTGCCACCCGCCTGAGAGGACATCCCAAACGGCAAAGGATTCGCCAGCCACTCCCGCATCGCCTGGTTGCAAATCTCCGGCATCTCTTCGAAAGCAATATGCCCAACACCCGGAAGTACCATCAGACGCGACTGCGGTAGCAGCCTCTGCAACTCATGTCCAGAGGGCAGACCGACCGCACGATCCCGGTCCCCCCAAATCAGCAGAACCGGCTTCGCTGCGAGCCCGGTAAGCGCTGAACGCAACAGCCCCATATCAACAAACCAGCGTTGAACGATCTGCAGTACGTGATCCATCGTTCCTGGAATATGCAGACCTTCGGTATAGCCTTCCAACGCCCCCTCCAACACACGCGAAGGATCTCCATACATACGGCTGAGGGCTGTCGCCTTCAACATCCGCGGCAGCAAAGGAATCTGTCGCGCAAACCACATGCCGAACCGTGTCTGGTAGAACCGGATGAGTTGATGCCCCAGATCGCAGAACGGATTTGCCGGCGCAAACAAGATCAACCTGCGCACGCGGTCGGGGTGACGCGAGGCGAACATCATCGCCACAGCGCCGCCGTGAGAGTGTGCCGCAATATCAGCCTGTCCGAGGCCTAGCGCATCCATATAAGCGGCCAATCGATCGGCAGTCGCCTCTAGCCCCGCATCTAAACCAGGCACCCGCTCCGACTCCCCCATATTAAACAGATCAATGGCGTACACGCTGGAATCTTGTGCGAGAAAGCTAATGTTCTGCCGCCAGTTCTTCGCCGAGCCCACCAAACCGTGCAACAGCATCAGAGGTCGCCCTGCCCCTGCACGCTGATAATGGATCTTCACCCCGTCGACGACTGCAAAAGCCTCTTCAATCGGACTACAATCTTTTCCTGTCACTGGTTAGCGGCCTCGCAAAGTCACAGCATTCGTGCAGATTTATATTACAAGACCGTGAATAAACCACGGGACGCAAGTTAGCTAATAGCTATCTATAGCCACAGAGTCGCTATTTCCGACTGCTAACTATGCCACTTCCAGATTGCGTGAACTATATGTTTCTCCTGTGCGTAGTGTTAGCACGATCTCGACTATTACGGAATGGGTTATGATTTTCTGTAGGCATAACGGAATAAATGCCCCTTTAACGGTGCATCATAGCCAAATTCGTTTGGTCATTCATGTGCTTACGATTATTCGTACCATGTAACTTCGATGAAGGACGCCGCCCAAACTCGCATTCTGGCCATTGTGCTCGCTGTTGCGACCGTAGCAGCCTGCGTGCTTGCAGCCATGAACTTCGATCGCGAGAGCGGCTTCGACGTCCCAACTGACGGTATCTGGTGGGTCGAGGCTTCAGGCGGTCTCCGTGCAGAGCGCGTTCCGGCGGGTTCTCCCGGCCATCGTGCCGGCATACGAACCGGCGACATCCTCGTCAGCATCGACGACCAGCCGACTCCTCGCGTAGCCCCGCTGGTTCGCGAGATGTTCCGCAGCGGCATCTGGGCCCATTCCAACTACTCAATCCTTCGGCCGGTACCTCAGTCCATCGATCTCGCCGGCGCAACCAAACTCGATATCCAGGTCATCCTCGAGCCGAAAGACCGTTCCATCAACCAGGGCTTGCGATTCATCGCCCTCGTCTACCTCTGCATTGGCATCTACGTCCTCTTTCGGCGCTGGACGGCTCCAAAGTCGATCCATTTTTACGTCTTCTGCCTCGCCTCCTTCGTTCTTTACAGCTTTCGCTCGACTGGCGAACCAGGCACCTTCGACTGGATCATCTACTGGGGCAACATGGCCGCGCAGGCCATCCAGCCAGCGCTTTTCCTGCATTTTGCAGTTAGCTTCTCAGACAACTTCGCCTCCGATCAGCGTAACCGCGTCGGCAGGCGTCTCATCTGCGGGCTACTCTACCTTCCGGGAATCTTCCTCATCGGCCTGCAATACACGGCAATCCGGTTCTGGTCTGCGACGGAGATCCTGCTTCACCGGCTTGACCAGATCTCGCTGGGCTACCTCGCGCTGTACTACGTTATCGCCGCCATCGTCTTTCGCTTCCGCTACCGTTGGGCCGAGTCGGCCCTCGAACGCCAGCAGCTCAAGTGGCTCACCCGCGGCACGCTCATCGCGGTTACGCCTTTCACGCTGCTCTACGTCATCCCATACCTCGCAGACTGGTCTATCAACAGTGAGATACAAAAGCTAGCCGGTCTCTCCCTCGTTGTCCTGCCCCTCACCTTCAGCTGGGCGATCGTTCGCTACCGGCTCATGGACGTCGATCTCATCTTCAAACGCGGCGTTACCTATACGCTTGCTACGGCTTCTCTTGTAGGCGTCTACTTCGGCATCGTTGCTCTCACAGGTGAGATTGTCCACACTCGTCTCTCCAATCTAGGCTTCTGGGGACTCCTGGCCGCCATCAGCATCGCTGGCATCGTCTTTGATCCGCTCAAACGCGCTATCCAGGCCCGCGTCGATCGTATCTTCGACCAAAAGCGTTTCGATTACCGCGAGACACTCGTCGAATTCGGCCGTGGGATCAATGCTCAAACCGACCTTCGCGCTCTGTTGGATTCCATCGTTGAACGTCTCCCGCAGACTCTTCTTGTTACTCGCGTAGCCGTCTTTCTGGCGTCGGAGAGTGAAGGCAGCTTCACGCCTCGCCACTTCGATCTTGCTGCTTCTCACGGTCTCACGAACCTTCAGGCGGCCGACCTCCGCAGCCTGGACGTCCGCTTCCTGGACTTCGATCGGCCCGGTGCCCACAGTCACATCTTCCTCGAGAATCCCCAGCAGGTCCTGCGCCTTCCTGAAGCTCAGCGTCACAGCGCTGGTCGCCTTGACCTGAACTACTACCTTCCCTGCCGCGTCGCCAACCGCGACGGCGGTGGCACCCGCACCGTCGCCGTCATCGGCCTCGGCCGCACCGATGACGGAGACTTCCTCTCCAGCGAAGACATGGAACTGCTCGAATCCCTTGCCGGCTACATCGGCATCGCGATCCAGAACGCGCAACTCTATCGCCGGCTCGAGCAGAAGATCACCGAGTTCGAGAGCCTCAAGGAGTTTCACGAAAACATCGTCGAATCCATCAACATCGGAGTCTTCGCTGTCGACCTCGACGACCGCATCGAAAGCTGGAATACCCAGATGGAGAGCATGTACTCGAAGGGTCGCATCGAGGTTCTTCATCAACCCATCTCCGCGGTTCTTCCCGCAGACTTTGTCTCTCGCTTCAACAGTGTCCGCGAAGAGCACGGCACCCACACTCTCTACAAGTTCCGTCTCGTCCTTCCAAACGGAGCCGTCCGCATCGCGAACATCGCCATCGCACCTCTGGTCACACGAAACTTCGTCGCCGTGGGTCGCATTATCCTGGTTGACGACATCACTGACCGCATCCAGCTCGAAGCGCAGCTTACCCAAGCCGAAAAACTCTCCTCCATCGGGCTGCTTGCGGCCGGTGTCGCTCACGAGGTCAACACACCGCTTGCCGTCATCTCCAGCTACACCCAAATGCTGACCAAGCACATGCGCGACGACGAGCGCCTCGCTCCGGTTCTTGAAAAGATCACACAGCAGACCTTCCGAGCCTCCGAGATCGTCAACGGCCTACTCAATTTTTCGCGCACCAGTGGAACTGAGTTCACAAGCCTCAATCTGAACGAGCTTCTTCACGACACCGTTACCCTGCTCGAGCATCAGTTCAAGACCGCGCAGATCCGTGTCGAAACCAACTTCGACCCGCACCTTGCCCGCATCCATGGCAACCAAGGCAAACTGCAGCAGGTCATCCTCAACCTCATGCTGAATGCGAAGGACGCGATGTTCGGTTCGGCCAACGCAACCCTCAAGATAGCGACCTTCAATGGCGCAGGTCGCGTGATCGTACGTATTCAGGACTCAGGCAGCGGCATTGAAAAGGAACACCTCCACCGCATCTACGATCCCTTCTTTACGACCAAGAGCAAACCACAGGAGGGCGAGCACAAGGGCACTGGCCTTGGACTCGCTGTCAGCTACGGCATCATGCAGGAGCACGCAGGCAAGATTCACGTAGAGAGCGAGATCGGTGTCGGCACCGCCTTCCAGTTAGAGTTCCCATCTTCCGGTACCCGTCCCGCTGCCGTTGCTGAGACATCGAATGGCCATGCAGTTGAAAGAAAGGCAATTCATGTCTGAAACAACCGAGTTAGCCGCCGAAACCCTCCATCTGCAACGTACCGCCCGCATCGTCGGAGACCCCCGGATTCTGATCATCGATGACGAAGCTGCCATCCGTGAGTCTCTTGACACGCTCCTCACTTTGGAAGGCTTCACAGTCAGCGCTGCGGGAGACGGACCGTCTGGCCTCGAGCTATTAGCACGAAATGAATACGACCTCCTGCTCCTTGACCTGGCTCTGCCCGGTGAGAGCGGACTGGATCTTCTGCCCCGCATCGTCGAGATGCAGCCGAATCTCCCCGTCATCATGATCACCGCCTACGGGACGGTTGGCAACGTCGTTGACGCCATACGCGCCGGGGCGGAGAACTTTGTTCAGAAGCCCTGGGACAACGAAAAACTTCTAGCCGACATTCGCGCAGCGGTCGCTCGTCATCGCGCCGAAGAAGAGGTCGTTCAACTCAAGCGGACCCTCAAGCAGCGCTACAACTTCGAAAATATCGTTGGCAAGAGCGAACCGATGCTTCGTCTCTTCGACCTGATCGCCCAAGTAGCGCCTAGCCGCTCGACCGTTCTCATCCAAGGCGAGAGCGGCACCGGCAAAGAACTCATCGCCAAAGCGATCCACGCCAACTCACCGCGCCGCGACCGTCCGTTTGTGCCTGTCAACACGGGCGCCGTCCCATCAGAGCTTCTTGAATCTACTCTCTTCGGCCACGTCAAAGGCGCCTTTACCTCTGCTGTCAGCGCCAAGAAAGGCCTCTTCGAGGTAGCCAACGGCGGTACTCTCTTCCTCGACGAGATCGGCACCATGGGCATGGACATGCAGGCCAAGATCCTGCGCGTCCTCCAGGATCGTCGCTTTATGCACCTCGGCGGCGTGCAGGAGATTCAGGTGGACGTCCGTATCATCGCCGCCACCAACGTCAACCTGCAGGACGCCGTCCGCGAAGGTCGCTTCCGCGAAGACCTCTTCTACCGTCTCAACGTCATCTCTCTCGAACTGCCGCCGCTGCGCTCCCGCCGCGAAGACATCCCTTTGCTCGCCGCGCACTTTCTCAAGTTCTACGCCGACGAGAATGGTACGGAGAATCGTTCCCTCTCCCCCGAAGCTATGCGCATCATGATGGACTACGAGTGGCCGGGCAACGTTCGCGAGCTTGAGAACGCGATGGAGCGCGGCGTTGTGCTCTCAACCTCCCGCACCATCAGCCCGGATCTTCTTCCGACCCAACTCACGGGTAGCACCTACTCAGCCAGCCTGTTGGACCACCAACCTAACGCCAGCCTCTTCGACCTCATGGAGGAGATCGAGCGTCGCATCATCTCCGACCGGCTAGAGCGTTGTCACTGGAATCAGACAGAGGCGGCCGAATACTTCCGTATCCCCCTCTCCACTCTCAACCAGAAGATCAAGCGCCTCAACGTGGAGATCAAAAAGCGCAACCGCGACTGAGCGCAGCCAAGCGCAAAACACTATGTCAGCCGCAATTGCTGACCAACCCTCTCGCAGTCTAGCGAGGTGATGGAAGCAGCTTTACAGAACTCCACCCACTAGCTAGTACGCTCGATCACCTGTTGTTCCGTAGCAATCAAAGCTAGGTTGGCCATATCCAGAAACAGCCCATGCTCTACAACCCCAACAATTGAGTCGAGTTCGGCCGCAATCTCATCTGGATTCTCGATCACCATCCCCGCACAATCCAGAATCAGATTCCCTTCATCCGTCACAAAATTAGTTCCGTCGGGATTCTTCCGAATCACTGGGCTAAACCCGAGTTCGCGCACGGCATCGCTCACCAGCGGAGCGGCCATTGTGATCACCTCCACTGGCAGCGGGAACCGCCCGAGCTTTTCCACTTGCTTCGACTCATCGGCAACAATCACGAATCGCTTGGTTGCGCTGGCAACGATCTTCTCCCGCAGCAGGTTGCCTCCTCCACCCTTGATCAGCGCCAGTCCTGGCGCCACCTCGTCCGCTCCATCGACCGTAAGATCAAGCGTTCTACACTCCTCAAAATGGACGAACGGAATACCATAGCTTCGCCCCAGCTTCTCGCTCAACTCCGAACTTGCGATCGCGCGAATCTTCAGCCCGTGATCGCGTACCTGCTCCCCAAGCAACTTGATCCATAATGTCGCCGTCGACCCTGAGCCCAAACCCAGTGTCATCCCCGACTCCACCAGCTTCAGTGCACGTTGAGCCGCAAGCAGCTTCAAGTCTGCGTGGGCATCATTGTTTTGTTTTGCCATTGATATCTCCGCCACATCACTACAGGCTGTCAATCTGCCAAAAATTCTATCCGCCCAGCAGCTTGTCGCTCCGCCAGTGCAGCTCTACTTTGCCGGCGATGCACTCCAACACAGCGATACTACCAAGAACTCTTGAAGACGTCCTACAGGCCGGGCTGGATCACAATCTTCATCGAATCCGCCTGCGGATGCGATGCCAGATCGATCGCCGCCACCGCGTCTTCCAGCGAAAAGCGGTGGGAGATCAATGCCGTCAGGTCGAAACCGTTGGTATATCCGTCGAGCACCAGCCGTGCAACGTCATCGTTGATTGCAACCGAAGAGCTGTACGACCCCATCAACGTCTTCTCATCCATACACACTGCTGCCGGGTCGAAAGGAGCCTCTCCATGCTGTGTCGCAGCAAACAACATCACGCGCCCGCCCGGACGAACCGCATCCATTGCCACCTTGATGAGCGCGTCACCACCGACCGCAAGCAAAGCCACATCTGCGCCTCTTCCCTCGGTAGCAGCCTTCGCCGCGGCCACCACATCGCCCCGGGCATCCAGCGGATGTTCCAGCCCGAACTTGGCCGCAATCGCATGCCGTTCCGCATGCAGATCGCTGGTCAGTACCGTGGCTCCGGTCTTTCGCGCAAGCGCAGCCAGCAAAATCCCAATCGGCCCTTGGCCAATCACCAGCACCGTCTCGTCCGGCTGCAAGCGAAGCAACTGCACGGCCTTGTAGCAGGTATTTACCGGCTCGATAAACGCCGCTTGCTCGAATGGAACATCGTCGGGAATCTTCACCAACCCACGCTTCACAATCCAGTCCATCACGCGAATGTACTCAGCAAATCCACCGCCCGAAGGAGCGAACCCAGCCGTGCAGCCTACCTTTTTGTAGGTCTCGCACTGAGCAAACGTAGCCTTGCGGCAGTAGTAGCATTCACCGCACGGAATATGATGGTAAGCCATCACCCTGTCCCCTACTGCAAACCCGCTTACCCCTGCACCCACGCGCACAATTGTCCCGGCCATCTCATGTCCGAATACACGCGGCGCATCATGCGAGCCAGTGTGGATCTTCTTCAAGTCAGTCCCACAGATCCCGCAGGTATAAATCTTGATCAACACTTCACCGGCACCAATCTCCGGAACTGCAATCGTCTCAACTCGTACGTCGTTCACGCCGCGATACACTGCAGCACGCATAGTTGTTGGAACTGTCTGAACGGCGCCTTGTTGGTCCATCAAAGTGTTGGTAATCATCAGTCTCTCTGTCTATACCAGTTTAGCCGGCTCTCCAACTCTGTGGTAAGCGCTTCCAGTGCGAGCTTGCTGTTTCCCGCGAGCTGAGCCAGCTTCGACCAAAGTCGCGGCCGAACCACTGAGTAGGCAGCAAACGCCGCCTCGCGGAACTGGCCATTCTGCGTAGCAAAGCGGCCGAGCTCCTGCATCTCGAAGCTAGCATCATCCGAGATGACCTTGATCGCGCGGAACGGCAGATTATGCCCCTGCGCAATACGAGCCACAGTTGCCGCCTCCATATCCACAGCGCTCGCCGAATAAGACGCAAACAACCTCTGCTTCTCCCTTACGCTTGCGATAGAAGAAGCGCTCGCCAGTACTTGTCGGAACTCGGAGTTACTAAACCGCTCACCCGACTGTGTATCGACAACGACACCCGCACGAACGACATCCCCAACCTGCATCGACGGATCGCAGCCACCTGCCAGCCCAACCGACAGCAGCGCCGTCACCGGCCGAACAGTCATCGCAGCCTGCACAGCCATCGCAACACGAGCAGATCCCATACCTGCATGCGCAACAACCGCATGCTCATTGGTGTACACCGTGATCTGGTCGGCCACCTTATGTTTCTGCCAGCCGCGAACGAGATTCTTTACCTCTGAGGGTAGAGCGGCAATGATGGCTGGACATTCCCTCATGCAAGCTTCTTGTCGAACGTTGGCGCATAGCCATGCGCGATAAACCATTCAATAGCCGCTCGCATGGCATCGTAAATAGGAATAACTCGGAAGCCAAGCTCACGTTCAGCCTTTGCGGAAGAAGCGAACATCATCTTTCTTCCCATACGAACCGCCTCCACCGTGGCGCGAGGCTCTTTGCCTCTCAGCCGTCCAGTGAAATTCTCATCAAAAAATGCAAAGGCCATCGCCACGGCATGCGGCACCTTCATAGTTGGAGATGGTAAACCCGTGATTGCCGACATGCGATCCAGAATCTGCTTGAGTGTAAGGTTTTCTCCGCCCAGAATATATCGCTCACCAGGAATTCCACGTTCGAGCCCGACAACGTGCATTCGAGCCACCTCAGAAACGTCCACGAGATTCAGTCCGGTATCCACATACGCAGGAAACTGTCGATTCAAAAAATCCACGATAATCCGGCCAGTAGGCGTCGGCTTGGAATCGCCCGGCCCAATCGGCGTCGTGGGGTTCAAAATGATGACGTGCTGCCCGGCCTTCGCGGCGCTAACGGCTTCCAACTCCCCCAGAAACTTCGACCGCTTATAGTGTCCGATCATGTCCGTCAACGAGACCGGCGTGTCCTCGTTCACAATCGTCCCGTCCCGTTTGAAACCCATTGTTGCGACGCTTGAGGTATAAACAACGCGCTGCACTCCGACCTCTCGCGCTAGCTTTAGCAACTCTCGCGTACCCGTAACGTTGGCCGCATGCATCTGCTCCGGATCCCGGACCCACAATCGATAATCCGCAGCAACATGAACGAGCGCATCGCAACCTTCGAGAGCAGAACGCAGCTTTGCCGGCTCACGGAGATCTCCGGTCACCATCTCTGCATCAATCCCTGTAAGCGAATCCAACCGGCTCGTCTGCCGTACTAATAACCGGAGGCTTGCGCCTTCCGCGGCATAGCACTTGGCGACATGACCTCCGACGAAGCCCGTTGCTCCCGTAATAAATACGCGCACTCTCGTTCTTTCCAATCGAACTGGCAGCCGAAATATAAAGACGTCCAACTGACGTCCGGCAAACTCTACGCCCGATAGAGGTCTTAGTCCAGCTTCTCTGGTTCGATCTGGATATTGCGCTCGCCGGCCGCCTTCTTCTCCCAGTACTTCTTCACCCAGGCTTCGAAGGTCTTACCCGCTGCCGTGTCCCGGCCAGTAAACGCAAGCGCCGCGATGTCAGAGTAGGCAATGTTCACTTTCGCCTGCGCATTCGATGGAATAACGCGGACGAACGAGTCCGCCAGTGACGACCCCTGACGCCGATCAAAAAGATAGCCCACGACCTGAGACCCATCTTTGCGGGTGATCGTAATATCACCGCGGTAGTCGAAGGCCTTCTCCAGCGCCTCGCGAATCTCTGCATCGCTCGCAAGCGGCGGAATCCATCCCTCGAGTTGTTCCCGGTCGCGCCCCTCGATGTGTTCAAGCTCATCTGCGCTCTGGTGCCGCAACTGATCGATCTTCAAATGCTCCTGCTGCTCCGTTGCCATAGCGTCTAATCTCCCGAGATCGGTTGCAGTTCTGTTTTGGCCGCATCGGCAGGTGCCTGGATCTGGATCAGGGGGCTGGTATGCTCGGGGCGCCACTCATTGAGCAGCTTCTCCGCGCCAGCATCCGGATACAGAGTCGGAAACACATACTTCTTAGCCGTGACGAAAAAGCCCTTCAGCGAGCTGAAGTTGTAATCCACCGCAGACGCTTCGTGTCCGGAGTGGACCATGCAGTTTGCACACTGCGGATTGCCACTCTTGGCGCCGTAGTTATCCCAGTTCGTCGAATCCAATAACTCCTGAAAGGTGTCCGCATATCCATCCTGCAGCAGATAACACGGTTTCTGCCAGCCAAAGATGCTGAAGGTGGGCATGCCCCACGGCGTGCACTCAAAGTTCTGTTTCCCCATCAGAAACTCTGAAAAGAGCGGATGGGTATTGAACCGCCATTTCTTATTGCGATTGGAAAGGATGGCGCGAAACATTCTGCGGGACTTTGCTTTACCCAAAAAATGATTCTGATCCGGGGCTTTATCGTAGGTATATCCGGGAGAGACCATCATGCTCTCAACGCCCGCTTCCATCATCTCGTCGAAGTGAGCCCGAACAGAATTCGGGTCGGCTCCATCGAAGAGGGTTGTGTTCGTGGTGACACGGAAACCGGCCGCAACCGCCGCGCGCACCCCTTCCATCGCGATATCGTAACCGCCCTCACGGCAGACGGAAAAATCATGATGCTCGCGTTGGCCGTCGACGTGAACGGAGAACGAAAGATACTTGCTGGGCTTGAACAAATGCAGCTTCTCTTTCAAAAGCAGAGCATTCGTGCACATGTAAACATACTTCTTGCGAGCAACCAGCCCGGCAACAATCTCGGGCATCTTTGGATGAAGAAGTGGCTCGCCTCCAGGAATAGACACCATCGGCGTCCCACACTCCTCGACAGCCTTGAAGCAGTCCTCAGGGGAAAGCTCCGACTTTAGGATGTGTGCAGGATATTGAATCTTTCCGCAGCCCGCACAAGCCAGATTGCAGCGAAATAGCGGCTCCAGCATCAGCACGAGCGGATATTTCTTTCGGCCCATCAGCTTCTGCTTCAGAACGTAAGTTGCAACCGTCCAGGCTTGCGAGACTGGCACTGCCATCAGAATGTCTCCTCTATCAAAAAATAAAATCTAGCCGACACCATACGAATCGTTGCTTATGCCGCTTCCCGCTCCATGGCTTTCTTGTAAGTCGTCAAAGCCAATAGCGGGAAATACTGCTTGTAAAGGTGGTAGCCCAAGTAGAAAACACGCGGAAATCCTGTGCCAGTGTAATAACTCTCACCGTTGCGTCCTGGCACCAACTCATCCCAACTACCATCTGCATGCTGGCGTTCGATCAACCATCGCACACCCTTCGCAACTGAGTCGGAGCGAGAGTCGCCGCCCGCGAGTAATCCCAGAAGGGCCCATGCTGTCTGGGATGGCGTACTTGGCCCAATGCCCTTCTGTAATTCATCGTCATAGGTGCCGCAGGTCTCTCCCCATCCACCATCTGGATTCTGCACCATGCGAATCCACTCCGTTGCCTGCAGGATGCACGGCTCATTACTCCAGACACCCATCGCTTCGAGTCCGCGGAGCACCAGAAATGTCCCGTAAAGATAGTTGACTCCCCAGCGGCCAAACCAGCTTCCATCCGGCTGCTGCTCTTTTAGAACGAACTGTATGGCCTTCTCGACGCGCTTATCCTGACGAGTAAATCCATACTGGGCCAGCATCTCCAGCATCCGGCCCGTTATATCGACGGTCGGCGGATCGAGCATCGCGTTGTGGTCGGCAAACGGGATGTACTGGAAAATCGTCTTTGTGTTGTCTTTATCGAAAGCCGCCCAGCCGCCGTTCTTACACTGCATCGCCCATATCCAATTCAGTGCTCGCTGGCAGACCTCATGTTGATATCGTTCCCGAGGATTATCAATGCAGTTGAGAGCAAGCAAAACCTCCCCCGTATCATCTACATCGGGATAAAACTCATTGTTAAACTCGAAGTACCAACCACCGGGCTCAACGTTCTTTACCTTCTCAGCCCAGTCACCTTTGTGACGAACTTCCTTCGACAAGAGCCAATCTGCAGCCTGAAGCAGACGCGGATCGTTCCGCGGAACTCCCGCATCTCCCAACGCAGAGATCACTTGAGCCGTATCCCACACCGGTGGGAAACATGGCTGCATACGGAACGTCGGCGTGGGGTAGTCGATCTCTCCATCAGGGCTATCAATCCCAAGCTTTTCAAACTCGTCCATCGCGCGAATCAACTGGGGGTCGTCCACCGAGTATCCCAGGCATCGCATCGCAATGATCGAATTCATCATCGCTGGGTAGATCGCGCCCAGGCCATCTGACTTTTCGAAACGGGCGAGCATCCATTTCTCCGCCGCCTTCAGAGCAATTTTTCGCAGCGGACGGATATGAACCCTCTCTGCCAGATGAAAGGTTCTATCCAGAAACAGGAAAAAGTTCCGCCAGCTGATCGGAGCTTTCTTCTCCCACTTCAGGTAGAGATTAGCGTTCTCGCGCCCGCCAACGAAGAGCTCTTCAATGCCCTGTTCGCGCGGAAGTTTTTTGAAAGGCTTCTTCGCGTAAATGATCGAAAGCGGAACCAGAATTCCCCGCGACCACGACGAAATCTCGTAGATGTTGAAGTAAAACCAATTCGGAAAGAGAACGATCTCGGGCGGAATTGCCGGAACGGCATCATATTCGTACTGGCCAACCGCACAGAGGTAAATTTTGGTGAAAGTGTTGCACTCCACCACTCCGCCGTTTGCAAGAACCCAATCTCTAGCCTTCAACATCACTGGATGGTCCTGCGACCAACCCATTAGCTTCAGAGCCAGATAGCTTTTGACTCCGTAGTTGATATTTGAGGGGCCGCCTGGAAACTGGCTCCACCCTCCGTCCTCATTCTGATGCCGCAATATCTCGTTGACGGCGCGTTCCATCTTGCCCGCATCGCCTGTCCCCAGCAATACGTGCATAAAGATGTAATCGGCCTCGAGCATTACATCTGCTTCGAGCTCCCCGCACCAGTATCCGTCGGGGTGTTGCTGGCCAAACAGCCAATCCTTCGCACGTGAGATACCTTCGGCGATAGGCTCCAGGCCAAGGTCCATCCGTCCAAAGCGCGGTTTTGCTGCCTTATCGGCACCCTTCGGATTACTTGCAGATATACCCATGAAAAACAAACTCTCTGTCTACGATTCTCTTACCGGTTTACAGGTGGAGCAGATGCAATAGCCTGGACGATCTCCGGCGGTAGCCCGAAGCGCACGTTCTCTGGCATCACTTCAACCTCATCGACCGAACCATAGCCCATCGTCTGCAGATACTCGACCACATCCTTCACCAGAACCTCGGGAGCCGAAGCACCGGCTGTTACAGCAACTGTGTCAACTCCATCGAGCCACTCCGGTTGAATCGCATCCGCCGTGTCAATCAGATACGAGTTTGTATCCAGGTTCTTCGAAACCTCAACCAGGCGGTTCGAATTGGAGCTATTCGTCGATCCGACCACCAGAACCAGGTCTGCCCCGTGTGCAACGTTCTTCACCGCGACCTGACGGTTCTCGGTCGCATAGCAGATATCCTGCGAATGTGGTCCGACGATGTTGGGAAACTTATCTTTCAGCGCTTGGATCATGTCCCGCGCTTCATCAAGCGAAAGCGTTGTTTGCGTTAAGTAGGCCACGCGATTCGGATCAGGGACAACCAGATCGGCAACCTCTTGAACTGTCGACACCACTTGTGTAACGTCCGGTGCCTCGCCCTGCGTACCTTCGATCTCATCATGGTCGCGATGGCCGATCAGCACCAGCGAATAACCCTGCTTGGCAAACTTGATCGCCTCAACGTGAACCTTCGTAACTAGCGGACAGGTCGCATCAATAACCTTCAGACCACGCTCTTTCGCTCGTTCACGGACAGCCGGCGATACGCCATGGGCTGAATAAATGACCCGCGCGCCTTCAGGAACTTCGTCCAGTTCATTGACAAAGATCGCGCCCTTCTTCGCCAGGTCGGTCACAACATAGCTGTTGTGCACAATCTCCTTACGAACGTAGATCGGAGCGCCAAACGTCTCCAGCGCAATCTGCACGATGTCGATGGCCCGTACTACTCCGGCGCAGAAGCCGCGAGGCTTCAAAAGGAGAACTCGTTTAGTTTTCGTTTTGCTGCCGCTTTCGTCTATAGCAGCATGGTCAAGAGTGGTTGTAGTCACGCCTTCTAGTATACCGCGTTCAACGCCAGATCCAAACCGGATTGAACCAATCTAGGTGCAACGCGGCGGGCTCTAAAATCTTGTAAAAGATGAAGAAAAGTGAACCTCTTTCCCCCTTTTTGCATCGCCCAACCCCGCTTACCCCATGAGCCCGTTACAGTTTCTGACTGGCACAAGCTGGATGGCCGCAATCGCATTGCAACTTCGTCCCATGCTTTGCTGCCTCGCAATAAGCCGAGCAGTATTTCTGGCCCGCAGGCGGGGTACAAAGGCATCCACTCATCGCACACTTCTTATTAGCTTCCGTTGACATGATCCATCCCTCCCAGATTGCTTCTCTGTGGGATGCCGATACCGCGCCGCAGGATGTCGAACCTATGTCACCGGCTGCTTTCCAACAAATGCTCGGCATGCTTCAGGCTCGTCTCGGTCAACTTGGCCCCACTCAGCATCCGAGCGATCTCCTGCGTTCGTTCTGAATCCTCCATGCGGCGAACATCCGTCTGCGTCCGCCCCCGTTTCTCTGTCTTTTCAATCAGGAAGTGCTGATCTCCAAACGCAGCGATCTGCGGAAGATGGGTAATACACAACACTTGTTGCCCTCGGGATAGAGTCTTTAGCTTTCGCCCAACCGCCTCCGCTGCACGCCCGCCAATTCCAATATCAATCTCGTCAAAGACCAGCGTTCTTGGCAGCACCGACTTCTTCTTCCGTCCAGCACTCCCTGAGGCAGCCTCTTCCACCGTTACCTTAAGCGCCAGCATGACCCTCGACATCTCGCCACCCGACGCAATCTCATGCAGCGGCTTCAAAGGCTCCCCCGCGTTCGTGGCGATCAGGCACTCAACCTGATCCCAACCATGTGCAGTCCAGTTTGCGGGCGACTTCTCTGGAGTCACGCGAACATGAAATCGAGTGCTCATTGCAAGATCATTGATCTGCGCCTCGGCCAGCTTTTCAAGACGCTTGGCAGCATCCGTCCGGCTCGTAGTAAGCTGTGCCGCGGCGGCCCGATAAGCCGTCGCATCCTGCTGCTCTTTCGCCTTCAACTCCACCAGTAGCGCGTCGCGATTTTCAACTTCTGCCAACTGTCGAGCAGCCTCCGCACCAAAGTCGATCACCTCTTTCAACGTCTGCCCATACTTCCGCTTCAATCGATCGAGCGCTGCGAGCCTGTCTTCAATCTCCTCCAGCCGCCCCGGTGCAGCGTGAACATTATCGGCGAAGTCACGCACCTCGGCATCGACATCCTCCACAATCGCCTTCGCCGCAGCCAATTGCTGAGCCGGTTCTTGGAACCGCGTGTCATACCGCGCCAGCTCCTCCACATGCTTCAAAGCCGCCCCTAGCGCACTCTCCGCCGAGCTCTCCGACTCATACAACAACTCGTGCGCACTCATCGCGGCGGTATAAAGCTTCTCTGCGTTTCCTAGAACGCGCTTCTCAGCCTCAAGCTGAACATCCTCATCCTCCGCAGCCAACCCCGCCTGGTCGATCTCTTTGCTCTGAAAACGCCACAGATCAGCCATCCGCAGACGGTCCTGCTCAGCAGATTGCAACTCAACTAGCTTGTCTGTCGTCGCCCGCCAGACAGCAAACGCCTCCCCAACCGTATCGGAGCTCAACCCACCAAAGCGGTCCAACAGACTTCTTTGTTGCGCCTGATCGAACGAGCCGAGCGTCTCGCCCTGTGAATGCACTAGCGCCAGCTCCGGCGCGAGTTGCCGCAACACGCCCACGGTAGCTGGCTGATTATTGACAAACACTCGCCCCTTCCCATTCGTCACAATCTCTCGCCGAAGCAAAATATGGTCCGAGTCGGAGTCGATCCCATTCGCCTCAAGGATCGCAGCCGCCCCCGGAGTCAATTCGAAGACACACCCCACGACTGCCTTCTCTTCTCCATGACGGACTACATCCGCCGATGCCTTACCACCCAGCAACAGCGCCAGCGCATCGATCAAAATCGACTTCCCTGCCCCCGTCTCACCCGTCAACAGGTTCAGCCCTAGCCCGAACGTCGCGACCGCACGGTCGATCACAGCATAGTTTTCCGCACGCAACTCCAGCAGCATAAAGTCCCCAGGCAAGACGTATCGCGAGAATAGCAAACCTCGCTGTGAACCATCATGATCACTCAAAACCTGCACCACGACAGATGCCCCCACCTGATTTCCCTCCGCAACGATTTACACTAAGGTCTGGTGGACAACAACTATGCTCTGGACCCTCGCCCTTGCTCTGTACTTCCTCCAGGAAGACCCCACAGCCGCACCACCCGCAGCGGCCAACGGGAGCGCCCTCATGGAGATGATCCACAACAGCGGCCCGGTTGCGTTCGCGGTGCTCGTCATCCTGCTTCTCGCGAGCATCTTCTCCTGGACCATCATGCTCTCCAAGTGGTCCACCTTCAGCAAGGCACAAACACAGAGCCAGCGCTTCGTCCGCGCATTTCGTAAATCGAGCCGGCTCAGCGAAATTGCCAGCGTTGCCGACCAGTTCAAGCCCAGCCCGCTCGTCGCCGTCTTCACCGAGATTCACGACGAATATCAGCGACAGAATGGTGGACGCGGTCTTCCCCGCAATCCATTGGCGCTCGAACGCGCGGCTCAGACCGCCTCCAGCGAGTCCCTCACCGCGATGGAGAGCCGCATGACCTGGCTCGCCACCATCGCCGCCATCGCTCCCTTCATCGGCCTCTTTGGCACCGTCATGGGAATCATCGACGCTTTCCATGGCCTCGGCACCGCAGGTGCGGCAACCCTTCGCGCAGTCGCCCCGGGCATCTCGGAGGCACTCATCACCACCGCCGCCGGTCTCGTCGTCGCCATTCCTGCCGTCGTCGGCTACAACCAGCTCACGGCACGCCTGCGCGAGTTCGGCGCACGCATGGACGATTTTGGCCGCGAACTTCTCAACGCTATAGAAAACGCCGCCATGCTGGCACCGCCCCCGCAACAACAGCAGCCTGAAGAAGTCCGGCGGAGGTCGTTCTAGCGATGGCCTTCTCCGCAAAAGGACGCACTCAGACCGCACTCGCAGAGATCAACATCACTCCGCTGGTCGACGTGGTTCTTGTGCTCCTGCTCATCTTCATGCTCACCGCGCCCGTCCTTCAATCGGGCGTCGAAGTAGCAATCCCGAAGACCCGCTCCGTCAATCAACTCACCGAGGAGCGCATGGTCGTTACCATCGATCGCGAGCAGAACGTCTTCCTGCAAGACAAGCCCGTTAACGTCAACGAGCTTCCAAAGCTGCTCAAGACCAACAGCAAGGCCGACCCATCCAAACGCATCATCTACCTGAGGGCCGACGAGCGCGTCCCCTTCGGCGCCTTCGCCTCGGTCATGGATGCTGTCAAACAGGCCGGCATTACCAACATCAGCATCGTCACCCAACCGATTCAGAAGTGAGGAGAGTGACATAGCCACTCAACTCAAACTCGGCGATGACGAATACCACAGCAGCGACAGACTGGGTACCAACTTCGCTGGTTCACTGTTTCTGCACGGTCTTATAGCCGCCATCATATTTGGCTGGGCATTCATCTTTCACAGTCGCGGCATGAACTGGGGAGAAAACGCCTCCAACGCCGGAGCCATCCAGGCCACCATGGTCTCCTCGCTCCCTCTTCCGCCAACGCAGCGCACACTCGACACAGGCGTTCTCACTTCGGAGGCACCGAGTCCGGCCCCGGTGGTCACGAAAGAAAAAACGGAACCGCCACCAGCTCCAAACGAAGTCGCCATCCCGGAAAAGATCACGAAACCTATCAAAACTGCGGAAAAGCCCACTCCAGCGCCACCCAAACACATTCAGCCCGTTACTCCTCCACCTACAAAAGCAGTTACGGGTGAGACTGCAGGCGTCCGCATCGCCCAATCCACATTGGAGCTAAAAAACGGCACCGCCAGCGTCTCCGTGGAGGATCGTACCTTCGGCGCACGGTTTGCCTACTACGTCAACATCGTCAACAGCAAGGTCGCGCAGAACTGGTACACAGCGGAGGCCGATCCTCGCACTTCGATCGGCAAGAGCACTACCATCGTCTTCGACATCAATCGTGAAGGTATTCCATCCAACGCACGCGTCGAAAGCCCCAGCGGCTCACCGACGTTGGATCTCTCTGCTATACGCGCAGTCCAGCGTGTTGACGGCTTCGGTCCACTGCCGCAGGGCGATCACATCACGGTCGAATACACCTTTCACCTACATCCGCAATAGCTTTCAACTTTATTTCCCCGCCGGAGTATTCCTTTGATTACCGCCTTCTGCGCCGCACGAAAACCCCGCCACGCCAGTTTTGCGTCTAACATAGGTAAGAATGCTTAGCCTGAAACGAACGACCCTCATTCGGCACGCTCAGCTTTATTGCCGCGGAGCCCTGCTATTCCTTTTCGCGTGCTCTGCCATCCTTCGAGCGCAGGACACGTTCAAGACCGAGACCTCCAGCGGTGTCTCCAACATTCGCATCGCCGTTGCGGACTTCAAACCCGCCTCTGCTGATCCGCACGTCTCCAGCCTGAAACGCACCTTCGACACGACGCTCTACGCAGACCTTGCAAACGCCGGCATCTTCGACATCGTCTCCAAGAGCCTGCTGCCCCAGTCAACGCCGGGCGCTCCAGCGGAGATGAACGTTCAGCAGTGGGCGGCAGCCCCAACCTCAGCGGCCATGGTGGCCTTCGGAAGCTTCGGAGTTCAGGCCAACAAGATCGTCTGCAACGGCTTCCTGTTCGACGCCAAAAATCTTCAGTACCCCCAGGTCCTCGCCAAGCAATATACCGAGGATGCCAGCGAAGACTCTGCTAGGCAGATAGCCCACCGCTTCGCCGACGAGATCATCTTTCGACTCAGTGGGGGCAGTCAAGGCATCGCTGAGACCAAGATCTACTACGTCAAGATCGGCGGCGCCGATAAAGAGATATGGGAGATGGACTACGACGGTGCCAACCAGCACCCCATCACCCACCTCGGCACTGTGTCTCTCTCTCCGCGCATCTCGCCGGACAACACTCGGTTAGCCTTCTCCTCGCTTGGTCATGACGGCTTTCAAGTGCGAATGTACTCGCTTCTCCTTGGCCGCATGGTCAGCTTCCCATCTGTTGGAGGCACCAACCTCTCTCCGGCGTGGTCCCCGAACGGAAAAGACATCGCCTACTCCTCCTCCCGCAGCGGAGACCCCGAGATCTGGATCTCCGACGCCAACGGCAGCCTCGCACGTCGCGTCACCAGCTTCCGCGGCCCTGACGTCTCGCCCGTCTTCAATCCGCGTACTGGTTCGCAGATCGCTTGGATCAGCGGACGCACCGGCCTCCCACAGCTCTACATCATGGACACTGATGGCTCAGCTATTCAACGCATGACCGACGGCGGATACGCAACGTCTCCTTCATGGTCTCCCAACGGCCAGTTTCTCGCATTCGCATGGGATCGCAAATATGGTCCCGGCGCTCCTGGGGGCCAGGACATCTACGTCATGGAGATAGCCACCAAACGCTGGATCCAACTCACTCACGACGGTGGTCGCTGTGACTTCCCTTCCTGGTCGCCCGATGGCCGTCACATCGTCTACGCCAACTCAGCTGATGGAAAAGACAGCCACATGAAGGTCTGGACCATGCTCGCAGACGGCACCCAGAAGCACGCACTTACCGGCGTCGGTGCCGATATGCCCAACTGGAGTTGGAAGTAAACAGTTCTCCCCTGCGAGCTCGCATCGCAGGCAATTTTGATTTTTGACTTACTAACGATTAGCAGGAGATGAGTGATGAACGGAATGCAAACAAGAATCCGCAAGACCCTGGTTATGGCAGCGACACTCGTTGCCATCGGTGCAGTCACAGGCTGCCACAAGAAATCCAGCGGCGTAAATCCCAACGCCCTGGGACCCGTGCCAGCCGCGCCTTCCCCCGCACCAACGGCCACAATCACCGCAGACCCTCTAGCCATTGATCTAGGCCAGTCTGTTGTTCTCAACTGGCGCACACAAGATGCCACTGTGGTCACTATCGACGGTATCGGCACGGTGAACTCCAACGGTACCCAGACCGTATCGCCCTCGAACTCTACCAACTTCCACCTCACCGCGAAGGGTGACGGCGGCACCACGGAAGCCAACGTTCGTGTAACCGTCCGCGTCCCCGTTGCTCCCACTACCCCTGCTCCAACAGACACGGACATGGGCAGCGAAGCAGCCTTCCACCAGAATGTTCAGGACGTCTTCTTTGACTACGACAGCTTCGATCTGCGTCCCGACGCCGCCGCATCCACCACAAAGGCTGCCGCGTATCTCGCTGCTCATCCCGCCATCAAGGTTGTCATCGGCGGATACTGCGACGACCGTGGTTCGGCAGAGTACAACCTGGCATTGGGCGAAAATCGCGCCAACGCCGCCCGCACCGCACTGGTCTCAGCTGGCATCTCCGCAAGTCGCCTCCGCGTGATCAGCTACGGCAAAGAGAAACAGTTCTGCACCGAACAGGACGAGAGCTGCTGGCAGCAGAACCGCCGGGCACAGTTCTCTCTCGATCGCTAACAAAGGTCGCTCCCGTGATCGAACGGCAACCCACCGCAGCATCTCAAACATCATGACCCATGTCCCCTCTTCGGGACATGGGTTTCTGCTAATCTGACCGCGACTCCAGCCTGTCCTCAAGCACCCCCCGTAAAGGCCGACTGGAAGACAGAAAGCCGAGCGCACAATGATCGAACCCAAACTGTCACATAACTCGAAATTCTCCCACCCGATGCGTCTCGCCTGCGCTGCCGTGCTCGCCGCCGCTTTTTTATGCTCTCCTCCAGCCTTAGCAGTCAGCAAGGATATGGTGCAGTTACAGACGCAGATCCAGCAACTTCAGGACGCAGTCGCTCGCCTCCAGCAGTCCAATGACGAGCGCATGGGCGTTATGAAGGACCTCATTCAGCAAAGCGCCGACTCCATCAATAAAATGGCCATCAGTGTCGAAGGCCTGCAGAAACAGATGCAGGCCCAACAGGAAGCGCAGGCCACAAAGACTGAGCAGCTCTCCGGCCAGATTCAATCCTTGAATGATTCCGTCGACGAGATCAAGGCACGCCTCGCAACCCTCCAAAAGCTCATGCAGGACGTCCAAGGCCAGCAGCAATCCATGAGCGCCAACATGCAGAACGTGCCCCAGAACGGTGGATCGATCTCATCGGCGCCCGTAAATTCTGCTCCCGAGCCGCCCGCAAACACACCAGCTCCCGTCGTCAGAAAAGGTAAGCCCTCTGCAAGCGTGCCACTCGCCGCAGAGCCCGCAGCCGTCGCAGGCCCCCCAGTCCCCCCAGCCGATGATCTCTACAAGACTGCGCTTGGCGACTATATGGCTGCCAAATACGCCCTCGCAGCCTCCGAGTTCTCCGACGTCGTCAAGTACTATCCCGACAATCCCCTCTCAGGAAACTCCTTTTACTACCAGGCCGAGATGGATTATCACGACGGTCGTTATCCCGCCGCCATCAAGTTCTACGATAGTGTTCTCCAGCAGTATCCCGACAGCAACAAGGTCCCCGTCTCGCACCTTCATAAAGGGATGGCGCTGATCGCGCTCAAGGAGACCGACGCCGGGGTAAAAGAATTTCGCACCCTCATCCAGCGCTTTCCCAACTCACCCGAGGCCATGCAGGCCCGCAGCAAGCTCAGCGGCATGAGCATCCCTGTCACACCCAAGCACTAAGCGTCTTCAGTGGCGCATACCCTGCATCAGCTCCTCAACCTTAGCTCGTTGTTCCCCGCTCAACGGCAGTAGCGGCAGACGTGGCCTCCCCCCAAAATACCCATTCAGATCACACCCATACTTAATGCCCGCAACCCCCATCTCCCCTTCCACCTTGTCCGCGACACCCCGTAGTCGTTCCTGCTTCTCCTGCGCCAATCCTTCATCGCCATCCTTCCACGCGGCTAGAACCTCATAGCAGGCCTGCGGTGCGGCTGCAGCAAACCCAGGCATTGCCCCCACTGCACCAGCCCGCAATCCCTCCAGCATTCCGTCAGTACGTCCGGCCAGGATTTGAAATCCAACGACCTTCGTGCGCGTCTTCGGCACAATCTTCGTTGGTGCAACTGCCAATGCCGCTCCACCATCCGTCAACGTAGATGCAGAGATTAGTGCTCCGGCCCCGCCGCTTTGAGCCTGCATCCTTCTCGTCACCGCCGCAAACACCGGTGTGACGATCACATCACGTCTCACTTTTGCAGTTCCGGCCTTGAGCTCTTCAATCCGCGCTCGATCACCCGATCCATCTACCAACCCAAGTACCATCGGATGCTCTGCAAGCTGAAAGACCATCTCAGCCGGCAACAGCCCGTCATCCTCCAACGCACCGCCCCAAAGCACAACAGGCAACGCAGATCGATCAGCGACGGTCTGAAAGTAAGTCAGCAGCTCTTTCGTCCAATCACCGCGAGCGTTCGCCTGAAGGATCGAAGGTCGCTTCACCAGCACGGCATCGTAGCCAAACTCCGCTGCCCATTCTGCAAAGTCCAGCGTCCCTCCTACGCTATCGCGTGACACCCCCGCGATCAGGACTTTATCCTCCGCAGCAGCTCCTACAGCCCCCCGAAGTACCCGTCGCGTCTCCTCCTCGGACAATAGCGTCGCCTCTGCCGTGTCCCCCAGAACAACCAGACCAGCGACCGGCGTCTTGGAATAGCGAGCAACGTTGTGTTCCAGCTTGGGTACGTTGAGGCGTCCGTCAGGATAAAACGGTGTAGTCAGCGGCAGATGAAGCCCATCAAGAAGCATCTCTCCATTCTAAGATCGATTTGCCGGCCAAGTGAAACCCGTAGCGCCAATATGGCCTAACATGCCACGAAAGATGTAACTGAGACGCGTTTCTTCACGCCACCGATCAAGTAACCTGAAATTTGATACCTATGGTCAACGGAAGGGACATCTCTCAGGACAAATCTCTCAGCGACCTCGGTCGCGAGGCCGTCTCTTTCCTCACGCACACACTCATCGCGTTTACCCTGCTGGCAGTCGTTATCGGTGTCATGTCCCTCAACCACCCAGACCCCGATTCATCGACACCCAAACTACTTGCGACCTTCTTCGCGGGCCTTGTTCCAATGTTCGGCGGTTACATCCTTACGCGCATTCAGCAGAACAACATCGCCCGTTACACCTGGATCTCCGGCCTGGTCATCTTCTCGATCGTCTGCGTTTGGGTCCTCGACCTCCCCACCGGCAACGGCCTCTGTGAAAACTGCGGCGCTGTCGAAAAGCTCTGGCGCACCTTCTTCACCTTCAACCACGGCAGTGGCCTCATGGGCGGGGATGGCCTTCTCGTGGGCGCTTGGATTCCCCTCTCGATGATGGCTTACGCCATTGGCGCGACGTTGGCCTTGGAACCCTAGCCACCATTTACTTGATACTGTTGACCGCTTCGCTCTCAGCCGCAATCCGCTCTGCATGCAGAGTCTGCAGCGCAACCACACTCAACGTGCCCTCCTGCAGCGCAGAGATTCCCTCCGCAGCCGCCCGCGCTGCAGCCAGTGTCGTAATTGTCGGAATACGTGCCATCACCGCAGCGCGCCGAATCGCTTTCTCATCGAAGAACGTATCCTGCCCTCGCGGAGTATTCACGATCAGCTGAATCCGGTCTCCCTTGATCAGATCGACGACATTCGGCCGACCCTCCTTCACCTTGTAGACACGCTCTGGCTGCAGCCCAGCCTGCTCCAGCACAATCGCTGTACCGTGCGTCGCCACCAGATGGAATCCCATCTCCACAAACTGCCGAGCCAGCGAAACCGCGCCTTCCTTGTCATGGTCGTTGACGCTCAGGAACACAGTTCCCTTCAGCGGAAGCACCTGTCCTGCGGCAATCTGTGCCTTGGCAAACGCCTCCCCGAAGTTATCTGCAACGCCCATCACCTCGCCCGTCGACTTCATCTCTGGTCCGAGCACCGTATCGACTCCTGGAAACTTGCCCCACGGAAACACCGGTGATTTCACAAAATAGTGCGAACCGGTATCCAGGTCCTGACCGCTTGCCAACTGCTCCGGCAGCAGTTCCTTCAACTTCCGGCCCACCATAATGCGTGAAGCTATCTTCGCCAACGGAATCCCGGTCGCCTTCGAAACATAAGGCACCGTACGCGAAGCCCGAGGATTTACCTCGATCACGTACACCGTTCCACGTTGAATTGCGAATTGAATATTCACCAGCCCTCGCACGCTCAGCGCCATAGCCAGCTTGCGTGTATACTCCCGAATTGTCCGCAACACGTCATCACTCAGATCAACCGCCGGCAGCACACACGAAGAATCCCCCGAGTGAATCCCCGCCTCCTCGATATGCTGCATAATCCCCGCGATCAAAACGTCATCGCCGTCGCACAGCGCATCCACGTCACACTCGATTGCATCTTCCAGAAAGTGGTCGATCAACACCGGCCTCTCCTGCGAGTACTCGATGGCAGTCGACATGTACCGCACAACCGCCTCGTCGTCGTACGCAATCACCATCGCACGTCCGCCAAGCACATACGACGGCCGTACCAGTACCGGATACCCCACGCGATTCGCACCCGTCACAGCCTCTGCCACACTGGTAGCCATCGCGCCCTCAGGCTGCGGAATCTTCAACTCCTCAATCAACTTCCCGAACCGCTTCCGGTCTTCCGCGAGATCAATCGACTCAGGCGAAGTCCCAATGATCGGCACACCAGCCTTCTTCAGCGGTAGCGAAAGATTCAGCGGAGTCTGCCCGCCAAACTGCACAATCATCCCAATCTCTGCACCTGACGAAGCCTCATGCTCATACACCCCAAGCACATCCTCCAGCGTCAACGGCTCAAAGTACAACCGGTCGCTCGTGTCATAGTCGGTCGACACCGTCTCCGGATTGCAGTTGACCATGATGGTCTCGTACCCATCCTCACGCAGCGCAAACGCCGCATGGCAGCAGCAGTAATCGAACTCAATTCCCTGCCCAATCCGATTCGGCCCACTCCCCAAAATCAAAATCTTCTTCTTCGTCGTCGGAGCCGCCTCATCCTCATCGTCATAGCAGCTGTAGAGATAAGGCGTATAGCTCTCAAACTCTGCCGCGCATGTATCCACGAGCTTGTACACGGGCATTACGTTCAGCTTCTTCCGCAGCGCCCGCACCGCAGCAGTACCGTCCGCTCCTGTCAGCCCCCAGCTCGCCGCCAGCCGCTCATCAGAGATCCCCATCCGCTTCGCCGTCCGCAGTTGATCCGCCGTCACCTCCGCCATCGGCACACCGCCAACAGCCTTGATCTCATCGGTAATCTGCTTGATCTGGTACAAGAACCATGGATCCATCGACGTCATCCGCGCAACTTCCCGCACCGTCATCCCGCGCTCAAACGCATAGCGAACGTAGTTCAGCCGCTCTGGATGCGGCGTTACCAATCGCTGCGTCAGCCTCCGAGGCTCAATGTCATCGGCAGTAGCTTTCTTGCCGGTCTCCAGCGACCGCACCGCCTTCATCATCGCTTCCTTGAAGGTTCTGCCAATCGCCATCACCTCGCCGACCGACTTCATCTGTGGCCCCAGGCTCTCATCCGCACCAGGAAACTTCTCAAACTGCCACTTTGGAATCTTCACCACGACATAATCAATCGTCGGCTCAAAGCAAGCCGGTGTCGCCTTCGTAATGTCGTTCTGAATCTCATCCAGCGTGTAACCCACGGCCAGCCGCGCGGCAATCTTCGCAATCGGAAACCCGGTAGCCTTCGATGCAAGCGCCGACGACCGCGACACACGCGGATTCATCTCAATCACCGTCATGCGCCCATTCAGCGGATTCACCGCGAACTGAACATTACTTCCACCCGTCTCTACACCGATCTCGCGAATCACCCGAATCGCAGCATCCCGCATCGCCTGGTACTCGCGATCCGTCAGCGTCTGCGCCGGCGCCACCGTAATCGAATCCCCTGTATGCACGCCCATCGGATCGAAGTTTTCAATCGAGCAGATGATGATGACGTTGTCATTCAAGTCACGCACCACCTCCAGCTCATACTCCTTCCAACCCAGCACGCTCTCTTCCAGCAGACACTCATGCACCGGCGAAAGATCGAGTCCGCGCGAAAGAATCTCCATCAACTCCTCGCGGTTGTACGCAATCCCACCACCAGAACCGCCCAGCGTAAACGAAGGCCGAATCACCACCGGGAAACCAATCTTCGCCGCAAACTCCAACCCATCGCGAAGGTTGTTGATCAGCGCAGACCGCGGCATATCCAGCCCGATCTTCGTCATCGCATCCTTGAACAGCAGACGGTCTTCCGCCTTCTTGATCGCCTCTAGTTTCGCGCCGATCAACTCAATCCCTAACTTATCCAGCACGCCCGAATCCGCCAGATCCACCGCAAGATTCAGCGCCGTCTGCCCACCTACTGTAGGCAACACAGCAAACTTCCCCTTGCTTCCCAGGCCCTCCGGCTCGAGCATTTCTTTCTCGACCCGAAGAACCTCCTCGAGATAATCCGCAGTCAACGGTTCAATATAGGTCCGGTCCGCCACCTCAGGGTCGGTCATGATTGACGCCGGGTTCGAATTCACCAGCACCACCTCATACCCCTCAGCCTTCAGCGCCTTACAAGCCTGCGTCCCGGAGTAATCAAACTCCGCCGACTGCCCAATCACAATCGGTCCAGAACCGATCACCAGAATCTTCGCAATGTCATTCCTACGCGGCATCTTCTTTTCCCTTACTGAATCTCTGTGTGCCGAAAAAATGCGCGACCAAAGCCGCGCCATTTAATCTTTATTTTTTGAACTCTTCCATCATCTTCCGAAAATCTTTGAAGAGATAATGCGAGTCATGCGGTCCCGGACTAGCCTCAGGATGGTACTGCACACTGAACATCGGGTCCGTCTTATGCTTCAACCCCGCCAGTGTCTGATCATTCAAGTTCGTATGCGTCTTCACCACATCGGCCGGCAGCGAATCGGGGTCGACGTTGAAGTTATGATTCTGCGCGGTAATCTCAACCTTCCCCGTCTGATGATTCATGATCGGGTGGTTCCCGCCGTGGTGCCCAAACTTCAGCTTATAGGTCTTCCCGCCCAGCGCGATCCCGAAGATCTGATGCCCCAGGCAGATCCCGAAGATCGGCTTCTTCCCTTGCAACTGCTTCACGTTCTCAACCGCATACTCCAGCGGCTCTGGATCGCCCGGCCCATTCGAGAAGAACACTCCATCCGGCTCCATCGCGAGCACATCCGCAGCCGAGGTCTTCGCCGGAACCACCGTCACGCGGCAGTTCTCTCGCGTCAGCATCCGCAGAATATTCTCCTTAATCCCGAAGTCATACGCCACAACATGCATCTGCTTCACATCATCGCCAAGCGCCGCCGTCAGTAGCGAATCGCCCGTTTGATTCTTCGGCTCATTCGCGTCCCACTCATACGCGACCTTCGTACTCACAATACTCGCAAGATCGGTGCCTTCCATCTTCTTGATCGCCCGCGCCTTCGCCACCAGCGCATCCACGTCAAGATTCTCGCCCGAAGCAATCACTCCACGCATCACGCCATTGGCCCGCAGATGCCGCACCACCGCACGCGTATCGATCTCACCGATCACCGGCACGCCATAGCGCTCCAAATACTCATCTGCCACCTGCGTCGAACGCCAGTTCGAACTCATCGGCGAAAACTCGCGCGTCACCAGACCTTCGATGTAAGGCCGCGTGGCCTCCGCATCGCTCGGTGTCGTCCCGTAGTTCCCAATATGTGGATTTGTCAGAACCACGATCTGACCCGCGTACGAAGGATCGGTAAAGATCTCCTGATAGCCGGTCAGTGATGTATTGAAGACCACCTCGCCCGAGCATTCCGCCCGCGCGCCAAAACTCTTACCCCGAAAAACGCGCCCATCTTCTAGCGCCAGTATTGCCTGCATTGCCTCTCCTGCCTGGAGTGGATTTAATAGATTCTATCAGCATTGAGAGCCAAAGACCCAATCACAGGCAAATCCTTCATGCACACAAAAAGGCCCGGCACATGGCCGGGCCTTCCAGTGCTCAACACTAAGTCTAGCGGTGATTGTGGTGATGGTGATGGTGGTGGCGGGAATGGGCGCTTGCCGGAATAACTGAACCAGCCAGAACGACGAATGCAATGGCAGCAAGAAACAAAGTACGCAGCTTCATGGTAGAACTCCCTCTCAATCAGCCACTCTTTCGAATGGTCTGTCAGTACAAGCAGCCTATCGGCTCATCGCCTGTTCTCATCACCTATTTCATACCAATTTTAAAGATGTTCCGACCTTGATTCCTTCCCACCACATCACTCGATATCCACCAAAACATCTTCCCCTGCAACGCGTAGCGGGAACACATCCACCCGCTCATGTGCCGGATACTCCGCTAACCCCGTCTTCACGTTGAAAGCCCACGAATGCCACGGACAAACCACCGCCTCACCCTCCACCCATCCCTGCCCCAGCGGGCCCTGTCGATGCGGACAGATGTTGTCCAGCGCCGATAACACTCCATTCACATTCGCCAGACACACCTGCACCCCATCCACCTCGGCCTCCATCACCCGTCCCACCGGCGGAGCCTCCGCCACTCCACACAACCTCACCCACTGCGCCACGCAAAATCCTCCACTATCTCCATCTTAGAGCGTCGCACACTCAAAACGACTCGCCGCATCAACCCAATGCTAAAGTCAATACAGAAGCAGACCGATGCCCCGCCCCACTCCGAGACCAGACAAGCACACTCCGCCAGTCAAAGTTCAGTATGAAGACGTCAGCCCCATCTGGCTGGTGAAGGCCATCGCCGTCACCGTAGTCGCGGCTCTCTTTTGCGGCTACCTCACCTTCTGCCTTCTCTTCTACCAGGGACAGTGGCAACTCGTCCTTCACCCGGCCCGCACATCGTCGGCGCCTGCATCCATCGCCGGCATCCCCTACGAACTCATCCACTTCGGCTTGGACGAGTCCGCAACTCCACAACTGACCGGCTGGTGGATTCCCTCATCCCCCGGCGCCCGCTACGCTCAAACCACGATCCTCTTCCTCCCTGGCTCGGACGGCTCGCTCGCTGACTGCATCCCCACCCTCACCAGCCTCCACAACATCGGTCTCAACGTCTTCGCCTTCGACTACCGAGGCTACGGTCAGAGCGCGGCAACGCACCCCAGCCAGCTCAGCATGACCCACGACGCCAACTCGGCCTGGCAATACCTCACCACATCCCGCGCCATCCCAGCGCAGCAGATCATCCCGTACGGAACCGGCGTCGGCGCTGCCTTGGCCACCCAGCTTGCCGCAGATCACAACGCCATCCCAGCCCTGATCCTCGACGCACCCCGCGCCGATCTTCTCGAAGTAGCCCAACGTGACCCCCGCTCGCATCTTGTCCCCGTACGGCTGCTCTTTCACGAGCGCTTCCCCCTCGCCCAGCCACTCACCATCCTAAAGACTCCCAAACTGCTCCTCTCCCGCACCACATCAACCGACGGGAACTTTCTCCACGCATCCGACCCTAAACTCACAGTCGAACTCCCCTCTCTCTCCGAACCTCTCTATAACCAAAGCCTCACCCGCTTTCTCGACCAATATCTTCCGCCCGCTCCCGCTCCGCAGCTCGTGCCTTACCCGGCACCCGCCCGCTAGATCCACCACCTTTTGCAGCGCCCTCCACGGTACCCTGCAAAAGGAAGTCTCCTATGACGAAATGGCTTAATAGTTTGCAACCTGTCGGCGCACTGCTCATGCGCCTCATCCTCGGCATCTCCATGGCAGTGCACGGATACCAGAAGGTCGTGCCGGCCGGAGCACTCCATCACCACGCCCATTACGTCGTAACCCTTGGCCTCCCCTACTGGCTTGGATACGTCTCCGCCTTCACCGAACTCCTCGGCGGCGCCTTCTTGATACTCGGTCTGCTCACACGTCTCGCCGCAGCTTTGGTCGCAATCAACATGTTGACCGCCTTCGCCACCGTCGGTATCCACCAGGGCTTCGGAATCTACAACTACATCCTCGCCCTCGCCGCCTTGGCGATCATGCTGCTGTTCTACGGTGCGGGAGCGCTAGCTCTCGACCGCAAGATTGGCTTCGCCTAGCCAGGTAGGAAATCTTTCTCAATCAAAGGGATGATAAGGAGTGAAGGCTCCCGATACTCTGGGAGCCTTACATTGTGGTGGGGAGTTCTTTTGTTGCGGATATTGGAAGCCGAAGCCGTGGGAACTGCAAGCTCGACTGTCGTTTGTGTTACATCCAATAAGACGCGGTGCCAGAAGAAAAGTTGTCCTAAATTTTCCACTATTACGTATTTCTTAAATATTTACATTCCATAAACAGAAGACAGACAAGCTAGATACATTTCAAGCCAATCCCGTCAGCTGAAATTTAAAAATTGACTTGGGCTTACCTTCGCTCCCGGAAAAACCAACTCAAGGTTTTTTGCACCCAGCGTCTTGTAGGCCGCCTCTCCCAGCACACGCCGAAAGTCGGTTGTCACTGTCAGATCTCGCCCTTCATTCAACTGCTCATTCGCCAGCCCGGGCCACTTCCCATACACCTTCCCGCCCTTCACACGACCGCCCAGCACGAACATCACGTTCGCATGTCCATGATCTGTCCCACCGGTCCCATTCTGCCGAGCCGTCCGCCCAAACTCCGACATGGTCACCAGCGTCACATTCTCTGCGTCGTCGCCCATGTCCCTCCAAAACGCCGCAATCGTATCTGAAAACTCCTTCAGCCGATTCGCCAGCTGACCATTCACATTCCCCTGGTTCTGGTGCGTATCCCATCCGCCAATATCCGAGAACGCCGCCTCCACGCCAAGGTTCGACTTCATCAACTGTGCAATTTGTTTCATGCTGTTTCCGAATGGAGTATTCGGATACACCACGCCTGCCGCAGGCTGATAGCGCGCCGGGTCTGCCGACTTCAACATCTTCACAGCCTCGAACGTCTCTTGCCCTGTTCCGTGCAACACAGCATCCGAGCTCTCGTCATACATCGCCTGAAACGCATTGCTGATCGACGAAGTCTGCGGCCCTCTCCCTCCCACAGAAAAATCAGCGAGATTATTCACGGCAATCGCCGGCAGCTTTCCTTGCAGCGTCCTCGGGACTTGCGTCCCCAATGCCACTGCACGAAATGCTGAAGGCTTTCCAGTCATCATCTCTGCCTGCAGTGCCCGGTTCAGCCAGCCATCAGGAGTAGCCTTCATCCCCGGCGTACCACTCTCCATATAATCCTGTGCGTCAAAATGCGATCGCGTCGAATCCGGCGAACCCGCCGCCTGAATGATAGCGAGGTGTCCTTGGTCATAGAGCGGTTTGAACGCCGCCATCGAAGGATGCAATCCAAAAAATCCGTTCAGATCCAGAACATCTCTCTCCTGAATCGCAATCGAAGGCCGCATCGCGTAATAGTTTTTCTCTCGATACGGAACCACCACATTCAATCCATCGACCGCCCCCCGCTGAAACAGGACCACAAGCTTCTTCTTACTCGCGGCCGCAGTCGTCACCTCCGCCAGCACGCTCCGCGACAAAAACGCCGGAATAGTCGAAGTCCCAATCAGCGCCAGGGCCCCACCCTTCATGAACCCGCGCCGCGTTACGCCCCGCCGCTCAGCATCGCGTCCGTGAATATCGCATCCCCAGTCGCTGTGGTCCGCCATATTCTTCATGTTCGCCATCTTATCTCCCCGCGCTAACGCCGTCTTCAAGTACAAACGCGCTTACTCCCGGGAAGTTGCCATCTGTTCCAATATCCACCAAACGAAGGGGCAGCGAAGTCACTTTAGCCTTCTCCAAAGCCACTCTCCTTTTGGCCCAAACAGGGTTTACCTGCGCTGAAACTCCGGCGACCCCAATAACAATCCAGCCATCACTGCAGCCTCGCGATCCTGAGACTGTTTCACCTGGACCTTTGGCCCACCTGCATTTAGAACCTGCGCCATTGGCTCCCATTCATTCGCCCGGATCGCAAAGCTCTTCTCTGCCTGCTGCCCAGTCGCCTGGTTCTGAAACTGCTCCAGCACGGTCGACCTCGTCCGATCGCTCACCGGCTGCCCCAGCAACACCAGCTCCAGCTTCTGTTCCTTCGCCGAGGCCAAACTAGCCGCAGTCCCTGTCGCCAACGCTGCCGGTTCTATACTCGTTCCCGTCTCCGCCAGCAACCGAGTCCAATCCGTCTGTGTTCCCGTAATGCGATCTCCGCTGAGACTCAGGGCAAAGTTCATCCGGCTCACCAGATCTCCCGTATTCACCCACTGCTCCGCCATCCAGCTGTAACCATTCGGAGTCTGCATACCAAACAACGGCATTCCCAGCTTATCCAGCGACTGCACGAGCGGAATAGCATTCGTCACCTCCGCACCGCTCGCCCGCACCGCCGACACGACAAACTCCTCCGGCGTCTTCACCTTCGCCCGGTACACCTCAGGCGACCAGAACTCCGGCGAATCGAACATCACCCGAAGCACTGCCTTAATATCTCCGCCGCTCAACAGGAAGGCTTTGGCCATCCGGTCCACCAGCGTCTGCGGAGGTGTATCACTCACAAAACGCACAGCCAGCTTCGTCGAGATAAACTGGGCCGTCGCCGGACTAGTCGCAAGCATATGCAGCACCTGCAGCCCCTCGGCCTCGCCATTCTCTTCAATAGTCTTACCCAGAACCGTCTTTGCGCCGGGCTCATGCCGCCGCTGCTCAAACCGATACGCCCCCTTCCGGTAAGGCTGATCGATCGTCCACCCTGTGAGGACCCTCGCCACCTGCGTCACATCCTGTTGCGTATACCCTCGTCCGCACACCTTCTCCAGCTTGCCCGCCGGATGATCCTCACTAACCTCACACTGCACCCCCAACGTATGCAGCTCCATCAACTCACGCGCGTAATTTTCATTCAGTCCAAGGTCCTTAAGCGCCTGCTTTACCTGCGGATTCTGCGCCAGCTGCGCATATTTCCCGCCATTCTTCGCCGCCATCGAATCCGGCCCGACACTCTGCCAGTTATCCAGATACATCAGCATCGCCGGACTCTTCGCCGTTGCCACCAGCAGATCCTCAAACTTGCCCAGAGCATTTGGTCGAATCGCATCCCGCTCATAAGCCGGCAGCAAATACGGCTCACCCTGATTCTTCTTGATGTACACATTGAAGTGGTTCAGCCAGAAGTCTGTCATCACCGCTTCGAGCTGGCGCTCGCTGTAAACATCACGAATCATCCGAGACTCCAGCACCTCCGCCCCAACCATCCGAGGCGAACTTTGCAGCGCAGCCAATGTCTCCCGCTGCACCGGCGTCAAACCTGCCCCGGCTGCCGCCAGTTCGCTCTGACTCAAGCTCTTCCGAAACGACACCAACTCCTCCGGCGGCATCGCAAGAATCCGCTGCATCCTCTGTTCCGGCGGCAAGTTGATAATCCGCACAGCATCCAGCCCCGAATAAAACTGCTCCTCATGCGTGGCCATGGCTGGAGTAGCCGGATCCACCCCATCGCCCGGCAGCGCAGATTTAGGCTGGATCTCCTCTGCGCTCTTTCCCATAGAACCGTCACCCGGCCCTTTGGTTGGTGACATTGCACTCCCATTACCGTTACTGCCACCTTGATCGGTAAGCGCCTGCTGCGCCTCTTGCTTTGCCTTTGCGGCCTTATAAAACGCGATTCCATCCGCATAGATCGCATGCTCCACCGGTTCAGCTGGCAGCGGTTCGTTCTTTGCGATCATCTGCCGCAGCACCGCGGGGCTCGGATATCGCTCCATCAAATCAGCCTGCTCCATCTGCATAGCAGGAAACATTGCCAGCCGCGCTTCCAGCGCAGAATCATCGATGCTCAACGGGTTCAACTGTCGCTCAAACCACTCCTTCAAGCCCATCGCACGAGCCGCCGCAACATCACCTGGCCGTGGACCAAACGTAAAACGGTTCAGCACATGCAGCACGCGCTCATCACCTTGTATCTGCTGTGCCGGAGGTCCCACGACTTTCTTCACCGCCCCGGCCGCCATCATCGGCTGCTCCACCATCAGCACGCACAAAATACCCGACAACAGCGCCCGCACTGAGTTCAGCAGCACCTCAGCAGATATCCGTCTGAATTGCATAGAATTTCCTCACCGCGCAGCCTGACCCGACTGCGCAGACCTCACAAACCGTGCCTGCAATCAGAAACCCTGGCTTCACGTAGCAGTTGCGCACAAATTCAGTCGATCCACCCCAACTAAAACGCCGCAAGTTCCGCCATCGCCCGATACAGATCCTCAGGCTGTGGCAAAATCGCATCCTCCAGCAACGGCTGATACGCCACAAACGTATCCATTGCCGCTACACGACGCACCGGCGCATCCAGGTCATGAAACAACTCGTCTCCGATACGCGCCGCGATTTCTGCGCCGTATCCCCAGCTCAACATGTCCTCATGCGCCACGATCACGCGATTGGTCTTCTTCACGCTCTCCGCAATCGCCTCCCAGTCATAAGGAGTCAAGCTCCGCAGATCGATCAGCTCCACATCCACGCCCGTCTCGCGATGCAGCTTTTGCGCCGCCTGCAGTGCCCGCGGCACCACCGCGCCATACGTCAATACGGTCAGATCTTTTCCCGGGCGCACAATCTTTGCCTTCCCAAACGGGATGCAATAATCCGGCCCCGGATACGCCGCCCGCCCGAACGTCTCCCGATACAGCCGCTTATGCTCCAGGAACAACACTGGGTCATCGCAACGAATTGCCGTCCGCAACAATCCCAGCGCATCCAGCGCATTCGACGGCATCACCACTCGCACCCCTGGGGTGTGTGTAAAAATACTCTCGCCCGACTGCGAATGGTAGATCGATCCACCCGTCAGATACCCGCCAATCGGCACCCGCATCACGAGTGGGCAGTTGAAATCTCCATTCGACCGCCATCGCACCAGCGAAAGCTCGTTCCGCATCTGGTGCATCGCCGGCCAGATGTAATCGAAGAACTGAATCTCCACCACCGGCTTCATCCCCCGCATCGCCATACCAATCGCGCGACCCGTAATGTTCGCCTCGGCCAACGGCGAGTTCCAGCAACGATCGCTGCCAAACTCCGTCTGCAGCCCAGCAGTCAGCTTGAACACGCCACCCTTGCCCTTGATCTTTCCCGCTCGCAACGCACCATCCCGCGTCGCATCGGCTACGTCTTCACCGAACACCACCACCCGCTCGTCCCGCCGCATCTCGTCCTTTAGGCAGCAGTTAATCAGGTCAGCCATCGTACGTTCCGTGGCGTCTGCAGTAGGCTGCGGCTCAGTATCAAACCGAGCATCCTGCGAACTCAAATCTTCCGAATACACATGCTTCGTAATCGAAGCCACAGTTGGCAACGTCGCCATCACCGCGCGATCCGCCGCCCGCTGAACTTCTTCATCCACCTGCCGCTCTAGCTTGTTGATCGCATCCGCATCTAGAATCCCCTCGCGCAGCAACCACATCTGCATCCGCGAGATCGGATCCTTTGCAGCATCCGCATCCAGCTCCTCCACCGAACGATAAAGCCTCTCATCATCACTCAGCGAGTGCGAGTAAGGCCGAATCACATGCCCATGCACCAGCGCCGGCCCCTTGCCCGAGCGGCAATATGCCACCGCCTCCACCATCGCCTTGTAACTCGCAATCGGGTCGGTGCCATCAATCTCCGCAAAGTGGAAGTTCGGAAAATTCGCCACCAACCTCGAGATATTTCCGCCCGGCGTATTCACCTCAACCGGAGTCGAGATCGCATACCCATTGTCCTCGACCACATACAACACCGGCAGCTTGCCATTTGAGGCAGTATTCAACGACTCCCAGAACTCACCCTGGCTCGTCGATCCCTCCCCGATCGAGACATAGACAACCTCATCGCCATGAAACTTCACATCCTTGAACTCGCGGTAGTCCCCATCATGCTTCTTCGCCGCCTCAGGATGCTTCGTAAAGAACCTTCCCGCCTCCGCGCACCCCACCGCATGCAGACACTGCGTCGCCGTCGACGAAGACGGCGAAACAATATTCAACTTCCTGCTCGACCAGTGCGAAGGCATCTGTCGTCCGCCACTCGCTACGTCGTCCGCTGCACCCACCGCCTGCAGCAACTGCTCCTCAACTGTATTTCCCAACGCAAGGCAGATCGCACGATCACGGTAGTAAGGAAAGAACCAGTCATACCCCGGCTTCAGCGCCATCCCCGCCGCCACCAGCAGCGCCTCATGGCCGGCGCACGAGATCTGAAAAAAGATCTTCTGCTGACGCTTCAAAACAATCTCGCGATCATCAGTACGCCGAGACAGATACATCAGTCGATAAAACTCCACCAACTGCTCACGCGTCAGCACACTGTCGGCAACTTTAGTTGCCGTCTTCTTGTTCTCCTGCACACTGGATCCAGACTGTCTTGCCATGCACCTATCCTTTACGTCGCAACGAACGGACCTGCCGCGGTTGTTAACCCTACAGACACAGATTGTACCGGGAAGAAACCACACCTGGCCTCTTCGCCGTTGCTTTCCAGCTCTGCAAAACTCACGAAAATGGGCAACCCGAAGGTCACCCATTTCGCGCATCCGTCCAACCTAAACAAACAACGGGGCCAGCACCAACGTAATCGTTGCCAGCAACTTAATCAGCACATGCAGGCTCGGGCCTGCAGTGTCCTTGAAAGGATCGCCCACAGTATCACCGACGACTGCCGCCTTATGTGCATCCGACTTCTTCCCGCCATACTGTCCCGTCTCGATGAACTTCTTTGCATTGTCCCAGGCCCCGCCGCCGTTATTCATCAGCATCGCCAGCAGCACGCCTGAGATCGTTCCAACCATCAACAATCCTGCCACAGCCTCCGCTCCAGCCAGATTCACCGGGACGCCGCCAATCGCAGGTACAGGCAGAATCGCACCCGGCGCATAGACCGTTGCGTTTGCCTGGTAGCTCGAGCTCAAGTGCCGGAAGATCAAACCAACCACAACCGGCAGACTCACGACCAACGCCCCCGGAAGTACCATCTCCCTCAGAGCAGCTCCCGTAACGATGTCAACACATCGTCCATAGTCCGGCTTCGACGTCCCAGCCATAATTCCGGGATTTTCTTTGAACTGATTTCGAACATCCTGCACAACCATCTGCGCCGTCCGTCCAACCGCCTTAATCGCCATCGAGCTGAACAGATAGGTCAACATTGCGCCTAGCAGCGCTCCAACGAACACCGGAACCTGCGCCAGGTTGATATTGGTAAAGCTCCACCCCGCCGGCATATATCCGCCGGCATTTGCAACCTTAGCCGTTACAATTACCTTGATCTCTTCCAGGTACGCCGAGAACAAGAGGAAAGCCGCCAGCGAAGCCGAACCTACCGCATATCCTTTCGTCAAAGCCTTCGTCGTATTACCCGCTGAATCGAGCTTGTCGGTCCGTTCACGAATCGAATCCGGCTGGTTCGACATCTCGATGATGCCACCCGCATTATCCGTAATCGGCCCAAACGTATCCATCGCCAGAATGTAAGCCGCACAGCTCAGCATTCCCATCGTGGCTATTGCAGTCCCGTAGATTCCCTTCGCGTAGTCACTAATGCCCGCAACTCCAGCAAGCCCCTGCACACCGAAGTAGTAACTCAGCAGCAGTGCCGCCGATATCACCACCACCGGCATCGCTGGGGTCTCCATCCCCACAGCCAGTCCGCTGATGATATTCGTCGCCGGCCCAGTCACTGAAGCCTCAACAATCGACTTCACCGGCCGGTAGATCGCCTCCGTGTAGTACTCCGTAATCCACACAAAAAGAAACGCTGTTACCAATCCGACCACGCCGCACCCAAGCAGCCACAACGGCTGCACCTGCGGCCCATTCAGCATCGTGTAAACAGCACCGGCAAACCCCGCCAGCGCCAACGCCGAGGTAACATAAAATCCTTTATTCAGCGCATGCATAGGATCTTCATCCTCGCGCGTGCTCACCACAAAAACCCCCACAATACTCGCAATCAAATTGATCGCAAGCACGATGAGTGGAAACAAAATACCCTTCACGCCGAACACCGGGTAAAGCGCCGCACCCAGAATCATCGCGCCGACATTTTCAGCAGCAGTCGACTCGAAAATATCCGCGCCACGGCCCGCGCAGTCTCCTACATTGTCACCAACCAAGTCCGCGATTACCGCAGGATTTCGTGGATCGTCCTCAGGAATTCCTGCCTCGACCTTCCCCACCAGGTCCGCTCCCACGTCCGCGGCCTTCGTATAAATTCCCCCGCCAAGCTGTGCAAACAACGCCACCAGCGAAGCGCCAAACCCGAACCCAACCAACTGGTACGGTACAGCCTGCGGATTCTGCAGTCCCCCAAAAAACAGGAACAGCGACCCCACCCCTAGCAGCGAAAGCGCCACCACGACCAACCCCGTCACAGCACCGCCACGCAACGCCATCTGCAGGGCTTTATTCAAGCTCGTCCGTGCCGCAGACGCCGTCCGGATATTTGCCCGAATCGAGCAGTACATCCCCGTAAACCCAGCCAGCCCCGAGCACACCGCACCCACCAGAAAACTCAGCACCGTCTTCAGCGCAAACGGCGAAGTCCTTGGCGACATGTGGTACCCAACGAACAACACCACCGCCAAAGCCAGCGCAATCGCCCCAATCGTCCTATACTGCCGTCGCAGGAACGCCTCCGCCCCTTCGCGAATGGCGTTTGAAATTGCCTGCATCTCCACTGTTCCCGTATCCGACGCAATCACCGCCCGCGCCAGCAACAGCGCAGCCACTAAGGCAAGCACACCAACTCCCAGTGCAATCCACAGATACATCCGGCCGTCGTCATTCCCAACGTAGGCAGGCGGTACTGCAGCCTGCTCCTGTACGACCACCGCCAAAAAACTCAAACCATGCATGCAACAGTCTCCTTACAGCGCGAATTTTCACTTAGCTTCACAAAGGCGGCAATTAGAGCACGCGCAAACGAGGAGGGTCAATCGTCGCGTAACCCAAGGCAAATCAGATAAATTTTCGCTATCGACAAACCAAAGTAATAGCACACAACTCCACACTTCCTAACGCAAATTCTTCGCCCGCCGATGCATACCTCAGTGCAACAACGAGGTGCAGCAGTGTTCCTTCGCCCTAAACTTGCCAACCCGACGTCGGACACTCACCCTCCCCGGTTCCGTCTACGGCCGACTGCAACAGGTTGTCCTCCTATCTCTTTTGCTCCCCTCCATGGCCCGTGCGCAGATCGACACCACCAGCTTCGTTCCCCACCGCTACCTCGTCATCTATCGGAACGCCACCATTCCCGGCGATGCAGAAGCCCGCATCCTCTCCGCCGGCTCCCGTCTTACTCAGCGCCACGAGCACCTGGGCATCGCTATCGTCCAATCGCCGTCCAGCCAGCAGGACGACGCAACCACCCTCCGCCTGCTCGCCGCCCAACCGAATGTCATCACCGTACTCCACGACCGCATCGTCTCCGCACATCGCATCCGTCTTCAGCCCATCGCCCCGACGACCTCCAACGTCGGTACAGGAGACCAGTCCTCCAACCCAAACTCATCCCTTGGCAGACTACCCACCCACGGCCCCATCCTCCCGACCGCCCCGCTACTACCCCCGCCACCGCCGCCGTATGACACCTACTACACCAGCACCCCGCAAGGCTGGGCCGTCCAGCAGGTTGGAGGCTACGGCAACAACGTCCCTGGCGCTCCAGCGCACGGCCCCTGGGACACCACCATGGGCAAAGGCGTCCGCATCGCCATCCTGGACAGCGGCGTCGACGAAAACCACCCCGACATCGCCCCAAACCTCGCCCTTAACCTCTCCGAAGTCGACGAGGCCGCCTACCCCAGCACCTGCGACGACGGCACCCCTCAGGACCAACAGGGCCATGGCACCTGGACCGCCTCCCTCGCCGCCGGAGCCATCGGTCCGGGAACAGGCCAGGTCATCGGCGTAGCTCCTGCCGCTACCATCCTCAACATCAAAGTCCTCCAGCGCATGCCTGCCTCCCTAACTGGCGACAGCAACCCCGCCGACCTCTGCGAAGCCGGCCAGGCCAGCGGCCTCCTCAGCTGGGTTATGCAAGGCATCGAAGACGCTATTACCAATCGCGCCGACGTGATCTCTCTCTCCATTGGCGCCATCGCCGACCTCACCACCGGGGACGGCGCCGGTCTCCTCGCAGCCTTTAACCAGATCACCTACGCCGCCGCCCAGGCTAACATCGTCCTCGTCGCCTCCGCCGGAAACGACGGCTTCGACCTCTCCAACCCCCGCTACATCGAGCTCCCCGCACAGTCCCGAGACGTCCTCGCCCTAGTCGCCTCAACTAACCCCGCCTGCGCCCAAAACACCACCCCAGGTGCCGCCTGCACCCCCGGCCCTGTATCTCTCGCCTACTACAGCAACTTCGGCGCCCCTCTCAACGCCCTCGCCGCACCCGGTGGTAGCTACCCGGCCGGAGACGACACCAGCGTCAGCGGCTGGGTCCGCGGAGCCTGCAGCTCAGGCATCCCAAACACCATCGACGGCCTTCCCTCAAACGCTGGCCACAGCTATGGTTGCTTCAACCTCGGCCACACGCAGTACATGCAGGCCATGGGCACTAGCGCCTCCGCTCCTCTGGCCGCCGGCGTAGCCGCACTGCTCCGAGCTGCCCACCCTGACTGGAGCGCCGCTACCGTCGTCTCCGCCATGCGCAACTCAGCAACCGCCGCGCCCGGTCTTCCAGTCCCCCTCATCAACGCCGCCGCTGCGCTCGCCCAACCTACACCCCAATAGATTCGAACTCCGATCTAACCCTTCATCCGCTCCTTCACGCTATGCGCCAGCTTCTCGATCTCCTCCGCCTTCTTGATCACATCTACTGACAAGATATTCTGATTCGTCTTGTCCACCTGCTGCTTTAGATCGGTTGCAAGCGCCAGCAACTTGTCCGTATCCGCCACCAGCCGCTTCTGCCGATCGGTGCTCCTTGCCTTCTCCTGCTGCTCTGCCCGCGGACCATCAAGCGGAGACGGAGGATCCATAGGGTTATGTGTATTCCCCGGAAACCCCGGTCGAGGCTGCTGAATCGGATCCTGCATCGGCGATTGCACAATCTGCCCCCCGCTCAGCCCCACGGGCGCACCCGTCATCAAAACCACCCCCACAATCCCCATTCGAAGCACTTTCATACCATCCTCCGATCCGCCCCACTACAGCCTCGCATCTTCGTCTGAATTGCATCTTACGAATACCTGACGCATTCTGTTCCTAGCACTCTTTTCCGAAAGCGAGACGCAGTAATGATGCTCCTTCTGGCTATGGCCCCGCAAGACGAACGCATCATGCAAGTCATCGAACACGATTGGCGCAACGACGTCATCCTGTTTCTGCAGAACAAGCTGCCCAAAATCGCCGTCGTTCTTCTGGTCATCTTCGTCCTCCAGCGCATTGTCCTCTTCTTCGTCAAGAAGATGCGCACTCGAGCCGACCATCAGGCTCACTTCCATCGCGCCGCCCAGCTCCGCACCATGGCCTCCATTTTGCGCGCCACCTCCATCGGTGTGCTCGGCTTCATCGCCTTCCTTCAGATCCTCAATATCTTCGACATCCCCTACCAGCCCATCCTCGCGTCTGCCGGAATCGTCGGCGTCGGCGTCGGTCTCGGCGCCCAATCCATCTTCAAAGACATGCTCAACGGCATCTTCATCCTCGTGGAAGACCAATACAACGTCGGCGAAGTCGTCGTTCTTGCTGGACTCAAAGGAACCGTCGAAGACCTCTCCCTTCGTCGTACCAGCCTCCGCGACGGCGATGGCACTCTCTACATCATTCCCAACAGCCAGATCGCCACTGTCTCGAACCTATCCCGCGACTACTCCGTCGCCAGCCTTAATGTCAGCGTTGACGCCAGTGCCAACCCAGACAGAGTCATCGCCATCCTCAGTAAAGTTGCCGAAGGCGTCCGCCACGACTCCACCTTCAAGGACATCGCGATCGCCGACCCGGTCATCCTGGGCGTCGACAAGATCGAAGGCCGCGCCGTCACCTATCCCGTCCAGATCCGGGTTCGCGCCAACCAGCGTGACGGTGTCCTCCGCGAACTCCGCCGCCGCATCATCATCGCCTTCGAGAAAGAAGGCATCCCTTTGGGCAACGATCCCGCTAACATGCTCATTCTGCGCGCCCCGAACCCCACCGCTCCACCCGCTCAGCAACCGTTAATCGGCTAGTAGAGACGGCGTACCTGAGGGCCGCTGTATGTCGGTAAAGAGCTATACCTAATGTTGCGACCTCGCCGACCTAAGTTGATCGACTAACTTCCCAGTTGCTTCCACGATTAATTCCGGGCGATCGTGTGCAATGTCGTGCGAGCTACCCTTGGCGAAAATTAGCGTTCGATTCGGCGATTTGCCTGCGAAGTCTTTGTGGGCCTGAATCCAGAGCGCGATATCGAAGGTCATGCTGGGTGGAAAAGGCGTCCGTTCCGAGACGATTACCACGCACGGAATCGAATCCGGCCAAGTTGCTTTATGAAAAGCGTGGCTGGTCTCGACATAGGCATCAGTAATTGCTCTCTGGGTTCGCGTCTGCTTGCTTGGATGCGCGGCTGCTTCTTCGGCAACCATGGGTTGGATGATCGGCCCCATGTGCGCTACTTCTTCATCGGTAAAGAACTCCGGCACGTTCGTATCGATAAGCACCGCGCCAGATACCCAATCTGGATGGCGCATTGCAAGATAGGTTGCGATGGCACCGGCATAAGAGTGCGGAATCAGGACGAGATCGTGAGTCAAACCCAGTTGCGTGAGCCCGGACTCAAGGTCAGTGACCGCATCCTCCATCCGGTATGGAGGGGGAACTTCATCGCTCGCCCCGAAGCCCGCACGATCATAGGTGATGATCTCAGAGCCAGTACGTTTGGCAAGTTCGGGGAGGATGCTGTTCCAATAGCTGGAGTCGGCGCCTCCGCCGGCATCCAAAACCAGAGCAGGCAAACGGCCAGGCAGCACATGGAATGCCAGATGGTGACCGTGAACCACTACGTCACGCGTCGACAGGGCCGTTGGCGTTTGCGCCAATACTTCCGTCGCACATGCAGAGAGAAACAAAGCAACGAGGGCGACTCGCCGCAGACCCTGCATCATCCTGCCTCCCCATTGATCGAGCGATTTTAGCACTCACTCGGACTGCGCCGGAGTAACGAACTAGCCCTCTAGTTGCGCAAGCAGGGGTCGTTCGCGATTCCTACAGACGCCGCAGGAGTGCTGAGATCGTCAGCGAGAGCATTCCTGTCCCTCTACCAACTCCTGAACTCAGTTTCGTAACGACCTCGGTCGTCGGATCGCAATCCACCAAATGTCTACCGAGCCGACCGCGGACGATTCTACCTAGCTGCACCGACAGACGCCACCGCGGCGGCTGCATCCCGTAGAGAGCCATCTGGAGTGAGGTAGTCAGGCGAGAGCCGAAGAAATCTTCCACGCGCATCCGTCGAGATACCACTGTGTTCAAGTGCTTCTGCGAGCGACACCGCCGCGTTGGTTTCTATCGTCAGGAACGCGCCATGGTCACCATCCGCGCCCTCTGCCTCAATACCAACTTCCGCGAGATATCGCTTCAGACGGCTAAGCCGATCCATGGAGTAGGCCCGTATACGCCCCACCCCGATCTGAAGTGTGAGTTGCTGGCCTGCACGAGCCTGATAGTAAGTCAGAACCGGCGGCGTCGACTCAAGAAACGCATCGCCGCCATAAGCAAAACGCGGCGGATCAGGCCGCGCATAGAGGAAAGGTTGGTCCTTGGCAAACCACCCGATATCAATTGGCTTCAGGCCACTGGAAAGAGCCTCCGGCGAAATATAGAGAAAGCATGCCCCCGGTCCGCCACGGAGATATTTGTAACTCCCACCGATCATAAAGTCGGCCTTTATCGTCACGACATCGAGCGGGAAGACCCCAACGGCATGATAAGCATCGACAAGGAGACGAGCCCCAACCTCATGGCAACGCTCTGCGAGAAGATCAAGACCATGCACAATCTGCCCAGTCATGAACATCACCTGGGAGATCACCACGAGATCCACACCATCGCGAATCTTCTCCATCAACTCCGAGAGATCGATGCTTCCATCTGAACTCTCGCAGTTCACGAACTGAAGACTAATCTTCCCCACCGCAGCATACTGCTTCAGAATCACATCGATTGAGTCGAACTCTCCCATTGTGGTGACGACGCGAGGCACACCTGGAAGCGCATTGAGAACCGTGCGGAGCCCCTGGCCCGCGGAGGTCTTTGGTACGACGCAATCCCATCTCGCAGCACCAATAAGTTGAGCGAGCCGCGAACGATGCGCCTGTTCTTCTTCGAGCCACGGCTCCCATGCATCCCCAAGCCTGCTCTGCCAGAGATGAAACCCTTCCCGAAGATCATCTTCCGTTTGATCGAGCGGCCGTCCCAACGAGTGATTCGCCAGATAAATCCCCGGCCTCGTGAGCGCCTTGGAGAACATTGGAAAAATATGAAGACGCAGAGCCTCTTCCGTAAGCGCGCCCGAACCCATCGCCGCAACGGCATCGGCGAGCTTCATTCCCGCGGTGCCTCGGTGCGCGAAGCCAGCAGTTCAGGGAAAAAAGTAAGCTCAAGCGCCTGCCGCAAAAATCCTGCGCCCGATGACCCGCCAGTGCCATGGCGAAAGCCGATGATACGTTCGACCGTCTTCAGATGACGGAAACGCCAGAGTTGGAAGTACTCTTCCACGTCCACCAGCTTCTCGCACATCTCATATGCCTCCCAGTGTTCTTTCGGGCCGCGATAGATCTCACGAAATGTCTCTACCAGCGCTTCATTTCGAACATAAGGCTGCGACCAATCCCGTTCGAGACACTCTTTGGCAATCTTGTAGCCTCGCCGGGACAGATACCGCAAGAACTCGTCGTACAGACTGGGAGATTCAAGCGTGCGACGGAGGTCGTCGTAGATCACAGCATCATGTGCGAAGACCTTGATGGTATCGACGTTCTTATTCCCGAGCAAAAACTCCAGTTTGCGGTACTGGTACGACTGAAACCCCGAAGCACTCCCTAGGACAGACCGAAACTCCATATACTCGGATGGCGTCAGCGTCTCGAGCACAGCCCACTGCTCGAAGAGTTGCATCTGGATCAGCTTCACGCGCGACAAAATCTTAAGTGCTGGCGGCAGCCTGTCCTGACGTATATGTTCGATCGCTGCCGAGAGCTCATGGATAAGCAATTTGATCCACAGCTCCGAAACCTGGTGCTGAATGATGAACAGCATCTCATCGTGATGTTGCGGCTGTGACAGCGGCTTCTGCTGCGCAAGCAGGCCTTCAAGAGAAAGATAGTCTGCGTAGCTCAGTCTCTTCGAGAAGTCGCTTACGATACTTGACTCAACAGGGCGCTGATTAATATTTGTCATCTTCACCTGCATAAAATACTAACTCGCAGCCCAGTCCCATTTTGTACGAACGATCAAGATCGAAAGCCGAACAACTCACAACGCCTTGTTCATCGCCTCAATCAAATCATCCACGCTGGAAACCGGCGGCAAACACCCATTCCCACTGCAAACCACGGCAAAACTCCCCTCACCCTTGAGTCCCGGCAGATGCGGCACCGTCTCAGCGAGCGCCGGAGGCAGCGCTCCCAACTGATCCTTCCTAAGCCGAATCACACTCTTGTTCACCGCGTAGCGAGCCAGAGCAACCGCCTCCAACCGCCTCGCCGCAGCATCCTCTCCAATCACACAAACCTGCACCGCCCGCAGCACCATCCTCTGCAAAGCCAATCCATAACTCGCCGCATACAAACCAAAATGCTCTACCACTCCGGCAAAGGTCTCCAACGTCTCCAGCGCCTTCACCGCATAATCCTCACGCCCGTTCAAAGCCTCTAACCGCAGCAGCAACGCCGCCCCAACAGGATTCCCCGCAGGCGTCGGCGAATCCTGCAACGGCTTCCTCCGCGTCACCAAAGCCCCCAGCCGAACCTCACCGTTCACGGCCGCCTCGGTATCGAAGAACGCACATCCGGTCGGGTCATAAAACTTCAGCAGCGCACTCTCCATCAAAGCCTCAGCCGCCGAATAATACCGCAGCTCCCCGGTCAACTCCCACGCATCCAGCGCTGCATGCCCCAGAAACACATAATCATCCAGAACACCTGCCACGCGAGCGCCATCTCCACCCTGCTCACCATAGGCCACCACATGCGCCAGCCCCACCTTCGGATCCCACGCCTCTGCAAGCACCCTATCCAGCGACTTTAGCGCAAACGCCCGCACCTCCGGCATATCCAACACGCGTCCGGCTTCAAGGTAAGCCGAGATCATCATCCCATTCCAGCCCACATAAATCGTCTTATCTACATAAGGTGTGGAACGCTTCAACCGCGCCGCATACAGCTTCGCCTTTGCCGTAGCCAACCGCTCCTTCGCAACCTCAAACGTAATCCCATTCGCTTTCGCCACTCCTTCCAGGGTGCCCCGCACATGCAGAACATTCTTCGCCGGGTTGTGGTGCATATCCCCGATCTCACCAATGTCGTAGTAAGCGCTCGCCACTGCGAACTCCGGAGCAGTCAAAACCTCCGCAGCCTCATCACGAGTCCAGGTAAAGTAGTCGCCGTCATCCTCCAAAGAAAAATCCGCATCCTGCGATGCATAAAACCCGCCTCGCTCGCGATCGCTCAACCACTCATCGATCCACCGAATCATCTCCCAAGCCACTCGCGACGCATCTGGTTCAACAAAAGTCTGAAACGCGTGAACATAGTTCTTCAGCAACTCGCTGTTGTCATACGCCATCTTTTCGAAGTGCGGCACGACCCACCGCTCATCGACCGAGTAGCGATGAAACCCGCCCGCCAGATGGTCATAGATTCCACCCTTCGACATCTTCTGTAGTGTCACCATCGCCGCATTCTTCGCAGCCGCACTGATGTCCTCCGCCCCAGCAGGCGTCACTCGCGATGCAGCATCCAACAGTAGATCGATCGCCCCCGAGTGCGGAAACTTCGGCTGCGACCCAAACCCACCCGACCTCGCATCGAACTGTTTCAACGCCGACGACACCAGCTTCGCCACCAGCTCCGGCCCCGGATTCCCACTCCGGCCCATGAACGACTCATTGTGTTCGATCGCGGCCATCACACTTCCAGCCGACTCATTCACCTCCTCCCGCCGATTCTGAAACGCCTCCGCCATCGTCAGCAGCACCCGCTGAAATCCCGGCCGTCCATGCTGGTCAGCAGGCGGAAAATACGTTCCCCCAAAGTAAGGCTTTCCCTCAGGGGTCAAAAACGCCGTCAACGGCCACCCGCCCTGCCCGCTGATCGCCGACACCGCCGCTTGATATCGCGTATCCACATCCGGCCGCTCGTCCCGATCCACCTTCACCGCAACAAAGTGGTCATTGATGATCTTCGCTGTAGCCGCACTCTCATACGACTCGCGATCCATCACATGGCACCAGTGGCACCACACCGCCCCGATGTCCAGCAGGATCGGCTTATCCTCAGCCTGCGCCTTTTCAAACGCCGCCTCACCCCACTCCTGCCACTCCACCGGTTGATGCATCGCAGACCGTAAGTAGGCAGAAGCCGCCTTCGCCAAAGAGTTCAAATGCGCACTAGCGTGTTCAGTACTCTCGATACTCATAGACCTTTTAGTCTAGTTCAAACCGGCCCTGCACACGGCCAACCCAACCGCATCCCAAACTCACTCTGTCCTGCTAATCCGGTTGTGGGTCGTATCAAAACAACCTTGAGAATCCGCGTACATAACGACATCACTCCGCAGCCCTCACCAAACAAAAAGGCCCGAGCCGAAGCCCGGACCTTTCGAACAACCGTCCACCTACTGCTGCGGTGGGGCACCAGGAGTCACCGAGATCGGCTTCGGGGCCTCAGGAGCCTTCGGTGCCGTCAACCCCGGTATAACCGGCGTCGGTCCCGACACCCCTTGAGCTGCACTCTCGAGACTGACTCCGTATCGTTCCAGCGTGTTTGCCAGAAGCTGGAACAGTTGTGCCCGGTCTCTCGCATACGCAGCGGTCGCGGAGATCAGATTATTCTCACCAACCGCCAGATTCCTTCCCTGTTGCAGCACAAGCGCAGTCGTCGAAGCCCCAAGCTTGTACTTCTTCTGTTCCGCATCCAGGCTCTGTGCAGCAAAGTCACGAGCTGCCTGTGCAGCCTCCACTTGGGCCCGATCATTCGTCAACGCGTACTGCTGGTTAGTCACCTGAATCCGAATCAGCGTGTAAAGCTGCTGCAACCGCATCTGTGACTGCCTGTACTCCATCTGCGACCGCGCCTGATCCGCCTGTGCCTGACGGTTGCGCAGCGTAATCGTCATGTTCACCCCAACACCCTTATTGGGAGCATTGTTGTTGAACGTATTTTCAAAGACGTCACCATACCCCACAGAAGGAAATGTTCCCGCTGGATAGGGAGCACCCGTATTGAAGTTAATCGCGGTCGGGTTCTGAGCACCACCGAGTGCACTTCCGCCATAGAACGCATACGCGTCGACTACCGGCAGCAAACCGTTCTTGAACGCCTTGATCGTGATCTCGTTGTTCTTCATGTTCAATACCGCCTGCTCGATCTGCGGATTGTTCACGTAAGCCTGCTTCACCAGATCCTCAACTCCGAGGTCCTCCTCAGGCAGTCGATCCAGGGCCACCCGATCGGTAGGAACGATCGGCGCTGCCGCCAACTGTGGATCGTTTAGAGTCCGTGCGATTGCCTGCTTCATCAACAGTTGTTGATATTCAAGGTTCGTCTTCGATGCGACCAGCGCCTGCTTATCGCTCGCCACTGCACTGTCGGAGTTAACAACATCCAACGGCGCCAATGTCCCAATCTCAAGCTGCTTCCGGTTATCCGAGGTGAGTTGGCTCGACTGCGTCAGCGCCCGCTCCTTCGCCTGTTCATCCTCGTAGGCGCTCACTAGGGCCCAGTAGATGTTTTCTACTTGATTGATCGTGTAAAGCACCTGCTGACGAAATGCTGAGTCCGTAATCCGGCGATCGTTCTTTGCCTGCACAATAAATCGACCGTTCACACCCCAGCCAAAACCTTGCAGCAAGTGCTGTGTTGCGGTGGCCTGGAAGCTCGTGGTCAGCGACGGGCTGTAGTTGCTGAAGGGATTATTTGTCGTAACGCGGTTGTTGTTGAAGCCCACCGTCAACTGCGTACCAGTCAGAAAGCCCTGGGCATAATTAAAGTTGTAGGTAGCAGTATTCGTATTCAAAGAACTCAGACCGCCGCTGAACAGCGTATTCAACTGTGGCGCGCTCTGCGACTGATACTCCAGCTGCCCACTCAGCACAGGGTCGAGGTTCTCCGGCAAGGGACCGCCGCCATTGGTGCTGACTACGATTCCGCCTACGCCTGTACCTCCGCCACCTACGCCGGTGGACGTCGCTCCTGGTCCGCCGCCAGTCGTAATCGTCGTCGTCGTTCCGCCGATCGTATTGGTCAGTAGGCCGGTCGAGACGCCGCGAAGGGACGAGCCGGCATGGGCGCGCAAAATGTCCGTATCCGCGATGTCAAGATTGATCCGCTGAATCGCGATGTCGAAGTTATTTGACAACGCCAGCGTCACCGCATCTGCCAGGCTCAGATAAATCTTTCCGTCTCGCAGCAACGCGCCCAGCTGGGCAGGATTCCCAAACGGGAGCGCGGGAACATTGATCGCAGTATAAGGAGCGATCGGATTCCAGAAGTGGCTCTTCGGCTTCGTGTAATCGATGCTCGTATCCCGCAAGAATAACGGCTCGGTTGGCTTCGGCGCTGGAGCCTGTGGCAGCCCTGGCTGTCCCGTCGTGTCGTTCGTCACCGGTTGCGGCGGCGCCGGAGCGGTTGGATTCGTCTGCTGCGCCATTCCCGGCTGCGTCAACATACTCATCAGCAGCAATGCAATGCTCGCCGCCCCCTGCATATCCCTTAATCTCACGATTCGCTCTCCAACTTCCCTAATGCTTCGCCGGCACGGCCCATTTTGTCTGTGCCCTCTACCGGACTCCCGTATTCACAGACCTACCTCAACCCCACACGACCACGCAGGGTCAGTCTCATCAACTAAAATTTTCAATTCTTACTCAGACGCGCGGTACCTTCCCAACGACTCTTAAAGACATTCCAAAACAGCGGAAGACATTTGCAGAATCCTGCCAGCCTCCACAACTACACGAAGGATCGATGTTTAGGCTGAGCACAGATACGCACCCATTGGTAGCTTCGTTCCCAACATCGCCACTAAAAATTCACTCCCGAGGTACGGTGCCGTAAGTATATCAACCTCTTGGACGTACCTAACCTGCCTCCCATCATTCGTACCAGCCGTGGCAACGCACATTTTCCAGCCAAAATGTCTCCTTCTGTCCCCTCTCACAAGGTTCTCTCTCTGCGAACCCTCACCCCACCCAACCAACCGTGATACCGTCCAAAGCAGCCCATGCCTCACTGGAAGACCATCCTCACCTACGACGGAACTCCCTACAATGGCTGGCAGATTCAGCCCAACCTGCCGACCATCCAAGGCACACTCGCGCAGACAATCCATCGTGTCACCGGCGAATCCGTCCTTCCCCAGGGCTCCGGCCGCACCGACACCGGCGTCCACGCCCTCGGTCAGGTCGCCACCTTCACCCTCACCGTCCCCATCCCGGCTGCAAACCTTCACCGCGCTCTCAACCGCGCCCTTCCCCCCAGCATCCGTATCCTCTCAGTCGAGGCCGTCCCCGAAGACTTCCACGCCCGCCACACCGCCCGTCGCAAAACCTACGAGTACCGCATCCTCCCCGGCGATCAAATCTGCTCCCCCATGCTCGCCCCCTTCGTCTGGGCCTGCCGCTATCCCCTCGACCTCGCCCATCTGCAGCAAGCCGCTGCTCACATCCTCGGCACCCACGACTTCACCTCCTTCGCCGCCAACGATCCCGACCTCACCACCCGCACCGCCTCGATTCCCCAGTCTCCAGTCGATTCTGCCGTGAGCATCGACACCAAACCCTCCATCCCCACCGACAATACCCGTACCATCTACCAATCCAACTGGCACCAGCACGAAGACCTTTTCATCTACCGAGTCACCGGCTCCGGCTTTCTCCACCACATGGTTCGCAACCTCGTCGGCACCTTCGTCGACCCCGCCTTCAAACCCGACGCAATCCCCTCAATCCTCGCCGCCCGCAACCGTTCCGCCGCCGGCCCCACCGCCCCGGCTCGCGGCCTCTTTCTCGTAGAGGTCGAATACTGATGCCCGCCACCGCCTTCGCCCAGCGCCGCATCTCGCGCCTCGCCACCCTCACCGCTGTCCATCGCGCCTTTCACTGGCTGCACCTTCACCAGCCCCAACTCCGCCAATGGCAACTGGAACTCGTTCGCATCCCCGCCCCAACCTTCGGCGAATCCGAACGCGCCGCCTGGTTCCTCGACCGCTTCCGCGACCTCGGCCTCACCAACATCCACCTCGACGACGCAGGCAACGCCCTCGCCGAGCTGGCTCCCGCCACGGAACCGCCCATCGCCCATCCCCCAAACAATCCTGCCGAGCCTCTGCTCTACGACAGCCCCCAGCCCGTTAAAGCCCCCTGCATCCTCCTCTCCGCCCACCTCGACACCGTCTTCCCCACCGGCACCCCCGTCGACCCCATCGAACAAAACGACAGCCCCCGCATCTACGCCCCCGGCATCTGCGACAACGGCGCCGGCCTCACCGCTCTCCTAGCCATCGCCGCCGCCCTCCGCTACGCCAACATCACCCCGCCCATCCCCATCCTCTTCGCCGCCAACGTAGGCGAAGAAGGCGAAGGCGACCTCCGCGGAATGCGTCATCTCTTCGAACGCGGCCCTTACCGCACGCGTATCGCCGCCGCGATTATCCTCGAGGGCGGAGGCAACAACGCTGCCGTCACTCGCGCCCTCGGCAGCCTCCGCTTCCGAGTCACCATCACCGGTCCGGGCGGCCACTCATGGGCCGACGCCGGCGCCCCTAACCCGATCCTCATCCTTAGCCAGGCCCTTGCTCAAATTGCCGCGCTCAAGCTCCCAACCAGCCCCCTCACCACCATCAACGTCGGCCACATCTCCGGCGGCACCTCCATCAACTCCATCCCCGAGTCCGCCACCGCCCTCCTCGACCTCCGCTCCACCGACCCCGCCCAACTCATCTCCACCGCCACCGACATCCACGCCATCTTCAACGACATCATCGCCACACAATCCACCACCAACTCACCACCAAAACTCCACATAGAGACCATCGGCAACCGCCCCGCCGCCGCCCTCCCCGACGACTCCCCCATCCTCCACACCCTCCGCGCCGTCGACCGCCACCTCGTCCTCCGCACCGAACCCCGCCTCGGCTCTACCGACGCCAACATTCCCCTATCCCGCGGAATCCCCGCCGTCGCCCTCGGCAGCGGCGGCAACGGGGGCGGCATCCACACCCTCCAGGAGTGGTACGACCCCACCGGCCGCGAAACCGCCCTCCGCCGGATCCTCCTCACCCTCCTCGACACGCTCGACATCGTTGCTACCACCACCGACAACCATTCCACCCCATAATCGTTCGGCTTATCCTTCCCCTTGAGATTGCTTCGGAGAAATATATTGAAGATCACTCATAAACCTTCACGGCCCCTTCCGACAACGACGCTCCTGCTAAGCCTGACCATCGCGGCCACGATCGCAGTCGCTCAAACTCCGCGACCACCCACACCCACACGAGACCCTCACACTCAGGGCTACGTCACTGCAGAAGAACTACCCGACGGCACCAATCCTCCGCCGAATGCAGACGGAAACTTTATCCTCGGCCCCACCCACAATCCCGCACCCGAGATGTCCGCACAGAGCGGCGTGCCGCAGGGAGCCGTGTACGAGTTCACGATGAACTCATCCGAGAGCAAACTCTACCCCGGTGTCGCACGCGAGCCCAACACCTTCGGCTCCCCCGACCCTGCCGACCCCGCCAAACTCATAGTCACCACCAGCCACCCCGCGCCCTACACTCGTCGCGTGACAGTCTATGTTCCCAAACAATACGTCCCAGGTTCTGTCGCGCCATTTATCGTCGGCGCAGACGGTCCCGACCGTTCGCTCTTCACGGCGTTAGACAACTTGATTGCACAGCATCGCGTACCAGTAATGATTGCGATCTCCATCAGCAACGGTAGTGGCGACGCTCAGGGCAGTGAACGTGGCCTCGAGTACGACACCATGTCCGGGCGCTATGCCGAGTTCGTTGAAACCGAAGTGCTGCCTCGCGTCGAGGAGCAATATCACGTCAAGCTGACCAAAGACCCCGACGGCCGCGCGACCATGGGCGGCAGCTCCGGAGGCTCATGCGCCTTCATCATGGCGTGGTATCACCCCGAGCTCTACCACCGCGTCCTCACCTACTCAGGCACCTACATAAATCAGCAATGGCCCTATGACGCGAAGACCCCTCATGGCGCATGGGAGTTCCATGAGCACCTCATTCCGAACAGTCCCGCAAAGCCATTACGAATTTGGATGGAAGTAGGCGACCGCGACTTCTTAAATCCAAATGCCATGCGCGACAACATGCACGATTGGGTCGTAGCGAATGAGCGAATGGCCACAGTACTTGCCGATAAGGGCTACCACTACCAATTCGTGTTTGTCCGCAACGCTGGCCACACCGACGGCCCCGCCAAACAACAAACCCTCCCCGAGGCGCTGGAATACCTGTGGCAGGGTTACCCCATCGCATCAGCAAATCCAACCAAGTCGAAATGATGGCCGCGCCGCTACCTTTTGAAACATATTTACAGAGTGCTATTTGACCGAGCAAGGCACTTGTGTTAAGTTCTATCGAACGCGTTTCATTGGGAGATTTTATGGAGTCGAGTGATCGATCGCCCAATCGAAACAGGCCCTCTCCCCTGGTACCCCTCGTAATTTGGGCCGTGTTCTTCTCGGGCTTGCTATTACAGCTGTTTTCGCCTCATCTGCGGATTTCCCATGATTCATTCGTTATCCCACAGGATGCGGTGAGTCAAGGATCGGTGATCGATCCGCGCGCTTTGATAGCAAAGGAACGAACAATTCAGTTGTGCTCTGCCCTGCTTACGCTTGCAGGAGCTATCGGCCTCGCGCTGTACTACCGGCGCACTTTACTCAAGTACGTGTCCCGCAGTCGCGAATAACGATCACAGAAGGATGTGACTCATGAAGATTCTGCAGCGCCTCGGCCTTTTTGCCGTGTCCCTGATGGTTGTAGCCGCCCTCACCGAAGTTGTGGGTAAGGCCGCGATCACAGTGATAACCCCTAACTCCGCCGTCGTAAATTACTCGCTTGCGCCGGGTGCAACGAGTTCGGGCATCACGCCTGTCACCAATCAGCCGGTCATCTTAATTGGAGCCGACACAACGAATACCGACTTCGGTGTTAGCACGGTCACACTGATTCACGTTCCCACCTTAGGAATGAGATGGGTAGGCATAGAGCCTACAAGCGGGACGATCGTTCACACCGGAAGCACTGCGGTGGGGGCACATATCATTTGGATCGACCAAGCTAACAAGGTCGGTATCCAGGTACTCAGTGCCGACGAGTTTGTCATCCATAACGGAGGCACTACAATCCACACCGGTAGCGTCAAGCTAATCTGGTAAGCCGAGATCTGCCAAGGAGCAAAAAATGAAGGAAAGCTCAAATATTCGGCGCTACGCAGGCACGTTTCTCGCAGTGGTCGTTGCGACGCTTACGTTAGCTATTGTCGGAAAGGCCTCGCAGACGCTCAGCGTCCCAAATGCCTCGGTTATCACCTTCAGTCTGGCACCTGGTGCGAGTAGTGCACCGATAACCCCCGTGACGAATCAGGCTGTATTTATTATTGGAACTCAGACCGCCGCTGGGTATCGCGGCGTCGCCATGGCTACCATTCTGCATGTTCCGTCGAGCTTCATCGAGTGGGTCGGACTGGAATCGACCTCCGGCGCTGCCATTACGCAGGGATTTAGTGGGTCGGCAGGTACTCATATCTTGTATCTGGACTTCGCTCATCTTGTCGACGTACAAGTCGCAAGCCCGGATACGATCCTGATTCACAACGCCAACAGCATCACTATGACCGGAAACCTCAAGCTCATCTGGTAGGGGAATTTATGATTCGTCAACTTCGATGGTTTCGAAAACTCGCGTCAGTGGGATTCTGCTTTGCCCTCAGCTCTGCCCTTCTGGCAGGCCAGAGCCCGCAGGCAGCGATCGAGACCAATCAGCATAACGATTCACCTCGGCAGGTCGTCGCCGAAATTCCTACTGACGTCGACGCGCCGGTCGTGGCCAATAAACTAATGCTCGAATTTAACGATCGGGCCGTTCTCACAAGGGCTGAGGTATTGAAGGAGATAGATGCCTCGCCCGCCATCGATCAAACGACTGCCGTCTCGATCCTGCAGAACTCGTTACATGATGAAGATCCGCTGGTCCGCGAGACAGCGCTAAGCGCGCTAACCCGGCGCGACAGCGCCGAGAATCCGGTCCTGCCCGAAGCGGAGGTCTCTTCTTTCCAGGGCGAAGACGCAGAACTGGCCAAAGTTCATTTTGCTGCAAAGAACGAGGACAGAGCGACGTTGCGAGAACTGATTAAGAATGGCAACGCGCCGATTCAGGAAGGCGCTTTCGAGGCACTCGCGACAAGCGACTTGCCCGAAGCCATCGAGGTGTTGCACGCAGAACTCAGAGATCAAAGTTCTATGTATAGGCTTCAAACTTTGGAGCTCTTTGTACGCAGCCCTTATACAAACTCTTCGAAGGAGCTGCTGCCGATCTTGCAGGAGTTCGATCGGGATCGCGACCCGCTGGTTCGTGATTACGCGAAGCAGATACTTAAAGAAAAGAAAGCGGAAGCCGCAGCCGAGAATAGTCATGAGTCCCAGCCCGGTTATGCTTCAGATATCTGATTGGGCAATGGCGTAACCAGGTTAGTAAAAAACTTTGTCAACCCCCAAACCATCGAAAACCCTCTCCAGATGCGCCTAAGAGCGTTGCGTATCAGTTACCACCCGGCAACTATAATGGAACTACGAGCAAATTCAGTGAGGATCAAAGCGTTCGTGGAAAACGTGGACGATATCTAGTCCTGGTGTTCTAGCTTCAGGTGAAATAGCGACTGCAACTTGCACAAAATAAGTATTTTGCACACAAAACAAATAGAATCAATATTTTGCAGTGACACTCGCCTCTTATCTTATTCAATCGATTAGACTTCCCTGCAGAATATCCTGAAGTGTCAGGGGAGAGGGTGCATGTCAAAAGTATTGATACACTCCACTCGTGAAGCCCCTCACTCTAATCGCGATTGCCCTCCTCACCACCTTCGCCCAGGCGCAGCAGCACACCGCCGACACCATCTATATACACGGCAATATCCTCACCGGCACCCACCTTCGCTCCAATGACCCCTCCCCAACCCCGGAAAAAGTCTCCGCCCTGGCAATCACCGACGGAAAGATCCTCGCAGCAGGCTCCGACACCACGATTCTGAAACTAAAAGGCGCAAAAACGAAGGTTATTGACCTCCACGGTGCCTTTGCGATGCCCGGCTTCAACGACGCCCACACTCACATCGCCGCCGCAGGCCAGCAGAAACTATCCATCAACCTCGACGGAGTCAAATCTCTCTCCGAGATGCAGCAGCGCATCCGCATCTACACCGCAACGGCAAAACCCGGCACATGGCTCGTCGGTGGCGGCTGGGACCACACCCTCTGGCCCGGCGCCAAACTCCCCACCCGCGAGGACATTGACACAATCACCGCCGGACACCCCTGCATCCTCAGCCGAGTCGACGGCCACATGGCCCTCGCCAACTCCGCCGCTCTCGCCGCCGCCAACATCACCGCCGACACCCCCGACCCCACCGGCGCCAAGATCGACCGCGATCCCTCCGGCACCCCAACTGGCATCCTCCGCGAATCTGCAGCCACCGACCTTGTCTTCAGCAGAATTCCTCCGCCCAGTCTCGAACAGCGCCGCCAGGCCCTCGCCGTCGCCATCGATGACGCGCTTGCCCACGGCGTTACCAGCGTTCAGGACAACTCAGACTGGGAAGACTTCCTCGCACTCGAAGAGTTGGAGCACACCAACAAGCTTCATCTCCGAGTAGCCGAGTGGATGGATTTCAATCAACCCCTCGCCGTCCTCAAGGAACGTCGCGCAAGCCATCCCACGGACGACCCCCTCCTCCACCTCACCATGCTCAAGGGCTTCATGGACGGCTCCCTCGGCTCACGCACCGCAGCCCTCGCCGATCCCTACGCGGACGACCCCAATAACTCCGGACTGGCTCGTTACGACCAATCCCGGCTCACCCAACTAGCCTGCGAACGGGCAGCCGCAGGCTTCCAGCTTGGCTTTCACGCTATCGGCGATCGCGCCAACGACATGGCCCTCAATGCCTTCGGTGCCGCCGATCAGGTCGCCACCCCCGCTCCTCAACCCGCCGACCGTGGCCCCAACGCCAACATCGTCACCGCCCCACCGCCTCTCGCAGTCACGCCAGCCAGCCTCCGCTTCCGCGTCGAACACGCCCAGGTCCTGCTCCCCAACGACTTCGACCGCTTCGCCAGCGAAGGCGTCATCGCCTCCATGCAGCCGTCTCATCTCCTCACCGATATGAAGTGGGCCACTGACCGCCTCGGCCCCGAGCGCGCCAAGTATGCCTACGCATGGCGATCCTTCCTCGACCACAACGTAACCCTCGCCTTTGGCACCGACTACCCCGTCGAATCCATCAATCCCTTCCGCGGCCTATACGCCGCCATCACGCGCCAGAACGAAGCCGGCACCATGACCTTTCAGTCGCAGGAGAAGATCTCTCTCAACGAGGCTATCTTCGCTTACACCCAAGCCCCCGCCTTCGCAGAATTTCGCGAGCGCCAGAAAGGCCGCCTCGAACCCGGATATGTAGCGGACCTCATAGTCCTCGATCGCGACATAACTACCGCATCCCCCCAGCAACTCCTCCACACAAAAATCCTGCGGACCATCGTCCACGGAGAACCCGTCTTTACCTCATCCACCAAGCCTACAACCGGAGTGAACGACTAGTTGTCCCATCGACTAAGCCCCAGCACCCTGGCTCACCTCCTGCTCCTGGCGGTCGTGTGCGTTTGGGGTGCCACGTTCGTTCTGGTAAAAGACGCTCTTCAGGACGTCTCTCCACTTCTTTTCAATCTCCTCCGAATGACCCTGGCGTTCATTGCTCTCGCTATCGTGAACCATCGTCAGCTTCGACACATCAGCCGGTACGCATTACGCGCAGGACTCATCGTAGGAATCTTCCTCGCAGCTGGCTATCAATTCCAAACGGCTGGCCTGGCTCGTACCACTGCAGCCAAATCCGCTTTCATCACCGGTCTCGTGGTCGTCTTTGTACCTCTCTTTACCATCATCCCAGCCCTTCGTTCTTCTAACACTCCGGCTCCTCGCTGGACAGCCGCCGTCGGAGCTGTACTCGCCTTCGCCGGCCTATTCTTCCTGACCACGCCGACGGGAACCTCGTGGCAAAATCTCTTTGTAAGCATCGGCACTGGGGATCTTCTCACGCTGGCCTGCGCGATTGCCTTCGCTGCTCACCTCCTATCCTTGGCCCATACCTCTCACAGAGTCCATACCGGACAACTCGCGACCATCCAAATCGGCGTGGCTTCATTCATCATGGCCATCACTCTGCCGGCTGGCGGAAGACCTCACCTGACCCTCACGCCTCGACTTCTAATTGCACTCACTATCACGAGTCTCCTGGCGACTGCTGCAGCCTTTACCATCCAAAGCTGGGCCCAGCAACATCTTCCGCCCGCTCACACCGCGATCCTCCTCACGCTCGAACCGGTCTTCGCCTGTCTTACCTCATTCCTCGTTTTGCATGAACGTTTGGGCCGCCGCTCCCTCGCAGGCGCCGCTCTGATTCTCGCCGGCATCGCTTTCACCGAACTCATTCCCTCCAATCCGTCTATTCCGACCTACCCAATCTGAGCTATACGAAGACTTTTGCTTTCATTTTGCGTCTAATCAAGCGTGAAGCCCATCCATTTTCGAACGAAACAGCTGTTCGAAACAGCGTCTATACTTAAGACTCATGCCGCGCACACAGTCCGGCGCATAGCAACGCATCACAATGAGGTCAAGACTTACTAATGGATACACCGACGAACACTCCGCCCACATTTCTTGAGCGCATTCGCAGCCGCCGCCTCGCCACGACGTTCTTGCTCCTCGCGACACTTTCGGTTGGCATTCTCGCCGGTTCTATCCTCACGCGAAGCGTCAGTGGCAAAGAGCAATCGGGGATCGACTCTTCCGACGCAAAACCTCTCGTTATTCCCTCGCCCGTCTCTCTCTCCAACGGTTTCTCGCAGATCGTCAAACAAGTCGGCCCCGCCGTCGTCAATATCAACACAGAAGAGTTACCCAAGCCATCGACCAGCAAACGTGGCAGACGCGGCACGCAGCGTACGCCACAGCCGAACGATCCCGGCGGAGACGATGATAGCCAGCAATCCCCAGGCGATATGCAGGACTTCTTCAACCGCTTCTTCGGCGGCCAGGGAGGCGATGATGGAGACGGTGGTGCAGCAGGTGAACGTCGAGCTCTAGGGTCGGGTTTTATCGTGGATCCCCGCGGTTACATCATCACCAACAACCACGTTGTCGATAAGGCCGACAAGATCTACGTGAAGCTCTCTACTGATCCAGACGGTGGTCCTGGAGACGAAGGTCGCCCCGCCACTGTCATCGGCGTCGATAAAGATACCGACATCGCGGTGATCAAGATCGACACAAAGGAACCATTGCCCACAGTCAAGCTGGGTAACTCCGACGGCGCACAGGTCGGCGACTGGGTCTTGGCCATAGGCAGTCCTTTCGCACTCTCAAAGACAGTTACCGCCGGCATCATCTCAGCCAAGAACCGCAGCATCGACGAACCAAGTCCCAACGGCGTCTCACAGACCCAGTTTCAACGTTTCATCCAGACTGATGCCGCTATCAATCCTGGCAACTCCGGCGGTCCCTTGGTTGACATGGATGGTCAGGTCGTCGGCATGAACACTGCCATCTACACTCAATCAATGGGATCGCAAGGCGTTGGTTTCGCCATGCCGGCGAACATCATTGCGAACGTCTACAACATGCTTATTGGCCCAGAACACAAGGTTGTTCGCGGATCCATAGGCATACAGTTTCAGGTCGCGCAGTCTTCTGCCGTCAATCGCGTCTATGGTTTCTCAAGTGGTGTGATAGTTGGTGTCGTAACTCCAAACGGTGGCGCAGCCAAGGCCGGAATCCAGGCTGGCGACGTCATAGTCTCCATCGACGGTCGCAATATTAAGGATGGCGACGATCTGGTGAACGACATCTCCGCTCGCCACGTCGGATCCACCGTCAAGCTCGGTTACCTGCGCGATGGCAAGCAAAATACAGCCAATGTTGTCATCGGAGATCGTGCGAAGACATACGCGGACATCACTGGCCAGCCGGACGATACCACCGCACCTCAGGAGACCGACGCAGGAGAAGGCAAGCTAGGTATCACCGTCGCCGCGATCCCTGCATCAATGGCAGCCAAAGTTGGCATCAAGGGTGGCGTGGTAGTGACCACCGTTCGACCTGGCTCCTTTGCCGACGAGATTGGACTGGGCAAAGGGCAAATCATCACGGCAATCAACCGTAGGCCGGTAACCGACGAAAGCAGTTATCGCGCCATCGTCTCAACACTCAAATCGAAAGATGACGTCGTCTTCGTAATTCAGTCTCCAAACCAGAAGAACCTCAACTCCTACGTAGGGGGTACTCTTCCGTAGATCAACGATTTAGGGGAAGAGACGCTGATGTCTCTTCCCCCCGGAAAACTGTGGCGAACCATGACCCAAAACCGTCCACCCCAAAAGACGTATCCCGGATAGGTGATCTTTTGGTTGCCACAATCGTTACTCACGCGATACCCTAGCTTCATTATCGACGGCTGCACTTGTAGTTCTGTTTTACTACTCAGTTCAAGGTAACTTCCAATTATGCAGTTTGGTAAAGCACTTTCAATTTCGGCTCTGCTCATGGCAACGTCAGTGTCGTGCATCGCATTGACTCATGCCCATCGTGGTCCGACTTCGCCCAAATTGTCTAAACACTCCAAATCCTCTACCAAATCAACAGGCCAACGTACGATCGATGACACGCGCGCAACGCAGATTCAGACATCCCTGATCAAGTCCGGCTATCTCTCAGGCGAGGCTTCAGGCCACTGGGACTCCCAGACCGAATCAGCCATGCAGAAGTTTCAGGAAGACAACGGCTGGCAGACTAAACTGATTCCCGACTCCCGTGCAATTATCAAGCTTGGCCTCGGGCCAGCACATGATTCCAGCTTGAACTCAGCTCCTTCGAACATGGAAGCTCCCGAAACATCCTCTGCCTCCGCTTTCATGCCGAAATAGACTCGTAAAAGTTGCACTTCAAACGCAAAAAGAGGGCCTATAGGCCCTCTTTTTGCTGGTGCGGTATGCTCCCTTAGGAATTGCCGCTCCTGATTGAAAAAACATGGTCCATCACATCTTCCTTCGTCGCTGGCAAACTTCCGGCTCTCCCAAAAGCTCCACTCTCCAGCCACATCCTCAGCCAATATTCCTCATGCAATCTAATCAATCGGGACGCAATCGGCCGTTTCTGCTCCAAGATCGCAGTGATCCTAGCCGCCATGGCATCCTTATCTTCCACGGTCTCCAGCTTTAGCTCCACTCCATCACATGCGAGAAGCCTTTCACGAGCAGCCTCGAACTGTGACCCATCCACAACTCCACTTTCCACCTTTAGCTCTGCCATCTGCTCCGTTGCGAAAGCAGCAGATGCATCGAGACGCTCCGAAAAACCAAGATAAAGGATTCGTGATCCGGCCACTCGAAGAGGTAACACCCCAAGTTTTTCGACAAACATTTTCGGCATGACCAACGCCATTAGCTCTGGAGAGAAGCCTTCAGTGGTTAGCACCGGACATCCCCACTGCATGCTCACGCCCCGCATAACTTGTTCGGACTCCAGACCGCATTCGCTCTTGAGCCATTCTCCAATGCGCCCGCTTCCTCTCTCTCGTTGCGCCGTTAACGCCTTCTGAAGCTGCGCCTGTGTAATCCATCCCTGCGCCAACATCATCAGGCCTAAGGGAACTCGATGCCGATGCGAAGAGGAAATCGCAGATCCCCCCGCATCGCCCAATTCACGATGCACAGCAGCCTGCACCATCGTCAGCACACAACGACCGCCACAGCCCCACTGACCTTCGAAGATCGGTCGCCGTCGGCTTCGCCAGGGCATCGTCCATCCACTAGAGCACTCAATGTTGCCACAGAGCCTCCGTTGCTCGCGTTGTTCGAGCGATTGAGAAAGCCCTAACCCACCGAGTCCAGCAATGTCATTCGATGCTTTGTACTCGTCTTCTTGCCAGGCCACTCCATTTCCTATCCGCAATGCGCTGGACATCGGCGATGTGACTCTCATGCCTGCAGTCTTCTTTGTTAGAAAATGCATCGTATACTCTCCAGTCTTAGTTGCGGCGTTGCCACTTCTGTAATACGCAACGCAAAGTTACCGTTGACCACAACGACCTCACCCCGGGCCACAATTCTGTCTCCTACAACTAGATCGACCGGTTCAGACACGTGACGGTCCAGTTCGACTACATCCCCCGGCCCTAGTTCCAGCACCTCGCGCAACGGCATATCACGTGAGCCGAACTGTAAAGTCGCATCCAGCTCAATGTCACATAGCAAACCAATTCCTGGGTCCACCCCGGCAACTTCTTGCGAATTCATCACCTTTTCCATTCCCATCTCCCTTAGTTCACGCGTTGCAATTCCGTCGTACATTGATCACCCAAAGCATTATTTCGAGTGTTATCTTCAACGCTGCACTCGAGTTGGGCACCCCTGTGCTCTCCCACACGCACTGGATATGCTTGTCCAAATCGCAACCCACCGACCCGCAACTCAGACGCCGAATGTTTCGCCAGAGGAAGACGTAGTACAGTCCCCGGTACCAACGCCGCTAATTCGCTTGCCCGTAATCGCATCGTAGGAAACTGCAGCACTGCGCCGAGCGTCGCCTCACCCATCAGCTCGCGCATTCGCACCTGTGCCTCCTTCGATCTCCTCTTCGGACGGTCGCCTTCAGAGATCAGCCGCCGCAAAATCGCATTGAGGACCACTGCAGGAAGACAAATGTTCATCGCTCCCTGCGCCTCCGGCATTCGGGCTTCGAAACTCACGCACAGCGTCTTCTCACCAGCGGTCAACATTCGCGCCACTGCCGCCTCCGACTCCCGCTTCTCAAAGACGAACTCCAGACCAACCGATTGCCAGGCCATATTCAACTCTTGGACTGCCATCTGTACGACAGAGGTCAGGATTGCATCTTCGATATCGGTTAACTCCCTGGCTGGCCACGCTCGCCCTGCACCTCCTAGCAAAACATCCACAATCGGCGACGCCAGAGCAAGCTCGAGCTCAAGCAACCCCACCGCACCCAATGGTTCGAGACGAATTGAACAGATATAGGTTGGCGCAGAAACCCGTTCCAGAAACTCACTAAACGGCAACTGCTCCCCAGCGACCAGCTTCATCTTGAACGGCGTCCGCAGCCACGCACCTAAAGTGTGCATCAGGTTGCGTGCAAACAGATCATTCACCGAGCTGATCGCACGCATCTGATCGTTGCTGATCTGACCCGCGCGGCTGAAATCGTACCGTTCTAGAAGAGCCTCGCTTGCTAGATCCGCTGACTGAGCCGAGGCGTTCGCCCCAGCCGCCGCAAACAATGCGTCAATATCGCCTTGCCCAAGTTGCTTTCCCATGCATCCCCTTTTGGCTAAAGATCTCCCGTAAATAATCCAAGCCGAATCTCTATCGGATTGCAGCCTTCCGTTTCAACCCGCTTGCCTTCACGGTACCCTCGGAACTTCCGTTCCGTAGTCCCGCAAGCGCTACCCTGAGTCTCAGTACAGCCGAAGAATGAATCTGTGAAACCCTTGATTCCACGACGCCCAGCGTCAGACCGATCTCTTTCATAGTCAACTCTTCGTAGTAGTACAGCGTTAGTACCATTCGCTCTTTCTCCGGTAGATCGTCAATCGCATCAGCCAGTCGCTGTTTCATCTCACCCTTCAAACAACGAAACAGCGGATCCTCCTCTGGTGCACCTGGAATATAGGCAAGCTCTTCGTCACCCGAGTCCTCCGAACGTTCCATATGCAGACTGCCGATCTCCAGCCCCTTCAGATCGCCCAGCAGCAATTGATACTCCGTCAATGTCAGCTCCAGTTCCTTCGCAATCTCCTGCTCAGAGGGAGCTCGGCCGACTCGTTGCGTTACTGTTCGGATCGCCTGCTCAACCGCCCTTCCTTTCCGCCGCAACTCTCTCGGACTCCAATCCAAGGTCCGCAGCGAATCTAGAATTGCACCTCGAATTCTGAACTGCGCATAACTCTTGAACTGCACTTTCTTTTTATGATCAAACTTCGAAAAGGCGTCGATCAACCCAACCACTCCAGCAGAGACCAGGTCGTCCAGCTCCACATGCTGCGGCAGTCGTTCATGAATACGCCGAGCCAGGTAACGGACCGTCGGCAGATGCTCCATCAATAGCAAGTCACGCTCGGTGGTACTCTCGCCTTCCCGTTCTTTCAGTCCATCGTCGGTAAACGGCGCGAATACCAGTGTGTTCGTAAGCTCTTCCATTCCGTCCAACCCTGCATCTTGCAACGACAACTTTCCTTCGCCGAAAAGCTTAGCCTTCGACATCTCCTGTGGAACCTGTAACGGAATCGAACTTCCTGTGCTCATCACTTCCTCCATTCCTCATCTACCTTCCCCTTTGCTGCCGCTTGCCACTCCGACCTCATCCAACCGTGCCAACACTGCGGACCCGAATCTCCGGAGGAATCTCTCCTGGCGCCAACACCGTCACCTTCGGAAGAAACGGCTCCAGCCAACGCCTCACGTGATAACGCGCTGGACTCGGACATAGAAGCACGGGGAGTGCCGAGCTAGAGGCGCCTCCGGTTAGGCGTTTCACAGATTCCACTAGACGTTTCAAAAAGTCTGATCGCATTCCCGCCGGTCGCGCTCCGTCCCCAAGCAGAAGACCAGCGCCGTGCGGATCGAAGGTATGAAGCAGCTCACTCTCAAGCCCCGGCTCCAGCACCAGCACCTTCAACCCTCCCTCACCATCTAGCAACGCATGCACCAACCCTCTCCCAAGCGACTGCCTCACACTCTCGACCAGGTGCACCACGTTCTTGGACTGCTGCGCGGCCTCCACGAGAATTTCAAGAATCGCGCCAAGGTCACGGATCGAAACTTGCTCCCTCAGCAACTGCTGCAACACCTTTTGCACCTCACCCAGAGTCATCAGCTTCGGCACCAACTCCTCAACTAGCTTCGGGTGACTCTCATTCATGCTGTCCAACAGGCGTTTCACCTCCTGACGACCCAGCAACTCATGCGCATGCCTACGTATCAGCTCACCAAGATGAGTCCCAATAACCGTCGTCTGATCCACTACTGAGTAGCCCGCCGCGAGCGCCTGCTCCTCAAGCCCCGGTTGGATCCACCGCGCTTGTACCCCAAATGCAGGTTCCTTCGTCTCGACGCCTGGTAGCACCCGCGCCTTAGGATCCGGATTCACCGCAAGCAGCCAGTTTTGCTCTGTTTGCCAGCGGGCAATCTCGACACCCCGGAGACTCACCACATACTCGCGTGGCTTCAGCCGTAGGTTATCGGTGATATGAACAGGCGGAACAATGAATCCAAGCTCAGTTGCCAGATGTCGCCGCAGCGCACGAACTCGGTTGAGCATTTGCCCACCTTGCTTCTCGTCCACCATTGGAATCAGCTGGAACCCGATCTCCAACGTCAGTTCATCCATCTTCAGCAGCGAAGCTAAATTTTCGCCCTTCACGGAATCGCTCGTCTTAGCTTTATTACCTTTCCCAAAAACGTCCGACGCTTCATCCCCCGACATCAACACAGCATCCTTCGTCGCTGGCAGTTTACGAGCAATCAGACCGACCCCTATCGCCAACAGCACAAACGACAGCTTCGGCAATCCTGGTATCAAAGCCAGACCGAGCAACACCCCACAGGCAATCCAAAGGGTATTGCGACCCTTCAAAAGCTGCGTTCCAAGTTCTTCGTCAAGTGATCCGGCCGACGAGGCTCGCGTCAACACCATACCGCCAGCGATCGACACGAGCAGGCTTGGAATCATCGTTACCAAGCCATCGCCTACAGTCAAAATCGTGTAGGTTTTTACAGCTGTATTCAGATCCGTACCGTGCTGAAGAACACCAATCAGCAGCCCGGCAACAATATTGATTGCAGTAATCAGAATCGTCGCCAACGAATCCCTTTGATTGAACTTTGCAGCGCCATCCATCGCGCCGTAGAATTCAGCCTCCCGCGCAATCGCCTGTCGCCGCTTTCTCGCTCCCTGCTCATCGATCAACCCGGCATTCATATCTGCATCGATCGCCATCTGTTTACCAGGCAATGCGTCGAGCGTAAATCTCGCTGTCACCTCGGCCGTACGCACAGCACCGTGACTCACCACCAGGAACTGGATGGCGATAAGAGCAAGGAACAGTACTAAACCCACCACGTAGTTCCCGCCGACTACAAACTGTCCGAACGCCTCGATCACCGAGCCCGCAGCATGCGTGCCTTCCTGACCGTGAAGCAAAATCCTTCTACTTGAGGCGAGATTCAGCGATAGACGAAATAGGGTCAACAGCAATAGAAGCGTAGGAAATACGGAGAAGTCCACTGCACGCCGCACTTGAACCGCTGTCAAAAATACAATGACCGAGGCCGTGATCGAGGCTGCCAGCAGAATGTCGAGCAACACGCTCGGCACAGGAATAATCATCACGAAAACCATGCTGATCGCGGCTACCGGCAGCATCAACGTCTGCAGCTTCGCCATCTGAAAGCTATTGCTTTTCTTCGTCGTTATCTCGCTCACATCCCACCTCCAAAATCACGCATCTTGACCATCCCGACTTTTTCGACATCGCCACTCAAGTCGATCCGACCAGCATTATGCTGATTTTTTTGCTCTTTCTGCTTCGCTTTACGATCTCGCCGCACACTCTCCTCAACCTTTTGCCGATAGAGGTAGGCCAGAATTCCCGCCACCGTTGCATACAGCTCAAATGGAATTGAGTGCCCGGGCTCGACCATTTTGTACAAACTCCGTGCCAGCGGGGGATTTTCGATGATCGGAACCCCAGCCCACCTTGCCTCCTCACGAATCTCTGCCGCTAATAGATCGCGCCCCTTCGCTACTACCGTTGGCGCCGACATGGTTTCGAAGCTGAACTCCAGCGCCACTGCGTAGTGCGTCGGGTTGGTGATCACGACGCTGGCGCGAGACATGTCTGCCTTCACTTTGCGCTTACGCATCGCTCGCTGAATTTGCCGAATCTTTCCTTTGATCTGCGGATTACCCATCGCATCCCGCATCTCGTCTTTCAACTCCTGCTTGCTCATCTTCAGCCGCTGATTCCAACCTCTCCACTCAATCGCATAGTCCAGGCCAGACCACGCCAGGGTTACCCATGCTGCATCGAGTGCCAGCTCGTACGCAGCTGAAAACGTTGCCGGTAGTCGTAAGAGACTCATCACTGGCATGGGAATCATCAAGGCTTTCAACGCTCCCCAACCCAATACGACCATCACGGCCGCTGGCACTAAGGACTTCACCAGACGCGTTGCCGACCGCAAGCTAAACAAGTTGCCCAGATTTGTAACCGGATTCAACTTTGAAAACTTCAACTCCAGCGCGCTTGGATAAATCTGCAATCCTCCGCTCTGCGCTACACCCGATACCAGCGCCCCGGTAAAAGCAGCCGCCATTACAAGGCCCACGGGCAGCAGTGCGGGCAAAAGAATTTGCCGCACTTCACCGACTAGCAACTGCTCCACACTTTGCCCGTCCACACTCCCAACACCCGTCATCGCAGAACGCAGGCTTTCGATATAGACTTTGCCCCAGCTGGCAACAAATCCGTTTGACACAGTCCCAAGCATTACGATGCCGCCCAGCATCGCCATCGCGGACAGCAGTTCGCGGCTCCGAACGCTATCACCCTTTTCTCTCGCCTTCTTCTTTCGTAGCGGAGTAGCCTGCTCTGTGCCTTTATCTGCCATGACGCTCGCCCGTTACGTAGAACATTTTCCCCAGTAACAGGGGCTCAATCCGCGAATTTTCACAGGTACAGAAAGTCGCCACCGTTCGCGCCGAAGCGGATCTCATGCCCGCACCAGTAGCTTCGCAGCCGCATCCAGAAGCGCAGTAAAGTGTCGTTCAATCCAACCCGGCCACACAGCCAGACTCGCGATCAACACCACATACGACACCATCGTCTTCAGTGGGATACTAACTACGATCGAGGGTAGTTGTGGTGACAAACGCGCCACTAACGCAATCGTGACCTCCACCGCCAACGCTGCAGCCATCACAGGAGCAGCCAGTTGGACACCAGCAAGAAAGATTCCGCTCGCCATCATCGCCAGCGTAACGCTAGTCTTTGTCTGCATCACTGCTTGCCCCACCGGCACCGCAGAAAAGCTTCGCACCACAGCTGTTAGCAAACTCCTGTCCAATCCTGAGCCAATGATTACCAGAATGCCCAGCCAACTCAGCATCTGACCCAGCACCGCCGTCTCGATCATCGAGTTTGGGTCGAGCAGATTCACTAACGAAAAACTGAACTGAAGTCCCAGCAGCGTTCCTGCAAACGTCAACGCCTCATTCAGCAACATCAGCGATAGTCCGAACACCAGCCCCACGCCGAGCTCCCCCAGTAGTGCCGTCCCATCGAGGACAGCCCGCGCCCCTGGAACTGTCGCTACCGCAGGGGCAAGTAGAATCGTCATCGCGAACACAAACCCCGCTTTTATCCGCGGCGCAATCGCCGACGATGAGAACACCGGAGCGAAGACCATCAGCCCGCTCAGTCGTACCATCACCAGAACTGATGCCGATAGGTATTGTGGCCAATCCGTGATCAATCCACTAACTTCGCCGTCCATGCTGCTCCTATCCCAGATACCTGTGGAAGTCAGTAAACATGTGCACAGTGAAGCCGACGAGCCTATGCACCATCCAGGGCAGTACAGCAACAGTGACAACGAACACCACCACCAACCGAGGGACCGCTGTCAGCGTCTGTTCCTGAACGCTGGTCAGTGTCTGAACCAGACTGACCACAAGGCTCACCAGGCACGCTGTTATAAGCAGGGGCGCGCTCAATAGCATCGCCTCCACCAATAACCTCCGCATAATCTCTACAGTCTGATCCGGTCCCATCTCCACTCCAATCTCTTAAACCGATTCCTGTCCTAAAAACTTTTGATCAACTGGTCTGCGAGCAGACTCCAACCATCGACCATCACAAAAAGCAGAATCTTGAGAGGTGTAGAAATCACCACCGGTGGCAGTTGCATCATGCCGATCGACGTTGTGATACTTGCTACCACCAAGTCGACCATAAGAAATGGCAGAAACAACACGGCGCCAATCTGGAACCCAGCCTTCAGCTCGCTCAGAATGTATGCTGGCACCACAACCTGAATTGGAAGGTCTTCCCTTTTGTTAGGCCGCACCGCCATCCCTGCCGACGCGAACACAGCTAGGTCCTTCTCTCGCGCATAGCGCAGCATGTAACGTTTAACCGGTGCTACACCCAGATCCAGAGCCCGTTGCCCAGTGATTGTCCCAGCACTATATGGAGAGACCGCGGTCTGCTCGACCTCCAGCAGCACCGGCTGCATTAGAAACCAAGTCATCATTAGCGCCAGGCCCATCAAAATCTGGTTCGACGGAGCGGTCTGAGTCCCGAGCGCCTGCCGCAGAAAGTGAAACACAACCAGCAGCCGAACCATCGGAGTCATCGACAAGAGAAGTGCCGGCAACAAAGTTAGCAAAGTGAGCCCCACTACAATCGCCCACGGCACGCTTTTTGTTCCTGCTAATTCGGACGTAATTGAGTCGCTCTTTTTCGGTTTCACAATATTCTCGACAGAGTTCACAGCAGTCCCTAAACCACGCGCCTTCGTTCCAGCTTTGACGCCTCCAATCGCTGCTAGCCCATGCCCCCCAGTGTTACTTCCTGGTGATCGTTTCACCCAGAATGAATCAGGAGCAACGACGACCATAGCCGTGCTCATCGCCTGAGCATGGACTACAGGCGAATGCATCAGCAGAGCGGCTAGAACCCAAACAAGCCATGACAATCTATGTTCTATCTGCATGTGTTATCCAGACTCGTTGCCATGGCGTCGAACGATGTATCGACCTTCAAGCGCACAATTGTCTCTACACTGTCCGCGCCACCCCCAACTAAGAAGCTTTCGCCGGCACACGTAATAAGCATCAATTGCCTCTTTCCGCCAAGTGCTAGAACCTCCACCAGCTGCAACTGCTTCCGCGGAGCTTCTCGTTGACTTCGCCAGACTCGCCACAGCCCCCATGCCCAAACGGCCAAACCTTGAAACTCTATGTGTGAAGGTGCCTTCTCGTCAGAGCCTCCCAAACCGTCTAAAAGCTGCGCTCCTTCGTACCGTTCCATAAGTCCCCATCACTCCAAGTAAAATTCGGCGATCATTGTTCCGTTCAGGTCAGCAAATTGCAGCCGATCTCTACCCGAGCCGCGTCAGCCGGAGAGCTATCCTCTGGTCCACTATTTCGAACTCACTCCATCCAAGCTGGACCTGACCAACCTTCAATGGCACATCCTCTGTGTCCGGAGATACGCTCTCAAATACCTGGCCTTCTTTCAAAGACAGTAGGTCCAGCACCTTGAAGCGGTTCAACGCCACACCTGCCCGCATGGTCACCCGCAACTGCGCGAATGTCTCCCAGGATGGATGCTCTTCAATCCGAGACATCCACGACAAGGCCGGAACGGTCTTCGCCGCATCCAAACCCGTGGTCCCAACACTATCTACACTGAGAGGCGCCAACTCTGAACCTGTCATATTTCTCTCCATTTCTTCTCATTTCACGAACAAGTCAGATCCCGCCCTGTTAGCGCTGCACCAGAAAGTCGGTGAAAAAGACATCCGTCACCTTCAAATCAGCGTTATGTTCAACGAATGCTTTTTTTAGATCCGTCTTCAAACGTTCTTTTCCATCGACAGCAAGCAAGCCGTCTGCAGTCTGTCGGCCAAGCACCGCCAGCGTCGTATCACGCACGGAGGCCATAGCATCATTTGCGAACTTATCTTCCTTGGGCTTATCTTCCTTCGCCTTTGAGTCTTTTCCCTCCAAGGCGTCGGCCACACGCAGCGTCAGAGCAACGCGCAGATACGAGCTGCCTCCTCCATCCGCCAAGTTCACCAATAAAGGCTCAAGCGCCATAGCGTGGGTCGTGCTCGGCCTGACTATCTCAGCCCTATGAGCGGCACCTTCTTGAATTGGCAACCGACCCATCCGCGCGAGATAGTACACCGCACCGCCAACGCCCAAGGAAGCAATCACCACACTAACTACTACAGCGATGAATAAAGAGACGAGAGGAAATTTAGCTTCAACGGGAGGAGAGACAGAAGAGCTAGTAGGAGCGCCCGCAGCAGAAGAACCAGCCAAAACCGTAGGAGAAGTAGCCATGATACCTAGAGAGTGCAACCTGTTGGCCAAATGGTCCTTCGAAAAATTAGCGGATCTTCAGGATCGATATCTCAGCGGCTCCGCGCAACCTGGGCGCCTTGTGTGTATGCCCAAAAGCAGTCAGGGCGGCCAGCCGGTTGGACCGATCCCTGATCCCTCACCCGCCAAGCCCGCCCTGCCCGGTTCAACTGAAGTTACCGAATCATTCCAATTACGTCCTGCGAGATCGTATCGAAGGTCGTCACCGTCTTCGAGTTAGCTTCGAAGGCTCGTTGCGCGACGATCAAATTAGAGAACTCTGTCGAAATATTTACATTCGACTGTTCCAATGTACTGTCATCCACGGTGCCCCTACCACCTGTACCGGCTACGCCTGCAACAGCCTGACCGGAAGCTGCGGTCGTCTGAAAGTTATTGCCCCCTACAGCAACCAACCCCTGAACGTTAGTTACATTGGCCACTGCGACCTGACCGATCGTCTCATTATTGCCGTTACTGAAATGCGCTTGAATAACGCCGCTGGGATCTACGGTAAAACCCGTATAGTTGCCACTCGTAAGCCCGTCTTGATTGTTAACGCCGTTACTATTTGCCGATGCTAGTTGAGTAATTGTGGGAGTTGAGCCGTTGCCATTTAGGTTCCAATTGAAAGTAAGATCGCTTGCTCCATCAGACATCCCAGGAAAACTAATCCCTGTCACGCTTCCGGTCGGTGAGATCAGGTTACCGCTCGTATCGAATGTCAGTGTTCCAGTGTTGTTGAGCGGCGTTCCAGTTGAATCCCCCGGCGGCAGATTTACCGCATAGCTCCACGTATTGGTACCCGTCTTGTCGTAGCTGACGGTGACCTGGTGGCTCTGACCGAGCGAGTCGTAAACCGTGATTGGAGATGTAAATGTTGTCCCTACTGTGGCCCCCGAATTCAGGTTTGCGGTTAGAGAGAAATTCTCCGTCGCCTGTGCTCCCTCGGTAGAGCCGACCGGCAACGTGAGTGCTTGTGGAGTCGTATTCGTGTTCACCACGCCATTCACCGCTGGATAGCCCAACACATTCTGGCCATCCTGAGTTGTCAAACTTCCATTATTGGCAACCGTGAAATTTCCCGCTCTTGTCAACGACTGCTGCCCGTTTTGTTCCACGAGGAAGAAGCCACTGCCATCCAATGCCATGTCACTTGTATTTGCATTTGCGTCGGGCAAAAGAGTGCCTTCACTGAAATCAGTGGTCGTGCCTCCGACCTTCGTTCCCGATCCAGCCTGAATCGGATCACCCGAGCCCGACTGCCCGATCTGCTGATAGAACAGGTCTTCAAAGGAGGTATTCTGGCCTTTGTACGCAGTCGTGTTAAGGTTTGCCAGATTATTGCCGATCGTGTTCAACGCTGTTGAATCGGCATCCAATCCAGAAAGTGCTATCGAAAAATTTCCCATTGCTCATCTCCTTGATCTTCATGGCTGCAATTGTTGTTATCTTTCATCTCACGACGAGATCGAATGTGATCAAGCCGCGTGTCTACCGGGTGACAGATATTTGTCCACTAACTTGATACGCTGCCTCCCCACACAGCATCCTGACCTGCGACGGATTGCATACCTGGCAGAGGATCAACAAGAGCGATCTCTTTTGGTTTTGCCACTGCATCCGCACTTGATCCAGAGCCAGAATTAGAACCAGAGGAGCTGGGAGGAGTAGCGATCGTGGAACTTGGGTTGACCGTCAGGTCTATATCATTGAGCAGTGCAACAGAATCCCCATCTCCGAGTTGCGTAGTCTGATTGAGTTGAATCAACTGCTGCAGACTGTTTACCTGGGTCAGCTGCGTAATGTACTGATTCGGGTCCGTCGGCTGCGTGGGATCCTGATTCTGAAGCTCGCTAACCAATAAAGTAAGAAAGTCGTTCGCAGTAATGTCTGACGAATCGCTCGCGGAGCTGCTCGCACTACTAGAGCTGCTGTTTGACGTCCCATTTGTAGACGAAGTTGAATCCTTCGGCGTTGCACGTACCGTTGCATGTCTCGGAGCCAGCGCAGACGCCACCGATGTTCCGGAAGTTGCTATCGAATTAAGTTGTGACAAATCCATCGTTTCATCTCCTTGTTTCATTCAGCTCTTAGTTCATTCCACTTGTCTGGCTAAGCCCGTACACTTAGCCAGCTTCCGCCGCCCACATAGGTCCCGAGCGGTGACGTCCCCTGGTCGTCAATTCCATTCAAACTCTCGTAGCTCGTGGCCTCGTCAGCACCCTCCGGTGCCGTTTCGACGATGCTCTTTTGATGCCTTCCGCCGTCATTGCCTCCATGTTGCATCTGTCCCCCACTTCCACCCTCCCTGCCCAAAGCGAGCCCTCGTGTCTCGATCGCTGTCGGATGAACAACAATTGCATTCACCGCAACTTTCTCCGACTGCAGATACGACGTGAGTGCAGGTAACTCCCGATGCAACATCTCTCGCCCCGACACCGACGACGCCGACACCGATGCATTTACTACGCCGACTTCTGTCATCTCCGCACGAACCTTCAACCAACCATGTATTCCGTTTTGAATCCCGACCTCGAGAGCCGTTGGCGTGGCCGTCAACATATGAGGTGTTCCATCCATCGAACCGCCAGCTCCAGCCGAGCTGTTCTGCTCTCTCAATACGATCGGTAGACCTGTTGTGTGGCTGTCGGCCTCACCAGCCTCCAACTTCATCACACTCGCGTCACTTGGCGTATTTCCTGGCACCATCGCATTGGCCACCGATATAGCAAGCCCTGACGCACTCTCCGTTCTAACTACGTTGTCTGCACTTCCAGGTGTCGTTGCCGGCGGTACTTTCTCCGCCCCTCCACCAGACTCCGCAGATCCAGCCTCATTGCCCGCTGCAGTCGGCCGTGTCTTGGCATCGACCTCGGCTGTCTTTTCTTCTGTAACGTCGGTTCGAGCCAAATTGTCCTTCGTCGCAAATGCCTCTCGAAGAGATCTTTTACCCGCAATGGGAACGTTTCCGACAAGGTCTCCAGCTGATGAGCTGTTCGCCTCATCGTTCGGCATAACGCTCGCAACAGGCGGCGTTCTCAGGATCTCAATCGAATGTCCGACCATAGGACCCGAGCCTTGCGCCACCGAATTCGAAGCAGGTTCCGCCGCAACTGCAACAGGATGCTCCGTTGTTGCGATCCTATGTAAGATCGTCGGTGCTGCTTCATCCTGGCTCTTTACGACCTTCTTACCTGGAACTAACTCCAATGCCTTACCTGTCATCGTAGTTCCTCTTTGAACCACATTTTCTGTACTACTCGGAGCTAACGATTGGCCTTCCGCATTAGCCTTCGACAACAAAGCATTGCTCATAGAATTAGGTTCCGTTGCATCTTGGGGACTAGTGGAGCTGTCCTCGATAGCCGACTCTACGTCTACTGGAGACTGAAAATTATTTGTCTCAAAATCTAGGCCGCTCCTTTTGGCTTGCGATGCAAGTAAAGTCGCTTTCTGCTGTGGGACACTCTTCCTGTCAACCCCTCCTATGATCTCGGCATATTCAGGTCCCTCGTGCACCGCAGACGTCTTTCCTTTCATTTCAGGCAGCACGATCGAGATCGCATTCGTTATCTCTACGTGTGGTTCGTCCTTTACACTCTGCAGTGCAGTAACCACCTCAGTGGTCGCCTGATCTTTTCCCAATATCTCGACAGGTCCGTTGACGCGCTCATCAAAGCTCTGCGCAAAGGAGATGCCATTCATCTCTCTTCGATCGGCGCTAGCCGGATGCAGTCCGGTCTGATCTACTCCCACCGGCATTAGAATCGTCGTGCTTATCATCGATGCTCCTCGCCGATCTCCAGCAATGTGTTCATTGCATCCAACGGGCCAAATCTACGTGAAATCCATTAGGAGGTCTTCATCTCCTTATCGGCTCGCATCTTCTCCCTCGCACCAGTCCAGCGTCGACGTCCCAGAAATCGATCATCGGAAACAGCCTGTGCCCGCCGCCCTTCTTCAATCTCTGACCGCGCGGAAATCTCATTGAATACACGCTTCATCTGCTCCCTCTTCAAACGACTCGCCACATACCGTTGCGTGGCCTCGTCTTTCAACTGCTCCCGCTCTTCACGGACCTGTTCCATCCGCTGCCGTCGCCAAACAGAGGCCTCCCGCTGTGCCCCGGACATCATCCAACCCACACAGTCCCCTGTTGCCAGCGCGCAACGTCCGTCTATCCGAGCCAACTTCGCCACGTCCTGCTCAACCACAATCGCCTGTATGACCTCGTGAACCCCTACTGTCATTCGATGTAGTTCCGCTTGATGCATCTCTTCAATAACTGCATACAAACTTGCCAGTCGTCGTAACGTCTCCAGTCGTTGTCGCATTCTCTACATCTCGATCGCATTCAGTTGCGCTACAGTTTCCGGCATCGTCGTGCGCTCGTCGCTACGCTGTTCAAGGAACTTACGCAGCGAAGGCATTGCCCGCAACGCACGGTCCAGATCCTCATCGGTGCCAGGCTTGTAAGCTCCAATACGGACCAAGTCCTCCGATCGCGCGTGAGCTGCCAATAACCTCCGCACCGTAAATGCCTGAGCGCGATGCTCAGGTCCAGTCACCGCTGGCATCAATCGACTTAGAGAATCAAGTACATTCACAGGCGGATACCACCCCTCCGTAGCCATCGAACGGGACAACACCACGTGTCCGTCCAGTAACGACCGCACCGCGTCCACGATGGGATCTTGCTGATCGTCGCCCTCCATCAACACCGTATAAAACGCTGTAATGCTTCCGTTGCGAAAATTTCCTGCTCGTTCCACCAGCTTCGCCAGTCGTGCAAACACCGACGGCGTATATCCCTTGCTGGCAGGAGGCTCACCAGCCGCCAGTCCAAGCTCTCGCGCTGCCATCGCAAATCGCGTCAGCGAATCGAGCACAAGCAGAACATGTTTTCCTTGTGCCGCATAAAACTCCGCAACCGACGTCGCCGCCGCAGCGGCCCGCATCCGCAACAACGGGCTCTGGTCAGAAGTAGATACCAGCACAACTGACCGCTTACGGCCCTCTTCGCCCAGCGAATCCTCAACGAACTCCCTTACCTCACGTCCACGTTCTCCGACCAGCCCTACGACCGTGAGATCTGCCGCTGTGTTTCGCGTCATCATCCCGATCAAAGTGCTCTTGCCGACACCTGAACCACCGAATATGCCCACCCGTTGTCCGCGTCCTACCGTAAGCATTCCATCCAGCACTCGTAATCCCGTCTGCAAAGGCTCTTTGATGGGTACACGCTCCATCGGATGCGGCACTGCGCCATCGAGCGACCACATCTGCGTCAACCGCGGCTTCGGTAGATCATCGAGCGGCGCACCCAAAGCATCAAAGATTCTTCCCTCCATCTCTTTACCTATCGCAATGCCCGGTGTAACGCCCATTGCTAAGACGGCGTCACCATAGCGGATTCCTTGCGTGTCCTTCAGTGGCATCGCTAACAGATGCCTGCCACGAAATCCGACCACCTCTGCCAAATGTCTGCGGCCTGCCCTATCTACGATCTCGCAGCACTCCCCGACCGAACACACCAGCCCCTCTGCCTCTACCGTCTGTCCATTAGCCTCTAGCACGCGTCCACTCCAACGCCACGCCGGCCGGGTCGCTAGCTGCGAAATATAAGGCGCGAGGCTGAGAGCGGGCGTCTCAAACTCTTTCCCGTTGTCACCGATCATGCCGGCCTCTGCTGCATCAGATCAAAAAAACCACGTTCAATCTCCTTCAGTTGCGCAGCCACACCTAGCTCGACTTTGCCGACATTCGTATCAAGCACACACTCGCCCGATCCCAACCGTTCGTCGCCCACCAACTGAAGTGACGCCTCAGAGTTCACAGCAATCACTTGCCGCCAGGTCTCCAACTCACTCGCAGGGACATGCAGCACCGCTGTACTCTCCTCTGCAATCTTTTCCAGTGCAACCCTCACTACGCCAGCAAGCAAAAGTGGATCCAATTGCGCTTCACGATGCAGCACACGCGCCGCAATCGCCAACGCCAGCTTCACAATTTCACCCTCAACTCCAGCGAAATACTTCGTCCGTTCTCGACGAAACTCCTCACAAATCTTCACAACAAACGCTCGCTCTTCGACAATTCTCTCCCTTAACTCCATCTCCCATTCGCGACGAGCTTCTATCTTCGCTTCACTTCGCGCCATCTCCACTCTCGTCGAGACCTGCTCCGCCTCCGGCAGCGCCTGGCTATCAAGCGTCTCCAGCTCCTCTTTCAGCAGTACCTGCGAATCCTCTAATTCACTATCCTGTTCAACCTCATCTACTGTTTCTGATCGATTCAACGGATAAAACTCCAGACGTGAAACCTCCCTCACCCCGGTGACTGTCAGCCTTACAGGCGTCTGTCTCGCACGACTCCGATTGAGCGCAACAGCTTCCTCATTCTCAGACGGTAAGGTCATCGTCGACCTCCATCTTCAAAATCATCTTCCCCTCACTCTCGAGCTGCCGCGCCAACGCTAGCAACTCCTGCTGCGCCGCACCTACATCCCGCATCCGTACCGGTCCCATCACTTCCATATCCTCTTTCAGCATCTCGACCGCGCGCGAGCTCATCGCCTTGAAGAGGTGGGCCTTCACATTATCCTTGCCACCCTTCAACGCCATCGCCAGCACTTTCTTGTCCGCCGCACTCACAAACTCGCGAATACTTTCTGCCGGCACGGTCAGTAGATCTTCGAACACAAACATAAGCTCCCGTATTCCGATCGCGACCTTGGGTTCGCTCTGCTCAATCTCCTCCAGAATTCCTCGACTATCACCTTGGTCGAGGCGATTCAGCAACTCCGCCACCGCCCTGAAGCCCGAGTAGGACTTTCTTCCACTCGAACCCATCTTTTCCATCCGTTTATGCAGCGTCATCGCCACAGTCTGCGCCATCTCTGGTGAAAATTGACGCATCTCCGCCAGCCGTCGCACAACATCTACACGCATCGCTCCCTGCAGATTCATCAACACCGTCGAAGCTCGCTTTGCGTCAAGGTGAGCCAACACCAGTGCTACGGTCTGCGAGTGCTCATTTTCAAGAAACTTGCTCAAATGCTGCGCATCCATGTTCTGCAGCATCGCCATGTCGCCATTTGTGCGCTCGCGGATTCTCTTTACCTGCAGCAACAACTCTTCAGCCCGCGAAGCACCGAAAGCCTCCGTCAGCAACTTCAACGCATACTCTGGTCCGCCGCGAACCATATACTGCTGCGTCTCCAGTAGTCCGTAAAACTCAGTCAGCACCTGAGTTAACTGCGATGCCGGAACATCCCCCAGTCGCGTAATCTCTTCGGTTACACGTCGCACATCGTTTTCTGACAGGCTCTGAAACAGCTTCTTGGCCAGCTCATCTCCTATCGCTACCATTAGGATCGCGGCTTTTCGCAGTCCTGGAATATCTGCCGCTACAAATCCCGCCTCTGACGTCAATAAGAGCGGATTCTGCCGCATAGTCTCAGTTCCCGAGAATTGCATTGCTGTCCCCATTACGCTCTCTCCTCAGACGTCCCAATCCATGCTTCAATCAAACGCGTACTCTGTGCCGGCTCTCTTCGAATATGCTCGGATACCTGCTCAAAGATTCCTTGCTGTAACTGATAGGTCTTGTTCTTCGGCCTCGCTAGGAGAGCCTCGTCGCCAGGTTCGGCATGTAATGGCGACAGTTGTTCTTCGCGTGGAGCAAGCACTTCAACATGAGGCGTTCTGGCGTCCAGCAACATCGGCTCACGCAGTGTTGCAGTCACTTCACGAGCAATCGGCCGCAATACGAACAACACAAGCAAAACACCACAGATTCCAATCACAGCCGTACGCATCAACCCCGGCTGGGTGTGTAATAGCCCACGCATCTGCTCCATCAGCCGGTCTATCGGGGGCGGCTTCACCTCAGGAGCGTTCGTACTAAAACTCACATTCTGAATCACGACCTGATCACCGCGGCGTGAATCGTAGCCCACTGCTGCCTGGGCCAGCTCCTCCAGCCGATGCATCTCTTCTGCACTTCGCGGTTTCCAAATCACGTGCTCCAGCTTGCCCGTGCCCTCGGTTGTACTACGATCATTCACGACAACTGCAGCAGACACCCGCCGCACCCGCCCTGGTCCCTGTTCCGAATGGACCAAGTGTTTTGTAACTCCATAAGTTCCATTCTCCTGATGCATACTCTGCCCCAATCCAGTGCTCTGTTGCGGATACACCGGCAAAGCCTGTTTTTGCAACAAAGGTGGGGTTCCCGGGGCAGCTGCCGCCTGCGATCCTGCTACTGCACCCTCGGGAGCGGCTCCTGGCGAATTACTTGCTGTCCCTGGAACCCCCGACGGCACCCCGCGCCCTGCCGATACCTGTTCACTCTTCTGCATGCTGAGTGTTGCCACTTCACTCGGGTCGTAAACCTCATCGGTCCGCTCCTCGCTTCCCTCGTCATAACTCACATTTACTGTGGCCCGTACGTTGTCACGTCCAGCCAGCGGCTCCAGCATAGCCACCAGCTTCGCCTCCATCGCCTCCTCGGCATCGGCTTCCGCAGCGTTGCTCGAGCGCTGCTTGAAGTTCACCCGTCCATCTGCATCTACGAGAGTCACCTGGTCGACGCTTAAATTCTCGACCGACCCCGCAACCAAACTACGAATTGCGTCCGCCTGTTCAGGATCGATCGACGATCGCTTCAGCTTTAGCACTACCGAGGCTTTTGCCACCTTCTCCTCCGCCGCAAACAGAGATGGCTGCGGCAACACAAGATGCACCCGAGCAGACTTCACCACGCCCAGCGTTCCGATCGTATGTTCGAGTTCTCCTTCCAACGCCCGCTGATAGTTAACCCGCTCGTCGAACTCACTTCCTACCCAGTTGGGCTTGTCGAACAGCTCAAACCCCAATCGACCCGTCTGTGGCATTCCCTTCGACGCTACCTCCATCCTGGCTTTATCCAACATGTCCGCCGACACCTGCACTCCACCACCATCTGGCGTCGTCTCGTATGGAATGCCGGCCGCGGCGAGTTCCTGTGAGACCTGCTGCACATCCTTTGCGTCGAGCCCGCTAAATAACACCCGCCAATCAGGGCGCCCTGCAAACCAGAGCATCCCCGCGCACATCGCAGCTACAAAAACTACGGAGGCGATCAACCATGTACGTTTTCCAGCCGGCATAGTCATCAGGCGATCACGCATCACGGATACCATTGTCTGCGCCTTCTCTAGCAGCCCACCGCCAGGAACACCGGCACTCGCGGGTCCCGCCTTTTGCATGCCCGCACCACCAATCTGCTCTGTCTCTGCCATCTCGCCCCAGCGTCTCTCTGAACTCAAATTATTAGAACTGCATGCCCATCATCTGCTGATAAGCGCCCACTGCTTTATTTCGTACCTGCAGCGCCAGCTCAAATGCCATGCTTGCCTTCTGCGAAGCGATCATCGCGTCATGAACCTCGACGCCCGAGCCATTCAACAAGCCGGTTACTGCATCGGACGCCTTCTGATCCAGCGCGGTCGTCTCCTTCACCATCGATTGCAGCACCCCGGCAAACGGCACGCTCCCCGCGCCTCCCGCGTTCGAAGCAGCAACGCCTGCGTCACTCAGGAAGCCATCGTCCAGCCCCCCCATATTGATCCCACTCACCATCGGCGAAACACCAGCTAGTCCGACCACGACCCCTCCTTTATCTCAGCGAATGCATCTGCGTCTTATTGAATCGCTCTACTTCAAAAGATCTAGGGAAGAATTAAACATGCCCTTCTCCGCCGTGATAGCTGAGGCATTCATCCCATACGATCGTGTCGCCCCCATCAAATCCACCATCTCCGTCAGTGGATTGATATCCGGATACGCTACAAACCCGTCCGGTCCAGCATCCGGATGCTGTGGGTCATACCTTTGCAACGGCTTACTTGCATCGGCAATTACACTGGTTACCTCAACTCCGCCCGGAGAATGATTGGGAGCAGTCAAACCGTTACTCATGCCGCTGCCAAATCCATCTGTAAAGGCACTCTTGAATCCACTCCCAAAACCTCCACCAGCGCTACCGTTCATCTGGCTAGTCATGGAATCCTGAAATGTCCCGCCTTCCTGGGCCTCGAACACCACATGATGCCGCTGATACGGCCCTCCCTCTGGCGTCCGCGTTGTCTCAGCGTTTGCCATGTTCGAGGCCACCACCTCAGCCCGCACCCGCTCGGCCTTCAACGCCGAACCACTCACATCCATTACTCCAAAGATATTCATGGCTTACTTCGAATCCATATGAATTGCACTCATAACGGTTGAGAAATCGCTCTTCAAAAGCTGAGTCCCCAGCTTGAACTGCATCTGCGCCTTCGCCAATTGCAATCCCTCGCGATCCATCGACACATTATTCCCATCGGGCCGCGCCACCAGTCCATCCACATCCTGCACCGGAGCCTGCGACCCTGCCAGACCTGCTGCACCTGCACTGTCGTTCAACTGCCGCGCAAACTCCTGGTCAAAATCGAACCCCTGCGTCTTGTACCCAGGTGTATCGACATTAGCCATATTGCTGGCGGTCAATTGCATCTGTTGACTCGTCAGGTCTAAGTACCTTCCCAACGCATCGTCCATCCCAGAACTGATCTGCATATTCTGTGCCTCCACGCCAGTACATATGCAGTCATGTGACCAAACAAAAGCGCCCTCGAATGAGAGCGCTCTTATCGACCTAGCTTACGTTTTTGTCGAGAACTTACCCGCGAGTTGCACGACGAAATCGGATCTCCTCCGCACCAATCTCCATTCGATCCCCAGCCAGGATCGCCCCGCGCTCGAGTACATGCATCAACTCGCGCACATTGCCTGGCCAATTATGTTCGTAGAGCTTCGCCTCTGCTTCATCCGTCAGACGTTTCCTCGGCATTTCTTCGCCCATCTTCTCTAGAAAATGCTCTGCCAGCGAAGCCACGTCCTCCATCCGATCTCGCAGCGCCGGAACTTCTACTGGAAACACTGCGAGGCGATGATAAAGGTCTAGCCGAAACGTACGCTCCACTCCGACGCTTGTAGCCAGCTTCTCCAAGGGTTGGTGCGTCGCAGCAATTACCCTTACATCCACGCGCACTGTCTCGTTATCACCCACTCGCTGCAGTTCCCCGCACTCCAAAAACCGAAGCATCTTTGCCTGCAATGCTATTGGCATCTCACCGATCTCATCGAGGAATAGCGTTCCCCCATGTGCGGCTTCAATTCGTCCTGTCCTCGATTGCACCGCTCCCGTAAATGCACCGCGGGTATGACCAAATAGCTCAGCCTCAAGCAGAGCTTCAGGAATCGCCGCGCAGTTCAGCACAGCGAACGGCTTGCCTGCCCGATCGCTTAACCGATGCAGCGCTCGCGCGACGACCTCTTTGCCCGTCCCTGTCTCTCCTTCAATCAGCACCGTCGTCGACCGTGGCGCTACCAGTCGTATTAACCGCGCTAGTTCTCGCATCGGTTCACTCGTTCCGACCATCTCCGGCAACATACTCTCCGAGAGAACCGAAGAATTACGTACCATCTCATCCCGTCCTAGCAAAACCGACAAAGCCTGTCGCGCGGAATCCAGGCGCACCTCTTCGTCGTCACTGCTCCGCGGCTCTTGCTGGTCAACAGCCTTGCGCACCGCAGATGCATCTCTCACCGGAACTCGCGTATTGACCACCATTCCAGAGGCGTTCCCTCTAGTCGGTACAGAAGCAGGAGCCCCTAACCAAGCGGCCGTATCGTTCAGCGGAGCATTCTGCGCCTCTCGCAGCGCATGCAGTAGCTCGTTACGTCTCGGACTTCGCGCGCCCCCATCCGCACCGCCATCTACTCTCAATAGTTCCATCGTCGGATACAGCATCCTAATCACGCTTGCAAACTCGCCAACTTCAAGGTCAGGCAGCCAGCTATCCACCAGCAATGCTTCTGACCGCGAGTCTTCCAGCTGCGCCATCGCCTCGGCGCCTCCACTTGCTTCGCGCACCTGCCATCGCAGCCCTGTCAGTGATGTCCGCAATCTTTGCCGCAGCCCTGCGTCCGCGCTCGCAAGTACCACTGTTCGCACCGCAGCCATTTCAGCTAAATCTGACCCCAACACTGCATCCCGTCCCGTGTTCATCTCTTTCACCATTCCCCTTCGTGTTCTTCGTCCGCCCTCATCTCTTGCAACATCGTGCGCATCGTACCAACCGTCTGATTCAACCGCGCACACTCCTGCAACGCCTCACGAATCACCTCACGCATCGCATTCGGTTCGCCGATCAACTCTCCCAGAGCCAATCTGCACTGTAGGACAGTCAGAGGCTGACAAAGTCCGTGCAGTGCACCATCAATGCGCAGCACCAAATCTGCCCGTCCCGACTGTTGCAAAGCATCACGCACCGGCAAATGCCACATTTGCCGAATGCACGCCTACCCGTGCCACCGACTTTCGTCCGGCACTCATCCGGTAGCCCTCACCCCGCACCGTCTCAATCACGGAAGCACCCACGTCGCCGTCATCACCCGCAGCCGCAAGCTTCCTCCGCAAATAGTTGACATACACATCCACCACATTGGTGCTGGCATCAGGAGACATCTGCCAAACGTCGCGTAACAACTCGCCCCGGCTGCAACATTGCCCGCGTCGCATCAGCAAAAACTCCAGCAAGCTGAACTCTTTCACTGTGAGCTCTATTGGCTGGCCGTTCCGCATCACCTTCCGCTCCATTCGGTTCAGTTCAACATCTCCATGCCGTAGCACCGGGTCGGCGAACTGTTCCCGGCGTCGCAGCAGCGCCCGGCATCGCGCCGTCAACTCATGAAAGCTGAATGGCTTCAACAGGCAATCGTCGGCTCCCAGGTTCAAGCACTTTACCCGCTCCTCAACTTGGCTCCGTCCCGTCAACACCAGCACAGATGTCTCGTCGAATCGCCCGTGCATCGACTCCAGCACCTCGGTACCGTCCTTCCGCGGCAGACTGAGGTCGAGCACGATCAGGTCTGGACGATGCTCCTCGGCATACCGAAGACCTGCCTCTCCGTCTCCGACCCACGCAACATCATGGCCCTCCAACGTGAGACCTTTTTGCAGGAACAACCCCAACGCTGCATCATCTTCAACAATCAAAACTCGCATTTGCTTCTCCCAGGTCGCCACTTCAAGGTGTTCAATATCGCTTCATTAAACGTCGGTTACGTTACTAACTCGGCTGCTTTGTAATTACCTTGGTGCATCAGGAGAGGCGTGACAAGTACCTCGCACAAACTTTTGCGTGGTGAATTTCAAAACGGGAATACTAGCTGAACCATGCGAGGTTCCGGTGTCGAGCATGCGATGAGCGTCAGGCAACTGATCGAGCTCCGGGTATCTGACATGTTACTCAAAAATCCATTGCAATTCGCCTTTTATTCGCTACAATCGTCCGCATGGCTATTACGCGGCGGCAAAAAGAGGTTATTGACTTCCTCTCCAGCTTTACCCAGAAGAACGGCTACTCACCCTCTTACGAGGAGATCGCCAGCGGCCTTGGCCTCAGCTCCCTTGCCACCGTACATAAACACATCACCAATCTCCAACAAAAAGGACTTCTTCAGCGCGCCCATAATCGCAGCCGCTCGATAGATGTTCTCCCCGCTCGGAGCAGCAAAAAAGGCTTTGATCGTCTCCCTCTCCTGGGCCGTATAGCCGCTGGCAAGCCGGTCGAGGCTATCGAAACCGCTGAAAGCATCTCCCTCTCCGACATTATCGGCAATCGCGAGGTCTTTGCCCTCGAAGTCCGAGGTGATTCCATGCGTGACGAACATATCGTCTCCGGCGACTATGTTCTGGTTGAGCGCACCCGCACCGCGCGCGAAGGTGAGATTATTGTCGCTCTGGTCGATGGTTCCGACGCCACCCTCAAGCGCTTTTACCGCGAGGGCAGTATGGTTCGCCTTCAACCTTCCAACACCGAGATGGCACCTATCTACGCACCTGCTGCCAACGTCAGCATCCAGGGCAAAGTTTTGGGCGTGCTTCGTAAATACTCTTAGAATTTTGTGCGAGCCTACTCCCCAACCAGCTTCCTCTCACTTCGCCCCCTCGTCTAAACCGAGACTCAACTTCGCGCCTCCCCAATGTCTGAACTTTTTCGTTATTCACGGAACCGCGAAGCACGTTTCTGCGTAATCTCACTCCGGGACGAGTCACTTTACCGCTATTACTGGGAGCAAAATTTTGGCCACGCAGCGTAAAAATAAACGAAAGATTTGGCTTTGGACCGGCCTCACCGCCCTCGTCTTAGCCGTTGTTCTCGGCGTGGTTGCCGCAGCTCGCGGAAACACCACCAAGTTTGAGCCTTCTCAGCTGGCAAAGGTCGAACGTGCGGACATCGCCCGCTCCGTCGTTGCCACCGGCAAGGTCCAGCCCATCACCAAGGTCGAGGTCAAATCCAAGGCCTCAGGCATTGTTACCCGTCTCGACACTGACATCAACGCCCATGTCCACCAGGGCCAGGTTCTTGCTCAGCTCGACCAGCAGGAGATCCTCGATCAGGTTGCCGCACAAAAGGCCATGCTCGCTGCCGCCGAGTCCAACGCCCGCGCCGCCGAAGCCTCCATCCAATACGACAAGGTCAACGCCGAAGCCCCCGACCTGCCCATGTACAAGCACACCTACGATCGCAATCTGGAGATGTCAAAAGAAGGTGTGGTCTCCCAACAGGCCCTCGACGACGCCCAGCAGAAATACCTCTCCGCCGCTAATACCCGTGACAAAGCCCTCTCCCAGATCACAGTCGACGCCTCGAAACTCCGGCAGGCCCAAGCTCAGGTTGCCCAGAACCAAGCCTCGCTCAAGCAACTTGAAGAACAGCTCAGCTACACAACAATTACTTCGCCGATGGACGGAACGATACTCTCACGCGATGTCGAGATCGGCGACGCTGTCAGTTCCATCCTCGTCCTTGGTTCGACGGCCACCCTCGTCATGACCATAGGCGACACCAACCAGGTGTACGTTCAAGGTAAGGTTGACGAATCCGATATCGGCAAGGTTTACATGGGGCAGGCGGCCCGCATCAAGGTTGAATCCTTCAAGGACAAGACCTTCCTCGGTAAAGTCACTAAGATCGCCCCCCTCGGCGTGGAAAAGGACAACGTCACAACCTTCGAGGTTCGCGTCTCCATCGACAACCCTGGTGGTGAACTCAAAGCCAATATGACCGCCAACGCGGAGATTCTCCTCGAAGAGCACAAGAACGTTCTTACCGTCCCTGAGCAGGCTGTCCTCTACGACAAAGATCGTAACGCGTCCGTCGAAGTCCCTGACCCCAAACAAAAGAACGGCCGCCGCAAGATCGACATTAAGGCTGGCATCTCCAACGGCACCAAGACCGAGGTTCTCGCAGGCCTCACCCCCGGGGACACCGTTATTCTGCAGCAGTAACAGCAAGGCCAGTGGCATCAATCAAAGCTCGCCGTACGAGCGAGCAAAAATCAGTACCTTCTTCGGAAGGCTTAACATATAAGTCGCCAAAGAGTCGCTCAAAGGAACTCTCATGACCATCAAAGTTCTCGCCTCCACCGCCGCAACTCTCGTTCTTACAGCAGCCACCGCGTTTGGTGCTGACAGCAACTTCACGCGCACTCTCAACACCGGTAGCTCACCCAATGTCTCCGTCTCCACGGGTTCCGGTTACATTCACCTTCATCCCGGCTCCGGAGATCAGGTCCAAATCGTCGCCCATGTCCACTCCAGCCACGGATGGATGAGCGGCGGCGGAGACGTCGACGGCCGCATTCAACAGATTGTCAGCAACCCACCCATCGTCCAAAGCGGCAACGACATCACCATCGGTGAGCACCACAACAACAATGATCTTTACCGCAATATCACCATCGATTACGAAATTACGCTTCCGCGCGCTTCTACTATTAACTCCGCCACCGGCTCTGGAGACGTCGAAATCCAGGACGTCGGCGCCTCTGTCAAAGCTCAAAGCGGCTCCGGTAACGTCCATGTCAACGGCGTTCAGGGCCCTACGACCCTCGGCACTGGCTCGGGCGATATAGAACTCCAGCAAACCGGCCCTGGCGACGTAAAGGCCGAGACAGGAAGCGGTAATATTCGTCTCCATGGCCTCGCCGGCGCTCTGAAAGCCAGCACTGGCTCAGGTGATATTGAAGCAGAAGGGCAACCCACCAGCGACTGGAAGCTCTCAACTGGCAGCGGCAATGTGCACCTTACGGTAGGGAGTGCCCACTTCAACCTCGACGCCGATACTGGTTCCGGCAATATCAGCGTGGCACAACCCATGACAATGCAGGGCAGCCTCAACCGCCACCACGTCAACGCAGTGGTCAACGGTGGCGGCCCAACCCTCCGCATCGGCACAGGCTCCGGCGATATTCAAATCAAATAAACACATCAGCAAAACAAAAGTTGGCGGCCACGAACTCTACATGACCGCCGATTTTTTTATTTCATTGCATCCTATTTAGCCCATTTGGAAGGAGGTAATGTCGCGAGACATCGCCCATCCTCTCGTCTACTCGCCACGGTCACTCTTCAGTAGTTAATCGCCGTAGCCATTCAGTTGCAGAAAGCTAATATCAGTCGAATCGATTACCCTTAAACGATGTCTCCCGTACCAACTCCCCGCCTCATCGTCTTCGATCTCGACGGCACACTGATCGACTCCCGCGTCGATCTCTGCAACTCAGTCAACGCCACCCTCGTCCACCTCGGCAAACCGCCTCTTCCCGAAGCCGTCATCTCCGGCTACATTGGCGACGGTGCCTCCATGCTCGTTCGCCGCGCAATCGGCGACCCCGAAGGCGATCCTACTGACGAGCAATATGTAACCGAAGCACTCACATTTTTCCTCGACTACTACCGAATCCATAAACTCGACTACACCTACGTCTACCCCGGTGTCATCGAGTCCCTGGAAATAATCCGCGCCGCCCACCCCAGTATCCTCATGGCCGTCCTCACCAATAAACCCGTCCACCCCTCCCGCGACATATGCATGCACTTCGGACTCTCGCGTTTCTTCTTTCAGAACTATGGCGGCAACAGCTTTCACACCAAAAAGCCTGACCCCCATGGTCTAGTGACTCTCATTGCCGAAGCGTCCACCTCGGCCAGTCACACCATCACCCCCGCCGAAACCGTCATGGTCGGCGATACCGACATCGACGTCCTCACCGCCCGCAACTGCGGAGCCCGCAGCATTGGCTGCACCTTCGGACTCAAGCCGCACTCCCTCTTCGACGCAGCACCCGACCACCTCGCCCATACCCCGGCCGATTGGCTTCAAGTCCTCGCTCTTGGCAAAATATAGTTCCTCCCGTTCCACAGGCCGCACCGCGAGGGAATGGCGCACTAATTGCCTTAGATATTGCTTCAGATATGCTGACTTTTCTTCGAGACACACTAGGTTCAACAGCGTAAAGTGTGGTTGAAATCTCTGGTCAAAAAAAACAGATATGTTTGCTAATTACGCGCACGATAAATCTTGGGAGGCGCATAGTGTGGTGTAAGGAATTACAATCACTGGAAGCCGCGACGCCGTTGCATCATTTTCGGTGTTTTAACGTCTAATTGGAGAGAGATGACAAACCAACCAAAAAAAGCGCTTAGCGGTGATGTTCGTAAGCTTCCGATGATGCCCATCCGTGACATGGTCATCTTTCCCCACATGATGACGCCGTTTGTAGTGGGGCGGGAGTCGAGTGTGCGGGCTCTGGAAGAGGCCCTGTCCAGCGATCGAAAGATCTTCTTGGCGACCCAGCATGATGCCTCCGTGGACGAGCCAAACGCCGACGATATTTATGAGACAGGAACCATCGGCAATATCGTCCAAAGCGTCAAGATGCCGGACGGAAATATTAAAGTATTGGTTGAAGGTGTTGAGAGGGCCCGCGCGACCGAAGTCAACGATGTTGACGGGTTTTTTGTAGCGACCGTGCGCACCGGGCAAACCCACCTTGAAATGACTCCGCAGGTCGAGCAGTTGATGCAGCGAGTCCATTCGCTGTTTGAGCAATATGTAAAGCTTCAGCAGTCGCTCAACTACGAGACGATGGCCGCCAGCGTCCGCGCGGACGAACCGGCAAAGCTGGCCGACACGATTGCTGCGAATCTGCAACTGTCGATCGAGGAAAAGCAGCAACTCCTTGAAGTTTTCGACCCTGAGGACCGCCTATCGAAGGTTGCCGACGTCCTGGATGTTGCGATTGAAAAGCTGAACATGGATCGCACGATTCAGTCGCGAGTGAAGCGGCAGATGGAAAAAGCTCAGAAAGAGTACTACCTCAACGAGAAGATCAAGGCTATCCAGAAGGAACTTGGTCGCGGTGAGAAGTCGGAGTTCGACGAGCTGAAGAAAAAGATTGAAGCCGCCGGAATGCCAAAAGATGTACTTGAGAAGTCGCTGCAGGAGTTGAAGAAGCTTGAGGCGATGCCGCCTATGTCGGCTGAGTCAACCGTATCGCGAAACTATCTTGATTGGCTTCTCGCGGTTCCATGGAAGAAGCGCTCGAAGGAGATTCGCTCGATCGAACATGCCGAGCAGATTCTGAATGAAGATCACTATGGCTTGGAGAAGATCAAGGAGCGAATCCTCGAGTTCCTCGCAGTCCGTCAGTTGGTGAAGAACCCGAAGGGGTCGATTCTCTGCTTTGTTGGGCCTCCGGGAGTTGGTAAGACGTCATTGGGAATGTCGATCGCCAAGGCCACAGGACGTAAATTCGTCAGGATGTCGCTTGGCGGCGTGCGGGACGAAGCTGAGATCCGTGGACATCGCCGAACGTACATCGGAGCGTTGCCGGGACAGATCATCCAGTCGATGAAGAAGGCCGGAACCAAGAACCCTGTATTCATGCTGGATGAGATCGACAAGATGGCGTCGGACTTCCGTGGCGACCCGGCGAGTGCCCTTCTTGAAGTACTCGATCCAGAGCAGAATACTTCGTTCCAGGATCACTATCTTGACGTCGAATACGATCTGTCACAAGTCCTCTTCGTCGCAACTGCTAACGTGCTCCACACAATCCCGGGGCCGCTGCAGGATCGCATGGAGATCCTCCGTTTACATGGTTACACCGAGGTCGAGAAGCTGGAGATAGCCAAGCAGTATCTGGTGAAGAAGCAGCGGGAAGGCACCGGACTAACCGAAGAACAAATTATCTTCGAGGATGATGCGCTCAGACAGATCATTCGAGGATACACGCGGGAAGCAGGCGTTAGAAACCTGGAACGCGAGATCGGGAATGTGTGCCGCAAGGTTGCACGTCGCGTCGTGAAGAATGGAGCAGAGCACAAGGAAACGATCACCGGCGAGAATATCGGTGAGATTCTGGGCGTAGCGAAGTTCCGCGATTCGCAGGTGCATGAGAAGAGCGAGGTCGGTCTTGTTACAGGTCTTGCCTGGACCGAGATGGGCGGAACGATTTTGCAGACCGAGGTTCAGGTGCTCGATGGTAAAGGCAAGATGACGGCCACGGGGCAGTTGGGCGATGTGATGCAGGAGTCGGCCCAGGCCGCGCTCACTTATATTCGGTCGCGTTCGCATCATCTGGGGCTGGCTAAGGACTTTTATAAGAACGTGGACATTCATGTTCATGTGCCGGAGGGAGCCATTCCGAAGGATGGTCCGTCGGCGGGAATTACGCTGGCCACCGGGCTTGCGAGTGCGCTGACCAAGATCAAGGTGCGGCGTGATATCGCGATGACCGGCGAGATTACCTTACGTGGCAAGGTGCTTCCCATCGGCGGCCTGAAGGAGAAGCTGCTTGCAGCCCATCGTGCCGGTATCTTCGAGGCGATCTTGCCCGAAGAGAACCGCAAAGACATGGCCGATCTGCCGGAGCTCCTGAAGAGCAGTATGAAACTGCACTTCGTCGAAGAGATGGATCAGGTGTTGAAGCTGGCACTGGAGGGAAATCTGCCCGAGCTGCGGGAAGAGACTCCAGAGGCCTTGGCGACTGTCCTGCCGCCGGCGGGAATTGATATTCCTCAGCCTGTCTCTCATCAGTAGCATCATTCATCTAGAAAAACAAAGGCCGGATCCATTTGGATCCGGCCTTTGTTTTATTGCCAAACTCTGCTGGCCATAAGGAATCTAGACCGCACGTCTGCCACTGACGAAGTTCATGATGATCGAGATCAAGGCGAAGATAAGCAGCAAGTGAATGAGGAAGCTGCTGACGTGCAGAACGAAGAACCCGCCCAGCCAAAGCAAAACCAACACAACGGCCAGAATAAGAAACATGATGACCTACTTTCTTGGAACAGATTGCGCGCCGGGCGCGAATGTTTACAGGTCATATGAGCCGAAGTTTCGCTAATTCGTTGCTCCGGTTGTTTAAGATAGCTGGATTCCAGGCCGCCATCAAAAGCTACCTTTGGTTTGCCTTATAGTTCTCGACAGTTATTTCAGAGGCATCCCCTCTACTCCAATATTCACAAACTATTTATTTTCAATAATTTAACCTTATTTCGTCATTGCTGATTTAGAACTCCTAAAAGATTTCAGCAAGGATCGACAATATTCGACAGAATCCACCAACTGAGTGGACAAAAATCCTGCTACAACTTATTCCATCGCGAGTCGCCTTTGGGTTTGAGTCGCGCAGGCCAGATAGCACATCCCCCGTGCAGGAATTCCCCAAAAACCTACTTTGAACGGAGACGTACTATGCCAGCAGCCGACTCTTCTTCCCATGAAATAACTGCAGTCCACTACCAGACCGCTCGCGTTCAGGAGCAGGACGTCTTCTATCGCGAGGCTGGATCACAGTCTGCTCCCGTGATCCTACTGTTGCACGGATTTCCGACGTCATCCAACATGTTTCGCAATCTGATTCCGCGGCTTGCGCCGTCGTTCCACGTCGTCGCTCCCGACTACCCCGGCTTTGGGTTGAGCAGCATGCCGGATCACAAGAGCTTTGCGTATACCTTCGAAAATCTGACCAACATCGTTGAGGGGCTCGTCACGGCGCTTGGCCTCAGCAAATATTCTCTCTACGTCATGGACTACGGTGCGCCAATCGGTTATCGCCTCGCGCTGCGGCAGCCTGAAAAAGTGCAGGCCCTGATCGTCCAGAATGGCAACGCATACGACGAAGGTCTGCTCAAATTCTGGGATCCGATCAAGGCTTACTGGGCCAGCCCAACACCAGAGAATCGGAAGGCGCTGCTTTTTCTAGTCGATCAAAAGTCGACACAGTGGCAGTATGAAAATGGCGTGTCCGACAAGTCCCTGCTGGACCCCACGACGTGGTTGGTAGATCAGGTTGGCCTTGACCGCCCCGGGAATAGCGATATCCAGATGGACCTGTTTCTCTCCTATGGGACCAATGTGCCGCTTTACCCGGAGTTTCAGGCCTTTTTCCGCAAGTACCAACCTCCCACACTCATAACCTGGGGCAAGAACGATTTCATCTTTCCGCCCGAAGGCGCTGCGCCGTACCGTCGTGATCTGAAGAATCTCGAAACTCACTTATTGGACACCGGCCACTTCGCTCTGGAGACTCACGGAGAAGAGATCGCAAGCCGAATCGAAGAGTTTTTGAAGAAGCAAAAACTGTAACGCTGCATCTTGAGGTTCAGGAGAACGGCATGAAGTTTTCATCGGCCTCGTCATCAGCTTCCTCGTCGGTACAGGTTGCTGCTACTTCGATCTGCCGGGCAGCCCTGCCGTAGTGCCTGACGCATTGCTCGTGCTCTCTATGACTTTTGGCGATAGCTCGACAGACAGCTGATGTCGAAGCAGCGAGCGGCCCATGAAGCCTCTGCGGCGGAACGACCAGGAAGACCATTTCAGCGGAAGATGCGGGAGCGGTGCCTGCACCAGAAGAGGAGCTTCTCGCCGCAGCGATAGTTCTTTTTGAACGCGACTACGCCTCTCGAGACGAGAGGCGTAGGGTTACCAATGAATGCTGATGTGATTTGTTCCGCTTTGATACTAACTAAACACAACCGCCGGCTATGGAGGGGATGAGCATGACCTCGTCACCGTCCTGAAAGGCGTAGGTTTCGCCGCCGAGGAACCGGATGTCTTCATCGTTGACATAGATGTTGATGAAGCGGCGAAGCTTACCCTCTTCATCTTTGATCTGTGTCGAGAGGAGGGAAACGTCGTGTCGATATCGGCGATGAGACCGGGTAGATTTTGCGCCGCAGAGTTGAATTGCTTGCGGCCATCAGTATGGCGTGTGAAGGCAGTGGGAAGGGTAACTTTGATCGACATTAATTTGCTCCTGCTGTAGCTAATTCTGGCTCGGCGATGCCATCGAGTTCGCGGATGTAGGCGCCGAAGTCTGCGAGCCGCGGGCGAACAGCACGTTCCTGTTCGTAGTGACCGGTGAGTGCGTCGGTTGTCTTGAGACCGTTGCCGGTAATGCATGACACGGTGATCTGGTCGGGTGAGATTCGGCCATCAGCGTAGAGACGCGCAGTGACCGCAGTAGTAACCCCGCCAGCGGTTTCGGTAAAGATGCCTTCAGTCTCGGCGAGCTCCTGAATGCCGGAGACGATCTCCACATCGGATACGTCTTCCGCCCAACCACCGCTGCTTCGGATCATCTTTGCCGCTGCTGGCCCGTCAGCCGGATTGCCGATGGCGAGGGAGCGGGCGATAGTATTGGGGCGCTGCGGCTCAATGAAGTCCGCACCAGATTTGACGGCAACCGAGATCGGCGAGCAGCCGGTAGCCTGCGCTCCGAAGAAACGGACTGGCTTCTCTTCAACTAGACCGAGGTAGATAAGTTCGTTGAAGGCCTTACGAATCTTGCGAATGAGAGAACCGCCGGCCATGGGAACAACGACGTTGTCAGGTAGACGCCAACCAAGTTGCTCGGCGATCTCGTAACCCACGGTCTTGGACCCTTCGGCGTAGTAGGGACGGAGGTTGACGTTGACGAGGCCCCACGGATATTCATCGGCGATCTGGGTGCAGAGGCGGTTGACGTGGTCGTAGTTGCCGTCGATGCGGATAAGGCGAGCGCCATAGATTTGGGTGTTGAGGATCTTGGCGGGTTCAAGATCAGCGGGAACAAGGATAGTAGCCTTGAGCCCGAGACGAGCGGCCTGAGCGGCGACGGAGTTGGCGAGATTGCCGGTCGAGGAGCAGCCGACAATCTCGAAGCCGAACTTCTGCGCGTTGGCAAGAGCGACGGAGACGACGCGATCCTTGAAGCTGAGAGTTGGGAAGCAGACGGCATCGTTCTTGACGTAGAGATTCGTGGCGCCAATGCGCTTACCGAGATTCTTGGCGCGGACGAGCGGAGTAAAGCCTACAGGGAGGTCAGGCTGAAAACCCTCGGGGATGGGGAGGAGAGCGGCGTAGCGCCAGATGTTGGCCGGGCCGGCTGCGATATTCTCTCGGGTGAAGATGCCGCGTGCAGCTTCGAGGTCATAGGCGACTTCGAGCGGAGCGAGGCAGTCGGGGCAGGCGGAGAGAGGTTGGTTACCGAATCGTTTGCCGCACTCGTTGCACTTCAGCTCGTACCGGCTACAGGAATAGTTCATGATGCTCTTTCCGAGGGGAAAGGGGCTTGAACTCTGCGCTTACTCTCTTGAAGGATGGCCAGAGGCGGCCGGGAAGGAGAAAAACGGGGTGCAGACTTGGATTTCGGCCTGCGTGTACCGAATCTCATGTTCCCTGTTTCCAGGAGAGAGTTGACACCGGTACGCGTTTGTTCTGTCCGGTTGTCGTGGCGTCAAAGGGCTCGTCCCTCAACCACTCTGCATGAAATTCAAATCTGCCGAAGCAGACTGGAATACATCGTTTGTACCACAGGCGAGCCGCTGTCGCAACTTGTGGAGAAGATTTTGACTCGGAAGTTGTATCGACAGTATGCGGAGGGGTAAGTGTACTGGGCTGGTAGCCGCACAAATCTGCTTGGGGGATGGCGCTGATGAAGAGAGAGTTAGAGTTCGCTTCAAGTTTTGCGGTAGGCGTGTTGTTGCTGGCCGGTTCGTTCGCTGTGGCACAGACTACAACGACGGCCAAACCCAAAAAAGCCGCTTCGACGACGAGTACTACCGCCACCACTACCAGTTCAGCCCAGACCGGAACCACAACACAAGCGCAAACGGCTGTGACTGGGAGCGGGTCCACGACACAAGCTGCCTCTACACAGGCTCAACCGAGTGCGAAGCCAAAGACAATGGTTGGTCCTGATAAACGGACGATCCCAGTGCCACAGCCTTAGGTTGCGGCTGAGGCGGTTGGTGGGATGATGTCACGGACACCCTGCGCAAACGCTGCAGGGTCGAACTCCGTGCGGAGAATCTCGTCGGGACAGTCGGTGAGGATAGCGACGCGCCAGTTGCATACAAACGCAACCAACTGCTGATGTTGCGCTGTCTTGATCTCGGAACACATCTTCTCCGCGTGCGGGATGCCGCTTTCGCCTTCGACGTCGATCAAAACGAGATCATACTGGCGTTCCCAGAACATGGTCAGGCCCTCAGCATGATTGAGGGTAGAGTCGACATTGAATCCGGAGAGCCGAAGAACCTGGTCGCGGAGAGGCCGGATCGTTTCACGAGTGCAGATATGCAGGATAGAGCGTTTACCGTTGATCGGGGTTTCCATTGTTTCTCGAACTTTCACTGCGACTATGCGCCTTCTATGGCGATTGCAAAGAAACGAATAATGACATCAGTCTCAGACGCTGTGGCCAGTTTTTCGCCACGAGTAGCCCTAACATTTTACTAGAGTGCTCAACGGTTGTGTATTTACCGGTGAGTCGTCTAAATGGCAGAACACTTCAGTTTGTCCAACACGGAAGTCCAAAGCACGCTACTCCGGTCTCCGAAGACCATGGATTCAGGATGTCTGGAGCGAGAGCAGAATCTTGGCGGTGGTGCTTTTTCGAACTGGCTAGGCGAGCATCTCTGCTTCGTCTTTATCGGAACGCACAGCGTCTGGAAGCATCGGAGTCGGAATAAGCAAGTCTTCCTTGCGCATAACGAGAGTCGTGGCGTTCAGACTGGCGAGCTCAAAGCCGTGGCCGTGTGTGATGGCATCGGTGGGGCACGCCTCGACGCAGTAGCCACAGAAGATGCAGCGGTTGTAGTCGATGTTGTAAACCTTCGCGTAGCGCTCGGCACTCGAGATTCGTTTTTCTTCGGTATTCTCCGCGGCCTCGATGTAAATACAGTTTGAGGGGCAGGCGGCGGCGCAGAGAAAACAGGCGACACACTTCTCAAGACCATTCTCGTCGCGCTGAAGCTGATGCTTGCCGCGAAAACGCTCTTCAAACTTAGCTCCGCGCATGGGACCTTTGCCGTCGGGATAGTTCTCGACTTCGGTCGGCTGGAAGACCTGCTTCAGCGTGATGCTCATTCCCTTGGCAATGGATGCGGCGTCGCGGACGATAGACATGCCTTGAGTATACGACGACGGCGCGATAGGCTGAAAGCCATGAAACCAGCCTCCGCTTCCCTCTCGCTCGTAGCCGCCCTGTGCTTTTCGGTGATGAGCGCCAGCTCCCACCCCCAGGATGCTTCTGCGGCGACGATGGCCGAACATGCGCACGCCCCCGCGCCGCCTTCTACCAGTCTCACTGTAACGGTGGATGACAAGCCAACGGCACTGTCGGTTGCTGAGCTATCGGCGATGCCGCAGAAGACCGTAACCGTCCACAATGAACATACGAAGACCGATGAGACCTACACGGGCGTGCTCCTGGGCGATTTGTTGGCGAAGTACGGCCTGCCGGCCGACAAGACAACCCATCGAAAGATGCTCCGGAGCTATATCGTAGCCGAAGGGACGGATAAATACTGGGTGCTCTATTCAGTCACCGAGATTGAGAGCTCCGAGCATAACGGCGATGTCATTGTCGCAACCAGCATGGCGGGCAAGCCTCTAGGTGACGACGGACAGTTCAAGCTTGTCAATAGCGAAGATAAAAAGCCGCAGCGTTGGGTGCGAAATCTTAGTGCGATTACCGTAAAGAGCGCGGAGTGAGTCAGGCTTATTCGATACCCAGCTTCTTCCACATCGCATCGACCTTTGCCTTGACCGCGGCATCCATCGTAAGCATTGGCGGCCATTGCCGGGTAAAGCCTTCGGCGGACCACTTCCGAGTAGCGTCAATCCCCATCTTGCTGCCATAGTTCGGCAGGCGGCTGGCATGGTCGAGCGAGTCGACCGGGCCGAGAGTGAACTGGATGTCGCGCTCCGGGTCAATGTTGTTCGCGGTGCGAAGTGTGACCTCGGCGAGATCCTGCACGTCGCAGTCCTCGTCAACAACGATGATGCACTTCGTGAACATCGCCTGGCCCATCGCCCATATGCCGTTCATGATCTTTCTTGCATGGCCCGCATAGCTCTTCTTGATCGACACGATCATGAGATTGTGGAAGACCCCTTCAGCGGGAAGGTTTACGTCGACGATCTCGGGCAGCGTGAGCTGCATGAGCGGCAGGAAGATGCGCTCGACGGCTTTCCCCATCCATGCATCCTCCATGGGCGGCTTACCGACGATGGTTGCGGCGTAGATCGGATCCTTGCGATGGGTAATGCAGGTGATGTGGAAGACGGGGTATTCATCCTGCATGGTGTAGAAGCCGGTGTGATCGCCGAATGGCCCTTCCGTGCGGAGTTCGCCGAGTTCAACATATCCTTCGAGGATGTACTCTGCATTGGCTGGAACTTCGAGATCGACCGTCTCGCCTTTGACGAGTTCCAGCGGCTTCTGACGGAGGAAGCCCGAGATGAGGTACTCCTCCACGTCGGGTGGTGCCGGGACAATGGCGCTGAAAGTTGTCGCCGGATCCGTCCCGATAGCCACTGCAACCTCCATGCGGTCGCCGCGGATCTTCGTCAGAGTGGTTGCGTTCAGCGTTTCGAGAGACGATGCTGCCGCAGTCCCACCAGCGGTGATAGCCATCAAATCCACGCGGGCGGCGGAGTCGGGCGAAGCTTCGCGCAAGCGCTCACGCATGTGCTCGGCGGCAACCTTCTGGCGCTGCCAGTGCATCCCGGTGGTCTTGCCGTCGTAGACCTGCATCCGGTACATGCCTACGTTGCGCTTGCCCGACTTCGGGTCGCGCGTAATGACGCACGGGAGAGTGATAAAAGGCCCGCCATCCTGTGGCCAGGTCTTGAGGATCGGAAGCTTGAGGAGATCGACATCTTCGCCCCGATAAATCACCTGCTTACACGGCGCGTCCTTTGCCGAAAGTACTTTCGGAAAGAAGCTGCCCACTTCGGCAAGCGTTGGCAATAGCTTGAGCTTATCCATGAAGCTGGTTGGCGTCTGTGGCTTAATCAATGTGCGAATACGATCGGCAATGGCGTCGAGCGAGTCGGTCTCAAGGGCAAGCCTCATGCGGCGCTCGCTGCCAAACTGATTCATCAGAACGCGCGCGCCGGGATAGCCTTTCACATTCTCGAACAGCAGCGCGGGACCACCAGCGTTCGGTGTGCCACGGCCAAGCTTGGCGGTGCGATCGGCGATCTCAGCCATCTCGAGGTCAGGCGATACCTCCGCCGTGATGCGCTTCAGTTCTCCGGCTTTTTCCAGCTGCTTAATCCAGTCGCGTAGATCGTTGTAGGCCAATTCCCTCTCCTGCCGCAGTCGATTGCGGGCCGAAGCTCTATGGTAACGGGTTCGGCTGTGTCGCGTGGTCTTTGAGATCGAAGCGATGGAGCTTTGCGAAACAATGGATGGCAGATTCGCGGTGGAATCAAATGTAATAACCTGTGCCCTGATCTGCCTTAGCTGCCGCGGGAACATAACCGCAGCGTAGGTGTCTAATCTAGTACGGCCGCATTCCTCGCTAGATGCGCACCTGATATCCGAACGCTGGAGGGTGCTTCTATGTTTGAGGACAGTCTTGTCGAGTCGCGCGTAATACCTATCTCTTCGAGTAAACGGTGGACAACCCTGGCATCCATCAGCTTGCAGTTTGCAGTTGCAGGAGCGGTGATTGCGCTTCCTCTGCTTCACCCGGAGGTGATGCCATTTCATGAAGATCTGCCAAAGGTAGTGCTGCCGCTGCTCCCAAAGCCACCTGCGCCATCAGTGCATGCGGAGCGGATCGAGGAGACCTCGAGTTTTGTTGCGTCTAGCGCACCTACACCATCGATCTTGCCGTCATTGCTGCCAGACAGAGACGCCTCTCCCAACGAAGGGCCGGTTCTCATTGCAATCGATCGCGGTATGGGATCGTCAAACGGGCTGCCGGTAGGAATCGATACAGGCGATAGTGGGTCTCATCCGAGCGTAACGGTTGCGCCAACGCGAACCACAAACAAGCCTATCCACATCTCATCGGGTGTCTCAGCCGGAATGCTCATCGCTCAGATTCGGCCGCTGTATCCAGCCATCGCCAGGGCCGCCCATATCGAAGGAACGGTAGTTGTAGAAGCCATCATCTCGCGGACTGGCACGATCGAAAGCCTCCACGTCATCAGCGGCCCCATGATGCTGCAAAGTGCCGCAATCGATGCGATACGAGCCGCACGCTACCAGCCCTACCGGCTCAACGGAGAGGCAACGGAAGTCCAGACCACCATTACCGTGAACTTTCGCATGGGAGGATGATGGAGCGTCTACTAGAGCAACGGCACCGCTGAGCCGGAGCTCGACGGGAGAATCTCCTGAACGATTGAAGGGGAGGTCGGAGCATCCGTCACGTAGTCCACGAGAGGATAGCCAGCTTCCTTCCAGCCGTCGAAGCCACCACGCAACGGACGAACCCGGTAGACGCCCATCTTATGCAGCTGCAAAGCGAGCTTCGCGCTGGTTTCCTCACTGGGGCAGGTGCAGTACAAAATGACGTCGCGGTCACGCGGGATGATCTCGCTGTGCAGCTTGAGTTCATTAGGCCCGATGCGAAGCGCTCCGGGGAGTACCCGCGGGTCCGGAAGATAGTCCAATGGGTGGCGCAGATCCACAATAAATGGCGGCGTCTGGCCGCCCAGTTCTGCGGCGTCCAGCATAGCCTTCAGTTCGGTAGGCTCGAGGCGCAGTTCGCGAACCTGCTGGAGGAACTTGCGCTGTTTCAGAACCCGGTAAGCCAGGAACCCAAGAACCATCAAAACGAAGATCAAGAAAGCGAAGTGTCCAAGCCAGTGGAAGAAGGGTGCGCTCTTCTTCGCCAGATCGCCGAAGAACCGGCCAGCGAGGATAAAGGTCTCACCCCAGATGAGTGAGCCGGCAAGATCCCACATAAGGAACTTCGAATACGGCATTCCGGTCTGGCCTGCGATAGGCGCCGCGACCGTGCTTAGGCCGGGTACGAACTTCGCGAACAGCAAAGTGACTGGCCCTCGGCGCGTGAAATATCCCTCTGTCTTGCTGACGCACGTAGAGGCTTCGAAGGAGAGTCGGCAGAGCAACTTCAGGACGCTGTTGCCATAGCGCCGGCCCAGCGAGAACCAAATCGTGTCCGCAACCAGGCATGCTGCGAGGACGGCCAGCACGACGTAAAAATGGTTGACTCTGTGAGTCGCGGAGAGCGTTCCTGCGGTGAGCAGAACCGGGATGCTGGGAATGGGTATGCCGATCTGCTCCACCAGCACCCAGAGGAAGATGAGCAAATACGCGTAATGGATAAAAAATACGAGTGCGATCGGCATAGGAGTCTACCAAGTACAGATGAGTGAAGAGGGCAGTTGGATGCGAAGTTCCTCCCCTTAAGATACACAGCCCGGCCGCTTCGTGCGACCGGGCTGCTTCCGTGGTGCGCGAAGTGGTTTGCGCTATTTTTCGAGGATCAGTGGCATCTCAACAAGGTGCTGGCCAATGAACCAGGACTGCAGCTCGTTGGGGCGAAGGATGTCGCTGACCACAAGATCATTCGTTCCCTGATCGCCTGCATCGCTTGCTTTTTCTGCGATGTCGAGGCAGCTCTGAATAATAAGCTTGTGAGCCTCCAGCAGCCGGGAAATCTGCACAGGAACCTCTTCCCTGCCACGTGGCGGCCGTTGAATGCGTGTAACTTCGGCGACATCTCCGCCCATGGCGATGGTGACGCCACCCAAAAGCTGGACCCGTTCCGCAATCGTATCGACCATCTCAACCTGCTCATCGAAGTGCTTATCAAACAGGAGATGAAGTTGATAGAACGTTGGGCCGGATACCTGCCAGTGGTGCTTCTTATACATATCCCGCAGCGCGATCGAGTCAGCAAGAAGCTGGTTGAGCAGAGCGACCATCTCAGCGCGTACTTTGGCGCTAAGCGGGTGCGGCATATCTTCAATCACCGAGCCGTACTTCTGGATCTCTTTTGCGTGTGCGTGCCAATGCGGAGCTACATTTCCGGTTGAGCTAACTTTCTTTAGTGCAACAGCCATCATCCACCTCGATATTCACTTTCAACTGTCAGATGCCGTAGGCCGCAAGTCGGTTTCCCCGATTATTTGACCTCAACATCCGGGGTGACCGACATTCCGGGACGCAGAGCGTAGTCGCCATTCTCCTGCTGAAGATTTGTAAAATCAATGCGAACAGGAATACGTTGAACCACCTTGACGTAGTTACCCGTAGCGTTCTCCGGCGGAAACAGCGAGAGCTTGGAGCCGGTTGCGCCGCCGATCTGGGTGACCTTACCGTGGAACTTGCGACCACCCAGAGCATCCACCTTCAGAGTCACCTGCTGCCCAGGCTTCATCTTGGAAAGCTGGGTCTCCTTGAAGTTCGCCGTAACCCACAGATTGGTCAACGGGATGATCGTCAGAACATCCTGCCCAATGCTCAGGTTCGCACCGACCTGCACGTTCTTTTTGTTGACGATCCCGGTAACGGGTGCGGTGACATGGGTATAGCTGAGGTTAAGTCGTGCCTGATCGACCTTAGCCTGAGCCTGCTTGACGTCTGCCAGCGCCGCGTTTGCTCGTGCCTGCTGGACGCGTACCTGATCGGGGCCGGTTTTGATTGACTGTGCCGACTGAAAGCGCGACTGCGCCAGCTTCTGGAGCGCCTGCGTGACTGCGGCCTGCTGGGCAATCACAGTTGCTTCTGCTTCTAATACCGCAGCCTGATTGCCAGCATCTGCCGCTACGGCAGCGTCAAACTGCTGCTTCGAGATGACATCCTTTTCGACCAGCGGCGTATACCGTTCGACATCCAGACGTGATTTCACAGCGTTTGCCTTGGCCTGTGCGACGCGCGCCTCGGCAGCCTGCTCCTGCTTGCGGGCCTGTTCCACCGTGGCAACCGTTCCTTGGACATCCGAACCCGTGGTGCTGACGGAGGTGTTGACGTTGACGCTGGTGATCGGCACATTCACGTTCGCTTGAATTGCCGCGGCCTGTTTGCTGGCAAGGTCTGCCTCCGCCTGTTCGAGGGCCACCTGATAGTCTCGGGGGTCGATCTCGGCGATCGGGTCACCAACCTTTACCTGTTGGTTGTCTTCGACGTAGACCTTAACCACCTGACCGGTAACACGCGAACTCACCTGGTACAAATCGCCATCCACCTGCGCATCGTCGGTATCCTCAGAGAAAGTGGAGCGCCAATAGAAGATGCCCGCCCCTATGACCAGAAGAATGATGACTGCGATAACGATGAATTTGCGGCCAGATTTTTTCTCAGGGGCTTCCTCTTCCTCAGGCTTATAAGAATCGGATGAGGCTTGCTTCGTGCCCCCGTTTTGCTTGATCTGCACTGTGCCGCTGATTTGCGCGGTCTGGCCGTCCTGCTCGTGTTCTGAATGGTCTGGCAACTTTACTTTCCTCCAAGATAATCTTTGTAATTTGACTGCGCGACGCCCAGGGCACGAGCCAACGAGAGCTTGGCGACATTGTGCTGGTAGAGTGCGCTGATATATTGATCGTTGGCCTGCTCGGTCTGCGACTGCGCTTGGGAGACAGGGAGATTGTCCGAAACTCCCGCGTGAAAGCGCTGCTGGGCTTCGCTGAGCGCCTCGTTCGCCAGTTCGACGTTGGAATGAGTCGACTCAACCAGCTTTGCTGCGGACTGGATGTCGAGCAGGCTGTCCCGCACATCCTGATTGACCTGTTGAATCTGATCAAAGAGCTTCGCCCGGGCCTGCTGATACTGAGCGTCGGCTACCTGCTCCTGCCCTCTGGTCTTCGCTATCTGCAGAACAGGCACGCTTATCTGGCCCGTTGCCGTGAAGGTTCCGTGGGAGTGACCCGGGGTTTGCCCGATATCGCCGTAGTCGCCCGAGAAGCTGGCAACAGGAACCTGGTAGGCCCAGGCCGCAGTCTTCGAGGCGGCAGCCGACTGAACCTGTTCGGAGTAGGCGGCCAGATCCTTGCGTGTCTTCAAGGCCTGTTGAAACGCCGTCTCGGGATCAACATGGTCCAGCGCCTGGAAGGGGACGAGATCGGTCAACCGGAACGCCTGATCGAGAGGCAGGCCGATGGTTCGTGCCAGGGCAAGCTTGTCCTTCTCGAAGTTGTTTTTTGTGGAAATCAGCGTCTGTTCTTCGTTCTGATAGTCCACCTGGGCGCGCAACACGTCGAGCTTCGGACTGGTTCCCGCGTCATGCGCCGCAACGGCCTGATCCAAAGAGACCTTTGAGGTAGCCAACTCCGCGGTGACAGCTTCAATGCGCGCTGTATCCGCAATGCATAACAGGTAGGCGTTTCCAACAGTAAGAGCCACCAGGTCACGCGCATCCTCAGCAGTGAACTTGGCGCCCTGGAAGTTATGCTTCGCGGCGAGATAGTTCTTCAAGGCGGAAACGTTGACCAGATTCTGGGTCAGGTAGGCGCGAAAGTCGACGACCTGGAACGGCCCGATAATAGGGTTAAACCCCGGAAACGACAGGCCATAGGCGGCCAGGTTCACCTGCTCCACCTCAATACTGGTCCCGGCGGTAACGGTGGGAAGGAGTGCCTGAAGCTCCTCGAGGCGCTGTCCATTGGCGTTCCTCTGTGACGACGTTTGCAGAATCAGGCCGAGATTCTGACGCAGGCCCCTCTGCATTGCGTCGTCGAGCGAAAGATCGAGCACTCCGCCTGTAGCTTTGCCGCTGACGATGCTGCCGCGAAACGAATCCTGTGTTGGCTGAGCGCCATTCTGGCCGGAGGCACCATAAAGATTTTGCTGCGCACCTGCGACCGCAGAACTGCTGGTCGAGGTGCTGTAACCGCTGGCCGGCGTCTGTGGCGTCCCGCCCGCGGCAGGCTGCGCATGCGCCAATACTGGGGCAAAGGCAAAAAGCAGGCAAAGCCCGACAGGCCGAAGCATCGCCCATGCTCGGTGCGCTGTTTTACTTTTATTCATACGGTTAATCGTAACCTGCATCTCTGGATTCATGGATTAGTTTATTTGAAGCGCCGACTGCCTATGAGCACGCGCCGAAAAGCCATAAGTCGTGTCGTTCCAATTCAGATGCGTTCGGTTGTCGAAAATCTTCAAAAGATGATTTCGGTACACTCACAACTAACTTGGTTCGGGGGCTTTGCGAGATGTTTTTAGGAATCGATGTAGGTACTGGTGGCACCAGAGCCCTGATAATCGACCGCTCCGGAGGGGTGGTTGCCTCGTTCTCCAGCGAACATGCTGGAATTCGGTCGGAACACATCGGCTGGGCGGAGCAAGACCCCGAAGACTGGTGGCGGGCTGCGCGCGAAGCGATTGCGGGCGCATTGGCAGCCAGCAAAGCCACCGGCAGCGAGATTGAAGCGGTAGGTTTGACAGGCCAGATGCACGGCTGCGTCATGCTCGACGCCGATGGCTCTGTATTACGTCCAGCATTAATTTGGTGCGATCAAAGAACCCAGCCTCAGTGCGACTGGCTCACCGAAAAGATTGGCTTTGAACGGCTGATTGAGCTCACCTGCAATCCCGCTCTGCCGAACTTCACACTCACCAAACTGTTGTGGGTGCGGGAACATCAGCCAGAGATCTTTGCAAAGATCGCCCACGTTCTCTGCCCAAAAGACTACGTCCGTTACCGCATGACCGGCGAGTTTGCCATGGATATGCAGGAGGCTAGCGGCACCTTGCTCCTCGACGTGACCAATCGGCGCTGGTCCCCAGAGGTAGCCGAAGCTGCCGGAATTCCAATGGAGTGGCTGCCACGTCTCTTCGAGGGACCGGAGATATGTGCACGCATCAGCATCGCTGGTGCTGGCGCGACGGGCCTTGCAACTGGCACACCAGTAGCAGCCGGAGCGGGAGATCAGGGAGCGGGCGCCGTAGGCATGGGAATTCTGGCTCCCGGATCAGTCTCAGCGACGATCGGTACAAGCGGAGTGGTGTTCGCCGCAACCGACTCGCCAGTCAAGGATCGGCTGGGACGGCTGCATACCTTCTGCCACGCAGCGCCTGGGCGATGGCACGTAATGGGAGTGACCAACGGCGCAGGACTTAGCCTGCGCTACTTCCGAGACACCTTTGCGACAGACATCAGCTATGACGAGCTCTTGGCTCGCGCTTCGAAGGCTCCTGCAGGAGCGGATGGGCTGATGTGGGCTCCCTACCTCTTCGGCGAGCGAACACCGCACCTTGATCCAGACGCTCGAGCAGCGTTTGTTGGGATCACAGCGTCGCATACGCAAGGACACTTTATCCGCGCCGTATTGGAAGGAGTTGCCTTGAGCCTGAGGGACACCTTTACGCTCTTCCATGAGCTGGGAGTGCCAGTGAAGGCGATCCGGCTCGGCGGAGGCGGAGCCAGAGGAGTGCTTTGGCGGCAGATTCAGGCCGACGTCTATGGACAGCCGGTCGAGTTGCTGGAGGCGGAGGAGGGCGGCGCGTTTGGCGCAGCGCTGCTCGCTGGAACCGGAGTCGGAGCATGGGATAGTGTGGAGGCGGCGTGTGCAGCGACGGTTCGTGTAGCGGAGACGATCGAGCCACAGAACGCCGCTGTGATGGATGAAGCTTACAAACGGTACCGCCGGATCTATCCGGCGCTGCGAGAGATTGCGAGGAGCTAAGGATGAGTGCGGAGATTGGCGTTGCGGTAATTGGGTTCGGGCTGGCTGGACAGGTATTTCACGCTCCTTTTGTCAGTGCAGTGCCGGGCCTGAAGCTTGAAGCGATCGTGCAGAGGAAGGGCGATGAGGCGGCCAAAGCTTATCCAGCGGCGCGAATCCTGAGGTCCGTGGACGAAGCGCTGAATGATCCCGCCGTGCAACTCATCGTGGTGGGGACACCCAACGACACCCACTTCAACCTCGCCAAACAGGCGCTCCTGGCAGGAAAACATGTGGTCGTCGACAAGCCCTTCGCTTCGACCAGCGAGGAGGCCGCCGAATTAAAAGAATTGGGAAAGAAGCAGAGTGTCGTGTTGGCACCGTTTCACAATCGTCGCTGGGACGGAGATTTTCTGACTGTGAAGAAGTTGCTTGCAGACGAGGCGGTGGGACGGCTGGTGACCTACGAGTCGCACTTCGACCGATTCCGTCCGGTGCCTCGCGAGAACACTTGGAAGGAGAACCCGAGCTCCTCGACCGGTCTGCTCTTTGATCTGGGGCCGCATCTGGTGGATCAGGCTCTCTCGCTGTTCGGTGTCCCTCAGGGCATTACAGCGAGCGTTCGCATGGATCGCGACCAAACCGATATCGAGGACGCCTTCGACATCACGCTCGAATACCCAAAGCTGCGCGCGCACTGCCGGTCGAGCATGCTGGCCTGCGACGCTGCCCCTAGATTTCTGCTGCATGGAACTAAGGGTAGCTTCAAAAAGTTTGGCTTGGACCCACAGGAGCCTGCATTGCTCGGAGGAGCGAAGGTGCCTCGAATGGGCCAGGGAGAGTGGCTCGCCGACTCCGAGGAGCATTGGGGCACCCTCACCGTGGCACCCGTCCCGACCGATCCCGGAACCTTGACCCGTACAAAGATAAAGACGGACTTTGGCGACTATCGCAACTACTACGCCAACGTTCGCGACGCAATCAACGGAACGGCAGAACTGGCTGTGAAGCCCATAGACGGCTACCGCACCATTAGGCTGCTCGAAATGGCACGGCAGAGCTCACTCGAGGGCCGCACCTTGCGGGTTATCTTTTAATCCTTTACTACAACACTTGCATTTATATAATTCATTCGGATCAACTTAATCAGAGTCTTCATTAAGACTGACCATAGGTGGCAGCCGCGCCGTGTTTGCGGTGATAATGCCGGTCCAGAAGTGCCTGGGAGACGCCTTCGCACTCCGCACGCAGAGTGAGGGTGCGATAGGCCATGCGAGCGACAGCTTCGAGCACAACAGCATTATGAGCGGCTTCATGGGGGTTTCGCCCCCAGCAGAACGGCGCGTGCCCTGCAACCAGGACTGCCGGGATCGCCAGAGGGTCGATGCCCTTGAAGCGTTCGACAATGGCCTGCCCCGTCTCGTGCACGTATCGGCCTCCAATGGCCTCGTCAGTCAGGACCTCGGTCACCGGAACTGGCCCATGAAAGTAATCTGCGTGCGTTGTGCCTAGCGGCGGGATCGCCATGCCAGCCTGAGCGAAGCTGGTCGCATACTCGGAGTGGGTGTGGACGACCGCGCCGATGGTAAGGAACTCGCGATAGAGCAGCGTGTGAGTGTCGAGATCGGAGGAGGGTTTCAGCTTGCCATCAACGATCTTTCCGTTCATGTCGGTGACGACCATGTACTCGGGACGAAGTTCCTCGTAGTCGACGCCGGAGGGCTTGATGACGATGAGGCCCTGATCGCGGTCAATGCCGCTGGCATTGCCGAAGGTGTAGAGAACAAGGCCGCGTTTGACAAGCTCCAGGTTCGCTTCGAGGACTGAGATTCGCAATTCTTTGAGTAGCATGTTCGATCTCCGTAATCAGGCAGAAAACGTTTCATGCGCCTAAATGGGGTTACGCACGGTCTAAGAATAGCTGACTGCACTGAATAGCTGACTGCACTCAAGTGAGCATCTTCCACTGGATTGATAGAGTAGAGACTATGCAAAGTGAACAAATCGTGAGGTCTGAAGGGCTGCCGCAGGGTTTTACATGGGGTGCGGTCAAGGCAGGAATCAAGGTAAGCGGCAAGGCGGATCTGGCCGCAGCGGTTGCAGCCAAAGGCGCGAACGGCGCGGCAATGTTTACAAAAAACCAGGTCGTCGCAGCACCTGTAACGGTTGGACGGCGGCATCTGGTAACCACTGGCGGCCGCGTGGGTGCGGTGCTGGTCAATGCCGGCAACGCGAACTGCGCTACCGGTCAGCCCGGGATCGACGCCTGCGTGCAGACATGCGCTGCGGCAGCGGAGAGCTTCCACTGCATCTTCGACGAGGTCTTCCCTTCCTCGACTGGAATCATCGGCGTGCCGTTTCCCGCCGAGAAAGTGGTCGCCGCTTTGCCCGCCTTGGTCGCCGACATGGGCAACACGCAGGAGCACGCCGAGTCGTTCGCCAAAGCCATCATGACCACCGACACAAAGATGAAGGTCGCACGAGCGGCCGTTGATGTCGACGGCGTTGAGGTGCGGATCTTTGGGGTGGCGAAGGGCGCAGGGATGATCCATCCGCAGCTTGGCGCGCCGGTTGGTCCGCCACACGCAACCATGCTGGTGTATCTATTTACCGATATCGTCGCGGACAGCACGCAACTACAAAAATTACTGGAACCGGCGGTCGAGAGAAGCTTCAACTCGATCTCGATCGATGGGGACACGTCCACGAACGACACAGTACTGCTGCTGGCAAGCGGAGCCAGCGGGGTAAAACTCGATACCCGCACCCAAGAGGCATTTGAGAGTGCACTGAAGCTGGTGTGCGGATCGCTGGCATACCAGATTGTCGACGATGGCGAGGGTGTCGGGCATGTCGTGACTCTGCATATCACGGGTGCTCGAACCGAAGCCGAGGCCAAGCAGGTCGCGAAGTCCATTGCTCACTCGCCGCTGTGCAAGACCGCCTGGTCAAGCGCCGATCCGAACTGGGGACGTCTGATGGCCGCAGCCGGATACAGCGGCGTGGCGTTCGATCCATCGCTGGTGACGGTGACGATTGGAGAGCTGCCGGTGTTCGAGCTGGGAGTGAGGGCGCCGGCATTCAATCAGGCAGCGGTGCACGAGATCATGCTCAGCCGGGACTATACGATTCATCTCGACATGGGGTTGGGAACGGCGGAATGCAGATTCCTGACCTGCGACCTGACCGAAGAGTACGTCCGGATCAACGCAGATTATTCGAGTTAATCGACGCTGACGTAGGGCGGTAGATGACGTTTTCGCGTAAGCCTTATATCGTTATAAGCGTGGGAGCACGGGAAGACTTATGACAACGAAATTGGAAGAAGCCGCCAAACAGGACTTTACCGCAGAGGTCTCCGAGTGGATTGAGGCGTTTGACGACGTCGTCGCTGCGGACTGGGAGCAGGGGTCAGAGCTGTTGGAGGCTCTGCGACAACGCGCGCGCGAGGCCGGAGTGCCGACGCCGAGCGAGCTGACTACGCCGTACCACAACACGATTCCAAAGCACGATGAACTGCCGTATCCGGGCGACAAAACCCTGGAGCGCAGGGTCGAGAGCCTGATTCGCTGGAACGCAATGGCGATGGTGCACGGTCAGAACAAGAAAGACGCCGGGATCGGTGGCCATATCTCGACCTACTCCTCGCTGGCGACGCTGCTGGAGGTCGGATTCAACCACTTCTTTCACGCGAAGTACTCGGCCGCGGGCAGGAACAGCCGGGAGACTTTATCTACTTCCAGGGACACGCTTCGCCTGGGGTGTACGCCCGGGCTTATCTCGAAGGACGATTCGACGATGACCGCCTGAAGAACTTCAGGCACGAGCTGCGGGAGACGCCCGGCCTCTCGTCCTATCCGCATCCATGGCTGATGCCGAACTTCTGGAACTTCCCAACGGTTTCGATGGGAATCGGCCCGCTGAACGCCATCTACCAGGCTCGGTTCATGCGCTATCTCGAGAACCGCAAGCTGATTGAGCCGACCGAACGCAAGGTGTGGGCGTTTGTTGGAGACGGCGAGACCGACGAGGTCGACAGCCTTGGTGCGATCTCGGTAGCGGCCCGCGAAAAGCTCGACAACCTCATCTTCGTGGTCAACTGCAACCTGCAGCGGCTCGATGGGCCCGTTCGCGGCAATAAGCGCATCATCGATGAGCTCGAGGGCGTCTTCCGCGGTGCAGGCTGGAACGTCATCAAGGTCATCTGGGGCTCGGACTGGGATGCGTTATTCGAGCGCGACCACACTGGCTTGTTGCTCCGCCGGATGGAAGAGTGCGTCGATGGCGAATACCAGACCTTCAAGGCCAAAGGCGGAGCTTACCTGCGCGAGCACTTCTTCGGAAAGTATCCCGAGCTGCTCGAGTTGGTAAAAGATATGACCGACGAGCAACTTGGGTTGCTGCATCGCGGCGGACATGACCACACAAAGATCTACAACGCATACAAGCGAGCGGCCGAGCACAAGGGCGGCCCAACCGTAATTCTGGCCAAGACCGTAAAGGGTCATGGGCTGGGATCGGCGCAGGCTCGCAATGCAACGCACTCCGAGAAAAAACTGGCTGACGATGGCCTCGCGGCATTCGTGAAGCGGTTTGAGATCCCCATCCCGGAGGAAGCAGCTAAAACAGGCACACCGTACCGACCCTCGCAGGACTCTCCCGAGATCGTCTACATGCAGGAGCGGCGTAAAGAGCTCGGCGGATATCTGCCGACGCGCGAGGTGCCGAACAGCGACTTCAAGGCCCCAGGGCTGGAGCACTTCGGCGAGTGGATAGCGGGATCGAATAAGCGCGCTGTCTCGACGACAATGGGCTTCGTGAGCATTCTGCGACACCTGATGAAGGACCCCACCATTGGAAAGCTGATTGTTCCAATTGTCCCGGATGAGGGCCGCACGTTTGGCCTGGAGTCGGCAATCCGGCAGGTCGGAATCTATGCGCCCGAGGGCCAGAAGTACAGCCCTCACGACGCGGATATGCTCCTCTACTACCGCGAGGACAAGGACGGGCAGATTCTCGAGGAAGGCATTACCGAAGCAGGCTCGATGGCTTCATTCACCGCGGCGGGCACGGCTTATGTGAACTACAAAGTACCTGCAATTCCCTTCTACATGTACTACTCGATGTTCGGTTTTCAGCGCATCGGAGACATGGTGTGGGCTTTTGCGGACTCGCGCGGCAAGGGCTTCCTGATGGGCGGTACAGCCGGGCGCACAACGATGCTCGGCGAAGGCCTTCAGCATCAGGACGGCCACAGCATCGTTCTGGCGAGCACCGTCCCGACCTGCATCACCTACGACCCGGCCTTCGTCTACGAGCTTGCCGTCGTGATTCAGGATGGCATCAGGCGGATGTACGAGAAGGGCGAAGACTGCTTCTACTACATCACCATGTACAACGAGGACTACGCCATGCCGGCGATGCCGGAGGGCTCCGCCGAAGGCATCCTGCGCGGAATGTACAAGCTGAAGCCCGCGGCAGGCGAGGCTGTAGCCCAGTTGTTCGGCAGCGGCCCGATCCTCAACGAGGTGCTGCGCGCTCAGGAGATTCTCTCCTCGAAGTACAGCGTACACACCGATGTGTGGAGCGTAACAAGCTACACCGAACTTCGGCGTGATGCACTTGCGGTAGAGCGCTGGAACCGGCTGCACCCGACAGAGAAAGAGAAGGTGCCGTATGTGTTAACGGCGCTCGGAAACTCCGCAGGACCCATCATCGCAACCAGCGACTACATGAAGTCGGTACCGGATCTGTTGTCGCCATGGCTTCCTTCAAGGCTGGTAACACTCGGCACCGATGGCTTCGGACGAAGCGACAACCGCGAACATCTGCGGAGACACTTCGAGGTCAGCGCCGAAGCAATCGTTGGCGCTACCCTGTCGAAGCTCGCACGCGACGGCAAGTTCAAAGCGAAGGCCGCACAGAAAGCGATGGCCGAACTTGGACTGGATGTTGAAGCAGCCGATCCGGCAAGAGCTTAGAATCGCTCTTGAAAGTTCGCATCACACGAAGAGGGTTCCTTTTGGGACCCTCTCTCTTTGCAAAGTAAAAATTAGACGGAGGCTGTATTGAGTGAAGCGGGGCTGTACGAGAATCCACTCGTACCGAATAAAAAGTTGCGACAGATGTATGGGGCGATGGCAGAGGCGAGGGCGTTGGACGAGCACATCGCCAAGATGCAGAAGGGCCTGAAGGCACGCCGGAGGATCGAGCCAACCTACGGCCAGGAAGCCTGCCGCGTAAGCACCGCGATCGATCTGCAACCGGGAGATCTCGTGAGTGACTCTCAGCCCGGCATCATCATGGACCTTCTCTCAGGAGCCAAAGTCGATTCCCTGCTGAAGCGCTTGGCAGCTTTCAATTCGGGGAAGATGGATGCAGCTACATTGTCCCGGGACGGTGCATCGGGGCGGCAGCTCCCTTGGGTTGACGATGCTGTTGACCGGCTCAAACTGGCCATGGGAGCCGCGCTCTCCTTCAAGACCTTGAAACGCGAGAACGTCATTATTGCCTATGTGCGCAGCGGTGAACTTGCCAAGTGGCAATGGCGTCCGATTCTGGAGCTCGTCTCAAAGCTGGATCTGCCCATGATCGTTGTGGCCCTACCGGCGATCGCGCAGAAAAAGAAGGGCTCCGTGACGAATCTGAGTTCCAGGGCGCGCTCGTGGGGGCTGCCAGGCATACCGGTCGATGCGAGCGATGCCGTGGCGCTGTACCGGGTAGCGCAGGAGTCACTGGGACGAACCCGAATGGGCGGAGGGCCGGTCCTGATCGAGTGCGTAAACTATAAAAATGAGGAGGCCAAAGACGATTCGCCAGGCGACCCTCTCCTCCAGATGAAGGGATTTCTGCTGAGCCGTAAGGTATGCACCGAGGCTTGGCTTCAAAATGCAGGGGATAGCCTTCGAAGGCGCCTATTGTCGACCAAATAGTAAACCTACGGGTTCATACAGGATTCGGGGGTGTAATGCCCGGCGCTCGGCGGGTACACTGGTGTCGGTAGTTTAGAGGAAAGTTTGAGGCATCAGTGCGGACCAGAACTTCTCTTTTTTTCGCGACCCCGGCCCTTCTGCTAATAGTTTCCACACTGTCTGCGCAGACACCGGCAACGCCTCCGGCTCCGCAACCTCCCTCCGCACCAGTACCGACCCCCACACAGTCGATACCTTCCGTTCCTGCCCCCACGCCAGAGCCGCCACCAACAATTCCAGCGTCGACGACACCGCAGACAGTAGGCCAGCCAGTCGTGCCGCCCACGCAACCCACACCGCAAGCTCCTTACACTGCCTACTCTCCGTACGCACCAGATCTAAAGCCGCCGCCCGACCGCCTAGGGTCAACCTACATCCAGATGGATAGTTGGGTGTACCCGGCACTCACTCGGCTCTATGGGATGGGATTCGTCGACACGATGTACCTGAGTATGCGGCCGTACACGCGACGAAGCGTTCTGCACATGTTGCTAAAGTCTCAGGATGAGATCCTCAGCAGCAACAATGAACAGGCTGTAGACATCCTGGCAAAGCTGCTGACCTTTCTGAGCGCGGAGGTTCCTGACGGAAATGTTCCACGTGGCTTGGTCTATGGCCTCGATTCCTCCTACACCAGGGTGATGGGAATCGGCGGTCCGGTACTCACGGACAGCTATCATCTGGGACAGACCATCAGCAACGACTATGGACGGCCCTTCCAGACCGGCTTCAACAGCATCGTAGGAGCCTCAACAGCCAATGAATGGGGACCGTTTTCACTGTACGTACGCGGAGAATATCAACACGCTCCGTCAGCTGTTGGATACACTCAAGCTCTGGGAGAAGAACTTTCAGCTGTTGACCTGATCTTTCCCGTCAACGCGGCACAGCCCACAATTCCATTCGGTCCTATCGAAGCGCAGAATCCCTTCCGACTCGTGGAAGCCTATGCCTCCGTTAACTTATTGAACAACGAGATCTCTGGTGGCAAGAGCGATGCGTGGCTTGGGCCTGCCGCCGGCAGTTCGATGGCATGGAGCAATAACGCCGAGGACATCTATTCCTTCCGCATCAATCGAGTTGAGCCCCTCAATATTAAGTACCTTTCGCGATTGCTCGGCCCCGTTCGGTACGATTTTTTCTACGGAAGCCTCAAAGGACACACTGTTCCGCGAGACCCCTGGGTGCACTCGTTTATGTTCTCTTTTCGCCCAACAGAGAACTTCGAGTTCTCCTTCCAGCGCACTGTAATCATCGGCGGAAAGGGACACGCGCCGATTACGATGCACACCTTCCTCCATAGCTTCTTTGACACGAATGACACCGGTGGCGGCGAAAAAAACTCCCGCGACGATCCAGGCGCCAGGTTCAGCGACTTTAGCGCTTCGTATCGACTGCCGTTGATGCGTAAGTACATGTCATTTTATGTGGACTCAATCACGCATGACGACGTGACTCCGATCAGTGCTCCGCGGCGAGCATCTTACCGAACCGGCCTATATCTTTCACAGATCCCCAAGCTGAACAAATTCGATTTCAGAGTCGAGGCGGTGTCGACCGATCCGGGCGTCGGTCCAGCTCATAACGGCCAGTTCATGTACTGGGAGACCGTTCAGAAGCAGGGTTACACCGCGAAAGGTTTCATCCTGGGCGATTGGATCGGACGCGAAGCCAAAGGTGGCCAGGCCTGGTTGACCTATCACCTATCGGCGAACGAGTGGGTACAGTTCGAATACCTGAACAAGAAGACGCCATTCAACTTCATACCTGGCGGAACAACACAGAACCAGTTCAAGATAAACGTGGTCAAACGCCTCGGAAAAGAGGTTGAACTGAACACGTGGTACCAGCACGAAGGCTGGAAGGCGCCCATTTACAAGCCAGGGCTGCAGACAAACAACGCCTTCTCCGTACAACTTACGTGGTATCCGAAGCTGCGGACTTATCCCGAGCAACGCTAGCTAAATCAAAACTAAACCAGCGAACTGATGCAGGTCCTGAAATATTCGAGCGAACTCTCCAGGCCTTGCCGCAGTTTGACCTTTGGCTCCCAACCAAGAAGCGTCCTCGCCTTGGTAATGTCAGGGCGACGTCGAGTGGGGTCGTCCTGCGGCAAGGGCTTGAGAATAATCTTGGATTTGGATCCGGTAATGGCGAGGATCTCCTGAGCACATTCCAGGATGGTCCACTCGACAGGATTGCCGATATTGACGGGAAGATGCTCCCTCGAGTGCGACAAAAGCACGATGCCCTCAATGAGATCCGAGACGTAACAGAAGCTGCGCGTCTGAGAGCCATCCCCGTAGATCGTTAGCGGCTCACCACGCAGTGCCTGCACCATAAGATTCGAGATGACGCGACCATCGTTGGCCTGAAGCCTGGGCCCGTAGGTGTTGAAGATACGAACAAGGTGAGTGTCTACGCCATAGTAACGGTGATACGCCATTACCGTGGCCTCGGAGAACCGCTTGGCTTCATCGTAGACCGAACGTGGGCCAATCGGATTGACGTTGCCCCAATATGACTCGACTTGCGGATGAACTTCCGGGTCGCCGTAGCACTCAGAGGTGGAGGCATGCAGATAGCCGGCCCCATATTTGCGTGCGAGATCCAGGGTATTGATCGTCCCGGCCGAACCGACCAGCAGCGTCTCGACGCCCAGACGGGTGTAGTCGACAGGGCTCGCAGGAGAGGCGAAGTTGAATATGAAATCAACTTCGCCAGCATCGAAGGGCTTGCAGATGTCCAGTTCGAGAAGGCGGAAGCGACTCTCGTTCTTGAGATGACTCAGATTGGCTAGATTGCCAGTGCTTAGGTTATCGACACCAATGACGGAGTTTCCTTCAGCGAGCAACGAGTCGCACAGATGTGAACCAAGAAAACCAGCGGCTCCTGTGACAAGAATCTTTCGAGTCATTCTTGACTACCTTTCCTAAGCCGAAATGCCTGACCTCTGCGATGACCCACACGAGACAGGGATAGAGCGTGGCACGTGCCATGAGAGCACGCGTTCTTGTTATCAAAACGTGCGCTAGCTGTGAGCAGTCAATGCCGGAGATAGATCTCGCACCGGATACGCTGTAGGTCTGCCGATGCTGAGATAGGTAAAGCCATGCTTCACCATCATATTGGGATCGTATAGATTACGGCCATCAATAATTATTGGATAGCGAAGGGTCTTGTTGAGTTGGCTCAAATCGAGCGAAGCGAATTCAGCCCAGTCCGTAAGGATGAGCAGAGCATCGGCATCTTCAGCAGCCGCATAGGCGTCGCTCGCATAATGGAGGCTTCGACCTGCAGGAAGAATCTCCTCAGTTCGTTTCATCGCTGCAGGGTCGTATGCATTAACCGTGCAGCCTTCCGCAAGCAGCATCTCCACGACTTCGATAGCAGGTGACTCACGGATATCGTCAGTCTCGCCCTTGAACGCCAGTCCAAGAACCCCGATTCGCTTACCGCGAAGTGTCCACAGCGCAGAACGCACCTTGTTAAGGAACCGCTTCTTCTGCTGAGTGTTTATCTTTTCAACCTCGGTCAGCAGATTGAAGTCGATACCAAGCTGCTCCGCAACCGAACGGAACGCAGCTATGTCTTTGGGAAAGCAGGAACCACCATAGCCGATACCGGGCCGAAGAAACCGCGGACCGATGCGGCTGTCAAGACCCATGCCACGGGCTACCTGCTCCACGTTGGCGTTAGTCGCCTCGCAAAGGTTGGAGACTGCGTTGATAAACGAAATCTTCAGTGCGAGGAAGGCGTTCGACGCATGTTTGATGATCTCCGCACTCTTGGTTGATGTCATCAACAACTCTGGGGGGTTCGACTCGTTACAGACTCCGTCAATGGCACCGACACGCACGTAGTAGTCACCGCTGGTGAGGGGACTGTAGATCCTCTGCAGGACCTCCGCCGCGCGATCGCTGTCAGCGCCGACGACGATGCGATCCGGGTGAAGGAAGTCGCAGACTGCGGTTCCCTCGCGGAGAAACTCCGGATTGGAGACGACGTCAAAAAGATGCCGTGCTACCCCGTTGCGCTCCATCGATCGCGTAACCCACTCGTTGGTGTAGACAGGGACGGTACTCTTTTCCACGATCACTTTATAACTGGTGATGGATCGAGCGATCTCGCATGCAACCGCTTCAACATAGGAGAGATCTGCGTCCCCAGCTTCGCTCTGAGGGGTGCCAACGGCGATGAAGATGGCTTCGCACTCGCGGGTGGCCTCAGCGAGATCGGTCATGAAGCGGACCTTCGTGTTGCGGTATTTCTCCAGAAGCTCGGGAAGGAAGTTTTCGTGAATAAGAGAGTCACCACCCTGAAGGGCGGCGACTTTACGCTCATCATTATCGACACAAATGACATCATGGCCCATCTCAGCGAAACAGACGGCAGCCACAAGACCGACATACCCAGATCCGACAACGGCAATTTTAATGTCTTCAGTCATATTTTCCTGGACCCTCCAAGTTCAGAATAGCTGAAGTTTGGACAATTACAGATAGCTTATGGAATGATGTTTAGTTTTTGACTCCATTCCCCATTGGGGTCATCTAATCGTTTCCTGCTGGAACGCGCACTCGGGTAGACTAGGGGGAATGGGTTCCCAAAATACGCAGCCGCCTCTTGTGGGTGTTCCGGAGTCGAACCAGGCAGGGTTCAGTACGACCGTTACAGATACGACACTGTCCGAAGCGCTGATTGTGCTTCGGAAACGCAAGTTGGTCTTGATCATTGCCGTCCTGCTCGGGCTGATCTATGGGATTTACAGGGCAGAGTCGCAACCCAAACTCTACGAGTCATACGGGCGGATCCAGGTACGGTCGGGTTCGTCAAACGAGTACCGAGTAAGCGCCATTCAGGGTGAGGGTGGCGACGCAAACTCGAAGATGCTGACCGAAATGGAGATCATCAAAAGCGACTCCTTGATGTTGAAGGTGTGTCGTGAGTTGGATCTCTCGAATAATCCCGACTTTCTAGAGAAGACGGGACCCGTTCCCCACACTAGTCTGGACGACGGCGAAACCAGGCAATTGACTGTCCATCGTATTCAAAGCAACCTGCATCTGTCGCTTGTCAATAAGACCGACATTATCCGCATCAGCTATAGCAGCTTAAATCCGAAGTTGTCTGCGGACATCGTCAACAAGGTTATTTCAGATTACGTTCAGCGCAGTTACCAGACCCGCTTCGACTCCTCTCAGCGCGTTTCAGTTTGGCTCTCCGGCACCCTTCAGGATCTAAAGCAGCAGGTAGAGACATCGCAAGAACAGATGATGGATCTGCAACGCCGGCTAGGCATTCTCGGTTTTGATCCTACCCACAATCAGATCAGCGCTTCGCTCGATGACCTCGCCAAGGCAGCAGGCGCAGCAAAGCTTGCCCGGATCATTGCCGAGGCGCGATATCGCGTTATCAGCGGTATGGATCCGAACACAATCGAAGGTACGATCGAGACGACACCTGGAACGGCCCCCGGAGAGTTGAGTGGATTACGCACACAGCTTGCCGCGTCCCGAGCGAGTTATGCAACTTTGGAGTCGTCGCTCGGACCGAACCATCCTCAATCGAAGGCTCTCAAGGCTCAGATCGATGAGTACATTAAAGAGATCGACCAGGAGCAAAACCGCCTGATCGTGCAGGCAAAACAAAACTATGTCATCGCGCGAGCGAACGAAGACCAGACGACTGCCGCTCTCGAAACACAAAAGGCCGACGCATATAAGCTGCGCGATCAACTGGTGGAATATACGCTACGCGAGCGCGAGTTCGAAGCAAATCGCACGTTGTACGACAGCCTTCAACAGCGTCTCCGAACAGCAAGCGTGCAATCCGGCCTGGAGTCACTTGAGATCGACGTCGTCGACCAGGCATTACCTCCTGCAAATCCCGTCTTACGTCCCCAGTCCACGGTCATTCTCACCGCACTCGTCTTCAGTCTGCTGGCGGGCATTGTGATCGCCTTCCTGATGGAGAGTCTGGACACCGGCCTGCGCAGTATTGCAGAGATCGAAAGCATTACCGAGCTTCCATCACTCGCAGTCATTCCGCGGGCGCGCCGGTCTTCTGTCGATCAAGCAGGAACACTTACCACCGCGCAACGGAATATCGGAATCCTCACACAGCCGAAGTCGCAGTTTGCCGAAGCCTTCCGTTCCCTGCGCACCTCGCTTCTGCTCTCCAATACAGCCCATCCGCCCAAGTACATTGTCCTAACCAGTGCCACGCCATCTGAAGGTAAGACAACTGCCGCGAGCAATCTCGCTGCAATCCTGGCGCAGAAGGACACGCGTGTCCTTCTCATCGACGGAGACCTTCGCCGGCCCAACGTCCATCATCGATTTGGTTTGAATGGCAAGATTGGTCTGACAACCGTGCTAACCGGAGCGACAACACTGGAAGACACAGTGCAGCGTGTCCCTGAAATTCCAAACCTCGACATCCTCCCCAGCGGCCCGGTTCCGCCTTTTCCGACAGAGATGTTGAGCTCGGCAGCAATGGAAGCAATCCTCAAGCGCTGCGGAGAGCTTTACAACTACATCGTCATTGACTCCCCACCAATCCTCTCAGTCACCGATGGTGTCATCCTGGCGCGTCAGGCAGACGCAGTCGTACTGGTGGTACGTCACGGCAAATCGAGTAAACACGTCGTTCGGCGAGCCAGAGACCTCCTGCTCGCGCTCGGGGCAGGAATTACTGGTATCGTGCTGAACGCAGTGGATCTCAATTCGCCGGAGTACTACGGATACTACGGGTATTCAGGCTACTCCTATGCGAGCGTGGATTCAGACAGCTGGGAGTCGAAGACCGCCGCAAGCGACAAGGCGGAGTCCGAGGAGATTGAGCGATGAGACAACAAAAAAATCTCCGGATCGATACAGCATTCCACGCTCTACAGAGGTCAGTCGATAGCAGAGCGCGGCTCATTCTTGCGATTTTTCTTCTATTGGCCGCAGGCGCACCCTCTGCGGACGCGCAATTCAGCGGGCCTGCGCTCGGAATCGATACTGCCAGGTCAACCCACCTGATAACCATAACCACTGATCGCGCCATCTTGTTTCCGTCAAACCGTGACGATCTATTTAGGTAACGGGGATCTCCTCACGGTCCATCTCTTCGCCAACCGAGACTATGCCCCAACCGTCCGTTTGGTCTGGATGGGACGATCGAACTGCCCCTGATCGGCAAGGTCCAGATGCAGGGGCTGACGCTCGAATCAAGCCCAGGATCTGATCGCAGAGGCTAAAGAGTGCGGAGATGTTCCGTGACCCACAGGTGACGATCCAGATATGGATTCGCCCAATCAAATTGCACGGTCATTGGAGAGCTTCACGGAATTGTTCCGATCCTGGGGGAAAAGCGGCTATTCGATGTCCTTGTCGACAGTGGTGCAGGGGGAGGCGGAGGCGGTGTCGGGCCACGACGATTGTGTCCGGAGGCGGCGGATTGCCAGCGACAGCAAGTCACATCATTACGATCAATCGATACGGGTTGCTCAGCCAATCACAATTGATCTCGGAACGGACCCTGCGAAGAGCGCGCTGGCGAATATACCGATCTTTCCGCGCGACACGATCGTTGTTCCTCGTGTCGGCGTAGTTTATTTGCTTGGTGCGTTCAAGACTCAGGGAGCGATCCCACTTCAACAGAACTCGCCAATCACTTTGATGAAAGTGGCCTCACTCTCGGGCGGAGATCTTTTTGAAGGGAAGCCCGGCGATCTTCGGATAATTCGTACGAACGGGTTAACCCGACAGGTGGTCCGCGTCGACCTTAAAAAGATCATCAACGGTCAGGCACCCGATCCCGTGCTGCAGGCAGAAGATATCGTCTTCCTGCCTACAAGCCCGATGAAGGCCGCGATCAGTTCGGGGGGGATCTCTACCCTACTGGGTATTGCTCCAGTCCTGATCTTGGCTATCAACACTAGATGTGAACCTTCACGATCAGATCAGACGCGCAAATTCCGAGGTTCGCAGCAGATAGGACAAGACATAGTTTTACCTCTGTCGGAAATGAGCAAGCGATTGAAGAACAAGGTACGGCTGGCCTATCTGGTGAGTCATCCCATCCAGTACCAGGCGCCTTTGTTGCGGCGAATTGCACAAGAGCCTGATATCGATCTGACGGTCTTCTTCGGCTCCGATTTCTCTCTTCGCAGTTACCAGGATGAGGGCTTCGGCGTTGACGTCAAGTGGGACGTCCCCCTGCTCGATGGATACCGCCATAAATTTCTGCCGGTAATCCGCGATGACGGCACACAGACAGTCACTACGCCTCTGAACTACGGCATCTATAGCGCACTTCGAGGAACCGCAGCTGAGCCTGGCTTCGACCTGCTGTGGGTCCACGGATACGCGATGGTGAACGCCTTGCAAGGTATGCTGGCGGCCAAGTCACTTGGAATTCCAGTGCTTATGCGAGCAGACATGTGGCTGCGCGACCGCCCGCGCAGTGGGCCCAAACTTCTTCTGAAGAAACTGTTCTTTGAGTTCCTGAAGAACATGGTGGATGGAATTCTCCCAGTCGGCACACTCAACGCGGAGTACTGGCAGCACTACCTCGGCGAAGCAGTCCCGCTCTTTCTGATGCCATATGCGGTCGATAACAACTACTTCCAGCAACGCAGCCTCGCAGCGGTAGCGAGACGAGATGAGTTACGGCAAGAGCTAGGCCTCGAAGCAAGACGACCCGTCATCCTCTTCGCCTCGAAGCTGCAGCAACGCAAACACTGCTCCGATCTACTGGAAGCGTATGGAATGTTGCTGAAGGACGGAGCGAGTTCCTCTCTGCCCTATCTCGTCATTGTCGGTGACGGCGAAGAACGAGCCGCCCTTGAAGCTCAGGCGAAGACAAACGGCTGGACCGACATTCGTTTCTGTGGCTTTCGCAATCAGTCAGAGCTTCCCAGATTCTTCGATATCGCAAGCGTCTTCGTTCTCCCCGCTCGTCACGAGCCATGGGGCTTGATCGTAAACGAGGTAATGAACGCGGCCCGGCCCGTCGTGATCTCCGACGACATTGGTTGCCAGCCCGACCTCATAACCAATGGCGTCGAAGGCTACGTGTACCCTGTGCGAGACGTCAAGGCGCTGGCCGACGCATTGCGGCGTGTCCTCGCAACACCAGAGACCGCAGAAACGATGGGCAAAAATGCGCTCAAGAAAATCAATACCTGGAGCTTTGAAGAAGACATTTCGGCTCTCCGCAAGGCAATCGAGCAACTGACCCATAAGATCATTGCCTAAACCAAATAGCGTCACGTCCCTATGACAACCGCCAGCCCAACCCGAGACGATACAAAGCGAAAGGTACGGCTGGCTTATCTTGTGAGCCATCCCATCCAGTACCAGGCCCCTTTGCTGCGGCGGATCTCACAGGAGCCTGACATAGAACTAACCGTATTCTTCGCATCGAACTTCTCGGTTCGCGAATATGTCGATAAAGGATTCGGTGTAGACGTGAAGTGGGACGTACCGCTCCTCGACGGGTACCACCACGAGTTTCTCCCCTCAATCTGGGACAAACGAAGGACTGGACCGACCAGCCAGCTTAACTATGGCATCTTCAGCCGGCTTCGCGGCCATCGTGGCATAGCTGGCTTCGACGTGCTTTGGGTGCATGGGTACTCGACGTTGAATGCCCTGCAGGCAATGTTGGCGGCAAAGGCGTTGGGCATCCCAGTCCTCCTTCGCGCCGAGTCGCGGCTGAGTGGCAAAGAGCGAAGCATCTTCAAGCGCGCTGCAAAGCGTGCATTCTTCAGCATCATCAAGCGATTGATTGACGGTGTCCTACCCATAGGAACCCTCAATTCAACTTACTGGCGTCATTATCTAGGAGAAGAACTCCCACAGTTCCTGATGCCCTACGCGGTCGACAATCACTACTTCCAGAGTCGCAGCCACGAAGCCACGACCACGCGCGACGAGCTGCTCCTCGAACTGAACCTCGACGTGTCGCGCCCCGTCATTCTCTTCGCCTCCAAGCTGCAAAATCGCAAGCGTTGTCAGGACCTGGTCGAGGCTTATCTCAATCTGTTGCCCACCGAAGTAACTCCTCACCCCTATCTGGTCATCGTGGGCGACGGAGTCGAGCGCACAGCGCTGGAGCAGCGTGTGAAACAGAGCGTCATCACCGGTGTGCGCTTCTGCGGTTTTCGCAATCAATCGGAGTTGCCGCGTTTTTTTGACCTCGCCACTATCTTTGTTCTGCCTTCGCGAGACGAACCGTGGGGTCTCATTGTGAACGAGGTGATGAACGCTGCACGAGCCGTGATCGTCTCGGACGATGTAGGCTGCCAACCGGACCTGATTGCGGATGGCGTTGAAGGGTGTGTCTTCCCTGTCGGCGACGTGGCTGCCCTGGCAGAGGCCCTACGCCGAGTGCTAGCAACACCGGAGACCGCAAAGGCCATGGGAGAGCGCGGATTGAAGAGAATCCAGACCTGGAGCTATGCGGAAGATATTCGTGGACTTCGTCGGGCAATCGCAATGGCAACGCGGAGGCTTAGCGCTTAATGATGCCCGTCATCTGTTGTCGCGCCAACGGTAAATTCGGGCTGCTATTCTTAACGGCGGTGATCAAGACCTAATGCGCATTCTTCACATCATTGGAACCCTGAACCCGGAGGCTGGCGGCCCGACAGAGTCCGTCCGGGTGCTGTTGAGTTACGGCCCCATCGGCTACACCGGCGAGGTCGTGACGCTGGACGATCCCGCAGCGCCATACCTCAACGACTTTGAATTCCCTGTCCACGCTCTTGGGCCGACCAACACCACCTACGGATTCAACTCCAAGCTGCTTCCCTGGCTAAGAGACAACCGTCACCGCTTCGACGGAGTCGTGGTGAATGGTCTGTGGCAGTACTGCGGATACGCTGCCTGGAGAACGCTTTCCGGCAATACGCCCTACGTGGTGTTCACTCACGGCATGCTGGACCCTTACTTCAAGCACGCATTTCCGCTGAAGCACATCAAGAAGTGGCTCTACTGGGTCCCATTTGAGTACTGGATTCTGCGCGGCGCCTATCGAGTCCTCTTTACGTCGAAGGCAGAGAAGCGGCTGGCCGAACAGAGTTTCTGGTTGCATCGCTGGAACGCATACGTTGTGCCCTATGGCGCCAGCGGACCGTCGGGTGATCCAGAGGTACAGATGAAGGCATTCTTCGCCAAATGCCCGCAGGCGAAGGGGAAGCGATTTCTTCTGTTTCTAGGGCGAATCCATCGGAAGAAGGGTTGTGATCTTCTCATCGACGCCTTCGCAAAAGTTGCCGCCACCGATCCAGACCTCTATCTGGTGATGGCTGGCCCCGACCAGCAGCATTGGAGCGTGAAGTTGAAGGCGTCAGCTGCGGCCGCCGGAATTGAAGATCGCGTCTATTGGCCCGGCATGGTGACAGGCGACGCCAAATGGGGAGCCTTCTTCGCCGCTGAGGCATTCATTCTTCCCTCCCACCAGGAAAACTTCGGCATTGCGGTCGCTGAGGCCTTGGCTTGCGGCAAACCAGTGCTACTCGCGGACAAAGTAAACATCGCCGAGGAGATCGCCGAGGACGGCGCCGGGCTGATGGAGTTAGACACTCCAGAGGGGACGCTGAAACTGTTGCAGGGATGGATCGGGATGACCGTAGCGGAGAGACAGCATATGGCCCAGCTCGCGTATGAATGCTTCCATCGCCGATACGACATGCGAGAGAATGCAAAGGCCATCATCCGTCTATTTGGAACCGCCACAGTTCTTACTCCCGCCGTCGTAGAGTCGGAATAGTTCGAAGCGCCTATGCCAAAGCAGATTCACTACAACGCGGCCGAACATATCTCTGCGGAGACGGCTGCAGATCCGTATCTGCGACCGGCATTTTCTTTTCGCGACCGGCTGCGACGACTCAACTGGAATATCTGCTGGGCCCTCCTTTACAGAACGTCACCGAGACCGTTACATTCATGGCGATCGTTTCTTTTGCGCCTCTTTGGAGCAAAGATGGGGGCGAACTGCCACTTCTATCCCAAATCCAAGGTCTGGGCACCGTGGAATCTGATCTGTGCCGACCAGGCAACGGCAGGAGATGGCGTCGAGATCTACAACCCCGCTCCAGTCACGCTCGGATCGCACGCAATCCTCTCCCAGGAGGCGTACGTCTGTGGAGCGACACACGACTACGACGACCCGGCGTTCCCCCTGATCGCCTATGCAATGAACATCGGCGCCTACGCTTGGGTGTGTGCGCGCGCGTCCGTCGCGCCAGGGGTGAACATCGGCGAAGGGGCTGTGCTTGGGCTGGGGTCGGTCGCAACGCGAAGCCTCGACCCCTGGACGGTCTACGCCGGGGTACCTGCCGTCAAAGTGAAGGAGAGACGCCAATTCCCCGTGGCAGCCTCCGGCAAACAATAACGAGCGAGAAATGTCGTTTTAAAAACAAAAGAGCAGGACCGAAGTCCCGCTCCATCGATGTCCGTTTAGACCCAACCAACCGCTAACCGCGCAGCTTGGCCAGAAGATCGGTCGGGTGAACTGGTTTCGCCAGGATCTCAAACTCGTGTCCCTGTGAGCGAGCTTTCTCAAGCAGGTCTGCCGTAGCCGCCTGTCCGGAAAAGAGAAGAATCTTACACTTCGGCAGCCTGCTGCGGGTGATGATTGCAGCTTCGATACCGGTCATGCCAGTCATAATCACATCGCTGATCAGCATATCCGGCTGGAAGCTGTCGAGCGACTCGATGGCCTTCTCTCCGCTGAACACGGCGCGCGCCTCGAAGCCTGCCTGGTTGAGGATAATTGCCAGAGTATTCGCAATCACCTGCTCATCATCGGCGACCAATACTTTGGGCTTCGGTGTTGCGGTTGATATTGGTTCTGCCATGCTGTGTGTCCCCAAAAGTAGAAGGTTTCAATCTTCAGTTTTTATTAGCGTCCGTAGCCGGTCTTTATGATTCGTCTACACCGTAAATGATACGCTGAGCGAAGAGATGGTTGTCGGACAACCACCACAATTCAAAGGGAACGCCTACTGTACTACAAATCTTCTTATGCAGCCAGCCATCATACGCGCCGAACGTGTCGAGAAATACTATGCGCAACCGAGCGAGAATCGCATTCAGGTGATCTCGCCGACAGACCTCTCCATTGGTGCGGGAGAGATCGTTGCTCTCCTCGGGCCATCAGGTTCCGGCAAGTCCACGCTGCTCCGTATGTTGACTGGCTTGTCGACCCCCTCCGCGGGTGAAGTCTACTGGCACGAGAAGCCCATCGCCACCGCCCAGGTCAATGTTTCAATTGTGTTTCAAAGCTTCGCTCTCTTTCCTTGGCTTACGGTTCTCGAAAACGTCGAAGCACCCCTGAAGGCCCGTGGCATGGAAGCGGCCGAAAGGCGCAACCGCAGCCTCAAAATCCTCGACACCGTCGGCCTCGACGGCTTTCAAGCGGCCTATCCGAAGGAACTCTCCGGCGGCATGCGGCAGCGCGTCGGCTTTGCGCGCGCACTTGTCGTCGAGCCCGAAGTCCTCTTCATGGACGAGCCCTTCTCCGCACTCGACGTCCTCACGGCAGAGAACCTCCGCAGCGAACTCCTCGAGCTCTGGCAGAAGAGAACCATCCCCACCCAGGCGATCTTCATCGTCACGCACAACATCGAAGAGGCCGTTCTCCTCGCCGACCGCATCATCGTCCTCGGCCGCAACCCAGGCCACGTACGAACCGACTTCAAGGTTTACCTGCAGCACCCTCGCGACCGTAAAGCAACCTCATTCACGCAGCTCGTGGACTACATCTACAAGGTCCTTACGCAGCCCGACGCGCAACCCCCGGCGCTACCCCAAACATCCACCGGCAAGACCGTCCGTGACCAGCGCCAGATGCACTACCAGATGCTGCCTCACGCGCGCCCCGGCGGTATCGCAGGCTTGCTTGAACTCCTCCTCGATCACAACGGGAAAGACGACATCTACCGCCTCGCTGACGATCTCGCCTTCGAGATCGACGACCTCCTGCCCATCGTCGATGCCGCCCAGCTACTCGGCTTCCTCACCGTCACCGAAGGTGACGCAGCCATCACTCCCACTGGAGCTGAATACGCCAACTCCGAGATCCTTCGTCAGAAGGAGCTCTTCCGCACTGCCGCAGTCGAGAACGTGCTTCTCCTCCGCCAGATCGTGCGCGCCATCGAATCCAAAAGCGACCGCAGCGTACCCGAGGAGTTCTTCCACGACATGCTCGACGAGCAGTTCAGCGAAGACGAAACCCTCCGTCAACTCGAGACCGCCATCAACTGGGGCCGCTACGCCGAACTCTTCGACTACGACGCATCCCGTCGGCGCTTCATCCAATCCGAAAAGCTCCATCATGACGCCGCCGCAAATACCACTGCGGAGATCGACGCATGATCCACCTGTCCGACCGCTTCAGCCGGCTTCAGCCCCGGGAGACCCTCGCCCGCACCCAGGTGCTCGAACGTGGCTGGCCATTCTTCCTCGATCTCTGCATAGCCGCCATCGGCCTCGCCTGCTTCTACGCGGTCGTTCGCATCGCCATGTTCTGGGCCGGCCGCCCCGAGCCCGAAATCGTCGTTTCCCTTAGCCCGCGCGCTCTGCCGCACTACGCCTTCTACTCCATCGTGCGCATCGGCCTCGCCTATCTCCTCAGCCTGCTCTTCGCAATCACCTACGGCTACATCGCCGCATACAACCTCCGCGCGGAAAAGGTGATGATCGCAATCCTCGACATCCTGCAATCGATCCCCGTCCTGAGCTTTCTTCCCCCCGTCATGCTCGCCATGATCGCGCTCTTCCCCACCCGTCAGCTCGGCGTCGAGATGGGAGCCATCGTCCTCATCTTCACCGGCTCCGTCTGGAATATGGCCTTCAGCTTCTACTCTTCCCTCAAGAGCATCCCAAGAGAGCTCATGGAAGCGACCAGCATCTACAGCTTCTCGCGCTTTCAGCGTCTGCTCCAGTTGGAGCTGCCCTACGCCGCCATCGGTCTCATCTGGAACTCCATCATGTCCGTCGCCGGCGCTTGGTTCTTCCTCATGGCCTGCGAGATGTTCCACCTCGGCTCCCGCGACTTCCGCCTTCCCGGCCTAGGCTCGTATCTCCAGACCGCCGCCGACGCAGGCAACGGCGCCGCCATCACCTGGGGACTCATCACGATGATCCTCATCATCGTCGCCACCGACCAGCTCGTCTGGCGCCCTCTCATCGCCTGGAGCGACAAGTTCAAGTTCGAGCAGGTCGAAAGTAGCAAGCGCATTACTTCGCCCATCCTGCATCTGCTCACTCAGTCAACCGCGCTCGCCAGCCTTGCCCGCCACACCATCACACCGCTCACCGAAAGCCTCTATCCCCGCCTGGCAAAGCGTCGTCTGGCCAAGCTGCATGAGCTTGAAATCGTCAAGCCCCAATCCCGCCTGCGTTACATCGGCGTTCGTGTCATCGTCCTCGCAATAGTCGCATGCGCTGTCCTCTACGCCGCCTATCAGGCTGTAGTGCTCCTCCGCCCGCTTCCCGGAGCCGAGTACCTCCACATCCTCCAGGGCGCCATCGCAACCTTCCTCCGCGTCAACCTCGCTCTCGTGCTCGCCTCCCTTTGGACGATCCCCGTCGGCGTCGCGATCGGCTCCAATCCACGCCTCGCCCGCATCGCGCAACCCCTCGCCCAGATCGCCGCATCGGTACCCGCCACTGCACTCTTCCCCATCCTTCTTCTAGCTCTGGTCCGAATCGGAGGCGGCATGGGCATTGGCTCCATCGCGCTCATGCTCCTCGGCACGCAGTGGTACATCCTCTTCAACGTCATCGCCGGAGCCATCGCCATCCCGTCCGACCTCAAAGAAGTCGCAACCCTCTTCCACTTCAGCACAGTTCAGCGTTGGAAGACCGTCATCCTCCCCGGCATCTTTCCCTTCCTCATCACCGGCCTCGTCACCGCGTCAGGCGGAGCGTGGAACGCCAGCATCATCGCCGAATACTTTCCCATCAAGGGCCAGATTCTCCAGACAACCGGCCTCGGCGCCATCATCAGCGAAGCCACCGGCGGCGGCCGCTTCCCTGTCCTTCTACTCGCCACCATCGTCATGGCCTTAATGGTCGTCACCACCAATCGCCTCGTCTGGCGCCCACTCTTCCGTCTAGCAGAAACCCGCTACAAACTCGGCGGCTGACACACCCAACAACACATACTAGGCACTGTAGTTCGCCACCACTCGTGTCACCTTCCCAGCCACGGACAGCTCCATAAACTCTCCAGTTCGAGTCCCTCGCTGATTCTTGTAATACAACAGCACGCTGCTCACTCCCCAAAGCACATCTTCAAGATCAAAACGAAGCTCCGGATAAGCCTCAAGTCCTCGCCGAAAGTACTCTCTCAAGTTCGCCTTGCCGACCACATTCGGCGTCCCTAGCAGTTTGGCGGCGGATGGTGAAGTCAACTCAACGTCATCGTCATAATGTGCCATGATCAGCTCCAGATCGTGAGCATTCCAGGCAGCAACCCAATCGTTTGCCAGCTTCCAAGCCTCATCTCGTGTCACTGCGCCTTCTCCTGTTCTTACTCCAATCATCTTGCTTCAGCAAAAACAACTACGCGTCCGAGATTGGTCCACGTGCAATTCGTTTGCGAAGAAACACAGTCGCCTGCGGGTTGTCGTTATAGCGGTCACACGAAACATAACCGCGTCTCCGGTAAAGAGCGATTGCAACCTTCAGATCGTCATAGCTATCCAGATAGATCCACCGCATCCCTTGGCTCCGAGCGTACGCCTCCTGCGCATCCAGAAGCGCATTCGCAATGCCGTGCCCACGGCCCTTGGGCTGCACATAGAGACGCTTGCACTCTCCCGCGAACTGAATTGACGCTAACCTGCGCAGCACCACGCACCCAACAGCATCGCCGTTCAGATAGGCAAGCCAAACACCCGACGACGCATCGTCGATGATCTTTTGAACGGCCTCAGGACTATCCCGTTGGACGACATGAACCGCCTCGTAGTACTCCTGCAACAGCCGAACCGCGTCCTCGTTCGCCTCCGCCAATCGAACAATCCGAACGCCACCCCTCTGCTCTCTGCTCAAGATCGAACGGACCATTTCTCTAGGATAATCCGCGTTAGTTGCTGTTTAGACAGAAGGCGCAGGCGGCTCCTGCTTCCGAAATGCAAACACTACCGCCAGCAACGGCGGTGCGAGCAATACCCCCCAGAACGGGATGATGATGCCAAGCACAATCGGCCCCAGGAACGCAGCCCACCAGGGCACCTTCGTGGTGCGGTGCAACACATAAGGCCCAATGACTAGCCCCTCCAGAATGACGATCAACCCATAAAGGCCAAGCACGAGGCCTAACCGCCACTCGTCATGGCCGCTAAAGGCAACAGCCAGCACAGGGCCGATCAGCGCAATCATGCCGCCGAAGGTAGGAATGATCTGCAACAAGCCGCCAAGGATCGCCCAGAACGGCGCCCACGGAACGCGAATCAGTTCAAGGCCAATCAACCACAGAATGCCCACGATCAGCGCGTCGAGCGTAGCCGCTCTCCACCAGTTGATCAGCGCGCCACCGGCGGTCTTCAGATTTGCCGTCGTGTTGCTGTTTCGAATCTCCATACCAACCTGACCGCCCTGTGTCGCATCTGACCTGCTGAAGCAGAACTATAAATCAACCACTTCTTCAATGCCGATCCATCTCCGTTAGATGCGCTCGTGCGAAAAAATCTGAATGGAGCTCGATCGCTATGGCTGTCATGATGCAGGCGTTTTACTGGGACTCACCCAAGCACGACAAACAGGAACACAACTGGTGGAACTTCGTCGCGGAAAAAGTAGAAGATCTCAGCAAGGCGGGATTCAACGCGCTGTGGCTGCCGCCAGTCTCGAAGGCGTCCGACCATACCTCCATGGGCTATGACCCATACGACTACTTCGACCTCGGCGACTTTGATCAGAAGGGCGGAACAAAGACCTTCTACGGCAACCGCGCCGAACTTGAAGCTCTCATCGCAAAGGCACACGCCAACGGAATTGGCCTCTACGCCGACATGGTCATCAATCACAACTCCGGCGCCGACGAGGAAGAGACCAACCCCTTGGATGGCCAGAAGCGTTGGACCAAATTCAACCCCAAAAGCGGCAAATTTCCCCGCGACTGGAACTGCTTTCACCCGAGCCGTTACGAGCAGGTCATGATGGAAGGCGAAAACTTTGCAGGCTTTCCGCACCTCTGTCATCGTAATCCCGTCGTCTACACCGCAATGTTTGAGTACGCTCGCTTCCTGATTGAAGAGCTTGGCTTCGACGGCTTCCGATTCGACTTCGTCAAAGGCTTCGGCGCGTGGATGATCGGTCTGCTCGCAAAGTATCGCTACGTCAAAGATGGCAATGAGTTCACCCCTTACGTCGTCGGTGAATTCTGGTCAGGCAACGAAGATATCGAGAAGTGGCTGGAACGAGTGAACCGGATGACCGACACGCAGGTCGCCGCCTTCGACTTTCCCCTCCGATACAAGTTGAAGGACGTCTGCGACAAGCCAAACTACGACCTGCGCAACTTGACCGACGGCGGAGCTGTCGTCATGAAGCGCCCTCTCCACGCCGCCACATTCGTCGACAACCACGACATGGGCGACAACGCGATCGTGAACGACAAGATGATGGCCTACTCATTCATCATGGTGCACGAGGGATACCCCAGCATCTTCTGGTACGACTACTACAACAATGAACTGGCCCGTCCCCTGACGCCAAACGGGATCGACGCGCTCATCACCGCCCACCATAAGTATGCCGGTGGAGACTCGCAGATTCTTCACGCCGACCCTGATCTGTACATCATGCAACGAATCGGCCACAAGGACGACAAGGTAGACCAGCCGGGATTGATCTATGTCCTCAACAACCTTGGCGACAAATGGTCCGGCACCTCCGTAAAGACACGATGGGCCAACCAGAAGTTCATACCCATTGCATGGGACGGCCACGACACCGCCCATCCCGACGAACGGACCACCGACGCCGACGGCAACTCCGAGTTCCCTGCCCCTCCCCGTGGCTTTGCCATCTACGCCCCAGCCTGAAGGGTCGTAGAAGCAGATCCGCAAAAAATAAAGTTCAAAAATGTGGCGTATTTTTAGCCTCCGGCAAACGTGGTGCTAAGCCACCACGTTTGCCACACAAACCACCACGTTATGACCAGCAAAACACCACGAATTTACCCTGTGGAAAACTGCAAATCCCCTGTAAAAACGCACCCCTCACCACAACCAGATTTTTTTTCTCAATTTCCGCAGCATTTTTAGCCCCCTGAACTGCGAATGCTATCCTTAAAGCTATGAAATTTGGCGTTCTGGTCTTCCCCGGGTCCAACTGCGATCATGACACCCACCACGTCGTCGAAGAGATCGCACGCCAGCCCGTAACCTACCTCTGGCACGCCTCCGAAGACCTGCAGGGATGCGACGCAATCCTCGTCCCCGGCGGCTTCGCCTACGGCGATTACCTCAGAACCGGCGCCATCGCCCGCTTCGCCCCCGTCATGCAATCCGTGAAGAAATTCGCGCAGAACGGCGGCCTCGTCATGGGCATCTGCAACGGATTCCAGATCCTCTGCGAGGCTGGTTTACTACCTGGTGCGTTGATGCGAAATGCCAGCCAGAACTACATCTGCAAGCAGACATTCCTAAAGACCGAAACCAATCACTCCCCCTTTACCCACGGGCTTTTTCGCGGCCAGGTCCTGCAAATGCCGATCGGCCACATGGAAGGCAACTACTTCTGCGACGCCGAAACCCTCGCAACATTGAAGAAAGAAGATCGCGTCGCATTTCGCTATGCCACGCGCGAAGGAGCAGTGACGGCAGCTGCAAATCCGAACGGTTCGCTCGAAAATATCGCTGGTGTACTGAGCGAAGGACGCAACGTTCTCGGCCTTATGCCGCATCCTGACCGCTCCAGCGAGGCTCTGCTTGGCTCTGCAGATGGGTTACTGCTCTTTCAGGCAATGGCAGAGTCGTTGACAGCAGCGCGGTAACTGTTGCAGGAGCAGTGGTAAGCTAATACGCGATGATTGACATTCACCATCACCTACTGTGGGGCATGGACGATGGTGCTTCGAGCATAGAAAACTCGCTCGCTATGGCGAAGATGGCCGCGGAAGATGGCATCACGCACATCGTCTGTTCGCCTCATGCAAATGGCCAGTACACCTACAATCCCCCAGTAATTACAGAGAAGATCGCGGAGTTACAACGACTGCTTGATCGTGACTCAGTTGCGATCAAGCTCGGTCGCGGATGCGACTTTCACATGTCGTACGAAAATATCCAGGAAGCCAAGATCAATCCCTCGAAGTTCAGCATCAACGGACTCGGCTATCTGCTGGTCGAAGTTCCCGACTATGGACTGCCGCGCGGATTGACCGAAATCTTTTACCAGTTGCAGCTAGCGGGCCTGACCCCGATATTGACCCATCCGGAACGGAACCCGACACTACAGAACGATCGATCACGCATGATGGAATGGCTGCAACGTGGTGTGCTCGTGCAGGTGACGGCAGGCTCCGTGATTGGCAGGATGGGCAAGCAGGCCGAACGGATGTCTCACGATCTGCTTGCCAATCGGTGGGTTCACTTCCTCGCAAGTGATGCGCACAATACGACCTCACGCGCCCCAAAGATGCGGGAAGCGTTTGAGCTGGTGGCGACAAAATATGGTTCCGACTACGCGCACCTGCTGTGTGTGTCGAACCCGCTTGCGGTGTTTACGGGGAAGCCGATGCCGCCACAGCTCGAACCTCTGAACTTATATGAAGATTCGAACGAAAAGAGCTGGTGGCAGAAGCTGATGGGCCGATAGAAGCACACTTGGTAAGCGCATCTGAGTTCATCGCCTCCAGCAATCAGTATCTACCGATGGCAGCAAACGCAACGGCCGCGGATGTGACGGGAGATTACAGACCGAGGCCGCCATCGACGGCAAGAAGTTGGCCTGTTATGAAGTGGGGAGCGGTGGCAAAGAAGATGGCGGCCGCGGCTACATCGTCCGCTGTGCCGTTGCGCTGCATAGGAGTCTTTCGAGCGAAGTGCTCGTAAGACTCGTCTAACTCACCTTGGACGATCATGCCGGGAGCGATGCAGTTGACGCTGATCTCTGGAGCCCATGCTTTGGCCATGGTTTTGGAGAGCATATGCAGGGCTGCCTTAGAGGTGCAGTAGTGGCCATGCGTAGCCCAGGGATGCAATCCACCAAGGGAGCCGATGTTGAGGATGCGTCCCTTAGCGGCTTTTAGATGAGGGTGCGCGAACTTAGCCATGAGGAAGGGAGCGCGGGTGTTGGTCGTAAACATTGCGTCCCACTGCTCGATGGATATCTCTTCGAGGGCTTCTGACTCGAAGATGCCGGCATTGTTGACGAGGAGGTCAATCCGGCCAAAATCATTGACGACTGCTGAGACCGCTTGCTCAATATCCTCCGGGTTGCGGAGATCACAGCGCACGGCAAGTGCGTCGACGTCGTGAGCCGCTAGGGCGTGAACGGTCGCTTCGGCTTCAACCTGTGAGGAAAGGTAGGTGATGGCGACATCAGCGCCACGTTCAGCGAGCGCCAGCGCCACGGCGCGGCCGATACGTTTAGCCGCTCCGGTGACGAGCACGGTCTTCCCTTTTAGCGGCTTGTCCATGGTTATTTTCTGCGGCTTACTATTGCGGCGTTGTGTTTGGAGTAGAAGGCTGCTGGGCTGATGGAGCGGGTGGCGGTGTGGGTGCAGGTTTGGTGGCTGGCGTGGTCGGCCTTATGGGCTCCTGGACACCGGGCTTCCTGGTTGTGGTCTTGCCTTCGTTGTCCACGTAGGAGGAGATTTGCTCCTGCGGTCGAATCATAGCAACCGAGATCGCTTTGGTCGGTTCACTTACGTCATACTCCTCAGCGTAAGTTGCAAAGCCCTGTGCAATGACCTGAACGCGGACTTTGCTGCCGGTGGGGATGACGTCGATGATCGCCTTTCCGTCGGGATCCGTCTTGACCTCGAGATTGCCCTCTTCTCTGCCGTCCATCGTCGAGTCAAAGATGACGGCCGCGTTCATGATGGGCTTACCGTTGAACTTCTTCACGACCGTTACTTCAACGTGAGAGGTTGCCGGGGGGGCCTTATATTTGCGGCCACGCTTCACCGGAGCGTCCTGTGCCCGCACGACGGCGGGCAAAGAAGATGTGAGGGCGATGCAAAGCAGTAATAAGGGCCAGGGGGTGCGACGTAACGACATGATCACATTCTACGACTTTTCGGGATGGGTTGTGACACTGCTATTGCTTCAGAATGGACTGCCAGAGTCTGCGTGAGTTTCACTCACATTTTACAAAAGTGGAGTTGACAAGCTGCAGCTGGCTGACTATCGTTAGCAATCGGAAGGCTTGAGTGCTAACGGCTCCTGGTTTGATCGTGTGAGTCTGGCCGGAAGCCGATTCCACTCTTTATTTGCGGCCCTGACCTGTGGTTGATGGCAGATGTCGCGCGCTCCAATCGCGGACGGATTTCCGTTCGCCAAATCGTACCAAGGAGATGTAAGCAATGGCTACAACATCATTTACACCGCTGCACGATCGTATTCTGGTTCGGCGCATTGAAGAGGGCGAAAGCATTCGTGGCGGGATCATCATCCCGGATTCGGCTAAAGAGAAGCCACAGCAGGGCGAGGTCATCTCCGTCGGCAAGGGCAAGTCGAATGACGAGGGTAAGGTATTCCCGCTGGATGTTAAGGCTGGCGACAGCATCCTGTTCGGAAAGTACTCGGGCACTGAAATCAAAATCGACGGCGAAGAGCTGCTGATCATGCGCGAAGAAGAAGTCCTCGGCATTCTCAAAAAGTAGGCACGGCATGCGGCGACGCCGCACGCTGCAGACTCGGCGCTAAGGCGCCTCACATTTTCAACTTTTGATCGGCGAAAGCCGCTAACAGGAGCAACACAATGGCAAAACAGATTCTGCATGGAGAAGATTCGCGTCAGGCTATCCTGCGTGGTGTCAATATTTTGGCCGACGCAGTCAAGGTGACACTGGGACCTAAGGGTCGCAATGTTGTCATCGAAAAGAAGTTCGGTTCACCAACGATTACCAAGGACGGCGTGACCGTTGCCAAGGAGATCGAACTCGCTAACTCGCTCGAGAATATGGGCGCACAGATGGTACGTGAAGTTGCGTCAAAGACCTCCGATGTAGCCGGCGACGGTACCACCACTGCGACCGTTCTGGCCCAGGCGATCTATCGCGAGGGTGTAAAGACCGTTGCTGCCGGTGCGAACCCGATGGCGTTGAAGCGCGGCATCGACAAGGCTGTTGAGGCCATCATCGGCAAGCGCGATGAGAACGGCCTTCCGGTTGGAGGAGCGCTGAGCAATCTGTCGAAGCCTGTCTCCGGCGACATGATTGCCCAGGTGGGAACGATCTCGGCGAACTCGGACTCGCAGATCGGCACGATCATTGCCGAGGCGATGAAGAAGGTCGGTAAAGACGGCGTTATCACCGTTGAAGAGTCTCGCACGATGGAGACGCAGCTGGATGTAGTCGAGGGAATGCAGTTCGACCGCGGCTACCTGTCGCCCTATTTTGTGACCGATGCAGAGCGGATGGAAGTTGCGCAGGAGAATCCCTACATCCTGATCTACGAGAAGAAGATCTCGTCGATGAAGGACCTGCTTCCCTTGCTCGAGCAGATTGCACGCACCGCCAAGCCTCTTGTCATCATTGCTGAGGATGTCGACGGTGAAGCGCTTGCAACTCTTGTGGTGAACAAGCTGCGTGGCACGTTGAATGTCGCTGCTGTAAAGGCTCCTGGCTTCGGCGATCGTCGCAAGGCGATGTTGCAGGATATCGCAATTCTGACCGGTGGTAAGGCGATCACGGAAGACCTCGGCATCAAGCTTGAGGGAGTCAAGATCGAAGACCTCGGCACTGCGAAGCGCGTGACGATCGATAAGGACAACACCACCATCGTCGATGGCGGCGGTAAGGATGGCGATGTCGAAGGCCGCGTGAAGGAGATTCGCGCCCAGATCGACAAGACCACCTCCGATTACGACCGTGAGAAGCTGCAGGAGCGTTTGGCCAAGCTGGTTGGCGGCGTTGCAGTGATCAAGGTGGGTGCAGCAACCGAGACCGAGATGAAGGAAAAGAAGGCTCGTGTTGAAGATGCGATGCATGCGACCCGCGCTGCTGTAGAAGAAGGCATTGTCCCTGGCGGCGGTGTGGCGTTTATTCGCTGCACAGCTGCGGTTGAGGCAGTGATCAAGAGCCTCGAAGGCGATGAGAAGATCGGTGCCTCGATCATCCGTCGTGCCATCGAGGAGCCGTTGCGCATGATCGTCTCGAACGCTGGAGAAGAAGGCGCGGTTGTAATCGGCAAGATCCACGAATCGAAGGAGGCTAACTACGGCTACAACGCCGCGACTGGCGCCTACGAGGACCTGGTAAAGGCTGGCGTCATCGATCCCACGAAGGTTACGCGGACTGCGTTGCAGAATGCGGCTTCTATTGCTGGGTTGATGCTGACTACCGAAGCGATGATCTCCGATATTCCCGAGAAGAAGGAAGCGGGCGGCGGCGGACATCAGCATGGCGGCGGCGGTATGGACGGCATGTACTAAGAAGCAGATTCAAACAAAAAAAGTGGGACCCCGGAGCGTGTCAGTTTGCTCTGGGGTTTTGCTGTTTTATGGGCATTTTTGAGGGCGTTTTAGAAAATGTGGCGTACAGATGATGGTTTTTTGATGGTGAAATCGTGGTGAATTGCATGGTGATTGTGGTGGTAAAGCAGCCACTTCTTCGAGTCTGAAAATTACGCCACGCTATCGAAACTTTTCTGTGGAAAATCGTAAATAATCTGACGGAACGAAACGAGAGGCGAGGCAGGGTGCGCCTCGCGAAGCAAGTAGAGGCGGTTCAGGCCGATTCTGTGCCTATACAAAACTCCGATTCGGGCCGACGAGGCATTTCGCTTGTGATGCGAAATAATCCTGGTTCTTTTGGCATAGAAAACCGTACTCGCTCAAATTTTTCTTGACAGTTGTCTATACTGCCAAGCATCTTAGTCGGACGAGCAAATACCAGACTTCGGATGTGTCGCAGTTGCATTTAGTTCATTGTTCGCATTTACGCTTCCAACGGCTGAAAGGAAAACCAATGAGTTTGTGCTCACAACGAAAAGCTTGCGATGAAGTCACAGCCGTTACGCTTTGTGTCAGGAAGCGTTTTCTTGCAAGTTAGGCGCTGGTTCAAGCAGTTCTGCACAGGAATGACAATAGTCTTCACCACTTAGCTACAACCCGTCTCATTGAATTCCATCGAAACATTCCTCTTGACCTTTATAGAGGAATATCGGTATTTTTCATGGCGTTCCTAAAACACAAGAACGGGTTACACCGAAGTAAAAACTAAAGCACTCATAGGGCAGGCTAAAACACTAATGATCCTAACTCCGAACAAATACGAAACCTCTTCTGAAGCGAATTGTGGCGGGAATGTACCGCTGCAATCTGCGCTCGCTCCGCACAAGACCGCGAGCGTTGCTGAACACGCGATTCGCTGGATGCTGGCCGGCCTGGTAGCGCTGGCGTTACTGCTGGGAGGAAACTCCGCACGTGCGCAACAGATTACCGGCGGAATCGCTGGGATAATCACCGACAGTGCAAGCGCTGTCGTGCCCGGTGCGTCGATCAAGGCGGTTAATACCAACACCGGATTTACCCGAGTTGTTCAAAGCGACAGTGCCGGCGGGTACACGATGCAGTATCTGCCGGTGGGCAGTTACACGGTGGAGGTTACTGCACCGGGCTTCAAGAAGTTTGTGCAGGAGAACCTCGTCATTGCGGTCGACGTGATTCAGCCACTGAGCGTTACGCTTGGCGTAGGTTTGGCCACTGAGACAGTTACTGTCACGGACGCTCCCCCGCTGATCAATACGACATCTGAGACTCTCGGGCGAACGGTAACTCCGGAGGAGATCAACACTCTGCCACTGGTCAACCGGAATGCTTACCAAGAGATTTCGCTCACTCCAGGCGTGCAGACCAACAGCGCCAGCATGCAAAGCAATTCGCAGGGTAATCCGAATTTCGTAATCGGCGTGCCTTCCACACAGGTCATTGTCAACGGCGGAATTGACGGCGGCGTCCCGATGGTCAGCTTCTACCTCGATGGCGGCATTAACATGACCGGGCTTCGCAACTACGGAAATGCTTTGCCCAATCCGGATGCTCTGGAAGAGTTTCGCGTAGAGACCAGCAACTTCACAGCGCAATACGGAAAGATGTCCGGTGCGGTGGTCACGGCGGTAACCCGCTCGGGGACGAATAGATTCCACGGCTCGCTTTTTGAATTTGTTCGGAATACAGACCTGAATGCCTATAACTGGGGTACCACAGCGGCCACCCCCTATCATCGCAACCAATTTGGCGGAGTGATTGGCGGCCCCATCAAGCGTGACAAGGCATTTTTCCTGTTCAGCTATGCCGGTCTTCGTCAGACTGTTGGGCAGGTGCTTAGCGGCGCAGTTGTACCTACTGCACTCGAGCGGATCGGTGACTTCACGCAATCAAAGGTCATTCCGGATTTTCCCGGAACGTCGACACCGATTAAGGGCACGAACAGCTCTGTCAATTGCCAGACGGCGACCGTAGGCTGTGTTCCAACTGCGCTTCTTGATCCGACTGCGGCGAACATCATCAAGAACTACGTTCCGCTGCCGAACTCCGCCAATAATGCGTTCGTTGGCAACTACACCACCCCGACCAACCAGGATGAGTATCTGGGCAAGTACGATCAGGTAATAGGCGAAAAGGATCACATTCAGGCGACCTATTTCACGATCAAGTCTGTGAGTGGCGCCTACGGCGGAGCTGGCACTTCCGGCTACATTCCGTACTCAGTCAATCAGTCGAATGCGCGGCAACAGAACTTCAATGCCAGCGATGTCCATACGTTCAATGGAACCAATGCCAATCAGATCTGGTTCACGGTTACGCGTGTAGCAGGCGGACGTGTCAACCTGCCGCAGGTATCGTTAGGTGACCTTGGATCGACCTTTACCATCCAGGGACCGAAGGCATTGCCGGAGCTTCAGATCTCCGGATACTTCAGCGCCGGTGGCGCTCTGGCTGGACCGGTCAGCACTACGGACTTCTACGGACTTCGTGATGTGTTCAGCACGACGAAGGGAAGACACACGTTGAACTTCGGCGGAGAGGTTTCGCTGGAGAAGGACGCCATCGTCGGCAACTTGTACAACTTCGGCATCTTCAACTTCGCCACTTCCGCCCCTACTACGACCAAGAATGCACTGGCCGATTTCGTCACCGGACAGGTGAACTCCATGGAGCAGGACACTCCATACCATGGGCTTCTGAACTACTTCTACTTCGCGGGATTTGTGCAGGACGCGTGGAAGATCACACCACGTTTTACGGCCAACCTTGGACTGCGCTATGACGTGCAGGAGGCGCCCGTGGAGTCTCAGAATCTTACGGCTGGGTTCGTTCCGGGGCAGCAATCGACGGTGGTGCCAAGCGCGCCAAAGGGCGTGTTGTTCCCGGGTGACACTGGAATCAAACGCGGCATAGTTGGGAACCAGTACGGTCACGTCTCGCCGCGTATCGGTCTGGTGTTTGATCCGTTCGGCAATGGAAAGACAGCGATCCGTGCTGGCGGCGGTATCTTCTATGGCAGCGTCTCGGCGAACGAATGGAACCAGCCGGCGAATGCCCAACCCTTCGCTGTTCGGCAGACGTTCAATTCCATTACCTCACTCAGCAACGTCTATGCGAACCCAGCTTCGTTCCCCAACGGAGATCCCTTCCCATACACGTACAACCCGTCGAGTCCGCGCTTCCTTCCGGCTGCTGCTGTGGAGGCAATCGACCCCAATTACAAGTGGCCTCTGTCGTATCAGGTGAATGCCGCGGTTGAGCAGCAGTTGCCTGCCGGCATTAGTTTGCAAACTGCCTACGTCGGTAATTTTGTGCGACACGTACCGTTTGGAATCGACGGAAATAATCCGGTATATGCTCCGGGAGCAACTACGTCGCAGACCAGCATCAATGCGCGCCGCCCATATGATCCGGGAGTCCTTGGTCAAGTGATTCTGATCACGTCCGGCCAGAGTGCTGAATACAACTCACTGCAGGTTTCTGTCCGCAAGCAGATGTCGCACAACCTGATGCTGAATGGCTTCTATGTCTGGAGCCGCTCGATGTGGAGCGCGAATGCGAGCGCGATTGGTCTCGGCACAGCGCAGAACTTTGACGCGCTCTCAGAAGAACGAGGCCGCTCGGACAACGACCGCAGGAACGTAGCCAATATCTCAGGAATCTGGAACCTCGACTACTACCATGGTGCGAACGGTTGGGAGAAGCAGTTGGCCAATGGCTGGAAGATCTCAGCGATTGCCTTCCTTCAGAGTGGAGCTCCGTTCAACATTACGACTGGATCCGATAAGAATGCTGACAGCTACAACAATGACCGTCCTAACCTTGTGCCGGGAGTCAATCCATTCCTGAGTGCGCACAGATCGCGCACTGTCTCAACCAAAGAGTGGTTCAACACAGCGGCGTTCATAGCCAATGGTCCTGGTGTAGCTGGCGGTATCGGACCCGGAGGGGCCGACGGCAACACGCCGCGCGACTTGCTTGTTGCTCCGGGTTACCGGGATGTGGATCTAGGCGTGGAACGTGACTTCCAAATTAGGGAGTCCATGGGCTTCCAGCTAAGGGCTGACATGACGAACGTATTCAACATGGTTAGCCTAAACGCGCCAACTGCGACTCTGTCGTCGTCGATTGACGGCCACATCACTGGCGCTGCTCCTGCTCGTATCATTCAGTTGGGAGCGCGGTTCACGTTCTAGAGCTGTGGCTGGAATATGGGAGCGGTACCTTGTTGGGGTGCCGCTCCCATACTTATTTGAACGAGAAAAACCGACGGCGACTTCCCTTTCGGAGTCGCCGTTGGTGTGTGTCAGGCCTGTCTAGTTTGAGACGATGGTTCCGGGGCGGACCTGATCCGGGCCACGGAGTTTGGTCTTGGGGAGGTCGGTTGAGAGCTTTAGGCTAACCATTTTTTTGTTGGCGTCGACCGGGAAGGTGGCGACGTAGGTTTCGGAGATTGCTTGCTGGAACTGCTTGAGGTAGGGCGCCATGGAGACAGGGTTGCCGGAACCCTGGTAATAGGCGACACCACCTGTTCCCTGTGCGAGTTGGTTGAGATAACCCTGGCCGCTGAAGCTTCCGCGGCCACGACCGAATCCGGCATCGTTGAAGAAGATGGAGTAGACGGGGACGCCGGAGCGTTGCGCGTCCGTGACTGCTGAGGCGACGTAGGGACTGTTCTGATTCGCAATGCTGGTGCTGCCGTTGTATGGGTCGACACCATTGGTGATCATGAGGACGAAGCGAGCCTTGTGGGTGGGTCGTTGAGTCTGCTGAACGTTCTGGCTCTCAGCGTTGGACGGCCAGTTCTTTACGAAGTCGGAGAGACAGAAGTAAGGGCTTGCGCTGGAGCCGGGAATGCCAGTGGGAAGGTGCAGGCTCTGTGCAGCGGTGGCGCGGTCCGCGGTGAAGCCGGAGAGGTCGGTGCCAGGGACGACGCGGCCATTCTGCATGTAGCCGACGAAGACTTCGGTTCCGGCAGGGAGTCCGGTGATGAAGGAGCGCAGGGAGTTGAGTTCGCGGCCGACGCTGGTGCGGAGGCCGTCGTCGATGAGGAGGGCGACCTGAGCGCCGTCAGGAGGGATGGGAGCGAGATTGAGGAGTGAGGTAAGGCGATTGTCGACCTTGGCGGTGACGTCTTTGGTGGCGAGAGTGGTGGGGGTCTTGGAATCAACGGCAATTAGGGCCTGGGTGGGAGTGGGGCCCTCCTGAGCCTGAGTGGTAGCAGTAGCGGCGAGGAGGGTTAGAGCAAGGAGATATCGGGTCATTGTGTTTCCCTTCGAAGATTAGACGGTTCGTCGTGCCTCAAAGCTTCTTGAACGACAAGAACTTACACCGTAGAGACACGGAAGCGACAAGATTAGTTGCCGCCGATTCTGATCTTCGCGCCGGCGCGGATGGTGAAGGGCAGGCCGGGATAGCCGATGGGGCCGATGTGCTGCTGGCCCAGGAGGTTGTCAAGCTGAGTGAAGAGGGTGACGTGGCGAGTGACGTTCAAGAGCATGTTGAGGTCGAGCTTTGCGTAACCGAAGTCGAGATCGCGGTTGGGGAGGAGGAGGGTGTTGCCGCCGTTGCGGTCGTTGTTGAGCTGGAAGGTGGAGTCATCGCTGCGGCTGGCGAGAGCGCCTTTGATGGCTGTAGAGAATCTGCTGGTGACAAATTCCACTGCGAAGAAGCCCGTGCTGGGCGGTTTGCGGAAGGGACGGCTGCCTACGAGGGGAGAGAGCGCTCCGATGGCGATACCGGGGATGTTTGGGTTGATAACGGGAGTGCCGTTGCTGGCGGCGACTGCGTCCGAACTGAAGGACTGGAGAACGAGAGAGGCGAGGTAGGTGTAGCCACCGTCCAGGAAGAGATGACCGAGAGGACGGTATTGGACTTCGAGTTCGAGTCCTTGGGTGCGATAGGCCAGAGAGTTGAGGGTGGCGGGAGGTTGCTCGTTGGCGATGTTGGCGGGTATGCCGAAGTACTGTTCGAGGCCATTCGCTCCGACGAACTCGAGCTGGTGGTTGAACTGATTATGAAAGTAGCCCGCTTTGAGGATGACTTTCTGGTTGAGGATGTTCTGGTCGACGCCGAAGTCGTAGGTGCGGGAGCGTTCGAAGGTGATGGGAGTGACGTTGTAGGTGGAGATGGCGGCTTGATTGGCAGTTTGCTGAAGGCGATTGTAGAGACTGGTGAACTCGTCCGCGACGGATGGCTCCTGTACACCTGTAGCTACGTTGGCACGAAGGTTGGTGCCGCGAAACCAGCGCTTGCCGGGACGGACAGGGGCGTAGGCAAGGCCGAGGCGAGGGGTTCCGGCGATTCCATAGAGGCTGTTCTGTTCGATGGCGCCGCCTGCGGAGTAGAAGAGGCGATGTTTGATGTCGCCCTGCAGTTGGAGGGTGTAGAGGAAGTTGGTGCGTTGGGTTTGCTGATTGTCTGACGTTGCAGTTTCGAGAAGGCGGCCACGTTCGTTCTCGTATTGGAAGCTGAAGAGCGCGGCGATGCGGTAGGGGAAGGTGTAGTTAGTCTGGTAGAGAAGCTCGTCGCGGTTGGAGACCCCGTCGAAGCTGGGTGTGATGAAGGCGGCCTGACCTGTAGCGCTGTAGCCGTTGGCTCCGCGTATGGTGACGATGTCGCCGTAATACTTCGTACTTGGGATTCCGTCATCGATGGTGGTAACGGGTTCGCCAGTTGGAGTGAATTGCTCGACCTGCTCGCGTTTTCGCGCGATGCCGTAGCGAACAAGGTTGTGCCAGTTCCCTGCTAATACGTTTTCGACGGTGATGCCGGAGTACAGGTCCTGGTCGGCGCGTTTGCCGGAGGCGGAGATGCCGTAGATGTCGTGGGCATCGGGAAGGCCGACGGCAGAGTCGGTATTGCGGAAGGTGAAACGGGCGAGAGTGTTCGAGAGAATGCTGTAGCCAACGTTAGCGACGTAGTTGGTGGTGTGGTACTCGTCAAGCGGGAGAGCGTTGGAGGTGTTGAAGCGGCTGAAGGCGGCTTGGTAGTCGAACTTATTGTGGGCGCCAGCGACGATGGCCTCGTTGCGGTATGTGTGGAAGTTTCCGGCGTCGCCGGTGTAATCAAGCACAGGAGCGAGGAAGTTACTGCGTGTGGTGGCTAGGTGGACGACGGAGGCCTCGGTGCCTGTGCCGTAGAGGGCGCTGTTGGCGCCTCGATACAGCTCTGGACCGGTGAGGGCGGTGGTGGAGATGGAACTGTAGTCGAAGAGTCCGCCGATGTCGGCGGCGGGGATGCCGTCGATGAGGACCTGATTGGCGTCCGGGCCACCGCCACGAACAAAGAGTGCGATAGGGCTGCCAGCCTGACCGGCTTGTACTGCGAATGTGCCTGGCGATTGTCGGAGGTCGTTGAGAATTCCGACCTGTGTGGAGAGCGCGGCTTCGGGGATGAGGGTGATTGCCGACGGGATCTGTGGAAGCGGGGTCGGTATGCCGGTGGCAGTGATGGCGAGTTGTGGAGTCACGGTTGAGTATTCCATGACGATGTCGCGAGCGATGACCGCAGTGACACCACCGTAGAAGGGTCGTCCGATGCTCGGGGTATAGGGCGCGGCGAAGACGAGAAGCATGAACCGGCCAGGGACAGCGCTGCGGATTTCGTAGGTGCCATCCTGCAAACTGAAGGTGAAAGCAGCAACCTTTCTGCCCTGGATGAGTTGGACGCGTGCGTTACCGAGGGGTATGCCGAGGGGCGTCGTGACATTGCCGCGAACGACGACGGCCTGGGCGGGGACGGCGAAGAGGACGATGGCGGCTGCGATGGCGAGCAAGGGTCGGGTCGCGCGGCGGACCGCCAAGGTGAGCATATTTCGATTGTAAGTTGCTGGGCGTGCGAGTACACGCAACACAGTGGGCGTCTCTGAGGTCATCTTGCTTATTGGATGACTGTGGTTCGAGACTAGCGGGCTACGATCAGGGCAACAAAAGTAGCTTGCCGGTGGTCTTGCGGGATTCAAGGTCGCGGTGTGCGTGAGCGGCATCGGCGAGGGGGTAGGTGTGTTCGAGGCGGAGCTTGAGCGTACCGTTGGCAACACCGTCAAAGACGTCTTTGGCTCGGGCTTCGAGATCGGCTCGTGTGGCCACGTAGTTTTTTAGAGTCGGGCGCGTGATGTAGAGCGAGCCCATGGTGGAGAGACGGATGAGGTCGAAGGGTGGAACGGCTCCGCTGGCGCCTCCGAAGAGGACTAAAAGGCCGCGTGGCTGTAGACATTGAAGGGACTGCTCGAAGGTGGATTTGCCGACGGAGTCATAGACGACTGGGAGGCCTTTGCTCTCAGTAAGAGCTTTTATCCTGGCGACGAAGTCTTCCTGGGTATAGAGGATGACCTCATCTGCACCAGCGGCACGTGCGAGGGCAGCTTTTTCTTCAGTGGACACGGTGGTAAACACGCGTGCTCCACGAGCCTTGGCCATCTGGATCAGGAGAAGACCGGTACCGCCTGCTCCGGCGTGGATGAGGACCGCGTCGCCGAATTGGATGGGGTAAGTGGAGTGAGCGAGGTAGTGGGCGGTCATGCCCTGGAGGATGGCCGCTGCGGCTTGCTGGAAGGTGACGCCGTCGGGGATGGCGACGAGACGGTCGGCGGGGGCGACGGCTAGCTGGGCGTATGTTCCGGGGACGAGACACCAGGCGACGCGGTCCCCGGGTTTGACGGCGGTGACGTTGGAGGCGACGGAGACTACGATGCCTGCGGCCTCCTGACCGAGGGTGTAAGGGAGTTGCGCGGGGTAGCGGCCTTCGCGGAAGTAGGTGTCGATGAAGTTGACCCCGGAGGCTTCTATGCGAATGAGGGCCTCGCCGGGACCGGGGGCGGGGGTGGGAAGATCGCGTAAGGAGAGGACGTCGGCTGAACCGGTGGTGAGGATTTGGATGGCTTGCATGGCTGAATGTCAGGGTACAACAATGCTTGCAACGATGGAGATGACACTGAGGCACGCGGAGATGCGGGTGCTCTTGTTATCGATGTGACGGCGCACTAGAGGTGGCTGCGGTCTCAGGAAGACAAGATGTTCGATTGTGAAGCTCGAGGATTGCTTTGTTCATCTAAAATTGAGATATCAGATCTGAGACGCAGCTTTCGCTTTCTGTCCTGACCGTTGTAACTGTGCGGCAGATTTTGAGTCGAACCTTTGAAGAGGATGAAGAACCCTATGTCCAGCTATCAGCCTTTGCCTATCGCGATTTATTACGAGCAACCGAACTGGTTCAAGCCTTTATTTGCGGAGCTTGATCGTCGCGGGACCAATCACGTGCGGCTGGATGCAGTGGAACACACCTATGGGCCTGGGGATCATCCAGAGGAGAAGTATGCGCTGGTGCTGAACAAGATGAGCCCTTCTGCGTGGAATCGCGGGCATGGGGACCAGATCTTTTACACGCTTGGCTATCTGGAACACCTGGAGAGCCGCGGTGTGCGAGTAGTGAATGGCGTGAAGGCGTTTCGAAGTGAGCTGTCGAAGGCGGTGCAGCTTTCGATGCTGGACGCGCTCGGGCTTGGGTACCCGAAAGCGCGGGTGATTCATCGTGCTTCTCAGGCTGGTGCTGCGGCGGAGGGGTTGCGCTTCCCTGTTGTGGTGAAGCCAAATATTGGAGGCAGTGGAAGCGGCGTCGTGAAGTTCAACACAAAGGAGCATCTGGCGGAGGCTTCGACAACTGAAAACGGATTAATGCTGGGGATGGATTCGACTGGGCTGGTGCAGGAGTTTGTGCCGGCGCGTGGGTCGCACATTATTCGCGTCGAGGTGTTGAACGGGAAGTATTTGTACGCGATCAAGATACATATTACGGGCGAGACGTTTGATCTTTGCCCAGCGGATATATGCAAAACGCCGCTGGGTGTGGAGTTGGAGCGGGTCGCCTGTCCGATTGATGCTCCGAAGAATGGCCTGACGGTTGAGGCCTTCGATACGCCTCCAGAGGTGATTGAAGAGGTGGAGCGACTGATGGCGGCGACAGGGATCGAGCTGGGTGGCGTTGAGTTTATGGTGGATGATCGCGATGGCGTGCGAGTCTACTACGATATCAATGCGCTTTCGAACTTCGTTGCGGATGGACCGAAGGTGGTTGGGTTTGATCCGTTTGTTCGACTGGCGGATTGGCTTGAGGCTGAGGCCAAGATCGTGAATGATCGTAGGGCAGGCGTGCCGGAGTTGGCGGGGGTTGGGCGGTGAATCAAACGGCAAAGGCTGGGATGCGATACGGTTTCTGGTTGCCGGTGTTTGGCGGCTGGCTGCGCAACGTCGATGATGAGCAGATGGAGGCCAGCTGGGAGTATGTAAGCAACCTGGCGAAGAGGGCCGAGTCGATTGGCTACGACTTGACGCTGATTGCCGAGTTGAATCTAAACGATATCAAAGGTTTGGATGCTCCTTCGCTCGATGCGTGGTCGACGACAGCGGCGCTGGCTGCGGTGACGGAGAGGCTGGAGTTGATGGTTGCGGTGCGGCCTACGTTCCATAATCCGGCGCTCCTGGCGAAACAGGCTGCTTCGATCGATCAGATGTCGCATGGGCGGTTGACACTGAATGTGGTTTCAAGCTGGTGGAAGGATGAGGCCACGAAGTACGGCGTGCACTTTGATGAGCACGATGACCGGTATGCGCGGACTTCGGAGTGGCTGGATGTGGTGGATGGGTGCTGGAAGACGCAAGGTTTTTCGTATAAAGGCAAGTACTACGACGTGCAGGAGAATGTGCTTTCGCCGAAGCCAGTGAGTAAGCCGCGGCCGACGTTCTATGCAGGTGGCGAGTCGGAGACGGCGAAGAACTTGATTGCGGCGAAGTGCGATGCCTACTTGATGCATGGCGATGCGCCAGAGGCCGTGGGGGTGAAGATTGCCGATATGCGACGCAGGCGGGAGGCTCTGGGATTGGGGCCGATGACGTTTGGAGTGGCTGGGTATGCGATTGTGCGTGACTCAGAGGCTGAGGCGCTGCGTGAGGTGGAGCGGATTACAGATGTGAAGCAGTCGGCGCGTGGTTATGCCAACTATGAGCAGTGGGTGTCGGGCTCCAATCTGCAGACGGAGGTCTCGCTCAAGGATTATTCGGTGTCGAATCGTGGCCTGCGGAGCGGGTTTGTTGGCACGCCGGAGCAAGTGTCGGAACGGATGGAAGAGTTTGCAGCGGTGGGAGTCGATCTGGTCCTGCTGCAATCGAGCCCACAGGCGGAGGAGATGGAGCGATTTGGGGCGCAGGTGATTCGGAGCGGGGCCGCGGTGTAGGACCTTTTCTTGCGCTGGGCGTTGAATTTAGCGGACCTTTTGTGTGTGTCTGAGGTATCTGGAAGATTAATCCTGAATGGGTGGGTGCGCTGGTTGGACGGCGAGGAGGGGAGTTACCCTTTGCTATGCTCCTTCGTTCTCTTCTGCTCGCGTTTGCTTTTACTTATAGCCTCTTTGCGCAGGACAACCCAGACTGGACCACGCCGCATGCACCGTATCGGGTGATTGGTAATGTGTATTACGTGGGGAGCAAGGATCTGGCGGCTTATCTGATCACAACGCCCCAAGGACATATTCTGATCAATAGCAACCTGACCACTAGTGTTCCCTTGATACGGAAGAGTGTCGAAGCGCTAGGGTTCCGGTTCAGCGATGTGAAGATTCTGCTGATCAGTCACGGCCATTTCGATCACTGCGCCGGCAGCGCCTTGTTGAAGCAGCTGACGGGCGCCAAGTACATGGTGATGGATCGCGATGTGTCGGTAGTTGAGTCAGGTGGACGTAACGATTTTCAGTATGGTAACTCGATGAGCAGCCGCTTTCCCGCAACGAAGGTCGATCACGCACTACATGACGGGGATGAAGTGCGATTGGGCGATGTTGTGTTAGTGGCTCATTTGACTCCGGGCCATACGAAGGGGTGCACATCCTGGACGATGAAAGTGAAGGACGGAGGGAGAGTTTATAACGTTGTGATTGTCGGAAGTCCCAATGTCAATCCAGGATACAAGCTGGTCAACAATCCCACTTACCCGACGATCGCACAAGACTACGAACTGACGTTTCGGACTCTGAAGTCGTTGCCGTGCGACGTGTTTTTAGGGGCACATGGAGGTTATTTTGAGATGGAGAGCAAGTTTGCGCGGCTGAATGCGGGTGGGGCCAACCCGTTCATCGATCCGGTGGGTTACAGCAGTTACGTCACGGAGCGAGAGCAGGCCTTTCGCGCTGAGTTGGCCAAGCAATCGGCGGCCAATAATAAATAACGGACAAGGTTGGGCTGCTCTAAGTTACTGGATGAGACTCTCTTCGGAGCGTAGGCGCAAAATACGATCGACCGCGTAGGGTGCTCGGTGGGACGCGGTGAAGAAGTGGCGTACTTGTAACTCTCCCAAGAGACCGATGCCCATCATCTGGATTCCAGCCAGAATAAGGACTCCGGCGATGACGAAGAGGGGACCGTGAATCGACATTATGTGCTGGCCGGTGACGAGTTTGAGAATGAGGAGCCATGCTGCCATGCCGAAGCCTGTGACCATGCCAAAAGCACCTACAGTTCCGAAGAAGTGCAGCGGGCGGGTCATGTAACGTAGCAGGAAGCGGATCGTCAGCAGATCGAAGAAGACGCGGAAGGTACGGGAGATGCCGTAATGACTCTTGCCATACTCGCGGGCTGGATTGGAGATGGGGACTTCGCAGATGCTGGCTCCATACCAGGAAGCTAGGGCCGGAATGAAGCGATGCATCTCTCCATAGAGGGGAATGTTCTGGATGACTTCACGGCGGTAGGCCTTGAAGGTCGTGCCGAAATCGTGAATATCGACACCACTGAGAACCGACATGAGCAGATTCGCGGCGCGAGAGGGGATACGACGCAGAAGAAAGTTATCTCCACGCTGTGAGCGCCAGCCGCTTACGACATCGTAGCCCTCTTCCAGCTTTGCCAGGAAGTTAGGGATCTCCTCAGGGTCGTGCTGGAGGTCACCGTCCATGGCGAGGATGAAGTCCCCCTGAGCGTGATCGAAGCCGGCAGCAAGGGCGGAGGTCTGACCGAAGTTGCGACGGAGTTTTATAACGAGAACGCGGCTGTCTACTGCAGCGATCTCTTCAAGGAGACGGTAGGTTCGGTCGCGGGAGCCGTCGTCGACAAAAACCAATTCGAAGGAATCACCGACCTGCTCCATCACGGCCTTCAGGCGGTCATAGAGGGTGGTTACGTTCTCTTCTTCGTTATGGAAGGGTACGACGATCGAATATTTCGGCACTTTGCAATGATACTCCCAAGGCAGTACAAGTTGGATGACTGAAATACAGTAAAAGATAGCAATTCAAGGGAATTTTCCCAGCCCTTTAAGCCAAATCTTTTGGAAGTGTCGCTAAAAGCTGAGGTTCAGCACAAAGTTCATACTTTGTGGTTTGCCAAGGAACGAGCCTGGCACGAACTCGGCTTGCTGAGCTACTTCGGTGGCAGCGTCAGCCAGTGTGGCCTTCCCGAGCTCAACCCTGATATCGCCAACTTTGCCGTCCTCTAAAACATCGAGGACCAGCCGAACCTGACCATGGCTTCCGTGACAAGCCTTCCCTGACCTGCAATCTGGCTTCGGCATGCTGATCAATCTCGGAGGCGTGATAGGGGGCATGCTTTGCGATTGCAGCGACAAAGAAGCGAGCGCTGTAACAGCGAAAAGGCATACCAGAGGGATCAGGCGCATGGCCAATATTCTCATGAGTTGGCGCTCAGGGGCGGATATTCCACTGAATTCAGGTCGTTACGGAGCTAGAGAGGAGAGTGTCCGCTGAAACGAGCGAGGCTTAGGAAACGAAAAAAGCCGCAGAGTGAATTTTGTACGGCCCTTTTCCACCTCGCTATATGGCCCTAAGTGGCTATTTATGAATGACTAAGAAAGTTTCTGGTGGGCAGTGAGGGACTCGAACCCCCGACATCCTGCTTGTAAGGCAGGCGCTCTAACCAACTGAGCTAACCGCCCGTTGTGATTCTATGGGCCTAAGACAGTGTATTGGAGCAACTGGCAGGATGCAATGTTTACGAAGTTTCGAGACTGGCTCTCTTTTGAAGGGTTTGGGTGACAATTCTAAAAACTTGATACCCCTGGGGGGTATTATGCATCTACTAAAGATATGGAGAGAAAAATGCAGGAGATGCTGACGTTATCAATTGAAGGGATGCACTGCGGGGCATGTGTTCGTAGAGCGACAACCGCTCTGCAACGACTGGCGGGGGTTCGATTGGATTCAGTCAACGTTGGATCGGCAACGATGTCGTTCAACCCCGAGCAAGCAACCGCCGAGGAGATTGCTGGCGCTCTTGACCGCATCGGCTTCATTGCACATATCAAAAAGTAGGAATGTCTCAGGGGAAATATTACGTGCTGCGCAATCTAAAGATCGAAGCTGCAGATGCCATTGGTACCGCCGGCGTGAAGGAACATGTAACTATTCCTGTTACAGGGATGACTTGCGCTGCGTGCCAGTCATTTATCCAGCGGACGCTTGCCAGTCAGGCGGGGGTTCAGGATGCAACTGTCAATCTTATGCTGCACAATGCAACGGTAACATTCGATCCGAAGGCGACATCGACCTCCGCGTTGGTGGATGCGATCCGAGATACGGGATACGGGGCTGAAATTCCAGTAGCGAACCGTTCGGTGCTGCTGGAGCAGGAAGAACATGACGAAGAGCAGCTGCGCGAGTACAAACGACTTCGCCTGAAGGCGGCCGTCAGTCTGATCGCAGGGGCGTTCGCTATGTTGTTGTCCATGCCGTTAATGAGCGTGAGCGATCAGGGCGTGGAATGGGTGAAAGATCCTTTGATGAGCTGGAACATGCATGTACTCGATCCGGTGTTACGAAGACTGCTTCCATGGATCTACGAGATTGATGCCAACTCAATTCGTTGGCTTCTACTTGCGATTGCGTTTTTTGTCGCGGGGTGGGCAGGTCGTCACTTTTACACCAAGGCGTGGTCTGCCCTGCTGCATAAGACAGCGGATATGAACACACTGGTGGCGCTCGGGACTGGAGCCGCATTTCTTTATTCAACGGCAACCACTGTAGCTCCGGGTTTTTTCTTGTCACATGGCATTGCTCCCAATGTTTATTTTGAGGCTGGAATCCTGATTATTGGATTGGTGCTAGTTGGGAATACGCTTGAGAGCCGGGCGAAGGAACAGACCGCTGCTGCCCTGCGCAAGCTGGTGCAGCTCCAACCAAAGACAGCAACTATTTTGCGTGATGACGTCGAACGCGAGCTGCCGCTTGAATCGATCCGGAACGGCGATGTTGTGCTGGTGCGTCCGGGCGAGCGCGTCCCTACTGATGGCGAGGTGATCTCTGGAAAGAGCAGTGTAGACGAGTCGATGCTTACTGGGGAGTCGTTGCCTGTTGAGAAGACCGCGCGAGATCGAGTGATGGGAGGGACGCTCAATCAGCGTGGATCGTTGCAGTATCGGGCGACGAGCCTTGGGGCGAGCAGTACGCTGACTCAGATTGTGAAGCTGCTGCGAGACGCTCAGGGATCGCGCGCGCCTATTCAACGAGTTGCCGACCGCATCAGTGCGATTTTCGTGCCGACTGTGCTGGTTATTGCTATCGTCACGTTTGGAGCATGGCGAGTCTTTGCGCCGCACTCCGGAGTTATGCAGGCGTTTGCCGCTGCAGTCACCGTGCTGGTGATTGCTTGTCCATGTGCGATGGGACTGGCTGTTCCTACTGCGGTGATGGTTGCCACGGGGCGGGGAGCAGCGCTAGGCATTCTCATCAAAGGCGGCGAAGCACTGCAGCGATTGGAGAAGGTCGATACTGTCGTGCTCGATAAGACCGGCACGATCACTGTAGGTTTTCCCGAGGTCACGAACGTGTTACTGGCTTCACCAGGCAGCGACGACGCAGCGCTGTTGAACGTCATTCGTATTGCTGCTGCACTTGAACGAGCCAGCGAACATCCGCTCGCTGACGCCGTCGTCCGTTACGCTCAGGAGCGAAGTTTGAGTCTGCCGGAAGCGAGTGAATTTGAGTCGCTCACTGGCCTTGGAGTAGTGGGCATTGTAGAAGGGCGGACTGCGCTGATTGGCAATATTTCACTGATGGAGAAGTACGGAGTCGATGTGCGGCCTTTGCAGTCGACCGGAGAACGTATTGCAGAAGCAGGCAAGACGCCGCTGTGGATTGCAATTGACGGCAGACTAACGGGCGTTCTCGCGGTCGAGGACTCGATCAAACCTGGGGCTGCCGAGGCGATTCGTAAGATGCATGGCGCCGGACTACGTGTTGTGATGCTAAGCGGCGACAACGAACGCACAGCAAATGCTATTGCACGTAGGGTTGGAATCGATGAAGTGATTGCTGGGGTGCTGCCAGCGGGCAAGGTCGATGCCATCAAGCGACTTCAGTCTGCAAAATGCGTGGTCGCTATGGTGGGCGATGGAGTCAACGATGCCCCTGCCCTGGCGCAGGCAGATGTGGGAATGACGATGGCTAGCGGTGCTGATATCGCGATGGAGGCCGGCGACGTGACCTTGATGAGAAGCGATCTGGCGGGCGTCTCGGCGGCCTTCACTTTATCGCGTGGGACGATGCGCGTGATGCGACAGAATCTCTTTTGGGCCTTTATCTATAACGTAATTGGGATCCCGCTTGCCGCCGGAGCGCTTTATCCAGTCTTCGGTCTGCTGCTGAGTCCCGTTGCAGCGAGTGCTGCTATGGCGCTCAGCTCATTCAGCGTCGTCATGAACAGCTTGCGGTTACGCCGCCTAAAGGTCGGGTAAAGAGAATGGCCACGAAAAAGAGTAGCTCTATAGATTGCGTTACCGATCAGAATTCCAGCTGCGAGATAGGTGAGCCGGGACGTAAAGCAGTGGGCGTTGATGCTGAAATTAGAGCGTCAAACTTACGACGACTGCGTCGTATCGAAGGGCAAGTGCGCGGTCTGCAGCGCATGGTTGAAGAAGATCGGTATTGCACCGACATTCTCACGCAGGTGTCTTCTGTGCAGGAGGCGCTTCGGTCAGTTGCCCGAGCGCTGATGCGGAATCACCTCACTCACTGCGCAACCCATGCGATTCAAAGTGGGTCAACAGAACAACGTAAGGAGATGTACGACGAGTTGCTGGAGATGATCTACAAGAACGCTCGATGAGAAAATTGTCGCGAGCTGTATTCGCTATTGTTTGCCCGAGTGGCTTGTGTCTGGTCTGGGCGGTGTTCCACGCCCGGTGAGTTCACGGATCAGAGTTACCTCATGTTCGCGGTAGGGCGTGCCATCGTTGCGGAAGACCTCGTGGAACCAGATTGTAGGCTGAAGAAGGACGTACGGACGCTCCCATGAGTCCCAAGGTAAATAGGTTTGGGTCTTGCCGGCCACCAAACCCCAGTTAATAGCAGCAACGTTGTATTTTTTTGCGATCGGCAGTGAGCCGTCGAAGGTCGATCCTGCGCCTCGCGCCATGTACTCGGTACAAAGAATTGGACGGTGATAGGGCTGAAGCTCTTTGATTCGTTCTTCGAACTGCTCCGGCCACCCGTAGTCATGAAAGGAGATCACGTCTGACTCCTCTAACTGGATCTTCGTCGTCACGCTCTCTTTTTCGGGGTCAGTCCAGTTCCCTGCCCATAGACCACTCGTGAGCGGCTGAGTTGGATGAGCAGAGCGGGCCCATGCAAACGCCTTTGGAAGGAGCTCATCAACGCGTTTTATTTTTGCAGGAACGTCTTCCTTTTTGTCGCCCCCGTGATTGTCTGGTTCGTTCCAGATGTCCCACCCGAGCACGCGATCATCGTTTGCAAAAGCACCAACGACGCCTACAACGTAGGCCTTCAGCTTCGGCTCGTCCGCTAAGTCAAGCAGACGTTCCTTGCCCGGACTCTGCACCCAGCCTGAGTTATGAATGCCTGGAATTGGCGGATGCTGCGGCCCCAGATGGGGATTCGTCTCCCAACAGGAGTCGAACAATACCAACAGCGGACGAATGTGATGTTTGGCAGCGATACTGAGGAAGATATTGAGGCGGTCCTTGAAACCCGCGGGATCCTGCTCCCACAGCTGGTCCTGAAGGAATACCCGCGCGGTGTTCATGCCGATTGATTCGGCGAGCCCTAACTCTCGATCATTAATTGCAGGGTCAAAGGTAGCTGCCTGGAACATTTCAAGTTCATTGATCGCATTCGACGGGATATAGTTGGCCCCAACTAGCCAAGGCTGCCCAGCGTACCAATTGTTGGCTTTGCTCTCGGACCATCTGACGCCACCCGCCTTCGATGTCTCTGCGGACAAAAATCGAGGTATGCAAAGCGCAAGCAAAACAAACTGAACTATAAGAATCCGTCTTGGCTTCATGAACACGAAATGCCTTTCCGAGGGTGAAGTTGAGGCAAGCATAAATAAAAAGTTGGAAGACCTATGCATGGTAGCGCGCTTGAGCCAAAGGTAGACACGACTCGCTAAATGCTTCTGCTGTAGAGAGGTTGATCGATTCGTAGCATCGTCCATGCAATGCGCCGGATCTGAGCGATATTGTGGTCTGTTGCTCTTTGACTCCAAGAATTAGTGCCGCGTGTCTTCGTCTCATGTCCGTTGAAGCAACTCGTTTAATGTCAAAACAAAAAGCCAGAAATCTTTCCTCGCAAAATGAACAGGTGGACACAAAAAGGTGGCTATCTGATAGACTTACTTCTGTCGTTGCATTGGAAGTGTTGGCGCTCAATTAAGAACCACACTTAATCCAAAGCAAAGAGAACAGGACCTTTAAGAGCGATCTGTTGGTTCTATTAGCATCAATCCAAATTGCTGAAACGCAATCTGGGGACGTAGCTCAGTTGGTTAGAGCGCTGCCCTGTCACGGCAGAGGTCGCGGGTTCGAGCCCCGTCGTCCCCGCCATACATTCTAAAGTGCTTAGAGTGAATGGCTGGCAAGAACATAGGCTAAACATCAGCTTATTCTTGCTGCAAAACAAAACTTTATTTCGGAAGAGGCTCCCCAAATGGGGAGCCTCTTCATTTGCAGGCGGGAGAGAGATCCGTCGGTATTCGACATAACAGCCAGATGTCTGAAGTGTGAGTAAAAGCGGTCCTTTGAATGCACGTTAGCAACAAGTAGAGCATGTCAGAAAATACCAAGCAGCGGAAACGGATGGCGGCCCATCAGTCATCGATCATTTCCGCCTTGCCAGTTTCGTAAAGAAATTCCTTCTTCTGTGGTAAAGCCACATGGCCTCGTGGCATACTTATGTGGCAATCGCACAGGAGACTCAGGGGTGGCTGAATCCAAGCTCGATCTTCTGCAAGGGACTCTCGATCTGATGGTACTCCAAACCCTCACCACTATGGGGTCCCAGCACGGATACGGTATTGCCCGTCGCATCGAGCAAGTCTCCGACGACCAGGTCCTGCTCAATCAGGGAACTATCTACGCCTCGCTCATCCGCCTACAGCAGCGCGGTTGGATCGACGCCGAATGGGGCACTTCCGAAAACAATCGTAAGGCGAAGTTCTACTCCATCACCCGCGGTGGTCGCAAACAGCTCGCCACCGATACTGAACACTGGCAACGCCTTTCCAATGTCATTACCCGCGTTCTCGCCACAACTCCGGGAGAAAACCAATGATTTCTCTCAATCATTTCCTCGCCCGTATACTCGCCTTCTTTCACAAACCAAAGCTGGATGCCGACCTCGAAGCCGAAATTGCGACGCATCTTGAGTTGGCTATCGAAGATAACCTGAGACAGGGTATGTCGCCGGAAGAAGCTCGCCGACGAGCTCTGATACGATTCGGCGGGACCCAGCAGGCTCGCGAACAGCAACGCGAGACCCGAGGCCTCCCATGGCTCGACGTCCTCCTCCAAGATCTGCGTTTCACTCTCCGCACCCTACGCCGCGACACTGCATTTGCCATCGTCGCCGTAATCATCCTCGCTCTCGGCATTGGCGCCAACATTGTCGTCTTTTCCGTGGTCAACACCATCCTGCTGCGCCCGCTCCCCTTCCCTGAGTCAAACCGCCTCGTCCGCATCGCCCCTAAGGTCTCGAAGTGCGGAGCATCCTGCGCCACCTACTCCACGGACGCTGTCCAAGAGTTTCAACGCCAGAACAAATCTTTCTCGGACTTCACGGGCTACGACGCCTTCACCTCGCCCGGTAACTCGAAGCTCACCAGCGCCGGTGTTCCGGTTCCAGTCTCCGAGATCGATGTCATGGATAACTTCTTCCATACTCTGGGGGTGCAGCCGCTGATGGGTCGCCTCACCTTCACCGCTGAAGAATCGCGCCCCAACGGCCCTCCGGTCATCGTCCTTAGCTACCCATTCTGGAAGCACCAGTTCAACGCAGACCCCAACATCATCGGGAAGGCCATCTCGTTCAACAACACTCCCACCACCGTCGTTGGTGTCCTTCCCAATACGTTTGACTTCGGTTCCGTCTACTCGCCGGGCACGAAGATGGACGTCTTCACGCCCTACATCTATGATCGCGTCCGAGAGTGGGGCAATATGCTTTCCCTTACCGGTCGCCTCAAGCCGGGAGTAACTCTCGCACAAGCCCAGGCCGAGGCAAATCTGCTATTCCCAACGCTGGACGGTAGCGTCAAGAAAGGCTACAAGGGCGGGTACACTGCCACCCTCTGGGACCTCAAAGAATTCGTGTCCGGAAGCCTGCGCCGTTCTCTTGTTATCCTCTGGGGAGCAGTCGGGCTTATTCTCCTTATCGTCTGCGTCAACCTCTCGAACCTCCTGCTCGCCCGCGCGGCGGCTCGCTCCAAGGAGTTCGCTATGCGCTCTGCACTAGGGGCCCCACGCAGCCGCATCGTCCGTCAACTCCTGACTGAGTCTCTCGTGCTCTCCGCCACCGGAGCTATCTTCGGCCTCCTTCTTGCCTTCCTTGCCGTCTTCTACCTGGCTCATCAGGGCTCCATCGCGCTTCCGCTGCTCTCAAGCATCCGCGTCGACAAGACAGCTCTTGCCTGGACCTTTTTCGTCGCCATTACCGCCGGGCTCCTTTTAGGTGTAGCCCCTGGCCTGCGCATCTCTAGTGGCAAGCTGCAGGAGGTGCTTAAGGATTCAGCTGCCAGCACTACAGGAGGCCGGGGAACGGCACGGCTCCGCACGACGCTGGTCGTCTCTCAGATCGCGCTTGCCTGCGTCCTCCTGATCGCCGCCGGGCTACTCCTGCGTAGCTTCCTACGTGTCCTCGACGTCGACCTTGGCTTCGAGCCTTCCCATGCCGCCGCCATCTCGCTCGACTACAAGGACAGCGGGGACCCGGTAAAGCGTGGCGCCTTCGACCGCGAGGTCCTACACCGCATTGAGGCCATCCCCGGCGTACAGAGCGCCGCAATTACCGACTCGCTCCCGATGTCCCGCAACCGCTCCTGGGACATCTCCGCCAAAGGTAAGCATTACGAGCCCGGTGAGCTCCCTGGAACCTTCGTTTACGTTGTCTCTCCCGGATACCTCAATGCCATCGGCATGCGGCTCATCAAGGGACGCGACATCTCCTGGGATGACACTGACCCCAAACAAGCCGTGGTGATCGTAAACGAAACGGTCTCCCGCTACCTCTGGCCTAACGAAGACCCCATCGACCGTATCGCCAGAGTAGGCGGTTCCGACGCCCGCGTCATCGGCGTCATCGCCGACGTCCGAGAGACTACAGCAGAAGCCAAGTCAGGATGGCAGATGTATATATCTGCTACCGCTCCCCAGTACGGCCCGGCTGATTCTCAGCTTGTCATTCGCTCGAATCTTCCTGCGAATATCCTCCAACCAACCGTTCTTGCGACCCTCAGACAGATTAATCCCGGTCAGCCAGCTGCAGATCTGAAGCCAATCCAGCTCTTAGTCGACCGCGCTTCCTCCCCACGTCGATTCTTCGTCTACCTCGTTGGGATCTTCGCTGCGCTCGGGCTGATCCTTGCTGCGCTCGGCATCTATGGCGTCATCTCCTACTCGGTTACCCAGCGCACCCAGGAGATCGGAATCCGCATGGCGCTCGGTGCCACGCATGGCGCCGTTCAGCGAGGGATCATCGTTCAAACCTTGCGCATAGCTGTTTTGGGGATAGTTATCGGAACGATGGTCTCGCTATCGGTCTCATCGCTTATCGCTTCGCTTCTCTTCGGTACTGCTCCCACTGATCCCGCAACCTTCGGCGTTATTTTTGTGCTTCTCGCTGCCGTGGCTTTGGTGGCCGGATATCTTCCGGCGCGAAGAGCTTCACGCATCAACCCAATGATCGCTCTCCGCAATAATTAATTGGTTCATATAGACATAGGTCAGAGAGGCTCTGGGAAGACCGCTACTTTGTGGAACTCGTGCCGGATGCTGGAGCATCTGAATTGAACGTGTCAGCAGCGGACTTCCATTGCCCGTCGGTCTGTTTTTTCCAGACTTCCAACAACTTGCCTGTGGCTGGAACAGGCACACCGTTGGGGCCTTTAGCAGTAGCTGTCTAGGCTCCTGTGAGGTAGGCGAGTTCCCCGGATTTTGCCACATCGATCGTTTTTACTTCCCAAGAAATCGTCTGCAAAGCGGCCATAGTACCGGCCCAGGAAGCTCGAATTGAGGCCTAATCTGCAGCGAGCGGTTCATCGGGAGGCAACAGAATGGCATCGTCTGCGTAGAACGCGACCGTACCATCGACGTCGTGAGAGCCTGCTGTCTTAGACCATTGACTATCGAGAGTACGGATCGTCTGTTCGCTGCTCGCTCGCGTATCCGGCACAGTGGTTCGATTGCAGCTTGTTGCGAGGAGAATCACAATTGCGCAACTACATCCTGCAAGTCCACGGACACCGAAAGAAGTTTTATAAGAAGGCAAAATATTTCACTCCTCAGGAAGTCAGCATACGCGAGCGCGTAGAGCCGCTACTTAAGTCTCCCATCTGTTTCAGAATTTCTTTCGATGCCCATAGGACCGAAAGTCTGTCACAGACACGATAGGAGGTCCACGGCAAAACTCATGCTGGAAGATAGATAAGAAGCGCTTGTGATGACCGATCGGATTGCTCACCACAAGCGTTGTGTGAAGTTTAGTTGATGCTAGATGGATTGGCTCAGTACCCGATTGAGACGTTGAACGAAGCTGGCCGGATCTTTGAGTGGAACGCCTTCGAGCAGGAGAGCCTGATCGTAGAGCAGCCATGCCGCGTCTTGTGTAGTGCCGTCGTCGTTGTGTGCGAGAAGTTTTTTGATGATTTCGTGATCGGGGTTGATTTCGAGCGTGGGCTTCAGCTCGGGCATCTCCTTCTGTCCCATGGCTCGCATCATGTGGCGCATGCGAGCAGAAGGCTCGTCTTCGTCAGACACGATGCAGGAAGGGCTATCGGCAAGGCGTGTTGAGACGCGGACATCTTTAACATTGTCGCCGAGTATGGTCTTCAGTTTTTCGAGCAGCGGTTTGAGCATTTCCGTCTTGTCGGGTTCGTTCTCGTCTCTCAGATCTTCGCTGGTTTCGGACTTGTTGATCGCCTTGAGCTCGATCTCGCCATACTTATCGATACCCGAAAAAACGATCTCGTCGATGTCGTCGTCGAGGATAAGTACCTCGATGCCCTTCTTCTTATAGATCTCAAGCAGTGGAGATGTGCGGAGAAGAGTTTCGGTGCCGCCTGTGATGTAGTAGATGCTCTTCTGGTCGGGCTTCATGCGCGACTTTGCGTCGGCAAGGCTTGTGAGTCCTTCAACACTGGTGGATTTGAAACGGATGAGTTCGAGTAGTGTTTCGCGGTTAGTGAAGTCGCCGTAGAGACCTTCCTTGAGTGGGCGGTTGTACTCTGCGATGAACTTCGCATATTTATCAGGATCGTTGCTGGCGATGTTCTTAAGCTCTGAGAGGATCTTTTTAACGCTTGCGGTCTTGATGCTGGTTAGGACGCGGTTCTGCTGCAGAATCTCTCGGCTGACGTTAAGGGGCAGGTCTTCGCTGTCGATGATGCCGCGGACAAAGCGAAGGTACTGTGGTAGCAGTTCCTTCGAGTCGTCCATAATGAAAACACGTTTGACGTAGAGCTTTACTCCCGCCTTGTAGTCTGCCTGGTACAGATCGAGCGGTGCCTTAGCGGGGATGTAGAAGAGGGTGGTGTACTCGAGCGAGCCCTCCGCGCGGGTATGGAACCAGAAGAGAGGATCTTCCCAGTCGCCTGTAAGGGATTTGTAGAGCTCCTTGTAGTCCTCGTCGGTGAGCTCGTTCTTGGGGCGACGCCACATTGCGGAGGCTACATTGACTTGTTCTGTGACGCGGGTCTTCGTGGACTCCTTCTTCTCGGCGTCCCATTCGCTCTTGTCAAAAGTGAGAAAGATTGGAAAAGCTATGTGGTTGGAATATTTCTTGACGATTTCCTGCAGGCGCCAGCTGTTGGCGTATTGTGCGCCCTCTTCATTGAAGTGAATGAGAATGGTAGTTCCTGCGACGGTGCGCTCCGCGGGCTCGATCTCAAAGTCAGTTTTGCCGTCTGAGATCCAACGCCAGGCCTTTTCTTCGCCGGCTTTGCGCGACACGACTTCAACCTTATCGGCGACCATGAAGACGCTGTAGAAGCCGACGCCAAACTGGCCAATGAGATTGGAGTCCTTTCGGGCGTCTCCGGAGAGCTGCGAGAGGAAGTTTTTGGTTCCAGAGCGGGCGATGGTTCCGAGGTGCGAGATGAGGTCTTCCTCGTTCATCCCGATGCCGGTGTCGGAGATGGTAAGAGTCTTCTTGTCTTCATCGAGTTCGAGATCGATACGCGGCTCAAAGGGTAGCGACTTGTAGGCTTCGTCGACGAGGGTGAGGTGGCGCAGCTTGTCGAGCGCGTCTGAGGAGTTGGAGATCAGTTCTCGTAGGAAAATCTCTGGATGCGAGTAAAGTGAATGAACGATGAGTTGGAGGAGCTGGCTTACTTCTGTCTGAAATTCACGTTTGGACATAGGTAATGATTATCACCAAAATAAACATTTTTTGCAGTGAGGCGACAATCCACCCTCGATCAATCTCTTCAGGCCGACTTCGAAGAGACGTTTGTATTGCCAGGTGGCGAGATTGGAAACGTCGTAGCCTCGGCGTCTCGGTTGACGAGGGTGCCTATATGACGGGCAGCGATGACATAGCATCACCGGCCTCAGAAAGATAGCTTGAGTGCTAGTTGCACAAGACGAGGATTGTTCACCGTGGAGTTTACAGAGCCGAATCCGAGAGCGCTCACATCGTTCACTGGCAGACCGAACTGTGCATGGTTAAAGAGGTTGAAGAATTCGGCGCGGAAGTTCAAACCCATCTCACGAGGCAGCGCGAACTGTTTGATGACAGAGAAGTCCGTGTTGACGAAATCTGGCCCGACGGCTGGGAGGCGCGACGCATTCCCCAACTGGCCGACGGGGGGAGCAACAAAGCAGTTTGAGTTGATCCACTGTAGCTTGCTGTGGTCCGCGTTATTGGTGGCGCAATTGGCGACCTGGTTAGGCCGATTCCAATTGTTACCATTGCCTCCATTCTGGAAGAAGGAGCCGGATTGATTATTGCTGTCGATCAATGGGACGGGAAATCCCGAAGAGATTCTTTGGATAACAGTTAATTGGAAGTTGCCAAAAATGGTGTTGGTCACAGTATTCCAATTGCTGCCAAACTGCTTTCCGCGGCCAAGGGGCAAATCGTAGATGACACTGCCTATAAAGCTGTTGTTGAGATTAATCTGCGATAAAGCCCAATCCAGCCTTTGCCAATTGGGGAGAGGGAAAAAGGGAGCGCTCAACTCGGAGCCCAAACCGTCGGACAGGCCGTTATCAAACGTATGAGACCAGGTGTAAGCAAACAGAGCATAGAGGCCGTACTTCGGCGTGTTGGTCTCGGCCTTGACTTGAAGCGAGTCATAGTTTGTCTTGCCCACATCACCGAACAGCAAGATGGTGTCTCCCGTGAGGTAAGGAGGTACGTAAGGCGCGCCACCAGGAAGGCACCCTAACGTGTAGGAAGGTACCGTGCCGCACGCCTTCGGGCTTCCAGTGTTGAGGTCATTGCCTGCCACCAGGATGTGTGTGCCGCGCGAACCGGCGTAGCCGGTGGTAAGCACAAGATTACCAACCAACTGGGTCTGGACGTTCACGTTGAATTGCTGGACCCGGCCTAGCTTGAAGTCTGTGGGTTGGGTATAGAACGAGCCTGTAAATGTGCCAGCGGTGGGCGGCGAAGGAATCGCCTGAAATCCGCTGGAGAGGCTAACGCCGGAAGGAGTTTGTCCGAGCACGGTGGCGCAGTAGGAGGTGGGAAAGGCGCACCCCGCGGAGGCGAAGGCATCGGATTCCCCAAGGAAGGGTGGGTTCTGCCATAGGCCTTGGGCGCCTTGGCTCCAGGCAGAGTCGTGGAAGAGGGCGTAACCGGCCCGCACCACCGTCTTATCGCTGCCGAAGAATTTCCAGGCAGCACCGATGCGGGGTTCGAGGGCTGTCCAATCCATGTTGACGCCCGCCGATCCACTCACACCATTTTGATTCGCAACGAGAAGGTCTCCGGTCGCCGGAACGTAGTTGGCGAGGCGTCCGTGGGCTTCGGCTATCGGGGTGGTCATATCCCAGGCCAAGCCAAGATTGAGGGTGAGAGATGGTGTGACTCTCCAATTGTCCTCGAAGAAAGGACGCCAGATTGTCCAGCGCCGGCCAGTGACAGGTCCGTCGAACGTCTGGTCATGAATGGCTAAACCCGTGATGCCGAGCAGATAATCGGCCTGCGGGTTTCCGCCGATGTTCGCGCTGCTAAGACCAGTAAAGTTGCCTCCGTTTCCGATAATCCAGAAGCCATCCTGGAAAGCCTCAGTACCCACGTTCATTTGATTGCGGCGAAAATCGATCCCAACTCTGATGTCGTGCTTGTGACGGATGAGTTCAAGGGAATCTCTGAAAGAGAAGATGTTCGTGCCACCCTGGAACGGAGAGTAGCCACGATCGCCGATGGCCCAATAGCCGCCTGCGACGATTGTCGAGACCAGTCCGCAGCTGTATGCGCCGGGAACGCATACGCCGTCGGAGCATCCGAGGTTGGCATTGGGAATGCCGCCAGGCACGATGGTGGCAGAGGCGCAGGTTCCAGTGCCCTGCGAAGTGATGTAGTCGAAGATTCGGTTGTAACCAAAACTAGCCTGGTTGACCATCGCAGGTGAGAATACATGTGTCTCGCCGATAGCGACGTTGCGTGCGTGGTTGATGATGTGCTGATTACTGCCGAAGGCGTTAGCTTCGGCAAATCCTGGTGACCCGCCTGGCACATAGGAGAATGCCTGGTCATAGCTGAAACGGCCGAACAGATTGTCCTTGTCTGAGATCGTGTAATCCAGACGGCCATCGAATTTAGTTTCGTTCAAAACGCGCACGGGCACGTTGACGTAGTTGTAGCCAGCACCAGCGTTGTTCGCGTTCGGCGCGGGGTACAGGTTCATCATGGCCTGTCCAATGTTGTTGATCAGGCCGGATGGAATTTTGTTACAGGGAGTGCCTTGGGCCTGGCTTCCATCAGGATTGGAAGGTAGAGGATCTCCCGCGCTATTGCACTGGAAATAGATATTTGGATAGCTGGTCGGGCTTGTGGACGAGCCAATCATGTTCGGATTAACAATTGCGAGACCAGAAACAGGATTGCCAAAGGCGTCGCTTGAGAAATCACCGTTGCGCATGGCCAGCGAAGGCACCAGACCTGTAAAGGCAATGCCGTGACGCTGGTATTTTTGTTCGCCATCGACAAAGAAAAAGATTTTGTTCTTGCGAATGGGTCCGCCGACGGAACCTCCAAACTGGTTTAGGTTGAACTTCTCCACGGAGCTAGAAAAGTAGCTTTTGGCGTCGAGATCGGTATTGCGCACAAATTCGAAGAGAGACCCGTGAATGTTGTTAGTGCCAGATTTTGTTGTAACCAGCACGGTGGGTCCGGCTCGGGTACCGTATTCGGCGGAGTAAGTGTAGGTCAAAACCTTGAATTGATCGATGTCATCGATTGAAGAAAAAATACTGATGCCACCTGCAGTCAGTTCGTTATTGTCGACGCCATCCAGCAACCAGTCTGTGCTGTTGGGACGTGAGCCACCGACCGATAGTGAGAAGGAACCGCGTGCGGCCACCTCACTGCTGGCGGCGGAGGTAAAAAAGCTGTTGGGGTTGGTCTCTGCCGTTGCACCGGCGGTGAGTGTAGCAAGTTGAACGAAATCGCGTCCATTTAGGGGAAGCTGCGACACCTGCTGTGCGTTGATGACCTGGCCGAGAGATGGATTGGCTGTCTCGACAGCCACGGCGTCACCGGTAACTACTACCGAAGTGACTACGGTGGAGGGTGCAAGCGAGAAATCAAGTTCGCGGGCTTCATCAACCTGGAGATGCAGGTCTTTGGATTCAGCGCTTTGAAAGCCTGACGCGTCGACACGCACGGTGTAGGTCCAGGTTCCGACAGGGAGCAAAGGGAGCAGATAGTGTCCCGCATTGTCCGTCTTCCCATTTCGAGCCAGGCCGGTTCCCTGAGCCGTGGCAATGACGGTAGCTCCAGAGACACCTGATCCGGACTTATCGAGGACATTGCCCGAAAAACTTCCAGTGGCCTGACCCTGCATGACCGAAGGGATCATCAGCGCAAGAAAGCAGACGGCCACGAGAAGTAGTGTTTTATGGGAATTTGTATCGGCTGCGTCTGCCACCGATCTAGGACAGTTCGTGCCAACCATCGTGCGTTTCATAGTCAAACCCCTTTCGACAAATCGGCTAGGGTTGCTCTTACATCGGCTGCGGGTGCACTGATGCTTTGACTGTAAGAATCGGCTGGTCGAAAGTCAACGCTAGTTTCGGTTGATCTTATATACATCGAGGCATTTCAAGAACTCTAAGAGGAGTCGAAGTGCGCACCGGGTGGAAACGAAGATTAACGAACACGAGAATCATGGTCTTGCCTCCGCTGGGCAGACTTAGGAAGTGAACTCCTAAACATGTTTCTAAGTCGATCATCGAGCTATACCAGATGGACGTTTTCTCACTCGGATCGATATCAACCGAACATATCTGCATATCGATAATCCTCTTGTCAGCAAACTGCCGCCACATCCACCTTTTCGACCTTATAAAAGGTGGTACCTTTTCGTCCTCTTAACGAGCAAATGGCTATGAGTGATCCACTGATAGTGGGTATTGTCACAGACCACATTCGCGAGGATCCTCATGAGTTGTAAGACGACTCGACGAAATTTGGGCGCAAAGGAGCCCGAATTCATAGGACTGTTTGTGTGTTGCGAGAGGAGTAGCCATCAGTCTGAGACCACACCCCCTGTTTAACGATTCAGCTCGAAACAAAGCATTCAGGAGAGTACAAACATGAAACACAATTTGATTAATACGATTGACCGCATAGGCCAGTGCGGACGCGCGATCTTCCAAGGATGGTGGAAACCAGTTTCTCTTCTTACGCTATTGATCCTCTTCACCACAGGGGCCTTTGGGCAGCTGAACACTGCCGACATCGTCGGTACGGTAACCGATACCACTGGAGCCGTTGTCCCAAACGCGACTGTGACCCTAAACAACCTAGGGACCAACGAAAAGCGGACCACGCAGTCCAATAGTTCTGGTGAATACAATTTCACGCTCCTTACGGTTGGACACTACTCCGTAACCGTCAGAGCGACGGGCTTCCAGGTCTCGATCGCCAAGGACATCGCCGTGGAGGCTGGCGACCGTGCACGTGTATGACGTCCACCTGCAACTCGGTTCAGAGTCAACCACTATTGAAGTCACCGCAAGCACTCCTCTTCTCCAAGCAGATACCGCGACCGTCAGTTCAACCGTAACCGCGAGGGCAGTGCAAGACCTTCCCTTGAACGGTCGCAACTTCGTTCAACTCGTTGATCTCGTTCCGGGAGCCAATGAAGGGGCTGGCAACGGACTTAGTAGCGGTATGCGTCCAGATGATCGCCGCTCCAACGCCGCCGGTTTATCTGTAAACGGTCAGGACGATACGCTTAACAACTGGGTGGTCGATGGAGTCGACGATAACGAACGTATTATCGGAACGATTGGAGTCAAACCCAATGTTGAAGGCATCCAGGAAGTCACGGTCCAGACCAACAACTACGCTGCAGAGGTAGGACGCACGGCTGGAGGTGTCGTTAACATCGTCACACGCTCCGGAACGAATGCTTTCCACGGTAGCGTTTACGAGTTCTTCCGAAACAATATCTTCGACGCCCGCAATGTGTTTCAGACGACCGGAAACCAACCCGAACTACGCCAAAACCAATATGGTGGCAGCATCGGCGGACCAGTCTTTAAAAATAAGATGTTCTTCTATTTTGACTATGAAGGATTCCGACAGGTTAGTGGTGTCACTGATACGGGTACGGTACCTACTCTTGATGAGTACAACGACATTAACAGCCTCAACGGAGGATCTCCCCAGGCTCTCCTCTCAAAGAGCAACGGCACGCTGACGCCAACTGGCGACTATCTCACCGGTCCAAATCTCGTCAATGGGATTAATCCGCTTACCTTAGCCTATTTGAAGCTGTTTCCTGCACCGACGAATCCTAGTGCCGCAGCCGGCTCTCCGAATTTCACAATCAGTCCGAACAAAATTCAGAACTACAACACCTACGGAGCTCGACTCGACTACAAATTTAACGACCGCAATGTCGTCTTCGCGCGCTTTACCTATAACACCGTCGACACATTTACTCCGCCTAATTTTGGAACCGTAAATGGGCTCGAGATCAGCGGCGGCAGATTCAACTTCGATGGTCCCGCATCTGATGTGGCTCAGCAGTACGTCCTGGGTTACACTCACATCTTCTCGTCAGCCCTCATACTTGACCTTAGAGCGGCGTTCACTCGAATCAACAATCTCTCCCTTCCGCTCAACTACGGACTGAATGCTGATCTGGCCGTTGGGTTCCCTGCAAGCATGACCTCATTCAGCCCCTACGCCAATTCCCTGACACCAGTTTCAGTTGGGCCCTTCGGGGATATAGGCGACGGTGCATATGTTCCCCTTCAGGACATCGACAACACCTTCTTGTACTCCGGTGTTGTGAGCTGGACCAAGGGCAACCACAGCATCAAAGCGGGTCTCGCTCTTATTCGCAGGCAGGCTCGTAACGTTCAAAGCGCTTCAGCAGTAGGTGCCTACCAATTCAATCTGCCAAGCGACAGCGCCTCTACCCAGTTGCAGACGCAGAGTAACCAGCTTGCATCGGCACTGGTTGGTGCCTACACAACGGAAACACGCAATTTCAACCTGTTCCCTCCCGATTACCGAAGCTGGGAGCCGAGCGGCTTCGTGCAGGATAGTTGGAAGGTTAGTCCGAAGTTGACGATTCTTGCGGGTCTCCGTTACGACGTCTTTACTCCCTTCACCGAAGCGCATAACCGTATTTCGAACTTCGACTTTCCAGAGGCAGTTACTTTATCCGCTGCAAATATAGAAAACGCATTGAAGATAGCTAACGTTCAACGGCGTCAATTCACATGTAAATATTCCGACCAACTACTCCAACGTCGCTCCGCGCATCGGCTTCTCAGCAGAGTTGACTCCGGGAACCGTCCTCCGTGGCGGCTACGGAATAAGCTACTTTCCGGGGAACTATACCTCCAACGCAGATCTGAAGAATCCCCCGTTCACCTCTATCTTCAGTCCGAACTGCCAGTCCACCATAGCGGTTCAGATTGAAACAAATCAGGGTGCACTGGCGGGCCAAAATCCAGACTGCGCGGCGATAGGAGCGCCCGGAACTATCAACGAAGGACTACCAACTCCCGTTCCTCCCAACATAACTAACTTGGTTGGTATTACCGGCCTAGCGTTCGTGGCCGAAGCCCCAAACTTCAAGTCGGCGATGATCCAGCAGTTCAATCTCCAGATAGAGCAACAGTTCGGCGCTAACGTCTTCACGATCGGCTATATCGGCAACGTCGGCCAGCATCTGCCGGAATCGATCAACAACATCAACCAACCAGCGCCGTTTAATCCATTAGCTCCGTTAGGAAGCCCAACCAATCCTGTAGGAGGAGTACATCAGCTTAACGCGCAGCTTCCAAATCTAGGCACTGTGAGCTACATCCAGAGCGGAGGCATATCAAATTACAACGGTTTGCAGACGTCCTTCCAGCGCCGCTTCACGAAGGGGTTGGCATTTGACGCAAACTACACGTGGGCCAAGGCGTTGAGCGACATCACCGGCTTTTCACAGCAAGGGAGCAACCAGGGTTGGAGTGACGCGGATCCGACTCGTATCCGTCAGATCGAGTACGGCAATTCGGAGAACGACATCCAAAATCGATTCGCCCTCGGTTTGAACTATGAACTCCAATTCGGGAAGAACTTCACTGGTGCAAAAAAGGCTCTTCTATCAGGATGGCAAGCCAATACGATCGTTGTCTGGCAGAGTGGTAAGCCCTTCACCATTATCGAAACCGGCAGCGGCGCGGATAACCCTGTTGAGAGCGATGGCATAGCACACGGCTTCAACAATCGTGCAACTCCGCAAAACAGCGGTGGTCAAGATCGACCCAACCAGATTGGAGACGCTCGTCTTGGTCACAAGACCAACTCGCACTTCTTCAACACGGCAGCATTCGCCCCTCAGCCACTCGGTACAGTTGGGAATACTCAACGCAACTCGCTGTTTGGTCCTGACTTCCGCCACGTCGACCTGTCCATCTTCAAGACCTTCCCTGTTACAGAACGAGTGGGAGTCCAGTTCCGCGCAGAGTCTTACAACATCTCAAACACGCCGAACTTCTACATGCCAAATGGCAATTCAGGTGATGCCTTTGGAAATTCGGCCTTCGGACAGATTTCGGCAACGGATCCAAACTACACTCCTCGGCAGTACCAGTTCGCTCTCAAAGTGCTGTTCTAGTTCAAATCCGAGAAAAGGAACTTAAGCGAAGCATCGATTTAGGCTTCTGCACTTCATCCCGACGCTCAGGTGTGCTAACCCCTGAGCGTTGGGATACTCTATATCTCGTCTGCGAGGCAGTTCACGCAACAAAATAAGGCCATCGGTTTGTGCTGAACCAATGCAGTCGCAAGTAATCATTGCGAAGCAGATTCGGATGCAGGCGACACCAAGTTGTCAGCGGAAGCCTGTGTCTGCTGAAGAAGGCGGTATCCGTCTCGGGTCCGAATGTGGTACTTCTGCAGGTTCTTGCCTACGAGTTTCACCGTGATAGTACGCCAGCCTCGGTTGGGATTCGGCTGCGGGTAGTAGCTAAGAGTGTAGAGGTGCGCCAAGTCGTCCCGGATCGAGCTGAAAGCCTGCTTTTCGTCTCTCCAACTTTTGGAGAAATAAGCTTTGCCACCAGTCGCCTTACTCATGCGTTCAAAGACGGCCGTAGAGACCGGCTCTGATTCAGCTTGCTGCGTACTGATCATGTAAATGATTGTTCCGGTCGATTGGGCCAGTTCTGCCACATCTTCCGGCGGCACCAAGCTAGCATTATCGGGACCATTGGAGAAGACAACAATTGCCTTCTTCCCTGTTACCTGAGCGGCATCCTTTACGGTTAATAGAAGCGAGTTATAGAGCGCAGCGTCATCGCCGGCAACTGTATTGCGAACCCCTCGCAAGACCTGTGACCTGTCGGAAGAAAGTGTCGAGACCCGTGAGAGATCGCGACTGTAGGAATAGAGGGCTACTTTGCTCACACCTTCTAGAGAGCGAATGAATTCGGCAATAGAATCCTGCGCGAATACAAACCCTCGGTACATATAGTTGCTGGTATCGAACAGGATGAAGACATTGGCCCCGGCAGCCCACAATTCGGGAGCTTTCGCTGGATCAACAGAAGACGGTGGATCGTTAGGATCCGGCAGTTTGGCTGGGCTCTGAGTCACGGTTCGGCTGCCCGCTGGTCCAACGTCGATCAATCTGCGGGGCGGTTCATTGCCTTCTTCGAAGGTGGCTGTCTTTTCGGGAATCTTATCTTCCGCGATAGAGAAGTCTTCGGGGCCAAGGCCGCTAATGTAATTTCCCTTTCCGTCAGTAACGGCAACATTCAGTTGCACCAAAACAACACTTACTCGAATGCGTGATGTATCTTCCTGGGCGGTTCCAGAGCCACTGCCGCAGAAGGGAAATGAAATTAGCCAGAGGAATAAAAAATGTCTCTTCGTCATAATCCTCCTATTGCGCTATTACAGTTTTTTCTGCCCGCTCTGGCACAGTCGAAGTAACGGTCGCTGCCGGCAAGCCGGCAATTTTTCCCTGCCGAAACTCCTCCCCAGTCTCTCGCATGGCGCGTAAGATCGCTGGCCAATCCTCGGGCTCTGTTGCAAAGATCTGGGCGATCGCATGACGGCTCAGTTCAGGAACAAGACTATTCAGCGACACTGGTGAATAGCCCATCTCATCTGCAAGTCGCGCCCAATACAAGTTGCTGGACTCCCAGGACTCGCCGAACATACGGCTGGAATATGACCCGTAAAAAGGAAACGGTTTTACATTCAGCAGTTCACGAGCGTTTGTCAGGGCCAACGTTGGGTGAGGCACACCGAAGTCTATCGATATACGCTCCCAGCTGATCTCAGCCGGATACCGATGTCGCAGGTCCTCAAGCTGTTGGCTTGCTGGTCCCCACGAGGTGGTCTCTTCAGGAAACCTCATGTGAAACTCTGCGGCGAGACTGGAAGTCTCTATCGGCATCATTCGTGGCAGCATTGCAGCCGCGTCTTCAGGACGACTTAGAGACTCTCTCACTCGTTCCAGGCGTTTCGGAGACATGCGGTCCGAGAGGATGACAATCACTTTCTCTTTGAGCTCCGCGTTTCCAACGGACGCCGTTAAAATTTCTTCACCGGATCGTTGATATAACGTGACGGCATGAAGTTCGTTTGGCGTTACGTTCCACCAACGCGGAAGGGTGGCGCCCACAAGAAGCTCCGGCACCAGATCCTTCCAAATCAAGGCCTGGACGTTCTCTGGGGCTATGAAATCCTGCTCTGTCGATGCCAGCGCGAAAGACAGGTCAGCTAGCGAACCCACCAAATAAGCCCCACCACCAGCAGGAGACCCTGCTCCCAACAAGACGGGAGCGCTCCAGAGCCGGTCATAACCCTCTATTGATACTCCGAGGAAGTCATGCGAACGCACGAAAAGTGGATTGTGGTGAAGCATCTGAGCGCCCGGTGGTTCATAGTAGGCGTAGTTCAAACCCACCAGGGTGTCCCGCAGGAACGGAGTGAGTTGTCCACGAGCGGCCTCTAGCTGCGCGCGTGAACCTGGCGTCTTGATGACCTTCGTCAGGTCCGTTCGCACCTGTAGTTCCGCATGATGGGCGGTGTAATTTGGTGGTGCCCAGCTGATCTTCTCGCTGTTGGTAAAAATGGGGCGTGGCAAATCGAATTCGTGAAGCTCTGCCGCAAGCGGTAGCAGACTGTCGGCGTTGCCTTTGCCCTGTTCCATCTCTTTCAAGCCGTCACTCAGCGCGAACAGGGTATCAAGAGACACCAGGCGCTGATCCTCCAGAACTGAGTTAATTCTCCCGGTCAACAGGACGTGTACGCGTCGTCCGTCAGAGCTTTCTTGACTTGGACCTGCAAGCAGGTTGACAACTTCATTTTGAGAGATGTTTGCCGGGCCACCAGCTGCGAGCAGCACTTCTTGCAGCGAACTGCGAATTCCGTCGAAGAGCTGAGGAGAAGAAGAGACCGTTGCAAATGGTTCAATCATCTTCTGCCATGACGCATTTAGCTCCGTACTCGGAATTTGTCCCTGCCGGGCCAGTATCTGCCAGAGCCCAATGTTTGCCTGAAAAGCTCCCAGTTCATTAGCACGCAAAGTTTGATTGGAGGTTCCATCGATTGCATCTCCTACAGTCACGAAGCGGGAGATGGAAGAATCGTTCAGTGCTGGAAATTCAGTAAAAACCAGATACCAAGTATTGAATCTGGCAAACTTGTCAGCCAGCAAGCGCACGGTCGCGGCGGATAGCTTACTTCCCTGCTGCCGTCCGCGATCCAATTCGCACAAGCTGAGATAGATCTGCAGGGGTCCGGTATCGGTATCCATCGAGGAAAGAGCTGTCATCGCATCGAGCAACTGCTCTGGACGGCTCCAACTTCGGGCCCGTTTGACCCAATCGCGAACGATCTTGGAATCATTTTTCTGGAGAAGGATCTCTTTCCAAACCTCAAGATCCCCCGGCACGTGAGGCTCGCCATTCGCCTCCCATTGCACGCGGGTAAATAGCAGCAAAAGCTGGGGGGCTCTTGGAAATACCCCCCTTACCGCATTAGCACCAGAGTCGCCGGACCGAAGTACCTCATAGAGCTGCTTTAGGCGCGGAGTTTCTGTGAGATGCTTTTGCTGTTCCTGGCTTACGCGAGACAACACATCGAAATAAGCGGCGAGCCACCCCTTATCCTTTCCGAGCAAGCGGACAACAAATTCTCCCGGCGAGTCTGGACTCGCACCGACCAATTCCTTCCAGTCCGCTTGCGCGCTCACCCCCCCAGGGACAACTACATGTCCCGCGTGAATCGATATCTGGTTTCCGTAGAAGTCCATCACATTGGCGAACGGAAGGAGCGCCCTAAGTCCGGGCGATCTCTCCAGGCTGATCCTGGTTTCGTCATCGCTTTTGCTGAACGCCCAATAAAGTCGGGCAACGGAGGGATCGGTCAAAAGCGCGTCCACCAGGCTGCCGTCGCCTCTTCTTGGCCCCGTACTTAGTCCGGTCCAATCGTTCTCATGAAATAACGCCGGGACGCGGGTGGCAGGATACGAATAACTGAAGGGCGTCCCCTTCTGAAGAGCTTCTTCGAGTTCAACGAGGGGGAAGCCCGAGTCGATGGTAAGGAAGGCTCTCTCTGGATTTGCGGTTTCCAAAGTAAAGTTCTTCGTGCCACAGCCTTCTTGCAACCGATAGCCGAGAATCTGAACTAACGTACCAGCATCGTCGCAACCGGCAACCCGAATCGTGCTCGTTGTCCCTGCCAGAATCTGCAACTCTCTCGCCTGATGTATATAACGGTCGATCAGAAGCAGGAACTCGGTCGGAACACTTTGCCGATAGCCGTGGAGATAAACATTGCGCGCAAGCAAAGGCAACACGTCTTCCGAAGAGACCTTCTGGCTGATCCCGGCCATGCGCAGAAATGATCTCAGCGGGCCTGGGATCGTTACAGTATCTCCGGTCGGAGATGCTGGCTTCCCGGTCCCTGCCATATCAGCATCGGAAGAGGCCGGCACATAATCGGCTTTGGCTGCAGCGGTGCAAATCAGCAGACACAGGAAGACGATCAAAGAAACAAGCGACTTACCAGATACAGACTTCATTGCTGGATACCTCCAACAACCACAGAAACTTGCGTCTCATATGGAAAAGCCCGCAATCAAAAGCAAAGTTGACGCGGGAGCAGAGCTCAGAACCGCAAATCAAACAGAAACACTGCTCAAAGCCCAATAAACCGTCTGTTATAGCCCAACTTCTTACGGAACAAGTTCCGCAAACGATGCTCCTAACGCTTTTGATCGAAAGACTTATCGGAGTTGATAATTTCCACGTAATGTACTCCTATCTCGTAGCGATTTGCCAGAGTAGAAACTATAAATTCAAAAAATGCGAAGGGCCTGTCACTCCCATGAAAGCAATCGTCCTTCTATCGGCTCAGATGCCGCGCCGATTTTCGACTGCGTATTGCTCGATCGGAATGCTGAGAATTGTTCTGCGACACAGTTTAGCCAGAAATCTTTTCCATTGTTGTCACGAAATTGTCACCAAACGCAGAGTAGATCGTTGAAATGCATTGCAAGTCGAATTACCACGACGATTTGGTGATCGTCTTTCCGTTGATAGGGATGAGGTCAAGATCGCTCGGGAGGGAAACTGCTGAGCAACGAGGCTTCGACCGGAAATTCCTGGGCCTGATAGACCCATACCCATCCGTCGTGTCTCAGTTTCGCCATGCTGAGCTGGATGCTCAGTGGGTGATTCATCTCCTATGGACGAGACTGCACCGGACAACGCTAATGTTTACGAGGGTCTTAGGTGGTGGCCCGGGGCAGAGTCCAACTGCCGACCTTCGCGTTAGGAGTGCGCTGCTCTATGCAACTGAGCTACCGGGCCACGTTTCGGTAGTGTATCGCGTGGTTTGCGGAAAGCTGCGGTGATAAACTTGAGGGTGGAGACTTTATGCCTGAGATACAGCGTCGACGTGCGGTAACTGTGAATATTGGAGGGGTTCGGGTTGGGTCCGATGCCCCGGTTGTCGTGCAGTCAATGACGAATACGGATACGGCCGATGTCGAGAGTTCGGTACAGCAGATCGCGGCGCTGGCTCGTGCCGGTTCGGAGATGGTTCGAGTTACTGTCAACAACGATGAGGCGGCGAAGGCTGTGCCGACGATCGTTGAGGAACTCGCGAAGAAGGGGTGGTCGACTCCAATCATCGGCGACTTTCACTACAACGGGCATCTGCTGCTGAAGAAGTATCCCGAAACTGCGAAGGCGTTGGCGAAGTACAGGATCAATCCGGGCAATGTATCGATCGGACGGAAGGATGATGACAACTTCCGGACCATGGTCGAGGTTGCGGTCGAGCATCAGAAGCCGGTTCGGATCGGAGTCAACTGGGGTTCGCTTGACCAGGCGCTGCTGACAAAGATGATGGATGAAAATTCGAAGAGTGCCAATCCACTCCCAGCCCGCGACGTCATGATGGAGGCGATGGTGGTGTCGGCTCTTGATAATGCGGCAGCTGCGGAGAGGTATGGGCTGCGGCGGGATCAGATTATCTTGTCGGCAAAGGTCTCAGGGGTGCGGGACCTAATCGATGTGTATACCGAGTTGGCGAAGCGTTGTGATTATGCCCTGCATCTTGGACTGACCGAGGCGGGAATGGGTATGAAGGGAGTCGTGGCCTCGGCTGCGGGATTGGCTCCTTTGCTGCTTTCAGGGATCGGAGATACGATTCGGGTTAGCTTGACTCCGACTCCGGGTGGGGATCGGTCAGAGGAGGTGCGGTGCGGACAGCAGATTCTTCAGTCCCTGGGGATTCGGAGCTTTATGCCGCAGGTTACGAGCTGCCCAGGATGCGGGCGAACAACTTCGACCTACTTCCAGGAGTTGGCAGAGAGGATTCAGGGTTACCTTGTGGCCTCGATGCCGGAGTGGAAGAAGCAATATCCGGGGGTTGAAGAGCTGAAGCTCGCGGTGATGGGCTGCATCGTGAATGGACCGGGTGAGTCGAAGCATGCCAACATCGGGATCTCTCTGCCGGGAACGTTTGAAGAGCCGAAGGCTCCCGTCTATGTGGACGGCAAGCTTTTCACCACGTTGAAGGGGGATCAGATCGTCGAAGAGTTTCAGGTGATCCTTGATGAATACGTCGAGAAACGGTACGGACGGGTGCTCGTAGAGGTTTAGGCCCTTGAGCGGGAGATGAAGCAGGTTCGTGGTGCATCGCTGGCCCTCCCTACTTGTATAAACGTGTCAAAGTATTTTGAAATAAACAATTTAGGGTCGTAGTCCTAAGCATTCTCCAACGGAGCGCTTAGGGATACGACCCTGTTTTAATTGCAGCAGCTAAGGGAAGGGAAGATTCCAGACGTAAATATGATCAGAAGAAGCATAATGGGTGCCGGGACTTGCCGGGTTTGTCGACGCTGACAGTGATGGCCGGCTTCTCTCATCACCAAAGGGGGGCTGCGTTCTTCCGTAGTTCGGCCAGAGGATAGAAGGTGCCTCGCCATGTGACACCTCCATTTCTGATGGTTGTGAACATCGAGCGGAGAATCGAAAAGACAATAAGGGATGCGCTCAGAGGAAAGAGGAGGGCGTACCAAGGGGAGACTCTGCTTTGACGGCTTGAAAGGATATAGAGGGTCGCAATGGACGCGAGGGTGAGGATAGCGGGGGTGCGGGTTTGCGGAAGAACGAGGAAGACGGCGGGAGCGATGCAAAAGATGGTCAACCAGAGGCTGGAGAGTAGAACGAGTGACGGGTGGAAGTTGAAGATTGCGAAGAGATTTTTCATCAAGCCGTTGAGGATGCCAGAGACGCCGCTTGCCCAATGAACGCTGACGAGTCCAGGGCCGGTAGCAATGCGTTGACGGAACCCAGCACGTTTGATGCGGCGGCCGAGGACGAGGTCTTCGACTATCTCCATGCGCAAGGCGTCGAAGCCGCCTAACTGCTGATAGACAGTAGTGCGGAGAAGATTGAATGCGCCGACACCGACGGCGTCACGGAGAGCTTTGGGGTTTGCGACTTTCCAGGTTCGAACCGCCCATAGACCCATGACCTGTAGATAGCTGAGCAGCATGCCCTCTCCCCTGGACTTGATGAGAGTGGTCGGGAGGATGACAAGGTGGTCGGCCTGAGTGGCGACGGTGTGTGCGAGGGCAAGGCGAAGAGCGTCAGGGCGGAAGAGAATGTCCGCGTCGGTGAAGAGGAGATAGTCGGGGCGGTGGAGGGCGATAGCGTGGCGAGCGGCAAAGGCCATTGCGTGGGTTTTACCGAGCCAGCCGGAGGGTAGTTCGGTGATGTGAAGGACGCTGAGTTTGTCTGGGTGATTCGCGGCAAGGGCGTCCATGATTGCGCCAGTGTCGTCGGTGGAGCGATCGTCGATGGCAATGATCTGGAGGTTGATAGATTTGTGTTCTTGTTGCTGATTGATAAGGGATTGCAAGCAGCCAAGAATGTTGGTTGATTCATTGCGAGCGGGCACGATGACGGTAAGTGATGGACTGCCGGGTGGCGTGAGATTGTATTCGGGTTGGGTGAGGTCTGGCACGCGGCGGAGGCCGAAGGCGGAGGTGATTGCCTTCCAGACCCAGAGAAGCGCGATGAACCAGGCGAACGCTGTGAGAGCGAATTGGAGGGTGAGCGGCAAATTGACTTGTGACAATGCGGTGCTTCAGGAGCCCGTTCGAGGTGACAGCAGTTGTAGTCTATCTGCTCATGCCATCAGGCGTGTGATGCGCTTTCAGATGGTTGCTGGCTGTTCGACGTGGAGTGGTGGAGCGTAGCGGGAGCCGATGAAGAAGATGACAGCGGCGATGAGCATGGTAATCAGCGTAGAGCCCAGACCGATGTTGAGGTTCGTGCGATCGCTGACGGCTCCGATGATGGGTGGACTGATGGCGTCGCCGAGGGCGTGGATGAGAAAGAGTTGGCCGGCCATAGCGGTGGCACGGATCTCGGGACGAACGGCGTTAAGGGTAGCGGCATTCACAGGGCCTGTACCGAGGGAGATGAAGAAGACCGCCAGGCCAAGGCCGACTAGAGTGAGCGAGTGCGGGCCGAAGAAGCAGAGGAGCGCGGGCGGAACGGCCAGGGCAGAGCTGATTGCAGGTACAAGGTAGAGAGCCTTCGAGTTGGTTCGTGACCAGCGCTGGGCGATGACGCCGCCGGTGATGGTGCCTCCTAGACCACCGCAGAGCGTGATGACTCCCATGAGGTATGCGGCTGAGGACTCGCTGCGGCCGTCGACACGCTGGAGGAAGGATGGCATCCACCAGGAGATGCCTCCGAGCGAAAAGGTCACGGCAGCGTAGCCGAGGATCGAGGAGAGATAGGCTTTGTTCTTCAGAAGCGAGGAGACAGTTCCCTTCTCCAGCCTGGCTTTTTCGTTCTGGCTTGCGCCGCGTGCGGGCTCCTTCATGAGGAAGGCGATGAGCAGGGCGATGATGGCGCCGGGGATGGCGGAGACGATAAAAGAGTGGCGCCATCCATAGTGTTCGCCTACTGCTCCGCCAATGAGGTAGCCGAGCGCGGCTCCGACGAAGAGGGCGATGTTGAAGATGGTGAGTACGCGGTTGCGCTGATCTTCGGGGTAGAAATCAGACAGGATCGCGGGGGCGAAGATGCCGAAGCTGGCCTCACCTATGCCGAGAGCGGCGTGACGGATCATCAGCGAATCGTAGGAGTGGACACTGGCTGTGAAGAAGTTAACACCGCTCCAGAAGAGGGCGGCGATGACGATCATAGGTTTGCGGGGGAAGCGGTCGCCGAGCCAGCCGGTGATGGGCGAGGTGCCCATGTAGGCGATCATGAACCAAAAGGTAAGTGAGCCAATTTGCTTGTCGCTGACAAGGAACTCGTGCTTGATCTGCTCTTGTACGCCGGGGAGGATGTAGCGGTCGATGTAGTTGACGAAGTTGAGGGCGGTGAGGAGTACGAGGGCGGTGGTGGCTCCGGCGACGGAGGGGGCACGGGTGGGTTTGGTCGCGGAGGCCATCTGGTTCCCTTTGAGGTTTCGTCTGAGCTTGCTCTCTGAGGGAGGATAGCAGGTGTACTTTGCAGATTTTTTTCTGGCGTGGTGGGAGTACGTTTTTGTTCGGTAATATGACGATTTTTGGTGGTTTTGTTGTGGTGAATTGGTGGTGAAAACGTGGTGGTTTGTGTGGCTGACATGGTGTTTTGTCAGCCACTATTTGAGCGCCTAAAAATACGCCACGCTTTTGAGATTTATTTTTGGGGGGCTGCTTCGGTGCGGGGGTAGGTGGCGGTGACGACGGTGGAGATGCCTCCGCGGGGACGGAAGTCGCCTACGATGACGGCCCAGACGGGGTCGGTGGCTTTGACGACGTCGTCGAGGACCTGGTTGACGATGTTTTCCTGAAAGATGCCAAGGTTGCGATAGGTGAAGAGGTACTCCTTAAGGGACTTGAGTTCCATGCACTTCTCGCGGGGCATGTAGCGGATGGTGAGGCGGCCGAAGTCGGGGAGGCCGGTCTTGGGGCAGACGGAGGTGAATTCGGGGTCGTCGACGAGGATCTCGTAGGCTTTGAACTGGTTCTGCCAGGTTTCGATGGCGGGAAATTTGGTCTCGAGGCCCGCCTTGGCGTGGTCGTCGGTGTAGCCGGTGGTGTGGGTGGTCATATAGCTATTTTATCGTGTTGAGCGGTCTGATCGGGGTGCCGGAAGGGCCTGGAGTTGCGCTGGGAGCATCGAGGTAGGGAAAGTTCTGAGCTTGACACGCTATGATCGTGAGGCCGCCGAACCGGCAGAAAGTATGTTGGGGTACGCGATGGCAGGCGCAGGGACGAGCACTACGGAAGAAAGAACAGCGACATTTGCTTCGATTCATACTGAGTCGGGTGCCGCACTGCTGGAGCTGACCCAGTCGTCTCCGGTTTTGCTGGTTTTTCTGCGCCACTTTGGTTGCTCCTTTTGCCGCCAAGCGATCAGCGACGTAGCTGATCTTCGCGGCGAACTCGACCGTCGCGGAGTGAGGCCGGTCTTTGTTCATCTCGGCACTCCGGAGCGCGCAAAACCATTCTTTGATTACTACGGCATCGGGGATGTGGAGAGGATCAGCGATCCGAACGCGACGCTGTATCAACATTCGGAGTTTCAACTGTCGAGGATGCATCCGTTTATGAATTTTCTGATTCCGAAGGTGTTGGTCGGGTGGTTGAAGGGTGCGATCTTCCGTCACGGAATTGGAATGATCAAGGAAGATGGACATCAGATGCCGGGGATATTTTTCTTGAAGGGATCGGAGATCGTGAGACAGTTTCGCTATCGCACGATTGCCGATGAGCCCGATTATCTGAAGCTGGTTGCGTGATATGGTCTGTCGTGTCGCCGATCAGAGGGAAGGCTGACTGAGATTGCACTTGCAAACCTTGGTTTTCAGGCATGACGAGATCGCTACCGAATCGCCAGTATTATTCGCACTGAGTCGATTTTCTCTGCCAGAGAAACTGCGACCATGCATCGGGAGTCTCATCTACTCAGTGAACCTTCTGTTAGCTTTATCTTCGATTTGGCGCAGATTCATGAAGGTTTGGTTATATTGTCGAACGGAGCCCTGCTTTCTTGGTTGAACCCTCGTCCTTTTTCAATCGTATCTTCCGAGCGTTTCGATATCGTGATTTCAGGATCATGTGGTTGGGAGCGTGTGTTTCTACCATCGGAACGTTCGTGCAGCAATTTGCGCAAAGCTGGCTGGTCTACGATCTCACCAGAGACCCTTTTTATCTCGGGCTGGATCTCTTCCTAGGGCAACTGCCGATCATGCTCTTTTCCCTCTTCGGTGGTGTCTTTGCTGATCGCCTGGACAGAAAGAAGATGCTGCTGTCGTCGCAGTACATCCAGATGATTTGCGCCTTTGTATTGGCGGCGCTTTTTGCTACCCATGCCGTCAAGGTGTGGCACATTCTGACCTTGTCTTTCCTCGTTGGTCTCGGGCAGTCTTTTGGCGGCCCGGCTTATTCCGCGCTGTTGCCAACGCTGGTGGAACCTCAAGACCTTGCCAATGCAATTTCGATGAACTCCATTCAGTTCAACCTTGCGCGCATCATTGGCCCGACACTCGGAGGCCTCGCATATACGGCCTTTGGAGCGACCTGGTGTTTCGCATTGAACGGCTTCTCTTACGTTGCGGTGATCATCTCTCTGCTCGTCATCAAGGTTCAGTTCGTCGCACCGAAGACACAGATGTCTGTCTTGAAAAGCATGAAGGAAGGAATCGGATTTATTAGGGATCGGGAAGGTTTGACTCCGCTGGTTGTGCTGGCGTTTTGCACAACACTGTTTGGTTTTTCTTTGACGGGATTTCTCCCTGTGATTGTGCGGACTATCTTCCACGGAGGCCCCGGGACCTATGAGCTTCTGCTGGTTTTCTCAGGCGCGGGATCCATCTGTGGAGCTCTACTGGTCGCGGCGATGGAAAAGCTGAAAGGACAGGCACGTCTCGCGGTGCTTGCTCTTGTCGCGCTTGGGCTGACAACAGCCGGATTTGCAGTGTCCAAGTGGCTTCCAATCTCTTGCGTTCTGATTTTTCTTGCCGGCGCTGCTGTGATGGCATCGGCTTCGCTCATGCTGTCGGTCGTTCAACTCATTGTTATGGACTCAATGAGAGGAAGGGTGATGAGCGTCTACAATCTGGCCTTTCGCGCCGGGATACCTCTAGGCGCCCTGATTCTAGGAAAGTTGATTCCACTGTTGGGCATCTCGATCGCTGTTGCGGGATTTGGATTCTGCCTGGTCGGTGTGGCTAGCTACTTTCTAATTGTCATGACCAAGCTGCCGACCTTTCAACGAAAGGCTTAGCCCGTAGAGACACGATGACTGACGAGAAGCTGATCTCAGGGGAGTAGCTCAGTCGGCTTCAGGGCCGGCGAAGAGGATGAGATTCTCATCCGGATCCGAGACGATAAAGGTCGTGGCACCCCATGGCTCTTTCTTGAGTGCCTGATGGAAGGAAACTCCTGCAGCCTGATAGCTCAGAAATAGTTGTTTGATTTCGGTCGCGGTGGCAAGCGTGATGGAAGCGGAGAGCAGATGTTCGCGCTTGCGGATATCGCCAGCGAATACAGGTTCGGAGACCAGCCTCAAGTTGATTCGTGCGTTGTCGCGGACGACCTGCCCGTAGTAGGGCGGATCGCCATAGATGAATTCGACCGCGAAGCCGAGCTTGTTGGTGTAGAAGTCGCAGGAACTCTTGATGTTCGCAACGTAAAGTTGCGGCTCAATTGAATTGAGAGTGGGACGTGGCGTCGTCTGTTTGGGTTCATCGGTCATGGCATCTGCTCCTGATTGAGTGCCTGCCACCCGTCGAACCCAGCCACTGATTATGCGGCGTTTGGTTAGTCGTGGTGGAAGTAGAAGAGGTTTCCGTCCAGATCCTGCACTGTGAATTGTCGTAGTCCCCAAGGCTTTTTTTCCAAAGGCTCCACGATGTTCGCACCTGACGACTTCAGTTCCTGGTATGACGCATCGATGTCTTCGGCGAATACCCAGTGAACGGCAGGTTCGAACGGTGGCTTCCTCTTCCGAAAGAAGATCGGCCCCATATCACCGCGTGACACGGCCCCAATTTCTTTGTCTAGGTAAAGCCATCCGATCTCAAAGCCGAGTGCATCTCTGTAGTGCTGCTGGGCGCGTTCGACATCAGCGACCGGCAACTCCGGGACTGGATGGCCAAGTGAGCTCAACTTCTCTTTTGCGCCCATAGAAGACTCCTTTATGCAGCAAAACTGACCACGCGTCAAATCAGGATGCTGTCGCGTTGTGTGGGCAAAGAACAAGTCTTCGACCTTAGTCTGTCTATCTTTTGGGACGGCGCAAAGGTATTGGGTTGGTTGTTGCTGGTCTTCTTGATGTGCCTGTAAGCGAAGCCACGAATTATCCATGCCGGACAACGGTGATGATTTCGCCTCGTCGGCTCGGGCACACTTACGCAGGCGAAGACACATCTTACGAAGCTGCAAGACGGCCAAGGAGATGACTTTGAATACGGTGAAACAACAGGCATTGGGCGAGGTAGAGGAGATCGTTGGGCGGCAGGGATCGAAGATGGCCGCGAGCATAACCAGGAGAGACTTGCTGGCTTCGGGAGGAGCGATTATGGGTGGGATGGCGATGGGAGGGAGTGCGTTGGCGCAGCAGCCGGCGGATGCTTTGGCGGAGAAACAGACGTGGCCGGGGCGGGCGTTTGGCGATGGGTTGCTGAAGGGCAAGGTGGCGGTGATTACAGGGGCTGCGCGTGGGATTGGGCGCTCGATCGCCGTTGATATGGCGGCGAATGGTGCGGATGTTGTGGGGATCGACATATGCGCCAAGATTACGCCGGAGCAGGCGTATGCGGTTGCGACCAAGGAGGATCTTGAGGAGACGGGTAGGCTGGTGAAGCAGCATGGACGTCAGTTTATGGAGGTCGTTGGCGATGTGCGGGAGATTGCGTTTCTGCGAGCGACGGCGGATCAGGTGCAACAGAAGTTCGGGCATATCGATATCGTGGTGGCGAATGCCGCGACACAACGGTTCAAGCCGCTTATCGAGATGGAGGACTGGGAGTGGAATGATGTGATCAACAACAATTTGAATGGGACTGCGAATACGATTCGGGCGTTTGCGCCAATGCTGGTGAAGAACGGTGGCGGAAGGATTATTGTGCTGTCTTCGATGCAGGGGAAGCATGGGTCGAAGAATATGGCTTCGTACTCGGCTTCGAAGTGGGGGATTATTGGGCTGATGAAGTCGGCGGCGCTGGAGCTGGGCAAGTACAAGATTACGGTGAATGCGCTGATTCCGGGATTGGTGGATACTCCGCTGACGCACAATGAAGCGCGATGGAGCGCGCTGATTGGTGAGGTGACGGCGAACGAGAATCCGCCGAAGCATCCGACGGAGCAGGAGGCGTATGACACGCGGGCTCCGCATGAGCCGCTGAAGGTGGGTTGGTTGAAGCCGGAGGATCTAGCGCCGGCTGCGGTGTTTCTCGCGTCGGATTTAGCGGCGATGGTGACGGGTGCGACGTATGACGTCACGGGCGGGGATAACGCAAATAATCAGAGTTGAGTGCCGCAAAGAGATGGCCGCGATGAGTTGATTCTCATCACGGCCACTTGTTTGTTGCTGCGACTGCGCACGCTTAGTTCTGGTTCTGATTCTGGCTCTGGTCCTGGGTGCGGCGGCCCAAGGTCGGGCGGTCATCGGTGGTGCTAGCGGGGTTATTCGGGTTGTTGGGGTCGTTGTTGCCGTTGCCGCTGGCGGTGCGGCGGAGGGTGGGCTTGTTGCCGCCCTTGCCGTCGTTGATCTTGCGCTTGTTTTCGAGGCGGGCGAGGCGGCCTTTGACGTCGTCGAACTCAGAGGTGGTAACCATGTAGTCGGGACGTGCGGGGAGGATGGTGGCGATCTCTTCCTCAGAGTGCCGGATACGGTCGGGTGTCTGGGGATGGTCGGCGAAGACCTTGGCCAGGGTGCCGGGCTTGTGCTTTTCGAGGGCGTCGAGTTTCTCGAAGAACTGGATGAAGGCCTGAGGGTCATAGCCGGACTTGTACATGTACTGGACACCGAGCCAGTCGGCTTCGGCCTCGTCCATGCGGGAGAACTGGAGGAAACCCATGGGGATGGCGAGTTGGGTGGCTTCGTAGATTCCGTAGCCGGTCCAGGAGCCCTGGGTGAAGATGATCAGAGGGATGGAGCCGATCTGAACGTAGTTCATCTTGGTCATCTGACGGGCGGCGTGATGGGCGCAGACGTGGGCGGTCTCGTGGGCCATGACGCCGGCGAGTTCGGCCTCTTCGTCGGCGGCCATGATGAGGCCGGAGTTGACGTAGAAGAAGCCGCCGGGAAGAGCCATGGCGTTGATCTCGTCGGAGTCGATGACCTTGATGGTGAAGGGGACTTTGCAGTCGGAGTTCTTGACGATGTTCTGACCGACACGGTTGACGTACTCAACGATGACGGGGTCTGTGACCATGTGAGCAGACTTTTCGATCTCCATGGAGTACTGCTTGCCGGTGCGGATCTCCCAGTCGGTGGAGTACCAGTTGCCGACGCCACGACCGCCGATGTTGCGGGTGCCGACGGCGCTGACGTCGTCCTCGCTGCCGGGCTTGATGTTGGTCTTCATGTCTTCGCCGGGGGATGGGAGAGCATCGGTCTTGCTTGCTTTGGCCTCTCTGGCGGCTTCTTTGCTTTCCTTCGTGGTGTTAGCGGGCGGCTGGGTGGGGTCGGAGGATATAGTTCCGCTTGCCTGGGGGTTGTTTGCAGGCGTGCCTGGAGAGCTGGCAGGCGGAGTGGCCGTCGGGGATTGCGGGGGGATGCTTGTCGTCGTCTGAGCGTAGATTGCAGCGGCGGAGATAGAGAGAAATGCGGCTAGGCCGAGGTGCGTGACGGTACGCATAGTGTCTCCTGGTGGGGCCGCTTCCCTGCTGACGGACGCAGCTCGACGAGTCTTAGACCATAGTATGCGCCTTTTCGTGAGCAGAGGCGAGAGGTGGCGACCTATGCGTAGACCAGGCAGCCTCGCGCTTTCAGATCTTCGATCCAGGTGGGCGGGTCGAGGGTTGTCACCCAGCGCAGGTCCAGTTTTTCGAGTCGGGGCAGAGCGGCGAGGGATAGTGGCAGGGTTTTCAGGGGATTGCCGCGGAGATCGATCTGGCGGAGTTCCTTCAGGCTGCCGATTGAGTTGGGGAGCGTTGCCAGTTGGTTGTTTCTGAGATGAAGCTCGCGGAGGCTGGAGAGTTCGCCTATGGAGTCAGGCAGTGTAGTCAACGCGTTGTCGGTCGCCCTGAGTTCGACCAGACCAGACAGTTGGGAGATGCAGTCGGGGAGGAGCGCGAAGGCGTTGTTGCTGATGTTGAGATAGCGGAGTCTGGTGAGCTTTGCGAGGGAGGACGGCAGGGATGTCAGGCGGTTGTCGTGAAGGTAAAGGAAGTCGGTCAAACCGTCGAGATCACCAAGGGAGTTCGGGAGATGCGCGAGTTGATTGTGGCCGAGGTCGAGGGTGCGGAGGTGCTGGAGGTTGCCGATTTTGACGGAGATTTCGGAGAGGTCGTTGTCGGCGAGGATGAGTGTCTCAACGTCGAGCTGGTCCCACACATACTCGGGTACTGAGCCGAGGTGCTTCTTCCAGAGGTTGAGTTGGGACATCTACCAAGTGCCGTACGAGGTACCGTCGGCGGCGGTGAGTTGGGAGCCGCTATGGACGTCGTCGATGCCGGATTCGGTCTGATCGAGGCTCATCAGGGTGTCCTCCTGGACGGGAAGCCAGGTGTCGGAGCGGCGGGTGAATGGATCGACGGGCATGGTTTTGATGTAGCCGGCCTGAACGAGGTCGTCGAGGGTCTGAGGGGCCTTTTGCTTGTCGACGGTGTAGGAGTCAATCGCCTGGCGGAGGACGTGGAGGTCTTCTTTGAGGGTGGCTTCCTTCGCGTTGCGGATGTTGCTGGTGTAGGCGGGGATGGCAATAGCGGCGAGCAGTCCGATGACGACCATGACGATCATGAGTTCGAGCAGGGTAAAGCCTTGCTCTGCCGCGAGGCGGGTGCGTGCGCGCCGGATTGGAGTGATGACTACCATGTGGAGTATTTTGTGCCGTCGAGTGCGGTTCCGGTGCTCTTGGTGTGGACGTCGAAGACGTTCTGACCGCCGAAGGAGTCTGAGTCGGCGTCATCCTGGTTAGAGCGGAGACCCCATTCGGTGGAGTTGGTCATGGGATCGACGGGGATGCGGCGGAGAAATTTGACCTTTTTGTCCTGCACCTCGACACCGTCGACCAGAGTTTGGAGATCGGGTGGGTAGTTGAAGCTGTCAGCTTTGGTCATGAAGGCCCCCTTGTCGGCGGCGTCCTTGTAATGGTCGATGGCGTCGCGCATCTCCCATAGATCGCGGCGGAGTTCCCGCTCCTTAACCCGTTTGACCTGAAAGCGGGCGATAGGGATAGCAGCGGAGGCGAGGACTGCGACGATGGCGACGCAGATGATGAGTTCGACCAGGGTGAGGCCGGATTGATGGTTGACCGGCTGCGAGTTGACTGCCGGGATTGCCACCCTCCGACCAGCCGGAGGTGTGGCACCCGGATTGGTGCTGATGCTCACTTCACATGCACCACGGCCTGCGAACCGACGGCCGGAAGATTGGCCTGCGCGCTGTTGAGAGCGCCGACTTTGACGAGGGAGAGGGTAGCGTCCCCGGGTGCGACGGCCTTGAAGGTGAGGGTGCAAAGGCTGCCAGAACCACTGACTCCGGGGGCGTTGGGTGGGCGATTGGTGGAGATGGCGACGAGGCCGTTGCCGTCGTCGCGATGGACGATGGAGGTGGCCTGACCGTCACGGCCGAGGAAGTCGCCTGAGTCCACGTTGACCAGCTGGAGCACGGTCGAGTTGAACTTGACCTGAAGAGGGACGGAGAAGACGTCGTGTCCGTTGTTGAGCATGACGGCGACTTGGAAGGTGCTGCCGACGGCCTGGTTGGAGTCGGCCGGGGCGACGGTGAAGCTGATGGGAGGCCCGCCGGCAGTGGCTGCGGGGCTCGGAGGCTGGACCTGCTGGTTGAGTTGCTGAACGGCCGTATTGGCGGCGGCAGCTGCAGCGGCGGCGCTGTTGGCCGGGGGCTGGATTGGCTGGGCCTGCTGGCTCAGCTGCTGAACCATGGCCGAGGCAGCGTTCGCAGCGCTTGTGGCTTGACCTATAGGGGCCTTGGGATAGACGGGATTGACTAAGCTGTTGTCCAGGGTTGGGTCGCGGCGAAGCTCAATCGACTGGCCGGTGCCGGTGTCGATGGCGCGGGTGTTGGTGCGAGTCAGTACAGATTCGCGGACGATGTGGGGGATGAGAAGGAAGACGATCTCGTCCTTCATGACGGTTTTGTCGCGCGAAGAGAAGAAGTACTTGAGAATCGGCAGCTCACCGAGACCAGGAGTGCCAGTGATGTTGAGGGCGTCCTGCGTGCTGATGATGCCGGAGAGGAGACTGGGTTCGCCGTCCTTGAGTTGAATGACCTGCTCGATGACGCGCTGGCCGATGATGGGCTCGGTGACGCCAGAGATGGTAGATTGTCCTGCCTCGGAGGAGACCTCAATCTTCAATTTGAGGGTGACCTCGTGGTCGTAGTGGACTGTCGGGGTGACGTCGATGTTGACGCCTACGTCGAGGTAGGTGAACTGAGTCTGCACGCCGATGCTGGCGACGCCGGTGGATACGCCCGCGTTATAAGAGCCGGTTGCGACGGGGATCTTCTGGCCGATCTTGAGGGTTGCCCTCTGGCCGTCTGTGGCGCGGATGCTGGGGTTCTGCAGGATGCGGGTGTCTGCGTTGGTGAGGAGGGCGTTGACCGTGCCTCCGTTGATAGCTACCGCAAAGTTGTTGGCATTGAGATGGGCGAGCGAGTTGAGTGTAAAGGTGGAGGTCGTTGTTGTGCTGCCGGTTGATGGAGTGGTGGTGGTGCTGGTGGTCGTGGTACTGGTCGGGTTTGCCTGCGGGGTGAGGGTGATCTGAGTGGGAAGGGTGATTCCAAGGTTACGCTCAAAGTTGCGATTGACCTCGAGCACCGCGACATCGATGACGACCTCGGGGCGAGCCCGGTCAAGGTCGTTCAACAGCTTTTCGGCCAGGAGCAACTGGTCCGGCGTGGCGCGCATTACGATGGCGTTCTGGCTGGGGACGAGGTAGATCTTGACGCTGGGATCGAGCAGATTCCGGATTGCGATGACGACTTCATTTGCATCGTTCTGCTGGCTGGCGTTGGTCAGGTAAAAGGTCTGGACGGCCTGCTCATCCAGATCGGTCCGCTTGGTGCGGGTGTTCTGAGCGACGAAGATGGTGTTAGGTGTGACCGCTTTATAAAAGGTTCCAGAGATGGTTCCGACGATGCGGAGGGCGTCTGAGAGAGTAACGTTCGTTAGGTCGACCGGAATGCGTTTGGAGGTGTAGTCGGGATCGAATAGAACGTTGAGGCCGGCGGCCTTGCCGATGGCCTGATAGATGACCTTCACATCTTCAACCATATGCAGGGTGATGGGGTCGTTTGAGACTGGCTTGAGTTCGACCGGGCCGGCGATGGAGCCGATGGTGTCGAGTGTTTCGTTCTGCCTCGACATCTGCTCGCTGCGTGCGGAGGCGGCGCTGGCTTGTGGGTTTTGCATCGCCTGCTGGAGCTGATCGATCTCTTGCTGGGCTGTCTGATTTGCGGGATCGATCTGGAGGGCCTTGTTGAATTCGACGAGCGCGCCATTGAAGTCGCCACTTTGACGAAGGACGCGACCGCGGTCGACGTGGCCGACAGAGGCTAGAAATTTGTTGTGTTCGTAACGGGTTTTGTAGCGGAGGTCGCTCGGATTCTTGAGCATGGCCTGGTGGTAGTCTTCCATGGCCGCATCGTAGTTCTGCCGGGCCTCGGCTTCCTGTCCGCGCTTATTCCATGCGCTGGCTGACTGGGCGTGCGCCGTGGCAGAGCCGAGGGCGCAGCAGAGCAGCACGAGGAGAAGGGCGCGATGAAGAACGATTCGTTTGCTGATTGATTTGTACCCGCGACCCATGCTGCTTCCGTTTTTGTCCTTTTCACCGTGAAGAGTATGGCAATGGGCGGATTTCGTGTCCGCCGGGAGGATGTTCCCGGCCAAGACGCTGCCTGTGGGGGCGGTGCCTGCCAGGCTGCTCTGCTCGGGTGAGTATAGCATTCGGTGCAATGTTGACCTCGTCAAAAGTGGGCAAGAAGAGCGTACAGTCCGCGGACGTTTTTGAGAGTACGGCTCGCGGCGAAAGATGTTGACAGACTCACGCCGGAATCGATGCCCGGCGATTGAGGTTTCTTGTTAGACGCGTAGCTTTGCTACCGGTGAGAGGCGCGAGTAATTCTAAAGTTGCAGACATGTTAAAGTAAGAGATTGCATGTCTCGTTCTATGTCCAATCCGACAGTCGCTCACCAGCCGAAGCCGGTAGTGAAAGAAAAGGACCGCGACCCGGTTGCAGCGGGCAAAAGAGATGCTGCGTTCAACCGGTCCGCCAGTTTTAATTATTTTTTGACCGACAAGTTTGAGGCCGGTGTTGCGCTGCGCGGGACTGAGGTGAAGTCGATCCGCGAGGGAAAGGCGAACCTGAAGGACGCCTACGGACTGCTGAAGGACGGGGAGTGCTTTCTGCTGAATGCACACATTGGCCCGTTCTCTCATGGGAATGCGATGAACCATGATTCCTTGCGTACTCGTAAGTTGCTACTGCACAAAAACGAGGTGCGGAAGCTTGAGGGTATGACGAAGCAAAAAGGATTTACGCTGATCCCGACGCGACTTTATTTCCGAAATGGACGCGTGAAGTGCGAACTGGCACTGGCGAAAGGCAAGCAGGAGTGGGACAAACGCGCTACGGAACGGAAGCGCGAGGCCGATAGCGAGGCCAAGGCGGCGGTTGCGCGTAGTCAACGAAGATAGATCTACTTTCGTTGTATTTTTTAGTCTGCAGTTATCGTACAAGAGTGGGGTTACGATAGATAGATGGATACGAAGTTACTCTTCCAGGACGCTGCCGGGGCGCAGACGCCAATGCTGGCTGTCTTTGCTGTAGATATTTCTGTTGGCAAGGACACGGAGCCGTTGCCTGCGTTGTTGACGACCTCGGACGCGGTGACGAACGCAGCGGCGAAGGTATTGGCGACGGGTGAGTTCAAGGCGACGCTGGGAGAGATGCTGCTGCTGCACGCTCCGAGTGGATTGAAGGCCGAACGGCTGCTTGTGGTGGGCCTGGGTAAGGCGGAAGCGCTGTCGGTGGATGAGGTGCGCAAGGGTGCCGGGGCTGCAGTACGAGCGGCCAAGCCACTTGGAGTGCGGGATGTGACCATCGCATTTCCGGAGGACCATGCTTTGTCCGATGAGCACCTTGAGACGCTGCCATGCACGCTGTTGTCGCGTGCGCTGGTGGAGGGTGCAGAGCTGGCGGAGAGTGACTGGGACACGTACCGGAGCGAGCGTAAAGACCGGTCTGTTCGAACGCTTTCAGTGATTGCCCACGAAGCAGAAAAATCGACCAGGACAGAGATTCAGGAAGGATTTGATACTGGACTGATTGTCGCGGCGTCGCAGAACTTTACGCGGTCGCTGGTGAATGAGCCGGGGAATGTCTTGACGCCGACGGAGCTGGGGAAGCGCGCGGCGGCGATGTGCGCGGAGGTGGGGATTAAGTGTGAGGTTCACTCGACGGCGAAGTTGAAAGAGCTGGGGATGGGCGCGTTTGCTGCGGTGGCACAGGGTTCGGAGCAGCCGCCGGCGCTGATCGTGATGACGTATGAGCCAGCGCTGGTCGAAGGGGGAGAAGCTGGCTGAGGGGGCTCCGGTGCTCGGACTGGTGGGGAAAGGGATTACGTTCGATACGGGCGGGATCTCAATCAAGGGCGCTGAGGGCATGGAGAAGATGAAGTACGACATGGCCGGAGCAGGGGCGATGATCGGCGCGATGCGGGCTATTGGGCAGTTGAAGCCCAAGGTGAAGGTGATCGGCATAGTGTGCTCGGCGGAGAATATGCCGGATGGCAACGCGTTCAAGCCTGGTGATGTTGTTACGGCAATGTCGGGTAAGACGATCGAAGTGGTGAATACGGACGCCGAGGGACGGCTGGTGCTTGCGGATGGATTGCACTATGCGAAGACGCTGGGATGTACGCACCTGATCGATGCAGCGACGCTGACTGGGGCTTGTGTTGTGGCGCTGGGGATTTTGAATGTGGGGTTGTTCTCGAATGATGAGGAGACGTGGCAGAAATTTACGGACGCGTCGAAGATCTCGGGGGAGAAGTTCTGGCGGCTGCCTTGTACAGATGACTACAAAGAGCAGATCAAGAGTCAGATTGCGGACATGATGAACACCGGGAAGAATCGTTGGGGTGGGGCGATTTCGGCGGCGATGTTCCTGAAGGAGTTTGTGGGGGATACTCCGTGGGTGCATCTGGATATTGCAGGTTGTGCGTGGAACGATGAGAGTAAGCCGTGGATTGCGAATGGGCCGAGTGGGGTTGCGGTTCGGTCGATTCTGGAGTGGGTGCGGAGTTATAGCCAATAGGATCAGAGTGTGAAGGGCGAGTAACCACTCATGACATCCATAGTGAAGAAGATTGGATTGGCAGCAATTGCTTCAGCTTCGCTTTTAATTGGCTCCTCCTGCGGACCGACAAATTTCAACGTCAACGAAATAAGGATCGATCCCGACCTTCATTTGATCCCGGTTGGCTACCGCACACTTCGCGACCCGGTCGTTGGTTCTTATTACTTTTTCTTTCACACTACGACAGGATTGACGACTGTCGATCACATTGAGACGCGCCCGTCCGGACGCGAACGCTTGTTTTATCTCGAAGCCGGCCGCAATCAAGCGCTAGACAGAACGGTGAAAATGGAAAAGATGCTGACAGGCGGTTATGGAACCGTCTACTCCGTCAAGACCTGCTTCTATGCTTCTCCTCTAGCACGTGGACACAACTCCGTTTCGGTTGGAGCAAACAACAATGGAATCGATGAAGTTCCCGCTGAAATAGCGCGTGAACCGGAAGCGTTGCCGCCGCTAACCTCGGTGAGCCTGATCAGAATCTTTCGTACCGCTCCGGAATATGTAGTCATCACAGGAAACTACGAGCCGGATGGGGAGTTGGGCAGTCTGAATATAAGTGGCTCGAAGGGCGGCGATAGGATCCCCGCATTTGACGGGGGAGAATTTGTCTTCCCAGGTTTGACCGCACAACCGGCTCGGCTTGCAAAACAATACGGAATACCAGCTCACATCGACGTGCAGGGTTATCTTCATTCATACAGGCTCACGCTTCCTGAGGTCGACGTGCCCCAGGATATTGCTGCAGTCGATCTTCACTATGGATACGACAAAGTGATTCGGCAGGACACGCTTTCTGATGGCGCTATAAGTTCTACTCGGTTTCTAGTGCCTTCTGTGACTTCCGAAGAGCAGATTTTGGACCCTCTCTGTGAATCTCGGTTTCGCCAACAGCATGCAGAGGGGCTTCCAACTGTTTTTTAATTCCAGGCATTTCCGGCTTACATGACTGGTGGGGCTTCGATGCCGAGGTAGCCTAGGGCGCGGGTCATCTCGCGTTGGGCTACGGCGGCGGTGGCTAGGAGGAGGGCTTTGCGGGTGGGGTCGGTTTCGTTGAGGACGTGGTGGCGGTGGTAGAAGTTGTTGAACTGCTGGGCGAGTTGGAAGGCGTACTTGGCGAGGTAGGCGGGCTCGGCGGTGGCGATGCACTGCTCGATCAACAGCGTTAGCTTTGAGGCGAGGAGCCAGGTCTCCCAGAGGCTGCTTCCCTCTTCGGTGTCGAGTAAGTTGGTCAGGTCCAGCGTTGGCTATGGCTGCGAGGGATTCGGCTTCGGTGGTGTTGGCCTTGCGGAAGATGTTGGCGGCGCGGACGATGGCGTACTGGACGTAGGGGCCGGTCTCGCCTTCGAAGCTGAGGGCGTCTTTGAAGTCGAAGGCGATGACGGTGTTGCGGGTGAAGCGGAGCATGAAGTAGCGGAGGGCGCCGACGGCGATTTGTGTCGCGATGGTGAGGCGTTCGGGGGCTTCGATCTCGGGGTGGCGGGTGTCTACTTCGGATTTGGCTGCGGCGATGAGCTGGTCGAGGAGGTCGTCGGCTTTGACGCCGAAGCCCTTGCGGCCGCTGACTTCGATGTAGGACTTGGCGCGGTCTTCGTCGCTGATGGTGTAGCCGAGGTCGATGGCGCAGCGGGGCGTGAGGGCGACCATCTCGTAGCTGAAGTGGGTGTAGTTGTCGGCGGCTTCGGTGTAGCCCATGCCGCGAAGGGCCGCGATGACGTTGTTCTGCGGGTCGTTCTGGCGTGAGTCGATGACGTTGTAGATGTGATCGGCTTTGCCGAAGGTTGGGTGTGGGGTTTCGCCGTGGACAGTGGAGATCCAGCAACAGTGATCAGGGTATTCGTGGAACTTCTGATAGCCGAAGTCTTTGCCGGGGAGGAGGCCGAACTTCCAGAGGTGGTAGGCGATGTCTTTGCCGACGTAGGTGACGGTGCCGTTGGAGCGGACGATTACCTTTGCGTCTTCGTCGGGGAGGTTGGGATCTGTTCCCTCTTCGGCGATGATCTGCTTCTGTGCCGGCGCGGCGCATGACGTAACAGCCTTTGTTCTTTCCGGCGGTTTCGAGGTAGAGGACGCCTTTTTGGAGCATGAGTTCGCGGGCCGCGTCCCAGAAGTGGAGGGAGAGAATCTCGCTCTCGCGGGGGAGGAAGTCGTACTCGATGCTGAGGCGCTGCATGGTTTCGAGATGACGGCGCAGGACAGAGGTGGAGATGAGGTCGGCTATCTCGGCTGTATCGTTGTTGCCGACTTCGAGGGCGTGAAGGGTGTCGAGACGGATCTGTTTGCGAGCAGCGAGATGGTCGGGGTCGGCGGTGTACCACTGCGAGACGCGGGCGTAGAGATCCCAGCAGTAGAAGTCGATGCGCTGATTGGTCTCGATGAGTTCGGTGAGCAGTTCGCGGGTGCTGGAGAGAGTTTTGCCTTCGAGATAGACCAGGCCGACGACGACGTCTGCGACCTGGACGCCGGTGTTGTCGATGTAGTTTTGCACGCCGACTTCGTAGCCGGTTTTGAAGGTGTCGGGGCGGAGGAGACGCTGGAAGGTGTCGCCGAGGATGGCGTTGCGAAGGTGGCCGATGTGGGCAGCCTTGTTGGGATTGATGCTGGTGTGCTCGACGAGGCGGAAGCCGGGGCCACCGATGTCGGCGTGCTGGTCGGCGGCGATGCGGCGAACGGCGGCGGTGCGGTCGAGACGGACGTTGAGGTATCCGGCACCTGCGACTTCGACGCTGGCGACGCCTTCGAGTGTTGGAAGGGCCGCGGTGAGTTCGGCGGCGAGTTCGGTTGCGATGGCGCGGGGGGCTTTGCGGAGGCGCTTGGCGAGTTCAAAGGCGACGGGGAGCGCCAGTTCGCCGAGGGCGATGCTGGGGGGCTGCTCGACGACTAGGTTCGTCAGCGTGACGTCGTACTTGGCGAGGAGGATGGCCTGGATGCGGGCCAGAAGAGACTGCTGGATTGTGCGATACATGCTTCGGATTCACCGCGTTCGGAGGGTTTTAGGGCTGATTTCAGTCTACTAGAGTGCTTTGGATGTGGTGTCCTGCCGGACGGGCCCACTGCGTGTGGGGCGGCCACTCCCGTGGCTTTTTATCTTGTGTCGGTGGGTTGTATGCTTTGGTCCTCCCGTTGGTCGGGAGTATATTTCGCGACTGCTATGGCATTTGGACTGGGAGTTCTTCGATCTCTTCCAGCAGCGGCTTGGTGTTGTGGATGCGGAAGCGATGGATCAGGAAGATGATTCCACCAGCTCCGGTTACAGAGATGAGCATCCATGCGTGGATGGCAAGACCGAAGACCGCGGCCTGCGACATCGACGCGCCGTGGTTGACCAGGGAGGTTTTGACTGCGAGTTCGAAGGGGCCGATGGCACCGGGTGAACTAGGGATGAGATAGGAGAGATTGGCGAAGGAGACCGCCAGCCATGCTGCGATCCCGTCGACGGGCAAGCCGAGAAGGCGGATCGCGGAGAGAAAGATGAGGCCTTCGCACGTCCAGATGACGACCGTCTGGAGCAGGAGAAGCAACGAACCGGTGACGCCGAGGCGGCCGGTGGCGTCGAGAGCGAGGGTGATCCAGTGTTCGACTTTGGCGAGCTTGGGGTTTGCGGGCAGGCGGGCGAAGAGGCGTTGGACGGGAGGTTGCAGGGTGCGGGCGGCGACCAGAAGGATCAGGAGGCCAATGGCCGAGATGGCGAGGGATATGTTTGCGATGAGGCGTAGACGCGGAGTGGCGATGCTGCCTACGGTGGAGACAAACATCAAGACCAGGACGAAGATGTCGAGCAGCTTTTCCAGGATGACGGTGCTGAGAATGATGGAGGGGGAGGTGCCGAGGTCATCCGCGTAGGTGAAGATACGCATGATGTCGCCGATGCGCAGGGGCAGGATGTTGTTGGCGGCGAGCGAGGTCATGAGGACGCGGGCGCAGACCTTGAAGTGGTCGCTGACGGAACGCATGCCGCGGGGCATCATCTGCGTCCAACGGACGCATCGCAGAGTGTAGCTGGCGGCGGTGAAACCGAGGATGCCGAGGGTCCAAGCCGGATGGGTGATTCGCAGAGCGACGATCTGGCTGAAAGAGATTCCGCGAAAGGTGTACCAGAGAAAGAAGACGCTGATGAGCAGGCCCGGGACCGTTTTTAAAAGGTTACGACCGCTGGTGGTCGTGGCTGTGGCGCTCATGCGAGCTCTCGGACCGGACACAGTTTATGGGTCGCGGTGCAGGGGTGATATTGGCTGGAGCGACGAAGAAGCATACAGATTCGATTGTATCTTCTGGATCGCAACCTACATCCACAGCGAGAGCGTGGCGATCGTTAGACGGAGACGGAAACGAAGATGCTTCGGAACTCTTCTTCTTCAGGTTGCGGATTTTTTCTGTGATCGGGGTCGCTCTCCTGGCGGGCATCGACGCGGGAGACCACATCGCCGTCTTCGTCTACGGCGAAGCTTGTTAACTTGTGACGTACTTCGGCGGCTGCCCTTCGGGTGGCCAGGGCCTGCTGGCTAGCCTGCGTCGCACCAAGCGACATAATCTGGCTGTTTAGGCTGCTGTGAATATGCATACGTTGTCCCTTTCCGAGCGTACCGCTAAAGAGCAATAGGAGGGCCAATATGCTGATTTGGATGATGAGAGGATTCTGATGAAACGGCGTTGCTTTTTCTTGTTGCAATTCGTCCACACGTAGGCAGGATGGTGTGATTTACCGTCTAATTCTATGAGGGGATCGCATTTTTTGCGGCGGGGCGTTCATGACGTTCGCCGGGATAGATGGGTCGACTAGAATCTGGTTGAGTGAAAGATGTGGAGGGCAGCACGAAAGTCTTCGCATCTGATATGAGCATCAGGTCGTGACAATCATATTGCGGCGGGAGCAACCGGTATTTGGCTACATCGTTAGCATTACCCATCTCTGCGGAAGGGCTTGAACGGGAGGAGTACCGGCGAGAGCGGGGCTTCGCGGCTGCGCTTGTGACGGTGCTGACGTTCTTCGCGCTGTTGGTGCATGGTTACCATCCCTATGCCGAAGACGGCGGCCTGTATTTGCCGGAGGTTAAACGACTGCTCGATCCGGGGCTGTATCCCTATGGCGCTGGATTTGTGGTGGGGCACCTGCAGTACTCGCTCTTTGCGCGGGTGATCGCGGGGCTAGTGCGCGAGTCGCACTTCGGGGTTGAGATGGTGTTGCTGATGGTGTATCTGGCGACCTTCTGGATGACGCTGTTTACGGCATGGCTGCTGGCGGCGCGGTGTTATGCGTCTCGTGAGGCAAGAGGGGGTGCGGTGCTGCTGCTGGCGGTATGGCTGACGCTGCCGATTGCAGGGACTTCGTTGATGCTGATGGATCCTTATGTAACGGCGAGAAGCATCTCGACTCCTTGCGGGCTGCTGGCGCTGGTGGGAGCACTGGAGTTTTTGGCGCCACGACTTTGGGCGGCAGAAGAGCGCTGGTATGGATTGGCTCTGTGCTGCACAGCTTTGTTAGCCGCAACTGCGATGCATCCTTTGATGGGCGGGTATGCACTTGGATCGGTGGCGCTGCTCGGTGTACTGACGTCTCAGCGCCGGCCGGTGCGTGTGTGGGGTACGGCGGGACTGTGTTTGGCTGCGGTGGCGATAGCAGCGGTGATGCAGTTGACGGCTCCGGCGGAGAGTGCGGAGTACCAGAGAGTGGCTTTGACGAGGACTTATTGGTTTTTGAGCCAGTGGCGGTGGTACGAACTGATTGGCCTGGTGGCGCCGCTGCTGATTCTTTCGCTGGTTGCGCTGGGACAACGTAAGGATGGGGATGTGGCGCGTGTTGGCCTGGCGCGGATGGCGATGACTGCCGGAGTTATGGCTGCGACTGTTGCGATACTCTTCGCGAGGATGGGATCTGCGACTCATCTGGTGGCGAGGCTGCAGCCACTCCGGAGTTTTCAGCTGGTGTATGTGGTGATGATTCTGACGGTGGGAGCATGGCTGGCGGAACGAGTGCTGCAGAGGCGGATGTGGCGGTGGTTGGCGATGTTTTCGCTGCTGGCGGGGATAACGATCTGCGCTGAACGAAGAACGTTTCCCGCTTCGAAGCATCTTGAACTACCAGGTGCGCTGACGTGGAAGGCGAATGGCGGTGCCGGTAATGCATGGGAGCAGGCGTTCGTGTGGATCAGCCGAAACACGCCGAAGGATGCGTTGTTTGCATTGGATGCGGAGTACATCACAAGGCCGGGCGAAGATGCGCAAGGCTTCCGGGCGATCGCTGAAAGAAGTATGCTCCCGGACTTTTCGAAGGACGGCGGGTTGGTGGCGAATAGACCGGGGCTTGCGGCCGCATGGTCGCAGGGGCAGGCGGCGCAGATGGGGCTGAGCAACGAACCGGACGCGAGGCGATCGGCAGAGTTGAGACCACTCGGGGTGACGTGGGTGGTGCTGGAGCGGAACGCGGCGACAGGGTTTGCTTGCGAGTATGCGAATGACGCGGTGAAGGTGTGCCGCCTGCCCTAGGGCATGGACAGACGGCGGTTGTGTCAGTTCCCTGTTGGAGTGGGTTTGGCGGAAGCGGAGGTGAGAACGACTGCTTCCTGGTCCTTGCTTTCCATCTTGGAGTAGAAGGTGCGAAGGCCGGAATACTCTTCGGGTTTGAAGAAGATTTCACCGAGAGAGTAGTCGCGGTGCATGGTGAACGTGGTCGGAGTAGATTCGGTCTTCATATTGTAGAGAGCGAACTTTTGAAAGCTGGACGTGTCTGACGCCGGAAGTGATTCGATGGCGAGCGTGGGGGGAAAGGTGATTCGCACTGCGTCCTGCGTCATGTGGGAGTATGGGAAATAGACCGGAACATCCCGTTTCTGGTGGGGAAAGGTGGGCTTCGCATTGGCTTCGAAGATGTCAGTGGGAATCAGCAGACGCTTGCCGGTAGAGGAGCCGAGTGCTCCTTTGACGTCAAGTTTGACGACGAGAGGTTGATCGTAGTCTTCGAGCTTTTCGATTGAGACGACTTTGACCTCAATGCCTTGGGGCACTAAAGCTTCGACGCTGTTGCGCAGCTCCCGGTCAAGGCTCGCTGCGTCCCCGGTGAGCGACCTCTGTCGCCAGTACACTCCCGGAGAGCCGAGGTAGGTCATTTTGATATTTCCGGTGACAGATCCATCCTTGTCCAGTGTCAGATTGGCGATTCTCTGAGTGTTCGAGTAGGTGTACGACTCTCCGGGAGTCTGCGCCATGTCGGCTCCGCCGTCTGTCTGGCGGATTCCGGAGGTTTGAGTGTGCTTCCAGGCAAGATGCCGGTAGGGACAGTATCGGGCGCCGGGGTCGAAGTACTGCTCTTTGCCGTCCAGGTTGACGATGGCGACATAATCGTTGAGCTGCGAGAGGCTAAGATAACTTGGAAAGAACAAGCTTTTGTCGCGACTGGTGACAGCAACCAAGTAGGCCTTCATACCGGCGGCGCGCGCCATAGCAACGAAGAGTTCTGTGAGCTGGTCGTCACTTCCGCGCTTGCGGGTCCAGATGTCGTCGGTGGTGCGGATCTCTTTGAAGCCTTCTGCTTTTTCCTCTTCGGTCGTGTGCTCGCGGGTGAAGCTGGTGTTTTCGAGCTTCATAACCGCGGCGTAGATCTTGCGGAGCTTCTGGTCCTGGGTGTCGGATGGAGTGGTCAGTTCCTGTACCGCCGATTTGACGACAGGGCCTGGTCCGATGAACTTGTCACGCACCTTGGCCCAGTGTTTGCTCTCTTTTTTCCAGAACTCTTCGCCCGTGTGGTACGGAGAGTAGTAGAAGAGGACCCGGTAGGTGAAGCTGGAGAGGGGTGGCATGTACTCCTCTTGCGGGGAGGGTGGTATATCGTGCGCGTTCACCTCGAGAACAAGCTGACCCTCGTGTCCGAATCGTATGGCGGGAAGCTTGATATGCGTCAGTTCGGTACCAGGAGGCAGGATTGGAGTCCAGAAGACAGAGTTGGTGAGCTGGCCGCCGCTATCGTCACTGGTGAGTAGTTGTTCGTCGGTTGGCTTCCACAGATAATGAGATTTTCGTGTGTATAGATCGGACTGGATGTACCAGATGGGTGCTCTGAACCAGTGATCGTCGAGTCGCAAGTTGTAACGATATTCGATGATGCTGCCAACTTCGACGTCCGGCAAGGTGAAGACTTTCGCCATAAACTTTACGCCTTGCGTCTTCTCAACGAGCTTCTCGTATGGCTTCCCGGTGAAGGGGATGATGGTTCCATCGGGATGGATGGTTCTTCCCTGGACGCCTTCAATGACCGTTGAGCCGCCTTCACTGTTGTGTTCGTATTCAAGCTCGACGTTGGCGTAGTCCTTGCCTCGTTCGGTGAGAACTTTGAGCCTCACATAAATGCTGAATAGATGAAGGCTGTCTTCAGTCTTCTCTTCGCGGAAGAGATAGACGGCTGCAGCGCCAGGCACCTCAGGCTGCGAGGTCATCGAGAGTTCTTCGGGAGTGGGAACGGTCCACTGTGCGCGGGCGAATGGTGATGCGATGAGAACCAAGGCATAAAAGAGAGAGAGGCAAAGGCTGCGACGGGGTGAAATGTGGATCATTGGAAATGTCCTTGGTCGGTTGTTGCAGCAATAGTTTTCTGGAACGAATCGGCAAGTGAGAAGGCCCTTTGGTGGCATTTTATGTTTATTTTTTCTTCAGAACCGCGTTGTTCTGTTCGTCCGCTGCGATGACGCCGGCAAGCTTTTGGACATCGGGATATCGGTCGTAAGGAAGGGTGACCTCGCGAACGGTGTAGGTGCGGGTGTAGTGAAGGACGTTTTCTTTAACGCTGCTGGAGCTTTCATAGGAGGCGAAGCCCAGGTCGAGTTTGACGGGATCGGGAATCTCGTCGACCGTGTAGCCAGCGGGTAGCTCAATGGCGAAGTCGTCGTTCTCCTGCATGGTCTCGTTGAGGTTGACTGGGATGGCATGACGCTTTTTATGGTCGGTCTCGAGGTGTTCGCTGCCCAGCACGCGGGGGCGGATCATCATCAGGGGTCCCATCGACTTGCCGAAGCGGTCCGCTGTCACCGTGTAGGAGGTGGTCAGATCTTTGTTGAGGGACTCTGCATTTTGTACCTTGAAGTCGGAGACGGTGAAGGTGGTGAAGTCCTGTCCGAGGAGGCGATCGAGGTACTGGGTCTGCTCTTTCACGTCGCCCGTCGTGTACAGACTGCGCCGCTTTTCAGAAAGATCGCCGAAGCGCTTCTCGGTGACGGTGCCCTTGAGTGAACCGTCGGGTTGAAGCTGAAAGCTGGCGGTGCGGCGGATGGTGTTGAGGTCGGGCGGGAGAATAGGAAACTTGATGAGCTGGCTTTCAGGGCCTTCCATCAGGACTCCATAACCACCCTGGAGATTGTGTTCGAGTTGGCCGAAGGCGGTTTTTTCCCAGGTGGGGTCGAAGATGAGGTATTGTCGACCGGTTTTGGAGGTGACCACACTGCGGAGTTTGGGCGAGCTGTAGCCTTTGGGTATCTCGATGGCTGCGATCATGTGGTCGCCGACGATGGATGGGGCGTCCGGATCGATGACGCCGCGACGATGGTCGACCATGACAAGAGCGCCGTGGACACCGACCGTGGAGAGCATGGCTGTTAGCAGGGTCGCTTTGTCCTTGCAGTCGCCGTAGCGATTGTGGAAGATGTCGCCAGCATAGTGGGGTTGGTAGCCGCCGATGCCCATCTCAATGACGAAGTAGCGGACCTGCTTCTGAACGAACTCGGCGATGACCTCGGTTTTGTCGTAGAAGTCGGTCTTGTCGCCGACGAGCTCTTTGGCTTTGGCTGCGATCTCAGGTGTGGCGACGAGACGATCTTTGGAGATTGTCTGGTACCACTCGCCGATGCCCTTCCAGCTGCCCTCGGTGGGCGCTGGGATGCTGGGGCCGGCGTAGTGGACGGTCATGCGACCTTCGAGCGAGGAGGCATCGGGGCGCAGCATGACCTGGTCGAGGTCGATGGGTGGGGTGTTCTTCATCTCCCAGCGCCAGCGCTGGTGTTCGAGGTCGGCTGCGGGGACCTCCTTGCTGTGGGCCCATACCGTGCCATACGTGAAGCCGGGGGGAAGCTCGAGGATGAAGCTTTGGCTGAGGCACGGGAGATCGCTCTGGAAGAACCAGGTCTTCTCGGTGAGGTAGGGATGGTTGCGTTGCTCGTACTCGTATGCAACGATGCCGCCAGGGTCGCGGCCGGGAGCGTTGACCGCTCGGACCTTGAGGTCCATGAAAAAGTTGCCTTGTCCGGGATAGCCGTATTCGGCCATCTCGTTGTCCTTGACGGCATATTCGTGGCCGTCGGGACCGATGCTCCAGACGTGCATCGAGAGGATCTTGGCGTCTTTGTCGAATGGGACAGCGACGATGCCTTCTTCCCTGCCCTGTGGGCGGAGGATTTTGACGACGCGCCGGTAGTGCTCGACGGCGTTGCCGTCGGGAGCGACGGTGTAGGTGGTGTCTTCGAGGAGAACGACCGCGTTGGTTTCGGGTGGGTAGTCCGGGATCTTTTGCTGCGCGGCAGTGCGGACCCAGTCCGGAACACTGTCCGGTTTGGAGGCAAAGGCGGTGAGCGTGCTGAAGCCCAATATGCCGAGGAGAGTAAGCGTCGAGAGGTCGAGAGGAAGTTTGCGCAATTGCTCTGCTCGCGTGTTCGTGCGTTTCATGGGGCCTTTGGTAAACCCAGTCCCATTGCCACGCGTAACAGCATGGGCTGGAAAAAGGTTGTGTACGTTCGAGAGTTATACGTGGGAGGGAGCTGCATTTCAAGAGAATTAAGGCAGGTGAATCGTACCTCGAACGGGTGATCTTCTCTTTGTCGAATCAGTGTCGGGTGGGATGTGAATCGCATGAGCGAGGTGCGGGAGCGGCTTGCGTGGGCTAGTAGTTCCCCTGCAACCGGACTCGCGCTTTACGACGCAGGACGGAGCGAAGGATGATGGCGAGAAGGAGACAAGAGGCCAGGGTGGAGATGACCATCAGCCACTGATACTCCGAGAAGAGCAAGTTCAGCTGCACCCATAGCGAGAGTGAACCAACGCGGTAGACGTCATTGCCGATCCGATACGAGACGAAGCGGGGTCCGTGCAAGACGCTGACGGACTGGGAGACATCCGAAGACTGAGATGTCTTGAGGAAGACAGACAGGAAGTTGGAGACAACGTCTTTGTCGCGGAGAGCCACAACAACGACGGAGCGATTCGATCCCTTGGGCCACTCGACGCCTTCGATGAGGGCGTCGGGAAGACCACCTGCGGTTTCGAGTTGACCGGACTGGACGCGGTCTGAGCTGCGGACCTTCCACCAGGCATGCTGCAGTTGCGCGAAGAAGCCCTGAGTGTCCTGGATGTGGAGACCGCTGCCGTCCACACCGACGGGAAGCGAGGGGTTGAGGCGGCCGATAGCAGGTTGATCATCGACCGTGCCCAGCACGAGGTAGTCTCTGAGGCTGTCGGACCTCATGCCGTCAGGGTCGGTGACTGTAACCCGCAGCACCGGGTATCCGGTCTGTGCTCCGAAGTGGCCCATCAATGTCAGGAACATCTCGATCTCTTCGGGGAGAGCGTTGTCGGGCAGCACGACGGCGGTGTCGGCTAGATCGGCTTTGCGCGTGAAGGGGTAGCCGGCGTTGGCGAAGATCTCGAGGTTGGGCAGAACGGCCCAGTGGGGGATGCCCTGGATATCAAGATAGGAATCTTTGAGGATGGAGCCCTTCTGGCTGTTGGCGGCAGCGTCCAGGCACTCGCCTTTTTGGGCCATCAGAAAGATAAACCGCATCAACAGGGAGTTCGAGAAGGGACGCATGTCCGAGACCGGCACCGGGATGACAGCAGAAGTTTTTTCGGTTTGCACTAAAGGCTTCGAGCCGACAAAGGCGCCGTTCACAGAGACCTGCAACGAGCTTTCGCTCGAGACGGGGATGCCGTCGTAGCGATAACCGAGGTGAAGAGGAAGATCCTGCCGGGCACCGTAATAGAGATCCGGTGGGAGGCGCATGTAAACGGCGACCGGGTTCGAGCCGTCAGTCTCGAAGCTGGTTGCCTGGACGATGTCGCCGATGCGGGTGATCTTTTCGGTGCTTAGCCAGCGCGGTGCATCGTCAGGCTCTCGCGCGGCGGGCAACTTGATGGAAGGAACTCGAACCTGATCGCCTTCGAAGAGATCGCGCTGCAAAGTGAGGGCCATGGCTGCGGTTAGAACATCATCCGCGGAGTCTCCAGTAAGTACGAGGAGTTTTGCGTATGGATCGGATGGGTTCGACCGCATGGCAATCGTGGGTCCTGAGGGTGTACTCATCCGGAGTGACGCGGGAAGGCTGGTGCCGTTTTCGGCGATCACAATCGCATTACCAGCAGGAATGGAACCCACGGAGACTGAAAAGCGCATGGGGCGCGAGTCTGCGAGGACACCGAACCACGACGCGACGATGCCAGCGGCTTGAAGAGCCTTTGGCGATGGTTGACTCAGGAAAGCGATGGGGATCACCGGACGGAGATCGACCATGGAGTCGTAGAACGGTGACGGCAGTGTTTTCAAGTCATCGCGAAAGGAGACGAGCGTGCCGGTAAATTCGATGGTCGAGCTATTGTCCACCTGAGCCCAGAGCGTGGAGTGGGACGGATCTTCGCATTTCATCGCGTAGTGGCCAACGAATTCGAAGGTGAGGCTGTTGTCACGTACGAGTATCTCGGCAGGAAGGGTGATGGTCGACTCAAGCGTACCGTTCCCGTTGGAGGCTGACGGGACACTATGGCCGGGAGTTTCTTCAGATGAAGTTGCAACGGGGAGCGTCGCTAAGAGCTTGCCGTTCAGGCTCACCTTGAGATGACTGAGAGACGGTATCAGCGCAGGTGAGAAGTGATAGCGAAGATGCATCGTCGCGGTTTCGACGGCTTGCGTCTGCGGCAATGAAAAGTGGACAGTGTTGTAGGCATCTACACCGCGCATCACGATGGTTTCACGTACGCCAATGTCGGAGAGAGCGATTACGTTGTCAAAGGCTCCGGGTACCGGTGGAGCAATTAATGCTCCTCCTGGTTTCAGCGATGTGCGGGGGGTTGCAGGAGGGTTCGGGGCAGCAGGTTCGAGTTTTTGTGGAGGGGATTCTGCGTCGGGTTTTACCTGGTCGGTGACCTGGCTGCCAGTCTGCGTCGTAGGTACGGAACGGGCTTGGGCTGATGATCTGCCAGTGCCGAACAACGCCATCAATAATAGGAGCGGCACGACACTGGTTATCAGTTTTCTTTCAGGGGCCTTGTGGTTCGACTTTGTTAAACTTTTTATCACCTGGGAAAAGTTGTGGAGTGCAAGCCTCATGATGCGGCTCAGGCTGATAAGCGGCCTGTCGGCGTCGCGAGTTTCACCCCAGCCCAGCCACGTGTCGGCGCGGGAGTAGAGCACGATGGCGAGCGCCTCTTCTTCCTGCAGGGTGAGCGGATCGAACTGTGCACGAATTACATTACCGTTGATGTCCACCATCGTGGCTGGCAACGTCGTATTTCCGTCCAGAACAGGCAGGGTTAGTTTGATTGCGTCGCCTGAACTGGCGGTGCAGTGACGCTCCATGCGAACTTTTAGACCGCCTGTCGACATGTCAACGGTGACGCCATGGACGGTAGTTCCGTTGGCCAACTGGACTGCGGCGGGCACTGTCATTGGAAGGCGAACCGTCTGGCGACGCTGCCGACTTTCCCAGGCGACGGAAGTGGCAACGACGAGGATGACGAGGTTGAAGGAGGCCCAAATCAGGTTCATCACGATAGTGCCAGTGTGGTTGCCGTGGTACATTCCTGCGGGCACATTCAACGGCCAGGTCTTTCCAGCACCAGGGAGCTGAAAGAGTCTTGGAATTGCGCAGAGCATGCCGACGACATTGATCGTGATCATCACAAGGAAGGGTTGTGCGATGCGCGTGTCAAAGAAGCGTCGATTGATCACGCCGCCTTTCGCGGTCACCTCGAAACCGCCGAACTTAGGGTTGATCAATGCAAGCAAGGTGGGAAAAAAGATGTACGGTGCCAATACGGTCTCGTAGATCTCGTTCCAGAATGAGTGACGGTGCTGGCCTTGAATGCGAGAGTTCGTGATGCTCGAGAGAACCAGATGCGGAAGCGCATAAGCGAGAATGGCAGCCCAATAACCAGGTATGTTCACGCGATGAAAGATGAGATAGATGAGCGGAGCTGTGAGAAAGATCAAGCGCGGCAGAGCGTAGAGGAAGTGCGTCATTGCGTTGAAGTAGCAGAGGCGCTGCGCCAGAGTTAGACCCTTGGCGAAGAGTGGGTTGTCTGTGCGCATGATCTGGATCATGCCGCGTGCCCAACGGATGCGCTGCTTAATATGCCCGCTGAGCCGCTCGGTCGCAAGGCCGGCTGCCTGAGGGATGTTGATGTAAGCGGTGTTCCAGCCGTTCATCTGCATGCGGAGCGAGGTGTGGGCGTCCTCGGTTACGGTCTCGACGGCGATGCCTCCGATCTCGTCGAGCGCACTGCGCCTGAGTACTGCGCAGGAGCCACAGAAGAAGGTCGCGTTCCAGAAGTCGTTGCCATCCTGGACGATGCCGTTGAAGAGTTCACCCTCGTTCGGAATGGTTCGGAACTGGTTCAGATTGCGCTCGAAGGGATCGGGCGAGTAGAAGTGATGCGGTGTCTGGAGCATGCCCAGCTTGCTATCGCGCAGAAACCAGCCCATGGTGATCTGCATGAAGCTGCGCGTGGGGACGTGGTCGCAGTCGAAGATCGCTACGTAGGGAGAGTTCAGCTCGGTCAGGGCGCGATTGATGTTACCGGCCTTTGCGTACCGATTATCATCGCGGGTCATGTAGCCGATGCCGGCCTCTTCTGCGAATCTGCGGAACTCTTCCCTCTTGCCATCGTCGAGGATGTAGACGTTGAGTTTGTCCAAGGGCCAGTCGATGTTCATCGCAGCGAGTGCCGTATATTTCACGATGTTGAGCGGCTCGTTGTAGGTCGGGATGAGTAGATCGATCGCTGGCCACTGCTCTGGATGGTCAGGGAGAGGAACTGGTGTTCGGCGCAACGGCCAGAGCGTCTGGAGATAGCCGAGAAAGAGGATGACGAAGGCGTAGGTCTCTGCCAAGAGCAGCAGGACGATAAAGAAGCCGTCCAGTACGCTCCAGACTGAACCGGGATCAAGAAGGAATCTGGCGGTGGTATGGACTCTCCAGTACCCGTAACGAAAAGTAGAGAAGATGGAGACCAGCATCAGAGTGAGCGTGACCAGATAAGAGCTTGAGCTGCGGTCGAGCCAGATGATGAGTGCAACGGTGAGGATGCCGAGCACGATCTGTTGCGGCCAAGTCAGCTCCAGAATGCCGGTGACGCCGAGAAGCACTACTCCGATGCTCAGAATGATGAAGCGAAAAATCTTGAAGAAGAGATGGTCACCTGACTCAAATTGAGTGAATAGGTGCGACCAAATCATCGTTCGCTCCAGCGAACGTTGCGGAAGCCGGCTGTGGCCGGTGCTGCGACGGTGCGGAGCCAGGTGGCAAGGTTGAGATAGTCCTCGGCTACGGGCGCGTCAGGGGCATAGTCGACTACAGTCATGCCTTCGGCGAGGGCTTCGCTAACGGCTGGAGCGCGGCGAATCACGAACGGCAGCAGTCGGTCTCCTAGCTGACGACGCATGACCTCACGTACATCGAGGTGCAGCGGAAGCGAAGTGTCGAACTGGTTGAGGACGTAGAAGGGCTGCAAGGGGCGACCGTCGCCGTCATTGACGCCACTGAAGAACTTTTCGACTGTCTGGAGGCTGATCACCGAGTTCATGTCGGGCGCGACGGGAACGAGGATGGTTGGGTTCATGCGGGACATGCGACGGACGATCCAGCTGGAGCCCACGGTGAGGTCGAGGAGGATGCGGTGGGCGCCGCGGCCGTTGTTGATGATCTCTTCCGCAAGAAGCTCTTGGGCGGCATCGTCGGCTGCTTTCTGGTCGACTTCATAGCTGACGAGATAGATGGGTGCGTCGGTGCTGCCGCTGGGCGGCGAGAAGGTGCGGACAGTGCCCTGGCGGAGTTCGCTGGCGCCGAAGTAGAACGGGAGCAGACCGTGAGAGGTCGTATCGGTAAGCAGAACCTTCTCGCCCATCGATGAGAGAGCGCGTCCGACCGTTGCGACGAGGCTGGTTTTGCCAACGCCACCAGCGAGGGAGAAGACGGCGAGAACCGGCGTGCGGGTCTCTTTTTGACGAACGGGTGCGGTCTCAGGCAGTTCCTGCCCCGGTTGCTCGAAGACGCCTTTGAGAGCGAACCAGCGGGCGGCTACGCGCTCGCGTGAGTGCTGGAGAGTATCGGCCACGGAAGACTGAGACGACTGGGGCGGCTGTGAGACGATCGGCTTGGGCTGTACGGGTGGGACGGGCGGTGCGTAGAGCCAGGCAGGCCCTGCAGGCGTCGTGGTTTCAGCCGGGGGCTCGGGTGTTGTACGGCGCGGAGAGTCGGGCAGGCTGCTGGACTGCTGATAGTCGAAGTCATCCTGGGCGCGGCGGCCACGAGTGGAGTCAGACGGAACCAGTGCTTGTGAAAACGGCGAGACGGGACGGGCTGGAGTAGAAGGGACAAGAGGCACAGAACGTGAGATTCCCGATTGTCTCGGCGCTGGGGGCCTCGGTGACGACACATTGCTTGTCGACTCCCGGATGGGGTCGCGAGTGTAATCAGTAGAGGTTAGAGGGTAATCGCCGGATGTCGGAGGCCAGGTGCCGGGCTTGGGTGGGACCGATATTGGATCAGTCCCGGACTGCGAGGAAGACGTGGCAGGGGGCTGAGGATCGGTGCGGCGTTGCCCCATAAGCGGAGGATTGCCTTCGTTCGGATTCGAAGACGCGGGTGGTGAAGGAACGAGCTGTTCGGGTATGGGTTTCATGTCCTGGGATGTAAGTGGTACAGGTGCTACGTGGCTTTGCTTTGGAGCAAATTGTCGTGTCGGATCAGAAGTAGTGTACTCGGCATTGGCGAAATCGTCGGGACCGCGATAGATCTGGCGGACACCGGATGCGTCATCGGGACGATAGCCCCGTGGACGTCGCGTGGTGGCGGGCGGTTGTACCGCGTAATGGTCTAGTGGCTCCGGGGGAGTCTGCCCTTGAGGTGGCGCTTCTTTTTTGGGGAGCTCCGAGTGCTGAGAATAAGAGACTCTTTGAGCGTTGGAGCGGACCGTGTAGGGGTCGGCGGTCTTGCCAGGGAGTTCCGGGGAGCCACGCTCAACACCTGCTCGACGCCGAATCTCTGAGTCTGCATAGCGTGCTGCCTGTCTCTGTGCTGAGGCGTGGGCCTCGGCTATCTCGCGTTCTTCGCGACGGGCGGCGGCCTCGGCGACAGCGGCGATTTCAGCCCGGCGGGCGGCTTCGACGCGTTCGGCGGCGGCGGTACGGGCCGCATCTTCGGCCTCACGTAGAGCTCGGCGCATGGAGGAGTCGGCGTCTTCAGCCTGATGATTGCGGGCTGCCTGGGATGCGTGACGTGCGGCAGAGTCGGCGGCGGCGGCGGCGGCTTCCGCCTCGGCCTGGGCCAGCAAGGCCTGCTCGCGCACCTGTTGGGCGGCGCGATGTCTCAACTGCGCACGGTACTCTCGGCGTGAGGCAGAGAAGTCGCGATACTTCGCACCATGAAGATTCGCCCAAGAATAGAGGACGGCGACGTCTTCAGGGGTCTCAGTTGCTGCCAGATCATCGACCTTATCGGAGATCTTGTCCGTGCCGCGTGAGTCCATATTTCGTATTCCTAATACACCACATGTTTTGTTGAACTGCGCCGGTTCGCTGCCAGCTCAAAAGAAGTGTTTGCACCTGTTGTCATGCAATAGCCTGAGGCTACTGTGGGCGATACTTCAAGTCAATGAAACCGTTGTGCGACTTTAAGTGTGACAAACCAATGATAGTGCGGGATTGATGGATAAATTATGGCTCAAGCGAGCGGATCCTACATGTGTCCCAAAATGAAACATCCGCTATGAGCGGTCCTGCGATAAAATCCTCGCCGGTGTTGATGTCTCCGTCTCCAAATCCGCAGATTTTATGCGAGATTCTGCTGGGAGGCCCCTCTCGGTCAGACAGATGCGCGGCGACAGCTGCCGTAAGGAGTAACAGCTTGCGCTGCCGCTGGTTGGAGGGCAGGTAGAGTCGTCCAAATGTGCTAACTTGGTAGTGTGGTTTGAGAGCGTAGCTCAGTTGGTAGAGCATCGCCCTTTTAAGGCGTTGGTCCTGGGTTCGAGCCCCAGCGCTCTCACCATCAAACCCAATAGCAGCATGGGTTTAAGCAACACTCCACAAACACAACTAAAGCATCCGCCGGGCAGAGTGATACAAATGTGATACTTTTCCCGGGTATCCCTTGCGACTTCTTGCGAGGAATAAGGAGCTTCTGGACCTCACAGTGTGCCTTCCTGCTCTTACTGCTGGCTCTAGTCCCCTACCCTGCTGCGGCTAAGTCAAAGTTCTATTCCACTTTCGCTAAAGGCAATTCAATTCCGGCCGAATGCCACTCAGGAAGTCGGCATCGCCAATCCTCTCCTGGTCGAGTTCCACTCACCAGCGGATTGGACGTGGATTGTGGCGAGCCAGCCTTGCAACGGAATCGAGACGATGTCTGGGTTCAACAAGGTCGTCAACGGATCCATCATGAGACTGACCGATCTGGACCGGAAGATCATCTACGTGCGGGGTTGGATCATCCTCCACCCGTCAGTCTGGCTTGGAACGCCCGGCCCGATTTGTATCAGTTGAAGCGGGCGATCAGTTTCGATTTTGTATTGCTGTTTCGGTGTCGTTCCAGAGCTTGGCGGGACGAATGACCTGCAGGTGCTCCTCAAGAATGACCAGCCCGTGTGCTGGCCGAAACCGCGAGAGCTTCGATTTGAAGGCCGGGAGCCTGTGATATCGCTTGCCTCACTGATAGCCGAAGCGACGCAATCCACCACTTCGGTTCCTGGGAGATCGTTTAATCACTTCATGCATGGTATGTCCTCGGCCGTGCGCGATGCCGTGCTCATCGATTCGAGAGCCTTCGTCCCTTAAGTGCCGCAGTCGATGACTAGATGCATGGATGTGAGATCACGTGTTTATATGTGCGATGCTTGGGGTTTAACTACTAGTTTTGGAGCCTTGCTTGCGTTCGATTTATCTCTCGTTCCGCGGCGCGATGACCTGTGATAGCCGGAGTGACGCTGGAGTGCGATTGCTGCAGCTCCACGAAGGCGGGCCATCTCCCCTCCCGTTGTGATCTCGAGGCGAGGTGGTAAGCCTGCCAGAATGCCCGATGTCAATTCGGCCTGCACAATGGAGCCACAGGTGGACCAAGCTGTGGTGAGAGCACCGGTGATAAGGATGAGCTCGGGAGAAAGGGCCGCGGTGACGAGGCGGAGGCCTTGTCCGAGATGCAGGGCCTGCTTCTCTATCGCCTTGGTTGCGAGCAGATCACCTTCTTCAGCGAGGCGCATCAGGTTTTGGATGGAGGGAACCTTTGCGTTTGGATTAAGTTCGGAATAGAAGTGCAGGGCTGCGTCGGATGAAGCGAACGTCTCCCAGCAACCGCGCTTGCCGCAACCGCAAAGAGGGCCGGCTGGATCAAGCGGGATGTGGCCGAACTCACCAGCGAGGCCGTTAAGGCCTGCGACGATCTGCCCGTTGGCGAATATAGCAGTGCCAAGGCCTTCGGAAAGGCTGATGAGAACTGCGTTGCGCGTTTTGTCCATGCGGCCGAACCAGAGTTCGGAGAGAAGGCAGGCTGTCGCGTCGTTGTCAAGTTCGACCTGAAGACGAAGCTTTTTCTGAATTGCTCCCTTGATGTCGTAGTCCGCCCATTTGAGATTCGGGGCGTGGATGAGGCGATTTGTCGTTGGATGAACGCGGCCGGGTACGCTGATTCCAACCCCTTCGAAGGTTTTGTTGGGAAAGCGATCGCGCATGGCCTGCATGGTTTCGATTATTCCCGCGACCGATCGCTCCGGATCCGAGAAGATGCTAATCTCCTCGTGGGCCAGCATGCGACCATTGAGATCGATAATCGCGAGGATTGCTCTGCGGGGCCGAAGGTCGGCGACCAACATGACGAGGTTGTCGTTCAGCGAGAGCATGGTCGGGCGGCGGCCGCGCGGCCTGCGGGCCACGGCACCCTCAACAATCCATCTCTCCTGAAGGAGTTGCTCGACGATATTGGAGACCGTGCTAGGCTGCAAGCCAGAGACACGTGAGAGATCGGCACGCGAGATGGGCTGCTTGGAACGAACGATCTCAAGTACGATGTCGCGGTTAATGTCACGAGCAATCTCGCTTGATGCGAGCTCTACATAGGCGAGGTCGACCCGCTTGAAGGCTCTGTCAACGTGCTCTGTTCTTTCTTTAGCAGACATGGTGCGCTCGCACGCGTTGAGAGTTCATCAGTACTCCAGTTGCGGGAAAGGTGCTGATCCCATAGGTTGCAGGGATGTGCGTGACTATCCCGGAGTTAGTAAATCTTTGAAACTATTTCTTCGAGGTCCAGTATAGCGGCGTGGGCTGCTATTTATAGAGATAAGTGGAATGATCTCGAAAAAGGTCGGTAAAAAATCGGCAAACACCTAGTTCTGGGGCCAGAGCAATGACATGGATCCGGGGGCCTATGAATCTTCATTGACCAACTTTGCAGAGTAATCGATATAGTTCGGGTCGCAAGTAAAATACAGTTTGTATACTGGCGCTTCATCTATCTTGGAAGGCTTTCCCTAGCATAATGCCTTCTGTCGCTTCTAGTCTTCATCTGCGGTTTCGTGAGGGCGCAAGCAGGAAGAGCATCGCAAGAATTGCGGCCGTCCAGTACT